>CAWJRJ010000001.1:0-19770 GCA_963845245.1 Nitrospirota bacterium
TAGGAAGTTGGGTATGACCTTTCGAATGGAACCATCGCGGTTGACCCCGGGGTCACAGTTGACCTAGATACGCGGGGTCAAAGGTCACCAAAAGCGTATAAGCTGAATAACTCAGAAACGGCTCGAGATAGATGAAAAATGTCAACAGACAGCAAATAGGAATGTGGGCATGACCTATCGATTGGTGCTATCCATGTTTCCCCTGGGGTCAAGGGTGACCTAGATAAGCGGGGTCAAAGGTCACCAAAAGTAGGTCAGCGGAATAACTCGGAAACGGTTCGAGTTAGACAAAAAATGTCAAAGGAACGCAAATAGGAAGTTGGGTATGACCTTTCGAATGGAACCATCGCGGTTGACCCCGGGGTCACAGTTGACCTAGATACGCGGGGTCAAAGGTCACCAAAAGCGTATAAGCTGAATAACTCAGAAACGGCTCGAGATAGATGAAAAGTGTCAACAGACCGCAAATAGGAATGTGGGCATGGCCTATCGAATGGTACCGTCACGGTTGACCTGCCTATTGAATGTTGCTATGCGTATGGGGCCCTGGTTACGGGTGACCTCGATTCGAATGGTTACAGGTCACCAGAAGTAGCTAGTGACCGAAGTCGAGGTCTGTTCTTTATGAGAAATAGTTCATTGTGCGTTGTATTAGTGTTCACTTTGAAACACTTAGTAAAAACGGCAAATATAAATACAAAAAACTTAACAGTTTCTAAGTGGTGTTATAGACGACCGTAGATGTCATTCGTATAAAACGGCAAATATCAAATTTGTTTGTGACCGTGTAAGGCGGCTATACACTGTAAGTGGGTCGCCGCTTTCGTTACCACAAACTGCATGATGGTACGGGTATTTGGCCCGTAGCCAGGCAGCGTGGAAGGTGCTCCGCCAGTACGGTCTGGTCCGGATCGCCAGTGTAGTAGTCGTGGCGAGGGTCAAACGCGGGCACAGGGGCGGGCGCATCGTTATAGAGAATTATTTTTGAGCCGGGCCTGGACTCCGGAGAAGTCAACGATGACGTCCGCACGCTCTGCAGGACCAAGAATCAATCGTCTTGGTTCTGCACATTCAAGACTACTATGTCCCTGCGGTTGTAGTTATAGCCGACCGGCGTATTCGGCAGCACAACCGGCGCAGGCAGGAAACCGCCTTCTGTACCGATCTGGATAATCGACGGGCCTGCCGTGGCCGGGTCAGGTACGCCGCCATCCCTTCCATCCGTGGGCCAGGTCGCAGGCCATTTCGTCGAGCCCGGATGCGGGATAGCGGGGACCATTTTTACTTCCGTCGAATGTTCTTTGTCTGCAAAATAAAGTTGCAGGTTCAACATACGGTCATTGCACCCGTTCAGTATCCGGAACCGGTAGGCCTTGGGCTCCACCGTCAGGACGGGGTACGGGGTGCCGTTGACCAGGGGTGTGTCCATAAAGGCTTCCGGCACAAGTGACGGGTTGGGCGTGCCTGGGTTATTTGTCCCCTCAAGGGGAGTAGTGCCTGCAAGCGGGTTGGCTGCCAGCCCGTGCGCTAGCAGGTCAGGTGTAACCGGAGGCCAGAACCATGGGCCGTAATCCCACCTCCCCATCGCGTTTACACCCGAATCGTCGAAAGGGTTCTGGTTCGGCATATAGACGTGTGGGAACCACAGGTCGCCTGTGTGCGGTATCGGAGGCGTTGTCCCCCAGTTCCAGGTTGGGTCCTGATTGGCAATTCTTGTGGCGTCGACGAAGGTCTTGTCCTGGATTATCAGGGGTATGCCATAGCGGTAGACCCCCATCCCGAGGCCGGGGATAACACCGTTGTCAATCAAGCCTGTCTTCAACCGGGTCGGTTATCAGGTAACCCGCAACTTCTCCCGCATATACGTTGAGGCGGGTGATTCCGTATGCGTGGTCGTGGAAGAACATCATCCGCGAGCTCTGTTGGTTGGTCCAGTAAAACGTTGCCATCCCGTCGCCCGGGTCGCCGCCAAACATATCAGGGACGTTTTGCTGGCTGTCGCCTTTTTTGAAGGGGGTCGGGTCGCCCGCAGGGGTTATCCACTGGTGGGGCGTACCGTCGCTTATCCACGGGGTGACGCCGCCGTGCAGGTGTAGGGTGGCGCGGTTCTGTGTGTATATGCTGCTAACATCACCAAAGACGTTGAAACCCATGCCAGCCCCCATGGCGGTGGTATCTACTGGGATGAATAAATTACTGCTGGGGTTGTCAGACGTCGGGAGCATATTGGTGAACTTGATGCGCACCGGCCGGTCTTTTTGGGCGATGATTAATGGCCCAAGATAATGGGCGCGTGAATGGGCTGAGGTCTGATTCCCAAAGACCGGGTTCAGGTCTACATACCCGCGCAGTCTGGTGGCGGGCAGGTCCGAATGCATCTTCTCGGAGTACTCGACCAGCCCTAGCTGGTAATAATCGGAGCCCGGGAAGGAAGTGGTGTTCGCAAAGGCGACCGGGATATACTGGCCGAGATTGTTCGCATTGGCTGGCCCAACGCCCGGCAGCGTGTCGACAAATTTCCTGATGCCGCCGGTAATAACAGTCCCGGCAACCGTCGGGATCGGGCTGTTTGCATAGTTAGGGGTGGTGCCGAAATAGTCTGGCGTACCGCCGGGACCCGGAGGCGCAGGCACGAAAGCCGGAATAGCGGTCAGTGAGATGCCTGCGGGCTGCACGGCCTTTAGCCGGGCCGCCGCGGCGCGGGCCGCCGCCGCCTTCCTCTGTTCAGCACTCATCATACTTCTCATTATTGGTTGGCCGGTCATGGGGTTAATCGCTGGAACAACTTGTGCGGTTGAATCAGCCAAGGACTGATTGGATCCCCAATAATAAATGGGGGAGGCAATAGCTATTATTGCCAGTGTGAATATTAATTTCTTAATAATACCCATTTGATTCCTCCTCTTAGATAACTAAGATGGTCGCTTCCAACTTGATACCCTGATACAATCTGATGATCGGCATCGGCTATTACATAGATTAAGAAATACCAAATAGGTCAGCCTTCGTTCTTTGGATAGTCAAGTTTGATAAATATAGGTTTAAGATTTACAAAGATTATTGATTAATAAATATCAATAATCTTTAATACTGTCAAGTTGGTGGGGTTACATATAACTGGGGGGAGAATACGTAATTTTTTAGCTGTTTATTGTATAAATTATAAAGTTTAAAATTAGAATCAAAATAGCAATAATAACAGTAGCTAATAGCTCAATTAGTATTACTGGTATCCCATCTCTTTCAAGATGCCCGGCTTCTCGCGCCAGTCTTTCTTAACCTTCACGAAAAGCTCAAGAAATACCTTTGTGCCGAGCAGGGCTTCGATGTCCTTGCGGGCGGCCTGTCCAATGCTTTTGAGCATCTGCCCTTTCGCGCCTATGATGATCCCTTTGTGGGACTCCTTCTCAACATATATGTCGGCGCGGGTATAGATAATGTCGCCCTTGTCCTTCATGTCCTCCACCAGCACGGCGGTAGAGTAGGGGACCTCGTCCTTGGTCATCCTGAATATCTTCTCCCGTATTATCTCGGCCACGATGAACCGCTCCGGCTGGTCTGACAGTTCGTCTTCCGGGAAGTATTGTGGGCCGGCAGGCATGCTCTTTATTATGGTAGCCTTGAGGTCATCGAGGTTCTCACCCTTGAGCGACGATACTGGTATCACCTCATCGAAGCCGTACATGCTCGCGTATCTTTCAATGACAGGCAGGATCTTCGGCTTCTCGACAAGGTCTATCTTGTTTATGACGAGGAAGGTCTTTGTCTTGAGGCTCCTTAACAGTTCGACAATCTCTTCCTCCATCGGGCCGGGTTTGCTGTTTGCCTCCACCATGAAGATGATGAGGTCGACCTCCTTGCAGGCCTCCTTCGCCGCCTTCACCATATACTCGTTCAGGAGACCTTTGGGCCTGTGGATGCCTGGCGTATCGAGGAACACCACCTGCACGCCCGGCTCGTTCAGTATGCCGGTCACCTTGTTCCTGGTGGTCTGAGGCTTGTCGGAGGTTATAGCTATCTTCTCACCCAACAGGGCGTTCATGAGCGTAGACTTGCCAGCGTTCGGGCGGCCTATTATGGTTACAAAACCTGATTTGAACTTCTTTTCTTTAGTCAAAATCTCTCCTATTCCCAGCGTTTATAAAGGTCGTTCTCGATGCCCATCAGGTCGAGCGCACGGCCCACTATCGAGTCCACCATGTCATGAATATTCTTCGGGTGGTTGTAGAACCCGGGCATGGCAGGGAGGATATGTACCCCCAGGCGCGAGAGCTTCAGCATGTTCTCTAAGTGTATTGATGAGAGCGGGGTCTCGCGCGGGATGAGAAGCAGCGGCCGTCCGCTCCTTCAGTACCACGTCCGCAGCACGTTCAATCAGGTTGTTCGCGTACCCGTTCGCGATTCCGGCAAGCGTCTTCATGGAGCACGGAGCGATGAACATGCCTGCTGTAATATATGACCCGCTCGATATCGGCGCGTAGAGGTTATCTTCAGAGTGGAACGACACAGCCGCCAACTCAAGGTGCAGGTCGGTCTGGATTTTGTATGCCGTCTCGTTCTCGTCCGCTGCGGCCCAGTCGTACCCGACCTCGTCCTTCAGGATGGACAGCCCCTCACGGCTTGCAGTCACTGCAACCGAATGCCCCGCCGAGACAAGCGCCTTGATAACGCCCACACCGTATATGCTTCCTGACGCGCCGCTTATTGCCACAATGTATCTGGACATCATTACCTCATGTATACTGCAACTGCCGAGAATGCAAAAACCGTCACGCTGATGTAGCCGTTCATGTTGAAGAACGCCGCGTCCAGCTTGTCAAGGTCGCCGTTTCGAAGGAGCAGATGCTCATACACCAGCATTGCCGCGACGACTCCTATCCCTATAAGATATATAAAGTGTAACCCGAGCGGGTAGTAAATGTAAAGAAGTCCCGCGATAGTGACCAAATGAAGGAGCCGCGCCACCCAGAGCGAGCCGTTCACGCCCAGGTATCTGGGTATTGAATGCAGCCCCGCCTGCGTGTCGAACTCTATGTCCTGAAGCGCATAAAAGATGTCAAACCCGGCCACCCATGTAAGCACTGCGACGGCAAGTATTATCACCGGCATGTCTATTGTCCCGCGTATCGCTATCCATGCGCCCACAGGCGCGAAGGCAAGGGCGAGGCCCAGGAATATGTGGCAGGCCCAGGTGAACCGCTTTGTCAGCGAGTAGAACGTCACGACCGCTATTGCGATAGGGGAGAGCTTCAGGCAGAGCGGGTTCAGCCTGTACGCGGAATATACCAGCAATGCGAAGGATAGCAGGCTGAACAGCCCGACCTGCGCCTTAGTGAGCAGTCCGGCGGGTATGGCCCTCGTCTTTGTGCGCGGGTTCTTTGCGTCTATGTCCGCGTCCAGCATGCGGTTCATGCCCATCGCGCCGGAGCGCGCGCCGACCATCGCCAGCGTTATCCAGAGTATCTTGTCCCACGCGGGCATCCCGTTTGCGGCGAGCACTGCGGCCGTGAACGCGAACGGCAGTGCGAACACCGTGTGCGGGAACTTTATCATCTCAAGTATTACTTTTAATTTTTGGAACATTTTATTTCCTCTTACCTATCATTGATATTCCTGCTACAAACTTCGGTTTGCCGCCGTTTGCCGGGTGGCGTATGTACTCCGCCTCCACGCCGATGTTTGCAAGCGCGAACTCGGCCGTGCGACCTATGGCGTATATCTGCCTGCCGGGGTACAGCGCCAGGAACGTCCGAAGCACGTCGACGGACTTGGCAAGCTCATCCTCCGTCGGTTTGCGGTTCTTGTTCTTCTCGCCCTGCTTGTATGTATGCCACGGGAATGCGTTCCAGAGTATCACGTCACTGCGCGCGGCAAGCTGGCCCCATACTATCGACGCGCTGTGCTCCTTCATCGGTTTGGGGACAAGGCTCGTCTTCTTGAAGCCATGCCCGCGCGCCCAAGGGAGGGGGTTCTCACCCATGATTAGCTCCTCGCTCGTGAAATGGATACCCGAGAAGCGGCATCCGTAGAAGCTCGGGGCCTCGCCCACAAGGATGTACTTCGCGTCCTTGAATATTTCCATGTACGCGATCAGGTTGTCGCGCCGTATCTTGTCCGCGCCGGGGATGTCGAATTCCGGGTCCACCTCGGCGTACTGGTTGAATACGTTCGGGCCGCGAAAATTATTTACTCCGCAAGGAGATGGGAAAGGCTCAATCTTTATCATCCACTACATCACTGTAAGTGCCCAGTAAGCTCTTGGCTCGTGACATTGCGCCAGATGTTGAACGAATTGCGCCTCTACCCATTGCGCCGCCAAAAGTAGGTTCAATCCCCAAATTCGGTAGAGAAACTTTAGAGTGTATTGCACGAGTTAATGTAATTAATTCCTCCATCACTTCTTGGTTATTTCTTGATGGTGCAGGTTGTTCGCTACCTTTCTTCAATTCCTCTGTAGCAAGGGCTATTCCTTTATCAAAATCTGGCCAAAATCTATCAAAAATAGTGCTAAGTTTGGCGTCATCTAAGGCTCGTTCTTCCAATTGTTTGTTAATGCTTTTAAAGAGTTTTAACATGCCATCCTTGTTAGCGTTAACCGCATCATAAATTGCTTGCTGAACAGTCAAAGAGCTTTCTTCTGGTGCAGATTTATACGGATAATAATCTTCTGGACGAGCGTTCAATAAAACGTCTTGAAATGGCGGTATGATACCTTTTAGAAAAATTAGTAACTCGTTCTGATACTAATGATTTGATATGGTTAAAAGTTGAGTCCATTTCGATAAGAGATTCACGGCTTGCAGATACTATAGTATCTAGATAATTACATTCAACTAACGCTAAATAATGAGGAGATGGTGCGTCGGTCAGGTTTTTCGTCAGCTACCATTCGACCTTTGGCTGTATAAATTATTTGAGGAGGGAAACGTGAATTTTCGACTGGCTTGTTTAGCATTAGATGATTGATAGTTATTGGTTCAGGAATGTTTTCAGTGGAAGGAATTAATTCGTTTTCGCGAGATGATATAATTTTATTTATATCCAAAGACTCTTCCTGCACAACAATCTTATTTTTGGGATTGCCCAAGAGAAAACTACAAAAGGGTCTATGGCTTGTATTACCATAGAAAGCGTACTTTTTAATGCTGTGGCAATTATATGGCTCGAACCACCTGACCAACTAATAAAAAGCTTCATACAATCCTCCTCAAAGGTCTAATCATGATAACAAATTATTTATGTCAGAGCTATTAAGTACTTCGTAGCCTATTTGTCTTAAGGCTGCAAGGCGATCATATTGAAAAATAATACGTTCTTGATGTTCATTAATTGCAACCTGAAATGCCACTTCCAGCGCCTTAAATCAGATATTCGTAAAAAGGTTCTAATAAGTTGTCAACATGAGCGCCGTCATCTCTATTGGCTGCAGCAAGGTCTACAGCTTTCCTAGTTATACAACTGTATTTTCTACTTTAAACTCATCTAAATTGGTTGTAAGTTTTTCTATCAATGATTTGAAGTGTTATATATTTCTTGCGCTTGTAGAAAGATATTGTACTCCATCAACAATTTCTGCAAATTTGAACGCCTGTTCTGTTTTTGCAATGTTTGATTCTTGAATAACTTGATCAACTCGTCTTATTATTTGTTTCTTGACATCTTTCGGTAAAACACCCCAAAGAATTGGAATTGTAAATTCAATATTTGACCTAAGTTCTGAAGCCGCTGCTGGGTGAACATATGATGTGAAAATCCTATTTGCAAGTTCATTTTTATATGTTTCCGGTAATTCTCCAAGTGCATTCTCAATAGCAATTTCATTGCGGTCAAAATCAGCGCTACCAAAATTGTCATATAATCATCAATGTCAATAATTTGAGAAGGATAATCTTCATTTAGAACATATTTAATGCAATCGTCCATCATAGCTAATACCTTCAGAAATGAAGGTTCGCTACTTTTAGGATGCCCATCGAAAATGTGGCGAGTTTCTTTTGCATGCTTTAATATCTTGCTAGCTTCCCAGCCGATTACACCAATTTTATATGCACCTTCAATTAGCTGATCATCATTTACATAATTTTGAAAATCTTCATAGATTTTAATTTCTCTGCTGAGGGTGACCTCTTTATTGAAGAGAGCCAAACTTCTATGAATTATCTTATTTCTCAAATCATCAACAACAGCATTCCAGAATGACCCAATTGCACTTCGATAACCACCCACAGGCAAAACTTTAATAGCCTCAAGAATATATGTATTTTCTCTAATATCTTCTCTTACAGATGAGAGAACCATAGCAAATAGAGGGGCAACGTCTTTCTTATCTATAGATATTAAGTTTTTTCCCATAGTGAATGTATCTCCTAAACAGGAACATTTTATCGATTATCCATGCTTGTTGAATTACATTATGAAGTCGTTAAAACCCTAACTCCCGCCATCTCTCATCCACGCGCTTGATAACCTCCGGCCTCATCTTTATCTCGTCCGGCCATTCGCGGGTGAAGCCCTCTCCGGCCCACTTCTTCGTGGCGTCGATGCCCATCTTGGAGCCGTAGCCGACATACGGGCAGGCGTGGTCGAGTATGTCCATCGGGCCGTCAACGATTACGGTGTCGCGCCTCGGGTCCACATGGTTCATCACCTTCCAGGCGACCTCGGAGTAGTCGTGCACGTCCACGTCCTCGTCCACCACGATGACGAACTTGGACTGAGCATCATCATCCCCGCGCTCCAGATGCTGTACATCACCTTGCGCGCGTGGCCGGGGTAGCTCTTCTTTATCTTCACTATGACGTTGTTGTGGAAGACGCCCTCCACCGGCAGGTCGTAGTCGAGGATGTCCGGGGCGACCATCTGGAGCAGCGGCAGGAAGATGCGCTCCGTCGCCTTGCCGATGTATGCGTCCTCCTGCGGCGGACGGCCTACCACAGTCGCCGGGTATATCGCGTCTTTTCTGTGCGTGATGCATGTCACATGGAAGACGGGGTACTCGTCCGCGAGGGAGTAGTAGCCGGTATGGTCGCCGAACGGGCCTTCGATGCGCCTCTCGCCCGGCTCCACATATCCTTCAAGGACGAACTCGGCGTGCGCCGGGACGCGGATGTCAACCGTCTTGCACTGGACGACCTCAAGCGGCTCCTGACGGAGGAAACCCGCAAAGAGGTACTCGCCCACGACCGGCGGCAGCGGGGCGGTGGAGGCATATATCGTGGCAGGGTCTGCGCCGATTGCGACCGCGACCTCCATGCGCTTGCCCACGCCCTCGTAGTGGCGGTAATGGCGCGCGCCGTCCTTGTGCTTGTGCCAGTGCATCCCGGTGGTGTTCTTGTCGAATATCTGGACGCGGTACATCCCGAGGTTTGTTATTGCGGTCTCCGGGTCCACCGTGGCCACCATGGGGAGCGTGATGAACGGTCCGCCGTCGTCCGGCCAGCATGTTATTACCGGGAGCTTGCGTTAGGTCCACCTGGTCGCCCGTGAGCACGACTTCCTGGCATGGGGCCTTCTTTATGGTCTTCGGGAAGTAGGATGATATCTCGTTCAGCTTCGGGAGCACGGACAGCTTCTCCATGAAGCCCGCGCCGGGGCCGGGGAGTAACTGGGTCGGGTCCGCCATATTCTTCACGCGCGCGCCGACCTCGTCCAGGTTATTCACACCCAGCCCCATCGCCATGCGCTCCATAGAGCCCAAGAGGTTCGTGACCACCGGGAAGCTGCTGCCCTTCACCTTCTCAAAGTAGAGGCCGACGTTCTTGGAGCCTTTTTCCTTTGAAACACGGTCGGTTATCTCGGATATCTCAAGGTAGGGGTCAACCTCGGCCGTTATCCTCTTTAAAAGACCTTTATTTTCAAGTAACTTTATAAACTCGCGCAAATCCTTGAAAGCCACGAGAAACCTCCCTAATATATAAAAGAGACTAGAGACAAAGAAATCTGGTCGAATATAAATGAAAACCGCCTTAAAGTCAAGAAATCCTCTTGGTTTACGCCTCTTTGCAAGGTGGAAGACCGCCTGAAATGCCTTGACAATAACTGCTCGCGGAAATATAATCAAAACCTTATCGTAATTAAGAAAAGAAGGCGGTATTGATGTATTCCAGAAGGGTTGCTGTGGTTGGCCTGGGTGTGGTTAGCGCGCTCGGGATGACAAAAGACGATTTTTGGGACGGGTTGACCCATGGCCGCTGCGGGATCGGCCCGGTCGACCTGTTCAATACCTCCGCATACCGTACACATATCGGCGCCCAGATAAGAGGCCTTGACCCGTCCGCCCACTTCGGTAAAAAAGAGCTTAGACGGATGTCCCGCTGCGACAATATAGGTATAATCGCGGCGAGGGAGGCCGTGAAAGACAGCGGACTTGACCTTCCGCACGCTGACAAGACCCGCATAGGAGTCCTCCTCGGCGGCGGCGCTGGCGGCATGCTCTCCGGCGAGAAGTACCGAAGAGACCTCCAGGAGCAAAAGACAATGCCGCGCCCGTCGCTCCTGATACCATTCTCGCCAAGCGTCACCACAGATTATATTGCATTGGAGTTCGGACTGGAAGGCCCGCGCGCAACTGTCGTCACTGCCTGCTCGTCATCCTCAACATCCGTCGGCTATGCCGCCGACTGGATAAAGAACGGCGAGGCGGATGTTGTAATTACTGGCGGAAGCGACGCCATGTGTGAGCTTACTTACAGCGGGTTCAATTCTCTGCGTGCGGTGGACGACGGCCCATGCAGGCCGTTCGACGCGACCAGAAAAGGCCTGTCGCTTGGCGAGGGTGCGGGCATACTGGTGCTTGAGGATATGGACCATGCGCTCGCTCGCGGTGCGAGGATATACGCCGAGGTTGCAGGATACGGCATAGCCGGGGACGCATATCATATGACCGCGCCCGAGGCAAGCGGGGCTGGGGCGGCTAGGGCGATACAGGCCGCGCTCGACGACGCAGGTGCATCTCCAGATGAAGTCGATTACATTAACGCGCATGGCACCGCAACAAAGTTTAACGACGTCGCCGAGACGGCGGCGATAAAGTTGGTCTTCGGAGAGAAGGCGTATGATATCCCGGTAAGTTCTATAAAGTCCATGATCGGCCACTGCCTCGGCTCAGCCGGTGGCCTTGAGGCCGTCTCGACCGTTCTAACTGTTTTCCATGATATCATTCCCCCCACAATAAATTACGAAAGCAAAGACCCGCACTGCGACCTTGACTACACCCCGAACGAGGCAAGGAACAAGAAGGTCGGTTTTGCCATATCAAACTCACTTGCATTTGGAGGCAACAACACTACAGTGGCATTCAGGAAGTGGGCTAAACCATGACCCGGAGAGTAGTTATAACCGGACTTGGCACCGTGAACGCGCTGGGGCTTGACGTCGCCTCCTACTGGGCAAGCGTCAAGGCTAACCGCTCCGCAATAAGGCCGATAGAGGGTTTCGATACAGCGCCGTTCCGCTCCAAACTCGGGGCGGAGGTCAAGGGCTTTGAGCCGTCGAAGCTTCGTCGACCCGATGAAGCTTCGCAGGATGGACAGGCTGTCCCAGATGGTGCTTGTCTCGTCAATCGAGGCCATGAAGGACGCGGGCATCGAGGTCGGGGTAATGCCGCCTGAGCGCATAGGGGTGGTAATAGGCAACGGTTATGGCGGCACGTCCTGTACGGAGGAGTTCTTCGAGGGGTTGCTGCTTCGCGGGCCAGCAGGTGTAAACCCGATGCTGTTCCCCACTACCGTGCCGAACTCTGCCGCAAGCCTTGACATCTATAGAGCTTAAAATAAAGGGGCCAAACTCCACATTCTGCCAGAAAGATATCTCCGCGGAGGAGGCGATAATATACGCAGCTGGCCTTATACGCAAGGGCGCTGCGGACGTGGTAATCGCAGGGGGCGGTGAGGAATTGAACGACGTCATCTACCATGCATTCTCTTCGCTTGATATCCTCTCAAAAACAGAAAACGGTTTAGCTGAGGGTTGCAGGCCATTTGACAAGACGCGCAACGGCAGGGTGCTTGGCGAAGGAGCTGCGGTACTGATACTCGAATCGCTCGAATCCGCCAAAAATCGCGGGGCAAGGATATACGCGGAGCTTGCCGGGAGCGCACTCACAGGCGGTCTGTCCGGTATATCTGGATACAACAAGGATACCGACACTATGGTCAGAGCTATGGGGGCGGCGCTGGAACGTTCCGGTGTCAGCAGCGTAGACTACATCTCTGCGGCCGCAAACTCTACAAAAGACCTGGACGCATTCGAGGCCGAAGCAATAACGAAATTATTCGGCGAAAAGTCCGCGTCCATACCTGTAAGCTCCATCCGCCCGATGACCGGCGACTTCGAGGGCATGGGAGGACTGAGGCTTGTTGACGTCCGTGCTTGCCATGAGAGATGGATACATACCGCCTACCCTGAACCTGGCCGAGCCGGACACGAGTATGGGGCTTGACCATGTGACCGGAAGCGGCAGGGAAGTACAGGTTAATACGATATTGCATAACGGTTTCGGCAATGGCGGTACAAACGCCTGCATAGTCCTGAAGAATCCGTCATGAAGGATTCCTATGACGTCGTTGTTATCGGCGCAGGTATCGGAGGTCTTTCGGCCGGGGCGCTTCTTGCCAGGAAAGGTCTTTCCGTGGCAGTATTCGAGTCTCAGCCAGTTGCAGGCGGATACTGCACCAGCTTCCGAAGGAAGGGGTTCACATTCGACTCATGCCTGGATGCGATAAGTGGCTGTGGCGATAAAGGGTGGCTCAAAAGGATACTTAAAAAGATCGGTATAGAGGACGAGGTCGAGTTCGTGAGGCTCGACCCGCTTCGGGTTGACAACTTCGGCGGAGATGTCATCTCGATACCGGGCGAAATAGGGGCCTATAAGGAGTTGTTGCTGAGTATGGCGTCCGGTGAGAGAGACGGCATAGAAGGCATGTTCAAGACAATGACGTCGATATACAGGACGGCGATGGTCACCGCGCCCGAGACCCTTTATACCGACCCAAGGCTTGACGGCAGGGGCGACGACCTCGCGAAGTACAGGCGGCTGACGTATAAAGACCTGCTCGATGATTTTGTAAAAGACCAGCGCGTGCGCGCCGTGCTATGTGACCGTTCCGCGTTTATGGGACTGCCGGCTTCAAAAGTCTCAGCCGTTGCGATGGTGACGATGCTGATGACCTTCGCGGAGGGCGGCGGCTACAGGATAAAAGGCGGGGCGCAGAGGCTTGCCAATGCGCTTGCCAAAGGGCTTCAAAACGCAGGCGGCGAGTTGTTTCTGAGGAAGCCAGTTACCGAGATTTTCAGCGAGGGCGGCAGGGCGGCAGGTGTGATGGTCGGCGGTCAGATGGTCAAGGCGAAGGCAGTCATATCCGGCATCGACGCCACGAAGACCTGTAAATTGGCCGGACTTGGTATTGACGGCAACCTCAGACCATCGACGAGTTTCTTCATGGTTTATCTTGGGCTTGGCAAGGACATTGATATGCCGGACAGCATGGGTTACTATCCGGGTTATGACATCGAGGGGACGTTCGCCGATACTGCGAAGGACATAGCATCATCAAAAGCCTCGGTTGAGATAATCAATTATTCCAGGATAAGTCCCGGCATGGCTCCTGTGGGATGCTCCACTGTCATGCTTATGTCCAAGGCGGCTTATGCATACAACAAGCCATGGCATTCCTGCAAGAGAGAAGAAGCTGACCGTCTTATTGCGCTGGCCGGGAAGGCACTTCCAGAGTTGGCGGACAATATTTCATATGCGGAGGCGGCAACGCCGCTCACACTTGAAAGATATACGGCAAACGGTTCCGGCGCAGCGTTCGGATGGGAGCAGGGCTCCTATAACAGGCGTAGTACTGCAGCCACGGCTCTTCCCGGATTGTATATGGCTGGTCACTGGACATATCCTGGAGGCGGTATAGAGTCGGTTGCAGCGTCTGGTCTGGTGGCGGCGGAAAAGGCCGCATTGGCGATATAATAAACATCGGAGCATATCACTTGATATTCGACGAGACTGAGGTACGGGTAAGGTTCTACGAGGCCGACATGTGGCATATGGGCTGGCACGGCCATTACGTCGCATGGTTCGAGGTAGGCCGCATCGAGCTTGCGCGCAGGTTCGGCCTGATGCCTGCGGATTTCGAGGCGGCAGGCTGCGTGGCGCCCGTGATTAACCTCAACATAGACTACAAGGCGATGGCAAAGTTCGACGACGTACTTACCATCCGCACAGCCGTGCGCGTGCCGACGAAGGCCGCGCTGACGTTTGAGTATGAGGCTGTAAGGAAGTCCGACGGCAGGCTCCTGGCCCGCGGCGAGACGACACAGGTACTGTTAAATAATAACGGCGATATGATGTACCTCATACCTGTCGCCTTGAAGGACAAGGTAGGGGATATGGTCATGTTCTGTAATCCGGAGTAATACGTAATGTCTAAACCAAGAGTACTGATGGCGGACCCGCCGCATCTCATCTGGGACATGATGAAGGGCTGGGTGCCAAACCCCGCCCTACTTGCGCTAAGCGCATACATAGAAAACGACTTCGACACCAGGGTTATGGACTGCACCGTCATGCCAAACCCGTGGGCGGACTTTGAGCGCGAGGTGGCAGAGTTCAAGCCGCAGGTGGTCGGGCTTTGCAACATCGGCACGAGCTACCTTTACGATGCCCTTAACGCGGCGAAGCTCGTCAAGATGGTCAGCCCCGAGACGAAGGTGATCATCGGCGGGACGCACCCGTCCCTTGCACCGGACGAGGTACTTGACCTTGGGCAAGGATGTTGACTTCGCTGCGTAGGCGAGGGCGAGGTTACGCTCAAGGAGTTCGTCCAGGCGGTGGACGGCGGCGAGAAGGATTTCTCCGGCATCAAGGGCCTTGCATTCCGGGACGGCTCACAGATAATCCGCACCGAGCCGCGTCCGTTCATAGAAGACCTCAACTCGCTCCCGATGCCCGCATACCACCGCGTCCCGATGAATAGCCCGCTTTACTCCATCGACGTCATAGGCCCCAAGTGCGTCGTGCCGTCGTTCTCGCGCGGCTGCGGCTACAAATGCACCTTCTGCACCGAGACGCTCCGCTGGGGCAACCGCTGGCGCGGCAAGTCGGCATGGAAGATAGTCGAGGAGATAGAGTACCTCCAGAAGAATTTCGGGATAAAGACGTTCCTCGTCGGCGACAACGACTTCCTGTGGGACCGCAAGCGAAACTACGAATACTGCGACCTGATGGAGAAGAAGGGCTTGAAGGCCAACCTCTGGATACAGGCGCGGCCAGACCATATCATGCGCGACCAGGAGCTTATCCCGAGGCTCCGCAAGGTCGGCCTGTTCGAGGTGCTGCTTGGCATCGAGTCGTTCGAGCAGTCGATGATGGACACGTGGGACAAGCGCGAGGAGCTTGAGACGATACTCAAATGCATAAAGCTCCTTAAGAAGAACGACGTGATGGTGCTGACCAGCCTGATGTTCGGCCACTGGAACGACAGCAAGGAGACCATAGACAAACTGATAAAGTCGGCGAAGAAACATTCCGACTTCCTTGGGTCTTGCGATTGCGACGCCGTTCCCCGGCACGCAGTTCTTCAAGGAGTCCAAGGAGCTTGGGCGCATAGAGGAGACGGACTACCGCAAGTTCGACTGGGGCACGGCCGTGATGTCCACCAAGCACCTCACCCGCAAGGAGGTTGGGCGTCTGCACGGCATTGCATACGGCAAGTTCTATGTGCGTCCCAAGACGCTTATCAAGGCGGTATTCTCTACCAACCCGTACATCAGGACGCTGTACAAATCCTTTGCGACGTACCTCTTCAGGAAACTGTTGAAACGGCCCTGGCGTCAGCCGGGTTTCATGCTGTTCGAGAACTACCTCTTAAAGAGGGAAGGCAAGCTTACGCTTGTGAAGGCGTCCGGCCAGCGTGAGAAGTGCGACGTCTGCGGAGAGCGCGTCGGGCTATATTCCGGTTACAGGTGCACCAACCCGGAGTGCGGGACGCTCTTCTGCATGGACTGCAACGCAGGAGGATTTGTAAAGCAGTGCCCGCAATGCGGGAGCACGGCCGGATAAACTTTAGAAGTCTGGAGCGGAGGGATAATGTTATTGCAAGAGACATCAAGTGATTCGGGCAATCAGGGAGTAAGCCTCGTAAAGGCGCGCTTTGGCGCTCGGCTACTCCCTGATTGCCCATCACTATGATGGCTCTTAAATAACATTATCCCTACGCACAACTTAAATATACGGTTTTCAGGAGTTTGTAATGCGAGTATTACTGGTTGATCCGCCACACGAGATATTCAAGTTCTTTCAGGGGCCGTATGCCCTCTCCGTCGTTGACGGCGCTTTCGGCATACATCGAGAACGACTTCGAGATGCGGGTGATAGACTGCACGGTGCAGGACAAGCCCTGGGAAGCGCTCGAAGCCGAGATACGCAACTTCAAGCCGCAGGTCGTCGGCATCTCCGCCATCTCCACCTCGTACATATACGACGCGATGAACGCGGCATACCTCGTCAAGCAGATCGACCCGTCCATCGTGACCGTCGGCGGCGGCGTGCACATGTCGCTTATGCCGGAGGAGATCGCTTCGAGAAATGCCCGAGCATGGACTATATCGTCATGGGCGAGGGCGAGCTCACGCTGATGGAGTTCCTGAAGGCCATCGAGTCGGGCCGCACGGACCTTGAGAATATTCCCGGCCTGGCCTTCCGCAAGGACGGCGGCTACCATATCGGCGCACGGCGCGAGCTTATCGCAGACCTCGACACGCTCCCGCTTCCCGGCTACCACAACTTCCCGATGCACAAGTACATGATGCCCTCGCTTGGCATGGCGACGCACAACTCGATAGTCCTGACCACCGCGCGCGGCTGCGAGGGCGTATGCAACTACTGCTCGGAGGCGAAGCTCTGGCGCAGCACATGGAGGCCGAAGTCCGCGCCTCGCGTGCTTGAGGAGATGGAGCTTCTTTACAAGAAGTACGACAAGTACAGCTTCATGTTCGGGGACGACTCGTTCAACTGGGACAGGGGCAGGGTGGAGGACTTTATCATCGAGCTTGAGAAGAAGAAGCTCCCCGTGCACTTCTGGTTCCAGACCCGCGCCGAGCACCTCCTTCGTGACGCCGACCTCCTGCCGCGCTTAAAGAAGCTCGGGCTGTACATGATATCGATGGGCGTGGAGACGCCGTCCGAGGCGGCGCTCAAGAACTACCGCAAGAAGCAGACTGCGGGCGTCGCGCTCAAGGCGATGCAGACCATCAAGAAGAACGGCCTGCTGCTCATCACGAACATCATGTTCGGCGACATAGACGACACCGAGGAGACGCTCCAGCAGACCATCGACTTCGCGAAGCCGTACTCCGACCACTTCGCCATATGCCTGACCACGCCGCTGCCCGGCACGGAATACTACAAGCGCGCGAAGGAGCAGGGCCGCATAAAGGTGTGGGACTACTCCAAGTACGACATGCTGAACCCGGTCATGGAGACGCGCACGCTCTCCATAGAAAAACTCGCCGAGATACACCCGGCGGCGATACAGAAGTTCTACTCGCGCTTCCGCGTCTTCTGGGACGCGTTCTTCTCGACGAACCCGTACCTGCGGAAGAACAACCGCTTCTTCGTGAACGTGGCCTGGGAGGTCATAACGCACAAGCCGTGGGTGCAGAAGAACTACGTGCCGTTTGAGAAGTACATGGAAGAGAAGACCGGGAAGGCGTTTGAGCGCATACATATGTAGGGACCGACCTATGTGTCGGCCCTAAATTTAATAGACGGAGCGCAGATTTTAGAATACTCTGGTATTGCACTTAATAGGAGGCATAATGGAGTGGAAAACAGTATCGGGAGGCTCTGGCTCTATTATTGAAATTAATAATATTGAAGACGGTGATGGAAAAAGAATAGCCCATAAACGTTTTTTGACGGATGTATCAAAAAGATTCGCAAAAGAATGTAAACTATTTCATAATGAAGTTGGAGATTTGCCTTATATTTATAGTGAACGACAAGTCCACTCCGCACTTTTTCCAGCAATACAAAAAGTTTCTGATGTCACTTTTTTAGAACAGCCAATTGACAGAAAGAGGAAAATTGGTAAGAAGAAAGACGGTCATGGATGGGTTGATTATTGGGTCGAATACGGACAAAATGTTTTCTTAATAGAATTAAAACATTCATGGTTAAGTTATAAGAATATAAAACTTAATGCGTATGACAATAAAGGAACATGGAAAGAATTACTTACTCAATTAAAATCTATTAAAAATTCTGATGCTAGATTCTTGGCAGATAAAAGCTGTAACGTAATAAAAATGGGACTAATGATTATGCCGTTGTATTCCAACTCTAAAAATGAAGAAAGTGAACATTTAAATAAAGGAGAAGCTTTAGAAATGCTTAATAGAGTTCAGCATGAGTTGGATGCTGATTGGAGTTGTTTTTGGCATGCTCCCAAAACAATTTTAACAGAATCGTTTCCCTATTATGAAGATGGTAAAAAAGCTTACTCAAAATATCCTGGAGTCATTTTAGCCTCGTGCGTAAATAGCATAGGTAAGGGAACTTACGAGATTTAAATAGAGGGCCGACACACAGGTCGGCCCCTACAAAAGGTGGATGATTATAAGAGGTCCAAGAAAAAGGCTGCGATTTGAGGGCTATAATTACTCACAGGAAGGTCTGTATTTTGTGACCATCTGCGTCCATAACCGTGAATTGCTTTTAGAGGTGCCGCACGTTTCCGTTATGATTGAAAAATATTGGACTGATGTCCCGAATAAATATTGTCACATAATATTAGACGATTTTGTCATAATGCCGAATCATTTTCACGGCATTATACAAATTGTAGGGGCCGACCTATGTGTCGGCCCTGAATTAAATACAAATGCTCCTGTAAATGAAACACTGCCGCGCATAATGAAGTGGTTCAAATCACAGACCACGAATGCCTATCTTAGAGGTATAAGGCATGATGGCTGGCAGCCATTTAACGGCAGCTTATGGCAGCGCGGCTATCATGACAGGGTCATTCGTGATGAAGATGAATTGAATACTATAAGGTTGTACATTCAGGAAAATCCGAATAAATGGCAGGAAGATATCGAGAACCCATTAAGAAGGGCCGACACATAGGTCGGCCCCTACAATAGGAAATATAACATGAAGGTTTTAATTATTTCCCCGGAAGGCCGCCACACCGCTGTCGGCAAAAAGTTTAAGTTCCCGTTCCCGACGGCTGGTGCGCCGATGGTCGCGGCGCTGTCGCCTGCCGATTGTGATGTGCGGATAATCGACGAGATCGTCGAGGACATAAACTTCGACGAGAAGGCGGACATCGTCGCCATATCGTCCATGACCCCGATGGCATCGCGTGCGTACGAGATTGCTGCTGAGTTTCGGAAGCGCGGGGTGGCCGTGATAATGGGCGGGATACACCCGTCGGCATGCCCGGACGAGGCGGCGGAGCATTGCGACTCGGTAATCATAGGCGAGGCGGAAGACCTCTGGCCGCAGGCAATTGAGGACTTCAAGAACGGGCGGCTCCAGAAGATTTACAAGAAGGATTATCTCCACCCGCTGACCGCACTGCCGCAGCCGCGCTGGGACCTTCTGCGTACCGACAAGTACTTCCCCATCACGATTGTGGAGACATCACGCGGATGCCCGCACAACTGCGACTTCTGCGCCGTGACGACATTCTATGGCGGCAAGTACCGCACGCGCCCGGTGGAGGAGGTGGAGAACGAGATAAGCCCTGCTCGGGACGCGACTCT
>CAWJRJ010000002.1:0-65536 GCA_963845245.1 Nitrospirota bacterium
ATTCGTTCCCGCCCAGGGACGTCTCCGTGGAAGACGTCCATATGGCGACAACACCGAGCAGTGTCAGCATGACAAGGAACAATAGGGCCGTTATCAGCGCCGCCCCGTCATCCCCTTTCAGTTTCTGGATTATCCGTTTCAAATCATCACCTCTTGAAAGTCACTGCAGGACTAGACTGCGCGCCTTCGTTGTTGCAGGAATCAACAGCCGACACCGTCAATGAGACTGTAACATTATTCGGGAAATCCGTTGTTGTTATAGTTGCAGAGTTGCTAGTAAACTCTTTGAATAAACACCATCTTTATAGATTCTATATTTTGACACGTCGTTTATGGTGGACCCGTCAGTATTTGTTCCCACGGCATTCCATGAGAATAAGGTGTTACTACCGGATTTAGTAGGCGTCGTGACGCCGGTCACCTGTGACGGGGTATTGGAACATGGGTCTGTGGTCACCGCGAGGTTGGCGTTAACACCTGAACAACTTGTAATACCCGCATCTGTCGTGAAGTGGACCGTATCAGTAAGGCTTGAAATCGTTGTCGCGCCCTGTACAAGGGTAACACCGTTGTACAGAGACGGGTTTCCAGAGATGGTTATCCTTGCCGCGTTTGCGGACGTCGGCAAATCAATGCTCGGGTTGTAGAGCGGCTTGAATACCCCGCTGTCCCCGTCCACTTCGTACAAGGTGATGGAAGATGTCTCAGCCGCCGAAGAGATAGTCATGGTTATATCGCTCAGCGGGTCGTAGCCGTCACTCGGGGTCCATGCGCTACCGTCGTTTGCCCTGTCGCAGATGAAAACAGTAAGGTCCACCTGGGCGGAGATGTCGAGCGGATGGTTGTTCCAGTGTGTGCTGATCGCGACCGACGGCGGGTCGACTGATACGGTACAGGTGGCCGAACTGCCGGCGCAGATTATACCCTTGTTCGATGACGCGCTTTCCTTGGGCCCTGGGTCTGTGCATGAGTTCTTTGCCTTTACAGTATAGATCACAGGCTGCGAGAGGGCGGCCGGGTCGTCATAGGTGAGGGCCGTAAGGTCGGACGCTATAACCGCGGGACTTCCGCTAAAGCCTATCTGCTTGTAGACGTCGTATTTGATGGTATCCGCAGTAGCCCCGGACGTCTGGATGTCGGAGCCGTCGGTGTACTTGGTCACAGCCGGCCAAGTGATATGGCCGTAATCCAATCCGCCAGTGGTCGTCTTTGTCGCCGTGATCACCGGCGCTATCGGGGTCTTGTCACATACGTTGAACATTTTCTGGTCATAGGTGAAATAACCGGAGCCGGCCGCAGGCGCAGTGTCGAAGTTTCCATCGGCATCCTTCGCAACGATATAATACCAGACCCTGAGCCCTTCCGAAATCGGTAGCCTGTTATCCGTGCTACCATCATTAAGAGTGAACAGGCTGCTGGTTGGGTTAAGCATATTCAACTGAGTGAACCCGGAACTGTCAACAGTGCTCACTCCCTGCCCGGTCGTCTTATAGTAGAGCCTGACCGTGGAAAGGGCTGCATCCGTATCGCTCACGTTTCCGTTGACGTTGACCTTCGTCCCGCCGTCTACTACTATCGACGGAAGTGTGATGCCTGTACTTCCAGGCACGAAGGCAAACGGAAGGGTAGGCGACTGAGGTTTGTCCTGTACGGTACCGGCGATAATCGGGCCAAGCGAGACATTTATCGTCCCGTTCCTGGAACAGGTGCCGTTTGTGGAGGTGTTTGTATATTTCGCATTCAACGTGATGGTCGTGTTCCTCATGTCAACGAATTGGTCCACGCTCCCGAGTGCGTTGGCAAACACAAGGGTTACCGGTATCGCCACCGATGGACCCACAGTGGTACCCAGGTCCGTGATCAATGGATTCGAGGTAAACGCGACGGATGCGATGCGGTTCGTACCTGACAAGGTCGACCCGTCCGGCACGGTAACGTCCTGCGAGTACGCTGCGGTACCGCCAAGCGGGGTTGACGGGCCTATGATCACTTTCTGCAGATAGGCGTCGGTGTTGTTCCATGTTATGTTGTCGAGCCGCTGTATGCTGATATTGCAATCCGCCGTATTTACGATACTGAACTTGACGGCGTTGTGGAACAACGAGCCACCGGGTATCGAGGAGAAACTCCCGAATACAGACACCTTGCCGCCGGTCTGCCCGTTGATGTCTCCAGGCGCGACACCGGTTATCTTCAAGGCATCGGTGTCGGAAGTTATATCCGTCGTGTTGGCCCCGTTGACATATGCGCAGTCGGCGAGCCTGAACCAGTAGTCATAGTGGTGGCCGTCCGAATCGAGCGCAGGCGCCGTATCCGAGAAACTCGACCAGAGCGGCCCCCAGGTATTGACGCCCGGCACGAGATTGCCGTTTTCTCTTTTCTCTACATAGACCCCGGAGTAATCGTAGACGATACCGTCGCCGCCATATGAGAACGTAAAGTTTACAGGCTGCCTTGTTTCGATGCCGGTCGCGGAATCGTTATAAAGGCACCCACCGCTCTTGCCGACAACCAAACCACCATAGGCCTGGCCAGGCGGGTTCGGGTTCACACCGCCATTAATCGGCGGAGCGCCGGGGAACTGCGCGTCGTCGGCGCAGAGGCTTGGCGATACAGTGGCAGTGGTATTGTTGGTAGCATAGGTCCTGCAGCCGTAATGAGAGACCGCGAGCAATGTATATTCCGGAGCAGTAAGGTTGGGTTCGACATTGTTCGGGAGCACCGAGTTCTCGTCATTGAAGATCGTTGTGATGGTGCCGGTGCCGGTGAACTTGCCTGCAATGCCGCAATCGCTGTTGGGTAATACATAGTAATCGACAGTCGGGGAACCACTTGCGTCGAGATATGGGTTGGTGTAAGCACCACGCTTCCAATATATCATTGTGTACAGGAAGTCCGCATCAGGACCCGACCGGGTGGGGTTTGTCAGGCCGACGAAAATCCTCTTATAACCGCCTTTCGTATTCTCGCTTAGGATTGGACGGGTCGGGTCAGCCGTGTTCGTGGGGGCTTTGACAAGGGTCGCGAAATCGGCTACGTCATAGTTTCGCACAAGCGTCTCGTCGCAGTTAACCGAACAGATCGCATATCTGTAGTCCTGGCATGTTTTCAGGCTGGGGTCGGCGTCGATATAGGTTGTGACTCCGGAAGTCAGTTGAGATTCGCTGGCAATAGGGCTATAGTAATTATAAATCGGCTGAGAGAAGACCCCTGAACCTTCCAGCCTGTATATCCTGTAACCTTTCGTCGCCTCGGGATCGCTCGCCCATGTCAGTTTTATCTGGTTCTGACCAATGGTGGGGTCTTCGATGATATTGAAGGCTGTAAAATTAGTGGGCGGAGTCGTAGGCTTGGTAACGTTGATGGCAGTGTCATCGCCGCTGCCGAATAATTTTATGCTCGGCGAAGGGTTGGCGTTGACAGGATCACATAACGGGCCGAAATTCAGGGAGTTGTCATAGGCCCTTGCCCAGACATAATAAATAGTAGGGTTTGTGTCGCCTGCCTTGCTGACGTATAAACCAGGGATGGTCCATGTAGGGTTAGACCTGTCTGTAAGGCTTTCTATGGGTACGGTCACGGAACCTTCGGCACCTGTAGTTAGACTTCGCCCCCAGTAAAGGACATAGCCCGCGACATCGGGTTCAGGATTTTTATCCCACTTTGCGCTAAGGTTGCCAAAGTCCGGCCCGTTGCACTGGCATGTGTCAACTACGTGCAAACCAGTCACCACTCCAGGCGCGAGCTGGTCGTTTACGGTCTCGGTCGTGCGGAGGTTGACCGGGATGACCGTGAACGAATTGGTGAGGACGACGGGACTGCCCGTAAGCGGGTCGTTCTTCGTGGATTGCGACTGGATTATCACCTCGATCTTTACTATCAGGTTCCTGTTTACCTGGTTGACATAAGCTCCGGACAGGGTGTTATAATCCATCGGATTCAGCGGGTCGCTCATTTTATAATATTTAAATGTAAGAAGGCTTACATCCTCTATCGCCGGCTTATTCTGGTCAGGGAAATTGACCGTGTCCAGGCTTGTCGGTAATGGAACCCAGTGTAGCAGGTCGTCGTCAAAATCGGTATATACTTCCCTATACAGGTTATTCTTACCGGTAGCGGGGTCTGTCTTAACGTAATATTTTATTATCCTGTTCTGGCCGGCTATCGCAGTGGGAGAATCCATCTGTCTGTCAAAAACAATCATGTTCTGTGTGGCCATGAGTATCTTATCATTAGGCCCTTTATTAACGTGGTATTGTTTGGACCTGTATCCGGCCATAGCCAGGTCCTGCTGCAGGTAGTCCACTGCAACACGGCCTACCTGCTGCGTCTGCGCCTTTAACTCCTGGGATACCGAGATCTTGTGCATTTGGATATAGACCTCATATATCCCGGCTATCACAATACTCAGGATGACAAGGGATATCATCAGTTCTATGAGTGTGAAACCTTTGTTTTTCAGGTCGCAGGGCTTCATGGTTTCCTCGGGTTTTATTGTTTTGCGATTACGGATGATAGTCTTACCTCATGGGTGGCGCCTTTTACTACCCAGGTCACGCTGACGGTGGCTTTACGCATGTTGAGGTCCGGGTCCTTTGTCGTCCAGTATCTCGTCTTGTATACGACATAAGGGTCTGCAGTAGAAACACCGGTGCTATTCGAGGTAAGGTTCGCAAAGGCAGTCAGTTTCAGAACTTCTATCTGTTTACCGGCCAGGTTCGTGGCCTTGCTTAAATTCCTGCCCTCTGCGTTCCCGCCTATGGCATAGACAAACATGCCTACCACCCCGAGCATGCCGACCGCCAATATAGAGAGGGATACCATCAGCTCAAGAAGCGTGAAGCCGCCCTTATCTTTCAGGATTTTAATTAATCTACCCATGTGATGCCTTCCAGATGTTGAACAGTTACTTTCCCGGTTACCTCTGTGACAATTACCCGGAACTCTTCATTGTTGTTTATCGGGTTGTTGCGTATATAAACGGCGCCTTGCCCTCGCAGATCTCCATTATTATCGACCGAGGCGGTGCCATCGGAATTAAACTTGACGTAACCGGATATCGTTGTCGGATTTTAATTCAGGTATATCCGCATGAGAACCCACTCCTAACAGGTCGATCCCAACCCAATTACGGGCGGTTGAGTCTTGTTCCTGCACAAAGGCACCGGCAACCAGCGGCCCCATCTCAAATGAATTGGTAGGAGTATAATGGAACCTGACCTCATAAGTTGTATTTTTTGCTATAGCTTTCATCCTGGCCATCTGCAAGATATCCGAGACATCCATCACGGCGCCTTTCAGGCGAAGGTGGGGCAGCATCTTGAGATAATTCGGTATCGCGATAGCGGCCATTATGCCTATTATGGCGACCACCACCATAAGCTCAAGCAGAGTAAAACCCTTATTGTTCAAGACGCTTTTCATATCCCCTACCTCTCGGCATATAAACAAAGCAATTTACGTGCCATCGACATTAGAGTTGATAATAGCATGAAAATCAAAAGGTTGTAAATTAATAATTTTTCAAATAAAGACTGGATGTGTAGCCGGTTACACATCATTATGTAGCCGGTTACACTATACCGTAGTCCTTGATCTTTGTGAGCAGCGTCTTGTAGCTTACAGAGAGCAGCTCGGCGGCCCTGGTCTTGTTGCCCTGGCATGCGGAAAGCGCATCCCTTATGGCCATCACCTCAGCCTCGCGGGCGGCCTTCTCGGCGACGGATTGCAGCCCTTCACTTTTGCGGGTGGCAGTTGTAGCGGCATCGAAGCGACGGCTTCCACACCGAGATGCGCCGGTGTGATCTCATCCCCGTCGCAGATTATGACAGCCCTCTCGATGCAGTTCTCAAGCTCGCGCACGTTGCCCTTCCAGGGGCGGCTTGATAGTGCAGCAAGCGCGCCGGGCGATATCCCGATTGCCGGCTTTTTCATCTCCCGGCAGTACTTATCAAGAAAGTAGCCTACAAGCTGCGGGATGTCCTCAAGCCGTTCCCTCAAAGGCGGGATATGCACCGGGAACACGTTCAGCCTGAAGAACAGGTCTTCCCTGAACCTGCCCTCGGAGACGGCCGCGGCAAGGTCGCGGTTGCTTGCCGCTACCACCCTGACGTCTATGCTCCTGGGCTCCGAGCCGCCGACCCGCTCGATCTGCTCGCCCTGCAGCACCCTCAGGAGCTTCGCCTGGAGAGAGATGTCGAGTTCGCCCACCTCGTCCAGGAAGATAGTGCCCTTGTCGGCAAGCTCGAATTTGCCGAACCTTCTCGACTCGGCGCCTGTGAACGCACCTTTCTCGTGTCCGAAAAGCTCGGACTCCAGGAGGTCCTTTGGTATGGCGGCGCAGTTTATGGCCACAAAAGGCCCGTTTGCCCTGGGCGAATAGTGGTGGAGCGCCCGCGCAAACAGCTCTTTGCCGGTCCCTGACTCGCCCGTGATAAGCACGGTGGCCTTCGCCGGGGCAGCCTTCTTGATCAGCTCAAGCGTCCCTGCAAGCGCCCTGCTTTCCCCGATTATCTTCGGGAAGCCCAGCGTCTCCGAGAACTCTTCCTTGAGCACGATGTTCTCGGCGGCGATATGCCCGGATTCAAGGGCCTTCTCGATCAGGACAAGCAGGTGGGACGTATCGAACGGTTTGGTCAGGAAGTCATATGCGCCCGCTTTCACCGCCTCGACCGCAGTCTCGATGCTCCCGAACGCCGTCATCATGATCACGGGAAGGAAGGGCCTTTTCTCCTTCAGAAGCCTCAGCATCTCAAGGCCGGACATTCCGGGAAGCTTCAGGTCCGTAAGGACCAGGTCGATACGACCCCTGAGCGCACTGTCCAGGCCTTCTTCCGCGCTTGATGCCGTGACGGCACGGTACCCTTCGGCCGCCAGGGTCTTGGCGAGCATATCTGCCATCGCCTTTTTGTCTTCGACTACCAGTACTATGTATTCCTGGTCCATTACACGTTCCTCTCAAGCGGCCGGGCCGGGAGATATACGGTAAAAGTCGAACCCTTGCCAGGGGCGCTGCGCACCATGATCCTGCCGCCGTGATAGATTATTATCTTCTGTACGAGAGCAAGGCCAAGCCCGGTACCCTTGGCCTTTGTCGTAAAGAACGGCATGAAGATCTTGGAGAACTGTTTCTCGTCCATCCCCACTCCATTATCGATAACATCAACCGTTATGTAGTCGCCTTTAGGAAGGCTGATCCCGGCAGCCGGTGATGTCCCGGAGTTATACAGGCCGGTTTTAACGCTGACGTCCCCTTTGTCTGTAATTGATTCGATCGAGTTCTTTATTATATTTATAAAGGCCTGCCTTAAAAGCACCGCGTCGCCTTCAATAACTGGAAGACCCTCATCCCTCATAAATCTTCGTTCAACCGACTCCCCTGTCCCGGAAAGGGCCTTCAGAGACTCATCAAGAAGCGCATTGACGTCAACCTCGGTAATAGTTAGGTTAGTCGGTTGGCTGAAATTCATGAACTCGCGGATTATCTCGTCCATGCCTTTTATCTCAGCCCGCATGCTGTTTACCGCCTCGAGAGCGGATGGGTCGCCGCTGAGGCTTCTGGCAAGGAATTCCGCATATCCGGATATCACGCCCATGGGGTTTCTGAGCTCGTGGGCGATCCCTGCCGACATCTCGCCCAGGACGGATATCCGTTCTTTCAGCTCCATGCGCTCACGAAGCCCTTTTACCTCGGTGATATCGGTAAAGACAAGTATCACCCCTGAGATTGCGCCGTCGTCAGCCTTCAAGAGAGAAGTGCTGGCGCCAAGCCATTTCTGGCCTCCTCCGACATTAAGCTCACCCTCTCCACGTTTCTCAGGGCGTCCATCCGATATTGCCTTCTCGATGAGCCTGGCAAGCCAGGAGTCCGGACCAAATACATCTGTATAGTTTTTACCTATGCAGGAGCTTTCGGCCATCTCCAGATATATTCCCGGATGCAGCGTTCGAGGTGACCACAACCCCTTGCCTGTCAAAGGTCATGACACCGCTTTGAATACTTTTCAGGATATTTTCGTTGTAGGCCTCTATAGACTTTGCCCGCTCTTCCGCCTGCTCTTTGAGCTCCTGCAGCTCTTTTTCCTTCTCTTTGAGGGTGCTTACCATCGAGTGGAAGGTATCGACCACGAAGGAGACGTTATTCCTGTCATCGGGTACACTGCCCGCATCACCCGTTGAGCTGTGAAGTATCCGCCTCTGTGCGATAATCGCGGCCCTTATCAGATAAAAGATAACAAGGGCCGAGAAAACCACAACCATGGACTTTAAAAAGAAATACGTAGTGTCCTGCTGGCTATCGTCCTTCGTATCCGTAGCGGCAGTTTCAGAAAGTTTTCTTGTTTTATTCCCTGTATCTTTCCCCAGATATGGCCTTACATTGGATATAGCCTTAAAGCTGCCGAGGCTTAAGACCGCCACCATTACGGCCAGCAAGAGCACCCCGGCAATAAAATAACCTTTAAATATTGAACTGCGGCCTTCCCCCATCAACTCCCCTTAGCCCTTGGGCGATTCCTTTTCGTAGCCTTTCAAAAAAGGCTTTATGAGCTCTAGCGGAAGTGGAACTATAATTGTGGAGTTTTTGTCGCCGGACATGGCAAGTATGGTCTGCAGGTATCTGAGCTGTAATGCCGCAGGCTGGGTCTGGATGATCTCCGCGGCGTCCGCTATCTTCTGCGAGGCCTGGAACTCGCCTTCGGCACTGATGACCTTTGCCCTCCTCGCCCTCTCCGCCTCGGCCTGCATCGCGATGGCCCTCTGCATGCTCTCGGGGAGGTCGACGTTTTTGACCTCAACGTTTGTCACCTTGATGCCCCAGGGTTCGGTCTGCTGGTCGATAATCTTCTGAAGCTCGATATTTATCTCATCCCGTTTGGCAAGCAGGTCGTCCAGCTGGCTCTGGCCAAGGACACTCCGGAGGGTGGTCTGCGCGATAAGGGAGGTGGCGTAATAGAAGTCCTCGACTTCCACGACCGCCCTCCTTGCGTCCATGACCTTGAAATAGATTACCGCGTTGACCTTTACCGTTACGTTGTCGCGCGTTATAACGTCCTGCGAAGGCACGTCCATGGTGACGGTACTGAGGCCGACCCGCACTATCTTCTGTATTACCGGAAGGACGATGATAAGGCCAGGCCCCCTCACGCCGCGCTCAAGGTCAACGCGCCCGAGGGTGAACAATACGCCGCGCTCGTACTCTTTCAGTATCTTAACTGAGTTTGCAAGGACCATGACTATTATCGCTACAGCAACCGCAAAACCTGATATTCCGTACATTTTGCCTCCTTTATATCATGGTTTCTTCGTGACCTTCAGCTTCAAGCCTTCGACTTTTAAAACTACGACCTTATCCCCCTTTCGAACAGGCAGGTCGGAATAGGCCCCCCAGTGAGCCCCTTGGATAAATACATCGCCTTGCAGGTCGATGTCGGTACGCGCCTCACCTTCCTCCCCGACAAGGCCATCAGCGCCGCCGGTCACCTTTGACCTCCTGGACCTTATCGCGACCCGTATGAGTATAACGAAGAAGCCCGCGAGCGTAATGACGGCGGGGAGTATCACTTTAAGCGATATCTTCAGGTACGGCACATGGGAGTCTATCAGCATCACAGACCCCAGGAACAGCGATACGACCCCTGCCACGGCCAGCAGGCCATGGCTGATTATTTTGACCTCGGCAATGAAGAAGACTATCGCAAGCAGGATAAGGAACATGCCGGCATAGTTGACGGGCAAGGCCTGGAATGCATAGAAAGCCAGGATAAGCGATATACCGCCTACGACTCCCGGGAAGATCAGGCCGGGGTTTGAAAGTTCAAAGAAGAGGCCTATGATGCCGATCATCATCAGGATATAGGCTATGTTCGGGTCGCTTATGACCATAAGGAACTTGAGCCTCCGGCTCAAACCTTCTCTTTCCACCATGGCGCCTTTTGTGTTCAGCTTCTTTTCACCAGTGGCGGTAACGACCATCCTGCCGTCCACTTTGTTCAAGCAGGTCTTGAAGGTTATCTGCAACAAGGTCGATAACATTATTTTTCAAGGCGTCGGCCTCGGTTATCGACACGCTTTTCCTTACGGCCTGCTCCGCCCACTGTGTGTTTCTTTTATATTTGGAGGCGAGGCTGACTATGTATGCCGCGGAATCGTTTTCCACCTTTTCCGACATCACCTTGTCCAGGGTCGGGCCGCCCATGTTGACGGGGTGCGCGGCCCCGATATTTGTGCCGGGCGCCATTGCCGCAACTGGAGAGGCAAGGGTGATGAATACGCCCGCCGAGGCCGCCCTGGCCCCGCTTGGAGAAACGAATGTTATGACCGGCACGGGCGATGCCAGTATCTCCTTCACCATCCGCCGCATTGAAGTATCGAGTCCGCCGGGGGTGTCCAGCAGGATGACGACCGCCTCGGCATTCCTGTCCGCCGCCTTTTTCAAGCCCTTCTCGAGGTATTCCGCCGTTACCGGGCTTATTACGCCGTCGATGTCGAGTACCTCGACCACCCTGGCATCCGCGGATGCCGCGGCCTGAGGCGCAGAAAAAATTATCCCAGGTAAAAAAAGGAAAAGAAAAGGAAGGAACAGAATCCGGGTTAGCATGCAGTATCTCCTGTGGTTTGCCTGTAGGTCAAACCGCCATGTCAGAACCGATTATAGTAACCCTTAATTCCAATGTCAATCGCGCATTTTTTCCGTGTCCATCAGCTGTATTGAAGATTTAGCCCGTAACTCATTAAGGTAGTCGTCCAGTTTCTTGCCGGCTTCCTTTTCAACCAGCAGGCCGTTTATCTCTTCCTGGACCTTATCGAAGCTTTTATCCCCGAACTTGTCCCGGTTTTCATCATAGTATTTTTTCTGGTCTTCAAGGGTGACCCTCACAAAGGACTTGATCCTCCTGTCAACATATTTAGCCGCAAGGAGCTGGTCCCTCAGGTTTTCTTTCAGTTCGGCCGGGGTTATGCCCTCTTTGTTCAAGGCGCTCAAGAACGCATCCTCGGATGGAAAACCCTGCCTGACTGAACCATACGCCTTCTCCACTTCTTCGTCCGTAACCTGGACAAGGTTGAACTTCTTTGCATCCTCAAGGATCAGGATACGGTTTATGAGAGAGTCCAGGACCTCTTTCCGAAGGCCCGGCGCAGGCTTTTTCCCTTCGGCCTCAAGCCTCAATACCTCAGCATCAAAGGCACGGTCTACCTCGCTTTTGGTTATTACCCTGCCGTTGACGACCGCGTCTATCCTGTCAATAAGAAAAGCGGCGGCCTCTCCGGTCCAAATATGCATGATGAACAGCGCCACGGCAAGGGCCGCAGCCAGTCTTGACCAATTTATTTTTCATCATAATCAGAACGCCTGCCCGATTGTAAAATGAAGCATGCCCCTTGATTCGCCGGGAAGCGGCTTCAGCTTGAAGCCGTAATCAAGCCTCAATCGGCCCGACCGGGGTATCGTACCTAAGCCCGCCACCGGCACCGTATCTGAAACCGTTGGTACCTAATGACCGGAGGCCGCTGCTTTGCTCGTAAGACTTTCGCCCCCGTTATGGGGTCGGTACGTTTGGTGATCATTATATTTTTGTTCAGCAACCAGGCATTCCCGGCATCCAGGAACGTTACCAACCCAAAACCAAAAGGCAGGGGGAAACCTGATTTCCGTATTGAAGAGCGCCATGGAGTCACCACCCGTGGGGGTGCCGTCTTTGGCTATGGGGGCAACGCTTTCAAAATTGTATCCCCGTATGCTTGAGGCGCCTCCAAGGAAAAAACGTTCGCTTATCGGGATGTCAAATTTATCCTGGAACCAACCTTCTATACCTCCCCTGGCTGAAAAGGCAAAGATGATGTCCTTGTAAACTGGCAGATACCACCCGCCTTGCAAAGTGACCTTTCCAAAATCGGACAGTGGACCCGACATATCTGGATGCAATTTTAACTATACCTGCATAGACCGAGCCTTTGGTCGGATTCAATGGGTTGTCTCTATAATCGAATATGGCAGACGGGTTTATGCTGGCGATGTTTGATTTATTCTTGTCCTCAGGTGCAAGCACCGCGCCGGGCCTTATGGTGCCGAGTTTGATCCTCTCGTACTGGTACAACAATGAGGTGGTTATATGGTCCCCGAACGACTTGTCAAAACCCGTATTGGCTATAAAATCTATTATATGGTAGTTTGGCTTCTGGGCGTCGAGGTACACAAGCCCTGAATGGAAATCGAGCTTTTTGCCCATAAACCACGGCCACCTGTAGGTAATCAGGGCCTTCGACTCCTTGGTGCTGGCCTCGGCCCTTGCGGTGATCCTGTGACCAAGTCCAAACAGGTTCCTGTAAGAAACTTCGGCGGAACCCCTGAACTTGTCCCAGTCGCCATAACCCACTCCGAACTCGACTGCGCCGGCGTCCCTTTCTTTGACCGAAACCAGCAGGTCCTGGACAGGCTCACCTTTTTGTTGCTCCAACGGCTGCATACGGACCTGGCTGAAGAAGCCCAGTTTGTATATCTTCTGCTGGCTCTTCAATATTTTTTCATAATCAAGGGGCTCTCCTGATTTTACTGCAAGCTCCCTGAGTATCACCTCGTCTTTGGTGTCCTCGTTGCCCCGAAGTATGATCTTGCCGATTTCAACCTTCCCGTTTTCTTTTATGTTGTACGCCAGGTCGACGGAACCGCCGTCTTCTGAAAACTTTTTATCGATATCGACGGCTGCATTTATAAAACCCTGCTGTGAATAAAGGTTGAGTATGCTGTTTTCGTCCTCTTTCAGCTGCAGCGGGTTGAATGGCGTCCCGGCCTTAAGTTTCAGTTCTTTGAGGATCGTGTCTTTTTTTATTCCTATCCCGTCGTTTATTGAAACGCTCGATACGACAGTCTTTATGCCTTCGGTGATATTTATTTTAAGGTAAGCCGTCCTGCTGTCGCTGCTGAACTTTACGTCGCTCTCCACGCCGGCCTTTAGGTAGCCTTTCGTCTCATAATATGACTTTATCTTTTCCACGTCGCGGTCTACTGTCTCTTTGATTATATAGCGGGACTTAAAAAAGGACGACTCCCTTGATTCAAGCAAACCCTTGATCTGCTCAGTGCTGAACTCCTTGTTGCCGCTAATCTCGACCTTCTCTAGCTTAGCTCTTTGCCCCTCGTTTATAATGAAATTAACCGCAACAACCGGCGGAGTTACCGACTGTTCTGTCCTTGATGTAACCGTGGAGAAGTAATATCCTTCATTTTTCAGGTATTCGTTTATCTTGTCGCGGTTCTCTGAGACACTCTCGTCGCTTACGTCCTTGTCCTCCCAGAATGTCAGTATCTTTCTGAGATTTTTGTCCGATACGGACTTATTGCCGGTAAACACCACCTCTAGCCTGGGCCCGGCCTGGATGTTGAAGTCCAGTCCGACTTTCCCGTCCGCCATTGCAGTCTCGGCTGTCTTTATCTCTATCTTGACGTAATCCTTCTTGACGTAGTACTCGGTCAGTGCGGTCACGGATTTTTCGAGGGTATCTTTAGACAGGATATCGCCAACAGAGAGCTTCGCTTTCTTTATAAGTTCGTCCTGCGGGAAGACAGGGGTACCGGAGATAGTGACCGTGGCTATCCTGACGGGAAGGCCTTCGTTTATTTTAACCAAGACCTCAGCCAGAAGGCTGTCCTTTTTTTGCGGCACGATATCGACGGTTGCCTTCCTGAACCCCTCCTCCTGATAGAGCTTTAATATCCCTTCGCGGGATTTCTTTATAAGAGCGGGGTCGACAAAGTCACCTTCCTTGAAGACCAGCCTCGGCATTATCTTTTTTTTGCTCACCTCACTGTTACCCTTAAGCCTTATCTTTGATATTCTAAGCTTCGGTTTAAGGTGAAAAGTTATTTCAACGCCGGCACCGGTATCCCTGCCTTCCACGGATATATCATCAAACGACCCCTTCAGGTAAAGAAGTTTTATGGCGTCCCTGACCTTGCGAGGCGAGTAGATATCGCCCTTTTTTATTCCGGCAAGTTCGCGGACTCCCCCTGGAAGCTCGCCGGGGTAGTCGAACTGGACTTCGGATACAAGCTTTTCATTAGCGGCGGCGCGGCACTCGGCCAAGGGCGGCAGCAATAACAGTATTACTAACACGAGCAGGAATTTTTTCATTTGAACTCGAACCTGAATTTAAAGTCAGCCCCATAATGGCCCAGCTCATCACGTTCAGCCACAGCGGAGAAATTTTTATTGAATATATACTCTAACCTCACAAACTGGTCTTCCGAGGTGCCGAGGTTCGACGAGTACGTGAGGTACAGCTTGTCGGAGAAAAGGCTCTTCCCGATTGTCAGCCTGGGCCCGCTGGATGTGCCGGAGCTGGTCATGTAGGGGTCTATCTGGAACCTGTCGAAACCCGTGATCTTCCTGAGCCTGCTCTCGACCGCATCCTGTATCTGGCCTGTGACGAAAGAGGTAGCTTCACCCGTTGTGACCACCGCCTCGTGGCCCTTCAATCCCTCAGACGTCCTGCCGAGCGTAAGGAGAGATATTATATCCTCGTCCTCCAATGGGGGGTCGGAAGAAAGCGAGACCTTTATCTTGTCCACGGTCCCGGATAGGCTAAGCGATATAAGGTATTCCTTTACCTTTGTCTCGGCCTGGAGGTCCACCATCGGGTTTATCTTGCGCGGGTCGACGAACTCAGCCACGCCGTTCACCAACTTGAATTCGTTGTTCCTGAAGTACACCACGCCGCCGTTTGACTCGAGCCTGCCCACGACCGACGGGGAATCCACAGTGCCTCTCAGGTAAAGGTCGGCAGAGACTGGTACCTTAGCCACGTTGTTGTCTATCCTGATGGTCTCCTGGGCGGTCACGTGCACATTCAAGGAAGTATCGCCAAGAGGGGCCGGGCCTTTTACAGCGGCCGCGGCTTCAGGTTTTTTACGCTGCAGCTTCACCAGCCAGCTCTTCCAGTCGATCCTCTCGGCATACCTGGCCTTCCTTACCGTCACGTCCCCGCTTATGGACCTGCTGTTCCCGACACCTTCCAGGTTAAGGTCGGCGTCGACGGTGGAGGACACGCCTTCGGGATATTTGAGCTTTACGCCGTCGGCGTTAACCCCTACCGTAAAATTATCCAGCACAAAACCCTTGAAGCCGCCCTTGCCTTTGGCACTTATTATCCCGCCGCCCAGGTCGCCGTCCAGCCTGGTTATATTGAAGTTGCTGCCGTCCAGCTTTATTTCCGCGTTGATCTTGTCCAGCCGCTGCTGGAAATCCTTTAGCTTGATCCCGGCGTCCGACACCTTTACCCGGCCTGTTATGGTAGGAGCCTCAAGTTCTCCTTTTAGCCGCAGGTCAGCCTGGGCGTTGCCTTCCAGGTAATCCACGCTGTCTTTCACAAAGGATTTCAAGGGACCAAGCGCGGTCGAGACCTTCAAGGAGGCGTCTATCTGCTCAAGCCCCTCAGCGCCGCCACTCATCTCAAGGGAGATGGCGTCCCCTTTAAGCCTGAGAGATTTTATGCCAAGTCGCCCGTCCTTGTACGAAAGCGCTATGTCGCCGGAGTTTTCAAGCTTCCTGCCCATTATGGATGCAGACACCTCGGAGAACTCGACCGACAGGCTCGTCTTCGCCGGCTCGTTGATCGTGCCTTCGCCAGTAAACACACCAGTGGACAAGAATGTAACGTCTTCAGGCAGGTCTTTGTACGCAAGTTTCAGGAACGGCTCGAAACGTCCCTTGTCAAAGCTTAACCTGCCCCTCCACCGGTAAGGCCTGGACAGACCGAGGAACCCGTCGACCACGACTTTCTTGTCAAGTATGGCACCGCTCAGCGTCAATACATCGTCCTTTATCCGGGCCGCGATGCTGCTCCCCCCCATGTCGACGTCTTTCAGATAAAGACGGTTGGAGTTGAGGTTTGCGGTTATTGACGGGTGGCTGAAGCTTCCGTCTCCCGTGACCGCGATAGACATCGCACCCCTGATCGGCAGGCCGGTGTTCATAAGCAGGCTGAAGTTAGCCAGGTCAAACCTGGCGGATGACGCCTTGCCGTAAAAGGTCCCGTCAAAATTTATACCGCCCGATGCGGTGATGATATCCTTCCCCTTGACGGCAGCCACCTTTGGGAACGTTATGCTCTTCTCGCTTAATACCGCCGTTACCTCGCCCTTGTCGAGAGGTTGTCCGTAGACGTCGCCAGCCCCGGTCGAAAGCCGCGCCTCTCCGTGGAATTTTTCAAGGTTGCCGTTAAACTCGATCTCGCCATCCGCCATAAGGTTTACTGGGATGTCCTCATAGAATATGGCCGTGATCTTCCTTGCGGAGCCGTTATGCACGCCGAGTTTTGCGATGAAATACGGATTCTTGAAACTTGCGTCCTTGCCCTTGAACATAATCTTCCCGTTCAGCAGATAGCTGGAGCGGTCCTGCGTAATCATAAAGTCGCTGAATGAGAGCTGCCAGCCTGAAAGCTTCACGTCACCGTACGCGCCACTGAACGGTATGCCGTGCGCCACCGCGTCATATATGCGGGCCTTGCCTATAATCTCCGGTTCGATTATATTGCCCCTGACATAACCTGCAGCCTCAAGGCTGCCGGTTATGTCTGAGTACCCGATCATCGTCGATATCTCGCTTATGTTCTTTGAGCCGCCTTTGAGCGTCAGGTCACACTTGCCGTCTATTCCTACCGTACCGGATAAGTTCACTGCTGAATACTTTGAGGCCACCACACATTTATTTACATTGATTACACGGTCCCTGTAGAGGAAATCGACCCTTACGTCCTTGATTACGGAGAGGTCAACATCCGCATGGGGTGAGGAATGCGGGGTCTCATATTTGGCGACGTCAACCCAGCCAGAAGCCGACAGACCTGCAAACTTGAGTCCGCTGCCCTGTATATCCACATTGCCTGACACCTTCTGCCAGGGTATGAATGACAGGCTCTTATTGCCTTCGGTGTAGTAGCCGCTGATTATGTCGTTTAACTTGAGCGTTGACCGATAGGTTATTTCCTTCCCCAGGTTTGCGGTGAGGTTGCCGGTGAAACGTCCCCCCAGAAGCCTGCCCTGTATTTCAGGCAGTATGAGCGAACCGTTCTCAAACTTCATTTTTGTGGACAGGTCGTCTAATTTAAGGCCTGCATATTCCGCCTTCCGTACCGTCAGGCTGCCGTCGCCTTTCAGGTCGGGATAGCGGCCCTTGACATCGCCCGTGAGTTCGGCTTCGCCAGATGGGCCGGATTTAATCAATGCCAGCCTGTCCAGCAGGGCGAGGTCCAGTTTCGCCTTGACCTTCAGGTCAACAGTAGGGTTTTTGGACCATAAGACCTTTCCCGATGCATTTATCCTGGTCCCTTCGGACTCAAGCTTTACGGTGTCGATCCTGGCAGTATCGTCCTTCCAGGTTATATCGCCGCCAAGACCGATGTGGAATGGGGGAAAGTCCGTACGTTTAAGCAGGGATTCTTTCATGGAAAAACCCGCCCTGTACTCTCCCCTGCCCCTGAGGCGAAAATCAAGGCCGGCGGTTGCCGTGCTGAAATATACACCAGCCGCTTTGTCTGAATAGCTGAAGATACCGTCCAGTACGATCAGCTCCTTCACCTCAGTGCCACGCGCACCTTTTACGGCCGGCTTACGTTTTTCTTCTGAGAGTTCTTTTATCTTTTTGACAAGTTCGTCTATATTGTAACTGCCGTCCAGGTTTTTTATAATATCCAGAGACGGCGTGTAAACCCGCAGCCGCGTAATGGTGATGCGGCGTTCGATAAGGGCCCCGAGGCTTATGTACACCCTGACTTTCTCGGCAGAGACCGCCGCGCCCGGCTTTGCGCTGTCCCACCCTTTGATGTAGGGTTTGTAGAGGTCCGCATACGCCGGGAACAGGTTGAAGACGAGCCTGTCCATCCCCACCTCGTACCCGAGTTTCTGTCTGGCCTCGGCAACAACCCGCTCCTTGACCATGCCGGAGAAATAGCTTCCTCTGGTAAATATATTTATTCCCGCCAGAAGTACTGTTATGGCGAGGACTATCAGTATAAGCCTTCTCTTCACTTATCGCTCGTAACCGCCGCCAGTATGGCAGCCGCAATCGCCTCTATGCGTTCTTTGTCTTCTATTTTCTGCCTGAATATATCCGTGATATAGAACACGTCCACCACCTGGTCGACATCCGTATCCACCTTTGCCGAGGATATATAACAACCCATCCTGAAAAGCTCACGTGTGATGTCATAGAGGAGCCCTACCCTGTCCCGCGCGTATACTTCAAAGACAGTGTAACGGTCGGACGCCTCGTTATCCACTATCACTTTCGCGGGGACATCCTTCAACGATGTCTTTCTGGGATATGCGGGCATGGAAGGGAAAGCCCTGTCAAGGCACAACTGCCCGCTCAGGAGTTTCTTCATGAAACCCTCTATATCCTCCCATGTCGCATCGTCGAACAGTGGTTGTTTATTATAATCCGTCACCTGCAGGGTATCAACAATTATACCGTCCTTGCCGGTAAAAATCTGTGCGCTCAGGATATTCATGTTCTTTGCGGCAAGCGCCCCCGCCGCGATATGCAGGACTCCTGAGAGCTCATGCAGAATTATAGTCAGGTTCGTGTAGCCCCTGGTGTCGTCTTCGTGGTCGATTATAATCTCGCTGGACTTGAGACCTTCCGAAAGCCTGAAATGCCTGAGTATGGTTTCAGCCGGGACGGACAGCACATAGTTGGGCGGAAGGTTCTCCAGGAATTTCTTTACCTCACCGGCATCGCCAGCCTTGCCTTTCTTCGCCCTGGCTATTATTTCCTTCTTTATCCCGGCTATCCTCTCCTTCTCGCCGGCAATCGCGGAGACCTCGTCTTTGAGGAACGCCTGCGCCCTGCCGTGCAGTTCCTTAAGGAGCATCCTCTTCCAGTCGTTGAAGAGGTCCGGGCCCACGGCGGACATGTCGGCATATGTGAGGATATAGAGCATGTCCAGAAGCTCGGGGCTGTCGACTATCCGGCAGAACTTCTCAAGCACCTTGGGGTCCGACAGCTCGCGCCTCTGCGCTATATGTGCCATGAACAGGTGGTTCCTTATAAGGAACTCCACCTTGCCCGCCTTGTCGTCGTCCATGCCCGAGCCGCTGGCATATCTTCACCGCGAGCCGCGCACCCTGCTCGGAGTGCCCCTTCCCAAGGGCCTTACCGGTATCGTGGAGCAACACTGCAAGGATAAGGCTCTGCCTGTCCTTCACCCTCTTGAGCGCTTCCGCAAACTCGGGATATGCCATGCCGCCTGCGTCGAACAGCTCCTGCACCTTCTTTATGGCAAGGAGCGAATGCTCGTCTACGGTGTACTTGTGGTACATGTCGTGCTGCACCATGGCCGTCGTCGCGCCGAACTCCGGTAGGTATTTCCCAAGCACCCGCATCTTGTGCATGCTGTCAAGCGTCTCGTACAGGCCTTCCAGTTTTCCGATTATCTCAAGGAATATTCGTGCGGCCTCCTTGGAGATGCCCGTCTTCCTGTCGACCGCGGCAATGTTGTCCTTTATAGCCTCCCTGAGGTTGTCGCTCATGCTTATGCCGTCAGGACGGCTAAGCAGGAAGGCCTCAAGGATAGTCTCCGGGCGCTTGCGGAATACCTCCTCGGCGTTCCCGGTAAGGCACAACATCCGGCCCATGGAATAAAAGTGTTCGTTGATCTGCTTCTTGCCGGTCGGAAGGAAGAACCATTTCCTGCCCTGCCTTTTGTCGAGCGCCTTTTCTATCACGGCCTGTGTAATGTCCCTGACGCTTCTGGCCCGAAGGAAATACGCACGCATGAAGTTCTCGACCGCAAGCCTGTTGGGCCTGGGAGTATACCCGAAGTCCTTCGCCGCCAACTCCTGAAGCTCGAATGTAAGGACGTCCTGCCTGTGGCCTGAGAGGTAATGCAGTTCGTTCCGAAGCCTCAGCAGGTAGTTGCGGGAGGACCGCAGCCGCCTGATCTCGTTCTCTTTGACCCCGTGCTCTTTGAGGCCGGCGATTGTGCCTACGCCGTATTTGATCCTTGCGATCCACATCGCGGCATGGATGTCGCGCAGGCCGCCCGCGCCCTCTTTTATGTTGGGCTCACGGAGGTAGACGCTGTCACCGTATTTCTTGTGCCTCTTCGTGCGCTCGAGGAGTTTTTCACGTATGAACTCTTCGACCGCCTTCGGGTTGTTTACGCCCTTCATCTTTTCCTGAAAGGTATTAAAGACCTCTTTCTCGCCGCAGATGAGCCTCGACTCAAGGAGCGAGGTCATGATGGTGAAGTCGTTCTTCGCAAGGGAGCAGCAGTCGGACGGGGTCCTCACGCTGTAGCCGATATTGAACCCCATGTCCCACAGCAGGTGAAGCGCCTTCGTAGGGAGTACGTTCTCTTTCTCCAGCGAGCCGTCCCTGCCGATGAACATTATGTCAATGTCGGAATAGGGGTTCAGCTCGCCGCGCCCGTACCCGCCGATGGCCGCAAGGCCCCACCCGGATTTCCTGGGAATCACACCCAGGTCGGCGCAGACCTTCTCGAAGGCCGACCTTATGGAGCCGTCGGTATGGGCGGTGACGGCCTTCACGACCTCCATGCCGCCCGCACCTGAGAAATGCATCTCCTTTATCACCAGGGAGCCTTCGGCATATTCGTCTTTAATACGCTGGAGCCATTCCTTGCCAGTTGCGTTACCAGTGGAACCGTTTATCACGTGCCTGCCTTTTAAAAGGAAAAAGAGGGTTTTGTCTCCCTCTTTTCCGCGATAAATATATTAGCTAGTGACCGGGCTTCCCATTCAGGGTCTCTTACCTGATGATTCCATCACGTATCTCATCTTCAGGTTGTAGAGGATGTTGTCGAGCATGTCGAGTTCTTCTTTATCCAGGTTGCCGCTGGTCTTCACCTTCAGGAGGTCCAGCAGGTCTATCATCTGCTTGGCGGCATCGAGGTTCTTCATGCCGTCCGGCTGGTCTGGAGAAAGCTTCTCGCCAAAGTGCATAAGGGCAGTGGCGGCAAGGGAGCTTATGAAGGCTATGAAGTCGATGGACTGCATTTCGCCCGGCTCTTCAATGGTCCTTACTTTTTCTTCTACATTCGCTGCACCAGCAGCGCCTGCTTCCGGCTCGCCGCCTTCGGCGTTCGCCTTCCTGCGGTCGTTCACTTCAAAACCCTTCTCTTCAGACATCATTCCTCCTCGTTAGGCCGGGAACTCAATCTTCGCCCACCAGGCCGGGTCTATATCCACGAATAAATCGTCTCTTTCCTTGGCGATGCCCAGGAACTCCCACTCGCCCTTGGCGACATTCTCGCCGCGCCCGTACTTCTTCGCCATCTCGGCAAGCCTCTTGAACACGGCGACGTGCTCCGTGAACCGCATCTCCGCATAGTCCTTCGCGCTGATGGTGGTAATCAGGAACTGCCAGTCGGAACTCTGGAGCAGCAGCAGCTCGCGTGCAGCCTGCTTCAGGATGTCCAGCAGCTTCTCGTCCTTCGTGTCTGCGTACTCGCGGGCAAGTCCGACCATCAGGGCCTCGCACTCATACACGTGCTTCCAGGTCCAGGCCGTCCATTCGTTCATCCAGATGTAATGGAAACCGCCCTCGCCCCATGAGCCCTCGGGCAGCGACACGAGCGTGCGTTCGCGGTTGTTCTTCAGGTATTCGGAGCCGGTGGTCAGTGCAAGCTCGGGGTCGGTCGCGATTCCCTTGATTACGTGGTAGAGCCATTCCGGCCCCTCGAACCACCAGTGTCCGAAAAGCTCCGCATCGTAGGGCGATGTAAGGAGGCCCGCCCTGCCGCTTTCCTTCTGGTGTGCCTTCAGCGTCTCCTTTACCAGACCGACGAAGTGGTGCGCCTGCTCCGGGACATACTTGGCCGCCTCGGCGGGGTTGTACTCGCCCTTCTCCGCGAGGTCGGCCTTGGTGTCCGTCACGCGCCAGTAGCGAAGGCCGCCGGGGAAGCGTTTCTTGTGGAAGTCGAGGTACTGCGGGTTGCCGGGGTATCCGTGCTCGCCGCTCCATACCTGTATCCCGGTCTTGGGGTCGCGCGCAAGTATTGCGACCGGCTTCTTGCCCTTCTTGGTGCCGACTGCGAATATGTCGTAAGGAGACTTTGTGTGGTCTATCGGCCTCGGCTTGTAGCTGTCGGAGAACCCGGCCCAGAGCTTGCCCAGGGCCTCGAACCGCTCAAGGTATACGCCGATGGCCTTGCCGCCCTCAAGCAGGTGCGAGTCAACGATGAAGTACTCTATGCCGTTCTCGCTCAGGAACTCCTCGACGCCCTTGCGGTCGTACGGGGCAAGCCCGCTTCCCTCGACGGGCGGCGTCCATTTGTAGGCCGGCCTGTACGCGCATTCAGGCAGCCAGATGCCCTTGGGGCGTCTGCCGTATATGCGCTTGTATGCGGTGACGGCCTGCTTCACCTGCGCCTGCACGCTCTCGTCGCGCGACAGCAGCGGGAAGTAGCCGTGTGTCGCGCCGCAGGTTATTATCTCGATATGCCCGGCCCTCTGGAGCCTTGCGAACTCCTTGAATCAGGTCTTCCTTGTACTTCTCGGTGAAGGACAGATATATCCCGGTATAGAACTCGTCCCACATCTGCGCGATCTTGGCCATCTTCGGCTGCTTGGTCTTCTTGAATTCCACCATGTCGGCCTGGGCCGCCGCTATCTTTACCTCAAGGTAGCCCTTGAACTCGTCCTTGAAAGACTCGGCCCGAAGCATCTCGGTGAGCACCGGGGTGATACCGAGGGTTATCTTGGGGGATATGCCCTCCGCGACAAGCCTCTCGATTACCTCAAGGATGGGGATGTAGGTCTCTGCGGCGGCCTCGTTCAGCCAGTCGGTGCCGTGCGGCCACCTGCCGTGCGAGATTACATACGGGAGGTGCGAGTGCAGTACGAAGGTGAAGCTCCCAACAGGTTTCTTGGCCATTTACCACCTTTTCGTAAAAGAAATGCAAAATATTGATTTAGCATGTAATTGTGCCATAAAAAGGGGGTTTATTCAAGGGATAATTAAGAAAATTGGCGGGGATGCAGATGAGGTGCGCAGTGCGCACCCTAGCTTACTTAATATATCTCTATGAATTTTATTGAATCCGATAGTAGCATGCTTTTCATAATTAATAACGCAATATATAACGGAGGTAACATTAAAGTCTCCAAAATAGGTAATATGTAACGATCCCAATTGTCTGGCAAAACCTAAATGACATGAAGTTATTAGAGAAATAATCTCGTATTTGAAATAATATTATTTCCAATAAATGAACAGCAATGTGACCATAAGAAATAGTGCAAAATTGAATCAAAAATACAAAGATGAGCATGCAATAATGCTTAATAACAATCATCTAAATAATCAATTACGGAAATGTTTTCAATTTCGTATTCCATGCATAATGCTCATATGATTAAACAAAAAAGGCGGGCATTTCTGCCCGCCTTAAAATTAATTCTCAGTCTTCCACTATCGCGCCGGAAGGGCATGTCTCCATGCATGTGGCGCATTCGATACAGGCTTCGGCGTTTATCTTGTAGCTCCCCGCCTTCGACCTTTATCGCATCGCTCGGGCAGTCCTCTTTGCAGGAGCCGCAGGCGATGCACTCGTCGGTGATTATGAATGCCACCTACACCTCCATGATCTCTTTTTCTTTATGCAGGAGGCCGTCGTCGATGCGCTTGATGAACTCGTCCGTCATCTTCTGCGTCTCTTCCTCGCTCTTTTTAAGCTCGTCCTCGGTGATGTTCTTGTCCTTCTCCGCCTTCTTCAGGGCCTCGTTCCCGTCGCGCCTGACGTTGCGGACGGCGACCTTGGCATCCTCCGCCATCTTCTTGCACTTCTTGACAAGCTCCTTGCGCCTGTCCTCGGTCAGAGGCTGTATGACGAGCCTGATGATCTTCCCGTCGTTGTTCGGGCGTAACGCCAATGTCTGACTTTAGGATCGCCTTCTCGATGGGGCCGAGCATCTTGGATTCCCAGGGCTGTATGGCGATGGTGCGTGAGTCCGGGACGGAGAGCGTCGCCACCTGGTTCAGCGGGGTAGGCGTGCCGTAATAGTCCACCATCACGTCGTCTACAAGCGACATGGACGCCCTGCCGGTGCGGACGGTCGAGAACTCATGCTTCAAGGCTTCAAGCGCGCCCTTCATGCGGTCTTCGGTCTTCTTCTTTATCTCCGGTATCATCAGTTCCCCCTCACTAAGGTGCCAACTTTTTTACCGTTAAGTACCTTGCCTATGTTCCCGGCCTTTTTCAGGTTGAACACGATTATCGGCAGTTTATTGTCCATGCACAGGGATATCGCCGTCGCGTCCATAACCTTGAGGCCCCTTTTCAGGACATCGATGTATGTAAGCTCGTCGAACTTCACTGCTTTTTTATTCAGCATCGGGTCGGAGTCGTACACGCCGTCCACCTTGGTCGCCTTCATTATCACCTGCGCGCCGATCTCCATCGCGCGAAGCGCGGCGGCGGTGTCGGTGGTGAAGTACGGGTTGCCGGTGCCTGCGGCGAATATGACCACCCTCTTCTTCTCGAGGTGCCTGTACTGCCTTGCGCCTGATGTACGGCTCGGCAAGCTCCTTCATCTCTATGGCGGACTGGACGCGTGTGACCACGCCGATCTTCTCAAGGCTGTTCTGGAGCGCGAGGGAGTTGAGTACCGTCGCGAGCATCCCCATGTAGTCCGCGGACGCCCTCTCCATGCCCTTTGCGCTTGCGGCAAGGCCGCGGAAGATGTTGCCGCCGCCGATTACTACGGCGACCTCGACGTCCTTTGCTACGACCTGCTTTATCTCCTTTGCCACCTGCTCGACCACCAGCGGGTCGATGCCGTATGGCTCGGAACCCATCAGGGCCTCGCCGGAGAGCTTCAGGAGTATCCTTTTGTATTTTACCGGCATGTCACCTTTCTAATATAACGCCCTCTCTGTCCCCCGAAAGGGCCGACACGAAGGTACGGCCCCTACAAGGGGTTGGGGGAGTTATTTCAATTTATTACTTGGCCAACTGCTCGGCAACCTCGGCGGCGAAGTCGCAGCTTTTCTTTGCAAGACCCTCGCCAAGCTGGAAGCGGGCGAAGCGCCTGACGCTCATGTTCTCGCCCAGCTTTGCCACCTTCTCGGTGATGATGTCGGATATCTTCTTCTTGCCGTCCGGGTCCTTCACGAATATCTGGTCGAGCAGGCAGACGTCGCCGTAGAACTTCTCCAGCTTGCCTTCGACTATCTTCTCAAGGATGTTCTCGGGCTTGCCTGACTGGCGGGCCTGGTCCTTGTATATCTCTTTCTCGCGCTCAAGCTCGGCTGCGGGGACTTCGTCACGCTTCACATACTGCGGGTTTGCCGCAGCGATGTGCATGCAGATGTCCTTCACGAGGTCCTGGAACTCGTCCGTCTTTGCGACGAAGTCCGTCTCGCAGTTGACCTCGACCAGGACGCCGATCTTGCCGCCCGCGTGTATGTAGGAGTTGACCATGCCCTCGGACGTGATGCGGTCCGTCTTCTTGGCGGCGGCTGAGAGGCCCTTCTTGCGAAGGAAGTCGATCGCCTTCTCCATGTCGCCGTTGGTCTCGGTGAGGGCCTTCTTGCAGTCCATCATGCCCGCGCCGGTCTTTTCTCTCAAATTCTTAACGTCTGACGCTGAAATCGCCATTACCATATCCTCCAGTATTCAATTTCTTAAATTGTAGGGGCGCAATAACTTGCACCCCTACAATTCTTTGTTTTAAATTTGTATTACGAAACCGCCGGGCTTAAGATGCCGGGGCTTCCGGAGCTTCCGTGGGCATATCCGGCTTCTCGCCGGTCGCCTCTTCGGCCTGGGCGTGTGCCGCAGCCTGCTTGCCCTCGACCTTGTCCTGGCGCCTCTGCTTGCCCTCAAGCACTGCCTCGGCTATCTTCGAAGAGATAAGCCTGACCGCGCGGATAGCGTCGTCGTTGCCTGGGATTACATAGTCGATGAGGTCCGGGTCGCAGTTGGTGTCGACGATGCCGACTACCGGGATGCCAAGCCTTCTGGCCTCAAGGACGCCGATGTGCTCCTTGCGGGGGTCAACCACGAACACTGCGCCGGGAAGGCCGGGCATGTTCTTTATGCCGCCCAGGTTCTTCTCAAGCTGGGTGCGGGTCTTCTCTAAGCCTGAGACTTCCTTCTTGGTGAGCTTCTCGTAGGTGCCGTCTTCCTTCATGCGCTCGAGCTTCTTGAGCTTCTCGATGCCCTTCTTGATCGTCTCGAAGTTGGTGAGCATGCCGCCCAGCCAACGCTGGTTTATGTAGTACTGGCCGCAGCGCTCCGACTCCTCGCTTATTGAATCCTGCGCCTGCTTCTTGGTGCCCACGAACAGGACGGGCTTGCCCTCGGCCGCCACGTCGGCGACGAAGTTGTAGGCCTCCTTGAACTTGCGGAGCGTCTTCTGCAGGTCGATTATGTAGATGCCGTTACGCTCGCCGAAGATATACTTCTTCATCTTCGGGTTCCATCTCTTTGCCTGGTGGCCGAAATGCACGCCCGCTTCCAGGAGTTCCTTCATCGTAATTACTGCCATTACACACCTCCAACCGGTTTTTTCCGCCACCCCGTCTACTGAAGGAACCTTTGAAAAGGCACCCCCCTCAGCGTAATCGGGGTGTGTGAATTTAAGGCCTTACGGCCTTTCGGGGCCCCATGCCCCTATATGATTGCCTCAGTCCCATGACCGAAACCCTGAATTAATAACATAAATGGAGGGGATTTGCAAGGGGAAACTTTGTGGATTGGGCAGGTCAGGGAAAAGAAAGCCGATGACTTGCGGAATTTGGGATTTGGTGTTATCCCTTTAATAATTAAGGTTTAGCTATTCAAAAGAGGAAGAGGTGGGCATGGACCAGGACCTCGAGCCGGAGCTTAACTTCGTACGCGGGGGGCCGTTCTACCGGATATTGCAAAGGGTCGGCCTCGTGCGGGGCGAGGGCCCGGACATCCCGAGGCGCATCGTTGCCTTCTTCTGCGTGACATGGCTGCCGCTACTCTTCCTGTCCGCTCTGGATGGACAAGCACTGGGGCCGTCGCCGAGGGAGTCCTTCCTGCTCGACTTCGCCACATACTCGCGTTTCTTCATATGCATGCCGCTCCTGGTACTGGCTGAGGCGATCATTGGGCCAGAACTCACCAAGGCCGCGCTGCACTTTGCACGTTCCGGCCTGCTGGGGCCTAAGGATATGCCAGCTTTCCATGAGGCGGCGGCAAACGTTGCAAGGCGAAGGGAGTCAGTCAAGGCCGAGGTAATAATGCTCTGCCTGGCGTTTGTAGGCTCTTGGTTGGCGTACCGGGGGATGTATGCTGAACATAGCATGACCTGGCTCCTCGACCAGAATTCGACAGGCGCGCGCTTGTCGCCTGCCGGGCTCTGGTACAACATCGTCGCCGTACCATTTCTCCAGTTCCTGTTCTACCGCTGGCTCTGGCGTCTCGCCGTCTGGACCGGGTTCCTGTGGGAGATGTCGCGCCTCGGCCTGAAGCTCATGCCGACAAACGCGGACCGGGCCGGCGGCCTGGGCTTCCTTGAGATTACACAGTACCTGTTCGGTGTCATCGGCGCGGCAGCGGGAGTCATCCTGAGCGGCGATACAGCGTTCAAGCTGGTCTATGAGGGCGCTTCACTGGCTTCGTACCAGGGCGTCTTCATAGCCTATCTGGTGGCGGCGGAGGGAATCTTCCTGGGCCCGCTCCTCGTTTTCATACCGGTAATGACGCGCACAAGAAGGACGGGGGTATTGACCTACGGCAGACTTCTAAACCGTTATAACCAGTCGTTCCACGAGAAATGGGCTGACGGCTGCGCCCCGGAAGGAGAGACGTTCCTGGGTAGTTCCGACATCCAGTCCCTGGCAGACCTTGGCAACAGCTACGAAAGGGTGCAGGGCATGAGGACAATCCCGTTCGGAAGACAGGCCGTGCTGAAGTTGGCGGCCATCGTCTCGCTTCCGGCCATTCCAGCAATCTTGCTCGCCATGCCGTTGAAGGAGATAGTCAAGTCGGTCTTGAAAGCATTGCTGTAAGGAGAAAGGAGCAGTCATAAATCCAAAATGATATCTTTTATTCAAAACCGATATTCCGGATTGTCCCTGTCAAACTCCTTGTCGGAAAGGCCGGGGTTCAGTTTCAGGTCGGTATAGGCATACGACTCAAGTAACTCGCCGTTCAGGCCGTAGACCTTCACCTTGACCGGCAGGCCGTTCTGCTCGTCAACCCAGACGTCCAGCTTCCCGGCATAGTACCCCTTTCCGGTCATCTTCGCCGTGATGTGCCAGGCCTTCCTGCCATCGACGTTCTCCTCTCCGGCAAGCTCGACATACGCGTCCTTGAAGCCCCTCTCAGAGGCCTTGTTTATGTCGTTCATTATAATCTCGATCAGACGCCCGATGCCGCTGTCCGTGATGGGGTGCCTGTTGCCTTTCATGGCCAGGCTGCCGGTCGGCGCCATGTTGAGCGTAATGAAGCCTATGAGCCCGCCCTCATGGCCAACGACCTTGTTGTTGTTCCTGCCCTGCACATACAGTGCCTCCCTGCCCTCGTGCGGTCCGGGCAGCCACTTCATGTAGACCATGAACGGCTTTTTAAACTTGTACTGTATCCTCTCCCCAGGAAGCAGTTCGCCCTTCACGCGCTCCTGCTTTATGAACGTCGCGGTATAGTCCTGCACATGGGCATAGGCCGGGGCCATACCGTTAAGGATATCAAGAGGCTCGGCCGCAATGGCGTTACCGCACACAAGAAGAAGGGGTAAGGCCAGCAGCAATGCGTATTTCATTATCAGCAATTATTCCTCTTTTCTGCTTTTTATGGTACTAAAAGCCGTGTTTTATAGTATATTAATAGTCTAACAGAAGATAACCAATTATAAAAGTCTGACATAATACGGAGAAAAGAAATGACAAAGCCAGTAGAGATAAAACCGGGGATATTCTGGGTCGGTGTGGCCGACTGGGGCATAAGGGACTTCCACGGATACCTGACGCCGAACGGCACGACTTATAACAACTACCTGATAATGGACGAGCAGATAACGCTGGTGGACACGGTGAAGCACGACTTCTCGGCCGCGACCATCGAGAACATACAGTTAATCACGGACATGTCGAAGATCGCCAACATCGTCATAAACCACATCGAGCCGGACCATGCATCGAGCCTGGACAGGATAATGGAGCTCTGCCCCGGTGTGCCTATCTATATCACGGAGAAGGGCAGGAACGGCCTGGCCAGATACTTCGACACCTCCCGCTGGGACATACGCGTGGTGAAGACCGGCGACAAGTTGAACATCGGCAAGAAGACGCTGACGTTCATCGAGACACCGATGCTGCACTGGCCGGACTCAATGATGACGTATCGTGGAGCAGGACAAGCTGCTCATAAGCCAGGACGCATTCGGACAGCACCTTGCCACTGCATCGCGGTTCGACGACGAGTTCGTGAATTGCCAGTCGATGTCGGAGCTTGAGGACGCGGTGGTGGACTACTACGCCAACATCCTGATGCCGTTCGGCTCGCTCGTGAAGAAGAAGCTGGACGACATAGCGAAGATGGGCCTTGATATCGACATGATTGCGCCGGACCACGGCATCATCTGGCGCAAGGACATCGCGAAGATCCTCCAGATGTACAGGGACATGGCAAACGGTGCATCGAACCTGTCGGTCGCGATAATATACGACACGATGTGGCACAGCACCGAGCTGATGACCGAGCCGATCATGCAGGGCGTGAAGGCTGAGGGCGTGGAATGCAAGATAATAAAGCTGCGCGCGACCCCGATGAGCGCCGCGATCAAGGAGTTCTGGAAGGCGCGCGGGACGATAATAGGCTCACCCACGCTGAACAACATACTGTTCCCGTCGGTCGCAGAGTTCCTGACCCACCTGCGCGGCCTGAGGCCGAAGGCCAGGATCATGGGCGCGTTCGGGAGCCACGGCTGGAGCGGCGGCGCGGTGCGCGAGGCATACGCCGAGTTCGAGAAGATGGGCCTTGAGACTGTAGGGCCCGGCGTGGAGGTCCAGTATAAGCCGTCCACTGCGGACAAGCAGAAATGCTTCGAGTTCGGGCGCGAGTTCGCAAGGCGTGTGAAGGAGATGCACGAGAAGGTCAACGCGACGCTTTAACGGGAAATGAGGGATATAATTGGCTGAGTTATCACCACATCTAAAGTCATCAAAGATCCTCAACCGCCGCGTGCACATGGCGAACGAGAGGACATTCCTCGCCTGGATCCGCACCAGCATAGGGATAATGGCGTTCGGGTTCGTCGTCGAGAAGTTTGCGCTTTTTATGAGAGAGTTCTCATACCTGGTCGGGAAGACAGCCGCCGTTGAAGCCCATGCGCCAGTCTTCTTCTCCCGGCTACTCATCCTTCCTGGGGGTGTTCCTTGTCGGACTCGGGGCCGTGATGGGCATGCTTGCATTCGTCAGGTACAAGAAGGTCGAGAAACAGATAGACGACGATACATATCAGCCGTCCCTGCTGCTCGACATACTGCTGACCATATCGATACTTGCCGTGGGGATATTTCTGATATTCATACTGATTCATAGTATTTGAGGTGCGAGCGGTAACGCCCTCACCACGAAGAGTATAGGGGAATATTGAAAAGAAACAGCCGCCCCGACGAGGGGCGGCTGTTTAGTGTGGCTGTTAACGCGGCCTATTCCGCTTCGATTTGGTCTATGTAGATTGTGTTTTCTTTGGACTTGCCGTCCGAGTCAATTCCATCCTGGCCGAGCTTGAAAGCAAAATAGCCAAGATTTGATTTATCGATGTTACTCGATATAGAAACTGATATTTTTTGAAAGGTTGTCCCAAGAGTCAACGGTGCGGATACGGTATGGTCTTTATCCATACCATAGACAAAATCCACAACGTTACCGGATAAGTCTGATTTGGCGGTCACCTGTAAGGAGTCGTATTTTGAGCAATCTTTCTTTATCTCACGATAAGCGAGGTTCAAATTTGCAGTACCATAAATAGTCCCGTACAGTCCATAACTTGACAGCAACTCGTAATTACCGAATTCCTGGTCAAAAAAACCCGCATTTGCATACCTTATAGCTGGCGTTATAACCGCAGGAAAATATGCACCAGGATAAAGAATAAAATTAAGCGCCTTGACAGAAATATTATATTCCAGTTTCTGGTCTAGCTTAACACCGCCATTAGCGAAAGTACACGTAATCGGCGCAAATCCAGGTTCAGAAGATAAAGGAAGCTGATTTCCATTTATTTGGGTCACATCTCCAGCGGCAACAAATTTCCCAGGAATCGTGCCATCGTAAATGTAGAGAATGGGCTGAAGATTGACGTAATAATTAGTTTCGTCTCGATGATAAGTAGGAGCATATGCATAAAGCGTTAATCTGGTTATCTTGCTGCATACACCTTTTGGAATCCTTTGACCCGGCTCATTCATCCAGATAAATTTAAAATCGGAGTCATAGGCCCAACCCATATTTAACCCAAATACTGAGTTGGATGGGGAGTCATATATTTTTGTCTCTGGAGGCTCGCCGCTTGATACCAGAATTGCCATGGATTTAGAGCCTTCTTGAGAGTCGTTTGAAAGAGAGGGTGTCGATCTGTTATCTTCCGCCATCCATAAAACTTCATCTCTCTCCCAATCATCGATTATAAAAGGCTCTTTAGCCTTAAACACCTTCCCCGCCACCGCGTCGTCCTCAAGCCCTAGCTTGCCGCGATAGACGAGCATGTACTGCGGCTCCGTCGCGTCTGAGGGAATGGGGGAGGAGAATTTGAAGGTGTATTTGTAAGTGTCGTCCGAGGTTCCGTTACCGGTGGGGATACTCACGCCGGTTACAGGGTCTGAGACGGAATAGGTGTACGCCGTATCTCCTGATTTCTTGTACTGGCAGCGACACAAGTAGTTTGCCGTTTGCAATGTCCTCGCCGGGAGTGGTGTTCTTCACCTTCAGGGTCATACCGTTGATAAGTTGCCTGGCTGTCGTACCCTTCGTTGTCTTCGCGTCGATGGCGTCTATCTGGCCACGGAAGAAGTATTGGAGAAGTCCGGCGGCATATCCGGTGGCTCTTGGCAAAAGCTTGTACGCATAGTCCTCGTAACAGTTATCATCGAGGAAGATTATTTTATTATAATAAGGTTGAAGTTCGTATTTCGTGAACAAATGATACTGATAGCTTACCGCTGCCAGATGGTCTACGGTCTCTCCTCCACCTACCTTACGGTAATACTTTTGGAACATTTTTTTGGTCGGGTCTTCAGGGTAATTGGTATCATGTACCAGCATCATTTCTTCTTGAAGGCTGGATGGAGCAGGGTTCTTGTAGTCCATTGCCGAACCTTCACTGAAGAAGTTTGCATTAACATATTCGGCCAGCCCTACATCAAATCCCGTTGTAATCTCCGGATTATCGCCTGTGTATTTATCCGTGTCCACTATTTTCGCGATAGGAATGGGGGCTTGAGGGTTTGGAGTCTCGTTTAGTATGGAATCATTAAAGCGATAATAGCTCAAAAGAAAATCCAAGAAAAATTGTGGTTCGCTCAGAGCCCGTCTATTCTCCACATATGATTCATAATTATAACCCCATATATGTGAATCATTTCTGACGTGAGCAGGCACCGAGGCGTCTTCTATCAAATGCATTACCTGTCCTACGGCGCGAAATGTATCGGCAAAATTGTTGTTTCGTTGGTCTTCATTGTTTGCTGTTAATGCGTTGTAAAAATAATCTCGTCCATTGCGCCACGAATAATTCCCAAAAATCTGGTTCTCGCTTTGCGCCCAAATAATTGAAGATTGTTTTCCCTTAAAACCGGCATCCCACCAGTCGGTTACCAACGGATCATGAAAATGGTTCATGGACCTGACATAATCAATCCCGGCTAAATCCTCAAGGACACCGCCTTCGGCGACTATTTTATAAACCGTTTTATATTTAAATTTTGTATCAATGCCAGAAGGCATACCTACATTATTTTTTAAATAATTATCTAGAGAAATAGCATAACCGCTAGTAACAATTGTTTCATTAATTTGACTATGTGTTCCCGTTTCCAAACCAAAACATATCTGCGTTCTTAAAAGCAAAAATGCGAGAAGTAAAATAATGGTTTTTTTCATTTTAAACCTCTGCTTTGGATGCCCAAATACTTATCCTCTTGATCTAATAAAATAATTAAATTTTTAATCTTATTAAACGGAATATCTCCATCAGGTTCGGCATCCCTTCTTGCAGCTAATCTTAATTCTTTACTTTTTAAATTAGGCAACTCTACCACCATCCCTTCCTTGTCAAAAACCCGTCTTAAGTCACCTTTTTTTGGTGTAACTTGCCACCAAGGAAATGGCCCATAACCCGGTTTAAAAATTGTAAATTTGGGTATGCGTATTTCCCGAAAAAGGGGAATATTAATCGGTTTATATGCCGGAATAATAAAATAACCGTTTTTATCAGTAAGGGTTTCCTTAGCCTCTAAAAAACTCGTTAACTGACCGGCAGGGCTGGCTTTTGACTTATGCCGGACTGCCACAACTGCCGCGCCTTCTATTGGCTGCTTGGTTTCTGCATCAATTACTCTTCCCTTCCATGGCCCTCTAAAGACTTTATCCTCTTCAGCACAGGAAAGGGTCGGCAAAAGAGCAATCAGCAGTAAAAATACTATAAGAATCTGTCTATTCATAATGACCTCCCAATTTAAAAATTCTTAACTCTCCAAATCCCATCTTCATCCTTTATAAATTGGACCCCATATGTTACTTCCTGCCCGTTTTCATCTATTCTAAACTCACCCAAAGCATAATTACCATTCGTTTTATATATTCTCAGGCTGGCCATATCCATCGCCATGTCCTGGAAAGCCTGTGGGGCTTTTTCAGCAAGTACGTCAAAATTTTTCCTATAGCTTTCCCTGGTCCCAAGAGAAATGAAATTAACCGCCTCGTCTACATTACCTTCGGCAAGCGCCGCCAGCATATTATCCCACTTCTTTGTCAGGTCCGGCATCTTGAAAATATTTATCATGGCAGCCTTAAAATAAATATTTCCATCGGCATCTTTTATCGTCACGGCCGGGAAATATAGACCTTCCGTGCTATAAGTGTGCGCGATACCGCTCGTAACGCTCGCTATATCGCTCACCTGCGCATCGATAACGCCGTCGCCATCCCAGTCGAACTGGTACAAGACCTTCGCCTTGGGGATTGTGTCGTCCACCGTGAACTTTACGTCGAGCGGAGCCTGTCCGGAGGCCGGGTACGCCGAAAAATATACCGGGCTTGCTGCGGGGTTCGCAAGCGTCACCTTTATGGAATCATCCGCCGTGTTGCCCTCTTCGTCCGTCGCCTTTACGGCGATCGTGTTCTCGCCTTCGACCAGCGGGACGCCCGCGATTGCGAACGCCTTACCGCTGACCTCCGCCGGGACGCCGTTAACGGTAACGCCCACTTCCGTGCCATCCTGCGTCTCAATCGTGCCCTTCACGAACGTCCCGTAATCGCTTATAGTGTCGCCATTTGCGGGGCTTTTTATATGCACCTCAAGGCAGTGCATTATGCCCTCGATGCGAACGGTAATCCTGGAGCCAGGCGCGCTGGCGAGCTTCACGTCAACCGTGTTGCCGTCCTTCTTTATGCCGTACACCGGCTTCTCGATGTGGACTGTGTTCTGATTGAAATCGTTCTGGCCGACAACCTGAATGCCGTTGATGGACACCGTCGCGCTCGATACCATGTTCTTGCCGTCCGCGTCCCCGTTGTCCACCATCACCTTGAAGGTTCCGTTAGGATCGCAGGCGGAGAAGACGCCGCTAAAGCTGTCCGGCCCACCGTTCACCCGCCCGAAAACCTGCGGCCCGTACACTACCTTCGGCACGGCGGCAAACGCCTGACTGCCGCAAATGAGTATCAATAAAGACCATACAGACAAAACCGCGAGCTTTTTCATGCCGCCTCCTAAAATTATGATTATAACCGGTTGAAACTCAAAGAAATATTTAAGGTAAGACTATACATTATATTAAGCAATAAGTATACCAACAAGTAACATTGAGGAATGAACATAAAACGTATCCCTCCACCACAGTCAGGATAAATAAAAGGGAATCGGCGGTTCAAAAAACGCATCGAAAATAGAGGTGTTTATGCGGGAAAATTGCGGGAAATGGCCGAAAAACGCGTGAATTTGAACATGAGTTTTGGGGTTAAATATCTTTTAGAACCGGAGAGTTATGCGTACAATACTTATGGGCTGAAAAGGGAAAAAAGAGGCAAGGCATTACAAACAAAAAGAAATACCAATGTTCCACGTGGAACAATTTTTATTATCAGGCCGCGACGGCGTCCCCGTTATTTTTTTTCGTTTTCTTCTGCGCATACATCAACCTGTCGGCTTCGGAAATAAGCTCATCAACGGAACAAGGTGCTTCAGGGTCATAATACGATATGCCGACGCTCAATGACAATTTGAACTTGCTGTAAGTAAACGAGTTAAAATCATCGATATTCTGTTGCAGACGCATGGTTATATTCTTAACATCCTCCATCTCAAACCCTGCAGGCACAACCACGAACTCGTCTCCCCCTACGCGGGCGACGGTATCGGATTTACGATACGTTTTTTTGAGGATATCCGCGACGACTTGCAGCGCCTGGTCCCCCTCATGATGCCCCAGGGTATCGTTGATCTCCTTCATACCGTCAAGGTCCGCAAAAAGCAGGTAAAACCCGGTCTTATCCCTGTCCGCCTTTCTCATCAGGTGCTCGGCAAAGGCGGTCAGGCCGCGCCTGTTATGAAGGCCCGTGAGTTCATCCGTTATAGACAGCGCTTTAAGCTTTTCCTCATTTTGCCGTATGGACCTGAAAAGCGGGCCTATCATTACTACCCCGGACAACATGAGGCACGAGGTGACAAGTCCCGCAAGTTCAAATACATAGCCTGGCTGACTAGCCCCTGGGGCAAGAACAAACTCGAACAACCCAATCACGCGTCGAATCCCCATAAACAACATGGAGATGGAAATAAACAGCCATGACAGCCGAAAACCGGTAGTTTTTATTAGTCTTAACGAGAAAAATGCAGAAAAGAACTGAATGACGATCGAGACAGAAATAATGAGGCCTATAATCATAGTCACCTTATAGTGGCTTCAGCCATATACAGCCATAACATGCCTGTTGGTAAAGGGTACTACCTATGCTTTAAATATACTGTAATTATTGCGAAAAGTAAATAATGGCAGATACAGGGTATACGATAGTGCCGTTAACAAAGAAACCTAACGGACATGGCAACCTTTACAGAGTTCTACCCAGTTGACTTTGTCGCCTATCCGCAGCCCTACGCCACCGCCCAAGACATATGGGTCGTGGCAACTGCAGCATCCGATCTTCCCGTCAAACAGCATGATCCTCGGGTCCATACCATTAGATTTGACGTCCTTGGTCCCCCTTGCCGCTTCATCATAATCAATGCCTATGGGATGGGATAACTCATTATCCGGGCCATGTTTATAAATGTATGAGCCCGGCGAAGTCAACTCCGGGTCGCTGGGGTTATCATGGCAGCCGAGACAATATACAGACAGCGGATCAAGCGTCACCCGCGTGTTTAACACATGCAGGTTCCGGTCGGAATAATCTATGACCGGGTTGATCAGCACGTTAAAATGCGCGACCCCGTGCGCAGTATCCATTACAGGCCTGCGCGTAGTCAACCCTTGCGGCGACAGATTGCTTGAGTGGCAGTTCAGGCATTCCAGTTTCCCTGTCACGCCACCCCTCAGGAAATAGGTCTTCTTCCCGGTTGCCGGGTCAACAGAAGGCATATGCGGGTCATGACATGTGGCGCAGGTTATACTGCCCGCATCAGTAACAGGGAAGCGGACTTCATAAGTCTCCATAATAGCAACGTTGCTGTAATGAGAGATGGTGCTTAGCTGTGTGTGGCAATCAAGGCATAGCTTGTTGATCGGCGACATGAACCTATAGGGCCTTAGGTCGCCTTCCTGAGGTATCGTTACGTGGCAACTAAAACACTGGGAATCAGAGAAATCATGCGGGGGCAGGAATGTGTTAACAAGCCCGTAAGAGATTAAGAACAGGGGTACGGCTATCAGGGTGGTCTTGACCACCTTTTTCCTTAACTTATGCGGATGCAACTTCAGGGACAGCTCAAGGTCCCAGGAGAAGATGGCGAATTTGAAGTAGCGTTTGAATATGCGCTTAAGCATGGCCACCCCCAGTAAAATAAAACATATTACTCGACAGGAGCCAGCTAAACACTGCTAGGTTGACAGCAATTTATCCTCTATATAAATAAGTTTACATCGGATACCCAGATTTGCAAGTCGGCTAAAAATCATTCAGGAAAGTAAATACTTACCGGCACTGGCGGGAAGGTAATGATAAAGACAATAAGCGAGGCGATACCGATGAGTATCCTCCTGGTCCCGATGGGCGTATAAGGGTCCATTACTGGCGGGTGCTTCGTACCGAGGACAATAAGGAGCACAGCCCAGATCAGCCAGCCGGTAAAGACAAGCCCCATGACGGCGAGGATAATGATGAAGCAGATGGACAATACCTTGTGCCACCGGCCCAGGAAGGCGAATGAGATATGCCCGCCGTCCAGCTGGCCGACAGGCATCAGGTTGATGGACGTGACAAAAAGCCCCACCCAGCCCGCGACGGCAATGGGATGCAGCTTTATCGAGACCGCTGACGGGTCCACACCGAGGATACCCTTTATCATCGCGAAGTAGAGTATCGAGCCGCCAAGAGTCGTCTCGCCCACCGCCGGGGGCATCTTCGGATACACCTGCGACATCGATATTCCTATGGCGCAGGCCGCCACGGCAAGGACAAAACCCACGAGCGGGCCGGATGCGCCGATGTCGATCAAGCGCCCTGCGGTCCTGTATCCGTGACTTCATCTTGATAACCGCCCCCAGGGTGCCGAAGAGGTTCGGGAACGGTATGAAGTATGGGAGGGTCGCTTCCACGTGGTGCCTTCTGGAATTGAAGTAGTGCGCGAACTCGTGTCCGCCCAAGATTACAAGCAGGGGCAGCGAAAACGGGACACCCTTCAAAAGACCGGGCAAAAGCCTTGCCGGGAAGTCGGCAAGCAAGGTCGTATTCCTGGATATAATAGGCCCCGGCGAAGAGTGTGCTTAGGACTGTAAGGAGGAACAAGACAAGATGCAGGCGGAAGCGGCCCATCAGGCACCCATCTGCATCGTTTTGGCGTATCTCAGCTTCTCGAAGTTATATGCCTTAAGTTGTTCAATCAGATCTCTAGAGGAAAGGGCCTTTATTTCCACAAGCGCCTCACCGATGTATATATGGTATTCTTCCTGCTTTTTAAGTATATCTGCAAGCTCATCATTTGATATTAGACCTTCCGAAACGGCTATTTCTCCGAAAAGCAGGCCATCGTCTTCCTGCTTTATCAAAACATACTCCACTTCTTCTGCCGTCATAAAACCGAGCTCGGCGGCAATTTCGCCTATTTTTTTATTCTTCTTCCTCTGGAGCGCCCTGGCAAAAAAAAGGTCTTCCTGGGTTATAGCACCTTTCTCCACCAGAAACCTGCCAAAGAGCTTGAACGGTGTTTTTCTCTCCATCTTCATTTTTATGCTGACAGCTCCTGTATAAAACTCTAAAATACCAATGCGTACTTTTCGGAAACCACGTGAAAAGCTTAAATGAGCATTAACATAGTATTATATCAGCCGGAAATCCCGGCCAACAGCGGAAACATTGCAAGGCTTTCGGTGGCCGCAGCCTGCGAACTTCATCTTATCAGGCCGCTCGGCTACGTATTGTCCGACCGCTACCTCAAGAGGGCCGGGCTTGACTACTGGCCGCACGTAAAGTTGAATATCTACGACGGCCTCGACCAGCTCCTTGAAAAATACCCCGGCTCACGTTTCTTTTACTTCAGCACCAAGGCCGGTCGTGCCTACACGGAAGTACGGTATAAAGAAGGCGACTTTCTGGTATTCGGGCCGGAAAGCAGGGGCCTTCCTGAAGAGATATTAAAAAAGAACGAAGAAAACGCACTCACGATCCCGATGTTCGGTCCGGTAAGGAGCATCAACCTCTCGACCGCTGTCGGCGTGGTTGTGTACGAGGCGCTCAGGCAGCTCCGCGGGTTCTGACATCTGGCAGGCAGGATGCCCTCCAACTCCAGAAGCCTTATCTTTACATCCAGCCCGTAACCATACCCCCCAAGCCCTCCGGATGACTCTATCACCCTGTGGCAGGGGATGAGCACCGGGACCCGGTTCTTGTTCAAAGCGCCGCCCACGGCGCGGGCGGCCTTCGGGTTGCCGACCATCTGAGCAAGCCACTTGTATGTACGTGCGTTACCATAAGGGATTTTGAGCAACTCGCTCCAGACCCTCTCCTGAAAGGCTGTTCCAGTAACGTCAAGCCTGGTGGTGAATATAACGGGCTCGCCCGAGAAATAAGCTTCAAGTTCCTTAAGGAGGAGCTTGAAGGGCTTCTCGCTTCGGACCGGAGCCACTCCGAACTCGGCCTCAAGTTCGCTTGCAAAATCCGCAATATTGTCGCCCTTCAGGTCCAGGCGGGTTATACCTGCCTCGGTGGCTGCCGCAAACGCAAGCCCTGTAGGAAGCTTGAATGCATGGTAGTAAATTTTCATGCAGCCCTCTTTTTAAATATATGGCTCTCGCCTTTGTAGAGCTTTTTAAACCTCTCGGCGTCATCTTCAGTACCCACTATCGAGGCGTAATGCATCGGTACGGCAATCTTAGGATTGATGTCTTCCGCAGCCTTTGCCGCTTCCTCTGCCGTCATGACGTATGTGCCAGACACCGGGAGAAGCGCGATGTCGCACCTGTACCCCTTCATCTCGGGGATGTGGTCGGTATCTCCCGCGATGTAGATCTTCTTGCCGTCAACGTTGAATATATAGCCTACCCAGCCGTTAGCCTGGGGGTGGAACTTCTTGTTCGTGTTATAGGAAGGTACCGCCTCGATATCCACTCCAAGCTCGTTGAGCCTGTCGCCCGGCTTCACCACCCTTATATTCTTTCCAGAAAGCTTGACCGCGCAGGAAGCCGACGTAACAATAACGGTACTCTCCTTTGCGATTTTGGCGATGTCCTCGGGAGAACAGTGGTCGTAATGTTCATGAGTAACGAGGATCAGGTCAGCCTTAGGCAGGCTACCCTTTAACTGGAATGGATCGGTGTAAATGACCTTCCCGCCTGACTCGATCTTGAATGTGTCGTGTCCCAGCCATTCCATGATTTCAAGCATATCCGCCATCTCCTTTACGAGACCTCTTTCTTTAAATCTAGCATCATCCAATAATACTGTCAAAACTGACTGACAAGGCTATTTTTTCAGGAAAACGTCGAACTCGTCTATACCTGTATTATTCTGTGAGGGCTGGGATGCCATTACCCTCACCTTTATCCTCTCTTTGTCGCCAGCAGTGGACAAATCTTTCGGGAGGGGCACTGTGGTCTCAAAGAAGCTGGTCTCCTTAAAAATCTTGTCCGAAGACACTACCGCCTCGTAGTAGAGCTTGCCTTGATAATAGGCCTGTGTGGTTATATTGAAGCCTTCGGCAGGCCAGAGCGTCCGATTATTTGGAGCTATCGGGCAGCCGCACATCATCCTTAAGTAGAACGGCACTTTTACTCCGTCTTTGTAGTCAGCGGCCTTTATCTCTTTGTTCCTCATGGAATCGACTACGTCCAGTATAAGTCCCCGGAGCTCCAGCACGATACCCTCACCTGTTATGTCTTCACCGGGGAAAAGCCAGAAACTCGTCATCGTGGAGGTCATTGAATGCTGCGGCATGAGGGGCCCGTAGGCCTCGACTATCATCTGGGTCGGCTTCGATATCTTTACCTCGGTAATAAAAACGGCGGCATCCGTTTTGGATTCGTAGATGGATGGCTTTGATGATGTCATATTATCAAAAAGGGCACCTTTTTCGCCTTTAACCAGGCCCATATTACCGCTTCCCCTCGGGAACCCCGCCTTCATCAACGCAAGCATAGTCTCCAGACGAACCTTCGGTGACTCCCTTGTCAAGCTCTTCGCCCGTCCTTGCGTTTCGTATGACTACCAGCGCCCCCGTATGCTGGCTCATCGCAGCCGCGCCGTGCGCCAACACCCTCACAGTAATTTTAGTCGCAACAGGCTCTGAGAGCTTTTCCCAATCCTCCGCAAAGGCATTAAAGGCAGTAAGGACCAACACCATCGTTAACAGAGCAAAAAGACCCTTCTTCATCAAATTCCTCCTGTTGCTATTTTGATCCAGCAGTTTTCATCTTATGGCATTCGGGGCACTGGTCCTTTGGTGGATGCGGCCCTTTTATCGGGTTTGACTTTCCCTTGTCATGGCAGACCTTGCAGTCTTCCTTGGTTTTAGCGGCCATGTGTATGCTGTCAGCCGGGAATGATGGCGGCTTTTTGCCGGTCAGGCTAAGCAGATAAAAAACTCCGAATACCGCCAGGATTAACGCAACAAATAACCAGTCTTTCTGTTTCATAACGCTCCTCTCAAAACCTCGGTTATTTAACCAGACGCCTTTTAATAAACTTAATCGCCACCCATGACGATGCAGCGGTGAATACCGCCATCCAGAGGGCATCCCCCAGAAGGCCCCAGTGGACGTTTCCGATGGCGAGAGCCCTCGATATGTTCACCGCATGTGTTAGCGGGAAAAACCACGAGAGCTTTATTACCCACGCGGGCATTGCATCGAGCGGGAAGAATATCCCGGAGAAGAAGAACATGGGCGATATGACAAGGCTGAAATAATACGCATAGTAATCGTATGACGGCACAAACGCGGTCACGGTCAGCGCCATCGACGCGAACATCAGTCCTTCCAGCAAGTAAAGCGCCGGGGACAGTAAAAGCCACGGTGAGTTCATCAGCCCAAATGCAATCAGCACTGGCAGCATTATGACGGCGGCGATGAAGCCTTTTGTAGCTCCCCAGAGGATGTCCCCGGCCGCGACCTCTTCGATGTTTACCGGGGTGACCATTATAGCATCGTAGGACTTCTGGGTCGACATCCTTGTGAAAGAACCGAAGGTGCACTCAAAAGAAGACGCGTTCATAGCAGACGCGACTAAAAGCCCTGGAGCGATGTAATTTATATACGGTATGCCGTTAATGTTGTTTATGAACTTCGAGAGCCCAAGCCCGAAAGCGAGCAGGAACAGTATCGGCTCGCCCAGGCTGCCGACAAGGCTTGCCTTGTAGAATTTGAACCAGGCGTCCCGGTCCCTCTGCCACACCTTGATGAACCTGCGCCCGACCTTGGGCGGTGTGAGCATATCTCTCATTCCTTCAACTCCCTGCCGGTAAGCTTCAGGAACACGTCCTCAAGCGTCGCGTGCCTCTGGATGAAGTAGCCGTTCCCGATACCCGTAACCCCTTTAATCAGGCTCTCGCGGTCATTGCTGTAGAGAAACAGGGTATCGCCGGAAACCTCGTAGTCATATTCAAAACCCTGGAGGCTCTTCAATACCTTCTCCAGTTCTTCTTCATACAACCGAAGCTCCACGACTATCCTCTTTATATGCTTCTTAATAAGCTCGTCAGGTGCGCCCTCGGCCAGTATCTTGCCTGAGTCCATTATCACCAGCCGGTCACAAAGCTGCTCGGCCTCGTCCATGTCATGCGTGGTAAGCACCAGTGTCCGGCCCTCTTTTTTAAGCCCCCTGATCCTCTGCCATATCAGGTGCCTGGCCTGCGGGTCGAGCCCGGTCGTAGGCTCGTCCAGCATTATGAGGTCCGGGTCGTTTATCAGCGCGCGCGCAATCATCAGCCTGCGCTTCATGCCGCCCGAGAGCTTTGGAATGCGTTCGTCCTTCTTCTCCGAGAGTGCCATGAACTCCAGAAGTTTCAGCGCTTTTTGTACCGCCTCGGCCTTCGGGATGTCGAAGTACCTTGCGTATATCCTGAGGTTCTCTAAGACTGTCAGGTCGGGGTCGAGGTTGTTTTCCTGCGGCACGACCCCTATGCCGGGCCTTGATCTTTCGCGGCTCCTTCCGGATGTCCATGCCGAAGATGTTCAGTTCACCGCCAGAGAGTGGGCTGTAGCCCTGCACCATGTTCATGGTGGTGGTCTTGCCTGCGCCGTTAGGCCCAAGGAAACCGAAGCAGCCCGCCTTGTTCACGGAGAAGTCTATCCGCTTGACGGCCTCGAACCCGCCGAACTCCTTGTAAAGACCTCTGGCCTGTATTACAGTTTCAGCCACTTTAAAACCCTCTAAGCCTTATCGCCTTCGATACCTTCTCGATAGCTATTGCGTATGCAGCGGTCCTGAGCGACACCTTGTTCTGACCGGCCACAGTCTTTATAAGCTCATAGGCATCGAACATCAGTTTCTGAAGCTTCCTGTTTACCCGGTCCTCTTCCCAGAACGCAGACTGTAGATTTTGCGCCCATTCGAAGTATGATACCGCAACGCCGCCCGCGTTCGCAAGAAGGTCCGGGATGATCACCACGCCCTTGTCCAGCAGTATGTCGTCCGCCTCCGGAGATGTCGGGATGTTCGCCGCCTCCACAAGCATCTTTGTCTTTATGTTGGGCGAGTTCTTTTCGGTTATCACGTTCTCGAGCGCGGCCGGTATCAGCACGTCGCATTGGAGTTCAAGGAGTTCCTCGTTCGTTATGTAGTCCGCGCCCTTGTAGTCTTTCAGGCTGCCGGTCTCGCTCTTGTGGTTTTCCACACGGCCGACGTTCAACCCACCCGGGTTGTAGAGCCCGCCATGGCTGTCCGATATGCCGATTATCTTGCAGCCTTCGTCCGCAAGCAGCCTTGCGGCATGCCCGCCGACGTTGCCCATCCCCTGTATCACCACGGAGCAGCCGTTGATGTCTATCCCTTTGTCCTTCAGCGCCTCACGGGTCAGGAGCATCACGCCCCTGCCTGTCGCCTCGATCCGCCCGACCGAGCCGCCAAGCTCGATAGGCTTGCCCGTGACAACTGCCGGGGTATAGCCGTGACGCTTTGAATATTCGTCCATTATCCAGGCCATCACCTGCGGGTTGGTGTTTACGTCCGGGGCCGGGATATCGCGGTTCGGGCCGATGTTGTCGTCGATGCGGGAGACGAATGCGCGCGTAAGCCTCTCAAGCTCCGCCCTGGACATCTCCTTGGGGTTGCATAAAATGCCGCCCTTCGCGCCGCCGAACGGTATGTCCACCAGCGCGGTCTTCCAGGTCATCACTGCCGCGAGCGCCCGCACCTCGCCCAGGTTCACCTTCGGGTGGTAGCGTATCCCGCCCTTCATCGGCCCACGCGTATGGTTGTGCTGGATGCGGTAGCCGACGAATATCTCTAACCGTCCGTCGTCCATCCGTAGCGGTATCGATACCTTGATCTCGCGGAACGGAACCTTCAGGTACTCCCACATCTCGGTGTCCAGGTTTATCTTCAGCGCCGCTTTGTCAAAGAACCGGTTTATTACCCTTTCAGACTCGTCGGTAACGTCGTCAATATGTCTCATGAAAGCGCTCCGTGTTCTCTAGGAAAATATCTTGCCCGGGTTCATTATATTCAGCGGGTCGAACGCATGCTTCACCCGCTTTGACAGCTCCACCACCTCATCCGACATCTCCATCCCGAGGTACTGCATCTTCGTCAGGCCTATGCCGTGCTCGCCGGATATCGTGCCGCCAAGCGCAAGCACGAGCGCGAACACCTCGCGCACCGCCTCCTCGGCGTTTGAATATTTTTCGCTGTCCTTCTTGTCCGTCATCACGTTCACGTGTATGTTGCCGTCGCCCGCGTGACCGAAGCAGATTATCCTGACGCCGTACTTCTTGCCTATCTCGCCGAAGCCCGACAGCGCGTCCGGCACCTTGCTCACCGGCACAACGGTGTCCTCGTTTATCTTGTCAGGTGCGTATTTAAAAAGCGCCTGGGACGTGCTGCGCCGAAGCTTCCAGAGCGCCTGCGCCTCGGCCTCGCTTTCGGCCATCTTGAAGCTCAGCGCACTTTTTTCTATCAGACCCTTGATTATATCCGCATCACGTTCCGCCTGTGCAGGGCTGCCGTCCGTCTCAATGAGCAGGAACGCGCCCGCGCCCTCCGGCAGCTCCATCTCTGCCTTTGCCGCACCAGCCGCAAGCGCCTGCGAGTCGATGAACTCAAGGCACCGTGGCGTAACAGGCGAGCCCATTATCGCGGCTACCGCAACACCCGCCTCGCGGGGACCTTCGAATATCGCAGTCATGGTGACGACCTTCTCGGGCATCGGGATTAGGCTTAGCGTTATCTCGGTGATTACGGCGAGCGTGCCTTCCGAACCTACCAGCAGCCGCGTCAGGTCATATCCCACCACGCCCTTCGCGGTGCGCACACCAGTCTTTACTATATCGCCGTTCGGCAGGACCGCCCGGAGGCCTATCACGTAATCGCGGGTCACGCCGTATTTCAGCGCGCGCATCCCGCCCGCGTTCTCGGCGACGTTCCCGCCTAATGTGCAGAACGCGAGGCTTCCTGGGTCCGGCGGGTAGAACAGGCCCACCTTCTGCACGGCCTTCTGGAACTCGCCCGTCACCACGCCCGGCTGCACCACCGCAATCCGGTTCGCCGTGTCGATCTCAAGTATATCCGCCATCCTCTCAAACGAGAGGATTATCCCGCCCCGCGACGCCACCGAGCCGCCTGTCAGCCCCGAGCCCGCGCCGCGCGGCACCACCGGCACCTCGTACTGCGAGGCAAGCTTTAACAGTTTCGATATCTCAAATTCGGACGCCGGACGTACCACGACCTCCGGGATGCCCTTGAGGCGTGTCGCGTCGTATGCGTATACGGTCAGCGCCGCTTCGTCGTATGCGACGTTATCCGCGCCGACAATGCCTTCGATTGTGCCGAGTACTTCTTTTGAGATCAAATTTTTCCTTTTTGCCTAAATAAAACAGGTTCTTATAAGATTACCACAAAAACCCGTAATTATTAAATAAAAAAGTCCACCCGGAGGTGGACTGATTAAAAATGTAAGTCAAAGTGAGCTTCGTTCTGTAAGCAATTTGCTCACGCCTTATTTAGCTCCAGCCGCCTTCAGTATGCGCACAATCTCGTTGTATCCTTTTTTCTCGGCAAGGCTCAGTGCAGTTTCTTTAGAATTGTCCTTTATATTTACATCCGCACCTTTTTTAATCAAAGCCTGCACGTAATCCGCCTTGTCTGTTCCTGCCGCCCCCATCAATGCTGTCTTTCCTTTCCCGTTCTTTGCATTTACATCCGCACCCTTGTCGAGCAAGAGCCGCAGTACCTCCAGATTACGAGTGGGACTGTAAGCCGCAATAATTAACGCCGTCCCGCCACTATTATTCTTCGCGTTTACATCTGCACCCTTGTCAAGCAGGAGGCGTGCAACATCCGCGTGTTCCGCTAACATCAACGCTGTCAAGCCATGGCTATCTTTCGCGTTCACATCAACGCCCTTCTCCAGGAGAAGTTGCACAACATCGGATTTAGCATCAGGACCGGAAACCGCATCCATTAACACCGTTGAGCCCCTCTCTCCCTTTGTATTTACGTCGAATCCCTTAGTGAGCAGGAGCCGTACAATGTCCGTGTGGCCACCACAAGTAGCATGCATCATTGCCGTGCCGCCATAAGTGTCTTTCGCGTTCAAATCTGCGCCCTTTTCCAGCAAGATTTTCACAACATCCGTGTGGCCACCAAGAGCGGCACTTATAAGCGCCGTTTCGCCCGTTTTATCCTTCGCGTTTACATTCACACCCTTGCCAATCAGGGCCTGTACTGTTCCTTTATCGCCTTCCCCGGCTGCATCCATGAGCTTTATACCCAGCTTGGCATTTTCTGCACGGTGATAATTCAAAGCCATAAATATTATTGTTGCGGTGATGAACCCTACACCAAACCACGTTAATTTAGACTTCATTTATAATCTCCTGTATTCGAAATATCTTCACTGGAAGTTTTGAAATGATTACATGCAACTCAAAAAATATCAATAATTAAATAATGACATGTAATATTTCATCAATTATCTACTGATTTTTAATCAGTTGTTCCGACGGAAAAGGGGCTGCGAAAATCTCCGCAACCCCTTGATACTTGCACTATGTCTAATCTTCAGAACCTATACCTCCGCCAACTCTTCGGCTTCTTATCTTTTCCCCGAATGCATCTGCTCTTCCACCTTCTCCGTCAAATACATCTTCATGAGCGTCTGATAGGGGATATCCCGTTTATTCGCAAGCACCTTAAGGTGCTCAAGAAGCGATTCTGGCAGGCGGATAGATATTGTGCGGAGACTTGGTTTTAGATTTGGGAAGAGCGTGCGTTTAGCTTTTTTGTAATCTATATATTCGGTCGAGTCGTGTTTCGCCCAAAATTCGGTTTCCTCAGCCTCGTCCTTAAATACAGGTATCTTTTTAAGATTTTTCATAATAGATATTTCTCTCTTTCTTGCTCATGTCCCGAGCGGATATTACCCGGAACTTGTCCCCCCTCACGGTAAACACCACGAACAGGAGCCTGTCCATATCAGTCCTGCCGAGAGCGTAATAACGGTTCTCCGTACCCGAATGAGTCTCGTCGTCACCCACCACGAGCGGCTCGTTGAAGAAAACCTCCTCGCACTCAAACGGGGTTACTCCGTGCTTCTCCCAGTTCTTTGCAAGGTTGCCTTCGTCCCAGTCAAATCCGGAAACATTCTCTAAAACAGTCATAGGCGTATATATCTATTATATACAAAAAAGTGAATTGCGCAATAAAAAAAGGGCGGCCTTTCAGCCGCCCTTTTAATATCCTTTATACTTCCGCCAACTCCTCGGCCTCTTTCAGCCTGACGGACACCAGCCTTGACACCCCCGGCTCGTCCATCGTGACGCCGTAGAGCGCGTCCGCAAGCTCCATCGTCGGGCGGCTGTGCGTGATGACGATGAACTGCGTCTTGTCCGCGAACTCCTTCAGCATGTTGCCGAAGCGCTGGACGTTGGACTCGTCGAGCGGCGCGTCCACCTCGTCCAGCACGCAGAACGGGCTGGGCTTCACAAGGAAGCAGGCGAACGTGAGCGCGGCCGCAATCATCGCCTTCTCGCCACCGGAGCAGAGCAGGAGGCTCTGGAGCTTCTTGCCGGGCGGCTGGGCCGCGATCTCAAGGCCGGACTCAAGGATGTCGCCGGACTCAGGCGTGACAAGCTGAAGCTCGGCGCGCCCGCCGTTGAACAGCGTGACGAATATCGTCTTGAACGTCTCGTTGACGGCGTTGAAGGCGTCCATGAAAAGCTCTTCGGAGGTCTTGTTTATCTTGCCGATGGCCTCTTTGAGGCGCGCGACGGAGGCGTCGAGGTCTTCCTTCTGGGTGTTCAGGAATGTGAACCGCTCCATCAGCTCGTTGTACTCCTCGATTGCGCCGATGTTGACGGGGCCAAGGCGTTCCACCTTGATGCGTATCTCGGAGGCGTTCATCTCGGTCTCGTCGCGGTCGATCTCCATCGCCTTTATCTCATCGTCTATATCGCTTATCTGGATGTGGTAGTTGTGGTGTACCGTCTCCTCCAGGTGTTCCATCTTGAGTTTAAGCTCCGCCCGTTTCAGCTCTAACTGGGTCAGGGCTTCGCGTGCAGTCTCGGCCTCCCTGCGGCCCACCCGCACCGCCTCCTCAAGCCCCACTATGGCGTTGTTCGCCTCCTCGTAGGCCTCCTGCAAGGCAGGCACACGCTCCTTCATCTCGATGGCGGTCTTCATCAGCTCGTTTATGTTGTCCTCGGCCTCTTTCCTGCCGGAGTTAAGCTCGATGCGCCTCTGGTCTATCTCGGCCTTCTCGGCGTCGAGGCGCGACTTCTTGCGGTCAAGTTCTTCCTTCTGCAGGTCGGCGCGCTTGATGTCGCGCGCGGATGACTCGTGCCTCTGGATGAGCGCGGACATGTCCATCTTCTTTGCGGTCAGGCCCTCGCGTTCGCGTTCGAGGTCTTCCTTTACGGTCTTAAGCTCTTCCTGGCTCTCGAAGACCGCGGACTCCTTGCGGGCCTTGTCGGAGTATAGAGTCTCGATCTCCACCTTCACAAGTTCGAGGCCTTCGCGGATCTCCTGGTCCTCCTGGTCGCGCTGGGCGGCCTCGATGTCGAGTACCTCCATCTTCTTGCCGACCCGCTCAAGCTCGGCCTGCAGGGCGAAGGAGTCCTTCTCCGCGCCGACCACCGTGATCTTCTTCTCGTTTATCAGCTCGTTAAGTTCCCGAAGCGAAGCCTCGGTGGTCTCAACCGTTGACTTGGTCTCGGCCAGCCTGTCCTCGGCCGCCTGGTTCTTCTTCTCAAGGTTTTCCACCTCGGAGGTAAGCTCGCGTATCTCGCGCTTCTTTGAAAGCAAACCGCCGGACGATGCGCCGCCGCCGGATACCGAACCGCCCGGCTCGATTACCTCGCCGTCGAGCGTTACGAGCGTATCGCCGAAACCGGAGTCCCATATGGCAAGCGCGGCATCGATGTTCTCCACGACCAGCACCCGGCCAAGCAGCGCCTTTACCGCATCGGAGTATCCGTCCTTTATGGTTACCAGTTCATTGGCGCGGCCCACCACTCCCGCGCTGGACGGGGTTGCGGACACCGCTTCCGTGCCCCTGGGGGATATCGGCAGGAAAGTCCCGCGCCCGAAGTTCTTTGTCTTTAAATATTCAAGGGCCTGCTTCGCAGTGGAATGACCGTCAACGACCAAGTGCTGGAGCCTGTCGCCAAGTACGGCCTCGACCGCCTTCTCGTGCTCCGGCCTCGTCTGTATCAGGTCCGCGACCAGCCCGTGTATGCCGGTAATAGTGCCCTGCTTCTTCTCGGATATGAGGGCCTTGACTCCCTCGCCGTAGCCTTCGAGGTTTTCCTCAAGCTCCTTGAGCGACTGCAACCGCGAGTTCTTGAGCGAATACTCCTCGCGCCCCTGCGAAAGCTCCTGCTCGAAGCGTTTCAGCAGGCTTCTGGTCTCCTCCAGCGATTCGACTGCGGACTGCCTCTGGGCCTCAAGCTCGGCCTGCGATGCACGCAGCGAATCAAGCTCCATCCTCTTCTTTTCGACGTCAAGCCCGATCTCGGAGAGCTTCTCGCGGGTCTCCTGCTCCTCCTCGGCGGCGCGTCTTGCACGCACCTCAAGCGCGGCCCTTCGCTCCTCAAGCCTCGACAGCTTGTTGTTGTTGTGCGATATTCCGGCCTGTATGTCGAAAAGCCTCGTGCGCTCATGCTCTATGGACGCCTCAAGGGCCTGCGATTTGTCGGCCTTCGCCTGGAATGCGGCCTCAAGGGCCCGGAGTTCTTCACGCAGCGTCTCAAGCTCGCGCCGAAGGTTTGCCTGCTCTTCCTGTAAGTGATGACGCCTGAGCGGTGAGGTCCGACTCTTCCTTGCCCAGAAGCGCGCGCTCAGCACCGATGCGTTCCTCGCGCTCGTCGAGCCCCTTAAGCTGGCTCACGGCAACCTCGGCACGCGCCTCAAGGCGGCTCACCTCCGACTCGACCCTGTGGACCTCACGCTGGTGGTCCATCAGCTCGTGTTCCTTCTCGGCAAGACGTATGCGCGTCTCGGAGAGGTCGGCCTCTCTGGCGGAAACCGCGTTCCTGGCCGCCGACTCACCTTCGGACTGCTTCCCGAACTCCGTTTCGGATTCGGCGGACTTCTGCGCCAGCACGTTGAAGTCGTCCCAGGCCATCTTCAGCTCAAGCCCGCGAAGCTCGGCGGTAAGGTTCTTGTAGCGTTCCGCCTTCTTTGCCTGCCTGTCGAGCGAGCCTATCTGCCTCTTCACCTCGTGTATGATGTCCGTCACGCGGCTCAGGTTCTCGTCCGTCTCCTTGAGCTTTGAGAGGGCCTCGACCTTCCTGGTCTTGAACTTGGTGATGCCCGCGACTTCCTCTATTATGTATCTGCGCTCTTCAGGCTTGCTTACGATGAGCTGGCCGATCTTGCCCTGCTCGATGATCGCGTATGCCTTAGAGCTGACGCCGGTATCTATAAGCAGGTCGCGGATGTCCTTCAGGCGGCATGGTATCTTGTTTATGAGGTACTCGCTGTCGCCGTTACGGTATAGCCTGCGGCTGATGGTTATCTCTTTGAACTCGGTGAACCCGAGGCCGGTTCCGTCCACGTCCTTGAGCGTCAGGTTGACCTCGGCCATGCCGATGGGCTTTCGGATCTCGCTGCCGTTGAATATGACGTCCTCCATCTTGTCGCCGCGCAGGTTCTTCGCGCTCTTCTCGCCAAGGACCCAGCGTATTGCGTCCGAGATGTTGCTCTTGCCGCACCCGTTCGGGCCGACAACGGCGGTCATCCCGCCCTCGAACGTGATCGTTGTCTTGTCCACGAACGATTTAAAGCCGACCATCTCAAGCTTGTGGAAGCGCATAGTCTTCACTCCTTATCTGTACATACCCCAATGTAGGCATGCCTTCGGCAATCAGTGTAATTTTTAACATACCGTGAGGGATTTGTAAAGGAAAAATGTACTATATATACTTATAGCTTTAGATATAGCTACAAGATATAGTGTTCTCTAAAAATTGCCCAGGCTTGAAAAAACCGAGAATTATTTGATTGTTACGTTCCCGGTGGCTGGGTCGTAACTGAAAAGGCCGAGGTCTATGCCGGGCCTTAACAAGCTTTTTATGTCGTCCAAAGAGGGTGGAAATTTCTGATTATCAGCCTGGTAGCTCTGAATTGCAACCTTAATGGCGCCAAGGTCGGTCCTGGCCTGTGCCTGTTTTGACTTGTCAATCGCGGTCACCAGCCCCTTCTGATAACCCTCTACTACCTCTTTCGCGGACTCGGGCTGTTGCGGGGCGGGGGCTTCTGCCACTGGGGCTTTCGGGGTCGGCGGGGCATCGTCTTTCTTTTCAGACGGAGAGCAGCCAATCATAAACACCAGTAAAACCATCAATATAAGGCAGAATACCCTTTTCATTGCTCCGTCTCCTTATTATCAGCCTTCTTTTTCTTCGGCTTTTTCTGCACGTCGAATGGATAGGTATAACTCCCAAGCATGGTCCCGAACACGGCCTCGCCCTTGATCCGATAATTTACTCCATGCTTGAACAGATTATCGATAGCCTCCGGGCCAACCTCCAACGGAAGCTCGGCCAACGCCTCGCCGTTAGCCGGTATCTCCACCTGCGCCGGTATCCTGCCCTTCCCCACCTCGCGGTCGTTTACCATGACTGAGTAGTTCAGGTCTTTTACGGTCACGCCGAACCAGTTGGGGTTTTTAATGTTCATGTATACGTCAGCACTAAAACCGTTGTTCGAAAAGTTCTTTATCTTTACCTGTTTCAGTTCCAGGCTCATCTTGCTCAAGGAGTTCTTCATGCAGCCGGACATGAATACGGCCATCAACAAGAGCATTACTGCCAACAGATTTCTTAATTTCATTTCACAACTCCAGGTTCAAAAACTTAAATCTCTACGGCAATGTTATACCAATCTGACTTTATTTTCAAGAGACGGCGAATATTCATGTCATTTATACTCAAGCACTTCCACCTTAAGATTACCCACCAGCCTTATAACATCGACATACCTGTCAAACCCTCCTTGAACCAGCCTGATGTGAGTTGCGTCGGCCGGGAATTGGCCGAATGTCGGGTCCACGCTTACCCAGCTTCCCACATACACTTCAGGCCATGCGTGATAATAGAACCGGCCATCCATCATGACTATGCCCCCGTTCATCCGTGTGGGTATGCCTGCCGCGCGAGCAAGGGCGGTAAAGAGAGCCGTGTGCTCTGTGCAGTCGCCGGAAAGAGTACGCAATACCTCGGCGGCATTCGGGATACCGGCAGAGACCTTCTTTTCCATCGACCTGAACACCCAGCCACATATTTTCTGCGCTGCCTTTAGAGCATCGTCCTCACCCGACATTATCTCTTTTGCCTTTGCGACGATATGGGGGTCGTCGGACTGTATGAAAGGCTCGGGGGCCAGGAATTTGTCCAAGGAGGGACCTGTGACCGGAAGCTTCACCGTTTTTATGGCGTTCACGTCTTCTTCGGTCACCATCATGATGCCGTCCTTAAAGGCCTGCCTGCCTCCTGAGACGTCGAGCGAGGAAATGTCCGCCCCACTGAAACGCGCCTTAAAATATTTCGCCTGCCTGGGCTCGCCAACCTTTATACCTCCAGCCTTTATGGATGTCAGCGTAATCAAATCCACCGGCTTGTAGCCTCCCGCCGGGATGCTCATCGCCTGCTCTTTAGATTCACGCAGGAGGGTCATCCCCATAGGGCCCTCGCCTTTTATCGCGCCGGTTTCAGGACTTATCCACGACGTCGTGGTTATACCGGCAAATTCATCACGTACCTTGTATGCAGGCACAAGCAAATCTCCGAGTTTCATATCCTCCCTCGCCTCGACGGTGATGTCCATCTGTTTGATAGACAGTGTAGCCGGGTCAAATAGCGGCAGACTGAACTTCTTTCCTGCCTCCAGGCCCTGCATATACAGGTACGGCTCTATGTCGCCGGAGAGGTGCGGCTTCTCTTTGAACCTGACCTCCTGTTTTTGTATGTTTCCCATTGTCTCTATTGCCAATTTAATGGAATCTCCCACCACTGTGCCTGTTATATCAGTATCCACGGCTCCGGCCGTCATTTTAAACCTGAATCCTTTCAGCTCCAACCTTCTATCGTGGTCCGAGACTGTTACCGTCCGAATGTCTTGACTGGTGCCCATCACCGTGATTGTCGCGTCACTTTCTTCTGTTATGGTATACCCGGATTCGGTCTTCTCTACCCTGTCCATCGAATATCCTATTTTCTTTCCATTAAGGCTGATGCCCATCCATTCTTCACCTACCCTGACTTCACCGAAAGACGGAAATGCAAGGAACAGGATCAGACAAAAGGCTAAGACTGAAACAAGGCGATTTTTCATGTTTATCTCTTTTAGGAATGGTTTCGCAGTAATATCCGCCAGAGTCGGGATGATAATTTATATCATAGTTGTACGGACGTGTAAACAGACCAAGCATTTGATACGCTTTGTGCTTTTATTTTCAACAAGTTATGGCTGTAAAGGTTTCTGATTTTACTTGACATAAGATATGCTTCATGATATTTTAAATGACGTATTTTTATGCCTAGAGGACCGCGTGATAGACAAGAACAAAATACTAAAAGAAATCCAGAAATTCGTGGCCAAATCGCAGTGGGATAAGGCTATCGCCGAATACGAGAAGCTCGTAAAGGACTCGCCCGGCGACACGAACAGCCACAATGCCATTGGAGACCTGTACCTAAAGAAAAACGACCACGACAACGCAATCCAGTCTTACACAAAAGCAGCCGACATATTCGCCAAGTCCGGATTCACGCTTAAGGCCATAGCCCTCTATAAAAAAATCCAGAACATCAAACCTGACCAGGTGGACGTATTGATCACCTTGGGCAAGCTTAACGCTGAACGCGGATTAATAGGCAATGCCAACGAGAGCTACCTTGCAGCCGCATCCTATTACAGCCGCCAGGGCCAAAAGAGCAAGGCCATCGATATATACAAGACCCTTTGCGACTTAAACCCTGACAACCTGTCTCTAGCCCAAAAGCTTGCAGACCTCTATCTTTCTGAGGGTTATGACAAAGAGGCCGTCAGCAAGTATATTGAGCTTGCCGAAAGAAACATCAGCAAGGGCGAGCTGGCCGATGCGCGCAGCCTGCTCGAAGCGGCTGAGGCAAAGGGATCTGAAAGGTTCGATTTTATACGGGTGTCGGCCATGTTGGACCTTAAGTCCAACAGGATCCCGGAGGCCGCCGCCAAGCTTGAGCATGCGATTGAGATAGACCCTACAGACAACCGTATAGGGTTCCTTCTTAGCGAGGCGTATCAGCGTTCTGGAAGATACGAGGAATGCGGATCAGTGTTGTCCACTCTCGTGGAAAAAGACCCGAACAACCTGCAGCTTAGAAAACAGCTTGCCGAAGTGAGCGTAAAGACCGGAGACTACGACTCCGCCTGGGAACAATACCATTTCATAATAGAGCGCAATATATCCAACAACCAGCCTGCGGACGCCGAAAAACTTGCAAAAGAATACCTCGCACTCAAACCGGAAGATATAACAGCATGGCACATCCTCATAGGCATTTATTCAAAGACAGGCCAGGAAAAAGAAACTGACGAGGTGCACGAGGAAATCGCCGACCTCTACCTGAAGGCGGGCGAAGATTCAAAGGCCGAAAACATTTATCGTAAACTGCTGGAAAAGGACCCCTCCAGCGAGCGGATAAATGCAAAGCTTGCATCGATATTGCAAGGTCCCAAGAGCGCGGAGGAGCCTCCACCCCAGACAGAAACGGTTGAGCCTTTCGGGGAAGAGATATTGGTGGAAGAGAATGTCTTCCATATGGAGGAGGAATTACCTGAGCCGCAAGGCTTCAACATATCGCTTGAAGATATCCCATCCGGAGAAGAAATCGACACCGATGGAGGCACAAGCCTGTACGAACTGCCGGAACTGACCGATGACCTGAATGAATTTGCAGACGTACAAAATTTTGATGTCGGTGGCCCTGCCGAAGAGGAGGAGACTGAGACAGCCGGAAATATTATTGAGATCCCTGACGAGGATCTGGGAGAAATCGCTGACCTGGATATATTTGCTTCGGAAGGCGAAGCTGAAACAACTGAATTTCAGGAATCCCCGGATGTCCTTGTCACGCCTCCACTTGATGAGGTTTTCGATCTGGGCGCCTCAACGGATGAAGAGCCATTCACTGTCTTGGAATCTGCTGCTCCAAGTATGGACGAACAACTTGCCGAAGTCGAGGTATACATAAAATACGGCCTGACCAACAAGGCCGAAGACACGCTAGCAAGGCTTGACACGGAATATCCGGGGAATGTCAGCATCAAGGAAAAATATATAGAGCTATACAAGTCTCTGGGCGATATAGACGGCTTTGTTGGCGCGTCCATGGACCTTTCTGACTTGTATCAGACACAAGGCGACACGGAGAAGGCCAGGAAGGTCCTTGAGAAAGCGAACGAAAAAGACCCCGAAAACGAAAACCTCAAAGTCCGCCTTATCCAAATGTCCGGTCCATCCGTTCCTACTATGGATATTTCCATCCCTTCCATGGATATTGAGGAAATCGTACCGTCTGCACCCTCTGAAGGCTTTGATTTTGATGCAAGCATAAGTGACATGTTACTTCCGGAGTCTGATACCAGTGCAGAATATGCAGAAGACATATCGGAAGCAGATTTTTATGTCCAGCAGGGACTTCGTGACGAGGCCAAGAGGATATACCTTGATGTCCTTAATTCCAACCCGGACGATTCTGATGTGAGGGCAAAACTTGAGGCGCTCCAGGAGCCTGAGAGTAAAAGCGCTGTCCAGGATACCGATTTTTCCGACCTCTATGAGCCAGAGGAGGCCCCACTGTCTGCCCCAACGCCTACCGCACCCGGGACGGACCTCGGCGGAGGCGTTGAGACTTCCTACAATACCCTTCATGACGAGTTCGATGCCGCGTTCAGCGACACAGGCATCTCGAAAAAATCAGCGAAAAGCGAGTCTGATTTCTTCGACCTCGCGGCAGAGCTCCAGGACGAGCTTGACGAAGAAATAACCAAAGCCCACTCACCTTCCGAGGTCTTTTCAGACAAACAGCTCGAGTCGGTGTTCCAGGAATTTAAAAGGGGTGTTGAAGAGCAGCTGAACAAAGAAGATTATGAAACCCATTACAACCTGGGTATTGCGTACAAAGAAATGGGTATGCTCGACGAGGCGTTAAACGAGTTCGGCCTGGCCGCGAAGGACCCGGCGCGCACGCTTGACTGCGCAAGTATGCTTGGGCTTTGCTTTATAGAAAAAGGCGATTACGACAAGGCTGTCGAATATTTCAAGGCAGGCCTTGAAGTCGGAGGCCACCAGCCCGAAGAATATGCCGGCCTGAAATACGACCTTGCCACCGCCTACGAGTTGAATGGCGACCTGGTCTCAGCGCAGTCCGTAGTAGACGCCCTGGTAAAAGAAGGGGGCGATTTCAGGGACGCGAAAGACCGTCTAAAGAGGCTAAACAAGGCCCTTGTCGAAACCGGAGCGAGCCCTGCGGAAGGGAACAAGGAGGCGGCAGGCAACAAGCCGGACGAACCAAAGCCCGCACAGAAGAAGAGCAGGGTATCATATCTTTAGGAGATATTAATGGACTATCTTGAGTATTACGGCCTGAAAGAGCAACCCTTTACGAACTCTATAAACAACCGCTTCTACTATAACAGCTCCCAGCACGGAGAAGCACTCTTAAGGCTCAAATACGCCGTCAGCACTATGAAGGGGCTCGCAGTGCTGCTTGGAGGCACAGGTACCGGAAAGACTACGCTGGCAAGACGCATGCTCGACGAATTGAACGAGGACGAGTACGAGTCAGCACTGCTGGTAATAATACATTCCTCGATCACTGCGGAATGGCTTCTCAAAAAAATAGCCATGCAGCTAGGCGTCGACGAGATACCGGAGGACAAGGTAAACCTCCTGAGCAAGGTATACCACCGCCTCATAGAAATACACGAGGCCGGCAAGAAGGCTGTCGTCCTCATCGACGAGGCCCAGATGCTGAACTCTCGCGAAATAATGGAGGAGTTCCGGGGCCTTCTGAACCTTGAGGTGCCCGGCGGCAAGCTTGTTTCGTTCGTATTCTTCGGGCTTCCAGAACTCGACGACGTGCTTTCACTCGACGAGCCTTTAAAACAGAGGGTCGCCGTAAAATTCCGCCTGAAGTCCTTCATGCCGGCAACCACAGAAGAATATGTAAAACACCGCTTGCACATAGCCGGAAGCGACAAGGAGGTCTTTGCTAGGGATGCGCTTGATTCGATACACCTGTTCTCCAGGGGTATCCCGCGCCTCATAAACACCATCTGCGACAACGCGATGCTTGAAGGCTTTCTTACCAAAAGGGGTGTCATCGGCAGGGACATAGTCGAAGAGGTAGCCTGTGATTTCGGACTTAATATCGAGGAAGGCGTCCTTTAAAAAAGACGCGCAACCAACTGCATGACCGCCCCGGATAAGAGCGGTATCGTCAGGTTGTCATTGACCTTAAGCGGAAGTATCTCTACTATGGCTGCCGAGACAGCTCCTGCGATTATCACTGCCATATCCATCGGATAAAACCGGCTAATCACGACACCTGCTACAATCCCCGCCACAAAAAACGCTACGGTCCCTTCAAGGCTTTTTTTCCCGTCCCACAGTTTGGTCTTGCCCCATATCTCGCCGACTGTAGTAGCAGAAACGTCTCCAAATGCAAGGAATGCCACTGCAACAATCGCTACCGGCAAATCAAAAAATGCGGCAGCACACAGCGTACCTAGAATATACCACGGCGACCCGGTCAGGGTGGTTCTTTCCGACTCTCTGATAAATGATGACATGTGGCTGTATACAAATGAATTGACGGGCCTGATCATAAGCCTCGCGATGTCGATCGCGGTAACGGTCACCAAAATAGTCCCGAGCATGATGAGCCCGTGTTCCCTGCCCATAATGGAATAGATCAGGATAAGGACCAGCCCCGACATATGGTAAAGTTTCCTGCCTGCATTCTTCACTTTCATTCCAGACTGTCCTTATGGTCAAAGTTTTCCGGCTGGCTGCTCCATCCCGACCTTCCGTCTTTTTCCTCTATCTGCACCCACCACGTGTATTTAGGCCTTTCAATCAATTTAAATTCTTTCATATCCACACCGTCAATTATCTTTCCACCGTACCAGGCTTTATATGACCCCTCGCCCAGATAAGTTAATAGATAAACTATCTGCCCGGTCTTTGCCTTTACTCCTGCAAGGTACATATCCTTTAATACCCGTGCGCGCCCGGCCTTTGTTGTTATAACAGTACCCGTGACGCCTACAACCTGCTCTCCCTTTTTTACTGTAAAAGAAGCAGGCGATTTTGCATCTTTGCCTGCTCTTATAATGGTATCCTTATTAACCGTCCAGCAGCGGTAAGTACACCCTTCAAAGGGACATGCCCCAACGTCCTCGTACGGTAATTTTGGACCTTGTCCAGGATTTTCAACTTGCCGCTTTGTCTCAATTACTTTGCGCGAGACGGTTTGTGAGCCTGGATGCACGTTCGGTATTTCCGTCGTCGAGTGTAAGCCTTTGGCTGTTACTGTCCAAGCTTTGATTTATACCAACGGTTGAGGATACTTTTCCTGTTGTGTTTACCGCAAACAAAGCTCCGATGATAAATAATGCACAAACCGCGACAATCGCGACAAAGATAGACTTACGTTTCCGTGTAACCGCAGGTATTGTTCCGGATGGGCTGGACAAGGTCGTCTTCAGGGACAACCTCCGCAACCTCCGACCGGACTTCATCAAGCGGAAGTCCGTTTGCTGTTATGCATTCGTCACAAAATTCAGCCAGCAGGGAGTGTTTACGCTTGCATTTCTCGCAATACTTTCCTGCCCTGCATCTTGTGCAATGCGGGAATGCCGGCCGGTTGGGTTCGCCGCAGATAGGACAGGCTTTTATTTCCTCATGCATTCAGGCCCTGAAGGGTGGAATGAATTGTTCGAGGGTCGAGCCTAGGTTATAGTCAGGACTTAATAGTATATCAGTTTCTAATGTAGCGCAATAGGCTTTTTAGTGCGATGGAAGTTCTTGGCCAGCGGATTCATAGTCGGTGGAGGGTGCAGTGGACAAAAAAGGGCTACGGAAAACTCCGTAACCCTTTTGATTTTAAATGGTGAGCCGCCTGGGATTCGAACCCAGCACACCCGCCTTAAAAGGGCAAACAGGGCAATTTACGTAAACCGTTGATGGTGGCTGGTCTCCCTTAAATAGTCGTAAAATAAGCCGTTTCAACGTTGTCCATTACGTCCATTGTTTCCGGGAAATCCACTGTTTCTGGGGGGAGGGGGCACAAAAGGGGGCACAGTTTTCTGGATTGCCATCCCGTCCTTGTGAAGCTCGTCCTGTTGTAGTTCGGGTCATAGCCATAGGCCAGGCTCTCGATCTGCGCCGAAGGCCCTTCGATCAGCATGCTCATGAGACGGTCGGTATGGTTTGCCGTATCGAACCCGTAATTGGTGGTAACATACTGGTTTGCTGTTGACAACGGCAGTTGCAGGGAACTCCGCCTGCCCGCGTTGTCGTATCCAAGGTTGTACGTCCTCACTGTACCGTTTATATTCCTGCTTATGCCCGTCATTCTCCCGGCATCGTCGTATCCATAATTCACCGTGGGCTCACCGGCGACGGTCATGCTCTTGCGCCTGCCGTCGTCGTAATATGTATAGTCAACCTGACCGAGCGGAGTAAGCTCCTGCGAGATTTTATTCCCGTCGGACCGGCCGAAGCCTGTATCATTGTATGCAAAACCTATAAAGGAAGAGTCCGAGCCGCTCGTATCGTCCATATGTATGACACGCCCTGCCAGGTCATATATGTACTGGGTCGATTCGTCCGAGAAGGTTATCTGCTTCAAACGGCCCATGAGGTCGTACTGGAATTATAAAGAAGCTGACTGTCCGGAAGCAAATGATTATTACAAACATCAAGCGTTTCTTGTGACTATCTCAACTAATGTGTCAAAGAATCGTATATCATTATTAAATGTTATTACTTTCTCGTCTGTTCTTATTTTGACACTCGTCACTTCGCCACTGGGTTTGGTTTTTTGAATTATTTCCGGTTTCTCCGACCATTTGATTACCACATGTTTTCCTTTTCTTAAAGATTCAATTGTGTCGGATGAGATAGTTATTATTTCCTTTGCAATCTTGTTTCTCGTATATAGACGATACCACAGGTTACAATTTACATAAGTGAATACAGCAATAGCTAAAATCATTTTGTCGCCCACATAATTAGAAAAATAAACCAGAAGATACAAGCTTAAACCAAAAAAAATTGAGGGAAGCCTATAAATGTTTCCCATTGTTAAGGGTGGATAGTTGAACTTATTGACGTTGTCTGGTATTAGCTTCTTGTGCAACCGGATAATCAAATCATCATGGTTGTCCAATTCAGAATAATACAGTACAAAAAAATTGCCGCTGTTAATTTTTATTTTCATAAATGCCGGATAACCAAAGTGCGCGCTTCTTATTTGTAAATCGAAGATATCTTTATAATATATTTTCTTGGAAATTATAAACATCCTTATTAGAATAAAATCTTCATATAGTGTTATTCGTGCAAACCTCAAATAGGCAATAAAATAAATTAGCAAAGCTGCAAATATAGAACCGAATGAACTCATAATTAAAATTGGAAACCAGTCTTTGGATGGTCTATAAAATATAAAGGTGGCCGGTATAACCATGCAAATCAATAGATATGCAATGTATTTATTAAACGCTCTATTGTAAGAATAAATATTCATTAGTTGTTCATCATGACATCTAGCATTGGATCCAATATGCCGGTAAGGCCACCAGTAGCTATAGCACCTTGCATTCCACTCATTGCCCCTACTTCTACGGCCCCTTCCACCATTTCTCCAAAACCGCCTCCGATTGCTCCTGATAATGCACCAGTCACTGCAATATCAAAAGCGTTCGATGTAGTCAAATTACCGCTTAAACCTGCTCCAATAATGGCGCCAATTGCACCACCCGCTGCGCCACCAAGTGGATCACCACCACTAAGCCCGTATCCAATAACAGCGCCTATCGCAGTACCGATAGATTGTGCTACCATTTGCGATAACGAAGGACACAACCCGTAAGGGTCGCTTTTATTTATCGGGTTATTATGCACATACCTATAATAATTTATCCCGCCCCTGAGCCTTATCGGGTCCTCGTTAATAAATCTATGCATTTCCGGGCTGTAATATCTCGCTCTGTAATAATACAACCCCGTTCCGTCATTCTCTCTGCCGGTATACTGGAAAGGATTATCGGAAGCCTCTCCGCTTGCGGTCGTATTCCCGAAAGCGTCATACGTGTACGTCGTCGTCGTAACTCCCGTGTCGTCCGTAAGCGCAATAGTTGAGCCCAGCGCATCCCTTACATAGTGCCTCACCGTCCCGTCGGATTCAATCCTTGTCAGAGGCTCATCAAGGTTCAGCGTCCGTACGTAATTGGTTTTTGCGCTGCCCTGGACTTCCTGTATTATATCCCAACCGTCGTAGACGTAATCAATCGTGGTGCCGTTTATGGTTTTCTCAGTCCTTCTCCCAAACCCGTCGTATTTGAAGCTCGCCGTTAGTGACGGGCCGCTTATAGCCCTGCTTATGCCAGTCATCTCCCGGCGGCGAAAGTGGTATGAATTGTTCGAGGGTCAAGCCTAGGTTATAGTAAGATTTAATAGTATATCAGTTTCTAATGTAACGCAACAGGCTTTTTAGCGCGAAGGAAGTTCTTGGCCAACGGGTTCATATCAGGGGGTGCGGTGAACAAAAAAATGGCTACGGAAATCTCCGTAGCCATTTTAGTATTAATGGTGAGCCGCCTGGGATTCGAACCCAGCACACCCGCCTTAAAAGGGCGATGCTCTACCGAATGAGCTAGCGGCTCGCAGTTTTGCGAACGCAAAAGATAACAAATGCAGGGAGGAAAGTCAAGAGCTTAAAGTATCTCCCTCTTCCATGAGAACGGGTCGTAGTTTATTATCGTCTCGTCCCTGTCCGGCCCGGTCGAGATGATCGCAAACTCGACGCCGACGTCATCACGGAGCCTGTTCACGTAGTCCTGTGCCGCCTGGGGAAGCTTGGCAAACTCCGTCACGCCCAGCGTCTTCGCCATCCAACCCGGGACATCTTCGTATATGGGCTCGCATTTTGCGAACACCTCAGGCTCGCACGGCATATCCCTGAGTATATCATTCTTGTAGCGATAAGCGTTGCATATTAATATCTTGTCACACTCATCCAGAACATCCAGCTTCGTGAGGCAAAGCCCTGTGAGCCCGTTTATCATCGCCGCATACCTGACCACGACCGCGTCGAACCATCCGCAGCGCCTGCGCCTGCCTGTGGTCGCGCCGAACTCCCTGCCCCTCGACTGCAGGAGGTCGCCCACCTCGTCCGTCAGCTCGGTCGGGAACGGGCCCGCGCCCACCCTGGTGGTATAGGCCTTGACCACTCCAAGCACGCCGTCGATGTTCGTCGGCCCAAAGCCCGTGCCGGTACATGCGCCGCCTGCGGTGGAGCTTGAAGAGGTAACGAACGGGTAGGTGCCGTGGTCGATGTCCAGCATCGTACCCTGCGCGCCCTCGAAGAGTATGTTCTTCTTGTCCTTGTTCGCCTTCTGCAGCATCAGCGACGTGTCCGCGATGAACGGCTTGAGCCTCCTGCCGTACGCGTTATACTCGTCTATTATCTTCTCCGCGTCGAGCGGTTCCATATCATAGATGGACTTCAGCAGTTCATTGACCTCGGCCACATTGTGGATGACCTTCTCCCTGAGCCTCTCCTCGTCTACAAGGTCGGATATCCTGACCCCGTTTCGCGCCATCTTGTCCACGTAGCATGGCCCGATCCCGCGCCCGGTGGTACCGATCTTGTTTCCGCCCTTCTTGACCTCGCTTGCGCCGTCAAGCACCTTGTGGTAAGGCATTATAACGTGGGCGCGCTTGCTTATCATAAGGTTTCCCTCAAGCACAAGGCCCTTGGCGATCACGCCGTCCATCTCTTCCAGCATGGCGGCCGGGTCTATAACGACGCCGTTGCCTATTATGCATTTCTTGCCCGGGTGCAGTATCCCGGAGGGTATGAGGTGCAGTATGTGTTGCTGTCCCCCGATTACCACTGTGTGCCCGGCGTTGTTGCCGCCCTGGTACCTTGCTACAACGTCCGCTTCGGAGGTCAAAAGGTCTACGATCTTCCCCTTGCCCTCGTCGCCCCACTGTGTGCCTACGACTATTATGTTCGCCATCTTTAAATCCCCTAAACAGCCCAAGACTCCACGCCCGCAGGGCTGTGGAGTCCGGAGAAGGTTTGCCCGCTCAGTGCGGGGTTATATTTTTACGTATTTTACCGAAAGCACGTTAGGGAGCTTGTTCAGCTTGTCCATCACGGGCTTGCCCGGCACGCCATCTATCGATATAACCGAAATGGCCCTGCCGCCCTTTTTGTCGCGGCCGAACTGCATCCTGGCTATGTTTATGTTGTTCTGCCCCAGCATCGTCCCGAGGTTGCCGATCACGCCCGGCTTGTCGTTGTTGTTGGTCACGAGCATGTCGCCTTCCGGAACCACCTCAAGCAGGAAATCGTCCACCAGCACTATCCTCGGGTCCTTCTTGTTGTAAAGCGCGCCTGCGACCATGAAGCTTTTCTTGCCTGAGGACGCCGTCACCTTTATCAGGCTCGGGTAGTCGGTCGGGTCGCTGCTCTTTACCTCTTTTACCTCTATGCCGCGGTCCTTCGCGATGAAGGGCGCGTTGACGTAGTTTACCGCCTCTTCCATGATAGGATCGAGCAGGCCCTTGAGCACAGCCGTAGTGATGGGCGCTGCCGCATCAAGCTCAGCTACCTCTCCGAAATACTCTATCGAGACCTTGTCCAGGCCGCCTTCATATATCTGCGCGAGGAACGATCCGAGCTTCTCGGCAAGACCGATGTAAGGCTGCACCTTCGGCAGTACGTCGGCTGCTACGAAAGGCACGTTCACGGCGTTCCTTGCCACACCGGTATTCAGGTAGTCGGCAATCTGCTCCGCCACCGCGACGGCCACGTTTAACTGAGCCTCTCTGGTGGATGCGCCCAGGTGCGGGGTGCAGATGAAGTTGTCCAGCTCAAGCAGCGGGTTGTTCTCCGGCGGCTCCTTCTCCAGGACGTCAAGCGCGGCGCCCGCAACCTTGCCGGACTTGAGCGCTGCATGAAGCGCCTTCTCATCCACTATGCCGCCGCGCGCACAGTTTATTATCCTGACGCCGTCCTTCATCTTCTTAATCGTCTTCGTATTGATGAGGCCGCGCGTTTCGTCCGTGAGCGGTGAGTGTATCGTTATGAAGTCGGATTTCTTGTAGATGTTGTCGAGCGAACTCATCACAACGCCCAGGGCGTCCGCCTTCTCCTTGGAGAGGAACGGGTCATACCCGAGCACCGTCATGCCGAAGCCTATCGCACGCTTCGCGACCTGCGCGCCTATCGCGCCCATGCCGATGACGCCCAGCGTCTTCTTGTAGAGCTCGACGCCCTCGAACTTCTTCTTCTCCCACTTGCCTGCCTTCATCGAGGCGGTGGCCTGCGGGATGCTCCTTGCAAGCGACATCATCATAGCGAAGGTGTGCTCCGCCGTGGTGACGGTGTTGCCGCCTGGGGTGTTCATCACGACTATGCCGCGCTTGCTGGCGGCGGCCTTGTCCACGTTGTCAAGCCCGGAACCTGCACGGCCAATGACCTTCAGCTTCTTCGCGGCTGCAACGACGTCCGCCGTCACCTTCGTCGCGCTCCTGATCACAAGCCCGTCGTAGTCCTTTATCTCTTTCTTAAGCTCGTCCGGCGTCATGCCCGTCTTGACTACTACTTCAAGGCCCGCCTTCTTAAGTATTTCAACACCCTCGTTGGAGAGGTTATCGCTGATTAGTACCTTAGCCATTTTTTCTCCCTTACATGTTCATTAATATCTCTTGAGCAGCAGCAACACC
>CAWJRJ010000003.1:0-44493 GCA_963845245.1 Nitrospirota bacterium
CCACGTCTTCATGGCCGACTTCGCAGAGCACATAGGCGAGGCACCGCCGGCGGAGTCGTACCTCAACATGCAGAACATCATAGACGCCGCCATCAGGAGCGGCTCGAACGCCGTGCACCCTGGCTGGGGGTTCCTTGCCGAGAACGCATCCTTTGCGCGTATGGTGATGGATGCCGGGCTCATCTGGATAGGCCCGCCACCCGCCGTAATAGACGAGATGGGCGACAAGATCCGGGCCAAGGAGCTTGCCATCAAGGCAAAGGTCCCGGTTATCCCGGGCATTTCGAACGTAACGAACATCAAGCAGATTAAAAAATGGATGAAGGACGACGATGTCGCCTACCCCATTATGATAAAGGCCGCGGCAGGCGGCGGCGGCAAGGGCATGGTCAAGGTATCGGAAGACGCCGAACTCGACCGGGCGTTTGAGCAGGCCCGCTCGGAGGCCAAGAAGTCCTTCGGGGACGACACCATACTGGTCGAAAAATACATCGAACGCGGCAGGCACATAGAGGTGCAGATAGTCGCGGACGAGCACGGGAACGTGGTGCACCTATACGAGAGGGAGTGCACCATCCAGAGGCGGAACCAGAAAATAATCGAAGAGGCCCCCTCACCCTCGCTTACTGAGAAACTCAGGTCGGATATCTGCTCAACGGCCGTGAACCTCATGCGCGAGATAGGATACACCACGGCTGGCACTGTAGAGTTCATATTCGATTCGGCCTCAAAGAAGTTCTACTTCCTGGAGGTGAACACCCGCCTTCAGGTGGAGCACGGCATAACCGAGCTTATAACCGGCCTCGACATCGTCGGCATAATGATGGACACCGCAGTCGGCAAAGAAGCTGCCGTTTAAGCAGGCGGACATAAAACCGAACCGCTGGGCGCTTGAGGTGCGGCTGAACGCGGAGGACCCGAAGAGCTTCAGCCCGTCCTTCGGTACGGTCACGCGCCTTCAGGTGCCGCAGGGTCCGGGCGTCAGGATAAACTCCGGGGTGTACGAGGGCGTTGATATACCGCCCTATTACGACTCGCTGTTCATGCTCCTGATGACGGCCGGGCCGGACCGGGCCGACGCCATCAGGGTAATGGACCGGGCACTCTCCCGCGACCTGCAGGGTCGAAGGGGTCAAGTCGCTTGCTCCGCTCCTTCTGAGCATAATAAGACACCCGTTATTCAAGAAGGGCGAGTTCTCCACACGCTTCATCGAGGAACAGATGGACGAACTCGTCTCGATGTTCCAGGAGAAGGGCGCCGAGGACGAGGTCTTAAAGATTGCGAAATATGTCGCCGAGATATCCGCGCTCGGCCCGCAAAGCTGGATGTAAGGGAGAACGGTACGGATGGCTGAACTTGTTATTATAAAACCGGGAATGACGCCCCGCGAGATAGTAAAGAAGGTCATGGCATCGGAGGGTGTGATGTTCACATCCGTCGGTATGCGCGACGCGGGCCAGTCCGACTTCAAGAACCGCCACCGCATCTACGACCTTGCCACACTTGCCCCTCACTATGAAAAGATGGGGCTTTTCAGCGCGGAATGCCACGGCGGCGCGAGGTGGCACGTCGGCATAATGAACAGGCGCGAAAGCCCGTTCGAGGAGATAGAGCTTCTGCGCAGGCTTATGCCGAACGTCCTGACCCAGACGCTGATACAGGGAGACGAACCTCTGGGGTTACAGGCCATACCCAAAAAATGTCATAGAATACGCCGTCGAGCGCGTCGACATCGACGTATGGCGTTGCTTCTCGTTCTTAAACGACGTCCGCAACATGCGCGCCGTGGCCGAGACCGTCATGAAGAGGGGCAGGCTGTTCGAGCCTTCCATCTCATACACGCAGGCGGACTGGACCACCACTGAATATTACCTCGGTGTCGTGAAGGACATCGTCGACCTGTGCGGCGGCACCGACGAGATAGTGCTCTGCATAAAGGACATGGCGGGCGTAGGCAGCGTCAACCGCATCGGCACGGTAATCGACGCGATAAAGCAGAAATACCCGGGGCTTGTGATACAGTACCACAGGCACATAACGGACGGACTGGTAATGCCGGCTTTCCTCGCGGCCGCAAAGGCGGGCGCAAAGATATTCGACGTGGAGGAAGACTCGCTCGTGCGTTTCTACGGCCACCCGCCGGTGCTAAGCGTGCAGTCCTATTTCGAGGAATCTGGCATCCCGGTACACCTCGACAGGGCTGAGGCCGAGGCCGCCGTCCAGAAGGTGCGCGAGTGGATAGGCCAGTACGAATGGGCCGAGTCGCCTTTCAAGGGATACGACCACACCGTAACGCTCCACAGGATGCCGGGCGGCGCGTTCCCGAGCTCTTTCGAGCAGGCCCACAAGGGCGAGTTCCTGCACCAGATGCCTGCCATCCTGAAGGTCATGTCGCTCTACAACAGGATGATACACTATTTCGACGTCACTCCCGGCTCGCAGATAACCTGGGTCACATGCAGCGGCATAGTGAACAGGTACGCAAAGGAAAAGGGCGATGCCGGGGTGCGGCACATCACAGAGCTGCTCACAAAGTTCGTCGAGGAAAAGAACTGCGACTTCTCGGAGATGGAAAAGGCCGAGGAGGATGAGCTCCTCGAACTCTTCAGGAACGCGCCAGGAGACTTCAAGTCTCTGCTGATGGGCAACTACGGCAGGCTGCCGATGGGCTGGCCGCCGCACTGGGTATACAGGAGCGCCTTCGGGGACGACTGCCTGAAGATGATAAAAGACCGCAAGGAGACCTCGCCGCTTGAGAGCCTTGAGGACGAGGACCTGGACAAGGCCCGCGCCGCCCTTGCGGAGAAGCTTGGCAGGCAGCCGTCGGAGGAAGAGTTCATAATATACCTGATGCACCCCAAAGAGGCACTCGGGATGTTCGAGTTCAGGGAGAAGTACGGCGAGGCCCCGATGGTGCTCCCTACCGACGTCTGGCGAGCAGGGACTCAAAAACCCCGGCGACAAGGTGGATTTCGAGCTGTGGGGCAAACCATACTCCATCGAACTTGTGTCCATCGGCTCGGAGCACGAGGGGATAATACACGTCGTCATGCGGGTGAACAACAAGACCCGCGTATACGCCGTCGAGACCCCGAGGGTGAAGAAGGCAGAGATCCGGATGGCCAGGAAGCCGAACGAGGTGGGCGCCGGGATAAGCGGCAACATCTGGCGGATAGGCAATCCTGAACGCGGCCCGGTGAAGGAAGGCGATATCGTCCACAAGGGCGAGGAGATCGCGAACCTTGAGGCGATGAAGATGGAGAACGCGATACTCGCGCCGATGGACGGCCAGATAACCGAGGTATGCGTGCGCTTAAACGAGAGCGTGCAGGAGGGTCAGCTTGCTGTTCCTGATAGGGCCAGTCACGAAAGATTCACACGAGATAACACCGAGCCAGCCCCACCTGTAAGCGCTGCCGCCTATGGCAGCACCTCAAAGCTTGACGACGAGCTTGAATAGCGTAACAGTCGTCCTGTCTCTATATCAAAATACCACCCATGTAGCTGCAGTGAACCGGACTCCATCCTGGAGCGGATCCACGGGAAAGTCAGCAGGTTTTCAAGCGACACAAGTATTGCGGCCTGCTCGCATGCACGGGCCTGCATAGCCGGGTTCTTGTCCGGTAGTTCACGCAGCACCTGCTCCCGTGCCCGTTCGACTATTTGCATCCACTTGGCGATAAAGCCGGTGGCTCCTGCGTCGCACAGGCCTCCCATAAGGGCGCCTATCCCGCCGCACTGCGCATGCCCCAGGACTATGATGTGTTCGACCTCCAGGGTGAGCACGGCGTATTCCAGGGCCGCACTCACGCCGTGATACCCGTCACTCTCGTCATGCGGCGGTACAAGGTTGGCAACGTTGCGCACGACAAAAAGCTCGCCCGGGTCGCAGCCGAACAGGACTGCCGGGTCTATGCGCGAATCGCTGCAGCCGATTATAAGCGTATTCGGGTTCTGTCCTTTCTTGAGGACTGCAAACAGGCCCTGTTCCTCGGCAAAGTAATCAGCCTGAAACTTCTTGAAGCCTTTAATGAATTTGGCAATGTCGTTCATGGCGGTATCGTTTCCCTGCCAGTGGTTATTGATGCCCGGTAATACTACGTTATAGCCCATTATTAGTCAAGCATGACCATACCACTTTTCATAATTTCTCACTGACAAGTTAATGTTGTATCGTATGCAAAAGGAGGGCGGCATTTCTGCCGCCCTCTTTTTTGCCTCATTGCTTGCCGTTTTCTACTGGAAACCAGGACAGAACAACGTGTTGTCGATGTTAAGCACGTTGATGGCCTCCCCAAGTGAAATCGGCGAAGAACACGTCCCGCAGTACGCGCAGGAATAGAAATCCACGACACTAGCGGTAGTCGTGAAGGGATAGGCCAGCTTACCCAACTCAGCCTCGCGCGAGTTGAGCAGTGCCGAAGCGGCCTGTCTGGTGAGCGCGAGCAAACCGCCTCCCTTCAGGCCGAGTGCTCCCGACATAGTCAATGTCAGCAGTTTGGGCGCACCTGTGGTCACTGTATAGCAAGGCAGGCTGGCCTGGATGATCTCCAACTTATCCGCCTTCGTGGCATCCGACGGGAAGGTAATGCCGTAGAACGCCGTCACAAATAGTTCGTTCGGGCTGTATGGCGCCGGCCAATTTTTCGTATGGTTCTTCCAGTACCCGGGAGAGCAGCCTTGTCCAGGCACGCTGTCGTTAAACGTGACTGTCACGTTATCTCCGGGGTTAACCGTAAATGCAGCACCATTTGCAATAGTGACGGTACTCGATGTACCGTCGGAATGGACGGCAGTAACGCTCACGGAGTCGAGTTCCCAGCCGATAGGCACTACCTCGGTCACGTGGTACGTACCCGGGGACAGGCAACCACTATCAAACGATCCGCCGCAGGATATATCTTTCGATGAAACACCATTGAGCGAAGGGCTGAAGTTGAACGTGAATGTCCCTGAACCGGATGTGCAGGACTTCTTGACGACAACCCTGCCGGACAGAGTATTCGTGAAGGTTACTGTCTTATCGTCGCCTGCATTGAGCGTGACGCAGGCATTGCCTGTCTGCTGGGCTGTCGTATCGTTATCGGAACCGCTTACCGCCGTCAGCTTCCAACAGCCTGATAGGACATCCTCTGTTACGCAGTAAGTCCCGGGCGCCAGGTCAGTAAAATCCTGCTTCCCCCCGTTTTGGAGAGAGAACGTGGCGGGGGTTAGGCCCGGAGAGCTGAACCCGAAACTCGACTTAGTCGGATCCGGGTTTGGGAGAGTTGCCTTAACCACGTGGAACGACGCCAGCTTGCTGTCCGTAAACGTCACGACCACGTTTTCACCCGGCTGCAGATTGACCGTCGCAGTCGCAGTCGGTATGTTTGACGTGCTGTCAGCCGTGCAGTCTTCCGTGAACCCTATATTATTCAGGGTCCAGTGCGCGGGCACCGTCTCAATCACCGTGTATTTGCCTGCAGGCAGGCAGCCGAGGCCGAAATCCGTCGCGGCGGCCCCGCCAACCACTGGCTGGGAGTTAACGATGATATTTCCATTCGGGTCCTTAACCGTGAAATTGAATGACTCACCGGTTGGGGTGGAAACCTTAGCCACCTTGATGGTGCCCTTCTTGGAGTTCGTCATGGTCAGGACATTATTATCTCCAGCTTTCGGAGTGATGGTGACGGCATGGCTGGTTATGTCTAGCGGAGTCCCGTCCAGCGCCGCACTGTCCAACGACCAGCAGGACGGCAGGGTCTCCGTTATCGTGTATGTGTGGCCGGCCGTCAGGGTAATGGTGTCCGATGTCTGGCCGCAGGTCAGGCTCGGCGTGGCCACGTCCGTGTTGGTCGTGGTGTCGTGCACCGTCATGATGAACGCGGGAGTGCCCGCGTTGCAGCTAGTGCCACAGTCTTTCTTTATCTTCAGTGTCGCCAGCTGAATGTCGGTGAACGTCACCACCACGTTTTCACCCGGCTGCAGGTTGACCGTCGCAGTCGCCGTCGGTACGTCTGACGTGCTGTCGGTCGTGCAGTCTTCCGTGAACCCTATATTGCTTAGGGTCCATAGCGCGGGCAACGTCTCGATTACCGTGTATTTGCCTGCAGGCAGGCAGCCGAGGCCGAAATCCGTCGCTACGGCCCCGCCAACCACGGGCTGAGAGTTGACTATGATATTTCCATTCGGGTCCTTGACCGTGAAATTGAAGGACGCTCCGGTCGGGGTGGAAACCTTAGCCACCTTGATGGTGCCCTTCTTGGAGTTCGTCATGGTCAGGACGTTATCATCTCCAGCTTTCGGAGTGATGGTGACGGCATGGCTGGTTATGTCTAGCGGAGTACCGTCCAGCGTCGCAGTGTCCAGCGACCAGCAGTCCGGCACGGTCTCCGTTATGGTGTACGTGTGGCCGGCCGTCAGAGTAATGGCATCAGAAGTCTGACCACAAGTCAGGCTAGGCGTTGCCACGTTCGTGTTGGCCGTGGTGTCGTGCACCGTCATAATGAACTCGGTAGAGCCCGTGTTGCAGCTCGTGCCGCAGTCCTTCTTTATCTTCAGTGTCGGCGGCTTCTGGTTGGTATAGTTAAACTCGAGCGAGGCCCCTGGGACCAGCGTGAAGCATGCGGTCTTCCCTTCATCCGAAAGGGTGACGGGGAGGCTTGACGGCGTAACGTCAAGGTTGACGAACTGCCAGCCGGACGGCACGGATGTCTCCGAGACGCAGTAATTGCCAGGGAGCAGGTTGTCAAAATCCTTCAGGTTCGAGTTCGCCCCGCACAGACTGAACGGCGTCTTGTCGTTGTTCGGATTGGTCAATTCGAAGTCGAAAGCCTGGGAGGTGCAACCACCGGACGGAAGTGTGTCCTTACGGACGGTTATCGAGCCCAGTTGCTGGTTTTTGAACACACAGGTAACGTCACCAGCTGAGGCGAAAATCACATCGGCAGTCGCGTTCACCTGGTCGGCATTTACTGTAGCATTGTTGCCCGACGTGGTGAAGCAGGTGACGTTGACGAAGGCCCAGCCCCTGGGCGGGTCTTTCGGGAGGTCCGCCAGGTGCTCCGTTGCCGTATAAGTACCGGCGACAAGGTTACTGAACGTAGTCTGGTTTGAGAACCCCTGTGATGGCGGGTCGTGGAGCGTGAACACTGTGCCGTTCACGTCGAAATTGAAGTCCTGCGTGTTATCCACAGGCTTCGCGCTCTTGATTATAGTAAGTGCGCTACAGGTGTCAAATGGCCCCATTACGAAGTCCGTCATGTTTGAGCCTATCGATGCGGATTCATGCGAGTGGACCTGCATCGTCTTGAAACAATGGCTAAAACCAAGGGCATCGACGTCTATACCGACCTCGGCGAATTCGCCCTGGGCCAGGCTGTCCAAGAGGCTCTTGGTGCCATCGCAGGTGCTCTGGTCGACAACCCAGCTGTTGTAGTCCCCAAGCGGTGTTGGGTGTGTGGGTATGGTGCTGAAATTACCAAACGCGAGGATCCTTGTGTCCGTAGCCGGGTCTATACCCTGGTCAACGAATATCTTGGCCGTATCGTCCCATTTCTGGACAGTTATGTCGGTAATCCTGCCGCCCTGGGTAAAGTCGAATGACACCAGGAGGTCGCCGCTGGTTCTTTTGCCGGAAAATGGATTCGCCGTGGAATCTGGCGTGACGCAATACGCCTGCTGAGGTGTGAGGCCGGCGCCATTCATCACGGGCTCTATAAGCCCCTCGTTGAACTCGAAATCGAAATGGGAATCGCCGTTATTTCCGAGGCGCTCTACGCCGCAGTATATTATGAGATTGCCGTTTACAGGGTCGGTTATCCCATACGCATAAGCGTCCATTATATCCTGTTTGGAGTTCGCGTTGCCGAACTTCCAGTGCCAGTCAATGTCAGGCAACTGTCCAAGCTTGTTGCCAGCGGCAAAAACCGTATCGTTATGAGAATTTGTCTGGTCCTCCATGAAGACTGCGACAACCGGCGTAATACCTCTTGCCTTCAGGAAGGCGTCTCCGGCAGCCGACACCCTTCCCGAGTCCCTTGAGGAGTAATCAAATAGAGTCGACCAGTCAGGCACTTCGGGATTGCCGCAGATTGTTGTGCCGTGGTCATACCCCTGTACCATCTGGGTTATATTGCAGGGAAACAGCGGGCCCTGTGGCCCCAACTGGAAACCGGTTTTCAGGTCAAAACCGGCGGCATACACCGTAGTTGACATTGCCAATAATAAGGCAAGCAAAAAAGCCGGACTAAGAAATCGCATTTTTCTCTTCATAATTCACCTCTAAGCGCCATATAAAAGCCAATGCCCAGGTAAGACCGTGCCAAAATATGGATTTCCTGACAGACCTCCTTTCTGAAAAAAAGAGTCAATGAGGGTGAATTCTTCGACAGCCTGGCAATATTCTTGATTGAAGACCCTAGGCTTTCCGCCCCCTCCTCAAGAAAGATTTGGCTTCATCTGGAATGATTAAACGGGTATTTCATAAGACTTGGGGACAGTGGAAATAAAAAATGCCGAGCTGCGAAAGAATGTCTCCTTCGGCAGCCCGGCTATCTTCTTGGTTGAAGACCCTTGGCTTTCCGCCCCCCCCTCACGGAAGGTTTGGCTTTGTCGGAATTGCTGGAAGTGTTATGGGTTAGTTAAACAGGGAAATGTTACTTTGTCAAGATTAAGCATATACTAAATACAATTTCTCCCCGCCTTTTAATACAAAGGGGCTACGGCCCAAGCCGCAGCCCCTACCATCCGCCTTATTTAAAAGATGTCAAGCAGGGTTATCTGCCCCTGCCGTGGCCGCCGCCACCAAACGAGCGGCCGCCTCCTCCACCGAAACCTCTGCTGAAGCCGCCGCCGAATGAGTGGCCACCTCCGCCACTGAAGCCTCTGTTGAAACTACCTCCTCCGAATGACCTCACAGAGCTTCCGCCAAAGCCTCGGTTGAAGCCTCCGCCGAACGACCTCACGGAGCCGCTGTTGAATGAACGGTTACCCCCGTTGAATGACCTTATTGAGTTGCCGCCAATCGACCTGACTCCCTGGAATGAACGGGAAGAGCCGTTAAACGACCTGCCTTGGCCGCCGGAGAAGCCCCATGACCTGCCGGACCCGACAACCGAATTGCTGTCGCGCCTGGTCATCACCCCGCCCCTCTGGACGAAGGTGTTAGCACTGCGGTTGAAGCTCCTGCCCACTATATTGGATGCGCTCGACCTGTTAAACGAGCCGCCTCTTGCAAAGTCATGCATGCCCGCGGTCCTCGATATGGGTGCAAACGACCTTGCGCCGGCAGGCCTGTACGAAGTCTCGGAGCGTGGGTGCATCGATACCGGGTCTATGGACACGGTCCTGTTCGAGAAGCGGTCGGTCACGTGGTTGCTTATCATACCGTGGTTGTGCCAGTCGTGCCCGAATTCGTCCCTGTGGCCGAAGTGGTGGTGATCGCGGTCGAAGTGGCCGAAGTCGTCGAAGTCAGCAAAGAACGCGAAGTCGTTAAGTACGAAGTACCCGGGGTAGAAGAAGCCGTCGCACCAGAACGGGAACGGGTCCCATGCGTAAAGATAAAGATAGTCCGGTGGAGGCTCATAGTACGTGATTACTGGCGGGCCTTGGTCTGCGTAGTAGTTGTCCAACGCTGTCTGGTCATCGTATGCCGGGGCCTCGGAATAAACCTGCTGGTCTTCATTGTTGTATTCCGTTATCTTGGCTCCCGGAGCACCCGGTGTGACGGAAAGCCCGGCCTCTGCGTTAAGCGCCAGGAAAGCGCTGTACGCGTCTGCCTTGTTCATCGCAAGCCTGCCCGAACTTGCGGATGTGTCTATTGACGTCTGGAGTTGTGCTATGATGTCAGGAGTTACCGGGAAGTCAGAGATCCAGCCGCTATCCGGTGCTATGCCTACTTTAACAAGCGCGTTTTCGGCGTCCGCTTCGGTTGTCGCAGGCCCAACCTTCAGGGATTGTGCCAGTTTCACCGCATAATCACCTTCTCTTACGAGCATCTGGCCTATCGGAGGTGTGCTCTTTGAGATGTCCGCTGCGTATGCCGTACCTGCCGCTAGAGGCACCATAAGGAGCAGACCGGCAATTACTGCCAGATATATCCTTTTCATGGTTGCCTTCTTTCTCCTCCCTTCGGAAAATAAAGGCTATACTTATAGTATAGGATATAAGGGTCGTTATCACAATAGACAAGACCCTTTTTTACTCTTATAATGATAGACGTATCGCAGGGGTCAATGGTTACAGAAAAAAAAATGTAACGAATTTACAACTGTATACGTCTTAATTAATGAAAGGGAAGAGATTGCGGTATCTTCCCGGTATTAATGGCACTTTGGCCGGGCGGACGCTGTCAATTATAATATGGGCGATTATTCCGAAGGTGTGGCGGACGAGCGTTTAGTTGAGCTGGTACGTGAAGGCGACGAGAATGCGTTTACCGCCTTGGTGCAAAGATACAAACGGAAGGTTTTGACGACGGCCTCCCGGTTTGTACTGGACAGCTACGAGCTGGACGATGTGGCCCAGGAGATATTTATAAAGGTTTACAAGAACATAGACAGCTACAGGGGCGACGCGCCGTTCGGGCACTGGCTTATGAGGATAGCGGTTAGGACGTGTTATGACCTCTTGAGGAGCCGGCGGCGGGAGAAGGGAAATGTCCCGCTAGAGGATGTGGACTTCGCACTTTCCGGCCCGTCTGTCGTGGACAGCCTGAGCGCGCTCCAGGCAAAAGACATGCTGGACAAGGCGCTGGCGAAGTTAAAGCCGGAAGACCGGCTGATCCTGACGCTTATCGAGTTGGAGGGGCTTACCTCAAAGGAAGCGGCAGGGCTTACAGGGTGGAGTGAGGCAAATGTGAAGGTGAGGTCATTCAGGGCCAGACAGGCGCTTAAAAAGCTCTTGGGTGTGAAAGATGAGGGAACAAATGAAGGATACTCTTGACGTACTTTTTGAAAAGGCGCGGTCGGTGGAGCCGGACGTATCCCGGACTGAGTTCGGGTTCGAGACAAGGCTGCTGGCGCGTATGCGCTCCAAAAGGGAGAGGCAAGTCCCTGTATTCAAATGGGTGTGGCGGCTGGTTCCTATATTCACGGCCATAACCATAAGCCTCGGGACGTGGTACTACTATATACCGGACAACACAGTCGATTTCGGGACCGCGGTAACCGCCCAGATGGAAGACCCGATTGCTGCGATCTACATGAACGGAGAGTAATAATGAATAAATGGAAGGCAATAATCGGTGTCGTGCTGGTGTTTATCCTTGGAGCGCTGTCCGGGGCTATATTGTCGCACGGCGTTTGCAGGCACAAGGTGGACGCCCTGCTTTACGGCGGTCACGGTGCCCGGAGCGCGGCAATCGTCGAACGGATGTCCTGCAGGCTCAAGCTCGACCGCGACCAGCGCACAAAACTCGAAGCGATAATGAAAGACACCCACAATGAGATTCTCGAAGCCAGGCGCCCGCTAGAGCCGAAGATAGACGAGATACTCGCCCGGACGGAGACAAGGGTGCGGGAGATACTCCGCCCTGACCAGATGGACGCATTCAACAAGTTTACTGCGGAGAAGAAGGCCAGGATCGAGAGGGAGAGGCGCGGACAGTAGAAACATACGGTGATGACGGTAGCCTTGTTACTTGATTTAACTCAAATTGCGCCCTCCCGCCCTTGATGACGACATGGCTGGATCCCAGCCGCATTGACAAGACCACACATATATTCTATCTTTTTATTATACAGTTCAGTCAGTAGTTTTTGGCGGCGTTCGACCTGCTGGCTGCTTATATCCCTTGTTTATCATGGCGGTGCTTTATGACAGGTTGGAATGACGGTCTCGTTACAGGCGTTACCGAGATAGACGACCAGCACAAGGCTATATTCGCCCTCTGCGACGAGCTCATAAGCGCAAAAAAGAGAGAAGAGGGCCCGGATATGGTTATGAACGCCGTCACATTCCTTGCATATTATGTAATGCGGCATTTCGAAGCCGAAGAGAGGCTGCAGAGAGAGACCAACTATCCCTGGCGCAAGGCCCACAAGGAAAAACACCAGCGGTTCCTGGCCGAGGTCGCCGAACTGAAGCTGCGGATGGATGCGGACGGCCCGACACCAGAACTGGCCGGGAAGGTCAGGGCGCTTGTGGTGAACTGGCTCATGGACCATATAGAAAAAGAAGACAAGGCGTTCGTAGACTATATAGGCGAGACCGGTCAGGCTACAAGAAAAGCTGGCTGAATTTCACATTAATTATTCAATATAAAAAACCCGGATGGTCTGTGCCATCCGGGTAACAAATTCCGCTATAGTAACTTACTAGTCCCTGTGTCTATGATCGCCCGAGTCTCCTCTATCCGAGTCTCCTCTATCCCGGTGGTCCTGCTCCCTTGACCGTTCGTGTGGTTGTCTAACATTCTCTTGTGATCGCTCATGTTTCTGAACCTCAGGCATCTGATGATATTGCTTTTCCCTCTGATGTCTTAGATCCTGTCTCTGCTGGTGTTGCTGAGGCTGATAGCCTTGGACGCCCCAGGTCTTTTGCCTTTCCCAATGCCGGTTATCTCGCCAGCGCTTCCAGTTCTGTTGAAAATGGCGATTCGGGATCCGTTCATAGTTCCAACGGTGCCCACGCCAGTTATGGTCTCTGTAGTATCCTCTCCAGCCCGGGTCCACATCAAAATAAAAAGTTGGGACATTGTTATAATATCCCCAGCCCCGGTCATAGTAATGTGAGCGATACCATCGTCCGTCCCATAGACGCCACCACCAGCCATCCCAGAAATAGAGGTCAACATCAACATCTGGGTCAACGTAGACATCTGGAGTATCAGGCAACACTATCACATCAGGTGGAGCAGGAAATACGATAGGCGGCGGCAGAGGTATACCGATGTTTATATCCACCCTCGCCATCGATGGAACAGGCGCTGCGACTGCCAACGCCAAAAGCAATGTTCCCAACAACAATTTCTTCATTTTGTTCCCTCCTTTTTTGGCATATATTTATATTATGAACCATAAGCAAGCTAGGCAGCGGTAACACCTTGTTTGCAGACAGACGAAGAAGCATGTCAACGCGTCTTCGCCATGCCTTTAATGCCTGTCTCCGTTATGGTCACGGTCATAGTCATGGTCGTGCATCTGACCATTATCATGGTACCGATCTCTGTCGCCCTCACGTCTATCATGCCCCCACTCCCAAAAACATCCCGAAAGCGTTGTCGATGCGACCAAGGCGGCAAACAATAAAAGCAGCATACGTTTCATATAGCCCTCCCCAACACGTCCAGGTATGGTTATAACCCTAAGACGGTTTAGCAACACTTTTTGCCTACAATAAAGTGTAAAAACAATTCTATATTCTGTCAAATTGCCAAAATCTACAACCAGTGCATGTGGTCATTAAGATCTCTTTCCCCCTCAGCCCTTTTTACTTCCCATGACCACCAATACGATGCCGCCCACGATCGCAATAGCGCCAACGATCGGAGTCAGAGGAATCGTCTTTTCCTTATCAGCGGTCATGTGGATGGGCCCTATATCGACAACGTTCTCTCTGGACGTATAGGTTATGCCCTGATACGCAAAGGACGCAACCCCTATAATGATGAGGAGCAGGCCTATCACTACGGATGATTTCATATTGTTTCTCTTTCACCTGATAATCTTTTCATTTTCGTCCTCATTGATTATTATTGTTTCTTCATCATCCTTTTTGCCGGTTTTTTTTCACCCATCTTCATGGACATCATCTTCTGCATTTTTTTAAACTGTTCGTCCGTCAACATAGTCCGCATCTCTTTCATGTCTTTTAACATTTCCAGATGATGGGCAGTTTTTATATCCGCAATCTTTTTAACTTCGGCGCTGGCCTTTTCCAGGTCGAAATCTTTTACTTCCATGATTTCCATGAGGTCTATCCCTGCAATCTTAATGTCAGCTCTGAACTGGGCCTGTTTTTTTTGCATATCGCGGTGTATAGGCTTCATTTTCGCGAGCTGGTCATCGGTAAGCCCCATCTTGTCCGCGTGTTCGATGCACATTCCCATCATATCGCCCATCTTGTCCATATCACCCATTTCCATCATCTGTCCATGTCCTTCCCTGTGCTCATTCATGGACATATCCTTCATCTGGGAGAATGCGGACACAGGCACGCTGAACGTCAACATAGCGGCCGTGGCCACCATAAGGGCTACAGAATATATTGTTTTCACGGCACGTCCTCCTTTTATTGTTGTTGATGTAGCACAAAATATCGAATCGAGCAGAATGCGATACCATGAGCCTGTAGTAAGAGAGGGCCGGCTAACGCCGGCCCTCATTGTTTCGTCCCTGATTTCCATGTTACTTTTTAATCTGGCTCGCAGATCATCTGGACGGCGTAGCGGTTCCCTGCCCTGACCCTCAACCGTCTCGTTGGAGTTTATCGGCCTTTCCTTGCCGTATCCCTCGGCCCTAAGCCTGTTGGCCGGAACACCGTACTTTTCTACAAGGACCTTCTTGACGTTCTCCGCACGCTTCATGGTAAGGTCCATGTTTAGCTGAGCGGTGCCAGATGCGTCGGCGTATCCTTCTACCGTCCCGACAAAGTCGGGGTGGGCTTTCATGTAGTCGGCAATCTCTTTAAAGGCGTCCGCGTACTTTTCCGGATCGACTTTGGAGCTGCCAACCGCAAAATCTACTTTGAGCACGATGCATTTCTGCGCCAAAGGAGGCGGAGGCGCGTCCTCGCCGGAGGAACAGTATACGCGTACAGCGCGGCGGTTTATCTGCCTGCCCTCCGCAGTCAGGTTCGTCGCAATCGGCTTGACCTTGCCATAGCCAACCGTCTTGAGTCTGGCGGAGTCTATGCCGAAGTTGTCCACGAGGTACTTCTTCACGCTGTCTGCGCGCCTCAATGAGAGGCCCAGGTTGTAATCTTCCGAACCGACCGCGTCAGTGCCGCCCTCTATCGTGCCGTGGAACGTCGGGTTCGCCTTCAGGAAGTCGGCCACCCTCTGTATGTCGTCGTGGTACTCGGGCTTGATGTCATCCTTGTCGAAATCAAACTCCACCTTCAGGTCTATGCAGACATTTTCCTGCTTCTTGGGCGCAGGCGGTGGTGGCGGAGCAGGAGCTTCGGCCTTCTCCACTGGCGGCGGCGGCGGTACAGCGGCAGGCTCTGACGCCTGCGCCTGTCTGCCGCCGAATAATACCGTAAACCCTACGGTGCCCATCAGGTCGTTGTGGCCGCCGTCGGTCGTTATGACGTGCCTCAAATCACCGCGCAGGGCAAAGTTGTCTACGATGAAATACTCAAACCCGCCTCCGTAGTTGAGCGCGAAGGCCGTGCCCGACGGGTCTTTACCATGCCCATTAGTCCTGTAGTTAAAAGTCATGCCGCCAACGCCGGCCGCAAGGAATGGCTGGAATTTACCCAGGTAGGTGAAGTGGTATAACCCGTCCAGGTGGTAGAAGTATGTGTCGACGTCCACGCTGTCACCATGCCTGGTGCCGGAGTCGATGAAAGCGGAGCTGAGTTCCATTCCCCAGTTATCGGTAATGTCGTAGCCAAGCGCTCCCCCATAGACCATGGAAGTCTTCAGGTGCTGGTCACCCTCGAACAGGCATCCGCCAATATACGGACTGATAGTGATCGCACCGGCCCTGTTTTCCGCAAGAGCGTTGGTGCACAATGCAAACGACAGGATAAACGACACACCCGCTATCAACATCCCTAATTTTCTCAAGATAAAGCCTCCCTTCGATGTCAATTTGTGTTGCTGTTTACTTTCTATTTAACGCCCGCCCCCGTGTCCTTTATCACCCGAGTCCCCTCTACCGCCCGAGTCCCCTCTATCGGAGCCCCCTGCCGCTTATCATGACCGCCCGAGTCCCCTTTATCGGAGCCTCCCTGCTGCTTATTTTGACCGCCCGGCTGTGAACGCTCCTGCGTTTTTTGCTCCTTCATCTGATTGCGGTCCGCGTTTCTGCTTTATCTGTTTGCGGTCCTGTGATTTCTGCTGCTTTATCTGTTTGCGGTCCTGTGATTTCTGCTGCTTTATCTGATTGCTGTCCTGCGATTTCTGATCCTTTATCTGACCATGCGACTCAGTATCCGTTTGCGATTTTCCTTTCTTCATCTGCTCGAGCGGCTGCTGGACTTTCTCCTGAGGCTGTTTTAGCTTCTGAACTTCAGGCCTCTGTTGATACTGCTGCTCCCTCTGTTTTCTTAGTTCCTGTATCTTTTGTTTTGGCTGAGGTTGATAGCCCTGTACACCCCAGGTTCCTTGCCTTTCCCAATGCCGATCGTTTTGCCAGGTCCTCCAGTTCCGCTGAAGCTGATTGTAAGGGACCGGTTGATAGTTCCATGCGTGCCCGTACCAGTTACGGTCTCTGTAGTACCCCATCCAACCTGGGTCTATATCAAAATAAAAAGTTGGGACATTGCTGTAATATCCCCAGCCCCGGTCATAATAATGTGAGCGGTACCAGCGGCCATTCCAGAAACGCCACCAAAAACCATTCCAGAAATAGAGGTCCGGATCAATGTCAGGGGCAACGTAAACATACGTATCAGGTATCACTATCACATTAGGTGGAGCAGGAAACATGATGGGAGGCGGCAGACCAATACTGATGCTTACATCTGCCCTTGCCATCGTTGGAACAGGAACTACAATTGCCAGCGCCAAAAGCAATGTTCCCCAAAATAACTTCTTCATTTTGTTACCTCCTTTTGTTAGCCAATTCCTCTATATTGGTTTCTGTCCTCTGATGACTCTAACCAGGACAACCACGATGGCGATTACCAGAAGGATGTGGATGAAACCGCCCATGGTGTAGGAAGTTACTATTCCCAGGAGCCACAATATGATCAGAATAACAGCGATAGTCCATATCATGCCAATTTTCCTTTCTTTTATTGGCCCACACCATGGAGCCGGAAACAGACAAGGCCGCAATAAGCGGCCTTGTCTGTCGGCATACGGTTAAGCAGGTCAACGTGTTTTCGCCAAGAGGTTGATGCCTATCTCAATCGTGGCCGCAGTCGTGTTTCTCTTAGTGTTTACCTTTCTGCTTGCCCCACCCCTTGTGCTTGCCCCTGTCCTCGTGGCGCGGGCTCCATTTCCCCTCCTGCTGGTAGAAATGCCTGCCATCGTCCCTGTACACGTGACGCTTTGAATAATGCGGTTTGTGCTTGGTGTCGTAGTAGAACCACATGTTCCTGTGGTCGTCCCAGAACCAGTAGTCACGCTCGCGTCGGGGCTCAATAACTATATCGGGCGGAGGCGGAGGCAGCATAAAGACCGGGGCGGGCGGAGGCGGAGGCATAGGCACACCGACATGTACATCGACTGAACCCGCGTATGATACGGCGCAGGAACCCAATACTATTCCTAATGCAAGGGCTATCCTTCTCATGGCTTCACCTCTCGCTACTTAACGCTAATGTTGTTTTTAACATCCACCACGCCCTTGACATTGCGCGCGATTTCGCCAGCCTTCTCTTTTTCCTGGACGGTATTGACAAATCCACTCAGCTGTACGACGCCCTTGAAGGTTTCAACGCTTATCGCGCGGGCCTTGGTGACAGGGTCTGCTACCAGGTCGGCCTTGACCTTTGTAGTAATGACCGAGTCGTCGACATATCCGCCGGTGCTCTCCTTGGTACGCGTGCCGGCACAGCCCGCGAAGGCCAATATCAGGGTGATGCACATCAGATACTTCATAACATTTTTCATCTGTGTCATAACAAAACCTCCAATAACATTAGAATGGTTAGCGACATTGCTAACCTGACAATTCGCTCAAATCAACATGAACGAAGGGAAACCAGAACGCAAAGCTTTGTTGCGTCAGGAATCATAATAATCTCGTCGTACTGGAAATCTTAAGACTTTGGTGCGATAGGAACCGTTAGGCGCTGTTGCGGAAGGGACCGATATGCGCCGTTACGTGAGGACCGTTAACGTTTTGCGGAAAACCGTAATAGACGTTTACGCCGGGTGAAATTATATAAATACCCGCCTAGTAATCATCCTTGTCGTTTTAGTATAGCAGAGCATTCCTGAGAGTCAAATCGTGAGCGTCAAATTATGGACTGCCGCATTTCAGACCGTCAATATTATGACAATTGCATCTATTCTTGTTTTTCAGGCACCCGGCCACGTCAGATCTTTGTGGTCGCTGGCTTTGTGACCGCATTTGCACACATTGTCATCTGAACTGCTTGACTCAAAATCAGAACATGCACATATTTTACATGGGCTGGTCTCCAATAGCGGCGTCTTGTCTTCTTCAAGATGTATCTCATCTTCAAGCGGCGCCTCATCATCAAGCGGCATCTCGTCTTTAAGACGTGTCATAATAGCCTCCTATGCTTTTGGATTAATTATTCTTTGCACCCTACTCCGCATCCCAACTCAAGTATTTCGTGACAACTCACTTAAGACTCATTCCGATCGACCTCTGGAGCGTAACCTGGTTAAAATGCTCTTTTGTCTTGAATGTGATGTAGTCCTTCTTGTCCAGTTCGAAAAGTTGTTTACTGTAGTGGCTCGTAAGGTCATACCACCTGACGGCGCTCATGCTGAAACGTTTTTCTCTGGGATAGGACAACATGTCCATAAATGACTGGATCGCTAAATAGTACCTGACGGCGTTCCGCTCAAGCGCGCCGCGAGGCCCGCCTATATAGACTGGTTTACCGTATCTGTCTGCTCCGGTCACGGTGAACCCCACCTTGTCCCGGCCTAGTGTCCCAAAATAGGCCTTTTGCGCAAGGCGAAGTGCAACCATGTCGCTGTAAGCATAGCTGACGTGGACAAATGTCCTTCCCACACCAATGGGCAAGGCCTCGAACCTCATGATGTGGTCCTTTGTGCCGAAAGGGCCTGTTTCAGCACTGAGGGTTATATCAAGATACCCCTGCTTCTGGTCGACTTTCCGGTAACTGTAAATGACTTGGCGCGCGTCTTTTGGAGATTGATAAAATTTGCGGCCGATATAAAAGGTCAGTTGCCACGCGCCCGGCAGTTCACGGTAGGTACACGCCTTGATATTAGGAGGGATGGATACGATATCGCACCAGTTTGCCGGAACCTTCAGTACGTCTACAACGCTGCTGAAGGGATAATCGAACACGCCGTATACATCCACATACACTCTGTCGTCTCGCTCAAGAGACTCCAGAAACAGTGGCAGGCCGAAGCTGTTTTTTTCCAGTTTGGCCTTGTTACTGCAATAGGTGTCGGACAGGAGGTCTTTGCCTTGCCGTGGCTTTTCGACATACAAGGCGGAACCGGCCGAAGCTGAACCGGCTGAAAAGAGGATCACGGCCGCGGCCGCAAGCAGTACACGTTTCAGAAGGTTTCTGATATTATGTATTTGATTCACATGGTTCACTTTTACCGTAATAAACCCATATTCAACGATTTTTTACATCCAATGGGAAAATAGATGCCCAAACCACTCCATAGTCCTTGGTAGCAAGGGTCTTTTTTTCCACTCTTCCCATTTAACCTGGTCGGACTCCGCAATGTCCCTTGCAAACATCTTCTCCATTTCAGCGGCGAACTCGCGATTCAGGATAACCGCATTTACCTCATCATCGCTTTCAAAGCTCCAGTAGTCCAGATTGGTAGAGCCGACCGTAGACCAGACGCCGTCGATTACCGCGGTTTTCGCATGCAACACAGCGTTACGGTATTCATATACCTTCACCCCCGCTTTCAAAAGCTCTGAATAATTATACCGCTGTGCCTGTAAGGCCAGCAATATATCGCTGTTTGAGGGAACAATCATCTTTACGTCTACGCCGCGTCTGGCAGCCGCGGTCAATGCATCCAATATCTGGTCGTCGGGGATAACATAGGCATTCGTCAGATGAATCGAATGCTCCGCAAAAGTGATGGCTGACACGTAGACGATAAAAGTGAGCCTGTTGTTCTGTCCAGGCGTGCTGCCGACCACCCGCACCAGCGCATTACCCTCTTCTTTCAGAACAGGGAAATAATCAGGTTCAGAGAGCTTCGGCCCCACCTGCTTCTGCCAGGTATCAAAAAATAGTTTTTGAAATTCAGCCACCGCAGGGCCTTCAATCTGAACATCGGTGTCACGCACGGGCAATGGCGTTTTTGGGGCTTTTCTCCTGCCGGAAAGACTGCTCGAGTATACCGAACTTATATTGATACCCCCTGCAATAGCGACTTTGCCGTCTATGATCAAAATCTTGCGGTGGTCAGGATGCGCCAGGAGCCAGTGCCCGTGGACCTTGAACGGATTTATCGGATTGAATTCGACCACCTGAACTCCCCCGTCCCGCAGGCGCTGAAAAAAGGCATCGGTGGTACTGAAACTGCCGATGCTGTCAAAAATGAGATTTACCTGAACACCTTCAGCCTGTTTTTGTAACAACAGGTCGGAAAATTTACGGCCCACTTCATCATCATCAAGGATATAGGTCTCAAGGTTGATATTGTATTTCGCATTCTGTATCGCTTTGAACATTGCGGCATATGTAGCCTGGCCATCAACGAGCAGACTGACTTTGTTCCCCTTTGTCAAAGGGCTTTCTGTGACCGATTCCATCACGGCAGTGTGGCGTTCCAGAACGTCCGTCGGGTCGACTGAACTCTTCAGCCTTTCCATTATAGCCTTACTTCTCTGAGGCGTTAGCAACCCTTTGGCCGAAGCGATCTGAGGAGGTTCCTTGGTATCTGGAACCTCGGCAATCTTTTCGGACACGTTCGGCAAGGTCGCACATCCATTGCCGAGACTCAAGACGGAAGCGAACAGAAAGAACAAGAAAAAAGGCTTGATGATTTTCATATCACGGTTTGTTCTTCTCTAATTTTGATCTACGATGCGGCGACACAAAAAAAGCTGCCGGAGCATAATTGCCCCGGCAGCCTGATACCTATTTAATCATGCATACTCGGCCTTTCAATCATCGCACAGATTTTTTTGCCTCTCGCCGTCTCCGGCACGCCTTTGACAAGTATGTCAGTAGAGCTCACCGGCATTCCGTAATAGGCTGCGTTCGACTCACCTTTCGATGCCACGATCGCGCCTTCGACCGTCAGGCCGCCATATACGCCCTGGGTCCTTGAGAACAGGATAAACGCGGCCGCAGGCAACGGTGACGCCTGACCGCCGGTTCCAACACCGACAGGGCCTGCCGCGATGGACGCATCAGCGCCGATGTTGAACTGTGGCGACAGCATCGCGTTGACTGCCTGGTCGGTCATCGCGAGGATTACCAACTGTGCCTTCTCGGCTCCCGCCTGGAGTCCGAAGGTGAAGGAACCCATGCCGTAAAATGCTGGCCCCCTGCATTCACCGGTCTTCTTGTCCATGGCGAAATAGACGCCGCTCCCACCGGAGCCGCCAAAGATCAACCCGGCCTTGACAAGGCTCGGTACAATAAGTACACCCTTAGCCTTGGGCAGGGCATCGCGGAACCATCCCATCTCCGGGGCACGCTGGAAGTCTTTGAGTACCAGCTGTGCCTGGTCGACCAGCACCTGCTGCTCATTCGGCTCCGCCGCAAATGCCTGGAGTGACGTACCGACGGTAAATACCGCTATACCTAAAAAAACCATTAACAACCTTTTCATGTCCTACCTCCTTAACATAAATCCCCATCAAGAAGCACTACCCATGTATAAAGTATATCACTTGACTAATTTACGCGCGAATCAGGTATCAGGTGCTTCATCCTCCTAATTAACGATAATCAGTTCGAATTATTTTCATTTATGCAAAAAAGAGGCATCATTATTTTGCAATAATGCAAACCATTACCCCGTCTAACCGCCCATGCTACCCGACTGCGGACCAGCAGCGAAATACAATAAAAATCTGAGCGCATGAAAACTCAAATATTTCAACAATATTGAATTTGAAAATATATTAAACGACGAGTATTACAAACCTGGCATGCTCCTTGCTACATATAATAGACAAGAGGGAAATAAAGCAGCAATCATCCAAACTCCAGAAAGGGAGGGACGCCATGAAGACCAGGGACAACATAGCAAAAAAGGCAGGGTTGGCAGGAGCGGTCATCGGTCTGGTACTCTTTGCGGTAGTCGGTATTCTTTACGGCTCGCTCATAGGCGGCACGATGGGCCTGGGGATAGTCAATTCTGTGCTCGGCGTGGCGGCGGGCACCACCCTTCTCTCAAGGATGGTCGTTGCAGCCTCTATGCTCGCGGGTGTAGTAGTATCGGGCATAATGCTGGTAACGATATGTTCAACCGTCGGATGGCTGGCGGGCTACATTGTAGGCGCGGCTGTGGAACCCAAAGCTGGCAAACTAGCAACCCAGAAGACACATTAACACGGTTAAGCTAATCCGTTAGGCCCCGCCACAGGCGGGGAGATACAAACCCTCATCCTTCCACAGGTTGGGGGTTTTTACGTAAAACGCCATTCCCTCATTCTCAATCCCGGATGCTACAATATACGTATATCCATACCAAGCAACAGGAGGGGATTAATGTCTGCACTCGATGAAATGAACACTGAATCCTTGAAGCAGCCCACACTAAGCATAATCATACCCACGCTAAACGAGGCAAAGAATCTTCCCGCCGTAATCAAGAGGATAAGGGGGGCAGCTTGTACTGGGGGCTTGCACTCATAAGGAAATGCGCCGTGACATCGTCGAGGCGCTTCATTGAGGGAGGCATATACCATGTCCTAGCAAGAGACGTCCGCATAAGGTGGCTCGACTTGATCGGACTTGATACCGAACATTTTGCCAAAGCATACAGGGACAACAACCGCCTGCGCGGACGAGTCAAGGATGGGAACAGAAGACTTACTCGACTATAATGTTTTTGTCCGCCTCCCAATATCCGTGCAGATTGCAGCGCTGGTTTGCGACTAACGTAACCTTGCCCTCGGGCGCGGCCTCCTTACTGACAACTACGGTAAAAGTGGCCTTTGGTTTCAGGGACCCCGCAGACTGGAAATCCACCCGCCCGGCTGGCTCGTTTCCAATGCTTAACTGAATAAACTCTATCCAGTGCGTGGGACCCATGGGGTGCAGCTTTTCTCCAACACTCACCTCTACAGTGAAGGGCTCGCCCGCCTTGATCTTTTCTGGTGCGGTTATAAATGGAGAATGTGTTGTTTCCAGCGGGGTCTTGTTTGCAGGGTCTTTCACTCGGTTTATTGTCTGGAACAGCGCTGGGTCAACCTTTGTGGGGAAGAATTTGTCAGCAGCCAAAGCTTTGCCTGCAAAACCAGCTACGACTGCACCCAAAGTTGCGGTCTTCAGAAATGCCCTTCTGTCCATTTGTCCTCCTTTGATTTTTTTAAATTAAAGTATATATAGCCGGGCCAGAATGTCAAATCGTCGATAACTTTCGCCATTTTAATTTATTCTTTACATAATTCTGCTAAACTATCTTGCATAGCTTTATTAAGAGCGTCATTCTTGTCCAATAACATGGGTAAAATATGCCGTTATTCCGTTTTAAAGCACCTTTGTCCCTTTTCTTCCTGTTCCTCCTCACCGCCTGTTCGCATACGGACCATGCCCAGTGCGGAACCGACGTCCACTCTACAATGACCCAGGTCTCTACAATACAGGCATTGCTAAAGGGCGATTACGACGGCCACGAGACATTCGGGGAACTATCGAAGCACGGCGATTTCGGCATCGGCACCTTCGAGGCCGTGGACGGAGAGATGGTCGAGCTTGACGGAAGGTTCTACCAGGCGAAAGCGGACGGGACGGTTGTGAACGTCCAGGCGAACATGAAGACGCCGTTTGCGGAGGTGAGTTTTTTCCACGCCCGCAGCAAGACCAGACTTGACGGTTTGGTATCAAACCTCGGCGAACTCTTGGCCATGCTCAACGGGCTTATGACAAGCCCGAACCACCCATACGCCATCAAGGTGTCCGGGACATTTGACTTTATAACGGTGCGCAGTGTCCCTAGGCAAACGAAACCCTACCAGCCCCTTACTGAGGTGGTGAAGCACCAGTCAGTCTTCAGGTTCGATAAAATCAAGGGGACGCTGGTGGGCTACTGGCTTCCGGAAAGCATGGACAACCTGAACATGCCAGGTTACCACCTGCATTTCATCTCATCTGATGGCAACCACGGAGGGCATCTTTTGGATTGCAGCCTGTCCAAGGCCGATATGGAGGTCGACTGCATTGGCGGGGTAGACCTCATAATCCCGCTGAACGTGGCATTACAGAACAAACACCACGAAGAAACACTTAAAAAAGAGCTGGATCTGGTAGAGAAAGCAGGCCATTAATCCCTGCTCCTTCCATCTTTAACAAAGCTGAGAATGGCCACATAAAAGTCAAAAAGCCGGGAAGGTTTTCACCTTTCCCGGCTTTTTCTTATAATAACAAATTACAGGTTTAACGCTTAAGGTGCAGGTGTGCTAGAAGTCATATGCATGGCTGACAGCGAAATCTGCAATGTCACCGGTACCGGGTTGCTCCTGTCCGGGACCCCGTTGACCACAGGTATCATCGCTGCACTTTCCGGATTGATCCAGGTCTTTGCGGCACCGCTATTCATATAGCCCTGCATAACGCCGCTGTTCCAGCCGCCCATACGGCCTCCCACAATTCCGGAGAGATTACCGAATCCGCCTCCCCAGCCAGGCATCATTCCGCCGCCTATTCCAGAATAAGTTCCGAATCCGCCCGTCGTTCCGCCGCCTATGCCACCGCCGCCGGGACCCATCATGGCTGGTACCCTCATTCCACTGCCCAGACTGCCCTTCATCATTGAGCCCCTGAGGGTCATCGGGCCGCTGAACTCGACTACGTCTCCGGTCCCGGTATAGGTTGCCGTCGCCACGTTGAACGTTACGTCGCCGTTCAGCCTGATTACACCACCCATCTGCACGTTGTCCTGGTATCTGTTGGTAGTAACAGCCGATGCTGTACCGCCGAACCCGATCCACATCCCGGTATCGCCAAACGAAATCATCCCTTTGGTCATGACGCCGGATACGTTGTCGAAGACATACGACATATTGTTAGTCTTTGCCAGGTTCTTTTCCACCATCCTCAGGTTATTGGACGACAAACCCGAGCCGGAAACCCTTACCGAAGCGCTCTTCACCGTGCCCTGATAATTGTACATTGCGGCATTCGATATTGACGGGCTCGCAACTGCAATCACCAAAGGCATTACTAACATCCAAAACCACTTCATAATATTTCAACCTCCAGTTTCTAAAAGAAAAAACAACATCGACACGATGGCCTACAAATCAGCCGACAACATAGTCGCTATTGTTAAATTCATTGGCTCCTCCATACAGGGTTAGTATTTCTTTATCAAGTGTACTTCTTATTATTCATAAGTCAAATTAAAAACCATTAAAAAACAAATAGTTGCAAATGTAAACGATTTACCAGACAATAGTTCACTGGTGAACATGATGCTTTTTGACCCCCATTCATTGCGAATGTATCAAACATCTGCAAGCCATCCTGCTTGACATATGCATCCCAATAATGCTATTTTGAAAGACCTTTTTTTTAAAAAACCGGGGTCTCATGGGCCTTGAAAGAAACCTGCTGAGGAAGGCCGGACGGGCCATCGGCGACTACAGCCTGATCGAGGCGGGCGACCGCGTCATGGTGGCCCTTTCGGGCGGCAAGGACTCTTGGGCGCTCCTTCACGTGCTGGAGAAACTAAGGCGCAAGGCGCCGGTAGTTTCAGTCTGAAGGCCGTTACGGTGCATTCGGGCTTCCCTGGCTTCAACTCGGACATAATTGAAGAACGCCTGAAGGCGCTCGGATTCGACTACCATATAGAGCGTTCAAACATAAACAGGGTGATTACCGAGACCCTGGGGCCGGAGGAGGAAGGGTACTGTTCCTTTTGCGCAAGGCTAAGGCGGGGCGTACTCTACACGCTAGCAGGCAGGTTCGGCTGCAACAAGATAGCCCTCGGCCACCATGCCGACGACCTTATCGAGACGCTGCTGATGAGCGCGCTCTACAACGGCGAAATCCGTTCAATGCCTCCAAAGCTCCTGGCTGAAGACGGCAAGAACATAGTAATAAGGCCGCTCTGTTATGTATATGAGGAAGAGACGGCGGCCTTTGCAGATGAAATGGCTTTCCCGCTCATTGGCTGCGGCTGCCCGGTCTGCGGCGGTTCCGCTCACAAAAGGTACAAGATAAAGTCGCTCCTGGCGGGCCTTGAGGACGAGGACCCGGGCATAAAGGACAATCTGCTGGCGGCGCTCGGAAATATTAAACCAAAGTATCTATTGGATAAAAGGTTTTACTAGCCTATTATCTTTTTGAGTTGAGTTCTTTGGCTCCACCCTTTCTTTCAAGAAAGGTGGAAAGGTTCAATATGCGTGCAGTTGTCCAGCGGGTCAAAAAAGCGGCGGTGGAGGTTTCCGGTGAGAAGGTCTCCGAGACCGGCCCAGGCCTGCTAGTCCTCCTGGGCGTCTCTAAGGAAGATACCGAGGAAGACTCCGACTACCTCCTTAAGAAGATAGTGGAACTCCGGATATTTTCGGACCCGGAAGGCAAGTTCAACCTCTGCCTCACTGACGTTGGCGGAGAGCTGATGGCGGTCTCACAGTTCACCATCATGGGGGACGCCCGTAAGGGCAGGAGACCGTCTTTCACCGAGGCGGCCAAGGGCGAGAAGGCTCTGGAACTCTACGAATATTTTGTGTTCAAGGCAAAGGATATGGGTCTGACGGTTGGCGAGGGAAGGTTCGGGGCGATGATGGATGTCAGCCTGATAAACGACGGGCCGGTTACGATGCTGCTTGACAGCAGGAGGCTCTTTTGACCACTCTCCACTCAGCAAAGGACAGGCTGATAATTGCTCTGGACGTGGACAGCGCAAAGGCCGCAAAAGAGGCGGTACATGTGCTACGGGGCCGTGTCGGGGCTTTCAAGATAGGTTTCGAGCTTTTCGTCTCGGAAGGGCCGTCGATCGTAGAGATGGTACGGAACGAGGGTGGGAATGTATTCCTGGACTTGAAGTTCCACGACATCCCGAACACCGTGGCTAAGGCCACGAAGGCGGCAGTCAGGATGGGGGCGGCTTTTTTCGACGTGCATGCCTCCGGTGGGCGCGCGATGATGGAAAAGGCGGCAAAGGCGGCTGAGGAAGAGGCTGCCTTACTGGGTATAAACCAGCCTATATCGCTTGCCGTGACGGTCTTGACCAGCCTGACTGCGGACGACCTACGGGTCGACCTTAACATCGGAAAGACGCCCGAGGAACAGGTGGTATCCCTTGCCATGCTGGCCAGGGAATGCGGGATGCGCGGTGTGGTATCCTCCCCCAAAGAGGCCGCTGCCATCAGGGCGGCGGCTGGGAAGGATTTCATAATAGTGACTCCCGGTGTGCGGCCCGCATGGGCGGCCACGGACGACCAGAAGAGGTTTACGACCCCGCTTGAGGCTGTGAACGCGGGGGCGGACTACCTGGTCATCGGCAGGCCAATACTAAAAGCGGGCGACCCGGCGGAAGCGGCGGCGAGAATAATTGAGGAACTCGGTGGCTAAAAATATACTCATAGTCGAAGACGAGGAGAGCGTCAGGCACGCCTTGTCAAAGATCCTAGAAAACTACGGCTATGTCGTGAAATGCGCCGCCGATGCCGAAGCCGGAATAACAGATATTCGATGCGGCTGTCGGCGCTGTCGGCATGGACATAGTCCTTACCGACCTGAGCCTGCCGGGGATGTCTGGATGGGAGCTTGCCGATGCAATAAAGGGACGGAACCCGGGTATTCCGGTCATACTCCTATCTGGCTGGGATATAGACCCGGAAGACGCGAAGATACACAAAAACGTGGAAATGATACTTTCAAAACCTGTAAAAATCAAAGATATGCTGGCGGCTATAACGGAGTTGGCCGCCCCGCAGACGGAGGATAAAGGATGAACTCGGAAGAAGAGATACTGAATATTTTCAGACAGCGTGGGGCGCTCCTGGAGGGCCATTTCCTGCTGTCTTCTGGCCTGCATAGTCCCAAGTACCTGCAATGCGCGCTGGTGCTCCAGCATCCTGACCTCGCGACCGAGATGTGCTTCAAGCTAGGGGCGCAGTTCCGCGGCGAGAAGTTCGACCTCGTGATCGCGCCCGCGCTCGGCGGCATAATCGTCGCCCAGGAGGTCGCAAAGGCCATGGGCGTCCGGGCGATGTTCGCCGAGAGGGTGGACGGCAAACTTACCCTGCGCAGGGGTTTTTCCATCAGCGAGGGAGAGAAGGCCCTTGTGGTGGAGGACGTTATTACCACCGGCGGCTCCACACGGGAGACGATGCGGGTCGTCACAGAGGCGGGCGGCATAGTTGCCGCAGTCGGCTCCATAATCGACAGGAGCGGCGGCACGGCCGACTTCGGCGTCCCGTACAAGGCCCTCGTCACCCTTGCGATAGACACTTATCAGCCTACGGACTGCCCCATGTGCGCCAAGGGCATACCAGCTGTCAAACCCGGAAGCCGAAACATCAACAAGGTCTGATGTCCGCACTCCCCTCAAAAGAGGATTTCCTTTTAGGCATCGAAAACGGGTTGATATACCCCGTTTATGCCGAGATACCCGCGCCGGGCTTCGACCCGGCGCTTGCCTTCCAGCAGCTTGAAAAAAACGAGTATTCCTTCCTGTTCGAATCGGCCAGGCCTGACGCAAAGATAGGCCGGTACTCCTTCTTCGGGTCCAACCCTTACATGGTTTTCAGGTCCAAGGGCAGCAATGTGGACATCATCCGGGACGGGAAACGCGCCACCCTGGCCCGCAACCCGCTTGAGAAGCTCCGCGAGCTGATGGTGAACTACAAGGTGGAACGCGCTACCCGGCCTGCCCCCCTTCACCGGCGGATGCGTCGGCATGCTCTCATACGACTTCGTCCACAACTTCGAGAAACTCCCCCGGCTGGCCAAGGACGACCTCGCCATCCCCGAGGCGTATTTCATGTTCATCGATACCCTGGCCGCATACGACCACACAGAGGAAAAGCTGTGGCTGATCGCCAACCCCGGCGCGGCGGACAGGAAGCTCGGCTACGTCCTGCCTGAGGCTCACGAATGGGCCGATGCATATGACCGGGCGGTCGGCAAGCTGGACGCCATGTCCAAGGCCATTTTCAAAAAGCCAGAAACCAGTCTGAAAACAAAAGTAAACCGCTCAGCGGCATAAAGGCCGAACCTCTCATCCCCAAAGAGGCCTACGAGCAGATGGTGGTGCGGGCCAAGGAGTACATCGCGGCGGGCGACATCTTCCAGGCGAACCTCTCCCAGCGGCTTTCCGCCGACGTCACGGGCATCGACCCGTGGGACATATACTCGGTCCTCCGGCAGGTGAACCCCTCCCCTTTCGCCTCGTTCATGGACTTCCCGGACCTGAAGATCGCAAGCTCGTCGCCGGAGACGGCTGGTGCGGGTACTGGACGGCGTGGTGGATACCCGCCCGATCGCGGGCACGAGGCCGCGCGGCAAGGATATAAACGGCGACGAGGCGATGCGTTCCGAGCTTCTCCTGAATAAAAAAGAACGGGCCGAGCATATAATGCTTATCGACCTTGAGCGAAACGACCTCGGGCGCGTCTGCGACTACGGCAGCGTCCGGGTGGACGAGCTTATGGTCACGGAGGACTACTCGCACGTCATACATATCGTCTCGAACGTCACCGGCAACCTTGCAGAAGGCAAGGACGCCTTCGACGTGATACGCGCCACATTCCCCGGCGGCACCATCACCGGCGTGCCGAAGGTGCGCTGCATGGAGATAATAGACGAGCTTGAGCCTGTCGCGCGCGGGCCGTATACCGGCTCCATCGGGTACATCAGCTACACCGGCGACATGGACCTGAACATCGTTATCCGCACCTTCGTGATAAAGGACAACCGGGCATATGTGCAGGTCGGCGCGGGGATAGTGGCCGATTCCGACCCAGAGCGGGAATACTACGAGACACTGCACAAGGCCGAGGCACTTATAAAGACGCTGGAGAAGTTGTAAAACAGGGTGAAACAAGTTATTAATATTGTCTTCTTTGGACTCGCAGGCGCATTAGCCGGACTTCTCATAGGCTTCGCCCTCAACTTCGTCTGGTCGTTCGGCTGGATAATGTACTGGGGCGGTGAGAGCCGAGGACACCTGTGCGACGTGAAGCGTACCGGCGAGAAACTGATACTTTTCATTCCTGCAATAATTACATGCGCGGTTTTTATATGGCGTTGGGGGAGAAAATGAAAATCTACATCGACGGTAAGTTCTACCCGAAAGAAGAGGCGAAGGTATCGGTATTCGACCACGGCTACCTCTACGGCGACGGGATATACGAGACGCTGCGGGCGTACAACGGCAAGGTATTCGAGATAGAGAAGCATATCAAGCGGCTGTTCCAGTCCGCCTCGAAGATGGCGCTGAAGCTACCGATGGACGAAAACGGCTTCCACAAGGCGATAAACGCCTCGGTGAAAGAGAACGACCTTCAGGAGGCTTACATCAGGGTGAGCGTGTCGCGCGGTGTGGGCGAGATCGGCCTCGACCCCGACCTCTGCCCGGAGCCTACGACGGTAATAATAGCCAAGCAGTTCAACGGCTACCCGCCAGAGATGTTCGAGAAGGGCATAAAGGTGTCGGTGGTGAATACCCGCCGCAACCACCCGGAATGCCTCGACCCGTCCATAAAGTCCACAAACTGCCTGAACACCATATTCGCCAAGATGGAGGCCAAGCGCGCCGGGGCGTACGAGGGCATACTGCTCAACCACTCGAATATGGTGGCCGAGGGCACGGTATCAAATATTTTTATCGTAAAAGCAGGCAACATCCTGACCCCGCCGCTCATGGCTGGTATACTTGAGGGAGTCACGCGCGACCTTGTGCTGAAGCTTGCCAAGGATACGGGCATCACGCTCTACGAGGAGCTTTTCACCGAGGTGCAGCTCTGGCAGGCGGACGAGGCCTTCATCACCAACACCACGATGGAGGTGATGCCGGTGACACGGGTTGACGACCATGTCATCGCCGGTGGCGCGCCCGGGGCGGTCACGAAGAAGCTCATGGCCGCATACAGGCAGGAGGTCATCCGATGTTTGGGAACGCCATAGAACTTGCCCAGGTCATAGAGCATACCAACCTGAAACCGACGGCGACCCCGGCCGACATCCAGGCCCTCTGCGACGAGGCGAGGCATTACTCCTTCCACGCGGTGGTGGTGAACCCGTGGTACGTGCCGATGGCCGTCGAGCTGCTAAAGGACGACGACGTAAAGGTCTGCACCGTAATCGACTTCCCGCTCGGCGCAAGCACCACGGCCAGCAAGGTGATGGAGGCGGTGGAGGCGGTACGCACCGGCGCGGCAGAACTCGACGTCGTTATGAACATCGGCCTTTTCAAGGCGCAGGACTACGAGGCCTCGGCCACACAGTTGAAGGACTTCATCCTCCTCACCCCGGGAGTCGTGCACAAGGTCATAATCGAGGCATGCTACCTTACCGACGCGGAAAAGGCCGGGGCCAGCCGCCTCGTCGCCGAGGTAGGGGCCGATTTCGTAAAGACATCCACCGGCTTCGGGCCGGGTGGTGCAACCGCGCATGACGTAAAGATAATGAAAGACGCCGCCATAGGCAAGGCCGCAGTCAAGGCGGCGGGCGGGATAAAGACCCTGGATACCCTGATCGAGATGGTGGAGGCCGGGGCGACACGCATCGGCACATCGTCCGGCGTCGCCATAGTCGAGGAGTTCATCCTCAGGAACAATAACATTGCCGGTGAAGAATACGATGTCTGACGAATTCAAGAAGTTCCTAAAGGAATTCCCTGAACCGGGCAGGGCCTACCTTGAGCTTTTCAAGTCTGTGATGGCCCGCCCCGCGCTCGACGCCAAGACGAAGCAGCTAATCTTGATAGGAGTAATGACCTCCCAGAACTATCCTCAAGGGGTCAGGGCGCATGTCCCTCAGGCCCTGGCCGCCGGGGCAACACGCGAGGAAATAATGGAGGCGGTACTCACTCCCCTGCCCGTCTCGGGGATAAACGGCGATCCTCGAATGCCTGCCTGTCGTACTTGAGCTAACCGCGCAAGATTAGCTCCGATTACATAACATTTTATGTTATACTATTTTTAAAGCCGGAACTACCGGGGCGGCCGGCCGGTATTGGTGATATTTCATAATTCGAAAGGAAATAACGATGAAAGACAGAGTTGAAAGCGTACTCGCAAAGATCCGTCCACACCTCGTGGCCGACGGCGGCAGCGTTGAGCTGGTGGCAATAGAGGGAACCGTGGTAAAGGTCCGGCTTCTAGGCGCCTGCGGCACATGCCCGATGTCCCAGATGACGCTCAAAGAACGGCGTGGAGAGGGCAATAAAGGCCGAAATACCCGAGATAACCGAAGTCGTGGCCGTATAAGGTCCTGCGGTCTTGCCATATTAAGAAAGGGGGGCTTATGCAGGTCATTGCCAATAACCTTCTCTTCAAGAACAAGGCGTTTATAAATGCCGCCCGGTCAGGCGACAAGGCGGTAATGAGCGCCATGGCCAGCGAGCTTAAAGCGGCAGGCGCGGACATCATAAACGTCAACCTGAGCCTTGACGGTGACGGCGACGAAAAGTACATGGCGGCCGCAGTCGAGGCGGTGCAGCGGACCGGCCTCCCGCTCTTTATAGACAGCCGCAACCCGAAGGCGCACCTTGCGGCGGTAAAGACGGCTACCGTGCCTCTGACCCTCAACTACGTCTCCATGGAGGAATCGCGTGCCGCGGACATGGACGAGATACTGGGCATTGCGGCCGAGTACAAGACCGACGTGGTCCTGTACGCCATGTGGAAGAACACGCCCTACAACTTCGACGCCCGGCTGACGATCATAAACGAGCTGCTTGAGAAGGCGAACGGGGCGGGCATAAAGAACGACAGGATAGTAGTGGACCCGGTGATCCTGCACCTGGCAGGCGGCGTGGGTCAGGAGCATGCGGTAGCGGTGCAGGAGACGCTTTACGAGCTAAGGGAGCTTGTGGAGCCGCCGCTTCGGACGACCTGCTGGCTTTCCAATATCTCGGCAGGTGCGCCAAAGGAACTGAGGCCCTCTATAAACGACACCTTCCTTGCGATGCTCTCGGGGCTTGGGCTCTGGTCCGCCTCGCTTGACGTCCTGAACAAGGAGACGATGCGTACGGTACGGCTCATCCGCGCCATCAACAACAAGGCCGTATACAGCATCTCGGACGCAACTCTATGACCCTCGACTTAGGCCTTGAAGGACGTACTGCTATCATATCCGGCTCGACAAGGGGCGTGGGCTTCGCGGTAGCGGAAGCCTTGGCCCGAGCCGGAGCAAAAGTCGCCATCAACTACCTCAAAAACGAGCAGAAGGCCCAGACCGCGCTTGACAGGCTAAACTCCGTCGGCGGCAGTGCAATTGCCGTCAAGGCAGACGCCAGCTCTGCGGAAGGCGCGTTGAAGCTCGTGTCCGAGGCATCCGCAGCCTTCGGCAAAATAGATATCCTGGTAAACAACGCCCACGGAAACATAATGCGCTCCCCTTTATGAGATTCGAGCTGGGAGGAACACCAGTCACACATTGACGGCATCCTGAGAAGCGCCTTTTTCCTTGCCCGTGCCGTCATGCCCGGCATGAAGGAACGCGGATTTGGGAGGATAGTGAACATCGGCAACAATATGGTCATGCAGCCCATACGGGGTTACAGCGCACTCACAAGCTCAATGGCCGCGCTGCAGGGATTTACCCGCAACCTGGCCGCAGAGGCCGGGCACTGGGGGATTACCGTCAACATGGTTTCACCCGGCTTTGTGATGACAGGCGATGCGCCGAACACGACGGAAACGGTACTGGCGGCAATAACGGAAGCCACTCCGCTTAAGAGGCTGGCCACTCCTGAAGACATTGCCGGCGCTGTACTTTTCTTCTGCTCCGACTTATCAAGGTTCGTCACCGGCGCCAACCTGTCCGTGGACGGCGGCAAGGTGATGGGCTGACTGGGGGTCTTTTATGCATGACGCCATGCTCTGGGAACCTCTTGAAGATAACAAGGTCCATTGCTACCTGTGCAGGCACAACTGCCGCATAAACGACGGCAGGCGCGGCATCTGCCAGGTCCGCGAGAACATGGGCGGCAGACTTTACACGCTCGTTTATGACCGTATAATCGCACGCAACGTCGACCCTATAGAGAAAAAACCACTCTTCCATTTCCTGCCGGGCAGCTTTTCATACTCCATCGCGACCCCTGGCTGCAACTTCCGGTGCATGTTCTGCCAGAACGCCGACATAGCTCAGATGCCCCGGGATTCCAAGGTCATCATGGGCCAGCCGGCAAAGCCGCAAGACATCGTAACGGACGCCGAGGGGAGCGGCTGCAGGAGCATCTCCTACACATACACCGAACCGACGATATTCTTCGAGCTTGCGTACGACACGGCTATTATTGCGCATGAGCGCGGGCTCAAGAACGTATTCGTGACCAACGGGTATATAACCAAGGAGGCCCTCGCAAAGATACGGCCTGTCCTTGACGCCGCAAACATCGACCTAAAGGGCTTCAACCCCGAGTTTTATAAGAAGGTATGCGGGGCCGAGCTTGAAAAGGTGCTCGATTCCATAAAAGCCTATTACGAATCAGGCATATGGATAGAACTCACGACGCTTGTTATCCCGAACCAGAACGACAGCCCTGATGAACTGAGAGGGATAGCCCGTTTCATTGCCTCCCTCGATAAGAACATCCCCTGGCACGTCACCCGGTTCCACCCGACATACAAGCTTAAAGACGAGCCGATAACCCCGATCGAGACCCTGACGACAGCCAGGATGATCGGGCTGGAGGAAGGCCTTAAATACGTGTACGAGGGAAATGTGCCCGGAAGCGGTGACTGAGAATACTATATGCCCGCAATGCGGCGACACGTTGATTAAACGTTACGGAAACATGACGCTGGCCAATTTTACCGTAAACGGCGCATGCGCAAACTGCGGTGAGAAGGTCGCGGGCGTATTTTAGGAGTGTTATAATTAAAACAGGCATGGAGGTCGAAAATGGCTAAGGTACCTTTTGTTGACAAAACTGCGTGCATAAGCTGCGGCCTTTGCACCGAACTGGCGCCCAGCACTTTCAAGCTGGACGCGGACGACCTGGCGGAGGTTTACAACCCCACCGGCGACCCGGAGAGCGCTATACAGGAGGCCATCGACAGTTGTCCGTCAGAGGCCATTTCCTGGAAGGAGGACTGATATGATAAAGGTGAAAACGTTCGGCCAGGTGCTCAAGATATTCGAGACCCAGAAGGAGCTTCACGGCCTTGACGAAGAAGTGAATATTTTCATCAAGGAAAACAAGATAAAAAATGTCATCTCGGTAAGCGACGCCATCCTGACAGAGTCGGGCGGGGCAACCCAGGGCGTCATAAGGGTACTGACGTACGAAGAGTGATTATGGCACACGGGCTTGTAAACTGGCGTGATTGGAGTAGTGAGGCGTTTGACGAGGCCGACCGCGACGGGAAACTGGTGCTACTGGATATCTCGGCGGTATGGTGCCACTGGTGCCATGTGATGGACGAGACGTCCTACTCGGACCAGAAGGTCGCAGAGTTTATAAACCGGAAGTTCGTGCCTGTACGGGTGGATACGGACAGGATGCCCGACGTGAACGAGCGCTACAACATGGGAGGCTGGCCCACGACGGCAATACTTACACCGAACGGCGAAGTATTGGTGGGAGCAACCTACGTCCCACCCGAAAAACTAATGGAGACACTTGAACAGCTTGCGGGGTTCTACGACGAGAACCGCGCCGCGGTGAAGGAGAAGGCCGCGGAACTCTCCCAAAAGAAGGCGGCAGAACTGCTTGCAGAGATACCCGTCGAACAGATATCGGCGGGAATAATATCCTGCGTGCTTGGCGAGATGGACAGCCATTACGACCCTGTGCACGGCGGTTTCGACGACGCCCCGAAATTCCCGGCCCCTGAATCCATCGAACTGCTGCTCACCGCATACTGCGATACCGGCAAAAAACAATACCTCGACATGGCCGAGACCACCCTTTCCGGGATGTCGGACTACGGGATGTTCGACCATGAGATGGGTGGGTTCTTCAGATACTCGGTAACCAAGGACTGGACCATCCCGCATTTTGAGAAGATGCTCGACGTCAATGCCGGACTATTGCTAAACCTGCTCGACTTATACAGGTTGACCGGCAGCAGCCGTTATGAGGTCACCGCAAGGAAGACAATAGATTACCTGAACAATTGGCTCTGGACCGACGAGGGCTGGTTCTACGGCAGCCAGGATGCCGACGAGAAATATTACAAGCTGTCTTTTGCGGAAAGGGAAAAACTAAGCCCGCCCTATGTGGACAAGACGCTCTTCACCAACTTGAACGCCAGGATGTCCTTTGCGTACCTCGCCGCATGGGAAGTCCTTCATGATGAGAGTTTGAAAGATCAGGCCCTTAAAAACCTTGACGTCACGCTCTCCCGCATGAAATGTGAAGGCGGCGGATTTTACCATTACCATGACGGCAAACCGCACAGGCCCGGGCTTTTGACAGACCAGTCGGCAATGCTACGGACACTCCTCTATGCATACCAGTTGACGTCAGACAGCAGGTGGCTGGACGAGGCGATGTCAGTGTTGAAGTTCATGGAAAAGACCTTATGGGACAACAAAAAAGGCGGGTTCTTCGACCTGCCACACGACCCGAGGGCCGTTGCGGCGCTCGCGTACAGGGCAAAACCGATGCCTGAGAACTCCGAGACGGCAAGGTCCCTCGTTACATTGTCCATTTTGACGGGAGACAACGATTACGCAGCCATGGCCGCCAAATGCCTCGCGCCATATTCCAGCTCGCACTGCGATTACAGCTACCTTGCATCTGGTTACGCCCTTGCCGTGGACTTCCTGCTAAAGGAAAACATCGCACTGACATTCGTCGGGGATGTCGGAAGCGAGTCGATGAATTCACTTGCGGCAGCGGCTGGAGAGGTGTTCGTGCCGCGAAGGGTGATGCGTTTAATGGACTTTGCCGCCCAGAGTGACAAGATACAAAAGCTGGGGTACCACAATAGCGGGAAACCGGCGGTCTATATCTGCCGGGGCACGGTCTGCACGGCGAAGATAGAAGACCCCGCAAAGCTCAAGGAAGAACTGTCAAAGAACACAGCCTGACTTCGTCCTATTCTATTCCCCTTAAAAATTCAGCATTCACTTCCGGCACCGACGGGTTTATCCGCATGCCGGTCCCAAGCTCGAACCCTGCGTCCCTGGTAATCCTCGGGATGATGGCCATGTACCAGTGCAGGTGCCGGGAGTTCGACTCCGAAGGTGCAGAACTTCTTATGGAGTAATTGAAGTCTGGGTTGCCTATACCTTTGTAGAGCTTGTAAAGCACTGTTTTGAGCACTACGGCAAGGTCGTCAAGCTCTTCCCGTGTGGCATCCACGAAACAGCTGACGTGACGCTTCGGGAATATCCAGGTATGAAACGGAGAAAGAGACGCATATGGTATGAAGGCCGCAAAATGTTCAGATTCGAATACCACGCGCCCACCATCCGTCATCTCCTCTTCAAGCGTGCGGCAGAGCAGGCAGGCGCCGTTGTCCATATAGAAACGCATCGCCTCGTCGGCGCGATACTTTATCTGCACCGGCGTTATCGGCATCCCCACTATCTGCGAATGGGGGTGTTCCAGCGAGGTCCCGGCAGCCGAGCCGTAGTTCTTGAATAATATCACCTGCTCAACCCTTGGGTCATCATGAAAGGCACGATACCGTTGCTGATAGGTATAGATAAGGTTCCTCACGTTCTCCAAAGGCATCAACGCAGTGCACATGTCATGCCTGGGCGTCTCCACTATTACATCGTGCAGGCCCACCCCGTTCATGCTTATCCTTAAGCCATCGGTCTTCCAGGAGAGCTCCCCTTCCGGGGAAAGGGCTGAGAACTTGTTCGGCACGCACCGGACGAGCCAGGAACCGTTGGCGGGGTCTGGGATGCGGAAGGTCTCAGGCGGTGTCATCGCCTCGTTGCCTGCGCACAGAGGGCAGTTGGCCGAGTGCTCCGGGAAGACCTTCGTCTCCACCTTCGGCCCATTGAGGTCGCTAGGCCTCTTTGCCCTTTCGGGCGCCATTATGACGAACTCCCCGGTAACCCTGTTCTTCCTTATCTCAGGCATCGTTTACCCCTTTAGTTTATTCACCGGCAATGAAATCGAGGCTCTTGTTCTGCTTGATAGCAAAGCTGCACGTGTCCTTAAGCTTTCCAACGAAACCGGTGCACTTGGCCTTGACCTCTGCGGACATGAGTTTCTCTCCGGCAAGATAGGCCTCAAGCTTTACGATATCCTGCATCAGGTCAGGCAGGTCATCCGGCATGAATATGATATCTTCCTTGTCGTTTTTCAGCTTGCCCAGGTACGGGTAGGTCTCCTCGGTAACGAGCTTCCTGAAAAGAAGCTCGTGTACTGCGTTGTCAAAGTGAAGCTCTTTGGAGAACTTGAAATCGTCGTCAAATACCACCGCATCGAAACCCATATCATCCATCTCCTTTGGTTCTTACATCGTCCTTTTAAACGTAATGACCGCGAGTGTCATCATGACCGCGGTAAATAATAGCAGAAAAGTGAGGTCGCCGTAAATAACAGAAATATGGCTGCCCTTGAAAAGCAACGATTTCAGGGCGTGGACGGCATAATATTCCGGGTTTACCTTCGCAAACGCCCGTAGCCAGCCTGGGAAGCTCTCGATCGGGTATACCGCCCCCGACGGGAAGAAGAATATCACGTTCATAAACCCGGAGAACACGCCGACTATCCTGGGGTGGTTCGCCCGCCCAAGCATCAGGAACATCATCGAGAGCAGCCCGAGCGTAGTCAGCGAGAGCACGGCAAAGACACCCGGCGCTGCTGAGGAACGTCCTGGTTACCGGAAGGCCCGTTATGAGCGCGCTTGCCGTCAGCACCATCAGCGCCATGCAAAGTGTGATAATAAAACCAGACACGATAAGCCCGACCACAATATCCGCCTTGGTGATGGGCGTCATGAGTATCGCCTCGTCTACGCCCAGGAAGCGGTCCATGACGAGGTTGAACACGCCCGTTATCATCGTGCCCATGAATATCGCCATCACGACGACGCCCGGCACGAGCGTCTGGTCGTAGTCCACAAGGCGGTAAAGTTCCACCCTGCGGGTATTGACCTGAGACCTGTCCGGCCTTATGGCGACAAACGGCACGTTCACCGATGCCACAGCCTGCGCTACCGCGTCATTAAGCGTGCCTGATGATATCTGGTCTGTGTTGTCCACGAACAGCCCGACCTCCGGCCCGGTCTTCGCCTCGACGCGGCGGGTGAAGTCCGGCGGCACGATCAGCGCGCCCTTGAACCTGCCGTCCCTGACGCCCTCGACTGCCTCGCCCTGGTCGGACAGCCAGACGCAGCTTCACCGTCTTTGGGCCTATCGATACGCGCCTTTATCGCCTCCGTCACACGCCTGCCGTACTCGCCTGAGTCCTGTTCACCACGGCCAGCGGCAGGCCCTTCAGCTTGCCCTGAAAGGAGTTGCCCAGTATTACAAGGTACGCGAGCGGCATGACCACCGCCATCACCATTATGACCGGGTTTCGCATGAACTTGCGGATGTCCCGCTCTATGACTGCTACGCGCGCGCATCATATGCTCACCCCCCAAGCTTTCTGGGGACGCCCGCGCCCAGGAACAGGCTCACCTTCTTCGACTCCTCCTCGCGGATGGAGCGGCCTGTGTGGTGTATGAACACGTCCTCAAGCGAGAGGTTATGGATCCCGACGGAGCGCACCTTCACGCCCATGTCTCCGGCAAGCTTCATCAAAAGCGGGGCGTCGTCCCCGCCGTTGTCCACGTAGCACCGAAGCTCGCCGTCCTCAAGCGTCGCCTTGTGCACGTACGGTTCCTTCTCTGCCGCCGCACGCACGCCTCTCCGCGTCTCCGTCTATTGTCATTACCACGATGTCGCTGCCCGGCAGCCCCGCCTTCAGCTCGTCCGGCGTACCCTTCACGATTATGTTGCCGTAGTCGATGATGGCCACCTTGCTGCAGAGCGACTCCGCCTCGTCCATGTAGTGCGTCGTGAGGAATACGGTCAGGTCGTAGTCGCGCATGAAGTCCTGGAGCATGTCCCATACGACGCGGCGGCTCTGCGGGTCCAGCCCGGAAGTCGGCTCGTCCAGGAACAGTATGGACGGCCTGTGCACCAGCACGCGCGCGATGTCGAGCCTGCGCCTCATGCCGCCGGAGTACGTCGCGACCAGGTCGTCCGCCTTCTTCGTCAGGTCCACCCGCTCAAGCAGTTCCTCGATCCTCTTCAGGCGTATCTTCTTCGGCACCTCGTAGAACTTGCCGTAGATGTCCATGTTCTCGCGGGCGGTCAGGTCCAGGTCGGAGGACATCGCCTGCGGCACGACGCCTATGGAGCGGCGCACCATGACCGGGCTCCTTTATTATGTCGTACCCGCCTACCTTCGCGGTGCCGGAGGTCGGCTTCAGCACCGTCGTCAGCATCCTGATGAGCGTACTCTTGCCCGCGCCGTTCGGCCCCAGGAAGCCGAAGAACTCGCCCTTCCCCACCTCTATGCTCACGCCGTTGACGGCATTCAGGGTGCCGAATGACTTTTTTATGTCCTGTGTTGTGACTGCGTAATCCGACATGGTTTTCTTTCTAAATCCCCTCGCCCTTGCGGGAGAGGGTGGCGTGTAGCCCGGTGAGGGGAACTATACCCTGCACTCCCTGACTATAGCATCCACGTGTATCTGCGTGGTGTTCAATACCGGCACCCCGTATTCGGACTTGTCGAGTATCAGCGGCAGTTCGGTGCAGCCGAGGATTATCGAGTCTATCCCGTCCTTCTCCACCATCCTGCCGATAATGTCCATCAGCTCCTGCCTCGTGGACTCCTTGATTATACCCAGCTCGATCTCGGTAAACAGCCGCTTGTGGATGAGGTCAATGTCCGCCTCGTCCGGCACGGAAAGCGGAGGCCTTCGCGCGAGAAGACCTTCTGGTAGAAGTCCGCGCGCATCGTAAACCCCGTCCCCAGAAGGCCCGGCTTTTTGAATCCCAGCGCCTTAGCCTTGCGGCAGGTCTCTTCCAGTATGCTGACAAGCGGCAGCGGCGAACGCGATCCTGCACCTCGTCGAAAACCACATGCGGCGTATTCGAGGCAATCGCCGCGAACTCCGCACCCGCGCGTTTCAATTCTCCACCTTATCCAGCAGCCAGTCCGCGAGCCCGCCCAGCCGACCTGGCTCGAACATAGTCATCAGCTCGCCCATGTTGGCGCTGTATAGTATTATCTCCGGGTAATTGCAGTCCGCCGCCGTTGTTCTTGAAGGCGTCGATTATCCCCTTGTAGTATATGGCAGTCGATTCCGGGCCAAGCCCGGCCACCAGGCCTATCTTCTTCACTCTAGTCCTCCGGCAGGCTCAAAACCTCGTCCCCTTGCTGGTATTCGTATTTGCCGGTATCGGGGTTGAAGTCATAGAGATAGTAGTTGTCCAGTGTCTTTCCGTTGGTGTCGGATACGAAGCCGTTAGGCGATTTGTCGCGCACATAGGCCGTGTCGCCGTTGATGAATGTTATCCGTCCGCCGCCGTCCTTATCAGTATTGTAATATAGCCGCTCAGGCCCTTATCACTCCAGTATACGGTGCCCTTGTCGCCCTTCAGCTTGATGGTTATCGCAGCCGATGCCGCCGACGCCGGGTAAGCAGGACTGTCAACAATGCGACAATAAGCTTTTTCATGGTCAGCACCTCACTCCCAGTAATATATCGCCTCGTCCGCCGCCCTCATGCCTTCGTATGGATGACGCCCCGGCAGGACGTCGTTCTGGAATACCCGCCATGCAGTCTTCCCGATGGGCAGGACGACCCTTTTGTTTATCCCGAATACCCTCCAGCCGTCCTTGTGCCGAAGCTCAAGCTGGGCGCTGCTTATCGAGTTATGCCTGTAGGTGATCCGCAGTTGCGCGTCGGTCGACAGCATCATCCTGACAAGCCCGAACGCCTCCATGCATATCTCCTCGCAGGTCTTGTCGTCGCCCGCCTCCCATACGCCGTCGTAATATGCCCCGGCGAACGGGTATATCCGCCGTCTTCTCGCAGACCAGCTTTATGTCGAAGCCGCTGTCGTGCTTCTTGGGGACGACGAGGGTTATCCGGCTGCCGGACCGTTGCGCTCCAGCTTCGCCCGAAGGCGCGGGCGCGCCAGCACCGTCCTCTTTGCATGTTCCTCAAACAGTCCAAGAAGCGAATCCGGCATGGTTCAGCCTCTTAATGGAAGAACGGTATCCTGAACAACAGGAAAAACCCGTTAATGCACATCACAGACCCGGCAGTAGCGGCGAACAGCGATACTATGAACACCGGCAGCGAGGTCGCGATGATGGAGATGGATGCCAGTACGATAGCTATCTGGAGCAGGACCTCGGCGTAGTCGAAATAGGGGTCCTTGGACATGTTGACGTCGCGCTGGGCCTCCAGCTTTTTTGCCGATGCCTCGATGTCCTTCTTCTCCGCGTTGAACCTCGCCTCATCATCGGCAACGGATTTCAGCTCCTTCTCGTATGCCGCGACGGTCTCCGGCTTCATCGCGGCCTTCCTGTCCATATATTGCAGCTCAAGCGCCTCTTTCTGCACCTTGTACATATGCTCGCGCATCGCCTTCGCCTGGTAGAACGCCCACTGGTCCGACGCCTGCTGCTGCGACAGCATCATCTCCTTCGTGGCGTTGTTACCACCCAAAGAGGTAATGGCTAGCATCACGGCAAATATCGCCGTCACAAGGGCGATACGCTTACTGAAATGGTCTTTTGCTTTTTCTCTGAGCTCTTCCGGCTCAGGCAGTTCTACTTCTGGCATTGCTTACTCCCCCTTTACTTCACCATCAGTTTCGCTATATAAAGTATCGCCGCCAGCGCGGCAATCCACCTTATATACCGCATGATGAAGAGGAGGAACTTGTCGCCATACCACACCGACAACCCCGAAACAATAAACGCGGCGGTAACACCTAACTCCATCGGGGCGTCCCAGAACAGCACCCACGAGCCGCCTATCATGGCCCCGATACCGAAACCTATGACGAACCGCATGATCAGGACCGCAACATCGACCTTTTCTTCTTGCAAAATCACTCCCCTGTATTCCCGCCATCAGGCGTATCCGCTGTCTCGATATCGGCATTATTCACGGCCTCAGCCGCAGGCTCAGCCGGTGCGACATTATATTCCGCCGCCGTCAGCATCAGCGAGGTCTTGTGGTGCTGCACCATCGACATCTTCATCGGGTGTTCCTTGTTCTTGAAATCCATCGCGACAGTGACTGTAGTATCTCCGTCCACGGAGACGAAAAATCCGCGATCCCTGGCGAACAGGCAGTCGTATTCGTACACGAAAGATGCGCTCTCGATGCTCTTGCTGTCCTTCTGCTTCTGCTTCTGCTTCTCCGTCTTCAGTTTGCAGGTGACGTGATAGGCGACGCAGTCCATCCCCTCAACAGTCTTTAGCCCTGTAAAGGTATAGACGGCCTTGCCCTTTAGGTTAGGCACCAACCCGGAGCCGGATACCACGAAATCCTGGGTAGTGGCATTGATGGTGTCCAACGGTCCCTGCGGGAGCGGAAACATCATATCGAACTGGGGCTGCATGTCACCGCCTGCGGAGTAATACCCACGTGACATGTTTCCGTCCGCATCCATGGGCATCTCGATTGATTTGGCTGCCACTTGCATCTGTTCCGGGGGCATCTCGCGGCCCGCAACAGTCATCTGGGTCGGGCGCATATCATACTTCACAACCGCTCCGTTCCCATTGCAGTTGATAACTAAGGGGCCTTCGGCCTTTACGACGGTGTTGCCCACTTCCTGCGGGACGTCTTTGCCGTCCATCTCCATGGTCATTTCCTGCGAGTAGTCGTAGGAATACCGCGCGCCCTGCGGCAACTGCCACTTAAGCGCGAGGGAGTCTTCTGCGAAAACGTCCGGAGCAAAGGCAAGCACCGCCGCAAAAAAAGCCGCAACCCAAAGGACTCGTCTCATCAAGCCTCCTGTTTATTGTGGTGGTATCTCCACCAGCACGCTCATGCCCGGCTTCAGTATCCCCTCCGGGTCATCCACCTTTATCCTCGTGCGAAACGTCCGTATGTCCTGCCGCCCGCGCGTGACATCGCGCTCCACGGCGAACTCGCCCTCGCGGCCAATGTCATAAACGGTGCCGTTTATCACCTTGCCCGGCACGCCCTCAAGCCGGATGAACGCCTTCTGGCCGACCTTCACGATATCCACGTACCTCTGCTCCAGGTCGAAACGCACCCAGACGGACTTCGGGTCGATCAGCGTCATGATGCTCGTGCCGGGGTTGACGACCTCGCCCTCCTCAAGGGAACGGTACTCAACCACGCCGTCCACCGGCGAGTATATGTCCGCATAGCCGAGGCGCGACTTCTGAAGAGCCGTGTTCTGGGAGGCTGCTCCCACCTGGGCTCTAA
>CAWJRJ010000004.1:0-18629 GCA_963845245.1 Nitrospirota bacterium
ATGTTGGCTCCTTGAGCAACTAATTCTCGTATTGCTAAGGCCGACCTGTTCAAGGTGGTAGATATTATAAAGAAGAAGAAAAAATCCGACATCGTAGTCCTGGCATCAGGCGACCCCAACCTCTACGGCATAACAGGATATCTCCTGAAGAATTTCGGCAAGGAAAACCTTAACATAACCCCTGCCGTAAGCTCGATGCAGTGGGCCTTTGCCATGGCCAAGGAGACTTGGGAGGACGCGGAGATCGTCAGTGCGCACGGGCGGGGTGTCGATGAGGTGCTCAAGGCAACCCTGATGCGTGACAAGGTCGGCGTGTTCACCGACGATAAGAACAGCCCCGACAAGCTAGCCGCCGCGCTTATATCCGCTGGTATCGGCGAGAGGAAAGTCTTTGTCTGCGAGAACCTCGGCATGGATAGCCCGAAGTTGTTCGAGGGAACCTTGGAGGAGACCGTATCAAAAAGGTTCTCTCCGATGAACGTGATGATAATAAAGAAGGAAAAGGCAGCCGAGCCAGCCGGAAAACCGTATTCCAAATCGCTCGGAATACCGGATTTCCAGTTCGCGCACCGGGAGGGCATGATAACGAAGGGCGAGGTACGGGCCATCGCGCTCTCCAAGCTCCGTCCAACCAGTGGGAATATCATGTGGGATATCGGCGCGGGCAGCGGATCTGTCTCGATCGAGGCTGAACCGCTTATCGCCCCGGGCAAGGTATTCGCAATAGAAAAAGACCAGAAACAGCTTGCGTTCCTCAAGAAAAACATCAGTGAAGTTTGCGGCCAACAGGGTCGAGCCGATAGGCGGGGACGCCCCGGAGGCGCTGAAACCCCTGCCGGATCCTGATATTGTATTCATCGGCGGCAGCAGCGGGCAACTCGCGGAAATACTTGACTACATAGATACAAGGCTCAAGAAGGGCGGCAGGCTTGTCGCAAATACCGTAACCCTTGAGAATTTCACAGAACTGGTCGAGTTCATGAAGGCCCATAACTATGTCTTTGAAGTTACCACGGCAAGCGTCGCCCGCTCGAAGGAGCTCTCACAGAAACATTTCATGATAGCGGCCAACCCAATAAATATCATCCTAGGCATAAAGACTTAAAATCGTTTTCTTGATATCACCGTTTCTTTGCCGCCGCTATTCTTTTCGTAAAGAAAGCGGCGGTTTTGCTTTTAGTTGATTTTTTGCCCTCAGATGCTATACTAACTTCCTTTTGAGATAAGCGAGGGTATTCAATGGCATCTGGCAAGATATACGGTATCGGCGTCGGCCCGGGCGACCCGGGCCTGCTTACGGTAAAGGCTGTCAAAATTTTGACTGATGTCCCGGTGGTCTGTGCGCCAAAGGCGGCGGACGACGCGGGAAGCTTCGCGCTGTCCATTGTCGGGGGCTACATAGACACCTCCCGCCAGAAGGTCATCACCCCGCTGTTCCCGATGAGCATGGACAAGGCGGTGCTGGACAAGGCGTGGTCGGACGCTGCCGAGCTTGTGGCGGCGGAACTTGCCGCAGGGCGGGATGTCGCATTCCTTACCCTTGGCGACCCGTCGCTTTACAGCACCTACTCCTATATCCTGTCAAAGATAAAAAACCTTATCCCGGGCCTTGAGAACGAGATTATACCCGGTGTCAGCTCCATATCGCTCGCGGCGGCAAGGGCGGGGGTTGACCTCGCTCTAGGCAACGAGCGGCTTGCCATCATGCCTGTCGGGCGCGACATGGAGAGCCTCAGGGAACCGCTGTCACATTATGACACCGTCGTGTTGATGAAGGTGAACAAGAGCTTCGGGAAGCTCGTCTCGCTGCTTGAGGAGATGGGGCTTATTTCAAAGGCCGTTTATGTCACCCGGTGCGGGACGGACAAAGAAAAGATCATCCGCGACCTGAAGAGCATCGGCGATAACGAGCATGACTATCTATCGTTGGTAATAGTGAAGAAGTAATTACAGTGTCTGGTGATGCTTATTCGAAAGGCATCAATGTGAGAGGTATTCAGTAAGTTGACTTTGTACGGGTATCATCGTTCAAAGGCTACTTACTGACCTCGAATCTTTTTGATGACTTGAGAATAAATTTCACCAGCCAAAAGGGAGTTTACTTTGAGTAATATATTTTTCCTCGGCGCTGGCCCGGGCGACCCGGACCTTATGACGATCAAGGCCAGAAAAGTTCTGGAACAGGCCGACCTGGTAATCTATGCCGGGTCGCTGGTGAACCCGGAGCTTCTGAAGTTCGCCAAGCCCGGCGCGGAGATAAAGAACAGCGCCACGATGGAGCTTGACGAGATGGTCGCGGCGATGGCCAGCTTTGCAAAGGCGGGCAAGGTCGTCGCACGGCTTCATACCGGCGAGCCGAGCCTGTACGGCGCAATCGCGGAGCAGATGGAGGAGCTGGACAAGGCGGGGCTCGATTACGAGGTCGTCCCCGGCGTTAGTTCCGCATTCGCCGCCGCCGCCGCGCTCAAGTGCGAGCTGACCCTGCCGGAGGTGAACCAGACGGTCATCTTCACGCGACTTGAGGGCCGCACCGGCGTCCCTAAGAAGGAGTCGCTTTCCTCCCTTGCATCACACGAGACGACGATGGTGATATTCCTGTCCATCGGCAACATAGACAAGGTGGTCGAGGAGCTTCTGACGGGCTTCCCGAATACGACACCGGCGGCTGTGGTGTACAAGGCGTCCTGGCCCGAGGAGAAGGTCGTGCGCGGGACACTCGCGGATATCGCGGACAAGGTGAAGGCGGAGGGCATCTCAAAGACCGCGCTGATATTCGTCGGCGAGGCAATTGGGCGGCAGATGAAGGCGTACTCGAAAGCTTTATGATAAAGACTTTAAGCATGAGTACAGGAAATAAATAAAACGATGGAAAATTCCCGAAAAAAACAAGAATGCAAAGGACGGAAGTGTTGCCCACATTGTCGAATGAGCTAGATTTAGCATCTATACTGACAACAGGCATCCAATAAGCGATTTAGTTAACTCAACGAGATGGGGCAATACTGGAAAGTTGAATAGATACTTTGGGTAAATAATTTGTTGCAACATTGGTGGTAAATCTTGAAAGCGAAGACAGCAAATAATTCGGATTTATAAAGCATGTCGCGCGCGGGGTTTTAGTTAGGCGCTTTAATCGGCTCTTGTTATAGGGTGGTTAGTGAGCAAATTCAAAAAAGAAAAAGGCAGCAGATGAATAAACTCGCCCGTCATCGCCATAACCAAAAACGGCTCTTTGCTTGCTGGTAAGATAGGTAAGGCTTGCTAATGCCAAAGACTGAAGTTTGTCCACATTGTTTAAAGACGATAGACCTGACACCGATATTGCGCAACCAGAGCCCGATACGCGCTTTATTTGTCCCTGCAAAATGGCTAAAATTATTTAGGTTGGTAGAGAATTATGACCAGATAATCTGCCCGCATTGCCAGCAGACATATCAAACCAATAAAGCCAGGTTCTTCTGGTTTATCACGCCCAAGAACATGGCGCTTATTATATTGATAGTCCCAACGGTCTATATTGCATTGAAAGTTCTTCAGTGGATAAAAGAAGTTGGAGTTCTATTTTAAATGAGAAAGTTGGCAGTAATCGCCATAACGAAAAACGGCTCTTTGCTTGCCGGTAAGATAGCCAGATCATACAAGTCTGCGGACGTATATCTGCCGAAGGAGTTCGCCTTGCCGGGTTGCAAGGTTATCAATGGTGGTTTGGCGGAAGAGGTCGGGCGGATATTCGGGAAGTACAAGGCCTTTGCCTTTATAACGGCAACCGGTATTGCCGTCAGGATGATCGCGCCACATCTGAAGGACAAGAAGACCGACCCGGCGGTGGTGGTGATGGATGAGAAGGGGGAGTACGTTATAAGCCTTCTCTCCGGCCACATAGGCGGGGCGAACGAACTTGCAAAAAAGATTGCTAAGTTGATCGGCGGGCAGGCGGTGATAACCACCGCGTCGGACGTGCAGGGTTCAATCGCGGTGGATACGCTGGCCGGGATGCTCGACTGCGCGATTGAGGACTTCGATGCCGCGAAGCGCGTTACCGCCGCAATTGTGAACGGCGGCAAGGTTGCCGCGTATTCGCACATCGATATCGCGGGCAGGCTGGACAGCATAAACGCGGACATCGAGTTTTACAAGACTGCTGAGGATGCGCTGAAGGCGAAGGCGGACGCGGCGATATTAATCACGCCGTACCTGTTGGAAATAAAGAAGCGTAAGCCGGTCGCGGTACTTCGCCCGAGAGTTCTTGTGGTCGGGATGGGTTGCAACCGTGGCACGTCCGAGGAAGAGATAGAGCGCCTCTTTATTGATACTCTGGACGATGCGCGACTCTCTCCGATGTCGGTTAAGTTGGTTACATCGGTTGAGGACAAGAAGGACGAGGTAGGGCTTTTGAGCTTCGCGAAGAAACGGGGCCTGAAGATAAAATTTTTCACAAGGGAGAGGCTCCTTAAGGGCAAGACGCCTTCGGGGGCATCCGAGACTGTATTCAGAAACTTGGGGGTATACGGGGTATGCGAACCGGCAGCCCTTCTTGCGGCGGGGGCAAAGAAACTCCTTGTTGCAAAGAAGAAGACAAAGAACGCGACGATAGCAATCGCAGAGGCTCGCTCAAAGTAATAGGCATCGGGCCTGGTTCTGCGGACTACATGACGCCGAGGGCCAAGTCAGCGATAGAGTCCAGCGATACCATCGTCGGCTATATAACATACATCAAACTTATTCCTGAGCTGCTTGAGGGCAAAGAGGTGGTATCCACCGGTATGAAGGCCGAGGCCGAACGCTGCAAGGAGGCGGTACGGCTTGCGGCCGAAGGGCGGAGAGTCGCGTTCATATCGAGCGGAGACCCTGGCGTATATGGCATGGCGGGGCTTGCGCTTGAGGTGATAAAGGACGCATACCCGGTCTACATACCTTTCGACTTCGAGGTCATTCCTGGACTTCCGGCGGTATGTTCGTCCGCGGCATCGCTTGGCGCGCCCCTTATGCATGACTTCGCGGTGATATCGCTTTCAGACCTGCTGACACCCTGGGAACTTATTAAAAAGCGCCTCCACGCGGCGGCATCGGCCGACTTCGTGATATCGCTTTATAATCCTCGGAGCAAGGGCAGGCCGGGCCTGCTTGAGGAGGCGCGCGGCATCATAATGGAGCACAGGCCGGGTGAAACCCCGGTGGGCATCGTGAAGGATTCGCGCCGCGACGAGGAAGAGGTGATCCTGACGACGCTTGCCGAACTGCCGTTTGACAGGGTGGATATGACGACGATGGTAATCATCGGAAACTCCAGCAGTTACCGCTTTATGAACTATATCGTCACCCCGCGCGGATACAAGGGGAAGAGGTTCTAGAGACTTTTAGCTTTACAACAGGGGCTTTAATACCTATAATCCCGTGGTACGGATAAATAAACAAACAAAGGAGGATTGAATCATGCGTATGAGAAACAGGGAGATAGCCAGGAGAAGGCACAGAAGGGACCAGGCCCTAAAGCTTCGTAAGCGCGAGGCGATAGAGGCGGCAAAGAACACAGTCAAGAAGAAGTAATGCCCGAGGGCGCGGCATTCTGGTTGACCGGCCTGCCAGGCTCCGGCAAGACAACGCTGGCGCTGGCGGCAAAGAAAGAGGTGCCGGGCTTAGTCATCCTGCACATGGACGAGATGCGCAGGGTTGTCACGCCCGTGCCGACATATAGCGGCGAAGAGAGAGACCATCTGTACATGGCCCTTGTCTTCGCCGCTATTGTTTTGACAAGAGAAGGCCACGATGTGGTGGTCGACGCCACGGCAAACCTCCGCAGGTGGCGCGATGGGGCCAGGATGCGGATAAAGGATTTCCACGAGATATATATCAAATGCCCTATCGATTTGTGCCGGGACAGGGAGAAGACGCGGGTAGACGAGTTTGCACCGCGCGATGTATACAAGAAGGGCGAGGCTGGCTGGCCGGTGCCGGGCGTGAACGTGCCGTATGAGGATCCTCTCTCCCCTGAGCTTACAATAGACTGCGGCAGGTTGACACTAGAGGAGGCCGCATCCGTGCTGGTGGGCTACATAAAGAAAGTCAAACATTAATTCCCCCTTGCCCTTTCTCCTCAAGCTTGATAGAATCCACTGCATGTTATCGAGAATGCTGATAATTTCCGCCACCCTGCTTTTCATGCTCACTGTTACCATTCCCGCGTACGCCGAAGAAAAACCCTCAAAGGCCAAGACCCAGAACGAACTCCAGAAGATCCAGGAACAATTGAAGGGCGTGAAGAAGAAGGAGAAGGAGGCCGCAAAGCAGGAGCGCTCCGTCCTGACCGACCTTGAGAATATGGACCAGAACCTTGAACAAAAACGCGCCGAGGTCAGAAAACTGGAGGGCAAACTGAACGGGGTCAGCCGGGAGATAGAGGGCTCGTCGTCCGAGATGGAGAAATACGGTTCCAAGGTGAAGACGAAGGAGGCCGACCTGGCCAACAGGATAAGGGCGATGTACAAGACCGAGCGCGCGGGGGGGGCGTGGGTACTCCTGGTCTCAGGGGACTATGGCTCACTCCTAAGACGGTACAAATACCTGTCCATAATGTCAAGGCGCGACAAGGCTATGATGGAGGCCTACAAAGGCGACCTTGAAAAAGTGGCCGATTACAACGATAAGCTAAAAGACCAGCGCAAGGAATACGATAAGATAAAAACCGCACGCGACGCCGAGGCTGCAAAGGTGCAGGCGCAGGAGGCTGAAAAGAAGAAGCTGCTCGCCTCGATCAGGGAGAAAAAGGGCCTTTACGAAGCGATGGCCCACGACCTCGAGGAGTCTGGCCGCAGGATGCGCGACCTGCTGAACCGCCTTGAGGTGGAGAAAAAGGCAAAGCCCAGCCCGGGCAAGCCCGCTGCACCGGCTGTAGTTGTCCCTGCCCTGACTGCCGGGCTCGACTGGCCGGTATCCGGGAAGATAATAAGCTTTTTTGGCAAGCAGAAACACCCGGAATATGATACCTATATCTTCAAGAACGGCGTGGAGATACAGGCCCCGGCCGGTTCCGATGTCAGGGCGATCGACGGGGCGGTTGTCGCCTTTGCGAGCTTCTTCAAGGGGCTAGGCCAGGTGGCGATTTTAAGGCATGGCGGCGATATGTACACAGTGTATGCGCACCTGGCTGATGTAAGGGTAAAGGCAGGCGACAAGGTCGGAAAGGGGCAGGTCATAGCGTCCCTTGCCGATACAGGCTCGTCGACAGGACCGACACTATATTTTGAGGTCAGGAAGGGGGCCGAACCCCAGGACCCGGTAAAGTGGCTCAAGAGGAAAAAATAAAAAAAACCTTCATATAAAACGAATTATAAGGTATAATTTAAAGGCGTGGATAGACAGGCCCCCGGCTTTTCGGGGGCGTCCTTTTGGCAGGCAACGCACTGTTTTGAAGTTCCAGCCTGGTTGAAAACGAGGAGGGGTAGATGAGTTTCAAAGAAAGAGCAAGAAAAAGCGCACCATGGATACTCGTGGTCATATTCGTCATGGGTGTGCTAATGGGGACCGGCATGGCGCGTTACAGCCAGGCCGACAACGAGACTTACGACAAGCTTAAGATTTTCTCTGAAGTCCTGTCATTGGTCCAGAAAAACTATGTGGAGGAGGTAAGCTCCAAGGACCTTATATACGGGGCCATCAAGGGAATGCTTAATAACCTCGACCCGCACTCCTCGTTTATGACCCCTGAGATGTACAAAGAGATGCAGGTGGACACAAAGGGCGAGTTTGGCGGGCTTGGCATCCAGATCGGCGTTAAGGACAGGATGCTTACTGTCATAGCGCCCATAGAGGACACGCCGGCATACAAGGCGGGTATCAAGGCGGGGGATAAAATAATAAAGATCGACGGCGCCGCCACAAAGGACATGACGCTGACCGAGGCAGTGGAAAAGATGAGGGGCCCCAAGGGTACATCCGTCGTTATCAGCGTGCTTCGCGATGACTTCGCCCAGCCGAAGGACTTCAAGATCACCAGGGATGTAATAAAGATAAAGAGCGTGAAGTCCAAGATACTGGACAGCGACATCGGTTATGTAAGGATAAGCCAGTTCCAGGAAAAGACGGACGAAGACCTGCAAAAAGCGCTCAAAGAGTTCGACGAGAAGGGCGTTAAGTCCATAATCGTAGACCTCAGGAACGACCCGGGCGGTCTCCTCAATATGGCCGTAGACGTGAGTGGCGAGTTCCTGCCCTCAGGCAAGCTGGTTGTGTATATAAAGGGTAGGAACGGCGAAAAAGACGAGTTCTTTACAAACAACTCGGCTCCGCATACTACGCAGCCCATCGTTGTACTGGTCAACGAAGGGTCGGCTTCTGCATCGGAGATCGTAGCCGGATGTCTACAGGATTGGGGGCGCGCAGTAATTATGGGCACCCAGACCTTTGGCAAGGGTTCGGTCCAGACTGTAATAGGCCTCTCGGATGGTTCCGGCCTCAGGTTGACTACGGCCAAATACTATACCCCGAAGGACCGTTCCATACAGAATACCGGCATAAAGCCTGACATAGAGGTTAAACAGCCGGAACTCACAACAAGCAAGAAGATGGAAGCGGGTAACCCGCATATGCTCCGCGAGAAGGATCTCGAAAGACACCTCGGTAACGAGACAGTAAAGCCTGAAAAGAATGAGGAGCCGGTTAAGGATGGCGGGACTGCTCCCAAGGAGCCCAAGATTAACGAAACTCCGGAAAATACCGTACCGCCTGAGCCGATTGAGAGAAGCGAAGAGGACGACTATCAGCTTCAGCGTGCGAAAGACCTCCTGAAGGGGCTTACAATACTAAAAGGTATGCCCGCCGCCCAGCATAAATAGGTTAGGGTGAAATATAGTCTGGACAAGGGGCAAGCATTGCTTGCCCCTTTCTTTTGGCTGTCGTAAAACTTCTTTTTTATTTTTTGCTATACTTGACTAAAATTTCCCCTTGATTTTTATTTTTTCTGTGGTATATTTCATTGTCGTTAGCACTCACTGTGAATGAGTGCTAATAAAAGTTTATACAAACCAAACATGAAAGGAGAACAAATATGGGATTCAAGCCGTTGGGAGACAGGGTGTTTATCAAGTTTTTAGAGGAGATGGAGAAGACAGCAGGAGGCCTTTATATCCCGGACGCAGCCAAGGAAAAGCCCCAAAGGGGCAAGGTTGAGGCCGTCGGCAAGGATGTCGAGGAAGTCAAGGTCGGCGATGTCGTCCTTTTCGACAAATACTCCGGAAGCAAGATAAACGTAGACAATGAGGATTACCTCATCGTGAAGGAAGAAGAAGTCCTGGGAATAATCTCGTAGTTTAAAAATTATATTAAAGGAGGATGATAACATATGGCAAAGCAGATTTTGTTTTCGGAAGAGGCAAGGGCCAAAATATTAAGCGGCGTCAACCAGTTGACAAATGCCGTGAAGGCGACCCTTGGCCCCAAGGGCCGCAACGTCGTTATCGACAAAAAGTTCGGCTCCCCGACTATCACCAAGGACGGCGTTACTGTCGCGAAAGAGGTCGAACTTAAAGACCCGTTTGAGAACATGGGCGCCCAGATGTTAAGGGAAGTTGCTTCAAAGACCTCTGACGTAGCTGGCGACGGCACCACGACCGCCACCGTGCTTGCACAGGCGATATACCGCGAGGGTTCCAAGAACGTGACGGCTGGCGCAAATGCGATGGACTTAAAGCGCGGCATCGACAAGGCAGTCGAGGCGGTCATCGAAGAGCTCAAGAAAATGTCCAAGCCGACCCAGGACAAGAAGGAAGTAGCCCAGGTAGGCACCATCTCCGCCAATAACGACCCCGCCATAGGCGACCTGATTGCAGAGGCCATGGACAAAGTCGGCAAGGACGGTGTTATAACCGTGGAAGAGGCGAAGTCGATGAGCACATCCCTCGACGTCGTCGAGGGCATGCAGTTCGACCGCGGCTACCTTTCGCCCTATTTCGTGACCGACCCGGAGAGGATGGAGGCATCCCTCGAAGACGCCCTTATCCTCATCCATGAGAAAAAGATCTCCAGCATGAAGGACCTTCTGCCCATTCTCGAGCAGATCGCGAAGTCCGGCAGGCCCTTTATCATAATCGCCGAGGACGTAGAAGGCGAAGCACTTGCAACATTGGTCGTGAACAAGCTGAGAGGCACCCTCAACTGCTGTGCAATCAAGGCCCCGGGCTATGGCGACCGCAGGAAGGCGATGCTTGAGGATCTGGCCATCCTGACGGGCGGCCAGGTAATATCCGAGGACTTGGGCCTCAAGCTTGAGAACGTCAAGATGACCGACCTCGGCCAGGCCAAGAAGGTCCATGTCGACAAGGACAACACGACCATAATAGAAGGCGCGGGCGCTGCGGACAAGATCCAGGGCCGTGTGAAGCAGATAAAGACCCAGGTTGAGGAGACAACCTCCGACTATGACAGGGAGAAGCTTCAGGAGCGCCTCGCGAAGCTGGTCGGCGGCGTTGCGGTAATAAAGGTTGGCGCAGCCACCGAGACCGAAATGAAGGAAAAGAAGGCAAGGGTTGAGGATGCGCTGCACGCGACACGCGCGGCCGTCGAAGAGGGTATCGTGCCCGGCGGTGGCGTTGCGCTGCTTCGCTGCGTGCCATGCCTTGACAAGCTCAAACTTAAAGGCGACATGAAGATCGGCGTGAACATCGTGAAGAGGGCCCTTGAGGAGCCGATCCGCCAGATAGTGAATAACGCAGGCCTCGAAGGCTCCATAGTCGTCCAGAGGGTGAGGGAGATGTCCGTCACCGAGGGCTTCGATGCCGCGACCGAGGAGTATGTGGACATGGTGAAGGCCGGCATAATCGACCCGACCAAGGTCACGCGCACCGCGCTCCAGAATGCCGCGTCAGTCGCATCCCTGATGCTGACCACTGAGGCGATGATCTCCGACCTGCCGGAAGAAAAGTCCGAGATGGGTGGCATGCCTGGTGGCATGGGCGGTATGGGCGGCGGCATGGGCGGCATGTACTAAAATATCCTTTCTGAGGTCCCCCCTAACAAGGGGGGCCTTTTTTCTAAAAGGTTATTATATGGAACCAAAGAAACAACCAAGGGTCCTGGTATTTTCCACGCCGACATGTGGGTACTGCTCCAAGGCCAAGAGGTTCCTTAAGGCAAACGGTATAAAGTTCAGGGACATAGATATATCGAAGGACCCGGATGCAGCGAAGGATGCCAAAAGGATAAGCGGCGGGACATCCGTGCCGGTGATAATGGTAGGTAGCACCGTTGTGATGGGCTTTGACAAGTCAAAGCTTGAGAGGCTTCTTGGGTTAAAGAAAAAACCTGCGACGGAAGATGAGGATGCCGGCTGAGCCGACAAACAGGAATTATTTTTTGTTTGACAAGAATAACAATTTAACTTAAACTTGCTTTAAATTATGTTACCAATGTTAACTTTAGATAACAAACAATAAGGGCCCTTAAAGGGCTTTTTTCGTATTCAAGTTGTATAAGATAACAGATATATGTGACGGGTGTGGGGTTTGCGCTTCTTCCTGTCCGCTTGACTTGATTGTAAAGGCAGGGGATGCATACGAGATATGCATCGGTTGCAACGTCTGTGGCTCATGCTCCGCCCTGTGTCCCAGGGGAGCAATTAAACGTATATGAAAGGGAGGGGTTTGTCATGGGTGAGAAGTCTTTAAAGGTTACAAGCGGGACTTGGGACGGTGAGGTAATGCAGGCACAGGGGCTGGTCCTGGTGGATTTTTGGGCGGTATGGTGCGGGCCCTGCCAGATGGTCGGACCGGTGGTTGAGGAGCTTGCCGGTGATTATGAGGGCAAGCTGAAAGTCTGCAAGCTCAATACGGACGAGAACCCCGACATAGCGAGCAAATACAGGATAATGGGGATACCGACTTTGATGTTTTTCAAAAACGGCGCAGCGGTCGACCAGGTGGTGGGTGCAGTTCCCAAGGCGCAGTTGAAATCAAAGATAGATTCTCTTCTATAATAGTAGCATACTTGAAAGAGAACCCCGTCCGATAGTAGCTTTAGCTAAAAAGAAGCCTTTTTAACCTAGGCACTACGTGAAAAAGGTGTTTCATGAAAACGGTCGCCCAGAAGATTAAGGATGCTATAAACAGGAAGGGCTTTTCTACTGTAAAGGAATGCGCTCAGGCACTCGGTCTGCCGTATGAACTGTTAAGGAAGGTCGTTGGGGAAGACCATATACCAAAGGACGAGCAGCTCCTTGTATATGCCAGAAAACTGGGTATCGAGCCCAGAGACCTCCTTTTTACCGCGTATCACCAGAAAGCCCCGGCCGAATTCAAGGAATACTTTGAAAACAAGGTGATCAGGGAAACGCCGGTCGCACAGAACAGGATACCCTTGATTAATTTTGTCCAGGCAGGCGGCTTCGGCTCAGGCACTGATCAGTATCCCTACCCCGGCGTGGCCGAGGAATATGTCGAGACGGACCTCCAGGGCAGGTACCTTTTCTCCATGCGTGTGAAAGGCGACTCGATGGAGCCGCTGTTTTTCGAAGACGAGATTATTATAATAGACCCGGAGATCCAGCCTCAACCAGGCGACTATGTGATAATCAAGAAGGACGATGAAGAAGAGGCTACATTCAAGCAGCTGAAAAAATATCGGGGCGTCTGGGTAATGCACCCTCTGAACCCGCGGTTTGAAGACATAGAGATGACCAAGGACATGCGGATAGTAGGCAAGGTCATAAGAAAACAAAGAGACTTTTAGTAACAGCCGCCTTCGGGCGGCTTTTTTTATGTTATAATTGTTTTAAATACAAAGGGAGGGACCAATGCGAAAAATGATGATCCTCTGTCTTATGTTGCTTCTGCCGGTTGCTTCCTTTGCCGCTGAAGGTTACGCGGTGCCCGATCTTTCAAAGGCCACTGTTATTCTTGATGAGAACCAGTATATAGGCAACACTACCCCTCCCACCGAGGTCAATATCAAAAGCTACAAAAAACCTGACGGAAACATGGTCAGGGTATACAGCATAGGCGGCCGCATTTTCCGATACGACGTGGATACCAACGGCGCCTTGCCTTATGAATACCGGCTTATAGATACGACTGGCAACGGCGTCTTTGATACCAAAGAGCCCATGGTAGGGCAGATGATAGTCAAGGAAAAGGGGATGAAGTATTATATTGATCTGGGCACTGAGCCAGGCAAGGAATACCGGTACAGTTACGAGAATGCCGAAAAGCCAAGTATCAGAGAGGAGAAAGAACTCCTGATGGGATATCAGATTTTCATCCCTCAGTGGGTTCTGGTGAGGTTTAATCAGCCTTAACGATACAACGAATCAAGGGCCGGCCGAAAAGCCGGCCCTTATCTTTTTTCAAATACAAATCAGCCCAGTATAGCCTTCAAGTCTTCTTCCGGTGTCGTGATCGGCTTTATAGCAAACTTCTCAACCAGCACGTCCAGCACAGCCGGAGTTACGAACTTCGGCAGGCTCGGCCCAAGCCTTATGTCCTTTATTCCCAGATACAGGAGCGTCAGGAGTATGCTTACGGCCTTCTGCTCATACCATGAAAGCACCATTGAGAGCGGTAGGTCATTGACTCCGCAGTTGAATGCCTTAGAGAGCGCCACCGCGATCTGTATCGCCGAATAGGCGTCGTTGCACTGGCCGATGTCGAGCAGCCTCGGTATCCCGCCGATGTCGCCGAACTCAAGCTTGTTGAAGCGGTACTTGCCGCATGCCAGCGTAAGGATCACGCAGTCATTCGGCACAGCTTTCGCGAAATCGGTGTAGTAGTTCCTGCCGGACTTTGCACCGTCGCATCCGCCCACCAGAAAGAAGTGACGTATAGCCTTCGCCTTCACCGCGTCTATCACCTTGTCCGCAACGCCCATCACCGTATTCCTCGCGAAGCCAGTCAGTATAGTCTTGTCCTCGCCGTCGGCGGCGAAGCCCGGAGCGGCAAGCGCCGCCTCTATGACAGGCGTGAAGTCCGTATTTGACACATGCGTTACGCCAGGCCATGCCACAAGGCCAGAAGTGAAGATGCGGCCTTTGTAACCATCCTTGGGCTGCTGGATGCAGTTGGTCGTCATGAGTATCGCGCCCGGGAACGCGTCGAACTCCTTTACCTGGTCCTGCCATGCGCCGCCGTAGTTGCCGGCGAGGTGGCTGTATTTTTTAAGCTCGGGGTATCCGTGGGCGGGCAACATCTCGCCGTGGGTATACACGTTTATGCCCTTGCCCTCGGTCTGCTTCAGGAGTTCTTCGAGGTCCTTCAGGTCGTGGCCCGAAACCACTATCGCCTTACCCTTTAGCGGGTTGATCCGCACCGGTGTCGGGACCGGGTGTCCGTATTCACCCGTGTTGCCCGCGTCCAGCAGCTCCATGGCCTTGAGGTTCAATTCGCCCGCCTTCAGGCACATGCCAAGAAGGTCGCCAACTGCGGGTGACTCGACATTCAGGAAGTCAAGCGCCTCGTGTATGCCCTGATAGAGCCCGTCGTCATGCTGCCCCATTATGTATGCGTGGTCGGCGTATGCAGCCACGCCCTTTATCCCGTAGGTCAGGAGTTCCTGCAGGCCCGCGACGTCCTCGCCTAGCCTGGCCTTGCGCCCAACTATCGACACGGCTTCACCCTGGGCGAGCAGCCCGGCCATATCGGATGCCGGAGTATACGTGGCTGCGCCGTTTAGTGTCTCAGGTGTCTGGCCGGCATTTTTGCATGCATCTTCGTATAGACCTCGGGCCCTGTCGCGTATCGTAGCCGCCCGGCCTATCAGGCCCTTTATTCTTGCATCGTCGAAGTTGACATTAGTAAGGGTGGAGAAAACGGCCTCCGTCGTGAAGACGTCCACATCCTTATCCCTGACGCCCATCTTTCCAGCCCTGCTTGCATATGCCGCAACGCCTTTTACTGCATGGAGCAGCAGGTCCTGGAGCACGCTCGTCGTCTCCTCTTTGCCGCACACCCCTTTGACCGTGCACCCCGCCCCCTTTGCCGACTGTTCGCACTGATAACAGAACATTCCCATTTTTTTCTCCTCTCGGTGACGTATATCCAGACTGCCTTGTTAATGTGACTGAAAGGTTAGCACGTATGCGGATGGCGTACACAGGAGATGGGTCAAGGAATTACATGATTTTAATCAGCTAATGGGAGATGATATGTGGATTGCAGACGAGTTCGATTATTAAGCTCGGTATAACGCTTATAATATATTTGACTTTGATATAACATACATTTATGATTGTTTTACATCTATTATTATCAGCTTATTGTCTCTTGAAAAGGGGGAGGGCTATGAGAAAGATACTGTCCATTGACGGCGGCGGAATCAGGGGTATCATACCTGCGATGGTCCTGTCCGAGATCGAGAAACGTACAAAGAAGCCTGTCTGCGAGCTCTTCGACTTGATTGCCGGCACGTCCACCGGAGGTATACTTGCTCTTGGCCTTACGAAACCCAACGGAGGCGGTAGTCCGGCATACTCGGCTGGCGATATGCTATCAATGTACGAAAAGCACGGCGAAGATATATTCCACTGCACTTTGTGGAGAAAGTATCTTTCATATCTGTTAGACTCGAAATATTCTTCGGAAGGCATAGAAAAAGTCCTCGAAGAATATTTTGGAAAGTCCAGGCTGAGTGAGGCCCTAACCGACATCATCATTACGAGCTATGAAACGGAAAAGCGGATGCCGTTCTTCTTCACAAGCAGGGACGCGCGCGACCCGGGCAAAAAAGAGCTTTATGACCATCCTATCGTATCGGTAGCACGGGCAACGTCCGCCGCGCCGACGTACTTCGAGCCCTTCAAGATGCCTACACGTGACAAAAATTTTGCAGGGCACTACACATTAATTGACGGCGGAGTGTTTGCTAACAACCCGGCGGTATGTGGCTATTCAGAGCTTAGGGCGAATCACCCCGATGAGGGCGATTTTCTGATGGTCTCGATCGGCACAGGCGAATATACCAAGAAGTTTCCATACAAGGAGGTAAGTGACTGGGGCAAGCTTGAATGGGCCATTCCTATCCTGGACATAGTCTTCGACGGGGTGAGCGATACCGTGAGCTACCAGATGGAGCAGATCCTTCCTGACAATGGCGGAGGCCGCAGATACTACCGCTTCCAGGCCACACTTGACGAAGAGGACAGCCTCGACGATGTCACGCCCGAGAATATAGCCAGGTTAAGGGATTACGGCAAGGCTATAATAGCCGAGAACGGACCATTGATAGAGGAGCTCTGCGCCGCCCTGTTGTGATATAATTAGATATATGAAAAACATAGAGTGGAGGTTTGACTATGTTTGACATCAGGGTAAAACACGTGCTTGACGAGAAAGGTCCTTTAGACGGCTACAGGACGATGGTAGACAATAAAGTGCCGAGCGGCTATGACGAGCACAAGCTGCACATCGATATGTGGTCCAGGGACGCCCTGCCGAGCAACAGGGCGCTTGAGATACTCCAGACTACAGGCAACTGGAATCTGTTTGAAGAAGTTTACTTCAAGGAGCTGGAAAAGGAGAAAGACCTGCCCATCATGGCGATACTTGAGAAGGCAAAACATGGCACTGTGACGCTGCTTCACAACTCGGACAACAGCGAACGGAACAACGCCATGGCGATGCGGGATTACCTTATCAGCAAGGAGAAGGAGCTGTTCAAAGAGGCCGCCTGATCCACGCCGCAGATTCGTATTTGAAGCCGCACGTAGGTGCGGCTTTATTGTTGCATTCACCCGAATATCTTTGACTTTGATATCACAGCTCACTATCATATTTTCACATGAAGATATCAGTTATCCTCGCACACCCCTCAAAGGGCAGCTTTAACCACGCTATAGCGGATATTGCCGCCAAGGTCTTGCAGGATGCCGGGCATGAGGTCTGCTACCACGACCTCTATGCAGATGGGTTCGACCCCATACTGTCTGCGGGAGAGATACCCAAGGGCGCAACGTTTGACCCTCTGGTGGGAACGCACTGCGCCGAGATCGCGTCCGCCGACGGCATAATCATCGTGCACCCGAACTGGTGGGGCCAGCCGCCCGCGATACTAAAGGGCTGGGTGGACAGGGTGATCCGCCCCGGCGTGGCCTACGAGTTCATCGAGGGCGATACCGGCGAGGGCGTGCCGGTCGGCCTTCTGAAAGCAAAGTTCGCGCTCGTCTTCAATACCTCGAACACCGAGGCAAACCGTGAGCTCGAGGCCTTCGGCGACCCGCTTGAGACCATTTGGAAGAACTGCATCTTCGGCCTGTGCGGCGTCAATAATTTCAGGCGAAGGATGTTCGGGGTGGTGGTCACGAGCAGCCTTGAGGAAAGGCAGGCGTGGCTGAGGGAGGTTGAATATATGCTCAACATTAGCTTTGATCCAGATGAAATCGGGTTATGACATCCAGATGAATACGCGTATTAAATTTATTGACAGCCTGCGAGGTATTGCAGCGATATGTGTGATGTCTCATCACTACCTGATTGCTGGTATACCTAATGTTATATTTGTGTCTGAAAGGTTTGACTTGGGGATATTTGGCGTTTCTGTTTTTTTTATATGTAGCGGATTTGTTATTTCCGCGTCTATAGAGAAAAACGGAGACTTGAAAATTTTTTGGGTAAGGCGATTTTTTCGGATTTATCCGCTGTATTGGTTTAATATCGGTATATGGTTGTGTTTGATTTATATCCTGAGGCTGGGTAAATTTAACGACGTGTCTTTTGAAGCGCACCCGGTCAGCGCTGTCCTCGTAAACATGACATTACTACAGAAATTCTGGGGTGTTGATTACCTTGTGCCATTATACTGGACATTATCCATGGAGATAGTTTTCTATATTATCTTTTCTATATTGCACAAAATAGGTGTTCTCCGACAAACGGTATTAATCGCACTCTTTTTTCTTGGTGCAGGTATTATTGCAGATGGACTGATCCCTATTTTTTACGGACCTCATAATATCAAGCTCTTTAGTTATCTTGGGATGATGTTCATGGGCATGGTATATTACAGGGCCTACACAGGCGATGTAAGCAGGAAGACAGTGAATTACCTGTTACTATTGGCGTGTGTCATGGAAATTATCACAAACTTGCGGTATGCTGCGGGTACGGAGAATGCGTTCGTTGGGGTTGGTATGTTGACCGCCCATGTCGGAGCCTATATTTTCTTTGCAGCAGCCCTCAGGACGCGTGGACAAAAACCTTCCGCGTTCATATCATATGTGGGTTTGATCAGCTATTCTGTCTACTTAATGCATCTGGTGGTGTTATCGTTGATCCCAAAGATAGGAAACGGCTTGACGGCTATACCTATCTGGATAGCTTTATCTCTCGCGTTATCCTCGATTACATATTTTTGTATCGAGAGGCCTGGCATTAAACTTGGGCGTAAAATTACTTCCAGGTTATCAATGAAAGAAGCAGACGTATTACCGGTAACTCTTAATTAACTCATTGGTGTTTTTTGTTTTAACAGCATACCTCATTACTCATTTAAAGCAAGCAGAGTTAGATTGACTCCCCATACCTCCATATAGTAAAATTATCTTTTGGAGATCAAGCAGTCATGCGCAAGTTCAAGCTGGTATCGGACTTCGTCCCGAAAGGCGACCAGCCCCAGGCGATCGAGGAGCTGACGGAAGGCGTAATACGGGGCGACAA
>CAWJRJ010000005.1:0-6343 GCA_963845245.1 Nitrospirota bacterium
AGGCTATGCGCCCTTGACTTGCATACGCCCGGTGTAATATAGTGGCCGGATGGACATTTATCCGGGGAAAGAAGACAAGCTGCTGTATGAGGGCAAATCCTGCTTGAATGAGATAAAGGTATTCGACAAGCGAAACGGGTTCCGCTACCTCATATTAAACGGCGTCCAGCATGGGGGGCATATACCCGGCCAGCCACAGAGGCTCATCCTGCCCTATTTCAGGTCCGCCACGGCGGCGCTGGCCTTCCTTGACGGCCCGAAGGACTACCTCTTCATCGGGCTGGGGATGGGGGCCATGCCCACATTCCTGCGCACCGTCCAGCATGACGCATCGATCGACGTGGTGGAGATCGACCCGGACGTCACACGGGCCGCAAAGGACTGGTTCGGGCTTCGGGAGGATTCGCTGCTGCGGGTGACGCACGGCGACGGCCGGGAGTTCGTCCGGGGCACCAGAAACCGCTACGACGCGGTATTCCTGGACGCATACCAGGACGTATCGGTGCCGAAACACCTGACCACTCTTGAGTTCATGCGCGAGGTGCGCGGCATCCTGAAGCCCGGCGGGGTCGCGGTCTCAAACCTCTGGGGCTCTGTCGTCAACCCCCTGTTCGACTCCTGCGTGAAGACGCTTCAGGAGGCCTTCGACGAGCTTTACCAGTTCAAGTCCTACACGTACAACTATATCTATATCGCGGACACGAAGGATGAGGAGATACCCGCCCACGAGCTTCTGCGAAGGGCGAAAAAGGTATCCGAGAAGATAGACCTGGGTTTCAGCCTCGTGGAGATGGTGCGGCGGAACTACAAGCATATCGAAAAAGAGACTGACGGAAGGGTAAAAGCATTGCGGGACTAGGCATCCCTGTTCACCATCACAATCCCCGCAGCCACCATTACCATCCCGAAAAACAGACCGACACTGAGCGGCTCGCCGAGTAACAGCCACCCCGACAACACCCCGAGCACCGGTAGCGTGAAAGTGAATACCGAGACGCTTCCGACCTCGCCGTGCTGGAGCGCCTTGAACCACGCATAGAACGGGAGCGAGGTCGCGAAGAGTATCAGGTATGCCAGCATCAGGATGCCGGTCGTATCCGCCCCAGCCAGGCCGTTCCCCTCGACCACAAGCCCGGTAGCAAGAAGCGGCACGGCCCCGAACGTCATCTGCGCCCCGGTGACCGTAAGCGGGTCCCGCCCGGCCATTACCCTCTTTGCGGTAATCGTCGAGCCGGCCCATGTCATTGCGGAGAGCACGAGCGCACCAACCCCAAGTTCATACCCGACGTTCAACTGTCCCGGCCTAAAGGAAGCAACCACGACACCGCCGAACCCTATCAACACCCCGGCTACCCGGCCTGGGTGTGATCCGGGAGTCCTTGAACCAGAGCGGGGCCATCAATATCACGAAAAAAGGAGAGGTGTTTATGAATATGGACGATACGCCCGCGTTGGTAAGCTTTACGCCGGTAAAGAACAGGGCGTTCTGGATACCGGTCTGGAAGAAGCCGAATACGGTAAGGACCCAGACATCCCTCCAGGTGAACTTAAGCCCGCCCTTTGCATAGGCGATACCGAGCAGTATCAGGCCGCCCGCAAGGAAGCGCACGCCCGCGAAGGTGAGCGGCTTGAGGCCGTGGTTCAGCCCCACCTTGATTGCCACGTAAACCGTGCCCCATATGAGGCAGGCGACCAGCGCATATATTACGGCTTTTTTTCTGTCTTCCACGCCGTTCAGGATACAACCCCAGGCCCGTCCAAGTCAATGTTTTTGCATATTAACCTTGACATGCAAGTCCCCGTGGATTAATTTATTCAGATACTTTCATAGAGGTGAATATCATGGAGCTTAAAGGTAAAACAGCGGTAATAACCGGCGCGAGCCGCGGGATAGGCAAGGCAATCGCGGAGGCGCTTTGCAGGGAGGGTATGGAGGTTTGCATCGCGGCGAGGGGCAAGGACGACGTTACAAAGACTGCCGTTGAGCTTTCAAAGAAATACGGCGTAAAGGTGCACCCGGTCGTCTGCGACGTTTCAAAACAGAAGGACCTTGAGAAGCTTGCGGCGACGGCCATAAAGAAGCTCGGGCGTGTGGACGCGCTCATCAACAACGCCGGGATATCCAGCCAGTACCCGTTCCACAAGCAGCCGGTCGAAGACATCCCGAAGCTGATGCAGACGAACTTCTTCGGCTACGTGATGCTCACCCGCCTGCTTATCAACCACATGGTGGACAACGGCGGCGGCGCGATAATAAACCTCGTCTCCGGCTCGACACTCGTTGACCCGCCGCCCAGGAACTTCATCGTCTACAGCTCCCTTAAATGGGGCCTGCGGGCGTTCACGAAGGGGCTGTTCTGGGAGATGCGGGACATGGGCATCAAGGTGACTTCCATACTGCCGGGTGTCACGGATACGTCGCTCACCGGGCACCTCAAGAACATCGAACCCTCAAGGCTCATGACGCACCGAGGCGATCGAGAAGGCCGTCGTCTTCGCGCTGACAGTCCCCGCGAATGTGTGCCCGCTGGAGATATCCGTCATCAACCAGCAGACGCCGTGGACGGTGCCGGTGATACCTTACAAGCAGGACCATCCGAAATAAGGCTTATCCACATTTCTCTTGACACCATAACCGCTTGCGAGTATAATAACTCCCGCGTTTATCAATAACCCTTTGGACAGAGAGGACGCCTTTCCCGGGAGTATACGGGAGGGCTTTTTTATTTTATGAGCAAAAGAGAAGAGATCAGAAACATCGCAATTATCGCCCACGTCGACCACGGCAAGACCACGCTGGTGGACGCCATGCTCTGGCAGAGCGGCACATTCCGCGACAACCAGGCCGTGACCGAGCGCGTCATGGACAGCATGGACCTTGAGCGCGAAAAGGGCATCACCATCATGGCGAAGAACACCGCCATCCACTACGGCGGCATGAAGATAAACATCGTGGACACCCCCGGCCATACCGACTTCGGCGCCGAGGTCGAGCGTACGCTGATGATGGTGGACGGCGTGATGCTGCTTGTGGACGCATCCGAAGGCCCGCTGCCGCAGACGAGGTTCGTCCTTAAGAAGGCACTCGAAGCCAAGCTTCCGCCGATAGTCGTGATAAACAAGATCGACCGCCCCGACTCACGCATCGCGGAGGTGTTGAACGAGGTGTACGACCTCTTCATCGACCTGGACGCGGACGAGTCCCTGCTGGAGTTCCCGGTGCTCTATACCAACGCGAAGGCTGGCATAGCCCAGTTGACCCCGGACGGAGAGCCCGGCACCGACCTGAAGATCCTGTTCGACCAGATATTAAAGACCATACCGCCGCCGAAGGGCGTCGAGGAAGGCCCGCTACAGTTCCAGATCGCATCGCTCGACTACTCCGATTACGTCGGAAGGATGGGCGTGGGCAGGATATTCTCCGGGACGCTTAGAAAAGGCGCACCCGTATCGCTTTGCAAGAACGACGGAACGATCGAGAAGGGCAAGATAGTCGCCCTCTATACATATGACGGGCTGAGCAGGACAGAGGCCGACGAGGCCTACGCGGGCGACATTGTTGCCATCGCGGGCATCGAGGGCTTCACCATCGGCGAGACGATCGCCGACGTGGAAAACCCGATTGCGCTGCCTCCGATACTTGTCGACGAGCCGACACTCTCGATGTACTTCTCGGTAAACAGCTCGCCGTTCGCGGGCAGAGAAGGCAAGTTCGTCACCAGCCGCAACATCAAGGAGCGCCTGGAGAAGGAAGTCCTCTACAACGTCAGCATAAGGGTGGAGCCGACCGAGAGCACCGATACCTTCAAGGTCTCCGGCAGGGGCGAGCTCCAGCTTGCGATACTCATAGAGACGATGCGCCGCGAGGGCTTCGAGCTAGCGGTATCAAGGCCGGAGATCATCGAGAAGACGATAAACGGCGTCCGCTCAGAGCCTTGCGAGATATTGTTCGTGGACTGCCCTGAGGATCATATCGGCGTGGTAACGCAGAAGCTTGGTACACGCAAAGGGCGCATGACCAAGATGATTAACAACGGCACCGGCCGGGTGCGTATAGAGTTCGAGATACCCTCCAGGGGGCTTATCGGGTTCCGTTCCGAGTTCCTGAGCGACACGCGCGGCACAGGCATAATGAACACCCTGTTCGACGCCTACAAGCCGTACTGCGGCGAGATCGCGGGCCGCTCGACCGGCGCGCTGGTAGCGGACAGGCGCGGCAAGGCCACCGCATACGCCATATTCAACCTCCAGCCAAGGGGCGAGATATTCATCGACCCGGGCTATGAGGTCTACGAAGGCATGGTAATAGGCGAGAACGCCCGCGAGGACGACATGGGCGTGAACGTGACAAAAGAGAAGAAGCTCTCAAACATGCGCGCTTCGGGCTCCGACGAGGCCCTCAGGATTGTACCGGCAAGGAAGATGTCGCTTGAGCAGTCTCTCGAATTCATACGTGAGGACGAACTGGTCGAGGTGACCCCGGTATCCATAAGGCTGAGGAAGAAAAAGCTCGAAAAGAACATAGCCGCAAGGTTCTAAATAAACAAAACAAAAAGCCCCGGAATTTCCGGGGCTTTTTTTATTTCGTTGCGCTAGGTTTACGACTTTATGAATCCGACGGTGCCCGGCCCCTGGTCTGTCTTTTTCTTGCTGTCGAAGCCCTTTTCCTCCAGGTACTTCTCCGCCTCAACCTTCTCCTTGAAGATGGACCACTTCTTGTCCGAGAACATTGCGACGGTATGGGCCATCATCCTGGGTATCGAGCCCGGGATGGCGCAGACGATTTCGGTCACCTTTGACGAGATCTCATTGTCCAGCTCCTTGAAGGCCCCGGCATAGCCCGCATTTGCACTTCCCATCTCCGTCGCGTCATGGAACACGCAGACATGTCCCGTACCTGCAGGGATTGCCTTTCTTATGCTGTCGCATATAGCCTTGCCACTATCGGCGTCACCCTTCTGCGGGTGTTTGATTATCACAAGCCCAGCGCACTTTTCAAATTCACAGTAAAAGGAAAATAGAAAAATACTTTTTGGCTTCAATGTTCATTTTCCCAATTATTTCCAACGTGCTCTGGATAACTTTCAAGTCAAAACCTTCGGGTGGAGCGTCTGGACTGCTTTATGTTGTTGAAGGCATGCTCCTAGGATTTGCACTATTAAACGGAAGACAGCTGCTTAATTTTTCAAGGGACAAATCCCACAAGTTTTCCACAGCGATTGTTGTTTTGATGAATATTTTTGTTGCAGCCTTGGTTTTGGTTCAAATTCTGTTGAACCCGGGCATTTTTCTCAACGCTGGAGTGGGCTTAAACGTGATTTCTCACGGCTATTCGTTTCTGTTCGGGTTCCTGGCTAGTGTTCCCTGGTACTATATGTTCGGAAAACTAACCATACTGGATTAAAGAGTAGAATTTATGAATCATTAGGAAAAGCTTAAGCGAGCTCGTAAACAGTACTTTACCGTGAATTTGGTGGTTGAAGTTCAACTCAGATTGCCCGAGAAGCTCATTGCGGAAATAGACTGTTGGGTAGCTCAGGGCAGATTCAAGAGCCGAAGCGATGCGATAAAAAGCATCATCACCCTGTATGAGGAACAGGAAAAAACCCGCGAATTTTGCAAGATGTTACACAAGCGCAGCGAGATAGCCCAGAAACATCCTGAGTTACTCGTTCCGTCAGAGGACGTTTAGATTCCTTGGTTTTCAAAGTCTTGCTGGATCCGAACGCTGCAAAAGCTCTGAAAAAAACCGATAACGCAAACAAGGAGAGATGAAGAAAGCTCTTTGGGAACTCTCCGTCGACCCTAGGGCAAGCAGGAAAAATGCTTCACCCCTCAGATTTTTGGAGCCTGAGATCAGGCGATTACCGTGTTATCTACGAAATTGACCAAAACAACAATCGAGTGACCGTCCTGTTCATTGGTCACAGGAAGAAAGTGTATGACGAGTTCTCTAAACTGCTTTGACAGTCGCTCAACCAAATTAGAAATTATTAGTCTTGGACGTGCTCAATTACGTCCGACGTGAGAGCCTGCAGCTTATGCAATTGGAAGGGAAAGTTGAGTGTTCACAACTGGAAAAAGATGCTCCTGCATACATGATTTTGAACAGCTGTTCATCATTTTGGCTCAGGTTATAGTTTCGTTCCACCAGTAAACCTTCGAGTAGCCACTCAGTATAGCCTTTGTTGCATTGCCACTGTCGAAAACAACGTTTAAGCTTAGTCCATATTTGTCGGAGAGTTTGTTAAGGTTGTCCCAGATGAGGGGCGTCTGTGTGTCGGCAGGCCAAGTTTGTCGCCACGTTAGGTTTTGTGGGCCCCAGATGTTGTCGTCGGCGCGT
>CAWJRJ010000006.1:0-18524 GCA_963845245.1 Nitrospirota bacterium
ATGCAAAGGCGGTGCTACTCATAGGCAACGACGCCGCCAGCGAGAACCCCATAACCGGCCTTGCAATAAAGAAGGCGGTAATAAAGAACGGCGCGAAGCTCATCGTCGCGGACGCGGGCAAGAACTCGATGATGAAGCACGCCGCGCATACGCCTTCAGTACAAGCCGGGCAACACCTCCGCAATCATACAGGGCCTCATCAACGTAATATTCGAAGAAGGCCTCCAGAACAAAGACGTAGAGGCGCAGAACAAGGCCCTATTCGACAAGATAAAGGCGATTGCCGCGCCACACACCGCGGAAAAGGTGGCGGAGAAGGCAGGCATATCGGCGGATAGCATAAAGGCCGCGCCAGGGAATTCGCTTCGGCTGCAGTCGGCGACTATAGTTTTCGGGCGCGGCGTCACGGCCTGCGTGTGCGGATACAAGAACTCACTTGCCCTTACCGACCTCTCGCTCATAACCGGCAACGTCGGGAAATCCGGCGGGGGCGTCAACCCGATGGCCGCAAAGGCAGGCGAGCAGGGGGCATGCGACATGGGCGCCCTGCCCGACAGGCTGCCCGGATACAGAAGGGTCTCGTCAGAAGAAGACAGGAAGAGGCTTGGCTCGCTCTGGAAGACGGACCTGCCGCAGAAGCCGGGACTTACCGTTATCGAGATGGTACAGGCCGCGCATGCGGGAAAGATAAAGGGGATGTATGTGGTGGGCGCGGACCTTGCGTTCGACCTGCCCAACAAGGCAAGCGTTGTTGAAGCCCTTGGCAAGCTCGACCTGCTGGTCGTGCAGGACCTCTTCATGAGCGAGACGGCTGCGCTTGCCGACGTCGTCCTGCCTGCCGCGAGCTTCGCCGAGAAGGAAGGGACTTTCACCAACTCCGAGCGCAGGGTGCAGAGGATAAGGCCGGTCATGAAGCTTGAGGGCGACTGCAGGCCGGACGGTGAGATAATAGCTGCTATATCCGCCAGGATGGGCCGTCCGATCGAATGGAACCCGTCCGTGGTCATGGACAAGATAACTGTATCCACACCGATATACGCAGGCATAACGTACGACCTGATAGCCGGTGGAGGTGTCCAGTGGCCTTACTACGAAGAGATGAAGTCGGGCACCGCCATACTCCACTCAGAAGGTTATGACTCCAAGAGGGCGGCCAAGGAAGCGGACATCGCCGCAAAGGTCGTAACAGTCAACACATCCAAGGCTGGTGCGGAGGAAGGCTACAACTTTACAGCGGATATCACTACCAGCCTGTACCACTCCGGTACGACGACCAGAAGGACCCGCGGGCCCAACATGGTCGTGGGAAGCCCGTTTGCAGCGCTGAACCCGGCGGATGCGGCGGGGCTTGGAGCACAAGAGGGAAAGACTGTTACCGTGAGCTCGAAGAACGGGTCGGTGAAGCTGGCCGTGAAGATAGACTCCGGCGTCCCAAGGGGTGTTGTGCATATACCCAACCATTTCCTTGGCTCAGGCTGCAACATTTTCACTGACAGCATACTCGACCCGGTTAACAAGGTACCGGCCGTCAGGTTCTGGCCGGTTGCATTGACGGTTGAATAGGCAAAGCGGGAGAAGCATAATTGGAATTTTCTAGCCTGTTTTTCTATACGCTTTTTATATTGGTGGAAATAGCCATAGTGCTGGTATTCACCATGCTGAACGCGGCATACCTCACATATTACGAGCGCAAGGTGATGGCGCACATGCAGGCCAGGGTCGGCCCGATGCACACCGGTTACCACGGTCTGCTCCAGCCGCTGGCGGACGGCATCAAGCTCTTCTTCAAGGAAGACATCATCCCGGCCCAGGCGGACAAGACGGTCTTTATGCTTGCCCCGCTGATGGCGCTTATACCGGCGCTTTCCGCATATGTCCTTGTCCCGTTCGGGCCGGAGGTGACGATCTTCGGCAGGCAGATTAACCTCTATATCACCGACATCAACATCGGCGTCCTTTACGTCCTGGCGCTTTCGTCGCTGGGCGCGTACGGCATAGTGATGGCCGGGTGGGCATCCAACAGCAAGTACGCCCTGATGGGCGGGCTTAGGTCCGCGTCGCAGGTAATCAGCTACGAGATACCGATGGGGCTCTCCATCATCGCGGTGCTGATGATGACCGGTTCGCTCTCTCTCGTCGATATAACCAAGAGCCAGGCGCATGTCTGGAACATCTTCTACCAGCCGGTCGCGTTCGTTATATACACCATCGCCGCAATCGCCGAAACCAACAGGGCGCCGTTCGACCTGCCGGAGGCCGAGAACGAGCTGGTCGCCGGGTTCCACGTAGAGTACTCAGGCATGCGGTTCGCCTACTTCTTCATGGCGGAATACGGGAACATGCTGATGGTCTCCTGCATGGCCGTCGTGCTCTTCCTTGGCGGCTGGAACCCCATCATACCGCGTCACTTGATTGAGATGATACCGCTGATGGGCCCGTACATGGGTTTCGTCGGAGATCCCGCCATCTGGTGGTTCATAATAAAGATATACGCCTTCTTCTTCCTGTTCCTCTGGGCAAGGGCTACGCTCCCGAGGCTGAGGTACGACCAGCTTATGGGTTTGGGCTGGAAGATATTGATCCCTGTCGCCCTGGGTAATATCCTTGTTACGGGCATCGTCAGAATTCTCTACCTGGGTTAAGGAGCGCCAGTTTGAAGGGTCTTGTAAAATTCTTAAAATACATTTTTTTCTGGGAGATACTGAAGGGGCTCAGGCTCACCCTGAGCACCATGTTTGTAAAGCCTGTGACCAGGCTTTATCCCATGGAGAGGCCTGTTGTGCCGCCGGTTTACCGCGGCCTGCACGCCATGAGAAGGAACGGCGAGGGGGAACCACTATGCATAGCCTGCGGGCTTTGCGCGGCATACTGCCCTTCAAGATGCATAACCATCAAGACTTCCGAAGGCGCCGACCACAAGAAGTCGCTCGACAAGTACGAGATAGAGATACTTAAGTGCCTTTTCTGCGGTTACTGCGTGGAGGCCTGCCCGGTCAGGGCGCTTACCATGACCCAGGAGTACGAACTTTCCGAATACAAGAAGGAGAAGCTCCTATACACCATGCAGATGCTCCTCGCCAACGGGGATAAATACAAGGGGAAGGAGACGTTCTTAGACTGATGGAAATAACCCAGGTCGGTTTTATATATTTTGCGTCGGTTATCGTCTTCTGCGCCATCATGGTCGTGACGCGCAGGAGCCCGGTCCATAGCGCGCTCTTCATGCTCCCGCTCTTCTTCCACGTCGCGGGGATATTCATCATGCTGGACGCCGAGTTCGTGGCGGCGATACAGGTGCTGGTCTACGCGGGCGCCATCATGGTCCTGTTCCTTTTCGTCATAATGCTGTTCAACGCCCACAACATAAGGGAAAAGAAGTGCTTCCAGGCGGGCTGGCCCGTTACCGTGCCGTTTGTAATGGTACTCTGCGGTTTCTTCATGTCGATAATACTCAAGTCCGGGTTCAACGGGTACCAAGGGACAGTACACGATCGAGATGATGAAGAGGCTCGGGAATTCCCAGGCTATCGGCAATGCCCTTTTCACGGATTTTCTGTTCCCGTTTGAGGTTGCGTCCATAATACTTCTTGTCGCCATGGTCGGTGCGATAGTCCTGGCGAAAAAGCATATAGACTAGGGGGTTGCATGGTTCCGCTTTCATGGTACATGGCGCTTAGCATAATGGTTTTCTCAATAGGGTCTGCTGGGCGTCCTTATCCGCAGGAACGTCATAGTCATCTTCCTCTGCATCGAGCTCATACTGAACTCGGTGAATATAGCGCTTGATAGGGTTCTCGCATTACCTGAATTCAATCAGGGGGCAGGTTTTCGTGCTGTTTATAATGACGGTCGCCGCTGCCGAGGCCGCGATAGGCCTCGCAATAATAATCTCGGTTTACCGGAACAAGGAAACCCTGAACGCGTCAGATATAAACTTGATGAAGTGGTAGCAGACCATTATAAAAAGGTTGGTGCATGCTTAAATACTCTTTAATACCGTTTCTGCCGTTAAGCGCGTTCATAATCTCCGGCCTTCTGGGCCACTGGCTGAAGGAACGCGCACACTGGCCCTCGATAATCGCGGTGCTGGCATCGTTCGTGCTCGCCGTATCCACGCTCTTCGACGTGATGGGCGGGAAGACCGTCAACACGGTCCTCTACTCATGGATACTGTCCGGCACGTTCGACGTCCATATCGGGTTCAAGATCGACCAGCTCACCGCCGTGATGCTGATAGTCGTCACCACGGTAAGCTCTCTGGTGCACATCTATTCCACCGGCTACATGCACGGGGACAAGGGTTACCCGAGGTTCTTCGCGTACCTGTCGCTCTTCACGTTCTCGATGCTCATGCTGGTTATGGCGGACAACTTCCTCCAGCTCTACGTCTTCTGGGAGGCGGTCGGCCTTTGTTCCTACTTCCTTATCGGGTTCTGGTACGAGAAGAAGTCCGCGTCCGACGCAGGCAAGAAGGCCTTCGTCGTAAACAGGGTCGGCGACTTCGGTTTCGGCCTCGGCGTCATGCTGATATTCATCAGCTTCGGCACGCTGAACTACGATGCGGTGTTCGCACAGGTCGCGGGCCAGGCCGGGCAGACGGTAAGCATACTTGGCAACACCTACAGCCTGTTCACGGTGATAGCGCTCCTGCTCTTTACCGGCGCGATGGGCAAGTCCGCCCAGCTTCCGCTCCATGTCTGGCTGCCGGACGCGATGGAAGGCCCGACCCCGGTCTCGGCCCTCATACATGCCGCGACGATGGTTACTGCCGGCGTATTCATGGTCGCAAGGTGTCACCCGATATTCAACCAGTCCCAGACCGCGCTTGACGTCGTCACCTGGACCGGCGGTATAACCGCGATATTCGCGGCAACGATCGCGCTCACACAGTATCGATATCAAGAGGGTCATCGCCTACTCCACCATAAGCCAGCTTGGGTACATGTTCGTCGCATGCGGCGTGGGCGCATACGCGGCAGGCATATTCCACCTGATGACCCACGCGTTCTTCAAGGGCCTTCTCTTCCTGGCCGCAGGCAGCGTCATCCATGCCCTTTCAGGGGAGCAGGACATGAGGAAGATGGGCGCGCTTCGCAAGAAGATACCATGGACATTTATTACGTTCCTGCTTGCATCCATATCGATTTCCGGCATACCGCCCTTTGCAGGCTTCTTCAGCAAGGACGAGATTCTCTGGAAGGCCTACACCGCAGGGTCTGCCGGACATGCCGTCTATTTTTTGCTTGCGCTTGCAGCCTTTATTACAGCCTTCTATTCGTTCAGGCTGATATTCATGACTTTCTACCAGGAGTCGAGGGTCGACCATGAGGTCGCGCACCACATACACGAATCACCCAAAAACATACTGGTACCCCTTGTTATTCTTGCAGTGCTCTCGGTAGTCGCCGGTTTTGTCGGCGTGCCTGAGGTGCTGCATGGCTCGAACAGCTTCCACGGCTTCATGTCCCATGTGTTCGGTGAAGGCCACGAAGTTGCTGTCGAGCCCGAGGGTCTTGAAATGGACCATGATGCTGGTTTCCATCCTTATCGGTGCTGGCGGTATCGGGACGGCCTGGTTCATGTACATCGTGAAGCCGGACTGGCCCGGAAAGATCGCGACTGCGCTTTCGCCGGTGCACAAACTTCTGTACAACAAATATTATGTCGATGAGATATACAACTTCGTATTCGTGGATTCGGTCAAGTGGCTCTCCACGCACTTCTTCTGGAACATCGTCGATGTGCATATCATCGATGGCATCGTGAACGGTTCGGCCTCGCTTGTAAATTCCACTGAGCAGGGTGCTAAGGAGGCTCCAGACCGGGTATTACAACCACTACGCATTCGGCATGGCCTTCGGTGTGTTTGTCGTTGTCGGAATATATATCTTCGCAAGATAAGGGGAAAAAGTGACCGGTTACATAATGAACAGCATGGGTTACCGGATTTTAAGCCTTGTGGCCTTCCTGCCGGTTTTCGGCGCGCTGGGCATACTGCTGCACGTCAAGAGAAGCGACAACCTGGCACGCTGGATGGCCCTTGCGACGACCGCGGTGACGTTCATCGTCTCCATACCGCTCCTTTTGAATTTCGATACCACCACACACAACATGCAGTTTGTGGAAAACTACTCATGGATACCTTCATGGAATGTCCACTACACGGTAGGCGTCGACGGCATAAGCGTGCTGCTGGTGCTTCTTACCACGCTTCTTTCGCTCATCTGCGTCATATCCTCCTGGAATGCCATTCAGACGAAGGTCAAGGAGTACATGATCGCCCTACTCCTCCTTGAAACGGGCATGATCGGCGTCTTCATCGCGCTCGACCTCTTCCTGTTCTACATCTTCTGGGAGGCGATGCTCATCCCGATGTTCCTGCTGATAATCATCTGGGGCGGGCCAAGGAAGATGTACGCGGGCATAAAGTTCTTCCTCTACACCCTGGCGGGCAGCGTATTTATGCTGCTTGGCATCATCGCTCTCTACTACCAGGGCGGACATACCTTCGAGATCGTGAAGCTCATGGGCCAGAACTACCCGCTGGAGTTCCAGTATTGGGTGTTCCTGGCATTCTTCGTAGCGTTCGCCATCAAGGTGCCGATGTTCCCGTTCCACACCTGGCTGCCTGACGCGCATGTCGAGGCGCCGACTGCGGGCAGCGTTATCCTTGCCGGCGTGCTCCTGAAGATGGGCACCTACGGTTTCCTGCGTTTCAACCTTCCGATGTTCCCGGCCGCCACCATGCATTTTGCGCCGTACATCCTTATGCTTTCTGTCATGGGCATAATTTACGGCGCGCTAGTGGCGATGATACAGAAAGACCTTAAAAAGCTGATTGCATACTCGTCCGTAAGCCATATGGGTTTTGTAACGCTCGGTATCTTCGCCTTCAATACCCAGGGGCTCGAAGGCGGTATACTCCAGATGCTGAACCATGGTGTGACCACCGGCGCACTCTTCCTTTGCGTGGGTATAATATACGAACGGACCCACACCAGGATGATCGCCGACTACGGCGGTCTTACCAAGCGGCTTCCGATATATGCCGTCTTCTTCATGATATTTACCCTTTCATCGCTTGGCCTTCCCGGCATGAACGGGTTTATCGGCGAGTTCCTGATACTACTTGGCGCGTTCACGTCCCAGCGCATCTATGCGGTCATCGGCACGACCGGTATAATACTCGGCGCCGCATATATGCTGTGGATGTACCAGAGGGTGATGTTCATGGAGCTTAAGCCAAAGAACGAATCGTTGCTTGACCTTAGCGCGCGCGAGGTTATAACGCTTCTGCCGCTTGCGGTGCTGGTCTTCTGGATCGGTGTATTCCCGAACCCGCTCCTGGGAGTTTTGCACGAGACCGTGAAACACCTGCTTATACAGGTAAACGGCCAGGCACAATTCGCAGCATCCGCCGAACTGGTATTTGAACTTTTAGTCGGTCCACAAGGAGTCATAGATGCCCTCTTTTTCCCTGGATAACCTCGTCTCCATAGTCCCGGAGTCGATTGTCCTCTGCCTCGCAATAGCGGTCCTGATGTTCGACCTCTTCACCCCCAAGGAGAAAAGGCACTACCTGGCCTACTTGTCCGTCGCGGGTCTTGTGGTCGCGGCATTCGAGACGTGGCAGTTGAGGGGCTTGAACATCACTACCTTCAGCGGGATGTTCGTCCTTGACGGCTTTTCCATATTCTTCAAGATGCTCTTCTATATCGTTGCCGCGCTTGCGATCCTCATCTCGATAAACTACCTCAAGAACGAGCAGTCGGAGAGAGGTGAGTACTACGGCCTGATCCTGTTCGCAACCTCAGGCATGATGATAATGGTTTCCGGCGCCGACCTGATTACCATTTACCTGGGCCTTGAGCTTATGGCCCTGTCGGTATACATACTTGCCGGGTTCCTGCGCGGTTCCATGAAGTCGAACGAGGCGGCATTGAAGTATTTTCTGCTGGGCGCCTTCTCCTCCGGCATACTGCTCTACGGCATAGCCCTTATCTTCGGCATCACAGGCACGACAAACCTTCAGGGAGATAGCCGCCTTTATACAGACCGGCAACCTTAGCAAGCCAGTCCTTATACTCTCGATGATCTTGATGACTGCCGGTTTCGGGTTCAAGATCGCGGCTGTCCCGTTCCATATGTGGGTGCCTGACGTATATGAGGGCGCGCCGACGTCGGTCACCGCGTTTATGTCAGTCGGGCCGAAGGCGGCTGCCTTCGCGGCATTCCTCAGGGTGTTCATGGTAGCCCTCCCTGGCATCCAGCCTGACTGGACGGTTATACTGTCCGCCCTTGCCATTCTGACGATGCTGATAGGCAATGTCGTGGCAATCTCGCAGACCAACATCAAGAGGATGCTTGCATATTCGAGTATCGCGCACGCAGGGTACGCCCTCGTCGGTTTTGTGACAGGTGGAGCGGCTGGCATGTCGAGCGTCATGTTGTACCTCCTGATCTACGTGTTCATGAACTTGGGCGCATTCGGTGTGGTAGTCATGCTGCGTAAGGGCGGGGTGGCCAGTGACAACATAGAGGACTTCGCGGGCCTTTCAAAGAACCACAAGTTTGCCGCCATGCTGATGCTCATATTCATGTTTTCGTTGGCCGGGATCCCGCCGACGGCAGGCTTCATAGGCAAGTTCTATATATTCATGGGCGCGCTTAATGCCGGTTTCCTCTGGCTCGCAATCATCACAGTCATAATGAGCACCATCTCTGCATTCTTCTATCTGCGCGTGGTGATTATTATGTATATGAAGGACCCCTCCGGCGAGTACGAGCTTTCGGCCCCTTATACGATCAAGTTTGCCCTTGCCGTCGCCGCTTTCTGCGTGCTTTACATAGGCATGAACCCCGGCGGTATAATCGAATATGCGATCAGTTCCGTGGCCGGACTGGTATAAATAATATAATCCTTAAAAAGCCTCCGTTTTTTCTGCATTAAAATGCCAGATTTTCATCCAATTCCCTGAAAAGCCGTATTCTTGACTTACTGCCGGATTTTGATATAATATTATTAAGAAAGTATGAGAGGAAACCCGTTATGGGGGTCGGAACAGCGCAAAACGCTGTCCGTCTCTTGCCTCCTTTCGAGGCGGGCAGTAGGAGAGCGTGAAGCTGACCCCCATAATTTAAGGAAATTGAGGACAGGGGGAAGAAAGAAGGCATTCAAGGAGGGAAGATAAGACCTTCAGGACTTGCCTCCATCCTCAAGAAAAAAAAGATACCGCGCCGTCCACGAGGGCTTAAGCCACCGCTCATCCGTCGGGTGCGTGAAACCACCTAATTAGACAGGAGAAATCCTGCACTGACGGATAGGGATACAGGGACGGCTAACGCGGTATCTTGCTTTTTTTGTGGTCCTTAAACGAGGGCCTTTTTTATTTTCTCTTGTAGTTCCGGGGAGAGCTTCCTTGGACGTCCTTCAATATCGACAAATGCGTGACTGGTAGTACCTTCCACCAGTTTGATCCCGTCTCTTATTATCTCATACGTAAATCCAAGCCTGATGCCCTTGAATTCCGATATTGTCGTCCTTATGGTAAGGACGTCATCATATCTTGCCGGTTTGTGGTATTTGCAGGAAGCCTCCAGGACGGGTAGCATGTACCCCATGTCCTCAAGCTCCTTGTAGGCCATGCCCGATGACCTTATGTACTCTGTCCTCCCGATCTCAAAGTAGATTAGGTAGTTGGCATAATAGACGAAACCCATCCTGTCCGTCTCTGCGTAGGTCACCCTGTGTTCGAATTCGAAATGTTTCATTAAAGAGAGGTTTGTCCTTTCTTGAAAAAATAAGGGATTGATGTTGGAATGACTATGTCTCAGAATGATAAGTCGCTTCTCTGATAAATTCAAGTGATTATAGCCGAGAGGAAAAAAAAGAGGGCGGAATTTCTTCCGCCCTCCTGAAATAGCAGTCATGCCCGCTTAATCAAGGCTGCGTAGTGGCAGATATCGCAGAGCTGTACGGGCCGAGTCCCGTAGAGGTCCTGGTTGCGATACGGAACCAGTAGGTAATGCCACGTGTCAAGCCGGTGATAGTCCTGGAAGATGTGGACCCACCGGAGACGCTATAAGATCCAACGCCAGACGTGAAGGTTGCGTTCCTCGCACGTTGGATTGAGTAGCCCGTTGGTGTCAGTCCACTTGCGGGTGGAGTGGCTGTCCAGGTGAGGGGTACGGTGGTTGTGGTCGTGACGCCAGCGGCAAAATTCAAAGGAGCAGGCAGCTGCAGGTAGCCCGTGGTGATATTAGCTGTATTGGAGTTTGCAGAGTTGCCTACTGAGTTAAATGCGAATACTCTGTACCAGTACCTGGTCCTTGGCGCGACCGTTGTGTCAGTGTATGTAGTTACGTTCGGGCCGACCGAGCCTAGTGTTGCCGGGCCAGTGAAGGAGGAGTTCGACGCCCTCAGGACCGTGAAGCCGGCCTCATTGTTTGAACGGTCAGTCCATCGCAGTGTCACTGTCGGTGCTCCTGATGCATCGTAGGTCCGCGTGAGAGCCAGGTTGCTTGGCGCGATGGGGAGAACATTCGGGATCGCGCTATTTGACTCAGCCGACGGTAGGCTGTTACCAAAAATGTTTGTTGCAACTACCGTGAACGTATAGGCAGTGCCGTTTGTCAACCCAGTAACAGTAACAGAGGTAGCGGCCGCTCCCAGCACTGTAGCTGTTATAGGCTGTGCTACAGTGCCTATATATGCGGTAGCAGTGTACGATATAATCGGGCTCCCGCCGTCATTGACAGGCGCTGTGAAGGTTACGGTTGCCTGCGCGTTGCCAGGTGTTGCAGTCCCTATTGTCGGCGGATAAGGCACCCCGAGCGGTATTATACTGTTGGACTGTGCCGACGGCAGGCTGTTTCCTGCCAGGTTCGTTGCAACTACCGTAAACGTATATGCAACACCGTTTGTCAGCCCTGTGATGGTATGTGTGAGTGTCAGTGAACCCGCGTTGGAGTCAACACCGGCCGCACCGCCAAGGCCAGGTATTGGTGTCACTGTGTAGCCTGTAATCGGGCTGCCGCCGTCAAAGGCAGGCGCGGTGAAGGCTACGGTTGCCGTAGTGTTGCCTGCTGTCGCAACCCCTATTGTCGGCGCATCAGGCACCGTGTACGGTATTACGGCGTTTGACATCCCCGACGGAGTACTGCTTCCGCCCAGGTTCGTCGCAACTACCGTGAAGGTGTAGGCGACTCCGTTAGTAAGCCCGGTAACAGTTACAGAAGTAGCGGCCGCTCCCAGCACTGTAGCTGTTATAGGCTGTGCTACATTGCCTATATATGCGGTAGCAGTGTACGATATGATCGGGCTGCCGCCGTCAAAAGCAGGCGGTGTGAAGTTTACGATTGCCTGCGCATTGCCAGGTGTTGCAGTCCCTATTGTCGGAGGATCAGGTAACGTGAACGGCGTTACGCTGTTGGATGGAGCCGATGGCAGGCTGTTTCCAAACGCGTTTGTTGCCGTTACCGTAAAGGTATAGGCGACTCCGAGAGGAAGCCCTGTGATGGTATGCGTGAGTGCGGTCGTGCCGGCATTTAAGTCAGTTCCTAATACACTGCCCGTAGCAGGTATTACTGTCACGGTGTAGCCAGTGATTGCGCTTCCTCCATTTGAGATAGGCGGAAAGAACTTAACGGTAGCCGATGCGATCCCTGCCGTTGCTGTCACTGACAATGGCGCATCCGGAACTTTGGGCGTCCCGAGTATGAATGCAACCGGTCTCATCATGTCGTTTTCTTCGTGGCCCAGTAGGTGGCAGTGCAGGACATACTCCCAACCCAGGTTAACATAGTTGTCAACTAGTTGAGGGTTGCCTGTCGCCGGGTCAGTGACACTGATGGTGGCATGCAAAGGCTGTGTCACGTCCAGCGGACGTACACTGTCCGGAACTGTAAACGGTAGCGTTGGCGCGACCGGCTGCAACGCCACGATACAGTCCTCCAGCGGGTTCATCAGGACGGTTTCCTTCCAGCCGAGTTCGTTTGGTGCAGGCGGTTTTATTGCTCCATCCCAGCCTACACGGTTGATCAACTGCACATTGAACAGGTGGAAATGGATCGCATGCGTATCGACGCCGTTATGGGTTATCTTCCATATCTGGACCTCGCCGTTGTTAATCGTCTCGGTGAGCGGGTCGATGTAACCCAACGGGATCGTTACCTGGATATTGAAATTGGTTCCCGGAACTTCTAGGCCCATCGTGGCGTTCATTCGGCCATAATTAAGCTCAAAAAGCTCCTGTATGGCCTTCGGTTCCATCGGAGTCGTAATCGGCGCGGATGCCCCGGCCGGTGTGTAGTTCAGGGAGGTGTCCTGGATCCTAGAGTACGTGTCCGTGAAGGTGGCATTGAAAGGTTGGTTATAAGTTGACTCCGGAACTATTGGAGCTGCCTGGGTTGTGGTGTAGGCGGCTGGCCAGGCTGCCTCCAACGCGGCCAGGTTGAATGGCGCGGTAGCCGTCCCTGAAACCTGGAACTGCATGACGGTACGGGTGTTGGGCCCGTAGCCAGGGAGCGTAGTGGGCGCGCCCCCGGTCGAGGTCTGGTCCGGGTCGCCCGAGTAGTAGTCGATGCGCGAGTCGAAAGCAGGCATAGGCGCTGGAGCGTCGTTATACATGATAACGTTATTAACCCCGGCCGGGACCTGGGAGAAGTCGACTATGACGTCCGCCCGCTCGGCAGGCCCAAGATAGAGTGCCTTCTCTTGGACATTCAGCACCGTTATGCTCCTGCGGTTGTATTCATAACCGACAGGCCTGTTTGGAATAACAACGGGAGCCGGAAGGAACCCGCCTTCGGTGCCTATCTGTATGAAATTCGGGCCCATCGCGGTCGGGTCGGGGAAGCCGCCGTCCCTTCCGTCCGGCATAGGCCAGCCCGCCGGCCATGCCGTAGTCGTGGACGCTGGTATCATCTTGACTTCCGTATTGGGCGATGCAATGGCAAGGGCGCCAGTTCCGCCGCCGCCAGAGATTGTAACGGTTGGGGCGGTGGTGTAGCCCGTCCCTGCACTTGTAACGGTGAGCCCGTTCACGACCCCGGTCAATGCCGCCGTCGCAGTTGCCGCCGTGGTGGCGCCGCCGCCCGAGAAGGATACTGCAGGCGCAGTGGTGTAACCTGAGCCTCCGGTTACAACCGTAACGGCGGTAACCGCGCCTCCAACCACCGTTGCTACCGCGGACGCTCCTATGCCGCCGCCGCCAGTGATGTAGACGGTAGGAGCGGAGGTGTAGCCGACGCCACCGGTCTGGACAGCGATGCTGTTGACTACGTTTGTTATCGTCGCAGTCGCCGAGGCAGTGCCGCTTGAGAAGATTACACTAGGAGCGGAGGTATATCCGGAGCCCCCCGAGATAAGTGTGAGGCCCAATGGGTCCGCATAATAGAGCTGCAGGTTGAGGTAGCGGTCGTTGCAGGCGTTAAGTATACGGAACCTGTAAGGTTGACGCGTCACCGGGAGTACCGGGTAGGCGGTGCCGTTTACGACCGGTGTGTCCATGAAAGATTCCGGTGTGCCGGATGGGTTTGGCGTCCCGGGGTTCACAGGCCCTTCAGCGGGCGTAGTGCCTGCGAGCGGGTTCGTGACCTCGCCATGTTTCAGGCCGGCTGCTATTGTGACCGGGGGCCAGAACCATGGGCCGTAATCCCATCTGCCGCATGGGTTTGCACCGGAGAGGTCCGCCGGGTTCTGGTTAGTCATATAGACATGCGGGAACCACAGGTTGCCTTCCCCTGCCCATTTCCAGGTGGGGTCTTCGGCGGTCAGTTGTGCAGCGTTCGGCACGAAGGTCTTGTCCTGGATAATCAGGGGTATGCCCCAATGGTTGACGCCGCCAAGGTCAGGTATGGCTTTTACAAGCCCCGGGTTGATGCCCGAAGCGTTTGTCCCGGATATCAGGTCCTCTTCGACCTTGTCCGATATCAGGTAGCCGGCCGCCTCGCCCGCATAGACGCCCAGACGAGTTGTACCGTAGGCATGTTCGTGGTAGAACATCAGCCTGGCGCTCTGCTGGTTGGTGTAATACAGAGTGACCGAACCCTGGCCGGGGTCGTTCGTAGCTCCGTTGGCCGGCGCAGATGGCGATGAGCCGGCTATCACGTTACCTGACGCGTCAAACCACATGTCTGGCACGTTCTGGTAACTCAAGCCTCTGGCGTAGGAGCTTGTCTCTCCGAACGGAATAGTCCACTGGTGCGGCGTGCCGTCGCTTATCCACGGTGTGGCTCCGCCGTGTAGATGGACGACCGCACGGTTCTGCAGATACATCTCGGACCCTCCGTTGGGTCCTGTCCCTGCTCCCATGTAAGTAGTGTCACAAGGGATGAATAGGTTGCCGCCGGCGCCTGTGGGCAGGTAGTTTGTGAATTTGATACGCACGGGCTTCCCGGCTTGGGCCAGGATAACCGGTCCAAGATATTGGGGCGGGTCTACCGCAAAGACCGGGCTTCCGGCTGCATTTAATATCGGAGAGCCGTTAGGATAAGTCAGGGGATAATGTTTGCTGACTGCGGCGATAGCCGGAGTCTCAATCTGCACATAACCGCGTAACTTGGTGCCTGTCGCAGGCAGGTCCGAGTGCATCTTTATTGTATATTCGACCAATGCGATCTCGTAATAATCGGCTGCCGGTGCAGTATATTTTGTCGATCCTGTCATATTTGTGAAAGGATATGTGGTTATATCCGCCACCGCTACCGGTATGTACTGTCCGAGTCCGTTTGTAACGGCGGGTGCCGTACTCGGAAGCGACAAGACAGGCATCTGGTCGACGAATTTTCTAATACCTCCGGTTATGGCTCCGGTGGCCGGGTTGAGTGTAGGGAGCTGGCTGTTGGCGTAATTGGGTATAGTGCCGAAATAATCCGTGGTGGTCATTGGAGTAAATGGCGCGGCAACTAAGCTGATTCGTGTACTCTGTGTGACCTTTGTTCCCGCACGGGCCGCGGCGGCGCGGGCTGCAGCCTCCTTCCGTTGTTGGGATTTCATCAGGCTTCTCATAAACGGCTGGCCGGTAGCGGGGTTGATCGCTGGGTCTGTCGGCGGCTGTAAATCCGCTTGGGCAAGTCCTGCTCCCAAGGGAAGGGTCGCGGCAAAAGTTATTGCCGCAAATGTAAATAATAATTTCTTGATTATACCCATACTTTCCTCCTATTTCGATAACCTGGAAGGTCGCTTCCATCCAGATACCTTGATGCTCACTACATTCTGGCAAAAGGAAATAAAGCTGCCAATATCAAATAAAACGGTGCCTCCTTTCTTTTGATAAGCAGGTTTGATAACTAAATATTTGGGGGGTAATAGAGCGTCAAAACTAGATTGATTAAAACATATCAATCATTTTTAATTCTGTCAAGTTAACATGATTGAACTAATGGGAGGGGGTATGTCTAAATTTTTCAATCAGTTATTATGGCTAATAAGCTAAAAATACTTTGGTAATGTTTTTAATAAAAGTCAATATTAAATAGTAATCGGAAATGCTTTTAATAATCATACTCGGGACTGGGTAAATATATTGGAATAAAAAAGAGGAGGGATTTCTCCCTCCCCGACGAAAATTGATCCAGCGAGCTACGGTAGTGTCTTAACGGCTGCAATGTTGGAGAATGGGGAGTCGCCGACAGCGTTGTTGGCCTGTACCCTGTAGTAGTACTTAGTGCCCCTCGCTACAGTGGTATCGGTGTAGGCGGTAATCCCCGCTCCGGTGTGGAATGTCGCCACCGTCGTGAAGGCGGTGTTCGCCGACCTCTGGATAGTGAACCCGGTCTCATTATTGGAGTTCTGCGTCCAGGTCAAGCGCACGGTCGGCGGGTCCACAATTGCGGCAGACGGAGTCCCAACGAGTTTCGAAGGCGCCGCCGGGGCGGTGTTCGTAGGAGTCACGATGTTTGATTGGGCCGATGCGGGGCCATCCCCGTTCGCATTCGTCGCAATCACCCTGAACGAGTAGAGGGTGTTGTTGGTCAGCCCAGTCACCGTTATCGGGCTTGCGGCCCCTGTGGTCGTTACTCCGCTGCTTGCGATAACCGTATACCCAGTTATAGCGCTGCCGCCGTCGGCAGGAGCGGTGAAGTTCACAGTTGCGGTGGTATTGCCCGCCGTTGCTGTCACGCCGGCCGCCGCCGCCGGTATACCATCAAGCAGAGTCACGAGGCTGAATACAATCGGTCGCATCATGTCGTTTTCTTCATGGCCCAGCAGATGGCAGTGCCATACATACTCCCAGCCGAAGTTGGTCAGGTGCGTTGGTGACGCTAATCGCCGGTTCCGTTACAGGGTCTATGCTGCTGAACGATTCATGGTGGAACCCATCGGCCTGTGTCAGATCCAGCAGGCGAATGCTGTTGGGAACCGCGAAGGGGAGACCCGTTGGTGCAACTGGCCTCAACGCAACAATCGCGTCTTCCAGCGGGTTCATCCTGACGGTTTCCTTCCAGCCCAGTTCGTTGGGGTCCGGCGGCCTGATCGCCCCGTCCCAGCCGACCCGGTTGATCAACTGCACGTTGAACAGGTGGAAGTGTATGGCATGGGTGTCAACGCCGTTATGGGTGATCTTCCAGATCTGGGTTTCGCCGTCCTGTCAGTGATCTCGGTGACCGGATCAATGTAGCCGTAGGGGATGGTCGTCTGGGTGTTGAAATTGGTAAACGGCAGCTCAACCCCCAGCGTGGCATTCATACGTCCATAATTGAGTTCAAACAGCTCCTGTATGGCCTTCGGCCCCATCTGGACCGTTCCGCTATTTATGTCCAGGGAGGTGTCCTGAATCCTCGAATATGTGTTATTTGCCGCCCCATAGGCCACTTCCGGCACGATCGGAGTGGGCTGGGACTCGATGAAGGCTGCCGGCAACTGTGCCTGAAGGTTGGCCAGGTTATATGGAACCGGTTTTCCCTTAGTCGCCGCTTTCGTTACCACAAACTGCATTATGGTACGGGTGTTTGGCCCGTAGCCAGGCAGCGTGGAAGGCGCTCCGCCAATACTGGTCTGGTCCGGGTCGCCAGTGTAGTAGTCGAGGCGAGTGTCAAACGCCGGTACAGGGGCGGGCGCATCGTTATAGAGGATTATTTTTGAGCCGGGCTGGCTTTGGAGAAGTCAACTATGACGTCCGCACGTTCCGCAGGACCAAGAAACAATGTCTTGTTCTGCACATTCAGGACTACTATGTCCCTGCGGTTGTAGTTATAGCCTGACCGGCGTATTCGGCAGCACCGCCGGTGCCGGCAGGAAACCGCCCTCGGTACCGATCTGGATCATCGACGGGCCTGCCGTGGCCGGGTCAGGCACACCGCCATCCCTGCCATCCGTGGGCCAGGTCGCAGGCCATTTCGTCGAGCCCGGATGCGGGATAGCGGGGACCATTTTGACTTCCGTGCGAATGTTGTTTGTCTGCATAATAAAGTTGCAGGTTCAACATACGGTCATTGCACCCGTTCAGTATCCGGAACCGGTAGGCCTTGGGCTCCACCGTCAGGACGGGGTACGGGGTGCCGTTGACCAGGGGTGTGTCCATAAAGGCTTCCGGCACCAGTGGACGGGTTGGGCGTCCCGGGTGAATGTCGGGTCGCCTAAGGGGCGTCGGTGCACGGGTTGGACTGGCGGATGCGCAGCAGGTGAGGCTGAACCGGAGGCCAGAACCAGGGCCGTAGTCCCACCTGCCCATCGCGTTTACGCCATCGAGTCGTCGAGCCGGGTTCTGGTTCGGCATATAGACGTGCGGGAACCAGAGGTCGCCGGTGTTGCCGGTATCGCCGGCGTTGTTCCCCAGTTCCAGGTGGGGTCCGTGACTGGCAAGTTCGTGTGGCGTCGACAAAGGTCTTGTCCTGGATTATCGAGAGGTATGCCATAGCGGTAGCGGCGGCGGGGGGTGCTGCTGATGCGGTCGTACATGGATGTGGTGGAGTTTAACCCCAAAGGCAATCAGATTCATCTGGTCAAGTTTCGCAAGCAGGACAAAGGGTAATTTATTTTCATGTCAGGTCGCAAAGTCGCAAAGAAATTTTTTTCCTACCGTTATACTTTCCCTATATTCGGACACGTACTATCCTTCTATGGGTGAAAAATGGGGGGGTGACTGAGGGCCAAATCGGGGTTTTGGGGGTTGCAAGTCTTTTGGCATGGAGGTTGCACGCATTTGTGGATGGCCGGGTTCTCAGGCATTTACCTAAGGTGTGGCTCTGTCAACATAGGGTTACAGCTGCCGGGGGAGCATGCAGCTTTCATTGTCATGTTGGATTGTCTGGAAACTGGGCAGGTAAAAATGGATATGGGATGTTGGATTCAGGGGATGAACAGAGACAGGACAGGTCGCCTGTCGATGGTCTGATGGTCGCTGGTAAAAGGATGGGGATGGCGGATTGTTCCGGCCATGGGCTTGGTACTTCTGCTAACTGGTCCGTGGGTTTGGCCGGGCTGGTCCTTCGGTAAGGCGAGACGACAGTAGACCCCCATCAAACCGGGGACCGCATGGGTCCTCGTCACCTCGGAGTGTCTGGTTTGACTCGAAATCCCA
>CAWJRJ010000007.1:0-8426 GCA_963845245.1 Nitrospirota bacterium
CAACAACCTGGAGCTATACTTGGACACTGCCCATAGACGGGAGCTATACGATAAAGACGAGAGCCTATGACCGGGCGTCCAATGTGGAAACCCCGGGCGCAGGCGTTGCCGTAACTGTCGACATTTCACCGCCGTCCGGCAGCATAGTCCCGAGGAACGGAAAGTATACCAAGGCCAAAAAAGTATGGTTCACGCTCAGCGCCAGGGATGCAGGCTCCAACTGCCCGGGCCCCGACCCGATAATGTGCAATGTTCCGCAGATGCAGTTCAGCACGGACGGTGTAAACTGGCAGGCCTGGCAGACATCCGCGACATCGATACAATGGGATTTCGGGGCTATTACTGATGGAATCAAGCTGCTATACGTGCGATATAAGGACCCTGCGGGAAATATTTCCAATATCTACAACGCCTCGGTGACAATCGACACCACGCAGCCGTCGTCTGCCATAACAAGCCCTGCGAACCTGGCCTTTGTCGGAGGCGGCACCACTTATACCGTCACCGGGACGTCAAGCGACGCGGTATCTGGTGTGCAGCTTGTAGAAGTCTCCACCAATGGCGGATCCACATGGTCTCCGGCAACGGACACCTCGGGCGGTCTCTGGGCCACCTGGAGCTACGTATGGACGCTTCCGGCAGAGTCGACATATACGCTTCAAACCCGTGCCACTGACAAGGCCGCAAACATTGAAACTCCTTTAGCGGGGATAAGCGTTACAGTGGATACGACCCCGCCGTCCGGATGCACCGTAAAGGTGAATTCAGACGCGGCATATACGAACTCGACTGCGGCAACACTCGCACTGTCGGCCACGGATGCACGATCAGGCGTGTCCCAGATGCGTATTAGCAATGACGGAGTCTTTGACACGGAACCGTGGGAGCCGTTCGCCGCTTCAAAGGCATGGACCCTTGCAGGCGGGGACGGCATAAAAACGGTTTATGCGATCTTTAAAGACGTTGCCGGCAACATCTCAGCCGCATGCAGCAACAGCATTGCCCTCGACACCACCCCTCCCGACGGGTCGCTGGTTATAAATGCCGGGGCGGCAAAGACAACCTCTTTGTCCGTTACCCTTTCCATCGCAGCCAGTGACACAGGGTCGGGCATTGCGCTTATGCAGGTAAGCAACGACGGAGTGTTCGACACCGAGCCATGGGAGACTTATGCCGCAAGCAAGGCCTGGACTCTGGCCGACGGCGACGGCACGAAGACCGTGTACGTACGTTTCAAGGATACGGCAGGGAATATCTCCGGGGCTTTCAGCGACGACATACTGCTGAGCACGGACACGACTGCTCCTTCGGTTATAATTACCGGGCCGACGGAAGGGCTCGTCCTTACGACCTCCAGTTATACTATAACGGGTACCGCTGACGACGGGACCGGCTCGGGTGTGAAAACCGTAGAGGTGTCGACCGACGGGGGCGCTACATGGAACCCTGTCTCCGGGACAACATCCTGGAGTTACGGGTGGAGCATACCTGCAGCAGATACATACTCCATCCTTTCAAGGGCCGCGGACAATGCGGGGAATACCGCGACCACGACGCCAAGGACAGTCACGGCAAAGTCAGCAATCTCGGCGGACCGGCCAAGCGTCAACCTTAACTATAACCTTGCAAGGCCTGCGGCCATGACCAAGGTGAATATCACTAGCCAACCCTTGAGCCTCACGGGCAGCGTATCCTCCACAAAAACGTGGATGAGCGTGTCCACTGCAAACTCTGGCACAAGCACCGGCTCGACTTCGGGCGTGATAATAACAGTGAACCCCGCAGGCCTTGTCGCAAGGAACTACACCGGCACAGTCGTCTTCTCTTCGCAATATGCGTCGAACGGGCCGATATCGATCCCTGTAAGCCTGACCACCACACCGGCAACCATGTTGACTCCAGAACTCCAGCATTACAACTGGAACCCTGTCCTGACTGGCGGAAACTGCGGTGTATGCCATATAACCGCCAACAAGTTCCTCCCGACAGATTTCAGGAAGTCTTCGACTTTTTGCCGCTCCTGCCATAACGCCTCCTCGGTGGCACATGACAGGGGGAACAGCAAAAGCGTCCACAGCATTTTCGTATGCGCCTCCTCAGGCGGCGGGAAGTGGCCCACATACGGCAATATAACGGCAGCACAGAAAAACAACGAGCCGTTCGCCAAACTCAAAGACGGCAGGATTGTAACCTGCACCACATGCCACAACCCGATGGGCAAGCAGGAAGATTACGGCAGAAAATGGGAACTGGCCTCAAGCACCGACAGGTACACATATTATCTGAACAACGGTGGCTGGGCGAACTACGGTTATCTGACTCCGCTGGTATACAGGACAACAGGGGTTATGGCCGAGCCTGTATATTCGAAGTCAAAGAAGACGTACATCGTCAGCCCGTCGGAATTCACCTATGACGAGACTGCGGGCTCGATAACCTTCAAGGCACAGCAGGCGACAACGGCCTGCATCTATGTGACCCTCGACTACCAGTACCTGCGTGCTTCGTCTCAGGACAACCGTCTCTGCTCCGACTGCCATATTCAGACGACGCACAAGGACAACAACTGTCAGGCCTGCCACGTGGCCCACAACACCGGAAACATTCAGGACATAAGGGAGTCGCTCAGGACGCCCAATCGTACATCGATCTCGGTGAAGTTCCTCGGTTATACGGGTACCAATTCATTCGCGGACGGCGACGCAACACGCGACGGCATCTGCGAGGTCTGCCATACACAGACTAAGTATTACAGACGCGACGGTTCAGGGTTTGCGAACCACTCAGGCGGGACGAACCAGAGCGGCAAGAACTGCACGATCTGCCACAGCCATCAGACCGGCTTCGCAAGATAAGCCAACATCAAACAAAAAACGGGAGGGCTTTCGCCCTCCCAAAATCCAAGATAGTTTCAACAGGGAACGGATGATTTATTAATAGCCTTCCTTGTGAAGGATTATCTTGCCCTTAAATGCCCTGTATATGTAGGTGGTGTAGATCAATACGATCGGTACACCTATTGCGGCGAGTACCAGCATCACAGTGAGCGTCCGTTGTGAGGATGACGCGTTCATGACCGTGAGGTTGAATGCCGTGTCAAGGGTGGACGGGACGAGGTTGGGGAACAGCCCGGCCGCAGCAACGCCTATGAGCATAATAATAGAGACTGCGGACGACAGGAATGCCGCCGTGTAGTTGCCCTTGCTCATCGAAACCTTCGTGAAAATTATAGCAAGCACCGCAACAATCACGAATGCCCATGGCAGCATGCTTTCCTCGTACCGCGTGAACATGGCCGGGACGAACGTATAGGTAGCCGCCGTGGCGGTCACGTAGAGCGCAACGAACGCGACCCACGCGGTCCGCGCCCATCCGGCCGCCCTCTCCTTCAGGTCACCGTCCGTCTTCATGGCCAGATAGAGCGCGCCGTGCATGGTGAACATCGCCAGGCTCAACAAGCCGATGAGTACAGCGTACGGGTTGAGCAGTCCGAAGAACGTCCCAGTATACTCCTTGGACGCGTCAACCGGGATGCCCCTGAGTATGTTCCCGAACGCCACGCCCGGCAGTATGGAGATAAGGAGGCTTCCCACGAAGAAACCGCTGTCCCAGAATTTCCTCCAGCCCGCGCCGTCAGACTTGCCACGGAACTCCACCGAGACCGCCCTGAATATGAGCGCCATGAGGAGCAGCATAAGGGCCAGGTAAAACCCGGAAAAGACCGTGGCATATACCTCCGGGAACGCGGCGAAAATAGCGCCGCCGCCTGTAAGGAGCCACACCTCGTTGCCGTCCCAGAACGGCCCTACCGCAGCCAGCATCTTCTTTCTGTCTTCCTCCTTGCCAAGCAGGTAGAGGTTGCCGATGCCAAGGTCAAAACCGTCAAGTATCGCGTACCCGCTCAGGAGGACGCCGATCAGCAGGAACCATATTGTCTGAAGTGTAAGCATTATGAGTCCCTCCTTACTGAGGCCGCACCGCCGGCTATGGCATGGGTCCCGTGCGGAACAGGGATTACAGGGGCTTCGCCGACCAAGGCCTCAGGCCCGTGTGCCAGTTCACGCCTCAACAGGAATACCCACATTGAGAAAAGAAGGGTATATACGGCCAGGAAAAGGAATATTGAGAGCGCTACCTGCCCTGCCGGTACGACCGGCGAGAAGGCCTGTTGTGTCTTCATCAGCCCCTGCACTATCCAAGGCTGGCGTCCCACCTCCGCCGACACCCACCCAAGCTCGTTCGCAACCAGCGGCACCGGGATGGAGAACAGTGCCAATGTGAGGAACGTCCTGTTTTCGTAAAGCGTCCCCTTCATGAGCAGGACGATGCCCGCAAGTGTCAGGAGAAGCATATATGTTCCGAGCCCCACCATCCCCCTGAAAGTCAGGAAGGTCGCCATCTCCGGTGGACGCTCGTCCTCGGGTACGCACTCGAGCCCTTTGACCTCGGCGTTGAAGTCGCCATATATCAGGTAGCTCAGCATATTGGGTATCTCTATTTTCGGCGGACTAATCGTCTGTGTGGCCGCGTTTGGCAGACCGACGATGCATAGCGGCGCGCCTTTAGTGGTCTTGTAGAGGCCTTCGAACGCTGCCAGCTTCATCGGCTGGGTGTTGGCCACCTGCACTGTATGAAGATGCCCTATCGGAATCTGAAGTATCGAAAACACCGCCGCCGCTATGAGGGAGATCTTAATGGACTTTTTTGCGAATTCGATGTGTTTGCCCTTCAGGAGGAACCATGCGGACAGGCCCATCATGAAAAACGACCCGCTTACGAACGCCGCAGTCAGGGTATGCGTATAGCGGTTCAGAGTCGACGGGTTGAATACGGCAGCCATGAAGTCGGTGAGCTGCGCCCTGCCGTTTATGATCTCATACCCGGCCGGGGTCTGCATCCACGACGATGCGACTATTATCCAGAACGCCGACATCGTGGAGCCTACCGCCACCATGAGCGCGGCGAACCACTGCACCTTCTTTGAAACACGGCCAGTGCCAAAAACAAGCAACGCCAGGAAGCCGGACTCGAGGAAGAACGTAAAGATGACCTCCGCCGCCAACGGGGCCCCGAAGACGTCACCCACGTACCTAGAGTATGCCGACCAGTTGGTGCCGAACTGGAACTCCATCGGGATGCCGGTCGCGACACCCACCACGAAACCTATCGCGAAGATCTTCACCCAGAACCGGGACATCTTCCAGTAGTCTTCGTTGCCGGTCTTGAGATACATCGTCTTCATGATGACGATAAGCCATGCCAGCCCTATCGTAAGGGGCGGAAAAATAAAATGGAACCCGGCCGTCAGGCCGAACTGGATACGGGAAAGCAGCGCAGTATCCACTGATTGACCTCCGTTTTTTGACTATCGATTCTTAAAAATATCTCTTGAGGAGCCCCTGAAGCATCCTCGCGTGGCGTGCCTCGTCCCTCGACGACTCGTCGAAAAAGTCGTGCGCAGGGTCGATATCGTTCTCTTTTGCGGCCTTGGCCGCAGCCTTCTTGCCGTTGTTGGCGCCTATCTCTCCTTTGATCATCCGTTCTATGTTCTCTTTGGTGCTCTCGGAAATCAGGCCATTCAACTCGGCGAACTGTCCTGCATGCATCGCCTCCTCCCAGGCGATCGTCTTCAGGGTCTCTGCAACCTCGGGGTAGCCCTCACGCTGGGCCTGCCTCGCCATCGCCAGGTACAGCCCCACCTCGGCCGTCTCCCCTTTGAAGTTCATCATGACATCCTGCTCCACAGCAGTTCCCTTTGCAACACCGACCTTGTTCTCGTTTATAATCTCCATAACCAGCTCCTGCTCCTTGTTTTGTGTTTGATCCGGGCCGCCTTTTAGTGCGGTTCCTCATAATAAGTTTAGCATTTTTTGAAAAAATCACATGTTCCACCTTAATCTTTACTCTTCACTTGCCGCACAATCCTGGCAAATGCCGTAGAATTCAACGTGGGAGCCCGTAACCTTGAACCCTTGAGCCTGCTCATCAGGAAACCTCAGGTCGAATTCACAGTGAATATCGACGATCTTCCTGCATTTCATACAAAGCAGGTGGTGGTGCAGGTGGGTATTGGGGTCGTACCTCTTTCTGTCATCGTCGATATTAAGCTCCCAGACCTTGCCGTTCTTACGCAACGCCTCAAGGGTGTTGTATACCGTGGCGAACGATATCATCGGGTATTTCTGCAATACCGCCTGGTATATCTCCTCCGCTGAAGGGTGGCTTGTGTTGCCTTCCAGGAAATCCAGTATCGCCATGCGCTGTGGGGTCATCCTGAACCCGTAATCTTTTATGCCTGCCATATCAGCCTCTCTCTGTAATCATTATTTAGTTAGAATGATTACATATAAATTGACTCTTGTCAAGAACTTTTCCTAGAAAATCTTTCTCCTCCACAAAATATGCTGTTTGTGTTATTAATTTAATATGGCATATAAACCAAAGAGCGCAAAAATCGGCCAGGATACGAAGCAGATGCTGGAAAAGCTGTACGATGTCTCTTCCGGCGCGGCTACCGTAAACATACTGATCTACGGGAACCCCGACCCTGACGCGCTGGCAAGCGCCGTTGCCCTTAAGGCTGTCTTGGAAAGGGAGAAGACCAACGTCAAGATAGGGTATACAGGTGCAATCGGACGTCCGGAGAACGCCTCGATGATAAGGCAGCTGAAGATTCAGGCCGTCCCGTTCAGCGAGGAGCAGGCAGCGGACACCGACATAATCGCCCTTGTCGACTCCCAGCCGCAGTTCTTCAAGGACTTCACCCTGCCGCGTTGCGACATCGTCATAGACCATCACCCGCCGCTACTGGACAGACCCGTTTCCTTTGTGGACATCAGGCCGAATTACCTGTCTGCATCGTCTATCATGACGGAATACCTGCGTGCGGCAAACATACGGGTTACCAGCCGGATGGCCAGCGCTCTTTACTATGGCATAAAGACGGACTCGCGCCATTTCATGGGCGACCTCAGCCATGGGGACGTCGAGGCCATAAGGTGGCTTCGTGGAAAGGCCGACAGGGACATCGTGCGGGTAATCGAGTTCTCCCAATTCTCACGCGACACGCTCGATTATTTCAGCATTGCACTGGTCAGGCGCCGTTTCGTCAAGGGCGTGATGTACGCGCACCTTGGGCCTGTGCCATCCGCCGACGTCTGCGTGCAGGTGGCTGACTTCCTGATAAGGGTGGAACACGTAGGGTGGGCGCTTGTGTCGGGGATAATAGGTGAACACCTTGTGATAGTCTTCCGGAACGACGGGGTAAAGAAAGACGCCGGCCATACCGCGCGGACCGCCTTTGAGGCGTACGGAAGCGCAGGCGGGCATTACACTATGGGGCGTGCGGAGATTTACGGGCACTCGCTCCCGGAGGGTATACATCTGACGGACAATAAAAGTATCGAGCGGTTCGTACTCAGCTCGCTCGCAAAGGTGGACCCTGCCTTCGGACCGCTACTCAGGAGCCTGTGCAGGTAGCGCCACCGTCTGTTTGTTCATGTACTTATAGATCTGGATTATGTTCTTCTCCATACCGCCCTTGAAGACAGCCGGGTCGTCCACGCCTCTGAATACATACGTGGGCCATGGGTCGCCATGGGGTGCTGGCCCTTCGAAATACACCAGCCCCCTTATCCTGAGCCTCTCGGGCTCAAGCCGCAGGAACATGACCGTGGAGTAGTCGTACGCGACCGGCCTATCTGGCGAGACCGCCTTCACTACGCGGAATACGTTCTCGCCAAGATAATAGCTGTCCATGAAATCGACGTCGCGCCCAAGCCACCCCTTCGCATCCGCAAGGTACCAGTCGTAGGTCATCAGCGGGGTATGCAGCAGCACCGCGTCGTCCCTGTATCGTTCCACCTGCTGGACATACCAGAGCGGGAACACTCCGTTGTCGCCCCATGTGAACAGCACACCGTTCTCGCCCGTGGACTTAAGGCTGTTGGCGGCATAGTCGTATGCGATGAAGTTCCGGCTGTAGTCGTTCGTCCTGTAGTTATTGATACATAAATAAGCCGCTGTTCCTGAAAGGAAAACGGCAAGCGCCGGGCCCAGGTACCTGCCGCCCTTCTTCATTATCTCCCCTGCCTCGGAACCCAGGAAAATAACGGCCATCATAACGACCGGGATGAAGAACTTACCCGCCAGCCCGAACTTGTCATCCCCCGGGTTGCCGAGCACCAGCAGTGAGATGCACGCTCCGTACACAACTGTAAAAACCAACAGCGGCAGATATGTCTTCCAGGACCTTTTTAGGAACCTGTAAGAGACGAATGCGGCGAGCGCGACACCGCCCAGAAGCCATGGGTTCAACAACCGCAGGCCCGCAATGAAGGCCGAGGCCTTGGACAGAAGCGGACGCACGGCCCTTATGTACTCGCCCCACTTTATAACCCACCAGAACCTGAGACAGGTTTACCGGG
>CAWJRJ010000008.1:0-15387 GCA_963845245.1 Nitrospirota bacterium
TCGGAGTTGGAGTCGGAGTTGGAGGCGGAGTTCGTGTTGGAGGTGGTGCTGGGGTGGTGACCGAAGCCGGCGTTGGCGTGCCGGTCGCATCGTTTAACAAGCCAGAGGCCAGGCCTGCCGCAGTATCCGGCCCCATCGGCGAGAGGTACGTCCTTGATAACGGCATGGTGCTGCTTGTTAAGGAGAACCACGCCCTGCCGGTGGTCACCGTGAGCATGATAATAAAGGCCGGGTCCGTGATGGAACCCCCAGATAAGGCGGGGCTCGCGCACCTGACCGCCGGGCTCCTCACAAAGGGTGCGGACAAGATGTCCGCGAACGACATAAGCGAGGCGATAGATTTCGTCGGCGGCTCGCTCTCCACCGGCGGCTCGACCGACTACGCAACCGCCAACCTGACGGTGCTGAAGAAGGACCTGGATACCGGCTTTTCTCTTCTGGCTAAGGTGCTGACAAAACCGGCCTTCGAGCAGGCCGAGATAGACAGGCTGAAGAAGGCCATCAAGGCGGGCATCATACGCGAAGAGCAGGAGCCGGAGTCGGTCGCATCAAAGGCCTTCGCCAAGGCTGTATACGGCGCGGACAACCCGTATGGCCGTCCGGTCGAGGGGACCGTAGAGACCATAGACAAGATCACGAGGAGACGACATAAAGGCGTTCCATGACAAATACTATGCGCCCAACAACTGCATAATGGCCGTCGTCGGCGATATCACCGCGGCGGAGGCAAAAAACTTCGTAATGTCGTACCTGAGCGAATGGCCGAAGAAAGATGTAGCAACACCGGTGATCCCCGATACGCCACAGCCAACCGGCGTACAGATGGTCCAGATAGACAGGGACATCACACAGGCGAACATCCTGATGGGCCACCCGGCGGTGAACCGCGAGAACCCCGACTATTATAAGACTTTACGTGATGAACTATATCCTGGGCGGAGGCGGGTTCGCCTCAAGAATTCTGGACAAGGTCCGCGACGACATGGGCCTTGCTTACAGCGCATACAGCTACTTCATCGCAAACAAGTACCAGGGCTGCTATATGGCGGGCCTTGAGACGAAGAACCAGTCAGCAAAGACGGCGATAGACGAGACGCTGAAGATAATCGAGAACATGCGCAAGGAGCCTGTCACGGACAAGGAACTCCAGGACGCGAAGGACTACATAACCGGCAGCTTCCCCAGGAAGATGGACACGAACTCAAAGATCGCCGAACTCCTCACCCAGGTGGAGTTCTATAACCTCGGCCTGAACTACTTCGAGATGTACGAGCGCGAGATTACCAAGGTAACGAAGGAGGACGTGCTTGAGGTCGCGAAGAAGTACCTGCACCCGGATAATATCTACATCATCGAGGTGGCTAATCTGAAGGAGGCGGGGGGAGAAAAGCAGGAGCAGAAGCCAAAGTAATATTTCAATACATTCAATGCAATGCAAAAGCCCCTCAAAAGAGGGGCTTTTTATTTATGCTATATTAAATCGTTTAGAATACCGAGAACTTCAGGTACTTCTTCGGGTCCTTCTTAAGGTCCAGGACAAGCGAGTCTGCGTCCTCAAAGAACTTGTTCATGTTGTTGTACAGCTTCTCGTCGGAGAGAAGCTTGCCAGCGCTCCCCTGGCCGCTCTCAAGCCGCCCCATCACAGTGTCAAGACGTGTGGACACCCTGTCGAGCTTTGCATAGAGGTCCTTGTCGTTTGAGAGCCTGGAGAGGTTGCCCTTGTTGAGGTTGTCCACAAGTTCCTTCGCACTGCTGCTCACGTCCTTCAGGTTGGCGGATACGTCGTGAAGGTTGCTGTAGAGGGCCTTGTCCTCGGAAAGTTTGGCCAGGCTGCCGTTGTTCAGCTTGTTCGACAAGCTCCCCGACCTTGTTGGATACAACCAATAAGTTGTTGTATAGCTGCGGGTCCTTTATAAGCTTCCCGGCCGTGCCTTTCCCGTTCTTTAATTCTGCAACCAGATCCTTTATGCTCTTCGCGGATTCGCTCAGCTCGTTATAGAGCTTTGGGTCCTTCAGGAACAGCCCCGCAGTGCCTTCGCCGCTCGTTATGTCGCCCATTACATCCTTCAACTGGCCTATGACCACGTTAAGCCCTTCAAGCCCGGAAGCCGCCCCGGACAGGACTCCTGAGAGCTGGGCCTCCTGGACATCCTTTATCGTTGCACCGGGCGGCATTACCGGCTGGGACGGCGTGCCGACGGATATGTCTATGTACTTGTCGCCGAGCAGGCCCAATGTTTTTATTGATACGATCGAATCCTTCCTGATGCGGTCAGAGTACTCTTTATCAATGGAAAGCTTTACGATGATCTTCTTGGACGCAGCATCAGACGAGAAGCTGATATCCTCGATGTTACCTACTTCAAGACCCGCCAGCCGCACCACGCTTCCGGTCTTCAGGCCCAATGAGTTGTCAAGGTATACAAAAAGGTTGTAGTATTTGGCAAAAAAACCCGATTTACCACCAAGCTGCATGATGCCGAAAGCCAGAAGGATAATGGCCACCAATGTAAGAATGCCAGCCCTGAGTTCAGACCAGCGTATGTTCCTGCTGGATTTCATCCCGCCTCCTCTCGCCGCACTATGGACGGCCCTAGCCCGCCAGGCTCGCAGGCATTAAACCCCGAATGCTGGAGAAAATTTTTCACTCTTTCATCCTCATTTGCGAGCAGCCCGCCCTTGTCACCGACATACACCAAGTTGCCTTCGTCAATAAACGCTATTTTTGATGCAACGCAAAAAGCAGCCGGGATGTCGTGGGTCACTACCACGGAGGCCACGCCTTCCTCAACCTTAAGTCTGTTGATGAGCATTGTAATATTATACGCATTTATAGGGTCAAGCCCCGCCGTCGGTTCATCGTATAACAATATCTTCGGAGAGGAGGCTATACCACGGGCTATGGCGACCCTTTTTTTCATCCCGCCTGAAAGCTCGGCCGGCATCTGGTCTATCGAGTCCTCAAGACCCACAAAGTGCAGGCACTTACGTACTTTGGCTTCAAGTTCTTCGCCGTCAACGCCTTTCTCCTTGAGCCTGTACCCTACGTTCTCGCCTACGGTAAGGGAGTCGAACAGGGCGCCGCCCTGGAATACCATGCCCATCTTTTCACGGACCTTGTAGATTTCGTCCTCGCCAAGCCCGGTTATCTCGTCGCCGTTCACGAAGACATGGCCGGAGTCCGGCCTGTAAAGCCCAAGTATGATACGCAGTATCGTCGTCTTACCCGAACCGGACGCGCCGAGCATCACCCCGGTCTCGCCCTTTTCAATGCCGAAAGATATGTCTTTCAGTATCGGGGTGTCCCCAAGGGTTAGGAATACGTTCTCTAGCCTGATCATCCGGGTACTCTCATCATACGCCTAAAAACAATTTTGTTATGAAAAAGTCCGAAACAAGTATCAGTATGGACGAAAAGACCACGCTCTCCGTGGTGCTCCTGCCGACGCCCACGGTGCCTCCATGCGTGGTCAGGCCCATGAAGCATCCCACCATCGCAATTATGAAGCCGAAGAAGACCGGCTTTATGACCCCTACCACAACATCCATATATTTCAGCGTGTCGAAGACGGAGGTCCAGTAAAAAGTCGAATCTATCTTGTACTGGCTGGCCGCGATGAGAAAACCGCCCGTGACACCTATAGTATCCGTAATAACCGTGAGCATAGGCAGCATCAGCATGCATGCGACCATCCTCGGCACTACGAGTTTTTTTATCGGGTCGGAGCCTTCCACCTTCATGGCGTCGAGCTGCTCGGTATCGACCATCGAGCCGATCTCCGCGGCAATCCCTGAGCCAACCCTGCCCGCCACCATAAGCGAGGACAGGACCGGCCCTAGCTCCTTTACCATCGAGAGCGACACCGCCATACCCACATACATCGTAGCACCGAACCTGCTGAGCAGGTAAGAAAGCTGAAGCGCGAAAACCATGCCAGTGAAGAGGCCTGTCAGTATGATGATGGGGATGGAACCGACGCCGATGGAGTCCATCTGGAATACCGTCTCGCCGAAGTAGCGTGGTTTCTTGAAGAGCGCGGCAATAGACACCCAGCAGAGCTCGAAGAACTCCTGCGTCACCAGAAGCGTTTCCTTTAGCCTGTGCACTAGATATGGAAGCGGCTCCGTAAACCCGTTTTCGCTCACGCTCTCTCCACCAGGACCGCCCTTGCGGGGGCCCCATCACCGCCCTCTATTTTCAATGGCAGACAAATAAGCTCGTACCACCCAGGGCCCACGCCCGAGAGGTCAAGCCCCTCCAGGATGACCACGCCAGCATTCAGAAAAGCCAGGTGTCCAGCGTGGTCCTTGCTGTGGTACTTCTCCACTGACATGTAATCTATCCCAACAAGCTTTACGCCAAGCGTAACCAGAAATTCGGCGGCATCGCCTGTCAGAGTGCGCAAAATCCTCATGGAAGACAGGGTCTTGCGAGAATTTCGAATTTTTTGTCTTGAACAGCAGCCTCTCGACATTTTCCAGCGGCGTCCTTTCCAGGAACTCCCTGGTTATCTCATCAGACGTAACCTCCAACACCAGTGCCGGCCCGACAAAAGGCTCCAGCGGCATTGCATCGACTTTTGCGCCTTCCGGCAGGAAATGAAACGGTGGGTCAACATGCGTCCCGGTGTGCGAACCCATGCAGTATTCCGACAGGTTCGCGGAGGACCCATAGCCTATTTCCTTGACCCTTTTCAAGGAGACCCCAGGGTCTCCGGGGTACACCAGCATGCCGTTTTTTATCGTCATGGATATGTCGTGGATTTTCATCATCCGTGCAGGGATTCCACATAGCGCTCGGCCTCGACAGCCGCAAGAGCGCCGTCGCCCACGGCAGTCGCAACCTGCCGCAAGGGGGTCTCACGGCAGTCTCCCACGGCGAACACCCCTTCCATCGAGGTCATCAGGAGCCTGTCCGTCTTGATAAACCCGTAATCGTCTTTTTCCACGTTTAAAAAGTCCGTATTCGGGGTAATACCCACAAAAAGAAAGACGCCTTCTACTGCAAGCGCGGAGGTCTCGCCGGTTACCGTATCCTTGAGCGTAACGCTGTTGACGCCCATAAAGTCGCCCTTGATCTCCTGCACGACCTTGTTGGTATGGAACTCGAAGGCCGGGTTTCCCATCGCCTTCTCAAGGATGACCTTCTCGGCCCTGAACTTGTCGCGGCGGTGGATGATGTGCACTTTTTTCACTATCTTTGCGAGGAAGTTGCCCTCCTTTATCGCTGCGTCCCCGCCTCCTACGACTGCGACCTCGCGGTCCTTGAAGAAGAACCCGTCGCAGGTCGCGCAGAACGAAACTCCGCGCCCGATGAAGTCCGCCTCGCCCGGCACCCCAAGTCTCTTGGGCTTTGCGCCTGTGGACACGATCACAGCCCTCGCCTGCAGCGGGCCGTCCGAGGTCTCTACCTCCCGGTATGCGCCCTTGTCCGTGATCTTCATGACCTCCGAGAACTTGATCTCAAGGCCCAGATCCCTCGCCTGCTCCTCGAACGTCTTCATTAGTTCTATCCCGCCGACGCTTTTAAAGCCGGGGTAATTCTCTATCACGTCAGACATGCATATCTGCCCGCCGATGCCCATCTTCTCGAGCATTACCGTCTTTAACTTCGCCCTCTGCGCATATATCCCGGCAGTCAAGCCACCGGGCCCCCCACCTACTATTATCAGGTCGTACATATAGCTCCCTTTCCTCCTTTTATTGGTAAAATCAGATTATTTTAACCGCAAGAACGGAGGAATACAAGGCAAATTGAATTCAATCCCTGAGCACCCAGAAAGACTCCTTGAACTCAGGGGTAACAATGCTGTCAAGGATGTTGCGCCTCGATATGCTCCCAGCAAGCTTGCCGTCCCTGACGACAGGTACCCTAAGCAAGTGCTTATCCGCCATGATGTCTATGAGCCTGTCGACCGGCATGTCTTCTTCCACGCAAATCGGGTTGCGGCTCATCATTTCGTCTACTGTCACCTCGTCAATGCCCTTGCCGCCCCTGATGGCCTTAAGGATGTCAAACTCCGAGATGATACCGACGACAAACCCTTCGTCGTCTACTACTGGCAGGCTGGAGTGCTCCCCGGAGAGCAGCTTCATTGCAATGTCCCTGCCCTTGGCCGTCTTTCTGGCCGCCTTTACCCTTCCCATTATGTCTTTTGCAAGCATAGCCCCTCCTTTAATTCTTTAATTTTTTTAATTATATCATAAGTATTTACTTTATATGGCATTAAACAAAAAAAGCCCGGAAGCGTTCGCTTCCGGGCTTTGAAGTCCAGGGCTTTATTTGTTGTTTTTCCCTTTTGGAGCAAGTGTAAAGCTCCAGCTTGGGGCAGGCTCGAATACCACGTTTTGAGAGATCTTGTTTCCGGCTGTATTGGGGACCGCCATAACCAGGTACCCACCAGCCTGTGACAACTTCAGAATTATCTTCCACTCGCCGTTTCCGACATACTTGAAAAGACCGGCAGGGCTCCCGACTACATTAGGCTTGACCTCGACCCAGTTACCACCGGAGTTTAAGTAAAGCTTCGGTACGGGGTTCCCGATATCCGCAGGACCGACCGGCTGGCCGTTCTTTGTAATCCTAAACGACACGGGGACCGCGCTACCCGGGTTATAAGTCCCACCGCCTCTACCCGCCCCGGAAACTCCGGCAGTCAATGCCATTGCCGTCTGTACGCAGACTTTACTGCTCGGCATGGAAGTGTTTCCCGCATTGTCAAACGACTCTACGTAAAAACAATACTCGCTGCCGTTTTCTTCAACAGATACGGAATAATTAGTCGTAGTAGTCGTGCCGACCAATATGTTGTTGCTGTTGAATATCTTGTAACCAGCCGCTCCCCCTTCGCATTTGTCGGCTGACGGGCTCCATGTCAGCGTAACAACCGGCCCCGCTGCAGTTGCCGTAAGATTTCCGGGCACTGCCGGCGGCACCAAGTCCGGCGTGGTAATGCATTCAGTCGCACAACCGGCCGACTCTGTGCCCTGCGCATTATAGGCTACCACCGAATAGCAGTAACTCGTGCAGTCTGACACATTTGTGTCGGAGTAGCTGTAGTTTGCGGCCCCTGTCTCCGCGATATCCGCAACCAGAACAGTACCTTTTCCGTAAACCTTGTACCCGGTCACATTGTTCTTGTCAGCGGGCGGCAGCCAGGTTATCAGGTTCGATGCGCTCTGGCCGTTTGACTGCGTGTTCACGCTTACCGCCTGTGGACATTCGGGGATTGGAGAGGCAAGTATTACCTTGCGTATCCGGTTGTTGTATGTATCCGCAATGAGCATGTTCCCTGAAGGCGAGATCGATGCCCTCATTGGGGTTTTCAATGCGGCATCGACTGCAGCCGACCCGTCTCCGCTGTACGTTGCCGTTCCGTTTCCGGCTATGGTTACAATCTCCCTGGTTGTGGCGTCGATCTTTCTTATCCGTTGATTATTCGCGTCCGCTACATACATATTCCCTTTACTATCCAACCCTATCCCGCGCATGTACGGGCCAAAGCTTGCAAGGCGAGCATCTCCCCCGTCGCCAGAAAATCCAGTACTGCCATTTCCTGCATATACTGAGAGCATCCCTGTCTGTGAATCTATCCTGCTGATCCTGTTCGTCCCTGTTGGCTCTACAATGTAGATGCTGCCATCTGCATCTATCGCTATGCCGGACGGCCCGCCAAGAAAGGCGTTGATTGCCAGCATTTCCTCTGACCATGGGGTGCCGTAATAGCCCAGACCTGCAACCACGGATATTATACCTGTCGCAGCGTCCACTTTCCTGATCTCATAAGCGCCCCACTCGCCTATATACAGGTTGCCTGATTTATCCAGGGCGATACTCTGCGGACCTACCAGGGTGGCCAGTACTGCCGGCCCCCCGTTTCCGGCAGGTGCGGCACCTGGTTGGCCGATGCCGGCTACTGTTGTTATTATACCGGTCTTCAGGTCTATTTTTCTTATGCTGGCATTGCCTGTATCGCACACGTAAAGGTTTCCGTTCCCGTCCAACTCCAGGTCATAGGGCATGGCCAAAAGCGCATCGACTGCAGGCCCGCCATCCCCGGCAAACCCCCTATAATTGCCTGCAATGGTGGACATCGCTCCGGTTACAGCGTCCACCTTACGTATCCGGTTGTTGTACGTATCCGCAATGTATACATTACCGTCTTTGTCTTCCACCGCATCAAACGGCTGGAACAGTACGGCGTCGGTAGCAAGCCCGCCATCTCCGGCAAAGCGGACTCCAGCCACACTGGCCGCCCCCCTGCCTGCAATAGTTGTTATGGTCCCTACATCGTCAGCAACGGCAATTCCAGTGGAGACCAAAATCGATAACACAGCCGCTGTAATCGAGTACCTTAGAATCCGCCCGAACTTCAAAAGATCTAGCGTCTCCATAACTCCCTCCTTTATCACCATTTACTATCATTAATTAAGACTATTTAATAAGCAACATTAATGCCATTTAATAAAACTCTGTAACCTCCGATAAAGGTAATACCCCGAATATTAACATCTTTTAACCATCCAAATTCTGCGCGTTTTGGCTCATAAATAAAGATGGTCTCTGCTCGATTGTGAGCTACTAATTCACGGTGAAAGAACACGGGAAATTTGGTCTTGAATACCGGTATTGTTTTTATGATAAATTGTAAATTTCATTACTATTTAGGAGGTTTTTCTCCATGAAGATCACGGTTGAAGAAGTAGAACACGTAGCGAAGCTCTCCAGGCTCACGTTCAGCCCGGAGGAGACGGCGGTTTTCACAAAGCAGCTCGACAATATCCTGGGGTATGTCGACAAGCTGAACGAACTAGACACCACCGGCATCGAGCCGACATCCCACGTGCTGCCCGATCAAGAACGTGTTCAAGGTCGATGAGCCCAGGCCGTCCCTTACCCCGGACGAGGCGCTTGCAAACGCGCCGGAGCGTTCCGGTGACTTTTACAGGGTGCCGAAGATAATTGAATAACCACTTTCTTTTGAAAGAAAGTAGCAAAGAAAACCGTTCGTTTCTTTGTTCTTTTCTTTCACGTGAAAGAAAAGAACCAGAAGAAAGCGGTCTTAACATGTTTCGTATAATGCTTACGGTCAAAGATACACCGGGCCACTGTTACAGAATCGAACCTCGAGTACGAGGGAAGCCTGACGCTCGACCAGGACCTGATGGACGCGGCGGGTATGCTCCCGTACGAGCAGGTGAATGTGTCGAACTTGAATAACGGCGAGAGGTTCATGACATACGTCCTGCCCGGCGGGCGCGGCTCCGGCATGGTATGCCTGAACGGCCCCACCGCCCGCAAGGGCGCGGTCGGCGACAAGGTAATCATATTCTGCTACGAGGGATACGGCAACGAAGAGTTGAAGAACTTCAAGCCGATAGTGGTGAAGGTGGACGAAAAAAACAAGATAATAAAATCTTCCGGAGGATTTTAGATTGGACCTGTACAAACTTACAATCCACGAACTCAGGGACCTCATAGCCAAAAAAGAGGTAACCGCGAAGGACGCGGCCTTCTCCTACACACGCAGGATAGGCGCAGCTTGAGTCCGACATAAAGGCATACGTCACGCTCACGGCGGACGCCACCATCGCCATGGCGGATGAAGCGGACAAGGCCATCGCCGAAGGCAAGACTCGGGCCGCTCACCGGCATCCCGATGGCCATAAAAGACAACATGTGCACGAAGGGCATCAAGGACTACCTGCGCGTCGAAGATACTCGCAGACTTCGTCCCGCCGTACGAGTCCACCGTCACCGCAAGGCTGAAGGACGCGGGCTACGTGATGCTCGGCAAGACGAACATGGACGAGTTCGCGATGGGCTCATCCACCGAGAACTCGGCATTCGGCCCGACGCACAACCCGTGGGACCTAGAGCAGGATACCCGGCGGCTCGTCGGGCGGCTCGGCGGCGGCTGTCGCGGCAGACCTCTGCGCGGCCTCGCTCGGCTCTGACACCGGCGGCTCCATACGCCAGCCCGCGGCATGCTGCGGCGTGGTCGGCCTGAAGCCCACTTACGGGCGCGTGTCGAGGTTCGGGCTTGTCGCCTTCGCCTCCTCGCTCGACCAGATCGGCCCCATCACAAAGGACGTCGAGGACTGCGCGATAGTCATGAACGTCATCGGCGGGCACGACCCGGCCGACTCCACATCCGCAAACGTCGCGATGCCGGACTTCACGAAGAACCTGAAAGACGGCATAAAGGGCCTGAAGATCGGGATACCCAAGGAGTACATGGTTGCGGGCGGCATCGACCACGAGGTCTACACCGCCATCCAGGAGTCCATAAACGTGATGAAGGGCATGGGCGCGGAGGTCGTGGAGGTTACGCTTCCGCACACAGACTATGCCGTCGCGACTTATTACATACTGGCCACGTCCGAGGCAAGCTCGCAACCTCGCGCGCTACGACGGCGTGAAGTACGGATTCCGCGCGGAGAACCCGGTCGACCTTCTGGACATGTACAAGCAGTCCCGCTCGCAGGGCTTCGGGCCTGAGGTGAAGCGCAGGATAATGCTCGGCACATACGCGCTCTCTTCCGGCTATTACGACGCATACTACAAGAAGGCACAGCAGGCGCGCACGCTTATCAAGCGCGACTTCGACGAGGCGTTCAAGCAGGTGGACATTATCGTGACGCCGACCGCGCCGACCGCCGCTTTCAAGCTTGGCGAGAAGACGGACGACCCGCTCCAGATGTACCTGAGCGACATCTTCACCATCAGCATGAACCTGGCGGGCATACCGGGGCTGTCGCTCCCATGCGGGCTGACACGCGAGAGGCTCCCCATCGGGTTGCAGATACTCGGGCGGCACTTCGACGAGGAGACGGTACTCCGCGCGGCGTATTCATACGAGCAGGCGACCGACTGGCACACGAGAAAGCCGACGCTGTGATACTCTTATGAGTGGAAAACTCAATGAATATATTGCTGGCTTGAGGAGGGCTGTTCAGGCCGATAGGGTTCTAATAAGAAAACATGCCGACGAGAGAGCAGGCAAAAGGAAAATTGCGTTTTCCTCGATAATAGATGTAATACTGACGGGTGAGGTGATAGAGCATTATCCGGATACTGAACCCTTTCCGGCCTGCCTGCTCATGAAGCATATAGAGCATGACAAACCGCTCTACGTAGTTTGTAGTTTTGATGGTGAGTATTGTTATGTAATAACTGTCCATTGGCTTGATCCTGACAAATGGAAAGACCCATGGACAAGGAGGCTGAAATGAAGTGTCCACTCTGTGGCGGCAAGATGAAAAAAGACCACATTGATTACGAAAAACATTGGGGCCGCAAGATATATAGTTTTAAAAAAGTACCGGCTTATGTATGCATAAGTTGCGGAGATATTCTTTTGACAGGTGAAGGCGCTAAAGCCATCGAGCATATTATTTCCAGCAATGAGATGCCCGAGGAATATATAGAAGTCCCCGTTTATTCGTTGGATAAACACCTTCAGAAAGTATCTTAGCTTAACTGGCATACGAGAAAGCCGACATTATAAGATGTTTGAAAGGGGTCATATATGAGCAGGGATAGCGAAGGTTATTATGCCCATGTTATGTGGCACCCAACAGATATAAAAGAATTAAGACCCAAATGGTCTCTTAAGAAGTGTGAGAAGTGGCTTGCCGAGCACGAGGAGCATATTTCCGAAAGAGCTGTTGAGCGCGGGTGGGAAGTTATCGAGTACTTATTAGACGGCGAAAACAAATGAACCGCGATTACTATTCAAATTCGATTGCTCTTTTTGTAAAGTCCGACGTAGATGAAATACTCGGCAAGCTAGCGCTAAATAGCGATTTTGATATAGGTCAGGAACAACGCAACGCGTGGGTAGAGGAAATACGCATTCTACAAAAAGTTTTGACTCCTTATTTTGGAACAATTTATTTTGAATACTCTATCCCGAGAATGGGGAAACGAATCGACGTTCTATTAATTATAGGGCCGGCAATTTTCATTCTTGAATTTAAAGTTGGAGATAAAGATTTTTCTGCGAGTGCGATAGATCAAGTTTGGGACTATGCCCTAGACTTAAAGAATTTTCATAGCTCAAGTCATGAGCATTTTATTGCCCCAATTTTAATTGCAACCAAAGCAAAAGATATTACACCAACCATAGCAATGACTACACAAAACGATAAATTACTATTTCCTATTAAGTCTAATTTAGAAGTACTGGGAAACGTAATAACCGGGGTCTTATCATTTATTGATGGAGTTGATATCGATGCGAAAGAATGGGAACTAGGACAATATTGTCCTACACCTACCATCATTGAAGCAGCTATGGCGTCTGTACAATGGACATTCCGTAGAAAATATTTCACGAAGTGATGCCGGAGCAATTAATCTAACTAAAACATCCGAAGCCGTTTCGGAAATTATAGAATATTCAAAAAATAACTCCCAAAAATCTATTTGTTTTGTGACGGGTGTCCCAGGCGCAGGAAAAACATTGGTCGGGCTTAACATCGCGACAAAGCACATTGACAAAGATAACGATTTATATAGTGTTTTCCTTTCTGGTAATGGCCCGCTTGTTGCCATTTTAAGAGAAGCTTTGACTCGTGACAAGGTACGTCACGAAAAAGAAAATGGCAATAAACTTAGAAAAAATGAAGCAATGAGCGAAGTTAAGATGTTTATACAAAATGTTCACAACTTCAGAGACGATTGTCTTACAGATAAAAATCAGCCCATTGAACATGTTGCGCTATTTGATGAGGCGCAACGAGCTTGGGACTTACAGCAAACAGTGAATTTCATGCATCGTAAAAAGAAGATGCCGAATTTCAATCAGTCTGAGCCGGAGTTTCTTATTTCATGTCTTGATCGTCACCCAGATTGGGCAGTGGTTGTTTGCTTGGTTGGCGGCGGTCAAGAAATTAATACTGGCGAAGCGGGGATTAGCGAATGGATCGAGTGCCTCAATCGTTCATTTCCGGAATGGAATATTTATATATCCTCTAGGCTCACTGATAGTGAATATGGAGCAGGCACAATTTTAGAACATATTGAAGCTCGTGACAATGTATTCAAAAATGACGAATTGCACTTGTCGGTATCAATGCGGTCATTTCGTGCAGAGAATGTTTCTTTGTTGATTAAACAACTATTAGATTTGGATGATGTAAAGGCGCGAGTCACATTATCTGATATAGGAAGCAAGTATCAGATTGTTATTACTAGCGATATTTCAAAAGCAAAGCAGTGGCTAAAGAAACAAGCCCGAGGCTCGGAGCGTTATGGAATTGTAGTTTCATCACAAGCTCAGAGATTAAAACCACATGCGATAGATGTGAAATCTCCAATGGATCCAATACATTGGTTTTTAGATAAGAAAGACGACGTTCGATCATCATATTATCTTGAAGATGTAGCTACTGAATTCCACGTGCAAGGACTTGAATTAGATTGGGCTTGTGTAATGTGGGATGCTGACCTCAGATATACAAATGATGGATGGGATTATCGTTCTTTCACAGGAAATAAATGGAACTACATTAAAAAACTTGAACGACAAATTTACTTAAAAAATGCTTATAGAGTTTTACTCACACGTGCTAGGCAAGGAATGGTTATAGTAGTTCCACCCGGCGATTCCGAAGACCCTACTCGTAATCCAGATTTCTATAGGCCAACATTCAATTATTTACAAAACATTGGATTTGAAGTAATACACTAAAAGAATACGTTGGAGGGAGAAGCCCTGATGAAATACGAAGCCGTAATCGGCCTTGAGGTTCACGCACAGCTAAAGACGAAGTCGAAGATATTCTGCGGGTGCAGCACGAAGTTCGGCTCCGGCCCGAACTCCCAGACCTGCCCGGTCTGCATCGGGATGCCGGGCGTGCTGCCGGTGCTGAACAAGACCGCGATGGACTACATCATAAAGACCGGCCTTGCGATGGGCTGCACGATAGCCCCGTTCTCCCGGTTCGCCCGCAAGAACTACTTCTACCCCGACCTCCCCAAGGGCTACCAGATATCCCAGTTCGAGCATCCGGTCTGCCTGGGCGGAGGGATCGAGTTCCTGCTGGACGGGCAGTTGAAGAAGGTGGGGCTTACCCGTATACACCTGGAAGAGGACGCGGGCAAGAACATGCACGAGGGCATCGAGGGCGCGTCCCACGTTGACCTGAACCGCACCGGCGTCCCGCTGATGGAGATTGTATCGGAGCCGGACATCAGAAGCGCCGACGAGGCCGCCGAGTACATGCGCAAGCTGCGCGCGATACTCCGGTACATCGACGTCTGCGACGGGAACATGGAGGAGGGCTCGCTTCGCTGCGACGCGAACGTGTCCATGCGGCCCGTAGGCCAGAAGGAGTTCGGCACTCGCGCCGAGCTTAAGAACATGAACTCCTTCAAGAACGTCGCAAAGGCGATCGAGTACGAGATAAAGCGCCAGACGCAGGTGCTTGGAGGACGGCGGCAGGGTGATACAGGAGTCGCGGCTATGGGATGCGAACCTCAACATAACCCAGTCGATGCGCGGCAAGGAAGAGGCGCACGACTACCGCTACTTCCCCGAACCTGACCTGGTGCCTGTCGAGGTGAACAAGGAATGGCTGGACGAGCTTCGGGCACAGTTGCCGGAACTGCCGGACGCGAAACGCGAGCGGTTCGTGAGCGAGTACGGCATCCCGGAATACGACGCGATGGTGCTGACGGAGTCCATCGCCCTGGCTGATTATTATGAAGGCGTCGCAAAACTCTCAGACCAGCCCAAGGTCGCGTCCAACTGGGTAATGGGCGACGTAATGCGCGAACTGAAGAACGACGGCATCGAGATTGAACAGTGCCCGCTTGAGCCCGCACGGCTTGCCGGGATGCTGAAGCTGATCGGTGACGGTACGATATCCGGCAAGATCGCCAAGACCGTCTTCGAGGAGATATACCGTTCAGGCAAGGACGCCGACACGGTTGTGAAGGAGAAGGGGCTCGTTCAGATAACCGACGAGGGCGCCATCGAGAAGGTGATCGACGAGATCATCGCAAAAAACCCCGGCAACGTCGAGGCATACAGGGGCGGCAAGGTCGCGCTCATGGGCTTCTTCGTGGGCCAGGTGATGAAGGCCACCGGCGGCAAGGCGAACCCTGCGAAGGTGAACGAGCTTTTAAAGAAGAAACTATGAAAAAGCTACTGCTGTTTGCGGTGATACTGCTGGCGCTGTCGTCATGCGGCGGCAAGAAGATAACGTTGGTGAACCTCTACCACACCCAGGACTACCAGTGGCACAAGAACACTCTTTACATAAAGGTACACTGGAACATAGAGAGGCCCGATGCCAACACCGTTGTTGCAGACGGGTATGTCGAACCGTTCGACCCGAAGACCGGACTCCGCAATGTCAGGCTTGAGCTTGTCGGCT
>CAWJRJ010000009.1:0-16292 GCA_963845245.1 Nitrospirota bacterium
ATGCTCGACATCACAACCCTCATCCCCACCGTCATAACCCGCCTGAAGGCCCTCGCGGTTGGCGACTGCATAGACCTTCGGACATACAAGCGTGACCGCTCCGTGGTAATCCTCAGGACCGGCCCGGACAGCTTCCGCATAATCGAGGACGGCTTCTTCAAGGACGAGATGGAGGCCGATATCGCGAAGATGCCGAAGCTCCTGAAGGCGCTTGTGAAGAAGGAGTTCCCCCGCAGCAACAAGGTGCGGCTTTACGCAGGCAGGTACGAGGGCGGCCAGAAGATATAGTACCCCTCCGGGGCATCCTCCTCTATTCCCCTCGCTCCTTGTGGGAGAGGGTGGCGCATAGCGCCGGGTGAGGGGGATATTCCTTCCCTATTTACGCCATCTGTCCGATAGTCTTGCGGAAGCGTACCAGAGATAAACTAAATAACACCGAGCCTATCAGGGCAAGGTAGACGAATTGCGGCCAGACGACCGAGAACCCCGCGCCGCGGTACAGGATGGACTGTGCAAGCATGACGAAGTGGGTGTTGGGCGCCGCAAGCATTAAAATCTGGACGACAACAGGCATGCTTTCGCGGGGGGTATAGCTGCCCGAGAGGATCTGCAGAGGCAGGATTGCAAGCATCAGAAGCAGACCGAACTGCGGCATCGAGCGTGCAAGCGTGCCCAGGAAGATGCCCAGTGATGTGCTGGCAAACAGTTGCAGCGCCGTGCCTGCCAGGAACAGGGCGATGGAACCTTCAATAGGGACCTTGAGTACTCCCTGGACAATGAATGTCAGAGAAAGCGCCGCGACGGCCAGTACCACTAATGCCATGGCCCACACCTTGCCGGTCATGATTTCAAAGGGTGTTACCGGCATTACCAGCAGATGCTCAACGGTGCCGTGTTCCCTTTCGCGAAGCAGTGCCGCGCCGGTAAGGATGACAGACAGCAGTGTGATGTTGTCTATGAGCTTCATGACAGCACCGAACCAGGACTTGTTCATTTCCGGGTTGAAACTCACCCTCAGGTTAAGGTCCGCCGCCGGCGTTGTGTTCGACCGATACCCCTGCAAAAAAGTGTTCACCTCGCCGCCGACAATGGACTGGATATAGCTGTTGCCGGTAAAAGCCTGGCTCATCCGGGTTGCGTCCACGTTGAGCTGGATTACGGGAGAACGCCCGGCCAGCACGTCGCGCTGAAACTCAGGAGGGATCACAATGGCAAAGGCGTCCAGCCCGGCGTCCATCCGGGCATCCATCTCCGCCAGGGTAATAAGCGACGGTGCAGTGAAGTTTGGCGGATAGAAGGCATCGTCAATTCGGGCTGAGAGCTGCGAACGGTCCTCGTCTACGATGGCAATAGGCGCGTTGTGGAGGGTCTCGGGCATGGACGTCGCGGCGGCGAAGATTGCTAACGTGAAGGCGTGTGTGATCAGTATGAGCATCACCGTGTCGCGCGACAGGCTTCGAAGTTCTTTGATGCCCAGGTGCAGAATATTGGCCGCGCGCATGTCAGCTCTCCTGTTTCTTGAGAAAGGCCGCACTCAGGCCTAATAGCACGGGCACGGCAATAATCAATGGGACGAAAGACGCATGGAGGTCGGCAAAGCCGAGCCCCTTCGAGAATGTGCCGCGCGCTATGGTCAGGAAATGGGTAGTAGGGTAATACCTGCCGATCACCGCTCCGGCCCCCTCCAGCGAGGAGACTGGTTCCAACATTCCGGAGAACTCGAGGGCCGGCAGGATCGTCAGGATGGCCGTTCCGAATATTGCGGCAATCTGGCTGCGCATGAAGGTGGAGAGCACAAGGCCGAAGGCTGTGGAGATGATAACATATAACAACGCCGCTGTGGAAAGCGTGAGGAGACTTCCCTTGAGCGGTACGCCGAACACGAATACGGCCAGCGCGACAAGCATTATGAAATTGAGCATCGCCAGTGCGACGTAGGGGAGCTGCTTTCCGAGCAGGAACTCCAGCTTTGTGACCGGGGTGACGTATAGGTTGACGATGGATCCCAGTTCCTTTTCCCGCACCACCGAAAGAGCTGTCATCATCGCCGGGATCATCATCAACAGCAACGGGATAACCGCCGGCACCATAGCCGGCAGGCTTTTTACATCCGGATTATAGCGAAAGCGGGTCTCTATTACGGCCCCGGTCGAAGCGGAGCCACGGTTATAGCGCGCCATGTTTTCCAGCCAATGGGCATGCATACCCTGGACATAGCCGCGCACCGTCTCGGCGCGCTGGGGCATTGCGCCGTCGATCCAGGCGCCGACGGCGACGGGGCTGCCCCGCTTCAGGTCGCGTGCAAAACCGGGTGGGACCTCTATTGCCAGGCTTATCTCTCCGGCGCGCATTCGCCGGTCCATTTCGTCATAGTCTTTGATAGACGGGCGTTCGCTGAAGTAGCGCGAACCGGCGAGGTTGAGCGTATAGTCACGGCTGATTGGGGTCTGGTCCCGGTCGAGGACCGCGAAGGACAGGTCCTCGACATCCGTGCTTATGCCGTAGCCCATGATGAATAAAAGCATGGCGCTGCCAATCAGGGCAAGGGTCAGGCGTATCGGGTCGCGTCGCAGCTCCAGCGCCTCGCGACGGGTATAGCTGAAAAGACGGCGCAAGCTGCTGTAGATACCACCGTGCTGACGGTGCCCTGCCTTGTTCCCCGGGTGGCGCCGGGATGGCGGATGTCTTGATGCTCGATGTATCAGTTACCTTCTCTGCTCCACCATCCGCCTCCTCAAGGTAGCTGATAAACGCCTCCTCAAGCGTTTTGACCCCACGCTTCCTGGTTAACGCCGCAGGCAGGTCGCTGGCCAGCACACGGCCGGCATGCATGAGCGATATCCTGTCGCAACGTTCGGCTTCGTTCATGAAATGTGTCGAAATGAATATGGTAACCTTGTCCCGGCGCGCAAGGTCGACCATGATCTGCCAGAAGGAATCGCGCGCGACCGGATCTACCCCCGAGGTCGGCTCGTCGAGGATCAGCATCTCCGGGCCGTGGACCATCGCCACTGCCAGTGACAGACGTTGCCGCAGACCCAGCGGCAATTTTTCAGGCAGACTGTCACTAACCTCGCTCAGGCCGAAACGCTGCTCCATCTCCTTCACTCGCGCCACGATCCGGTCTTCCGGCATCCTGAAAAGACGTGCATGCAGAGTCAGGTTCTGCCGGACAGTCAACTCTGTGTAAAGTGAGAACGACTGCGTCATGTAGCCGACACGCCGACGTGTGTCGATATCATGCGGGTCCACCGGACGGCCAAACAGCCAGGCCTGTCCCTCGCTGGGCGGCAGCAGGCCGGTCAGCATCTTCATTGTGGTGGTCTTGCCACACCCGTTCGAACCCAGGAAACCGAATATCTCGCCACGCCCGATGCGGAAACTCACATGGTCAACGGCAACGAAATCTCCAAAGCGCATAGTGAGGTCGTGGGCCTCGATGGTGGCCTCTCCGTCTTTGTCCGTCTCACGAGGCGGGATGATGACCGGCTGGTATGCGTCACGCAGAGACTGCGGCAGCAGGCCGATGAACGCCTCCTCCAGGGTGCTGGTACCGGTGTTGTTCAGGAGTTCCTGCGGTGTGCCGGTCGCGAGCACGCGCCCAGCGTTCATGGCAATCAGCCAGTCGAAACGGGCGGCTTCTTCCATGTAGGCGGTTGCGACCAGTACGCTCATTCCGGCACGGTCAGCGCGTATGCGGCCGATAAGTTCCCAGAACTGCTGGCGCGACAGCGGATCGACACCGGTGGTGGGTTCGTCAAGGATCAAAAGGTCGGGGTCGTGGATAAGTGAGCAGCACAGCCCCAGCTTCTGCTTCATCCCGCCGGAGAGTTTGCCGGCCGGCCGGTCGACAAAGGGTGCCAGGCCGGTGGCATTCAGGAGTTCAGCGATGCGGCGCTCTCGCTCCTGGCGGCCGTGTCCAAAAAGACGTGCGAAAAAATCAACGTTCTCGAATACCGACAGCGTTGGGTACAGATTCCTGCCAAGTCCCTGTGGCATATAGGCCACACGAGGGCAGACGGCCCGGCGGTGGCGTCTGTCGGCCATGTCGCCACCCAGCACCTCAACCCTTCCGGACTGGATGGCCCGGGAGCCGGCTATCAATGAAAATAGGCTTGATTTCCCTACTCCATCCGGTCCGATGACGCCGACCATGCAGCCAGCCGGCAGCTCAAGGTCGATTGCATCCAGCGCCATAGTCTTGCCATAGCGCAGACTGATCTCTCTTAACCGTGCCACGGGCGGAGCTGGAGCTGCGGGAGCGGTTGGGCCGTCGAATGTACTCATTGCGGCAGCCTTACCTGCAGGCGGGCCGGCCACTCCACCTTTGGGTCCAGCCGCACATAGGCAATACCGGGTAGCCCGGTCTTGACATGGGCGATATGCTTTCTGAGCAGTTCCTGGGGGATCTGTCCCCGGATACGGAACATCAGCTTCTCCCGTTCACTGGCCGTCTCGACGGTCTTTGGGGTGAACTGGGCCACGTCGGCAACGAAAGATACATTGGCAGGAATCACATACTGGGGAGCGGCATCGAGTATTATCCGCACCTCGGAGCCGATCGCGATTTTTCCGGCCGATGCCGTCGGCAGAAAAAAGGTCATGTAGACATCGCTCAGGTCGACAAGGCTCAACACCCTGCCCCCGTTACCGACCACCTCGCCGGTTTGTGCAACGCGGTACTGCACCCGCCCGTCGCGTGGGGATTTCAATGCGCTGTCCTTTATATCCGCCTGAATACTCTCTACGGTGGCACGTGCAGCGTCTACGGCCGATTGCGCACCGAGAATTTGCGTACGTGTTGTTACGATGGCTGCCTCTGCAGCGGCAACCTGTGCGCGAGCCGAGCTTTCTGCGGCCGCTGCACTCAGGAGTTTTGCGTAGTCGTCATCGGCCTCTTGCCGCGATATCATCCCTTTTCCTACAAGGTTCGATGATCGGGCCGAGCGCCCACGTGCATTGTCGAGTTCGGCCTCGCGCTGCTTGACGAACGCCATAGCTGCCGCTTTTTCGCTTTCACGCTGTTTAAGCTGGCTGCGCGCGGTAGCAACCGAGCTTTGCGCCTTTTGCAACTCTGCCTTAGTCTGACGGAGTTGCGCTTCGAGGACCTCGGTATCCATTACAGCCACCACCTGCCCGGCGGTGACGAAATCCCCTTCGCGGACAAGAATATCCCTTACCCGGCCTGCTAACTTGGCGGCGACGTCGATCTCGGTCGCCTCGATGCGTCCATTGCCGCTTGCAAGACCGGCGTCCCTGCTATTATCTCCAAACTTCTGCCATGCAACGATACCAAGGATAATAAGAACTAACAGCCCCGCGACCCTGATCGACCATTTTCGCATTTGCTCAGGCATAGTGGTCATCTCCAGGCTTTATGGACATATAATGTCAGTGGGATATATATATCGTAGACTATGTCATTAATTATAGCCAATCTGACAGAATCACGCCATTAGATCAATACGCAAGCATGCGAGGGGTGGTATGAAATATTACTTGTGCATATCCCGCCCCACCATTATAATTAAACCCATGAACAAACTCCTCGGCGTCGTCTTATATGACCTTACGCTCGCCCTCTGGGTGGGCGGCATGGCCATTTTCACCCTCATCGTCACACCCGCGATATTCAGGTCGTTCGACAGAGACATGGCTGGCAAGATAGTCGGCGCGCTTTTTTCCGGCTACTTCACCTACAACCTCGTCCTCTCCATAGTTGCCCTTGCCCTGGCGTTTGTCGTCTGGCCGGACAGGGCGCAGACGGCTTTCAAGATAACGCTCCTGCTGATTGCCTGCGCAATAGCCGTAAACCTCTATATATCCTTCAAGCTCTACCCGGACGTCGTGGAAGTGAAGCGTCAGATAGCCTCGTTCGTTACCACCCCACCAGACTCGCCGCTTCGGAAGCAGTTCACGCGGATGCACGCCGTGAGCGCGATCATGAACCTGTTCCTGCTGATAGACGGCGTAACGCTGCTCGTCATCAGGGCCACAAAACTGAACAAGTAGGTATATGAGATCATTTGTCATTAATATTGCAGCAGCACTGATGCTATTCGCGGTTCCCTGCGCAGGCGCGGACACAAAGCCTCTCACCTCGCAACTGCTCACACCGGCAACCATGACCGTCGCGGAGATTGCAAAGCTCCAGGGCGAGCTTAAACTGACCCCGGTCGGCAAGAGGATAGCCTTCTGGGCGGACGCGTTCGTCGGCACGCCGTACGACACCGACCCGCTCGGGGTGTACGTGAGCTGCAAGAAGGTGGTATGCGACATAGAGGTGGACTGCATGTACCTGGTGTTCCGCTCCGCCGAGCTTGCAATGAGCGACACCCCGCTTCAGGCCGAGGTGCGCGCGCTTGACCTGCGGTTTCGCACAAAGGGCAGGGTGGAAAACGGCGCCGTCGTGAACTATGAGGACCGGTTCGAGTACGGAGAGGATATGGTAACGTCCGGCAAGTGGGGAGAGGACGTCTCGGCAAAGGTCGGAAAGATTGAGAAGGTGGCCGGCTCGCGGGGGCGTGAATATTACGATTATGTGCCGAAGGCCGTCATGCTAAAGCCGGATGCCTTAAGGAACCTGAAGGATGGCGACATCATATATTTCGTGAAGGACCCGTCAAGGCGCGCGGTGGGCGAGGTGGTTGGCCACCTGGGTATCATAAAGGTGGAGGCCGGAGCCCCGATGCTCATCCACGCGAGCGGCAGCAAAAAGGGCAAGGATAAGCCTGGCGGTGGGGTCGTGAAAAAGGTTGACCTTTCAGACTACCTCAAAGACACGAAGTTCATCGGCGTGATAATCACGAGGTTTCCTGCTTAAAATACCCTACCTATCCGTCTGCAAAAGAAGATAAGCCCCGATCCCGAAGAACAGGGCGTTGGTCAGCCAGGCTGCAAACAGCGGTGGAAAACGGCCCGCGTGTCCGAGAGATATGGAGAAAGAGTAGATAAACCAGTAGCTTATAGCAATTACTATGCAGATGCCCACGCCCAGGGCCATACCCCCGCTTCTTGAAGTCTTCAGCGAAAACGGCAAAGCCACGAATACCATTATAAGGTTCGCAAGGGTGAATGCGACCTTGCCGTGCAGGTCGACTACGTATTTTGTCGGGTTGTACCCCTCATTTCTCAGCTTTCTGATATAGCTGCTGAGCTCCGAGATGTTCATCTCCTCGGATAGCCTTTCAACCTGCTTGAAGTCGTCCGGTTTTTCTGGCAGGTTAATCACCTGATTCTCGAAGTTGCTTACCTTGACCGGTCCTGTTGCAGGGAAATCGTACACCGTCCCCTTCGAGAGCACCCACTTGCCGTCCACCCAGTCCATCCTCTCGGCGTCAACCCTCTGGGTCAGCTTGTATGCCTCGTTTTCCCGGTAGAACGAGACCCCGTAGCAGGTAGGGACCTTGCCCTTGAAATCTATCAAACCTATGTTTATGATCTCGCCTTGCGGTCCCTTGAACCATAGCCTGTTGTGTTTCAATGCAGGCCTGGCCATTTTCTTCTCGATTTTGACATGCCTGATGTAATCGGCCTTCGCGTTGCAGTATGGGATCACCGTCTCGTTAGCCCAGAATATGACGCCGCAGAGTATGAGGGCCGCCATAAATACCGGCATGGCTATCCTGTACAGCGGTATGCCGCTCGCCTTCATGGCGATTATCTCGCTGTTTTTTGAGAGCATACCAATCGCAAGCAGGGTCGAGAGCATGACGGCCACCGGCATGACCATAAAGGCGATGTTTGGCAACTGGTACAGGATGTAGCGTACTACGTCAAATACGGCGGCCTTGTTTTCAATGTAGTCGTCGGCCTTCTCTATGAAGTCGCCCAGGACGAAAACCATCATGAAGGCGGCCATGGTGATTAAAAAAAAGCGCCTGAACTCGGCCAGTATATATTTGCTTAGTATCCTCAATGGTTTGTCTTTTTCTTTTTAAAGCCGGAGAACAGTTCACGCAGTTCCGACAGGAGGTTCTTTTCTTTGTCCGCCATTACCAGCAGGTAGATGCCGAAAGCGCCGATTATGACGTTCGGCATCAGCGCTGCAACAATCGGGTCGAGTTTTCCGCCTGTGGCGAGGTTTTCCCCACCCTTCATTATAAGGTAATATACGGCGAAGATAATCAGCGCCACGGTTACGCCCGAGGACCTGCCTGAACGCCGCGAATAGAGGCCCAGAGTCGGGCCGACCATCCCGAACACCAGGCAGGCCAGTGGTATGGTAAAGCGTTTGTAATATTCGGTCATAAGCGATGAAGCGCTGCCGCTGGCAGGGTTTGCCGTCTTCGCGAACTCCCTCAGTTCTCTCAAGGACATTTCTCTTTTGCCCTTTTTGCTGTCATCCTCTGAGAAGAATTTGTCATAGAGGTTGATCGAGAGGTTGTTGGTTGCGAAGTCCATCTGCTGATAGGAACCGGGTTTGTTCCCCTTTTTGTGTACGCTTCCGTTGATGAGTTTGAGGTAGACCATGCCGGTTGCGACGTCAACGTCCATCACGCCGCGTTGCGCAATGATAACCCTCGGCTCGTCCGGGTCGCGCTCGTCCGATATGAATACGCCCTCCATCTCGTTTGGGGAAGGCGTTTTACGCGCGTATATGATAACATTCTTAAAAGAATCGTTGAAGACCTCTTCCTCTATATTTATCAGGGCGCGGCTCTTAGCCATTACGAAAAGGTCTTTCTTGAACGTCGCGGCCTTTTTCGGCCCGAGGTAGAGCGAGAAGTACGCGGTAAAGGCCATGGCGACCAGAGAGACTGCCAAAACCGGGGCCGTCATGCGGTAAAACGAGAAGCCTGATGCCTTCATGGCCGTTATCTCGCTGTCCGTTGATAGCCGTCCGAAGGTCACGAGGGCCCCAAGGAGCACCGCCATCGGTATTGTTAGCGTAAGGAAAGACGGCAGGATGTAGGATATCATCCTCAAAATCTCTAAGAAAGACACTCCCTTGTTCACCATAAGGTCGGTCATCTTGTATATCTTGTTGGTAAGAAGGACGAATGTGAACAGCATGAGGCCGAGGAAAAACGGGGGCAGGAACTCTTTCACGATGTATTTGTCTATAATCTTCACAGTTTTGAAATTTTAATGTATGCAGCCTGCTTTGTAAACAGTTTTTACCTCCGGATACAAAAAAAAGCTTGACCCCTATTCTATGTGCTATTATTATCTAAGGCTTGGACAAATACCGGGACAATGAAATGTTGCTGATTTTTCAAAAGATTGGAGCCTGGGTTTTGGACGGCCTGAGGGGGGTGGGACGGATGTTCACCTTCCTGGGAACGACTTTCTCCTGGATATTTATCCCACCCTTGAAGTTCCGGAGGTTTATCCGGCAGGTAGGGTTCATCGGGGCGAGGAGTACGCCGCTGATAGTCCTGACAGGCGGGTTCACGGGGATGATCCTCAGCCTGATGATATATTATGCCCTCAGGAAGGTCGGCTCTGAGGCATATCTGGGTTCCGTGGTTGCGCTGTCGCTGATAAGGGAACTTGGGCCGGTTATCTCCGCGTTGATGATTACGGGCAGGGCCGGTTCCGCCCTTACGGCCGAGATCGGGATCATGCGGATAACCGAACAGGTGGACGCGCTCGAGTCGATGTCGCTGTCCCCTTTCCGCTACCTGATGGTGCCGAACCTGCTTGCGGGGATAATCTCGTTCCCGCTGCTGGCGTCGATATTCAACTCGGTAGGCATTTACGGGGGCTACATCATCGGGGTGAAGCTTCTGGGCTTAAGCCCGGGTACTTATTTCTCCATGATGGAGAATATAGTCGAGATAAAGGACATAAGGGACGGCTTGATCAAGTCGTTGTGTTTTGGTATAATTGTCATCTGGGTCAGCTGCTACCAGGGTTATTACACCAGGCATGGCGCGGAGGGTGTTAGCCGCGCCACCACGACCGCCGTGGTGATGTCTTCCACCTTTGTGCTGATATGGGATTACTTCCTTGATACCCTGATGATTTAGCCGGAAAGGCATGAGATGATAGAGGTCAGTGGCCTGTGCAAGTCTTTCGACGGGCAGCAGGTCTTGAAGGGCGTGGATTTCAGGGTCGAAAAAGGGCAGGTCTTCTCCGTGATCGGGGGAAGCGGTCAGGGCAAGAGCGTGCTTTTAAAGCATCTGCTGGGACTTCTGAAGCCCACGGCCGGGCACGTATATGTCGACGGTGAGGATGTTACCGCTCTTTCGGGACGGCCGCTCTACAGGCTAAGGGACCGTTTCGGATACCTTTTCCAGAGCGGGGCGTTGTTTGACTCGATGACCATCTTCGACAACGTCGCTTTTCCGCTCAGGGAAAAGACAAAGCTTAAGGGCAAAGAGATTGAAGAGATGGTCAACGAGGAGCTTGAAAAGGTCGGTCTTTCAGGGGTAGGCCACAAGTATCCGGCCGACGTATCGGGCGGTATGAAAAAAAGGGCCGCCTTCGCGCGGGTACTGGTAATGAAGCCGGAGATAGTGCTTTTCGACGAGCCCACCACCGGGCTTGACCCCGTCCTGGTGAACTCGGTGCACAGGCTTATAAAATGGGGCAGGGACACGTACGGGTTCACTGCCGTAATTGTCAGCCACGAGATTCCGGAGATTTTCGACATCTCCGACATGGTGGGTATGCTTTCCGGCGGCGTGATGGTGCAGGTAGGTACGCCGGAAGAGATAAAGAATTCGGATAAACCTGAGGTAAGAAGGTTTGTGCGGGGGATATCCGAAGATGCGAACGCGTTATAAAGGAGGCATTTCCGGATGAGCAGCAGGTACAACCTCGAAGTACTGGTGGGCATTTTCGTTGTAGCGGGCCTGATAGCCCTGGGCTACCTTTCGATTAAGCTCGGGAAGCTTGAGGTTATCGGGAACAAGGGTTACGACGTGGTTGCCGAGTTCTCCAACGTCGGCGGGCTCAAGGCGGGCTCCACGGTTGAGATAGCGGGGGTCGATGTCGGCAGGGTGACAGACATCTCGCTCAAGGACTACCAGGCGCTGGTACGGATCAGGATGCAGCAGGACGTGAAGATCCAGGACGACGCGATCGCTTCGATAAAGACCAAGGGTTTGATCGGAGAGAAGTATGTGGCGCTTACCCCCGGAGGGTCTGACAAGATGGTCAAGGCTGGAGGCAGGATAAGGGAAACCGAGTCTGCCATAGATTTTGAAAGTTTGATTTCAAACTACATATTCGGCAAAGTCTGACCGGCCGATAGGAGGTAAGCATGGGTTTTATACTAAAGAATTATCCCCTGAAGTCGCTCGTGCTGATATTCGTATTTACTGCGGTGCTTATGCCTGCGGCCGCATGGCCGGCCGAGAAGGCCGTGCTGAACCTCGACGATTGCATAAAAAGGGCGCTGAAGGTCAATGCGGAAGTGAGGGGCGCCGAGTTCGATGTCGAGATATACCGGAGCAAAAAGACCCAGGCGGACGCCGCGAGGTTCCCGCAGGTGGACCTTGTCGCGTATGGCAGCCTGTCGCCGCGCGCACGCTTGATAGACGCGCGTAACGGGAATGTGGAGTCTTCCACCAACATAAACAAACCGTCGTATGACGGGGTCTTCGGCAGGACCGATGTACAGCTCATTCAGCCCTTGTATACCTTCGGCAAGATAGATGCTTATCGGGCTGCGGCAAGCCACGGAGTAGCCGCTTACGAGGCGGGAGCCAAACTTAAGGCCACGGAGGTCGAACTCCTCGTGAAGCAGGCATACTTTGGCCTCCTGCTCGGGCGTGAACTCCAAGGGCTCCTGAGCGACATAAAAGACCAGCTCGACCGGGCGACCGAAAAGGTCCAGAAGCAGCTCGACGCGGGAGCGCCTAACGTGGACCAGGTGGATCTTCTAAAGCTCCAGACCTACCAGAGCGAGCTTAAAAAGTACAAGGACGAGGCGGACGAGGGCACGAACAAGGCATACTACGGCCTCAAGCTCCTTGTCGGGCTGGAAGACGACAAGGATGAGCTTCAGATCACGGACGAGTACCTGGTCCCGGCTGACGTGAGCCTTGAAAACTTCGAAATCTACAGGGATGAGGCCATGAAGCAGAGGCTGGAGTTCATCCAGTTGAAAGAAGGGCTTGCTGCCAAGGGAAAACCTGATAAAGGCCGAATATGCCGACTACTTCCCGCAGGTTTTCGTCGCGGTAATGTATTCCCTTGCCGGGTCCACAAACCGCGACCACCTGAACAACCCGTATATCACCGACGATTTCAACCATGCATACGGCGGCGCGGTGCTGGGGTTTAAGTGGGGCATGGATTTCGGCATAAGGGGCGGCAAGGTATCTGAGGCCAAGGCGGAATATATGAAGCTCAAGATGAAGGAATGCTACGCCGAAGGCGGTGTGCCGTTCCAGGTGAAGGACGCATACCTGCAACTGGTACGCAGCACAGACGACATGAAATCGCTGATGAGCGCCTACCAGAGCGCAAAACAATGGGTCGTTGCCTCGGTTGCAAATTTCGACCTTGGCGTCGGAGAGGCCAGGGACATAGCCGATTCGGTCAACGCATATGCCAGGATCAGGGCGGATTATTTCAGGGCGGTATTTAACCAGCGGATGGCTATTGCCAACCTGGACCACGCGACCGGGAAGGACGCCATTGATATCCCATACACAGTAAGCCAGAACCCGATGGCAGACATGAAGAAGCTTGAGGCGGAGTATTGCGAAAAAATGAAGGTGGAGGGTAAGTGAACAAAATGTTAAAGTCAATTGTTTCAGCCGTAATTGTATCGCTGCTGTTGGCCTTTCCGGCCGTTTCTATGGCGGGCGCGCCGACCGACACCGTGAAGTCCACCGTGGACAAGGTCATCCAGACCCTTAAAGACCCCTCGCTTAAAGGGGCTGCAAAAGAGAAAGAAAAAAGGGCGAGGATCAGGTCAGCCGTTACCAACGTATTCGATTTCAGCGAGATGGCGAAGCGCTCGCTGGGCCAGTACTGGAAAGACAGGTCGGAATCCGAGAGGAAGGAGTTCGTCGACCTGTTCTCGGACCTGCTCGAGCGCTCGTACATAAACAAGATAGAGAGCTATTCGGACGAGAAGATAGTCTACGAAAAGGAGAGCGTAGAGGACGACTACGCCGTCGTCAAGACGAGGTTCATCACAAAGAGACGTGAAGAGATACCGGTCGACTACAAGCTCATCAAGGAAGACGGCAAGTGGGGGGTGTACGACCTGGTTATTGAAAACGTCAGCCTCGTAAACAACTACAGGACCCAGTTCAACAAGATAATAAGGACATCTTCCTTCCAGGAACTCGTAAGGAAGATGAAGAATAAATCCGAGTCTGAGGCCTTCGTATCGCCCGGCAAGGCTAAATAAGCTGTTTTTGAAGAAAGGCAGTCCCTTTAGAAAGAAAGCAGGAGGCAGTAAATGCGGTTCCCAATGCAGTTGAACGTTTCGTTGACCAGTTATTTGATGAAGAAGAAGCTCAAAGGAGAGAAACGCTACCCCACGGTCCTGATGCTGGAGCCGCTCCACCTGTGCAACCTGGCGTGCATGGGCTGCGGCAGGATAAGGGAGTACAAGGATACGCTTCAGGACATGCTGACTCTGCAGGAGTGCGTTGACAAAGTAGTAGAGTGCGGCGCGCCGGTAGTATCGATTTGCGGCGGGGAGCCGCTCATATACCCGGAAATCGGGCCGCTGGTAAAGAGGATACTTGAACTTAAAAGACATATCTACCTCTGCACCAATGCAGTCAAGCTCTCAGAGAGCCTTGACAAGTTTACTCCGTCCCCGTACCTTAATCTGAACCTGTCGATCGATGGGCTCGAGAAGACCCAGGAGGTGACCCGCGGGCGCAAGGGCATCTTCGACATACAGATGAAGGCCATATCCGACGCCAAGGCCAGGGGCTTCAGGGTGATAATAAATACCACTCTCTACAAGGAGTCGGAGGTCGGTGAGATAGAGGAACTCTTCGACAGGCTTACCGCGCTCAAGGTGGACGGTATACTCGTTACGCCGGGCTTCTCATACGGCGAGGTGAAGGGCGACATATTCCTCGACAGGGAAGAGTCGATGAAGAAGTTCAAATACCTCTCGTCTCTCTCAAAAAAATACAGGTTCTTCAACACCCCGTTGTACATGCACTTCCTGGCCGGCGAGAGACACCTCGACTGTACTCCGTGGGGGAGCGTGACTGTCAACCCCCAGGGCTGGAAGGCCCCCTGCTACCTTATTACCGATCGTCATTACAAGACCTTCAAAGAGATGATGGACAACGTCGACTGGGAGAAGTACGTAAAGCGGGCGGACCCGAGGTGCAAAAACTGCATGATGCATTCGGGTGTCGAGCCGACGGCGGTGGAAGAGGTCGGTAAAAGCCTCAAAGACATAGTCGAGATAGTAAAATGGAACTTGACTTGACTCTGAACCCCTTTTCCAGTATAATTCATCAGAATGTCACCGTCTAAGATGGTGAAAAAACTATATTTTTGGGGGGAGGCATGGAAGAGCACGTTGATGCCTTGTTTAAAAGCACCAATAAAATAAAAGATAAGGTTTCCCTTTCCAGGCTGGAGCGGGCGATCGACAAGGTGCGGAGGTACGTGCTGGGGATGCAGGACCCTGTAGAGGGTTTCTGGGTCGACCAGCTTGAGGCCGATGTCACTATACCTGCCGAATACCTCATGTTCCGCCGCTACATCGGCAGGATCGACCTCGGAAAGGAAGCGCGCCTCGTCAAATACATCCGCTCCATCCAGATGGAGGACGGCGGCTGGTATCTTTACCGCGGCGGTCCGAGCGACCTCTCCGCAACGATAAAGGCCTATTTCGCTCTAAAGCTGGCCGGGGTATCGACCGACGAGCCGTTCATGGCAAAGGCGCGCCGCAACATCCTTGACCGCGGCGGCGTCATAAATGCGAACGTATTCACCAAGATAACGCTCGCAATGTTCGGCCAGTACGACTGGGAAGGCGTCCCTTGCACGCCCGCCGAGATAATGCTTTTTCCCGGATGGTTTTATTCAAACATCTACCAGGTATCCTACTGGTCCAGGACCGTAATAATCCCGCTTCTCATAATATTCCACAAGAAGCCGGTATTCCAGGTCCCCGAAGGCCTTGGGATAGATGAACTCTTCGCAAGGCCCGAGCACAGGACAGATCCGCGCCGGTATGACCTCCGCTTCAAGAGGGAGAAAGGATTTTTCAGCTGGAAGAACTTCTTCCTCGCGCTTGATTCCGGGCTCAGGCTCTACGAGAAGACATAGAAACGCCGCCCTGAGGGCAAAGGCCATAACCATGTCCTACAAGTGGATGGTCGAGAGGATGAAGGGCGAGGGCGGGCTTGGCGCCATATACCCGGCCATGGCCAACTCCGTCGTGGCGCTCAAATGCATGGGCCACCCCGATGGCGACCCGCTGCTTGAGCAGGCTATAAAGTCCATCGAGGACCTGGAAGTCGAGCTCGAAGACGATTCAATGTACCTGCAGCCGTGCGTCTCGCCGTGCTGGGACACGCCGATCGCCATGAACGCCTTGCACGAATCAGGACTCCGTCCTGACCACAGGGCATTCAGGGAGGCAACCGACTGGCTCTTCAAGAAGCAGACGTCCACCCGCGGCGACTGGAGGGTCAATGTCCCGGATGCCGACCCCGGCGGATGGTATTTCCAGTTCGAGAACGAGTTTTACCCTGACAACGACGACACCAGCATGGTGCTCATCGCACTGCTCAAGGTAAGGGCGAACGACGAAGATAAGAAACTTCGGCGCGTTACCGCCGCCTACGAGTGGCTTATAAACATGCAGTGCAGCGACGGCGGCTGGGGTTCGTTCGATAAGGACAACAACAAGCTGATATTGAACAACATACCGTTCGCCGACCACGGCGCACTTCTTGATCCGTCCACCGAAGACCTGACCGGGCGCGCACTCGAGATAATGGGCCTTATGGGTCTGGACCTGACCTATCCCCCGGCGAAGGCAGCCTATGACTTCCTGCTCCGCAAGCAGGAAATCGACGGCTCCTGGTATGGCCGCTGGGGCGTCAACTACATCTACGGGACATGGTCGGCCCTTGCCGGGCTGAAGCTCATCGGCGAGGACATGGACAAGGAGTACATACGCCGCGCGGTGCGCTGGCTGAAGAGCCGTCAGCACGAGGACGGTGGCTGGGGCGAGTCGTGCGACACATACCGCGACCCCTATGGCGAGGACTGGCCATCTACCGCCTCCCAGACCGCCTGGGCGCTTATAGGGCTGCTCTGCGCTGGAGAGGCGCAGTCGCCAGAGGTCAAAAAGGGGATCGAGTACCTCCTCTCCACACAAAAAGCGGGATTGCGTG
>CAWJRJ010000010.1:0-14901 GCA_963845245.1 Nitrospirota bacterium
ACCGCGAGTTCGGCTTCCTGAAAGAGATACTCGTATCGCCCATCTCACGCTTCTCCATCGTATTCGGCAAGGCTATGGCCGGGACGACGATCTCGCTTTTCCAGGTACTTCTCATGGTCATCTTCATACCCATACTCGGAATAAAGATAACCTTCGTGCAATTCTTCCTTCTCCTATTCTCGGCCGGCCTGCTGGCCTTTGCGCTCACATCGCTTGGCATACTCATCGCCTCGCGGATGTCCTCATATGAAGGCTTCAACATCATAATGAACTTCCTTGTCATGCCCATGTTCTTCCTGTCCGGCGCGATGTATCCCGTAAAGTTGCTGCCGCCCGCCCTTAAGATGATTACCCATTTCAACCCGCTCACATACGGCGTGGATGCGATGAAAAACGTGCTGCTGTCAAACGCGGCAGGCAACGTAATGGGGCCTGAATACCCGCTCGGGCTTGACCTCGCGGTGGTATCCGGGTTCCTTGTGGTCATGGTGGTCCTTGCCAACCATTCCTTCCGCAGGGCCGGCTGATTTCCCTGTCAGCAACTCCAAATAAATAAATATCCTTGACCACTAACTTTTTATTAGTTATGATTATCGAATATTATAATAACCAGGGCCTTCCATGGCGAACTTCTTCGAGCAACAGCTTGATTACCTGATTTTCTTCTACGGTACCTCCTTCTTTGTCCTGGCCACCGCCTGCTATATCGCGCGTAAACGCGGTGACGATACCCTCCCCTGGGGATGGCTTTTTCTGTTCAGCATAGCCCACGGACTCAACGAATGGCTTGACCTGGCATACCTGAACCTGGGAGGCGGCACCCTTCTGACAGTGCTGCGAATTTCCGCGCTCAGCATTTCCTTTATTTTCCTGATGGAGTTCGGAATATCAGGCACCCTGCCGAAAGCGACGGCATTAAAATGGCTGCCGTTGCTCGTTGGTATAACTCCGCTTGCCGGTTTTGCTGTCGGCGTTTCCGGCGCCCTTTCAATCTGCAGGTACCTGCCGGGCCTCACCGGGGGCATATGGGCATCGGCCGCTTTCCTTGCTGCGGCCCGGAGCAAAAACAATGCGACTTTAAAGGTCACAGCGGCTATCATGATGTTGTATGCGCTGGAAACGGGGCTCGTCGTTGATGCCGCTCCGTTCTTCCCGGCCTCCGTCCTGAATTTTGAGACCTTCTTCAAGGCCACAGGCATACCAGATACAGTTTTTCAAGGCTGGCACGATCTATGCGGCAAGCGTGGCAATCCTGTTTTTTATCCAGAAACGGACCAGGGAGGAACAACGGCAGGCGCCTTTCCATTTTGTGATTACCTCTGGCTGCATTTCTTTTTATAATCCTTTCCGGATTTGTCTTCACTGCATACCTGGGCAGCCATGCGGAAAAAAACGCAAAAGATGACCTCCTTACAAGGACCAAGTCCGCAGCCGCAGCCATCAACCCGGAGCGCGTGGCAAAACTTACAGGAACCGACGCGGATTTAGGCAGCCCGGACTATATACGGCTGAAGGAACAGGTGCAGAAGATAAAGGGGGCCAACCCGGACTGCCGCTACGTCTATCTTATGGGCCTCCGTGGGGACAAGTTGATATTCCTTGTGGACGCCGAACCAGTTGGATCCAAGAATTACACAGGTCCCGGATACGTGTATGAGGACAGCTCCCCAGCTTACGTAGCAGATTATAAGGCCGGCCGCACAACCGTATATGACGTTTACGAGGACTCCTGGGGCACCTGGGTTACCGGCTCAGACTATATACGCGACAATAAGGGCCGTGTCCTGGCCCAGTTCAGCATGGACGTGGACGCACACAACTTCGGGCAGGTTATCCGTGAATTCAGATTTTTCGGCATACTTATAACCTTTGGCGCACTCACTGCCTTCCTGATAGGGATGCTCAGTTTTGACTCCTACCTGACCTGGCTGCGCGTCCGACAGACAGCGGAGCATGAAGCCACGTTAATGGTAGCCCAACAGCGTGCCGCCGGAGAGAAGAAGCTGCGTTCCATAACCAGCGCACTCGGTGAAGGTATCATAGTGCAGGACTTGGAAGGCGGGATAAGTTTCGTCAATCCTGAGGCAGAGAGGCTCCTGGGGTGGGATGAACACGAGATTACGGGGTCTTCCTTGTGTGACGTCCTTAAGCACCGGGACATGGAGAACAAACTTGTACCAGAAGATAGGACTGCGGCATATTTATCTTTTACGACTGGAGATACACACAGAGCAGAAAAGGAGTATTTCACGAGAAAAGACGGTAGCGTCTTCCCGGTATCCTATGTTTCCTCGCCAATAGTCGAAGAAGGTAAGATAAACGGAGTTGTGTTGGCTTTTCAGGACATTACCGCGCGCAGGAACCTGGAAAGACAGAGCCGCGACTTCCTGGCCATGGTAAGCCACGACCTCAAATCGCCGGTAGCCATAATTCAAGGATACACTGAATTACTTGCAAAAGAGAAGTCAGGCATACTCGATGCAGACTCACTATCAATGGTGGACAGCATAAGAAAAAGTTGCGAAAAACTTTTGAGCCTATTAAACGACTTCCTCACCATATCGAGTTCCGAGGCAGGCGCACTGACGCTGCAGCAGGCTCCCGAGGATATAACTTCGCTTGTGAGAGAGACATGTTTCAACCTCTTCCCGTTTGCGGAAAAGAAAGGCCTCGTTATCTGTACTACTTTGCAGGAAGACATCCCCCGCGCGATCATCGACAAGATGAAGCTCCAAAGGGCCATCAGCAACCTGCTTTCAAACGCCATAAACTACACACCCTCCGGCGGCTCAATAAATGTAGGTGCCTGCACTTCCAGTGTCGGTGATGAGAAATTTATAGTATTATCCGTAGCCGATACGGGCCCAGGCATCAAGGAAGACGAGTCAGAGAAGATATTTGAAAAATATTACCGATCTCGTCATAACTCAGGAGTCAAAGGGACCGGTCTTGGTCTGGCCATCGTGCGGGCCGTAGCAAAGGCACATGGCGGGAGCGCAACCGTCGAGAATTCCACCCCCGGAGGCGCTACTTTCAAGATCACTATCCCACTCAAAACCCCCTCCACAACAGCCATTTAAGGCAAAATCATCCAGTTTGGGTTTGACATCCGGCCCCGGTTGTCCTAAAATTCAGGTTACAATGTTGTATTTAAGAATTAACGAGCGGTCCACCGAGTTCAGTGACCCTCCCAAGCTCATGGAGGTTCGCGCCAAGTACAAGCCGGATGCCAACCTAGTAATATTGAACGGTTTTCCAACGACTGAAAACCCAATCCTTCAAGATGGCGACAACGTAATCCTTATAAGGAAGGGCGAACAGCCGTCCAGGGACGAGCTCGAAGCCCTCATGATGGCACGCCATACCCCCGGGGTGCATGAGAAGGTAAAGCTTGCGCGGGTGGGCATAGCGGGGGTGGGCGGCCTTGGCTCCTCTGTTGCAGTCGCGCTGGCCCGCGTAGGTATCGGCGAACTGGTTCTAGCGGACTTCGATGTAGTAGAACCAAGCAACCTCAACCGTCAGCAGTTCTTTGTCGACCAGATAGGTAAACACAAGGTCGATGCGATGGAGGAGAACCTCCGTCGTATAAACCCTTATGTCAAGGTGGTCACGCACAGGGCCTTACTTGACGAAGCCAACATCCCAGGCATATTTTGCGGAGTGGATGCGTTGGTCGAGGCATTCGACCTGGCGGAGAGCAAGGCCATGTTGATTAACTCGATGGCTCGCTCATGTCCCGGCGTACCGGTCGTCGCCTCTTCAGGGGTGGCCGGCCACAGCCCATCAAACAGCATACAGACAACTCCTTTCAGCGTTAATTATTATATCGTGGGAGATCAGGAGACCGAAGCGGCGGCAGGAGTGGGTCTCATGGCCCCGAGGGTAGGGATCGCTGCCCACCACCAGGCGAACTGCGTCTTGAGGCTCCTGCTCGGAGAAACCGGAGAGTAACAAAAGAATGGCTGCACAAGATTTGGTTACAGACATCGCAGGCAGGGTCGAGGCGGCGCTATGCGCGGCAGGAAAGTACGATGCCTCAAGGCTTGAGGATATCCTCGCAAAGGCAGAACTGGCGGAAGGGCTTTCTCTCGAAGAGGCCGCATTCCTGCTTGCCATTGAAAACGAAGAGATGCTTGAGCCGGTATACAGGGCTGCGGCAAATGTCAAGGACCAGGTATTCGGCCCTCGCGTTGTCCTGTTTGCACCGCTTTACCTATCTAACTACTGCTCGAACGACTGCCTTTACTGCGGCTTCAGGCGCTCAAACGACAAGGCGCGGCGGAAAGCGCTCACCCTGGACGAGGCTGTTGAGCAGGCGCGGATCCTTTCGGCATCCGGCTTTAAGAGGATCCTCCTTGTCGCCGGCGAGCATAATACCCACTCAGGGGTTGACTACCTGACCGAGGCCGCGGATGCCATATATTCAAAGACCGACATCAGGATACTGCACGTAAACTGCGCGCCTCTTGAGACTGAAGATTTCAGGAGGCTGAAGTCGGCAGGCTACGGCGTTTACCAGTGTTTCCAGGAGACATACCACCGCGACACCTACTCGAAGATGCACCCGACCGGCCGGAAACGGGACTACGACTTCAGGCTTGCCGCGATGGACAGGGCTCTTGAGGCCGGCTTCGGTGACGTGGGCCTTGGCGCGCTCCTGGGGCTTTATGACCACCGCTACGACGTCCTCTCGGTGATCGCTCACTCACAACACCTCGAAGAACGCTTCGGCGCGGCAGCGCATACCATATCCGTCCCACGGCTCAGGCCCGCCGAGGGCGCGCCTCTAGCCACGCCGCAATATCCTGTTAGCGACAGCGAGTTCAAAAAGATCGTCGCGGTATATCGCCTGAGCGTCCCGTATGCTGGCGTGGTGGTCACGACACGCGAGCCCGAGGCGCTCCGCGAAGAGACGCTGGACATCGGCGCGTCGCAGATATCGGCCGGCTCGTCCACCGAACCCGGAGGCTACGGGAAAGGCGTCCACAACACGGCACAGTTCGACACGAACGACGTAAGAGAGCTTTCAACTATGATGGACGTGATTGCGCGGAAAGGCCTGCTCCCTTCGCTTTGCACTTCCTGCTACCGAAGCGGCAGACAAGGCAACGCGTTTCTGGATGTTGCATCCTCAGGTGCGATGAAAGACTTCTGTACCCCGAACGCCTTATTGTCTCTCAAGGAATACATACTTGATACGGCCTCGGAAGGCCAGAGGAAAGCGCTGGAAGACACTCTGGACAAGTTTGTCTCGTCCGTAGACGAACCGGCAAGAAGCGACCTCATGCGGAAACTTTCGCAGGTTGAAAAAGGCGGGCGGGATATCCACTACTAATAGATTATAACGTCCTTGTCAAGCTGTACGGGGGGCAGCTCCCCGGAGGCATCCTTTACTCCAGCCATGTCTTCAAGGGATTTGACTGCGCAATTCCGCACCCGTTCGCTCGGGTCCTTCTCCGCCGACCTTTCAAGCTCGCCTCTTGAGCCGGGCTCCATGATCATCCCCAATGCCAGGGCCACCTGCACCCTCACCGACTCGTCATCTTCAAACCGGAGCATGTCGGTAAGCGGCTTTGCCGAACTCTTGAGCCCGAGCATCCCAAGCGACCATGCAGCAATGCCGCGTATGCCGGCATCCTTGTCCTGCAGGGCCTCAACCAATACCTTTTCGGCGGTCGGCTCTTTTATGAAACCAAGCGACCTCACCGCCTCCACCCTCACCCTGGGCTCAGGGTCTTTCGCCTGGGAGATTATGCTGTCGAAGGCCCTCTGGTCGCCAAGCTTGCCAAGCGCGCGCAGGACCTCGACTCGCACGGGGATGACCGTCTCTTCGACAAGAAGCCCCGTCAGAGACGGCAGGCTTTCCGTACTGCCGACGTTGCCCAGCGCGCCGGCCGCCAGCCGCCTCACTTCGGAGTCTTCGTCCTTGAGTGCCCTGACGAGCGCAGAAACCGACTTTACCGATTTGATGTTCCACAAGGCCGCGGCAGCGGCCCTCCTGATATCGGCAGGCCCTGACGACAGACATTTAAGGAGCGGATCGACGGCCTCCTCGCTCTTTATCTGCCCAAGCACGGATATGGCAAGAAGCCTGAAGGCCGGGCTTTCCTCGTCCAGCATCATGCACAGCCTCTTCACCGCCTTCGTGTCCATACCGAAGGTCTTGGCAAGGTCTGTCTCCTTCTCCTGGAAGAACACCCCTTCCGGCATCTTCACGTGGGCCGCTTCCCATACGGCGTTGTCCTTGTCAAGCCGGACCGGGCCGAACGTCCTTGTAATGCGCCTGGAAGGGTCATCCCCGTGAAGCAGTATCTTGAGGAATGCGTTTGCGCCGTTTTCCTTAAGGCCTGGGTTGTACTTCACAAAGAACGTATAGACTTCGGGCGAAGCGACCTCAAGGGAGAACACCTCCGGCCCGAACGAGCCCTTACGGTCCATATCGAGCGAGCCGGCCGGTATTGCAGCCTCGCACAGCCACGCATCCGGGGCTTCATTGAATGTATGGTGGCCGAAGCTGTCCCACACATGCAGGTCGAAGTCGGCGGTCGGGCTGTCCCACGTGAGTATGGCCACCAGGTCCTTCGGTCTGGCGTCGAACGTGTTGACCCTTACCGACGCACTCCTGCCGGCATGGCCCGAGCGGTTCACCGCCTCCACAGCGAGTGTGTTGACTCCGGGTAAAAGAGCTGCATTCTGGCTCATGACCCCTTTTTCAAAGGCAACCCTTTTAGGCATACCGTTTATGACAAGATACCCCTCGGATGCCTCTGAGCCGCTGACCTTTGCCGTTACGGTTATCACCCTGTCGGACGTCAGGTCAAGCGATGCACCGTCCCTGGGTTCTGTTATAACCACCTTGGGGCCGCCCGGCAGAGGCCTTGTAGAAGACCTCCACCGAGTCCTTGCCGAGGTTGCCGTCAAGGTCCGCGGCCAGCGCAACGATCTTGTTGATGCCAGGCTCAAGGGCCAGGTCGGTCTCGAACACGCCCCCGTTTGCCGCCACGACCTGTGTCTCGTTGTTTACCCTCAGGAATATCTTGGTTATCCCACTGCCGACCCTGCCCCTTATCTTGCAGCAGGAGCGCTCGGAATTCCCTGGAGATGGCTCTATAATCGCGACCAGCGGGTCTTTCTTGGCAAGCCTTGCCGCCTTTGATATATCTTCCCGTTTTATGGAAAGGCCCCTCTCCTCCGGGACCGCCTTCTTTACGCCATCGATGGTCGGAAGCAGACTCAACCCTTCCCTCTCGACGGGCGCTACTTCACGCCTTTCCACTGCGAGGGCAGGGCAGGCGCTAACGGCAGACAGGGCAACCAATATTGCGGCAACCAGTGTTTTCATCTATTGAGCCGTCTTCCCCGATGTCTCTTTTATCTTCTCTTCGACCTTCGCCAGGCTTCCGGCGGCCTTTTCGTTTCTGGGGTCGAGCTTAAGCACCTCGCGCCACTTCGCCACAGCTTCCCTGAGTTCGCCCTTTGTATAGTGCTCAACACCCTCGAGGTAGAGCCGCCTGATTTCCTGCTCGCTTGCGGCGGGCTGTGCCGCCTGCCTCTCCTGTGATGCGCGCGCGGCCTCGGACTCCTGGATGCGTGCGTTCTCGGCCGCTATCCTTGCCATGGTATCGTCGAGCCCCTTCTTTGCAGAAAGGTCTTCCGGGAGGTATTTCACAAGCCTCTCGTACGATTTCCTGGCAGCGGAAAGCCTGCCTTCATCAAATGCGGCCTTTGCCTTCGCTCTTTCATCCTGTATGCGGCCCTGGACCTGCGAGAGCGACTTGGCTGCGGGCCCGTCTGTAGGGTCCAGCGCGATTATCTTCTCGTACCAGCCGGACGCCTCTCCAAGCGCCTCCCTCTGCATGGCGTCTTTTGCCTTGGCCCTCAAGGACCCGACCTCGGCCGCGATACGTCCTGCCACTTCCTTTTCAAGCTCCGCCGCCTGCCTGTTGCCGGGGTAGGCCCTTACTATCTGCCCGCACAACTCTTTCGCCTCCGGTAGTTCGCCCTTTGAAAGTGCCGCCCTGACGGCAGGCGTTTTTTCGTTTATGTCCCTCTCGACGCGTGCCTTTGCCTCTTTCAGCCCTTTGGCGGCATCGGAATTTGACGGGTCAAGCGATGCGGCCTTCTCGTACAAGGCTAAGGCAGAGCCAAGTTCACCCATTGCAGAGGCGTCACTGGCTTCTTTCAGGGCCGATTCCGCCGATGCCCTCTGCGCCACTTCAAGCTGGGCCCGCGCACGGGACATATCCGGCCTAAGCTCCAGAGCCTGCCTGAACTCTGAGGCGGCATCCTCGTACCGTTCCAGCGAGAACAGGTTGTAGCCCCTGTAATAATGGGCATCCGCGTCGTTCGGCTTTATCCTTATCGCCCTCTCGAACATCTCTGCAGCCTGCCCTGCTTTGTCCCTGTTCTGGTAATCGACGCCTATGTTAAAGAAGGCGGTGGCAAGCGCATCCTTCGTCTTCTCGTCAGCCTGCTCTTTGAGGACGATCCTGTCAAAATATGTCTTTGCAGCTGAGTAGCCGTTCTCTTTGTAATTTATCATGCCCATGTAATATAGGGCTTCGAAGTTGTCAGGGTCCGCTTCCAGCGCAGCCGAGAACTCCTGGATCGCATCTGAGTAGCGTTCCTGCCCGTACCATATCCTGCCCCCAGCGTTCCTTATCAATGCCGTCGCCGCGGCATCTCCGGCCTTCGCCGACCTTGCCTTTTCAAGCTCTGCCAGCGCGGCAGCGAACTCCTTCTTTTCCGCCTTGACCAGCCCCATGTAATAACGGGCGTCACCGTCGTTTGGGTCCGCCTCCAGGGCTATTGCAAGGCTCTTCTCAGACCTGACGAAATCCTTGGCCTTGTAATACGCGCTCCCCAGGTTTGCGAATGCGGCAGCGAAGTTGAACTCCGATGTTACCCCCATGCCGGCCGCAGCCTCCTTTGCCCTTGGCCAGGCTGTCGGATGCCTCATCGAACCTTCCGACCTTATAATATGCCAGGCCCGCATGGTATTGCAGGTACGGGTCCTTCGGCTCCTTTGCGGCAAGCGGCGCAAGTATCCTCAGCGCCTCATCCGCCTTGCCCGCGCGCAGGTATGCAACGCCCTTTTCATATGAGCCGTCCGACGCATATGCAGATACGGCAAAAATGACGGCTGCAGCGACGGCTAAAAGTATCCTAAGACCTTGGTTTTTCACCGATTACCTCGTATACCTGTTGCGGTTCGTTTTTCCCTTTGAGCATTACCTTTTCTTTTTTCTCGATCTCAAACTGCCCGCTCACCAGCCTGAACGTCTCTTCACTGATTATTATGTCCTCTTCCCGGGATAGCGGGACAAGCCTTGCCGCGAGGTTTACGGCGTCCCCGACTACGGTATAATTCATGCGCGACTGCGAGCCCACATTACCCGCCACTACAGTACCGCTGTTTATCCCTATACCGATATGCACCGGCAGCAACCCGCCTTTAACACGCCTCTCGTTGAACTGGCGCATGGCCTCACGCATCTTTAAAGCAGTCCTGATGCACCGTACCGCGTCGTCTTCCGCCTTGACCGGCACGCCGTATATGACCATCATGGCGTCGCCTATGAACTTGTCTATAAAGCCGCCGTTCTCGAACACGATATCGACCATTAGTGAGAAATATTCGTTCAGGAACGATATCACTCCTTTCGGGTCAAGCTTCTCAGCCATTGCGGTAAAACCTCTGATGTCGGTGAACAATATGGTCACGTACCTGTGCTCGCCGCCAAGCTGAAGCTTGGTATGCTCTGGGTCGCCAAGCAGTTTGTCCGCGAGTTCCTTGCTCATATAGCGTGCAAAACTGTCCTTGATAAGCTCCTTTTCGCGGAGCCCCCTTGCCATGTCGTTGAACGCCAGAGCCAGCTCGCCTATCTCGTCCAGCCTCTTTACCTCGACCTTCTGGTCCAGGTTGCCGCGCCCTATAGCGTTTACGCCCTCCACCAGCTCGTTGATGGGCGAGAAGGTCACCCTGGCAAGGGTGAATGCACCTACGCCGCCCAGCAGAAGCCCGATCAGGGCCACGCCCCCGACCGTACGCCTCACCTTTGATGCAGCCTCTTCTATCACCGCGCTTGAAAGGCCCAGGTGCACCTGACCGAGCGTCTTTTTCTCCACCCCGGCAAGGGTGATCGGCACGGATATGTCGTAAAGGTCGTAGCCGTCAGGACCCTTTGCCTCCTCGATTACATAGCCGTCGCCTTTCTCAAGGGCCTTGAGGCCTGGCCAGGGCTGGTAGGGCGTACCGGACTTTTTTATGTCGCTGTGGGCGCGTACGACCCCTGAGCCGTCCACTATCTGGATATAGCTTACGCCCCTGTTGTTCATGGAGGATGTTATAAACTGGAAGAGGTACAGCTCGTCGCCTTTACCCACAAGGGCGTCCTCCGAGGAGCGGGCGATGTTCTTGGCAATCGCTATGCCCTTCTCCTTTATCTCAAATGAAAGGCTGCGGCGCATCTTGTCGGCCGTTACGGCCATAACGATGGCGCCGACTGCCGCGATGAGGACTATCGTGAACAGGGCCAGTTTTACTCGCAGGCTGAATATGGATTTTTTGGGCATATGCGCACCGGCAGGATTATCGATTACTGTATATTTTTTACACGGATAAACTACCATAACAGGCATGGAAAGACAACACTTAACTGCCGACCACATTGGAAGAGGCGGGAGAAAAATACCTTGATAAAAACCCGTCCGGCATCTATACTTTTCATATGAAAATTCAGGTGAACGGAAATGAGATGACCATGGATGAGGGAGCTACGGTTGCCTCTCTGCTTGAAGGACTGGGGCTTTCGGACAAGAAGGTAGCCGTGGAGCACAACATGGTTATCCTCGCAAGGGACGGCTACGGCACTACATTGAACGAAGGCGACGTGATTGAGATAATAAGCTTTGTCGGCGGAGGTTGAACCATCAGGGGGAGACATGGAGAACATAGCCAGACGATTTTTTTCTAATTATCTTCGGATCGACAAGGAGCTTATCATAATACTGCTCCTTGTGACAATCACGGCGTTCATTTTCTTTTTTGTGTCAAACCAGCGCGCGTTCCTTAATTTTTTCTACGTACCGGCCCTCCTAGGCGCATATTTCTACGGTAAACGCTATGCCGCGCTAGCGGCCATTTTCTCGATTATCCTCATCGGCATAATAGCATATGCCTATCCGGATACCTTTATCACAAAAAATGATAGCGAGTTGTATCGTTGGCTTGACATCGGCACATGGGGAGGCTTCATGCTGGTCACGGCATACCTTATGGGCCACCTTTACGAAAAAAAGGAACAGACCGCACGCGAGATAAAGAAGACCTACCAGGGGATCGTAGAGATGCTCTCGTTGATCATTGATGCCGTCGACCAGCAGACCCAGAGCCATTCATACAGGGTATCAATGATAGCTGAACGGCTCGCTATGAAGGCAGGCTGCTCTACCGAAGAGATCGAGAACATAAGAGTCGCCGCGCTTCTTCATGACCTGGGGAAGATAGGCGTCAGCAGCGAGATACTAGCAAAGGTCGGCAAGCTCTCAGAGGAGGAACGCGCGCATATAAAGACGCACACTGCAAACGCGGTGGACATGCTCGAACCTGTAGGAGGAAAAGTAATTGAACTCCTCCCGCTCATATTGAACCACCACGAGAGTTACGATGGGACCGGCTACAATGCTATGATAGGCGAGAAGATACCCATAGGGGCACGGATAATCGCAGTCGCAGACGTCTATGACGCACTCACCTCAGACAGGCCATACCGAAAGGCCCTAAGCCCGTTCCAGGCAAAAAGCGAGATTGTTGTCAATTCGGGGATACGGTTCGACCCTCATGTCGTCAAGGCATTCGAGCTTTCATTCCCTGAGTTCGAGACCGACTCCCACCTTTACTCCTTAAAACTCGGCCTTTAATTACACTTTTCAAATTTTCTGTTAAAATAGTTTTTATTTATTAAAAATGGAGGCCAACGTTATGGCAGACTGGAAAGACCAGAAATGGCAGGTCGGCATGGAGATAAAGTACGACTTCAACTTCATGATGTCGGAGTTCATCGGGCCGGAGAACGGAGTAGTCAAAGGTGAGGTGGACGCGCTCGCGGACAGGGCTGATGCGGTGCACAAGGATCTGACCGAAAAATCGCAGGGATGGCTCGCTTCCGTTTTTCGACCTCCCCTACCAGGACACATCCGCCATAAAGGAACTCGCGGACGAGCTTGCAGGCGAGTTCGAAAACTTCGTCCTGCTCGGCATCGGCGGCTCTGCGCTGGGGCCGATTGCGCTACACACCGCGCTTCGGCACCCGCACCACAACATCCGCACAAAGAAGGAGCGTGGCGGCAGGCCCAGGATGTTCTTCGTGGACAATGTTGACCCCGACCAGTTCTCAAGCCTCATGGAATCGATAAAACTCGATAAGACCGTCTTCAACGTGATTACCAAGTCAGGCGGCACGTCCGAGACGATGGCCCAGTTCATGATAGCCCGGGGCCTTGTAAAAAAGGATCTGGGGAAGAAGGCTCTCAAGAAGAACTTCGCATGCATCACAGACCCGGAGAAAGGGAACCTGCGGAAGATAGTCCGGGACGAGAAGCTTCGCTCCCTTGAGGTCCCGCCACTGGTGGGTGGCAGGTTCTCTGTGTTCACCCCTGTCGGGCTCCTCTCTGCGGCGGTCTCTGGCATAGACATCGACGAGCTGCTTGCCGGTGCGGCCAGCATGGACATGCGCACATCCAGGCCCGGCATATGGGAGAACCCGGCATATCTCTCGGCAGCTCTCCAGTACCTTGCGGACACCAAGAAGGGCAAGAATATCTCGGTGATGATGCCCTACTCCCAGGCGCTAAAGGACGTCGCGGACTGGTACAGGCAGATATGGGCGGAGTCGCTCGGTAAGAGGCTTGACCTTCAGGGCAATGTGGTGCATACCGGGCAGACGCCGGTAAAGGCACTCGGCGCGACCGACCAGCACTCGCAGGTGCAGCTTTACATGGAAGGCCCGAACGACAAGACGTTCACATTCCTGCGTGTGGAGGAGTTCGATACCAAGGTGACCATCCCGAAGGACTTCACGGACATCCCCGGCGCGGCGTTCCTTATAGGCAAAAGCCTGAACCAGCTTATAAACGCGGAGCAGGCGGCGACCGAGACGGCGCTGATGTCGGCGGGCAGGCCGTGCGCCACAATCACGGTCCCGGCCGTGAACCCGTTCACGCTTGGCCAGATACTCTACATGTTCGAGGTCCAGACGGCCTTTGCGGGCGGGCTGTACGGCATAGACCCGTTCGACCAGCCGGGCGTGGAAGAGGGCAAGCTCCTCACCTACGCGATGATGGACAGGCCGGGGTACGAGAAAAAGAAAAATGAACTTGAGAAGATAAAGAAGAAGGCGGGGTATGTAATTTAATGAACAAAGGGGGCCTTCAAGCCCCCTATTCTTTTTCTAAAAGCCTGTACACACTCACGACTGTATCGCCGTAGTTATAATCCTTCTTCTTGTCTAGACGCCCTATCTCTTCCGGGGCGTGGTATTTCTTAAAATGCTCGAAAACAATTATTGCGTCTGCCGAAAGGTACACCGCGTCCTCTGCACCAAGCAGTTCCATCGTATCCATGCCTACCTTCTCATGGTATGGCGGGTCAACGAACACGATATCGAACGGCCCAAGCTCCGAGGCGGTCTTCTTAAGGAACTGAAGCACGTCCTTTGTCACAACGGCGGCATGATCGCGGTAGCCCAGTGCTTCGAGGTTCTCGGATATCAACCTGGTGGACTTCACCGAGCTATCTACGAACACCACCCTGGCTGCGCCGCGGGAGAGCGCCTCAATCCCAACCGCGCCCGGTGCCCGCAAAAAGCTCTAGGAAGCTCGCATCGTCCACATTGCCGCCAATTATGGAAAACAGCGCCTCGCGCACCTTGTCCGATGTCGGCCTGACGCCGCCGTGCTTCGGAGGCTTTATCTTGCGCCCCTTTGATTCACCGCCTGATATCCTCATGCCGCTATTCTAAAGGCTGGCTTAAGCGCAAGTCAAGCGCGATGTTGTGTTAATACTTAAAGACGGGCGGATGCGGGACTACTGTTTGGGAAATTCTAGGAGGTTTGACAGTTTGACGCTCTCGATAGCGATTGCATGTGGCGGGTACATCTTCCTTCGTCCATTATTTTCCATCACACCTATGCTGAACGTCTTCGGCGGCGTAATAACCTTGCCGTCGAAAGTGGTAAAGCCGTGCATGTACGAATCGAAGGTTTTTTCTGGCTCGTAACCTGGGAATTTACCTCCATTCCTTGGCCCCCTCCTTCTGTTGACGGGGATGATGTTTCCGTTGACGTAGACCCTGTCGTCCGAGGGTTTCTTACCCCAGGTCACGGTGATTTTTATCTTGGTGCCGGTCTCTGGAGGCCCTCCGGAAGACGGGGAATAGTTGAAACCCACACCCCCGAAGGCGTCTTCCATTATCATTGGGTACAGTATGAAACTTCCGACAGTAACGTCGTGGTCATTCAAGCCGACCGAAAAAATCGGTACACTGTTTTCGTCGTATATTGTAAAGAGGGCCTCTATTTCCTTCCCAAGCTTCTTAAGCAGTACTTTGTCCACAACTACAGTGTTGATCTCAAGGGTGCCCTGCTCCGTATCCAGTATTTCAGCGTTATACGAGTAGCAGTCCCCATCCCTGGATGCCGTCCAACCGACTGGCGGGGGGAAATCCGGGCTTTTTACCGGCTGGCTGCCTGAGTGGGCAAGCAGCGGGGCCGACACAACCCCGTCCTTAAACTCGAATATGGTTTGTTTGAAAATGTAGGATGGTGGGGCCTCCTCCGCGAAGGCCCCACTTGCCGTAATCAACATAAATAAAATCAATAGCAGGCTTTTAATCATACCTA
>CAWJRJ010000011.1:0-198815 GCA_963845245.1 Nitrospirota bacterium
GTGTACGTCACCTGCTGCGAGTGCACCGTCGGGCACGTCGACCGAGCCCGGCGGGCGTCGCGTAGAGCGTCGACCTCGTCGGTGCGCGCGTCGTAGGTGTAGATGGTCGGAACCGTGGTGTGGTCGGTGAAGACGAACCAGGTGACCGGTCCGCCGTCGATGTGCTCGACGGGGCCGCCGATCGTGCCGGCACCGGGCAGCTCGATGTCCTTGAGGTGGCCGCCGTCGGCAGGCGCGGTGCAGCGACATGTGCGCGACGCCGTGGCTGGTGCGCACGACGAGCAGCCGGTCCTCGTCGAGCGTCGCGCCGTCGAGGACGGTCACCGACTCGAGCACCGCCTCGGGATCCTCGGGGATCAGGTCGGTCCAGTCGTCGGACGACCAGGTGCCGGGCGCTGGTGACGGCCAGCGCGCCCGCGCGGGGCGTCCGAGATCCGTGCTGACGAGGATGCGGCCGTCGCGGCCGAAGGTGAGGCCCGTCTGCGCGTCGACGTCGCCCTGCACGAGCGTGAACGCCGGCGCCTCCGAGCGGGCTGGTCGTCAGGTCGGCGACCCACAGGTCGTTGCGGGGCTCGGTGCCCTCGCTGCGCCGGACACCTGCAGCCAGTGGCCGTCGCGGCTGACCTCGACGCCGTAGTAGTTGGTCATCGTCTGCCGGCGCCGAACACGAGCGATCGTCGGTCTCGGGCGACGCGCCGACGCGGTGGAGGTACACGCGACGGTGGAAGTTCTGCTCGGACTCGGGCAGCAGCTCGGGCGCGATCCGCCGCACGTAGTAGTACGACCGGCCCGCCGAGCAGCCAGGCGACGGGGGAGTAGCGGCAGCGGTCGATCGGCCCCTCGATCGTCTCGCCGGTCGCCACGTCCATGACGTACAGGAGCGACTCCTCGTTGCCGCCCACGGACAGCTGGTAGGCGATGCGGTCGCCCTCCTTGGAGGGCTGCCAGCTGTCGAGCGTCGTGACCCCGCTCGGGTCGATCGCGATCGGGTCGATCAGCACCCGCTCGGTGCCGTCGGCGTCGACCACGTAGAGGACGGAGAACTGCTGGCCGGGCTCGCGGCGGGTCAGGAAGTGGCGGCTCGCCGCGCCAGTAGGGCGGGGAGACGGTGCCGGCGCCGAGGAGCTCCTCGACGCGCTCCGGCGAAGCGCGTCGCGAGGGTCCACGCCGTCGCGCTCGTGCGCCATCAGCGCGGCCTGCTCGCCCAGCCACTCCTGCGGTGCGCGGGTCGTCGGCGGTCTCGAGCCAGCGGTACGGGTCGGCGACGGGCGTGCCGTGGAAGTCATCGACGAGATCGAGCCGAGGGGCGACGGGGTACGAGGGCGCGGGGCAGTCACGTCCCCCACCCTACGTATGACGCGCGCCCCCCACCCCGTCGAGCGGTGAGTTGCTGCCCGAATTCGGGCGTGCTCTGTCTCAGGACATCCCGGACGGTTGAGTCTCAGGACATCCCGGACAGTTCGGGGCATGTGGATGAAACGAGCTCGCCGGTCGTTGTTCGTCTGGCGATCGCGAACTGGCCGGTCGATGCCGGTCATGGCGCGGTAGCGGAGTTCTGCCGGTCGAACGGGATCAGCCGGTCGTGGTTCTACGACCTTCGGGCTCGTGCGCGCGGGGACAGCCCGCTGGCGGTGGTGCGGCCGCAGTCGCGACGACCGTTGACGTCCCCGTCGAGAATCGTTGATGACGTCGAGGAGATCGCCCTGCAGGTCCGCGCGGACCTGATCAAGAACGGCTGGGACGGCGGCCCGATCAGTGTCCGTCACGCGATGCTCGAGGCCGGGTTGCCGGCTCCGTCGCGGTCGTCCTTAGCGCGGATCTTCTCCCGGCGCGGGGTCGTCACACCCAGTCCGAAGAAGCGGCCCAAGGCCACGCGCCGGTTCAGTACCCGGCGCCGAACGAGTGCTGGCAGCTCGACGGGTTCGATCACGAACTAGCCAACGGCGTGACCGTGACGGTCCTGCAGGTCATCGACGATCACTCCCGTCGTATCCTGGCTTCCCGGGCCGCGCCGGGCGAGCGGACCGCGGACGTGCAGGCCGTGCTCGCTGCGGCGATCGCCAGAGTCGGTGCCCCGCAACGCTTCCTGTCTGACAACGGTGCGGCGCTGAACCCGTCCCGGCGGGGGCGGCGCGGCATCGTGGAGACGTGGCTGCGTGCGCTGGGCGTGCAGCCGATCACCTCCACCCCCGGGCATCCACAGACCCAGGGCAAGTCCGAACGGCATCATCAGACGAGCCAGCGCTGGCTCGCCGCATCGCGGCATACTAAGCACCTTGACTACAAGTATGTAAACAAGTTTGTTGAAAAACTGGTATTTCTGGTCGATAATAGGCGCAAAGCTATCTATGCCTCAGTATTGGTTATTATGATAATTAGTGCTTATGGGATTACAAAAATAAAAACAGAAAGTTTTATAATTGACGATATTCCAAAAAATGATCCGATTTATATGGATTTGAAGTTTCTTGAAACGAATATTGGTGGAGTAATGCCTTTGGAAATTACCATTGACACAAAAAAGAAAAAAGGCGTTGTTCAGTACAATACTCTTAAAAAGATGGATCAACTTACCAACAGGCTGGCTTCTCTGAAAGATTTATCAAAACCCACATCTATTGCAGATGCACTAAAATTTGCCCGTCAGGCCTACTACAATGGTAGTGAAAGTGCATACAAACTTCCTTCTCAACAAGAACTGGCATTCATTTTTCCATATTTGCCAAAACAAAGTGAAAATTCAAATTTCAACATTTTGAAATCATTTGTAGATAGCACAGAGCAAACAGCACGTATAAGTTATCGAATAAACGATATTGGTACAGCAAAAAACAGGGTTTTACTTGATAGTATTAACCGGATTGCTAGTGAGGTATTTCCTGAGCCGAAATATCATGTTGTAGTAACAGGTTCAAGTGTAGTATTTAATCAAGGAACATCATTTATGGTCGAAAATCTTTTTTCGAGTGTCATCCTTGCTATTGTGCTCATAGCTATTTTTATGGCTTCTATGTTTGTTTCATTAAGGATGATTATCATTTCTTTGGTTCCTAATTTTGTACCATTGCTTTTAACTGCGGCAGTTATGGGATATTTCAATATTCCACTCAAACCATCTACTATACTGGTTTTCAGTATTTCATTCGGAATTTCTGTCGACAATGCCATTCGTGTATTAGCTAAATATCGTCAGGATTTGATAATCACAGGAGGAAAGATTCCTGAATCTACATTTCTGGCACTGCGAGAAATTGGTATAAGCGTAATTTATACGGCACTTATATTGTTTTTCGGTTTTGGAATTTTTACCATATCCAAATTCGGTGGAACTCAATCTCTCGGTTTATTGGTATCGATTACCCTGTTAATTTCTATGTTTTCAAATATGATATTTTTACCTGCCTTACTTTTGTCAATAAAACATTCTGTATCAGGTAAAGCATTTACCAAACCACTAATTGTATTTGAAGAAGTTAACGGAGATGGCTTTCAAAATTCCGAAGAAACATCAGAAAAAGAATGAAAAATTTGGATGATTTTGGTGAACTTTATGAAATAATTCAATCATCAATTGCTCAGCTCAAAATTGATGATGAACCTAAGGAACTATATCAACCTATTCAATACAGTCTTGATGTTGGGGGAAAACGAATCAGGCCAATACTTGTTTTGGCCGCATGTAAAATGTTTTCTGATGACATAAAATCAGCTATCGCTCCAGCTCTTGCAGTTGAAATTTTTCATAATTTCACCCTGCTTCATGATGATATAATGGATAAGGCAGATTTAAGACGCAATATGCCAACTGTGCATAAAAAATGGAGCGAAAACATTGCAATACTTTCAGGGGATGCAATGATGATAAAAGCATTTGAACAAATTATTAAATCTCCTGCACAAAATCTAATCCCCATTGTTGAATTATTCAATAAAACAGCTATAGAAGTTTGCGAAGGACAGCAGTTGGATATGAATTTTGAAACCCGTGAAACCGTTACAGAGAATGAATATATTGAAATGATAAGACTTAAAACTTCGGTTTTGCTTGCTGCAAGCCTTAAAATAGGTGCACTTTCAGGTTTGGCCAGCAAATCGGATGCTGATAAATTATATAACTTTGGACTTAATCTGGGATTGGCTTTTCAACTTCAGGACGACTATCTGGATGTTTATGGAGATCAGCAGAAATTTGGGAAGAAAATTGGGGGAGATATAGTTGCCAACAAGAAAACCTATTTACTCATTAAAGCTGTTGAACTTGCCGGAAAAGAGGATCAATTTACAATTGCTAAACTTTTAACTGACCATAACATTGATGCTGAGTTTAAAATTAAAAAGCATGATTTCTATTTTTAATAAATTAAAAATTAAACAGTTGGTTAAAGCAAAAATGGAACTGTATTATAGACAGGCAATGCAGGCTATAAATTCAGTTGATGTAATCCATTCAAATAAAATTCTACTGATTGAATTTGCTAATAAATTGATGGAAAGGGAAAGATAGAATTTCACAAAGCCTAGAAGAGATTTTAGATTCTAATCAACATCAAATAAAATGAAACATTATGGAAAAATTGATGGATTAAGATTTATAGCAATAGCTCTGGTTTTAGTTCATCATTTTAGCTATTCAATTGGTAGAAATTTTACTATTGGATACTATGGTGTTGATTTATTTTTTGTAATTAGTGGATTTCTGATTACCTTAATTTTATGTAAATCTAAAGGAAACTTTAAAAGTGCGTATAAAAACTTTATTGGAAGAAGAACTTTGAGGATTTTCCCTATCTATTACTTAACGGTCTTGATACTTTATCTTTTAAATCTGGAAGTAGTTAGAAATTATTTACTTACTATTTTAACATATACATTTAATTATACAATTGCTTATAACAAACTTCCATTAACACCTATCAGTCATTTTTGGTCGTTATGTGTTGAAGAACAATTTTATCTTTTTTGGCCCTTCATTGTGCTCCCTTTGAGAAATAATTACAGATACTTAGTTTGGGCTATAATTACAATTTCAATATTTAGCTTTTCTCAGTTGGCAATAGGTTATATAAGTTGGATGAAACCATATTATTATCTTCATCTGTTTACAAGAATGGGTTCGCTGGGATTAGGCGCTTTAGCAGCAATGTTGCGTTATTACCAATAATCTGCCAATCAAATTACTAGAAGATAAATTTTTTGAATATCTAATATTTTTAATTTTAATCTATTCTTTGTTTGATGATTCTCAACTTAAATATTTAGCATTTTCATTTTGTTCACTCTATTTTGTGCTCAAATCTGTTCATTCAGGTTTTAATTTAGGATTTATTAATTTTATCCTTGAAAACAAAACAATTAGATTTATTGGTACAATTTCATACGGGATATACATTTATCATCTGCCGTTAGGATATTACTTTTCAAAATATATATTCGATCCCATTTGGTTAAATAATGATTTCTGGAATTATTTCGATTCTCATCATTTGAGTCACTTAAGAATATTTTATTTGAATAAGTGGCTCATTCAAATTCCATTGTATAGTACACTAAGTATTCTTATTGCACTTATTTCGTACAAATATATAGAATCACCTATTCTCAGGTTAAAGAATAAGTTTTTCAGCCGGGAATTTTAAATTCCTTTCTAATTGAATTAAACTAAGAAAAAGCTATTGAAAAAACATTAACCGTCCTTTTCCACAAGTAGCATCACCCCAAAAACCAAAGAAATAGTTCACTTCTACCATTAATTTTAATGTAAATGGGTTAGTACTTGAATTAAAGGTACCTGTTGGATTATAAACCCCATCATTCAATACATAATAATTATCATTAATCACAAAATCGCCAAAAGTATAACTTCCTCTCAGGCCAAGGTTAACCTGAAGACGATCACCATTGACAACTGCAAAACCTAATCCACTTGTCAGACTGGTAAATTTTTCACTGAAATTAGCCATATAATCACCATTTTCGGAAGTAAATGATCCATCCTTGGAATTTTCGACACTGGCAGATTTTAAGGTTGAAAACTGAGGGCCAACTTCAAAATAAAAACCATAACTGCTTATGTATCTTAAAGAAACAAAATAATCAAGCGATTTAAATTTTTGTATCTTCGAATAAGTTGCTACGCCATCATCAATATTATACTCCTGGCTAAATCCAGAGAACAAAGGCTCAAAATTGATTCCAATATGATCGCCATAGGTTATGCCAAAGCGTCCTCCATATGAATATGATGGGCTCAAGAAACTGATTGATACGTTGTTATCAGCCATAACATCACTATTAAATAGCAATGATCCACCATATCCTCCTTTTATTGCCAGACTAAGCCACTTAATCTCTCCATTTCCTCTGCGGTGCTGACCAATAGCCGAACCAATAAAAACCATGCATAAGGCAATTAATATAAGTTTTTTCATATTTTTAGTATTAAATATTTCGAAACATTGTAGAACTGTTTATAATAGATTCAATATCCATCGATAAAGTTGCATTTCAATTAAAAAAAGCAAGAAGAACAAATAATGTAAAAAACATTCGTTGTATACTAACAAGTTTATTTAATTAATGATCCTGTTCAACAGGATATTGAAAATCAGCATAAATCCTGCCAACTTCATCAATTAGTTCCAATACTTTTTCAGGCTCAGTTGTTGTAACCAATTTGAATCTCATATCTTTAAAATCGGGCAATCCTTTGAAATAAGTAATTAAATGCCTGCGCATTTCGTTAACTCCACGCCGCTCGCCTTTATATTCGACCGATTTGGTGAAATGAAGTTTGGCCATCTCCACTTTTTCCAAAACCGAAAATGGTTTCATTTCAGATCCTGTATCAAGAAAATGTCTGATTTCTTTAAAAATGTATGGCCTTCCAATTGTGCCCCTCCCAATCATTACTCCATCAACTCCATATTTATCAAAAGCCTCTTTAGCTTTCTGAGGAGATGTTATATCTCCATTACCAATTACCGGAATTTTTACTTTAGGATTATTTTTTACCCTCCCAATAGTTTCCCAGTCAGCACTACCTTTGTATAATTGGGCCCTTGTTCTACCGTGAAGCGTAAGAGCCTTAATGCCTACATCCTGCAACATTTCAGCAAGTTCAACAATGATGATTTCATCAGAATCCCAGCCAAGACGGGTTTTAACAGTAACCGGCAAATGTGTTGATTTTACAATCTCTGCCGTCATTTTTAACAACTTTGGAACATCGCGGAGCATTCCGGCACCTGCGCCTCGTATTGCAATTTTTTTAACCGGACAACCAAAATTGATATCTATTAAATCGGGACCTACATTGGTAGCAATTTTTGTTGATTCTACCATAGCATCTATATTATGACCATAAAGCTGAATGCCGATAGGCCGCTCTTTTTCAGTTATTTCCAATTTTTTAAACGATTTTTCTACGTCCCTTATCAAAGCTTCCGATGCAATAAATTCGGTATACATCATATCAGCTCCAAAATGCTTGCATAAATGACGAAATGATGGATTTGTTACATCTTCCATCGGTGCAAGAAATAGTGGGTAATCGGGCAATTCTATATTCTCAATTTTAAGCAATGAGTATCAAATTAGTTTTGGCGCGCAAAAATATAGAATCATTATACAATTTGAAAATCATTAGCCAACTAATTTTCTGGTTATCAATCTAAATTAACTATTTCAGTACTTTTTAACAATATTTAATTTAAACTCAATTTGGAATCTCAGATTTAGATTATGTTTCTTTACCATTAAACCATTTCGGTCGAATAGAAAATAAAAATGCGAGTACTTCAGCTGCATTACTACCAATTTCGTCCAGAAAAGGGTTGACCACAGGTACAGCAAGGTCTTCGAAGGATTCCTGAAGACCATACACGAACCCGAGATAAAAAAGACCCTTCAGTTCGCACTGCCCTACCTGCGCCCGACGTTCCAGGGCGAGGCGATACTCAGCATGGGCAAGAGCGTGGACTACACGAAGCATGGAGTCACCGGCATCATAAACGCGATGCCCTTCAACTGCATGCCGGGCACTATCGTCACCGCACTACTCAAGAAGTTCTCGGACGACCACGACGGTTTTCCGCACATCACCATGACCTACGACGGGCATGAGCAGGCAAACGCGATGACCAGGCTTGAGGCCTTCATACACCAGGCAAAGCAGAGGCATGAGGAAAGGAACCTTGCAAGGACCTGATCCGACAAAAATGTCGCTTGACAAAAAGTGATTCCTTACTGTATAAGTTAAGTATATGAGGACTGTATTCAGGGTATTACTTACTGCGGTTGTGGTCTTGAACCTCGCCATGGGCGGCGTGGTTCCGGCTATGGCATGCCATACAGCAAAGCCCGCCATGATGCAGGGCTGCAGCTGTTGCGGCGGACAGGCGATGCAGGAAAGCGGCTGCTCTGAGGATAGCGTAAATATCGTCCCGGCCAACGGTTGCGGCTGCAACATGAAGACGGGCGACGGGCAATCGTCCTCTGAATTTACACTTAACAATACACCCGATAAACTTCAATACAGTATCATGCCGACGCGTATCACGACCGCGGCGGCAGATATCAAAAACGGCCTCCTGGGCGCAAAGTCCGTAAAGGACTTCTGCGCCTTCGAGTCGCCTCCCCTTTACGAGCTGACCTCGTCCTATCTCTGCTGAACCTCATCTTCTGCGACCGACATCCGACGGGAAAATTGCCCCTTAGCTATTGCTCCGCAATTCGCCTGGATGCCGCAACACCTTTATTTACCTAAGTTTTTAGGAAAACCTGACGAAGAGAAGATGTATACGGGAGGAAACCATGAAGAAACTGACAGTCTTATTTGCGGTATTTGCATTTCTTTCGCTCACATCCCTTGCGGCTGTTGCAGGTCAACACGAAGGTCATGAAACCCCGGCACCCGCAACCGACGTAACCAAGGGTGTATTCAAGGACCCGGTCTGCGGGATGGACGTAACCATCAAGGGCGCGAAATACATGTGCGAATACAAGAAGAACAAGTACTACTTCTGCTCTAAAGACGACATGGAGAAATTCAAGAAGAGCCCGGCGAAATATCTCAACAAAAAAAAGTAATGGAAGCATATACGAGGGGGCGGGTCTGCTCCCTCTCCCCTTCTCACTGTAAACAGCCCTTTTCTTTGACGGGAGGATGTGCATCTGTTATATTTCATAAAGGTTATCACATTTAAAGGGTTTGAAATGCGAAAGAATCTGGTAGCAGTATTCATAATGGCGATTGCCACTATTCTGAACTCCAGCATTGCTATGGCTGACGACGTGCCTGCGCCTATCAAGCTTAGTGACCTGCTGGTAGAAGCTGAGAAGGCCAACCCGATGCTCGCGGCCAAGCGTAGCGCGTATGAGGCGGCCAAGGAGCGCATACCCCAGGCGGGCGCGTTTGACAACCCGATGTTAGGGTTAGGGGTCCAGAGCGTCCCTGTGGACACCTTCGCGTTCAACCGCGACGGCATGACGGGCAAGATGCTTGAGCTGTCGCAGGCCGTCCCATTTTTTGGCAAACGGGAGCTGAGGCGGCAGGCGGCAAGCTACGAGGCGGCCGCGGTGGAAGCCGAGTATTTGGGACAGGCATTGATGCTGCGCTCAGAGGTGAAACAGGCATTCTTTGACCTCTACTCCATACGAAAATCGCTCCAGACGGTGGAGAAGAACCTAGACCTTATGGACACGTTCAAGAAGGCTGCCGAGGCGCGCTATTCGGTCGGCAAGGGCATGCTGAAGGACGTCATCAAGTCCCAGGTCGAGATATCCATGCTGGTCGAGAAACGCATAGACCTGGAGCGGGAGGAGCAGGCGAAGAGGGCGTACCTGGCATCCCTGCTCGGGCGCGAGACGCCTGCCGTCGGTGAGGTTGAAGACATCACGCCCACACAGATAAAGCTCGACCGTGAGGCGATAGTAGCGCAGGCAGTCCAGATGAGGCCAGCAATAGCCGCCGCGTCTTCGAAGGTAGAAGAGGCGAAGGCAAAGGCCGGGCTTGCATACAGGGAGCGCTACCCCGATTTCAGCTTTAAGGTCAACTATATGCAGCGGGACAAGCTGAAGGGCGGGATGGACCAGCCGGATATGGTGTCGGCGATGGTATCTGTCGACCTTCCGGTATGGTACGGGTCAAAACTGAACCCGATGGTGCGCGAGGCGGCGGCGGAGCAAGCGATGGCTGCAAACGAGCGGGGCGCCGCACTCGTCGAGACCCGGTCGAAGATATACACGATGGCAAGCGAGATAGATCAGTCTGACCGGATGCTGAAGCTGTACAAGGACGTGCTCATCCCGCAGGCGAACGAGGACGTGGCCGCAGGGCTCGCAGCGTACGAGACGGGCGGGGGCGACTTCCTGATGCTGCTCGATTCCAGACGCACCCTCTTCGACCTGGAGCTTTCCTACTACAAGACGCTCGCTATGCGCGAGAAGGCCGTGGCCGAACTTGGTGCCATGGCCGGCAAGGAGTTTTAAGGGGAGAACATGGCAAATAAAAACAAGGTTTTCATAGCGGTGATAATTGGCCTAGCGGTGATCGCGGGCGTGGCCTTCGCAACTAAAGGCGTCTGGTTGCCGCACCTGCCGTTCGGACATGAAGACACTGCGGCTGAAACCGCCCAGCAGTGCAAAGAAGTCTATGTCTGCCCCATGCACACCCAGATAATAAAGGAGCGGCCCGGCGACTGCCCAATCTGCGGGATGACCCTCGTAAAGAAAGAGGTCAAGGAGGGCGGCGAAGCTCAACCCAAAAGCACTGAGGTGCCGGGCGGCGCTCCGAAGGGGACTGAGGGGCTTGGCAAGGTCACGCTCGACCCGCGCCAGCGCATGCTAGCAAACGTCGCCACCACAAAGGTGACGTCGAAAAGCATATCGCAGGACATCAACACCGTCGGCAAGATCGCATACAACGAACAGACCGTGCGCAGGATAACCTCGCGCTATGCAGGACGCGTGGAACAGTTGCATATAAATTTCAGCGGCCAGGCCGTACGCAAGGGCCAGGTCATCCTTTCCATCTACAGCCCGGACATAATCGCCACCCAGAAGGAATACCTTATCGCCAAGGAGTCATCATCCCGCCTGAAAAACTCGGAGTTCCCCGAGATTGCAAAGAGCGCCGAAGGCGTGGTGGACGCCGCCAGGACGCGTCTTCGACTGTGGGGCATGACTGACGCCCAGGTCGACACGCTCGACAAGACCGGGCACGTGAGGGACACGATAGACGTCTACTCACCTATATCCGGCACGGTCGTGGATATGAAGGTGCGTCAGGGAGATTACGTTTCCGAGGGCTCGGAGGTCTATACCATTGCCGAGCTGGGCCGGGTATGGATGCTCGCGGACGTCTATGAATACGAATTCTCCAAGGTAAGCCTCGGCTCTGAGGTGGAGGTTACCGCCGACGCGTTCCCCGGGCGGGTGTTCAGGGGCAAGGTCGCGTTCATCGACCCGTCCGTAAACCCCGAGAGCCGCACGGTGAAGGTGCGTGTTGACCTTCCGAACCCGAGCGGGATACTAAAACCCGAGATGTTCGTCAACGCGCGGATATTCTCAAGGGCCATCAAGGGCCTTACCATACCGGCATCTGCGGTGCTCTATACAGGCAACAGGAATGTCGCCTGGGTGGAGACCGGGCCTAACGTGTTCGAGCCGCGCGACCTCAAGCTCGGGCTTCGCTCGGGTGATGATTACCTCGTGCTATCCGGGCTCAAAGAGGGCGACTCTGTGGTTTCCCAGGGCGGCTTCCTGATAGACTCCGAGGCGCAGCTCCGCGCAAGCGCAAGCGGCTCGATGCCTGGGATGCCGGGCATGGACATGGGTACTGGGAAAACTCCCTCTGCGGAGAAATCACCAGCTACCGGAAGCGGCAAACCCAAAGATGACATGAAAGGCATGCCGGGGATGTAATGCCCTCACCCCATCCCCTCTCCCGGAAGGCGAGGGGTTTTAAATTGAAATCCAGGATCTATAATGATCAATAAAATAATAGAGTATTCCGCACGCAACAGGGTAATAGTACTGCTCGTATTCGCCCTCATAATAGGCTGGGGCGTATGGGCGGTCTACAACACGCCGGTCGACGCCATCCCGGACCTCTCAGACAACCAGGTCATCGTGTTCACACAGTGGCCCGGCCGAAGCCCCCAGGTTATCGAGGACCAGATAACCTACCCCCTCGCCTCGAACCTGCAGGGCGTCTCGAAGGTGAAGGCCGTCAGGGCGACGTCCGCCTTCGGCTTCTCGCTCATCTACATAATCTTCGACGACGACGCAGATATCTACTGGGCAAGGACGCGTGTGCTGGAGCGCCTGAACTATGCGACCTCACTCCTGCCGCCTGGTGTGCAGCCCGCGCTAGGACCGGACGGCACCGGCGTAGGGCACGTCTACTGGTACACCGTGGAAGGCAAGGGCTACGACCTGGCCCAGCTCCGGGCCATACAGGACTGGTTCATAAGATACCAGTTAAACGCGGTGCCGGGCGTTGCCGAGGTTGCCTCCATAGGCGGCTTCGTCAAACAGTACCAGGTCGACCTCGACCCGAACAAGCTTGACGGCTACCACGTGCCTGCCTCCGACGTCGTAAAAGCGGTAAGGATGAGCAACAACCAGGTAGACGGCAGCGTACTGGACCAGAACTCCATGACATTCATGGTGCGCGGCCTCGGTTACATTGAGGGAATACACGACCTTGAAAACACACAGGTGGGCGTGTACAACAATACCCCCATACTGGTTAAGGACGTAGGCCGTGTGCAGATGGGCGTGGAGGTGCGGCGCGGGATGCTTGACAAAAACGGTGAAGGCGAGGCCGTCGGCGGGATAGTCGTGATGCGATACGGCGAGAACGCCAAGGACGTGATCGACCGGGTCAAGACAAAGATAAAGGAGATAGAGCCGGGCCTGCCCGAAGGCGTACATATCGTTGCGTCCTACGACCGCTCTGACCTCATAGAACGGGCTATCGACACCCTCAAACACGCCCTGACCGAGGAATCGATAATCGTCTCGATTGTCATTCTCTTGTTCCTGCTCCACTTCAGAAGCGCGCTCGTAATCGTGATTACGCTGCCCATCGCCGTGCTGATTGCCTTCATCACCATGAAGTATATGGGAATAACCTCGAACATCATGTCGTTAGGCGGCATCGCGATCGCGATAGGCGTGCTGGTGGACGCGGGCGTTATCATGGTGGAGAACTGCTACCGGCATCTTTCCGAGCTGCACCCGGAAGAGAGGGACGCAAAGCGGCTTGAGACGGTAATCATGTCCGCCAAGCAGGTCGGGCGCGCAATATTCTTCTCTCTGATGATAATAGTGCTTTCGTTTGTGCCTGTCTTCCTGCTCACCGGGCAGGAGGGCAGGATGTTCCACCCGCTCGCATTTACCAAGACGTTCTCGATGGCTGGCTCCGCCATAATTGCTATCACGCTCGTCCCTGTCCTGATGTACTACCTGATGCGCGGAAAGATGCCGCACGAGGACAAAAACCCTATCTCATCCTTTTTCATTGCAGTCTATTCACCTATTATCCGCTGGGCGCTGAAATGGAAGAAGACAGTCATAGTACTGAACCTTGCGGCGCTTGCAGTCGGCGTTTTCATGCTGGCAAATATAGGCAAAGAGTTCATGCCCTCGCTCGACGAGGGAAGCCTGCTGTTCATGCCTTCAACGCTTCCGCCCGTCTCCATTACTGAGGCAAAGCGCCTGATCACGGTACAGGACGCGATCATAAAATCCGTGCCGGAGGTGGACCACGTGCTTGGCAAGGTAGGCCGCGCCGAGACCGCGACCGACCCGGCTCCGGTATCGATGTTCGAGACGTTGATACTGCTCAAGCCCAAGGAGCAATGGCGAAAAGGCATCACCAAGGCCGACATCCAGAACGAACTGGCATCGAAGCTGAACATACCGGGTGTCTCGCAGGGATGGACACAGCCGATCATCAACAGGATCCAGATGCTGTCCACCGGCGTGCGCACCGATCTCGGCGTAAAGATAATGGGCAACGACCTGGACACCCTCAACCACCTGGCGCAGCAATCGGAGGCGATACTGAGAAAGGTGCCGGGCGCGACCGACGTATTCGCCGAAAGGGTTACGGGCGGCAAGTACCTGGATATCAAGGTGGACCGCGAGTCTGCGGCCCGTTACGGCCTAAAGGTGGCGGACGTAGAGGACGTCATAGAATCCTCAATCGGCGGGATGAGCCTTACCAACACCGTGGAGGGCAGAGAGCGATTTCCCGTCGCAGTGCGTTACGCACGCGACTTCCGCTCCAACCTTGACGAGCTGAAACGCGTGCAGGTTTCGGTCGGTAACATGCTCCATGTCCCTCTCGACCAGCTCGCAACCATAAGTTATACCGACGGGCCGGACATGATAAGCTCGGAGAACAGCCTGCTGCGCTCGATTGTATACCTTAACGTCAAGGGGCGCGACCTGGGCGGCTTTGTGGAAGAGGCCAAAAAGACGCTCGACAGGGAGTTGAAACTGCCGCCCGGCTATTATGTCCAGTGGTCGGGCCAGTGGGAAAACCAGGTGCGCGCAACGAAGCGGCTCCGGATACTGGTGCCGATCGGGCTTCTAATCATCTTCATACTGCTCTACTTCACATTCCACTCGGCTATTGAGGCAAGCATGGTTATGCTCTCGGTGCCCTTTGCGCTTGTCGGCGGGATATACCTGGTGTGGCTGCTGGGGTATTACTGGTCTACCGCTGTCGCGGTCGGTTTTATCGCGCTCTACGGCGTGGCGGTGGAGACCGGCGTGGTGATGGTGATCTATCTGCACGAGGCGCTGGACAAGAAGCTGATGGCCGGGCCGGTGACAGAACAGGATATCTATGACGCGACGTTCGAGGGCGCGGTACTGAGGCTCCGTCCGAAGCTTATGACCGTCTCGGTCGCGCTTATGGGCCTCGTCCCCATCATGTGGTCGACAGGCACCGGCGCGGACGTTATGAAGCCCATAGCCACACCGATGATCGGCGGGATGATCTCTTCCGCAGTACATGTGCTCATTATGACGCCGGTTATATTCGTCCTGATGAAGAAGCGCGACCTGAAGAAGGGGCGGCTGAAGGCGTCCGGGATGCAGCACTGATCAGGGCCGGCTTCCGGCCGATTATGCGGCCGAAAGCTCCCTCGCTTTTTTGGCGTACAGGTGGGTCCTGGTAATTATTACGTCGCAGGGTGCACCATCGACTAAATTGTGTATGTTCCTCCCGAAGAGGAAATGTTCAAGCCTTGTCTCCTCATGGTGACCAAGCACAATAAGGTCGATCTTTTTCTCCTTCGCGACGTTTAAAATCATCTCCATAGGTTCTTTGTCTTCGATTTCCAGCTCCTCCACTTCAAGCGAGAGCTTAAGCCTCTTCAGCTCCCTCCGGACAAACTCGTCGAGCCTTCCGACGTTTTCAGCCCTTTCCTGCTCCATTGACTTGGAGAAAAATACCCCTCCCACGCTGTAAAACAGCCGCGGCGGGGTTTTGTAAACATTCAGCACATAGAGTTTCGCCTTGAAAACGGTCGCCATCCTGGCCGCCATCTCCATCGCCTTATCGCACGAAGGGGCAAAGCTTACCGGCACTAGGATGTTTTTGATATTAACCATGTCCGACCTCCTTACTTACCTTATATTTTACCACAATAATGCGGTTCAAGTAAGGGAACTGGACAGCAGAGGCTTATGAACAATGATTGGCACGAGGGGTTATTGCCTTGGGAATTGTTTCTCTTTTTACTCTTTCTCATTTTCTTCCAAGTCTTCCATGCTATCTACAAGGTCGAACATGTTATATCTGTCGTTTCCCAATTGAATGCCTGGAATAATATTTATGCCATCTTCAGTCAATTTATATTGATAAACGGTCTTGTTTTTAAGAGGGACTACCTCTCCCTCTGTAATAAGCTCAGAATGGATAACTGTTTCCCATGAGGTCTTAATCCACAGGTTACGAACTACCATACCATCAATATCTATCGTGGTCTTGCCGAGAAAAGCCTTAGGTATCACTTTTGGGTCCTTTATAACTCCATACTGGAATGAGACACTAATGGTAGAACGCCACCAGGTAAACAATAAACGCTACGTAAAAGCCGCCGCATAGCAGAAGTACCTGCGCAGGAAGGGTCTTCTTCACCTTAAGCACGACATATAGCATTGTGGCCGAAAGGAGCGCGATTATGGCCGAGACCATCGTCGGGCCTTTCAGGTCCCAGTGCGTGAACGCCACGCCCACCGCGACAGGGAAGCTAGACTGAAACACCATCGCGCCGGTGATATTGCCGAGCGCAAGGGTGTCCTTCCTCTGGCGTATCCAAAGGACGCTGTTCATCTTTTCCGGCAGCTCTGTGGCTACCGGGGTGATGATGAGCGACAGGAGCATTGTCGATATGCCTATCATCTTCGAGACATGTTCCACGGCGACAACGAAGAAATGCGCGCCTCCCACTATCAACCCCAGGCTTACTATGATCTGGAGCAGTATGAACCTCTTCCTGACCCTTGTCCTGAAGAGGCGGGAGAGGTGCAGGTCATTGAGTTCTCCGTCGGAATGCCCCTCATGCCGCAGGGTAATGTACATGTAGATGCTGTACGAGAAGGCGAGGCAGAGTGCTATTGCAACCCTCGCCGGGTGGCCTGGGACAAATGTGGCAAGAACCGCAACGCCATAGATTATTATGAAGAAGCCCAGGTCGCGCTCCTTTACGGCTATGTCCAGGTGGAGTTTCTTCGACCTCCTGCCCTTCGCGGCATAGTAGTAGACCGCACAGCCCGAAACGAACATGGCAAGCGTTGCCAGCATAAAAGGCGCGCCCGCTATCGCACCGATAGCCACCTCGGCGCTCTCACTGCTTCCGGCCATGAGCGCTATTATGGGTATGGTGGTCTCGGGAAGGGCAGTGCCGACTGCGGCGAGTATAGAGCCTGTAGCGCCGTGGGAGAGGTTCATCTTCTTGCCGAGCCATTCGACGGCGTTCGTAAAGAGCTCGGCGGCAAAGAGTATTACGGCAAGGCTCGCGATAAGGAGTGCCGGATAGGCTAAAAAGTCGTTCAATATTAATTATCCTTAACTTAACAGGTTTGCGTATTCAGCTAACTGTCCGACGTCATTGTATTATTCGGCCGGGTGGTTGTCAAGCCAAATGGGGCAATGCTTTCCAGGCGGATTTCAGGATTGACAATTTTCAAATTGAGGTTAATATAGATGAATTAAATCGGCAGCCTTGCGAATACGGAGCGGTCTGGATGCCTGACATTTTCTTCTTCATTCTGATGCTCGTCGCCGGGGTAACCGTGGCCCTGCAGCCGCTCATCAACGCGAACCTGGCGACCAGGATCGGGGTGATCCAGAGCTCGTTCATATCTTTTCTGGTTGGTACGCTGGCACTGGCCGGTGTAGCGCTTTTCCGTAATGACGGGAACCTGAAGGCTATAACAGGGGCTCCGCTCTGGCAGCTTTCTGGCGGGCTTCTTGGGGCTTTCTTCGTTACGGTATTGATTATTGCCGTACCCCGGATCGGCACTCTGGCCGCGCTATCAGCTGCCATTGCGACCCAGCTTGCGGCGGGCGTGGTACTTGACCATTTCGGCCTTCTGGGTGGACGGCATATCCCGATGGATGTGTGGAGGATATCCGGCACGGTCATGCTTGTAATAGGGGCAGGGCTTGTCCTTAAGGGCTAATAAAGAAAGATCCTGGAGGCAGATATACGATGGCTTGGGAATGGCATATGATCGAAGAGGAGAAGGCCCTGAGGGCGCTGCGCAAGGTTGTGGACGGCACTGCAAAAAAACTCAAGAACCCGGGACTCGACGAGACGGAGGCCGAACAGCTTATGGAGCTGGCCCGCCACTGGGTATCGAAGGTATTCCCCGACAAGCTGCAGGCGTACGACGCTATATATAAGCCGCGCCTCGAGAACATCTACTACAAGGAAAACAACATCCGCCATGAAAGATGACAAACTCATAGCAGCGCTTGAAGAAGTCGCCGGGATGGTCGGCGCGAGGGTCAGTTACGAGGTGATAAAGAAGACCACCGGCAGGCAGCCCAAAGGCGGGCTTTGCTATATAACCGAAGGGCCCCGGATAATAATCCACAAAAAACTCTCCGACAGCGAGAAGGTTCAGGTGCTGATAGACGCACTGCACGAGTTCGACCTGGAGAACCTATACATCGCCCCAGAGGTCAGACAGGCCATCGAGGGCGTAACAAACCTGATAAAGTAAGTCTCCGCATGATGTTGCCGTTCTAGCTTTCCTTTTCCGTTTATTATTCAAGACTTGTGTTATATTTATAGTAGGGCGCGAGAAACGGCTTCCTGATTGTCACAGGTGTGCATAAATGGACAGGATTGACGAAATACTGCCGCATGACAGCTTCAACGACGAGTTGCTCAGGAACGTACACCCGGAGTGCTGGGTAAACCCCAAACCGGCAAAAGTTTATAACCTTGTCGTCCTTGGCGGCGGCACGGCCGGGCTGGTCGCAGCAACCGAGGCCGCATCTCTTGGCGCAAAGGTCGCACTCGTCGAACGCTACCTTGTTGGCGGAGACTGCCTGAACCTCGGCTGCATCCCTTCCAAGACCATCATCAGTTCTTCACGCGTGTCCGAGGAAGTAAAGGAGGCCTCAGGCCACGGTGTGCGGGTGCGGTGCGGTGCAGAGGCCGACTTTGGGGCCGTGATGGAGCGTATGCGCCGGCTACGCGCAATGATCAGCAAGCGCGACTCAGTCTCGCGGTTGAGGGATATGGGCATCGACGTCTTTCTGGGCGAAGGCAGGTTCACCGGCCCGGATTCACTCGAAGTCTCAGGGAAAGCACTGAGGTTTAAAAAAGCGGTCATAGCAACGGGCGCAAGACCATTCCACCCGCCCGTAGAAGGGCTTGCCGAGGCCGGATACCTCACCAGTGAGACCGTCTTCTCGCTTACAAAACGACCTGCCAGGATGGCAGTGCTAGGGGGTGGGAGTACGGGCTGCGAACTGGCACAGGCCTTCCAGCGGCTCGGCACCCAGGTAACCCTGCTCCATAACAAGGCACGGCTGATGGACAGGGAAGACCCGGAGGCTTCGGCAATATTGCAGGATGTTTTTTTACGCGAGGGAATACGCATTGTATTGGGGGATTGGGTGCTCAGGAAGGTTGAGGTTATCGGTACGAAGAAAGTATTGCACATAGAGAGGGACGGCGTCAGCGAGCAGGTCCCGGTGGATGAGATATTTGTGGCAACCGGCCGTTCCCCGAATGTGAAATCTCTCGGCCTTGAAGAGGCCGGCGTTGCTTACGACAGCCGCGCTGGCGTTAATGTAAACAACTACCTGCAGACCACCAACAGGCGCATATACGCGGCTGGCGATGTTTGCCTCAAGCTTCGGTTCAACCATACGGCCGAGGCGGCCGCAAGGATAGCCGTTCACAACGCCCTGCTTGCGGACCGTCAAAGGTTCGACCACCTCATAATACCATGGTGCACATTTACCGACCCTGAGGTTGCTCATGTCGGGATGTACGGACATGAAGCGCCTTCGAAGAGGACAGGGATGGAGACCTTGACGGAATACCTCGAAAACGTGGACAGGGCAGTGCTTGAAGGCGAGGATAAGGGCTTTGTTAAGGTACATATACGAAAAGAAACCGGCGAACTCCTCGGCGCGACTATTGTATCGAAACATGCGGGTGAGATGATCGGCGAGTTGACCCTCGCCATGATGGCCGGAATCGGCCTTGAACAACTGTCTCACCTGATACATCCCTACCCGACCCGCTCAGAAGCCCTGGGGCATATCACTGACAGTTTCACCCGCCGGCTAAACGCGACAAAGAAAGAGACTGCCACAAAAAGACTTGCATCCGGCAGTCGATAGCATTTTATTTATATTCATTCAGCCCAGACCAAGCATACCAACACCCTTTTATGATATTATTACATCATACGCGGTGTTTGTTTCATGGCCACTCAGTCACAGGAGGCTTATCGTGTCTTTAATATTTAACGACAACTCCCTCTCCATCGGCAGGACCCCGCTTGTAAGACTCAACAGGATAACACAAGGCGCGAAGGCCACCGTACTTGCAAAGATCGAGGGGCGAAACCCCTCGTATTCGGTGAAATGCCGCATCGGTGCGGCTATGGTATGGGACGGCGAGGCAAGGGGCACGCTTCGCCCTGGTAAAGAGATACTGGAGCCGACCAGCGGGAACACCGGTATTGCGCTCGCATTCGTCGCCGCAAGCCGCGGCTACAGGGTCACGCTTACGATGCCGGAGACTATGAGCCTGGAGCGGAGACGCGTCCTTGCAGCTTTGGGGGCAAACCTTGTCCTGACGCCCGGGCCGGAGGGAATGGCAGGCGCCGTCAGGAAGGCGGAAGAGATGCTGGCCACTGACCCTGGACGCTACTTCATGCCCCAGCAGTTCAAAAACCCGGCCAACCCGGAAATACACGAGAAGACCACCGGCCCTGAGATATGGTACGATACCGGCGGGCTGGTGGACGTACTGGTCTCGGGCGTCGGCACCGGAGGGACTATCACCGGCGTGTCGAGATACATCAAGAACACCATGAAGAAACCGTTTGTCTCGGTCGCGGTAGAACCTGCGGCCAGCCCTCTAATCACCCAGAAACTTGCCGGGCAGGAACTGAAACCGGGCCCGCACAAAATACAGGGGATCGGAGCCAACTTCATACCTGACACGCTAGACCTTTCGATCGTGGACAGGGTCGAGCGCGTTGACGAGTTGGAAGCTGTCGAGTACGCCCGGCGGCTGATGAAGGAAGAGGGCATACTGTGCGGCATCTCATGTGGCGCGGCTGCAGCGGCTGCGGTAAGGATTGCCAGAGAACCTGAGTATGCCGGTAAGACGATTGTGGTCATCCTCCCGGACGCGGGCGAGAGATACCTTTCTACCGTCCTCTTCGACGGAATCGGTATTTGATGGAAAAATACGACATTGTCATTGCAGGAGCAGGGATAAGCGGCCTTAGCCTCGCACACTTCTGCACAAAGGCCGGCCTTAACGCCCTGGTGCTGGAGAAGACGGCCAGGACGGGCGGCTGCTTCCATTCGCACGAGTTCTGCGGCGATGCAGCCGGGTTCTGGCTCGAGCTGGGCGCGCACTCCTGCTACAACTCATATGCCCGCCTCATAGGCATCCTGGAAGACCAGGGGTTGATTGGAAATCTTCTGCCCCGGGAGAAGGTGCCTTTCAAGATGTTTGCTGATGGCAGCCTCGTTTCCATCCCTTCACAACTAGACTTTATCGAGCTGTTGCTCTCACTTCCGCATGCCTTCACGGCAAAAAAAGAAGGCGCGAGCATGGAGTCCTACTACTCCGGTATCCTCGGCAAGAAGAATTACAGCCGTGTGCTCGGGCCTGTCTTTAATGCAATAATATCCCAGGATGCCGCCGGGTTTCCCGCCGACGCGCTGTTTAAAAAGAGGGAGAAGCGCAAGGACGTCCTGAGCAGCTACACCTTCACCAAGGGGCTTCAGACAGTGACAGACGCATTATCCGCCGTAGCGGGGCTGACAGTAATGCACGGGCATGAAGTAGAGTCAGTAAAGTTTTCAGACGGAGTTTTCATAACGGCAGCTGGCGGCAACCAGTACGAGTCGCGGTTCGCGGCGGTCGCATCCCCGCCGCCATCTGCTTCGAAGATCCTGTCCGGCTCATTCCCGGAGCTATCCGCCCACCTCTCAAAGATACCAAGCGGCACGGTGGAGACTGTCGGTGTGGCGCTCCACAAAGATGAAGTAACCGTCCCGCCCGTTGCAGGAATAATCGCGGCTGAAGACATATTCCTGTCCGCAGTGTCGAGGGATGTAGTCAAGGATGACAGGTTCAGGGGGTTCGCGTTCCATTTCAGGCCGGGAAGAGCTGGCAGGGATGAGAAGCTTGCCCGTATCGCAGCGGTCTTGAAGGTAAGACCGGAGCAGCTCACGAGAGTGGCGTATAAAGACGATAACTCCGTGCCATCCCTGGCGGTCGGACACTCCAGATGGGTTGCCGAGGCCGACAGGCTTGTGGCGGGCCGTCCGCTCCTTCTTACAGGGAACTACTTCTCAGGCGTGGCGATAGAGGACTGCGTCGTCAGGTCTTACGAGGAATCGGAACGGCTCAAGCGGATGTTGTGAGGTTCCTTTGACTTCCCTCAATAAAAACCTGCACTATTTATTTTGATATTTCTATAAAGTCGAGGTATGACACGGAGTGCTCTTTTGTGTTGTCGGAGTCGTTCATTATGGAAATGCTCGCTATGGCCGGCGGGTCCTCGCCGAAGGCATCCTTGTAGTCTTTCACAATATTGGCCTCCTCAGCTTTCCACTGCCCTACATCAACAGGCAGGCTTTTGACTATTATCTTGGACCTGCCTGAGAACGGGCTGGTGTAAATTGTTTTCCCGTGGTCTTTGTTCGCCCAGACGTAATTCAGAGAGCTTTTCGGTGGATAATCTCCATATACCAGTTTTGCCGCATTATATTCCAACCTCTCTCCGAACCCCGCCTTCTTCGGCTCGAATTTAAACAGCACATAGATCCTGATCACATAATCGTCTCCGCCCTTAGTCTCCCCGCAGTCTCCTTTTTTATAAACATTGTCGGCCTTCCAACGCCACTTTAGTTCAGGGTATTCGTACACGTTGAAGGTCTTGTTCAGGACAAGGGCCGATGCGGACGCGTCGCTCTCGGTCTTCAGGATGTTTTTTCCCGCGCCGGGAACTATCGTATAAATGGTATGCTTTTTTACTTTAGAAAAACAAAACGGCTTCCATGCTTCAAGTGTGCTGAATTCATCTTTAAAAAATACATTATCGGCAAGCGCATTTGAGGCATAAAGTAATGGACAAAGAACCAGGATAATTATAAATAGTCTTCATGTACTTTCATTTCAGGCCACGTCTCGGTTTTTTTCATAATCCTGTTTGGATACTCAATTTCTGTTTTACGCTGGCCAACGTAATTATCACGTCGTCTATCTCTTCCGGCGCCAGGATGACCGTGTCGTTTGTCTCGGCAGCGCATTCCCCCGTATTGCAGATGTAGGCATTAGGGCTGTCCCCTCTTATGCCTATGAGAAGAACCGTTCCCGATTTGAGAGGTATCATCTTTTTCCCATCTCTTAGGGCCGTTATCATTTTGCATCCCTTATTGATTGTTATCCAGTGGGCTTACTTTTTGTTCTAATGGATACATATTACCACTACGTTGTTACAGCCCCGTTACTGTTGAGCTAAACATTGATGAAAATGCTACTGCATACTGCAATCAAAACTTTATCAGCCTGTAATTTTATTGTCACATATCCCTGCTAATATTACTCCGGTTATGTCCACTAAATTCTCGGCATAGCCGGGCTTCGTTCACGTTTGTTTTTGTGGAGGTAATGATGCAGGACGGTTCTGTTTCAGTTGGTCAGCTAGTCGCATCAAGGGAGCAGGTAGCACCCTCGGTCCGGGTAAAGGATGTGGCGGAAAGGTTTTTCCAGGAGCAGAACCTGGACGCGATAGCCGTAGTAGATTGCCGTGAACCGGTCGCGCTTGTCGCAAGGAGCAAACTTCTTTTCTCCCTGTTCAGGAGATTCGGGTTCGAGCTATACGAAAGAAAACCTATACTGAGGATCGCAGACACCGAGCCGCTTCTCGTGCATGAGGGTGAGAGCATCGACGTCGCCCTTGATAAAGCTCTGTCACGGCCATTTCAGGACATCTATGACGACATAGTGGTCGTCGACGACAACTCCTTCTTTGTCGGGCTGCTCTCTGTCAAAGGGATAGTCATAGAGCAGAGCAACGCTCTGGCCAACAGCATGGTCCAAAAGGAGCTTGCAAACGAACGGGCCAAGGAACTTGAGAAGGTAAGCAAGATAAAATCCCAGTTCATCGCAAACGTGACACACGAACTTCAGGGCCCCAGTAAACGCCATCATCGGGCTTGCCGACCTTATGAGGATATCCTGCGAAAAGGGTTATACAGAACAGGTAAACGACAGGCTTTCTCTCCTGCTTTCAAGCGCGGTAAGCCTCAGGGCTATCATCACAAACATCCTTGACCTCTCAAAGGTGGAGGCCGGAAAGATGGAGGTGATAGTCGAGCGTTTCGACGCCGTGTCCGTAATAAAGGAGGTCGTGGAGACTACACGTATATTAATAGGCAACAAACGGGTCGAGGTTACTGCCTCGTTCAGCGTGGAGCCTCTCTTGATCGAGAGCGACCCTGTCAAGTTCCGTCAGATACTCAACAACCTTTTAAGCAACGCAGCCAAGTTCACCGAGGCAGGATGCATCACTGTCAACGCTTCAAATACGAGCGGTGTTCTATCCGTTTCTGTCAGCGACACTGGGATAGGCATACGGGAGGAAGACATGGGACGGCTGTTCTCAGCCTTCACCCAGATCGAAGACGCCCAAACAAAGCGATATGAAGGCACTGGACTCGGCCTCACCATAACGAGACACCTTGTGGACCTCCTCGGAGGCCAGGTTTCTCTTCAGAGTATCTTCATGAGGGGGACTACATTCACGGTCAACCTGCCACTTGCTATAAACAGATAGGGGGAACTATGGCGGTTAGCAAAAAAAAGATAGTACTGATAGACGACGATGTGAATCTTCTTGAGACCACCAAGGCCATACTTGAGGATGAAGGATACTCCGTCTATGTCTATAGCAAGGCTCTAGGGTCCTTAAACAGGATCAGGGAGGACGAACCGGACCTGATCATGCTGGACATGAACATGCCTGCGCTTTCCGGCGAGGGGCTGGCAAAGTTACTCCGTTCATACATCGGCACGCGGGACATACCTATCGTCTTTTATTCGTCGAACGACGAGGACACCATGAGAAAGGCCGTATCTGAACACGGCGTTAGAGGATATATATGTAAGGGCAACCTCTATGACTTAAGGAGCAAGGTCCACGTTTACATGCATAAGCAGCAGTAAACAACTAAACCAGAAATCATATAACGATAAAGGCCGCTCCACATCCGGGGAGCGGCCTTTAATATTATCCTGTCGAGATTAATTATTATGCGACGGCCGATTCGGCCTCATCCCTGCAAGGGGACAAAAATGAATCCTTGCCGATTATATATCTGTCTCCCCTCCACTCGACCTTGTTCGAAAATACAGGGACAAACCAGGCCATACCGATAAGAACGTCCTTTAACGGCGAAAGAAGGTAGAGGGCCGGGTTCGCTCCCACCTTTACCAGCCTGCCCATTAAATAATCGCCGGCCGCCTTCAAGGAGAAGGCCGCAAGAGGCAAAAGAAACGTCATGCGTGAAGGACCGAGAACCAGCAGCGGGACCAACGACATGCAGACTGGGTTTCCTATAAGCTCTAATAAATACGCCGCACTGCCTATCTGCCACCGCAGCTTCCCCCACCTGATATGCCTTGCGAGGAACTGCCGCACGTGCCAGGATTCGTTGATGGTGTTGATGATGTGGTTTGACAGTACGACTTTCTTGCCTAGCTGCTTCATCTTCCGCCCTAATATATAATCCTCTGCAAGGTGGTCTTTTACCTCCCCAAACCCTCCAAGTTCCTCAAGATGTTCTCTCCTGATAAGCATGGACTTGCCGACTACGCATGGCGATTTCAAAAACCTGTCGAGAAAACAAACGCCGCCGACTACAAAGGTGTTGAGGTGGAGGTTCTCAAGGGCCGAGCCGATGCTCCTGCCTCCGATACCCCTGATCAGGCTGCTGACAAGCCCCACCTCTGGGTCTTCCATATGCTTCACTAGCTCTTTTAAATATTCTTTTTCCACCCTGACGTTGCTGTCGCTTATCAGAATGAAACCATATCTTGATGCCCTGTAGGCCGGCACGAGGGTGTCTACCTTGGGGTTCAGCCCCTCCCCGCACCACTCGGCTACGATTGAAATATCCCTCGCCGGGAACTGCTCCTTTATCCTCTGGGCGACACGGTAGGCCGGGTCGTCAAAAGACCTCAGGGCAAATATAATCTCGTATTCCGGGTAGTCCTGACGGCAGAAGCTCTCAAGGTTTTCAAACAGGCTGTCGTCCAGCCCCTTCAGAGGCTTCAGTATGCTGACCGGCGGCATATAAAGCCCCGCCACTAAGTTTGGCTGCGAGAAACAGCTTCGCACAGCCGCAACCTGTAAATAATAAATTACCAGCCCAAAAGCTGTCAGCAGGCTGAATACAACAAAAATCATGTCTGGTTACACCTCCTGAATAGCGTTATTGACACCCCTTCGTTCCTTTTTATGCATTTCTTTATTGCATCCAGTTTCTTCTCGCAGTTAAGGAGCGTCTTCCAGGAATAAATATGCCTTGGTTTGTGGAAGTCGCTGTTTGCGATGTATGGATATTTCTTAAGGCTTATCACATTGAAGACGTCGTCGCGGTTCGCTATCTCCCAGGCGTCTATGTACTTGGCGTATTTCTCCCTGTTGTTCCACAGAAACAGGGTGTCAATGAACGTCGTTTCAGAGGTGTGGTGCGGGTGACATGCAACGGTCAAGGCCCCTTGGCGTTTTGCCTCCAGGAATATCTTCTCGTAGTCCCAGCAGGCGAAGATGAACTCCTTGATGTCAAGGACGAGCAGGTGCGCCGCCCTTTTTGACAAGAAAGAGTTCTTCGATATCTCCACGCCCGGTATGACAAGCATCCCGTATTTTTCCCGCGCCCGCTCGGCCTCTTCCCTGACGTGAGCAAGGTATCCGTCAAAGTTGTCCTTGTTTATGGTAAATTTCAAGCGGTGGGCGAGCTTCCCCATAAGGTTGTCGCCGTTGACTACGTGGTCCGTAATGCTGATCACGTCGAACCCGGCCTGGCCGTAGAGGTCAATTACTTTCCGCAGCCCTACCGAGCCGTCGGAATAGTTTGTGTGGATATGAAAGTCGCACAAAAGCATAGCTGTTTAAACCTTTTATCCTTAATAGTACGGGCATGAAACGTGTTTTGAAGTCCTGCAAAACTCTCTTATGTTATGCAGGTCGGGGTTGTTCGGAGCCCTGTAAGATCTGCATATGAACAAGAAGTTGTATTTAAGGAATGGACACATTTTGCACCTCTATTCTTCCCAAAGTCCGAAATGGAAAATTCTGCCCTGTTTTTTCTGGCCCATGAAATACGGGCAGCCTATGTGATGGATTTTTTCACAGAATTTGCTAAGCCTTGCGAGGCTGGGGATGTATGGGATGTCGTCGGACGTACAGGTGAAAAGGTACCCCTTGACCAGGTAGGGGCACCTGTCCGGCCCCTTAAATGCTGTAGGAGAAGAGTTCGACATTTTCCAGGAACGCCTTATAGAAACTACAGTCTGTGTGTGCCTGGCTCAGACAGCAACCTGCCAGATTGTGTACGCTGGGCACCAGCCACTTGTCTTTGGATACGCAGTACAAACGGTCATGCAGGGTCAGGTTCGGGCAGTTCATATTTTCCTCCTCTGAAATCATCCCAGACCTCCAGCGCTCAAAGATTCCTGAAATTGCGCCTGCCTCTTTTGGTAGCCCAGATAGAACGGGCAGATGCTGTGCAGGCGTTCCTTGCAGTATTCCATCAACTGGTACTGGCTCGGGCGGTAAGAATCATCGACTGTTGAGCAGTGGAACGCATCCTTCTTTACCAGGTTCGGACATCTCATAATCAAACCTCTTTTATTATTGTTTTCTTTCACTGTAGCAATTAAAACATACAAATGTTGTGATCATATTAAGGGCTCGTTACATTTGCGTTAAGACGCCCAGAGGCATTTTTTACAATTTGATTAGTCTGCGAGGATGCAATCGGGAATAATGAGGGAACTTAAACGGACCGGATTATGGTAGTTATCAGGGCTTATGGCCGTGAGCAGGCTTGTGTTTTCTTGAAGACGCCTTTTCGGGCTCGAAGACTTCCTTCCCCAACAGGCATATGGGGCATAGCCAGTCGTCCGGCAGGTCTTCAAAAGAGGTGCCCGGGGCTACGCCGTGTTCCGGGTCGCCGACCTCTGGGTCATATACGTATTTGCAGACGGTACACACCCACCTTTGCATATCTATTTCTCCTTGCCGGGCCTGTACAACAAGACCTTTGCGCGCTCCACCGTGACAAGCCCCTCCACCATCATCCGGTCGAGGTCCGGCAGGAACGCCTCTATCTTCTCGGGCGAGTCCACTATTTCGATGACAATCGGCAAGTCCTCCGACAGCCTTAGCACCTTGGCGGTATGTACCCGGCTGTGGGCCCCATAGCCCATCAGCCCGCGGAATACCGTTGCGCCACCAAGGTTCTGCCTTCTGGCCTCTTTGACTATGGCCTCAAACAGCGGCACGCCTTCGTATCTGTCGGACTCGCCTATGAATATCCTTAAAAGTTCAGCCTCTTCCGGAAGTTTCATGTCATCCCCTTTTTACAGGCCATTATTACAGGACCCTGGCAATCCATACCCCGGACACTATCGCGGCGAAACCCAGTACGCAGTTCGCCGCAACATTTAAAAAGGCCAGCATGTACTGGCTGTCCCTGACATAATTCATCGTCTCGAACGCAAATGTGGAAAAAGTGGTAAATGCACCCATAAAGCCGACAAGTAGGACCGTGCGCGTAAGAACAGATATCGCCATCCTCTCCTCGGCAAGCGCCCATACCAGGCCGAACAGAAGGCAGCCGATGACGTTGACCGCCAGTGTGCCGTAGGCGAAATCCGCACCGAACATGCGGTGCATAAACCCGGAAAGCCAGTAACGGGACAGGGTCCCGACAGTTCCTGCAACGGCAATCAATATAAGCTTGGACCACACGATGTCTTATTACTCCAGATGTAAGGACTGCAAGGCAAATGAGATATTGGCGGCAAGAGAGTCCAGCAAGCCCGTCTCTTCCTTGTCGAAGAAACCCGGCTCGGTGGAGTAGACAGCAAGGGCACCGACCACTTTGCTGCCCACGCTCAACGGGAACCCGGCATTCGAGCGGTATCCGCGACTCATGGCCGTCTCCACGCCAAAGGCCCATCCGCTCGTCATTTGCTATATCGTTGCAGATAAAATGCGCGCCGGTGCGTATCGCCGTGCCAACAGGCCCCCTGCCCTCGGGAACATCGTCGACTGATATTTTAATGTCTTTCAGATAACCATCTTCGCATCCTGCGTATGCAACGGGCTTTACTTGGCGGCCCTCTCCGGTAATACCTATCCACGCCATATGGAAAGAACCTCTGTCAACTGCAGTATCGCAGACCTTACTGAACAGGTATTCCGTGTTTGGAGCCCTGATTATCACATTGTCGATGCCGGTTATCACGCTGTATAGCCGGTTCAGCCTCGCTACCCTCTCATCGGCCCGCTTGTGCTCGGTCACGTCCCTGACGACCTCTATCCCGGCAATTATTTCTCCATCCTGGTCCATTAGCGGCGAAGCCGTGACCTCGATATGCAGCGTGCCTGTTTCTGAAACCGTGGACCTCTGCATAGTGTGCACGCGGCAGTCCTCGAATGATTTTATAACGGGGCAGTCCTTGCATGCCTCATCCAGCCGCTCGAAGGCGCGGTAGCAATATTCGCCGATATGCGAGCCTATCAGGTTGCGGTGCGCTTTGTTCTGATAGAGTACCCTTAGGTCTTTGTCCTGGATACTGATGCCCTCGCCGATATTTTCAAGTATTGCCTCCAGCTTGTTTTTCTCGTGATAAAGGGCCAATTCGGCATCCCTTTTAAACTTCTCGGAACTCCTGAGCTTTACCGACTGCTCTACGGAATTGATAATCTTTGCATAATAGGCAAACTCTTGTATATCTTTCGTAAAGTAATCGTCGGCACCATTCTTGAAAGCCTCCCTGGCAACCGCCTCGTTACCCTGGCCGGTGACAAAAATAAACGGTACGTCGTTGTGTTTGCTCCTGAGACTTTTTAGAAGCTGCATGCCGTTCATTTCCGGCATCTGGTAATCGGAGAGTATACAGTCAACGTGATGGTCTTGCAGGTAGTTGAGGCAGTCCCGACCGCTTTTCAGGACCGTGATGTAAAAGTGCGGTGCTTCCTTGGAAAGCCGCATTTTCGTCAGGGTGGCGAGGTCAAGCTCGTCATCTACTATTAGTACCTTTAAAGGTCCCATTTCCTCGGGTAAGTCATGTTACTAAATAGGTTCTAATTTATTAGTGTACCATACGAAGTAGAAGCCTGGCAGGTCAAAGTGAATATATTTACAAAAAATTAACATATTTCTCAAGATAATGCAAAATATATAGTAGCCAGGGTCTATCAAGAATCTTTTCTTAATTTTCTTATGGAAATTTTTTGCATTTGCAATTATATTTAATTGTAGTGAACAATTGCTATCATTAATTATGGGAGGGCGACATGGCCGAACTGGGAAAGCATTATTACTGTGATGTCTGCGGGAACGAGGTGCTTGTTACAAAGGCAGGCGGCGGCGGCCTGGTCTGCTGCGGCAAGCCCATGAAGAAAATAGATTAAGCCGAGCGAATCATAATAAGGACCATCTTGAACCGCTCCACGGCAAGGAGCGAGTGAGGCTCGTTTGCGGGCATAATCAGCATTTCGCCTTTCTTTGCCGTCTGCACCTTGCCCGAAATGGTTATCTCCGCCTCGCCGTCGACTATCTGCACGGTCGCGTCGTATGGTGCGGTGTGCTCACTGAGACCCTGGCCCTTGTCGAATGCAAATAGCGTGATCGTCCCTGCCTTTTTATTAAGGAGCGTCTTGCTTACGACCGCCCCTTCCTGGTAGCTGACCAGCCCCTCGATATCCATGACCCGGCCGGCAAGACCTTTGTCCGCGGATAAGCTTAATTTTGAGTTCATTATCCCCCGCTTTTTTAAAAATTGCGAAAAATGTTTGAAGTTCCGACTTTTCTCATATATTATACAGCAAACATCAATTCGGTCTGATAGATAAATGGAAAAAATTGCGGTAACATGTCCTAAATGCGGTTTCTCGAAGGAGTTCCCTGCGGAGTCCATCCCAAAGGGGCCTTTCAGGATCAACTGCCCGAAATGCAAGGAGGCCTCCGTCATCAGGCCTGCCGGACCAGGGACTGCTCCAGCTGCGCCCGTCAGCGCACCAAAACAGGAAGCCCCTGTTCCCGTGCCTCCGGCTCCTGAACCTGCTCCGCCTGTTCCCGTGCCGCCGACTCCTGAACCGCCAGCTCCTGAGCCAACGTTGCCAGTGACGCCCATACCTGAGTCTCCTGCACCTGAACCACCTGTCCCACCGCAAACGGCCCCGGCTGTTCCACCCGTATCGCCTGATTCCGGGATGGTAACGATAGTATGCCCTGGATGCGGCTTTCGCAAAGACGTTAAAACGGGGCTTGTACCTGAAGGGGCTGCGATAACCTGTCCTCAATGCAAGGAACGTTTCTTTTTTACGGGCAGTACCTCCGAGGAGACCGGGGAGGATAGTACCATCGGCATGAAGCCCAGCGAGAAAGAGACATCCGCATCTGAGAAAACCAGGCCCTCATATACGCCGAAGAAGCCGCCAACTGCTCCACAGCCCATGGCACAGCTTAGAGCCCAGGTGGCGAAGGTCGGGACCGGCGGCGGCCTGCCCGGGATCGGCGAACTGTTCGGAAGCGCCTGGGAGGTATACAAGGAACGCTTTTTGACCCTTTTCGGCCTTTATCTGGCGACCATTATTGCAGCTATCCTGTCTGCCTCAATATTCATCGGCCCTGGATTTTTTGTTGCGAAGCTGGTCCCGGAGGCAAGTGTGCCTTTGTTCATGGCCGGACTTCTGGCTGGCATTACGGTCGGATTTATCGTATTAACATGGGGGTTTGCCGCCCTTTTAATAGCGGTAGTCGATGAGAACACCGGCTTCATGGAAGCGATTGCCAGGGGCAAGGCCAAGATACTGCCGTTTGCCTGGCTCTATACTCTTTTAGCGTTGATCACAATGGGCGGCTACGTCCTGCTAATTATACCTGGCCTTGCGCTTTCCCTCTACTTCATCTTTGCAAAGTACATATTAGCAGAGAAGGATATCCGCGGTCTTGGCGCGCTCATAAAAAGCAAATCCTACGTGAAAGGGTACTGGTGGGGTATATTCTTAAGGCTCCTTGTTGTGGGAATTGTTTCGTTAATCCTGAATAAAATACCGTACGTCGGGCCGTTTCTGGTACTGGCCTTTACGCCTTTTACATACATATACCTCAACATGAATTACAGGGCGCTCAAGGAAATCAAGGGGGATATAATCTCAGAACCCTCGTCCAGCGACAGGCAGGTCATGATTGCGCTTGGTGTTCTTGGTTCAATAGCCCTTGTCTTGATGTTCGCATTTGCCCTGAACACACTTTCCAAAATCCCCGGGGGCATGGACAAGCTGCAGGAACTGATTCAAACGGGCGGAGTCAAGAAGCCAGCCGTCGTCGTGCGCGACGAGAGACCCCGGCTCTGGCTGGATAAAAATACATACGTTTCCGGCGAGCAGATTAAAGTGCATTTCACTGCGCCTGCGTCTTACGAGGACAACGCATGGGTGGGTATATTCCAAGCGGATGCGCCGCACGGAAAAGAGGAAGCAAACGACAAGAACAAGCTGATATTCCAGTACCTCAGGAAGCGCACGTCGGGAGACCTTGTTTTCAGCGGCCCCACACGTCCCGGAAACTACGACCTCCGTATGAACGACAGCGACACTCTCGGGACCGAGGTCGCAACCGTCGCCTTCACAGTCACAGCCCCAGTTGCGCAACCGGAACAGCCCGTCCCGGCCAAGCCGGCCCGCTAGAACCGCTTATCCCAAACATTACATAGACTACTTAATTTTCGTCCTTCCTGTTAGTCCATCTTGGCCGTTTTCATCGATATGCGAAAATATTAATCCTGTTTTGCATGCTATACTTATGTACGGTGTGCAGGCTCAATCACTTTGACAGTAGGAGGCCGTCATGAGAGTCTTCTCGCTTATGTTGTCCATAATCGTCCTTTCCTCCGTGGCAGCATTCGCCGCAGAGCCTGACTGGCAGGCGGTGGAAAAGGCCTTCGGCCGGAAGGGGACGGTGCAGGGAAATGTCTTCAAGGTTACGTTCCCGAGGAGCGACCTGAAGGTGAGTGTTGGTAAAATCCCCGTCTCGCCCGGTCTTGCGCTGACGTCCTGGGCTGCGCTCAGGGAAGAGGAGAACGGGACCGCCGTGATGGGCGACCTGGTCCTTACGGAAGACGAGGTGACACCGGTAATGAAACAGCTCCAGGCCGAGGGAATATGGGTCACTGCCCTGCACAACCACCTGTTGGGCGAGTCGCCGCGGGTCATGTACATTCATTACGGGGGCAGGGGCGACAAAGTGGCGGTCGCAGGTTCTATGATGCGTGTCTTGAAACTCACGCATACGCCGCTCGGCGCTCCCGCGGCGGAAAAAACCTCGAAGGCAAAACCGGATTGGTCAAAGGTGGAGGCGATCCTCGGGAAGGCCGGCCAGACAAAGGGGAGCATAGCCTCGTTTTCGTACCCGCGCGCCGAACCCGTCACCGAGATGGGCGTGGAGATCCCGCCTGTAATGGGGCTGGCCACGGCGATAAACATCGAGATGCTCGGAAACAAAGCGGTGGCCGCGGGCGATTTCGTCCTCACTGCGGATGAGGTCAACCCGGTCGCATCGGCGCTTTTGGAGCACGGCATTACTGTTACGGCCATACACAACCACATGCTCTTCGAGACGCCCCGGCTTTTCTTCATGCATATCTGGGGGTACGACGAGCCGGGAAAACTGGCAAATGGCATAAAAGCCGCGCTCGAAAAGGTCAAACTCAAGGGCATGTAAACTACACGGGGCAGCTTTGAAAACGCATAAAACCGCCAATTAATGGCGGCACGCAGCTTGTAATCCGGCACTGCCTGCAGAGTGCCGAAATGCGTGAACTGCTCGAATACCCCATATAAAATGCACCCGGATTAGCACTATGCGATATAAACATCCCGTTCATTTGACAAATAAGGAATAGCGTGATTAATTATATAGTATTAACAAAATCTAATTATAACTACTCGGGGTAGCGCGGATGAAAAGGCATCTTTATATTCAGAAAGAGTTCCAGTCCAGGGTTATTATAAACTTCTGCCTGCTTATCCTTTCAGGTTTTTTTCTTTTCTGCGTTGCCTATTACTACTCTGTCAACGTAAAGCTGGACGGAAATTATGCTGATACGCTCGACAAGGTCCGCTTCTTGAAAAACGCTTTTATGGACAGGTTCTTCATCCTCGAGCTTGCCGTTTTGGCTTTCCTGGGAGCAGGCGTGACCCTAATGACCCTTTTCATGTCGCACCGCATAGCGGGCCCGCTCTGGCGTATCGAGCAGACGGCAAAAGCGGTGGGCGCGGGTGACCTGGCCGTCAGGATCCACCTCCGGGAGAAAGACGAGATACGGGGCCTTGCAGACCAGATGAACAGGATGACTGAAACGATGGGCACAAAGCTCAAGGAAATAAATGCAAGCGTCATGATACTGGAAGAGAACGTAGCAATCTTGAGGATGCATATAGAAAACAACAATACTGAAACCGAAACAGCTTTGCGGCTGGCAGAGGAGATAAAACGTGCCAGCAAAGCAGTGGTCAACAAACTTCTATAAAAACACCCGTTTCTTATAATATTACTTCACGGATTTAGAAGGAGTCACGCCATTGTCTTACCAATCAGGACGCACAAGCGGCTTTCGAACCAGGATATTAATCGTTATCGTCTGCGTACTGGCTGCGGCCGCATTAGCCATCGCAAGCCGTGACAACGGTGAACCCCCGCACCAGTTCTCCCAGAACGACTGTTTCTCGTGCCATTTTACAATCCCTGAAAAAAACGACGGAGGGCCGTTACGCTTTACGGATACCGTCTCAAGGCTCTGCGGCCGCTGCCATGACATGTCGAAGGACATATCTCACCAGGTGGACATGGTGCCCACCGGAGATATCCAGATCCCCAAGGATATGCCCCTTGACGAACAGGGCAGGGTCACCTGCATCACCTGTCATAACATCCACGGCCCTTACAAAAACCCTCTTACAGGCACGCGTACGTATTTCCTCAGGCGCGATGCAAGCGGCAAAAATTTCTGTCTTTCCTGCCACACCACAAACGAGTCGCTCGCAAGGATAAGCCTCGCATCTACCAGCCCGTCTTCCGCAGGTATGGCTATACCCCCGGTCTCGCATCGTCCGGCAATGGACAAAGGCCATGGATTTGCGCAGTTTGCGGTTACAGACACCACTACCGAGCTTGACCCGCTCTCGCTCGCATGCCTGGAATGCCATGGAGAGCCCGGCTCTCCGCCGAAGACTACGCTTGGCGCGGGCGTGTGGCGCCATGCGAAGGAGGGGATCGGCCTCTCGCACCCAATAGGGATTGACTATTACAGGGCAACAAGGGATTTTAAGGACCTGATGCCCATCGACAGGCTGGACCCGAGGATCAAGCTGTTCGACGGAAAGATGGGCTGCTGCAGTTGCCATGACCCTTACGTCCCGAACGACGGACAATCCCTTGTAATCGGTTCGCGCGGGAGTTTCCAGGACCTTTGCTTCGGGTGTCATCTTAAATAAAGGAGTGCGCGATGTTTTTTGGCAAAAAAGACTTGAAGCCCTGGCGACGACGCAATTATTTCATAAAGAAGGGGTTCCAGGCCCGTTTCATACTAAAATTCCTTGGCATCGCAGTTTTCGGGAGCGCCGTATCCGGCCTCTTTATATACCACCTTACTTCCCGGAATATCGAAGGTACTTTTTATAGTTCGCATATTAAGATCTCCTCGACAGGCCAACTTGTACTCCCGACACTGGTCAGCGTAAACTTTGGTGTCATTGTGCTGGTGCTTTTGGCCGTTGCCATTTTGACCTTGTTTATATCCAATAAAATCGCAGGGCCGGTATACCGTATGGGCAAATACACCGAAAAGATAGGCCTGCAGGACTTTACGGCCAATTTCGCTTTAAGGTCCGGCGACGAAACGAAATACCTCGCAGAATCTTTTGAAGGGATGAACCGGGAGTTGAAGAACCGTTTTGACAGGTTGAGGCGGCGTGCAAGGAACATGGACGCCGCGTCTGACGGCCTTTTGCAACGCTACTCTGCAGGAGCGGAAAACTCCTCTTCCAATATGGGCCTGGAAATGAGTGAGATTGCGGAACTGACGTCCAGTGTCGATGCATTGAAGAACGAACTCTCAAAGTTCAAGACTTAATAAAAGCCGTCCACCTGGCCAGGTGGACGGCATATTCAAGCCTGCCCTGTTTCTAACACATTTTATTTCGCGTTCGGGTTAAAAAGCGCGTTGCCATACTTATCCTTGAAGCCGCCAATCAACTTCTGGCCAGCGGGACCGGTAACGTAGCTTATGAAGTCCTTTGCCTCCCTGTAATGAGCGTGGGGGAACTTCGCAGGGTTCACGGCCATCACCGAGTACTGGTTATACAGGGCCGTGTCGCCGGCATACAGCAAGGTAATATTCTTCAGGGTGTCCTTCATGGCAAGCCAGGTCGCCCTGTCCGAGAGGGTATACGCGCCCTTCTCATCCGTTATGCGAAGGGCCGCCTCCATGCTCTGGCCCACCGACAGATAACCCTTAAGCACCTTGATGTCTACTCCAGCCGCCTTCCACATCTTCTTCTCGCGGGCGTCCGTGCCGGACTCATCACCACGTGAAACGAATATTACACCGGCATCGGACATCTTCTTGAATGCGGCCGAGGCTGAAGCCGCTTTTCTCACCCCCGCCGGGTCCGACGCCGGTCCCATGACCACGAAGTCGTTATACATCACCAGGTGCCGGTCCACACCAAACCCTTCGGCCACAAACTTATCCTCCTTCTCCTTGTCGTGCACGAGCAGGATGTCCGCATCGCCGCGCCTGGCGATCTCTATCGCCTTGCCGGTGCCGACCGCGATCACGTCGATCTTGATGTCCTTCAGCTTCGTCCATTTGTAGTAGGCTGGTATAAGCACGTCAAAAAGCCCGGTGTTCTGGGTTGAAGTGGTCGATGCGAGTATGACCCTCGTCTCTGCATTGGAGTTTGGAACGAAAATGAAAGTGACCGCCACTAATGCGAGTAAAAACCTTAATAACCTGGACATTGATTTTCTCCATTAATAAAAACGTTGATAATAAATCCCTGGACAACAAAAAAGCCGATTACCCGCTTTGAGACAAGGGTATCGGCCCGCACGCAAGCCTCCTTTCCAAGATAACGGGAGACCATGCCTTTTCAGACATGACCCTAAGCGGCCGGGGTCCATGGCCTTGTGAGGGGCTTTAGGGCGGTCCGGCTTCGGAGAATATTAAGTTCTGAGTAATATAGTAAAGGCGCGGGCTTTTGTCAAGGCTTTAGGCAGCCAGACGTTCATCGATTACATCGAGGAAGGCTTCAACTATTTCCGGGTCGAACTGAGTGCCTCCGCAACGCCTGAACTCCGCAACGGCAAATTCGTAGCCCGGCGCCGGCCGATAAGGCCTGTCGGCGGTCATTGAGTCACACGAATCCGCTATGCAAAGTATTCGGGCAAGAAGCGGGATATCACTGCCCGAAAGACCAGCCGGGTAACCTTTACCGTCCCAGCGTTCATGATGGTAGCGGATCAGGGGTATGATGTCCTTGAACTGTTTTATGGGTTGCAGTATGTCAGCGCCCGCATCGGGGTGTTTTTTGACCAGCTCAAACTCTTCGTCGGTAAGTTTGTCGGGTTTATCGAGTATCACATCATAGGTCCCTATCTTCCCGATGTCATGGAGCAGGCCTGCGAGCTTCAGTTTGTCCTTTTCTTCCTGGGAAAGCCCCATCTGGTCGGCTATCATCAACGCAAAGTTAGTGACACGCTCCGAGTGGCCCTTCGTCCAGGGGCTCTTGGCATCTATCGCGGAAGATAGCGCGGTAACGACGTTTATAAACATCTCCTCTACGTCCGAGAGCAGGCGTGCGTTTTCAAGCGCTATGCCTATCTGACAGGACAGCCTCTCTATAGTCGTTATGTCTTCGCGGGTGTAACCGGCGACACGGAAGCTGCCTACTTGAAGCAGGCCGACACCATTCCCTTTGCATATGATCGGGACAAACAAGTCAGACCTGATACCCCCGTCAAACAAGGCCTTGTCAAAATCACTCAAACAAGCCTCCCCGGCCAGGTTATTACGCACCATTGTCATACCGGTTTTGAGGGTAGCGGCGCCCGTACACTGCTCGAGCGTCATTAAATCGCCCTTCTTGCTGCCCATACACCATCCATAGTGAAACCTGAGTGAACTGTTATCCTCATCCAGCAACAATACGCATGCTATGTCCGCCGGGACTACCCGCCTTAACTGCGAGACAGCGGCTGTCAACACCTCTTCCCGGTCGAGCGTGGACAACACCTTGGTGTCTATATCATACAGGACCTTCAGTGTTTCGAGCGACCTTGCCAGCTCTATGCTTTTGTTCTGGGTCTCCTGGTAAAGACGGCCGCTGTCGTGTGCTACGCCCAACTGCCTTGCAATCCCCTCTATAATTGCCAGGACCCTATGATCCGGCGGAATACGGTCGAAGTTGACGCACAGAAAACCTACTGTCTTGTCTCTTGTAATTATCGGGGTCAATACCAGTTCACGGAGCATAAGTGCGTCTGTGAAATCTGCGAGTCCGAAACATTCCAATTCGTCACTTTTCAATACCATGGTCGATTTCGAAGTAAGCGCATCCTTGAAACAGATTATGTCTTCGACCGGGGCATTCAAGTCGTAAAACTGTTTAAGTCCGTCACCCGTAAGCCCTACGGAGCATTGCGGCAGAAGTATATCGTCGCTTGACAGCAGGAATATGAAGACGCTTTTGCTCGCTGTTAGCTCGTGCACCAACCCAGCCACATTGCCGGCAACCTCCTCCCACACCAGGTTTCTGCTGGCGACGTTGGCGGCCTCGAGGAGCGCACCCGTGATCGCGGCCTCATTGCGAAGCGCGTCCTCCGACCTCTTGCGCTCGGTGATGTCTACTATGGATACCAGGACGCTGGAAAGAGTCTGCTCGCAGCCAGGTTTTACCGAACAATACACCGTAACGTTACGTAGCAGGCCGCTCATTGTTTTAACAACAGCGTCGTTTACCATATCTGTTTCACCCTTCCACAAGGAGATCAATTCGCTCTGGAAGGCAAAAAAAGACTCTGGTGTAAATGTGTTGGGCAACCCCCTTAACAATTCCTCCTTGCTAGACGCCTCGTGCATCGACAATGCAGCACGGTTTACATTAATAACTTTGGCCAGTTCGGCACACCGGCGGACCACCTCTGGATGTTGCTGCAGATATGCCTCGATATCGCCGACCCCCTGATCCCTTAGGTCGTCGAATATGTTTTTAACGGCAGAAAAATCCTCCTCCCATATTGACACGGGCGAGTTTTCGAACACCAACCGGAATCGCTCTTCGCTTGATTTTAGCGCCTCCGCCGCCTCCTTGCGGTCTGTGATGTCGCGTACGATCCCCCTGTATGAAGTGATTATGCCTTTAGCATCTTTCACTGCGGTCAGGGAGGCACTTGCTATAAACTTATCGCCGTTTTTTTTCTTGAGAACTATCTCGTATTCAGCGCTTCCCTGAGCATTGACCATCGACAGTATTCGCTGTCTGTCCTGCGGGTCAGCATAGATATCCCGCGCAAGGTCAACGGCAAATATCTCCTCTTTCGTATCGTAACCAAACATCTTGACGCCTTTTTTGTTCATATCGAGGATATTTCCTCTAGGGGAGGTGATAAAGAGACCGTCGAAGGACTCCTCGAAGATAGTGCGGTATTTTTCCTCGCTTTCCTGCAATGCCTCCTCCGCCCTCTTCTTCAGCTTTTCCTGCTCGATGGACTTTAACGCAAATGAAATGTCCGCCGCCATCTCGTCCAGCAGCAGGACTTCATCCTCGCTGAAGAAACCAGGCTTCTGCGAATATACCACAATGGCTCCTATCGACTTGCCATCGCGCATCAACGGAAAGGACGCGCTTGATAGGTAACCGCGTTTTAGCGCTTCGGCACGCCATGGCAGCATATCCGGATTATTCGCCGTATCATTGTTGATCTCGTGCAGCCCTTTACGAATGGAGGTGCCGGTCGGTCCCTCGCCTTCCGGTACATCGCCTACGGATATCCTGATATTTTTCAGGTATCCTTCCTCGCAGCCCGTATAGGCCACTGGCCTCACCGTTTGCGTATCTTCATCCAGCAGGCCCACCCATGCCATGACAAACCTGCCTTTATCGACGGCTATGCGGCATATATTCTCGAAAAGGGACTGCTGGTCTGTTTCCCTTATTATCAACTGGTTAACGGAACTTAGTACCGCATAGACCCTGTTGAGATCGTTGATCTTTCCCTCCGCCCATTTGCGTTCAGCCCTGTCCTCAGCCTCCTTTAGTGCACGGCGGATTGCAGGCGCGAGGCGCGAAAGTTTGTCTTTCAGCACATAATCCGTGGCGCCGCTTTTAAGGGACTCGACCGCAATGTCCTCACCCATCTTCCCGGACACGAATATGTAGGGAACGTCCGGACAGTACTCGAGTGCCATTTTCAATGCCGACATGCCGTCGAAGGTGGGTAGGGAATAGTCCGCAAGTATCAGGTCAAACCTGCGGTCTCCAAGCGCCGAGACAAAGTCGGCCCTGGTGTCCACACGCGTGATATCGCAGTGAACTGCCATCTGAATAGAGCCTGGCCTGAACCAGGTCGGCATCTGAGACGGTCGTCCTCAAGATGGAGTATTTGGACCGGTCTTTCCATAGACGCACCCTGTTAAACTATTCTTTTGACCGCTCAGGCGTCGCCCAATATTACATCCTCTTCGGTAAAATCCCTCAAGAACACGCCAGCGACCATGGGGTCGAACTGAACGGCTGAAAGGTCCCTGATCTCCTCGGCGGCCTCATGGAAACTCCGGGCCTTCTTATAACTGTGGCTGCTGGTCATCACGTCGAAGGCCTCGGCCAGGCTTATTATCCTGCCCCCAAGGTCAATATCCTCGCCCTTCAGCCCAGACGGGTAACCGCACCCGTCGTAGCGCTCATGGTGGTCGCGGATCATTGGGCCAACGTCCTTCCACTGGCTTATATTTTTGACCATATCCCAGCCCAGGGTCGAGTGTAGCTTGTACATCCCGTTGTCCTGGTTATTATGGAAAGCGTTGCATTTGATCAACCCTATATCGTGCAGTATTGCGCCAAAGTAAATATTCCTGACCTCCTCCTCCGTCAGCCCCAACCCTCTTGCAAGCTTGACCGCGTACTGAGCCACCCTCTTGGAGTGGCCTTTTTTGTGGGGCATGAAGTTATCTATGGCTGCCTGTATTATATCCACCAGGTGGACGAAGTCACCTTTTAGGTCGCTTATGGTTTTGCTCCTGTGGATTGCGGCGGCAGCGTGCCCGGCAAGAGAGCCAAGCGAGTTCAGGTCTTCCTCGCTAAAACCCGCACCCTTGCGCTTGTTTATCGCCTCTATGACACCCATGCACCTTCCGCCGAAGATAAGCGGAACGCAGATTATGGATTTAGTGATAAAACCGCTTTCGTCGTCGAAGCGTTTTGAGAAACGCGGGTCTTTATTGACGTCGTTTTTTATTACCGGTTTTCCTTCCTTCGCCGACCATCCGGCTATACCCTCTCCGGATTTTATCGCTTTGCCCTTGAGCGCATGCACGGCTGGGCCTTCCACATATTCGAAACGCAAAGCCCCGGCGTCGTCGAATAAAAGAAGTGAACTGGCCTCGGCGTCAAGCATATCCTTTGCGGCCGCGGCGACGGAGTCCACTAGAGTATCGACATACCCTTCCTCCTCAAAACGTCTTGTATTGGACAGCAGTCTTCCCATGTTGGAGTTTATGCCCTGAAGGGCTTCGCCACTGTCTTTTATAAGCTTGGAGATAACGTATAGTCCCAGAAGCGAGACTATTATTGCAAATGTGAGCATCGCAGTAATTGAAAGGCCGCTTTCCTCCTTGCCGTTTCCCACAAACATTGGAAAAATGTATTCTACATAAAGGTAGGTGATCAGGAGGAGGGGCACTATGTATATGCCCAGCATCGCAAGCGTCAACTTTTTGAGCATGCCTATAATACCGGCACTTCTTTTTTCAGGTTTGACGTCCGGCCCCTGTTTAAGCCACTTCATCATGGCAGACCCCTTTCATGTGGTTTCCGGTGGCGGGCATATATTACAAATATTATACCTCATATATTCATATTTAACCTGGCCAGGCGCTATAATTATCAGAGACTCTGGCAATTAATGCAATATACGCTTAGAGCGGTCCAACCTGGCTGCAAGAACTTGCTTTATCGGCCTACCTTTCGTGTTTAATGAATGTACCGTTGTTAAACTCCTCAAAAGCGATACGCAACTCTTCGCGTGTGTTCATCACGATTGGCCCGTACCATGCCACGGGTTCTCCTATCGGCCTGCCGGATGCCAGAAGGAACCGCACAGGGCTGTCCGCAGTCTCTATCACCAATTCGTCCCCGTCCTCGAAAAGCACCAGGTTTTCCTGCCCTACAAGGCAATCTCTTTTAAAATCAAAATAATTGGCGCCAACGACGTCCAGGTCATACGAGTCGCGCCTTTGGTCAAAATATGCCTTGCCATCGATTACATACGCAAAGGCGTTGTACCCCCGCCTGACGACGTGCCTGAACACAATATTTGCCGGCATGGATACATCCAGATATTCCGGGTCTGTGACGATGTCCGTCACCGGGCCAGCCGTGCCGTTGACCTTCCCGCAGATGACTCTGACGCTCACCCCGGAACCCAGCGCAACCTCGGGGATCTGTCCGCTCTTTACATCCCGGTAGCGCGGGTCCATCATTTTATGAGAGGCGGGCAGGTTGGCCCAGAGCTGGAATCCCCCCATCATGCCATCCCCGCGCCCTTTCGGCATCTCCTGGTGTATAATGCCGCTGCCAGCGGTCATCCACTGCACATCCCCGGAGGAGATAATACCACTGTTCCCCATGCTGTCGCCGTGTTCGACGCTGCCCTGTATGACATAGGTTATGGTCTCTATTCCCCGGTGCGGATGCCATGGAAATCCCATTAGATACTCCTGCGGGTTGCTTGAGCGGAAATCGTCCAGCAGCAGGAACGGGTCGAGCTGCGGCACCTGATAATATCCGAAGGCCCTCTTCAGATGCACGCCAGCGCCCTCTATGGTCGGCTTGCTCTTCATGATCTTCTTGATTTTTCTGACGGTTTCCATGGATGGCCCTCCGTTAGCGGCTTTTAAGTTTTATCTGACTATTTAACTATTATACCAAATTCAACTTTTGCCAGGACCGATTGCCACCCGTCCCTGCGGGACTCACCCGCAATGTTTTAAATATAGGTTATAATGTATATTAAGATATGCTGGTCTCAAAGGAGAGGCTTGTTATTATAGGAGGCATAAGATGAAGTACTTGGTTCTGCTGGGAAGAATACTCTATTCGGCTATTTTTCTGATGTCTGCTCCAGGCCATTTCACTGAAAAGACGATCGGATATGCAGCAAGTCACGGGGTGCCTCTGGCCTCTCTCGCCGTTCCCCTTTCAGGGGCGATAGTCTTTGTTGGGGCCTTGAGCATACTTTTAGGTTACAAGGCCAGATACGGCGCCTGGCTGGTAGTGCTCTTTCTGGTACCAGTCACGCTTTCCATGCACAATTTCTGGGCGGTTGCCGACCCGACGGCGGCGGGCATTCAGCAGATCATGTTCATGAAGAACCTGTCCATGCTGGGTGCGGCCCTTATGATCGCACATTTCGGGTCAGGGCCGTTTAGCCTGGACAAAGGAAAATAAAGGATTATCGCCATGCGACATTTGACATTGACCTTAATATGCTCTGTTTTGGCGCTCTTTGCCGGATTGAATACAGCCAGCGCAGGGATACGCACCCAGGACGTGGAATACACGCAGGGGGGCATAACCCTCGTAGGTTACCTTGCATACGACGACAAGATCAAGGGGAAACGCCCGGGCGTGCTTGTGGTACACGAGTGGACTGGTCTGGGGCCTTACGTGAAAAAACGTTGCGAGGAACTCGCCAAGCTTGGCTATGTGGCCTTTGGTGCAGACATATACGGCAAGGGCGTCAGGCCAGCTACTCATGAAGAGGCGGGTAAGGTATCCGGCATGTACATAAAGGACAGAGCCCTGATGCGGGCTCGCGTAAAGGCCGGGCTTGCAGAGCTTTTAAAAAACGATATGGTAGACCCTGCACGGGTAGCCGCCATAGGCTACTGTTTCGGGGGCGCGGCCGTCCTTGAGCTTGCGCGGAGCGGGGCCGACATAGCGGGCGTGGTGACCTTCCACGGGATGCTTGCAAACCCGGACCCGGCAAACGCCAGGAACATCAAGGCAAAGGTGCTTGTACAGCAGGGAGCTGACGACCCGTTCGTCGACCAGAAGCAGGTGGACGCCTTCATCGACGAGATGCGAAAAACAAAGACCGACTGGCGGATGATTATATACGGCGGGGCAGTGCACAGCTTCACGGTACCTGACGCCGGAAACGACCCGTCAAAAGGCATGGCCTACAACGAGTCCGCCGACAGTCGCTCCTGGCAGGCGATGATGGACTTCTTCGGGGAGATATTCAAATAACTAGTGACGCGAGTCTTGACTCTTTTGTAGCGGAAAGGCTGCTAATCAGGCCTGGTGCAACACCTGGTTGCCAACAAACTCGTCGATATAACCTAGGGCTTCCGTAGCTATGTCTATAAACTCTAGCCCTTCATTTGCAATTACACCGTAAAGGTTCTTGCGCCATGCCACCCTTGCCAGGCATCTCACGGACTTGCCCGTCTCCGGCAGGGTAAACTCCGCGCGGACAACGGAGCCCGCACGTGATTTTTTTGCGGTTTGCACCAGCAAACCAGACCGGCTGATATCCAGGATGACACCCTTGGAATGTCCGTGGCCGTCGGCAATCACTATCGGGAGATACGGGGCCGAGACCCTCTGCCCTACCCTTATTTTACGCCCGGGCTGCGGAGATAACTGGTTGTGGACATAACCGTCGATCCCCTCCGCGGTGGCGGAATCAATATCGTCAAACTTGATTCCCATGCGCGAATGGATTTTATACACGTTCCTGCTCCAAACCACCCTGGAACGGCAGTCCACAGACGTTTCGGTGCTCGGCAGCACGAAATTCGTTTTTATGACAGACTGCTCGTTCAAAGGTTTGGGTGCTTGTATCATTGCGCCCGAACGGCTTATGTTCAACATAACGCAGGGTAGCGGTTCAGGCTCATCCCCGACTCTTACAGGTATCAGAGATACAGGGACACGTGGGTTGGACCTCTTATCGCCGCCCGTTTGATTTACAGTATTTCCGTCAAGCCCTTTATTAATTTCCATCACTGCACATCCTAATTATTATTACGCGCTTAAGGCATGCGGATAACCGGTTCCACACCCGTTTTGCAGGCCCTTGAGCGCGACAGTTAATTATCAATAAACCCAGGCCGTTGTCAAGTTTTTTTCTGTACTACGGAAACGGGTATGAACATTTTGAACGTGCTACCCTTTCCTGCCTCGCTCTCCAGTTCTACCCTGCCGCCATGCGCCTCGGCTGCAGCTTTGACTATGGCCAGGCCCAAGCCCGTCCCCTTTTTCCCGGACATGGCGGTGGAGCGGTAGTATTTATCGAATATTTTCCCTCGCTCCTCGGGCATTATACCGGGACCGGTATCGGTTACCGAGACCACTACGTAACCGACTCCTCCGGATGGTGCAGACTCGGCCTTGAGCGTTATTTCCCCGCCCGAAGGCGTATAGTTTATGGCGTTCTGTAGCAGGTTGGTCACGGCACGACTTACAACCCGATGGTCTGCCATTACCAACGGCAGACTTACAGCAACCTCCTCGACCAACGACAGCCCCTTTTCGTGCGCAGCGTTTTCAAGGCCTTTACTCACCCTCTTCATTATATCGGATATATCGATCGGGGCAAGGTTGAGATTGAGCATCCCCGACTCTATCCTTGAAAGCGCGAGAAAATCATCAGACATCTGAAGGAGGTTTACGCCGGAGTCTTGAATATCAGCCACCATCTCCACAATCTCTGTGTCCAGGCTGTTCGCTCTTACCGTAAGGATGTAATCCGTATAGCCCATAATAGCGGTTAGCGGGGACTTGAAGTCGTGGGTGATCATCGCATAGAAGTCGGCCTTCTGGCGTTCCAGTTCCTTCCTCTCCGTTACGTCTCTGATTATGGCGCTTATCTTCCCTTCTCCTTTTTCGTCCCTGAATATCATGGACGACATCTCGCCTTCAAAGGACGTGCCGTCCTTCCTCAGGAACCCGCATTCTCCGACCACATATCCCTTTTCAGTTCGCTCGCGTACGAGGGCTTGGAAACGTCCGTCCTTTTTATCTGATAATCAGATTATTGTCGAGCCCCAGCATCTCTTTGCGCCCGTAACCGAACATGCGGCTGGCGGCGTTGTTCGCGTCCAATATTCGTTCCTCTACAGATACGAGAAAAACTGCGTCGTTGCTATTGTCGAATAATGAATGGTATTGTTCCTCGCTTGCCCGGAGCGCTTCTTCGGCCCGCTTGCGCTCGGTGATGTCATGGGCCACATGCACGGACCCCAGGAACTCTCCGTCCGCGTCGAACATCGGAGTAGTGCTGACAATGAAATGCCCCCCCAGTCGAGATTCGCTGACCTCTTGGATATGCTGCCGTCCGTCCGCAATCGTCCTTGCGTGCGGGCAGAATTCTGGTGGCATACATGTGCCATGCACGCCCTCGAAGCAGTGCGTTCCAATGCAGTCATCGGGGCTCAGGGCCAGCCGGCTCGCCATCGCCTCGTTGACCCGCAGTATTCGGTGGTCCTTGTCTATAAGTGCAATGAGGTCCGGTACTGTGTCAAACGTCCGTTCCCATTCAGTCTTGGCGCGTATAATCTCTTCCTCGGCCTGCTTTCGTTCGGATATATCAAGAAGGCTGCCGATGATACACGGTTTCCCCTGATACAGGGTATACGAACTGAGTACCTCGACGAATACGACACCCCCGTCCTTTTTGAGCATGCGAAACTCGGAATGCAGGTCTTTGACTTCATCTTCTATACGCCTGCGAATATTTTCCCGGACCATTGCCCTGTCATCTGGATGGACCAACTCGACAGCATCTCCCCCCAGGACTTCTTCCCTTGCGTAGCCGAGTATCCCGGCCAGCCTCTCGTTAACATAAACGAACCGGTTATCCTGCATGATATAAACGCCTACAAGGGATTCCTCGACAAGGCTCTGGAGTTTCTCGCCAAGCTCGTGCGACTCCGACTCCGCCCGCTTCCGCAGTTCCTCCTGCTCCATCGACCTGACGGCATGTGATATATCGGCGGCCAATGCATCCAGCAGCTGGACCTCGCCTTCGTCAAAGAAGTACTGCTCACCCCCATACACGGTCAATGCGCCGATTGCCTTGCCGTCCTGCATAAGAGGAAATGCCGCGCTTGAGAGATATCCTCGCCTGAGGGCGTCTTCACGCCACGGCTGCATCGAAGGGTTGGTACAGGTATCGTTGTTGATGAAATGCAGCCCTGTACGGACAGCCGCGCCAGTCGGCCCTTCGCCCTCCGGTACAGGGTCTATGGATATTTTAACGCAGTCCAGGTAGCCATCTTCACAGCCCGAGTATGCGGCGGGACTTACGGTCCTCGTGCCTTCGTCTACAAGCCCTATCCACGCCATCCGGAACAACCCTTCCTCCACCAGGATCCGGCATGCGCCCTCGAAAAGCTCCTGCCGGTCAGATGTTCTGATTATGAGATGGTTTACCGCACTCAAGACGGCGTAGACCCGGTTGAGTCTTCTGACGTTTTCTTCCGCATGCCTGCGCTCCGCGCGGTCTTCTGCCTCCTTTAGGGCGCGGCGTATCGCGGGAGCCAGACGCGAGAGCCTGTCCTTCAGGACATAATCAGTGGCGCCACTCTTCAGGGCCTCGACCGCTATATCCTCACCCATCTGGCCTGATATGAATATGTACGGCAGCTCAGGACACTTCTCGCGCGCTATCATCAACGCAGATATGCCATCGAACGACGGGAGGGAATAGTCCGCGAGTATCAGGTCGAACGGGCAGCCTTCGAGGGCCGAGATGAAGCCGCCCCTGGTGTCGACACGCATGATTTCGCAGTCAAACCCGTCGGATTCGAGCCTGGCCTGTACAAGTTCGGCGGCCAGCAAGTCGTCTTCGAGGTGCAGTATTTTAAGCGGGCTTCCCATAGATCTATTTTTCTTTCCTCAGGCTCCCCACCGGCGGCTCGTTCAGTATGGCCCAGAAGGCGCCGAGGTGCTTGATGGCATCCACGAAATCCTTGAAATCCACCGGCTTTACGACGTAGGCATTGGTGCCGAGCCTGTAGCTCTCGACTAGGTCCTTCTCCTCGTGCGATGAGGTCAGGACCACCACGGGTATGGCCTTCAGGTTGTCGTCCGTCTTCACCTGCTTTAAGACCTCAAGCCCGTCCACCTTGGGCATCTTGAGGTCGAGCAGGATGACCGCCGGGTTCCCCTCCGAGCGCAGTTTGTAGTCGCCCCGCCTGTATAGATAGTCGAGCGCCTCGGCACCGTCGCGTGCCACTACCACCTCGTTGGCCAGGTTGTATTCCGAGAGGGCCTCCAGGGTCATCTCAATGTCGTTTGGGTTGTCCTCTGCCAGCAGTATCCTCTTAAGCTCTTTCATCTTGTCTCTCCTTTGGCTTCCCTGTCTCGGAAGCGTAAAATAGATTGTGGCGCCCTTGTCCAGGGCGCCTTCGGCCCAAGTCCTGCCCCCGTGGCGGCTTATTATCCGCCGCACGTTGGCAAGACCTATGCCGGTGCCTTCAAACTCCTCTATCCTGTGCAACCTCTGGAACACGCCGAACAGCTTGTCCACGTACTGCATATCGAAACCTGCACCGTTGTCTCTGACAAAAAACGTGGATTCGCCACCGTTGCCCGGAATGCTGCCTATCTCGATTACAGCGTGCGGGCGATGTTTCGTGAACTTCAACGCGTTTGAGATCAGGTTGACCATAACAAGCCTCATCATCGACGGGTCGCAGTACGCGGTCGGCAGCGTGTCTATTTTCCACTCGATGTCGCGCCCTTCCGTCTCCGTGCGCATCTCCTGTATAAGCGTCTCCGCAAGCCTGCCCAGGTCCACCGTGGCCATGCGCATCTCCGCGCGTCCCATCCTGGAGAACATCAGCAGGTCGTCTATAAGTTCGCCCATCCTGGTCGCAGAGCTGGAGATAGTATCCAGGTATCTATGGCTCTTCTCGTCCAGCGAGGCCTGCGGCGTTTTTCGCCAGCATCTCCACGAAACCCTGAATGTGCCGCAAGGGGGCGCGCAGGTCGTGCGATACGGAGTAGGAGAACGCCTCCAGTTCGTTGTTGGTCTCCGCAAGTTTCGCGGTGCGCTCGATGACACGGCGTTCAAGGTCCTGGTTGAGCTTCCTTACCTCATCCTCGGCCCGTTTGGCCAATATTATGTCCCACGCGAGGTTGGCGAGCCTGGATACGGTATCTATGTCCTGGGCCAGGTATTCACCCGGCTTGTTCCCCACGCCAAGCACCCCCATTACCTGTCCGCCCCTGAGGATTGGCACAACCAGTTCCCGGATAACCGGCGCATGACCGGGGGGCAGACCCTTCCGGTTAGGCAATGGATTCATAATCGTTGTGGACGACCGGGATACGCTTCGCTACAGCCTCCGCCCATACCCCCGCCTTATCAACAGGATAATGCTGTCCCTTGCCTTCGGCTGAGCACATGTTCTGAAGCGTATTGGTTGACCAGGTCTGAAGCTGCAACGTATTGCCGTCGTCCTCGACAAAATGGAAAAAGCCGATCCGGCTGCCTGTCTGCGATTCGGCTTCGTCGAGCGCCCTGGTGAGTAATTCGTCCAGGGAATGTTTAAGCCCATATTCGCTGAGCCGCAAGCTGGCACGCAAGACTTCCTCGTTCCGCTTGCGCTCGGTGATGTCACGGGCCGCGGCAAAAACACCTATGACGTTGCCCGAACCGTCCCTGTAAACAGATGCGTTATAGAGCACCGGCGTGACATGCCCGTCCCTGTGCTGGACTTCAAGCGGGTAATCTATTACATAGCCCTCGCGGAAAACCTGCTGGTATCCGGAACGTGCCTCTTCAGGATCGGTGAAGTAGTCCGAGAAGTCAGTGCCGACTAGCTCATCGCGTGTCCGCCCAGTTACCACCTCTGACGCGGTATTTACATCGGTGATCTTCCCATCCGGGCCGATGGTGACCAACGCGTCGAGGCTGGCTTCAAGAAGTCTCCTGTTGTAAGCGCTAGCGATACGAAGTGCGTCCTCCGCCTTCTTCTGCTCAGATATGTCGCGGGCCGCCGCGAAGACGCCAATGACTTCTCCCGCATCGTCCCTGTAGACAGATGCGTTGTATAGCACCTGCGTGACGAGCCCGTCTGTATGCCTGACTTCGAGCGGGTAATCGGTTACATAACCCTCGCGGAAGACCTGCTGGTATCCGGCCCGCGCCTTCTCCGGTTCGGTGAAGTAGTCCGAGAAGTCCGTGCCCACAAGTTCGCCGCGTGTCCGCCCGGTAACCTTCTCCGATGCAGAGTTCACGTCTGTGATCTTTCCGTCCGGCCCGATGGTGACCAGCGGGTCGAGGCTCGCCTCAAGAAGGCTCCTGTTATAGGCATTAGCGAACCGGAGTGCATCCTCCGCATTCTTCTGCTCGGCTATGTCGTTGAAGGTGACAACCACCCCGACGGGCTTGCCGTTTTCCAGCATGGGAGTGCTTGTATACTCGACCGGAAAGGCAGTCCCGTCCTTTCTCCAGAATACTTCAGCATATTCATGATGGACGTTGCCTGTTCGGGACGAGTCATAAATCCTGCACTCTTCTTCAGGATACGGGCTGCCATCGGGCCTTGTATGGTGCCAGGTCGAGTGGCTGTTTCTGCCGATCAGCTCTTCAACTTCCCATCCTAGCATCTTAGCCGCCGCGGGGTTGACAAACATATGATTTCCAAACGAATCCATCCCCATTATGCCTTCACCTGCAGAGTCCAAGATCAGCTTGTTTTGGTAAACGAGGCGTTCAAGCTTGTCTTCCACGCTTTTGCGCTCCGCTACCTCGCGGTCCAGGTCGTCTCTCGATGCGGTAACCGCCCTCAGGTTTTCCGCCATACGGTCAAACTCTCTGGATAGCTGCCCTATCTCGTCTTTCGCCTCCGTTCCGACCTTGTAGCCCAGGTTGCCCGAACCTACCTTCTCCATCCCGGTCCGCAGGTTCATTATGGGCTTGACTATAGACCTTGAGAGCAGAAAGGCCGCCACCGCGCAGGACAGTACCAAGAGCAGTTCAGCCGCCAGAGCAAACCTCTTGAGCCTGACGACCGGAGCCAAGGCCTCGGAGGAGTCTATCTTCGCCACCAGCCCCCAGCCTGTGGACGGCACGTGACGCCAGGCGGCGAGCACTTCGTGGCCAAGATAGTCGGTGCTGTCCCCGGCACCGTTCTTATCCCGGAGCGCGTACTGCATGGGTTTCGCGATCTTCCGGTCGAAGTAAATCCTTTACCTTGATTGTCTTGTTGCGTTCCGGGTGGTAGGGGTTGATAAACACCACCTCGTCCCCGCTTGGGATGCCTATAAAGGTTTCCCCCGTCGCGCCCAGGCCGGTCGTCTCATGCACCAGCTCAAAGACGCGCCCTGCGTCTATCTCAAAAGCCGCCTCGCCTATAAAAACTCCAGCATTGTCATGGAGCGGAGCGGTGCAGAGCATGCCAAAGCCACTTCTGCGACTGTATATGCCGCTGATATAGACGCCGTGCCTCCCACCTTCAAAGGACCTTGCTTCGATGGTTGAAAGCAGCTTGCCGAGTCGGTCCTCCTTGTGCGCATCGTTCGCTGCAAGGATAACCTTGCCACTGGGATCCACCAGCATGACGTCGGAGTATCCGTATGTTGTCACGAACGGCGTTAATCCGGCCCTCAAGCCGCCTTTTGGCGCTTATATACGACGGGCTATTTTTATCGTGTGAGTATTTAAGGAGCAGGGGGAGGCCTGTCTTTGATGACGGGAGATGTCTGTAACAGCTTGATGTCGCTTTTACGCTCGGAGAAAAACGCGTCGACCCGGGCCTGCTCAAGGTTCGCGATGTTCTCGAGCTGTATCGACGCGCACGTCCCTGACGACGTCCTGCATATGGGAAAAGAGCACGAAAATGCCGAGCATCATCGGGAGGATTATGAGCCCGAGGAGTATGAGGATGAGTTTTGTTCTTATCGCCATGGTTTATCCATTGGAGCCGTAGGGGGGGCGGCGACAAATAAGTAAATTAGCATATAAGCAGCGTTTAATGATAGCAGCACCTGCGTTTTGAAGTCAAGCTGATTGTACCTTGAAAACACATGAAAAAGGCCGCCGCTTATCTATGCCGGCGGCCTCTAGTTACTTGAGCCCGGAACAAGCGGACACAGAGGTTTACCGGTCAGCGGTAGAACCAGATATCGTAATGGTCGTGCATGACGTCCTTGTCTCTGGGGCCGCCAGCGTACACTCGGCAGAACCCGCTCCCTGTCGTTCACGAGTTCGGCAAGGTAGTCAATCGGCTCCAACTCTTCCAAGCCCTTTTTTTTCGTAGCTGTCTTTGGCATACTGTCACCTCTTTGCTGCATACAACTTTATCCCTCCGGCGCTTTGAACAAGCACTCGCGCCGTGTTCTTTATATTATAATTATAACAAACACCGGGTCATTTTGAAACGGTCCGGGGAGGTGACACGATAAACCCTTCCCTTTGGCCATAACTGCTCTATATGGTATTATTAATACTATAATTCCTGTTTTTTCGAGCTGTACATAGCACCTTGTCCCAGACCATCCCGAAGGCTTTATATTATGTTTAATAAAGAGAAGACAGGCAGCCCCGAAGAAAAACAGCCCCGGTGGATTACGGTAAAGTTCAAGATGCTCGGCATCTTTTCCATCATGCTTGCCCTGTTGGTCATGTTCCAGGCCGCAAACTATTTTCTGACGCTTCGTAGCGTGCAGGAGCTTGAAGGAGTTCTACGGCAACGCCCTTGAACTCAACGAAGCGCTGGACTTAAAACATCTTTTGTTACGAAAAACTTCAGGCCCTCGACATAGCTACATCCTTTTCCCCGACGAAAGCCACAAGGGCCAACTATTGTATGCCGACAAGGCTTTTGTTAAAAAACTTGGAGAGCTGGGAGGGCGACGGCAAACACCAGGCGCTTTCGTCCAAAGCGCCCTGCTGGACAGGATAAGGACGCAAAACAGTTTGCACAACAACGCGCTTGAACGGTTGGCCAGGGTACAATCGGAGGCCGAGGGAGGCAAGGCCGTTGCAGCTGAGCTGGAATATGTAGAATCTATCGAGAAGGGGATGTTTTCCGATATAGACTATATGTTTTCAAGGATTGGCGACAACGGAGCGAGACGGGGAAACTCAGACTGGATGGCACGGGCTCACCAATACCGTCGACTTCCTGTTATTAATCCCGTGGCTAGGGCCGGGCTTGACATCCACGTTGAATCCAATGAATTATTTGATTATATTAAAATCAGGAACCTTTTTCTGGAGAGGTCTGTCGCAAGCCAACGTTTTCTGATATCCGGCCAGGAAAAATATGTGAAGGAATTCAAGAAATGCGGCGATGAGCTTGAGGACGACCTTGGCCAGGAGATACTTTCCTCCAGCGGGAAAAACGAGGCTGTGACGTCTGTCTTCGAGGGTGCAACAAGAACAGACAAGCTGGTCTCTGCTGCCTTTAATCAGGCTGTGACGGCCTACCGGTCCGGCTCCACTCAGAAAGCGAGAGCTCGCCTCATGAGCGTATTTCTGGACAAAGAGATGCTCGAGTCGACACTCGGCGATCTGGTCGATGAAGAGAGGGGCCATGTCGCCTCCGCCTTTTCCGCTCTTACGCCTATAATGAACTACGCCCTTTCACTAGCCAAGATAATGTTCATCTACATAATGCTCGTCGCCTCCCTGATGTCCGCCATCATCTATGTGGCAGTCAGCAGGATGGTGCGGCCGATAATCAACCTGGACGATGCTGCCCGGAAAATAGCCCTGGGCGACTGGACACAACGGGTGGTGGTCCGATCCAGGGATGAGATAGGGAGGATGGCACGGTCGTTCAACAAGATGACGGAAAACCTTGAAAAGGCGGAGTCGGAGATACTTAGAAATCAACTGGAACTGTCCGCCCTTTACGATGTCTCGCGTGCGATAGCCCGGACGATAGACCTGGACCAACTCCTTAATGAAATATTGGAAACCATCACAAGGATCGAGGTGTTCAGCCTTGAACGCAAGGGAGCGATATTTATCGTTGACGGAGACAGGATGAAAATCGCCTCTCATATCGGAGAGTCGCCCGCTTTCACTCAATGTTGTGAGATTAAAACAGGTGAGTGCCTCTGCGGCCTTGCCGCAACGAGCGGTGAAATTGTAATATCCGACTGATTCACACGGAGGATGAACTTCATACGACTACGTTGCCAAATGTGCACCCTCACGGCCATATAATCGTGCCTCTCAAGTCAATGGACAAGGTCGTAGGGGTCTTGTGCCTTTATCTGCCGGCCGGCGTTGTCGTCGACGAGGACAACAAGACTCTGCTCTACATCCTGGGCGCCCAGATAGGGGTTGCAATCGAGAACGCGAAGCTGTACGAGGAAACGAAGTCGTTGTCGCTCCGGGATTCGCTGACCGGCCTAGCGAACAGGCGCCTGATGGAAATCATGCTTGAAAAGAGTTTTGCCAGGGCCCAAAGGTCCGGGTCGCCTTTTTCTTGCATCATGCTCGACATTGACTACTTCAAGAAGTACAACGATACACACGGCCACCCCGCAGGGGACAGCCTGCTCAACAAAATCTCGGAGATACTCTTGAACGAGGTCCGGGCGATAGACCTTGTGGTCCGTTACGGAGGGGAGGAGTTCTTTATCCTGCTTCCGGACGCAAGATCATATGAAGCGCAACAGGCCGCCGAGAGGATAAGGAGGGCTGTGGAGGCGGGAACGGAGGTTACAATCAGCCTCGGGGTGTCCTCATACCACAGAGAGGTACAAACAAAGGAATATCTGATAAAGCAAGCCGACGAAGCATTGTACCAGGCAAAAAAAAGCGGCCGGAACCGGGTCGAAAACAGTGCTGCTCTACCGCGCAGGGCTTGCGGATGATACCATAAGCAACTCAGCCTCATCAGGGCGCGCTGCATGACCATTCCTTCTCCTGCTCATCGTAGCACAGGATATATACAAGGTTGTCGTTGCACTTGACCCTGAAACAAGTCTTTACTCCCCTTTCCTCAACCTGTTGTTCCCTCCATCTTGCGAGTACCTCGACTACCTCGACCATCATGGAGCCGAAGAAGAACTTGCGCGGCGTCTCCTCTCCCCTGTACCCTGAATATGAAATAACTTCAAGTTTTTTGCCCGGCATGGCCAGCCCTTCTGGTTAACTTTACTTACCATTATAGCATTCTACAGGATCGCAGGATTGTGGCGTTATTCTCTTTTGTTGTAGCATATTATCGCCTGATGATGTACTTTGGTAACCAGCCTTGTATTCCTCCCTCGCCGCGAAGCGGACTCGTCTGGCGGCATCATGTTTTTTACGTCCCGAGCCTAGTCAGGAGGTCCAAGTGCCCCAACGGATAGACGAACTGATACTTAAGATGAAGGCCCTGGAAGAAGAGCTAGAGGCGGAGTTCGATAAAAAAAGGACGGATTTCAAATTCGTCATCGACAAAAAACGGGTCTGCTTCGCCGAAGAGGTGGCCAGGCAGCAACTACGGCTCAGGACTGGCATCTTTCGCTACGTAATCGATATTCCGCTCCTCTTCATACTTGTCGCGCCAATCATTTACATCGGCATCGTGCCTTTCTTGTTTTTGGACCTGTTCCTTTTTCTATATCAGACAATCTGTCTCCCGGTATATGGCATACCCAAGGTAAGACGCTCGGACTACCTCGTTTTCGACCGCGAGGACCTGCCCTACCTCAATTCCATTGAAAAGTACGGCTGTTTCTACTGCGCCTACGCGAACGGGATGGCTGCGTTCACTCGCGAGATAGCCGCACGCACAGAGCAGTATTTCTGTCCCGTCAAGCACGCGCGCCGCATCATCTCCGCCCACGAACGCTACCCGCGCTTTTTTGAATACGGGGATGCCGAAAGCTATGTCAAAGGGCTGGAGCGGCTGCGAAATGATTATGGGGATGATACAAAAGATACAACGGATACGAAAAAATGAAACAAGCAAAATGCCGCTTACAGCATCGTAAGCGGCATTTTGATAATAAGCGCAATAAAGTGGCAGCAGCCTTAATTGCCTTTTATTCCCATCGCCTGTTTGGCAACCGTTAAGACATCACCTGCCGGCAGTATCACAGGCATTATCCCTAGCGCATTCATCCCGCCTGAGAGAAGGCTGCCCATCCGCGATTTATCCGTCGCCTTCGATATCCTGAGAAGGGAAATGCCGACAAGCTTCCCGTCGAGTGAAAAAACCGGGGCGCCGAGCCTGCTCATTAAGGTTTCGCTGTCGGCGACATATACTTTTCGCGGAAGAGCGATAACGGCTTCGATACGGTTCAGCGAGACTGAAGGAGTGCGGCCCTCGGTCTTGTCCAGGCGGCCAAGGACCAAGACTGTATCGATTACGTTTGGCTTGCTTTCCCCGGAGATGTCTATGGCGGAGGCAGGCTTCTTTAGTTTTTCAGCCGGCCTTATAAACGCGAGATCGAGGTCTCCGTCCCTCATTATAACATTGGCCGGTATTTCCTGCCCATCGGACATCACCATGGTCAAACCAGCTATCTCGCTTTTTATGTCCACCTCGGGCCCTTCACCTGAAGCCTTTAATTTTTTTAAAAGCCCGCTGTAAATCCTGGTTGGATCGATTGTTGAACAGGAGAGGACCGCCAGTCCTGAAGGGTCTATCACGGTAGCCAGGGTCTCGACCTCGTTTTCTTCCTTCATCTGCTCGTTCCCCCCGACAACCACGCGTACCTTTACCGTCGCCTTTACCGAGATGACCGCGTCTGCCGACCTGCCGAGGATGGCCCTCGCCGCCTCTCCTTCATCGGCCGCATGGGCTGTGGTCGCCGCCATGGACATTGAAAGTATTAACATAAGACAGAACGTCCGCAGGGCTAACCCGATCCCGGTGCTAAAACTTTGCATTCTCGCTTCCTCCAATGATTTCGTGTGCTATCACTTGACATCGGCTTTCGCCGGTTCCAATTCGATAAACATTGTATGAATAGCCCTCTGGACCTTGAAGACCACGCTTTTGGGCTTGTCGGCCATGGCCCGTTTCATCTCCCTTTCAAAAGAGACAGTACCTGCGACCGGCCTGCCGTCCACCGCCAGAATGAGGTCTCCGATTGATAACCTTGCAAGCGAGGCCCATCCGCCTTCGCTTACGGATTCCACAAGCACGCCACTGCAATCTTTCCCGGTATCCTCATTCGCATCATCCATAAAACAGACGTCCCGTACCGTGAATTCAAAATCCTTGTCGGTGTATTTCTTCATCTCCTTCGAAGGTTGGGGGGATTGCTCCAGGACCACTTCGAGTGCGGACTTGTCCGCCCCCCTCTGTATACTCAACTCAACCTTTGTCCCGATGGCGTACCTGTGCACCATCTCGTCCAGGAGGTCGCCGTCTTCAGGCGAGGACGGGCTGACGGCCTCTCCGTTTAAGCCTGTGATGACGTCGCCAACCTTGAGCCCGGCCTTTTCGGCGCTGCAACCAGGGTAAACCCTGGTTATCCTCATACCGCGAAGCCCGGGGACGCCAAGGTTTTCTGCAATCTCCTTCGTGACCACCTGGGTCGCGACCGGCAGCCACGCCTTGCGCGCGTCTATCCCCTGCTCCTGTGATTCTTCCTTGTTGCGAAGCTTGACGACTGTCAGGACACGTTCTTTTTCCCTGTCAAACGTCACCAGGACCGGCACCGACGCGTCTTTGTCTTTGGTGATTTCGCTACTCAGCTTCTGGAGTTCTTCCATGTTCTTTACGGTAACGCCGTTAACCAAGACGATAACGTCGCCGGCAGCAATCTTGGGCTCTCCCTCCCTGCACGGCCCGCCCGGCCTTACACTCGTCACCATTACCCCGTCCCTGTTGTCCCGTTTCATTTCTTTCGAATCCATCAGGGACAGGTTACGCGCGGTCATCCCCCATTGAAAGAGTTCCGCGTTCTTCGGCATGACATATTCTCTTTCCTGTGAGGTAACACTCAGGACGATCTCTTTATCATCACGCTGCACAACAGCATCAACCGTGCTGCCCACCGGGATGTCCATCATCATCTGGTTGACGATGGGTATCTCTTCCGGAAAACTGACGTCCACATCTTTACCAGCTATTTTAACGAGTATGTCGCCCGGCATAAAACCGGCCTTCTCAGCCGGGCCGCCCTTCATGACCCCGCTTACAAGGGCCCCCTTTTTGTGGTCCACATGCCTCAGGAGCGGCTGGATGTCGAGACCGAACCAACTCCGGCTCACCTTCCCGAACTTTATAAGTTTCTCCGCTACGTCCTTTGCCTGGTTGCCGGGGATGGCGCCGCTTATCCCGATGCTTATCTCGTTGATCCCCACTATTTCGCCTCTTAGGTTGACCAGCGGGCCACCGGAATTGCCGCCGAATATCTGCGCGTCGTGCCCTATCCAACGAACGATGGACCCGACGTTTTCACCTTCAAGGATCAATCGGCTCCTCTCAGGCAAAAACTCTGGAAATACGACTTCGGTGTTGCTGACTATGCCCATGGTCACTGACTGGGAAAGAGCCAGAGGGCTTCCCATTGCCAGCACCCGGTCTCCTACCCGAAGAATGGAGGAATCGCCGAACTCCGCAAAGGGGAACTCCTTTTTTTCATCAGGCCGCAACTTGATGACCGCTATATCCGCAAGCGGGTCTGTGCCTATCAGGTCTGCCGCTACCTCTTCCTTATCGGACAAGGTGCAGACTATCTGCCTGGCCCGCCCTGCTACGTGGTGGTTTGTTATCACGTAGCCGTCCTTTGTTATTATGGCACCGCTGCCGGACGCCTCGTATTTCAGTTCACGGCCGTTCTCGTACCTCGATGCGACGACGAATATCCGGACCAGCGCAGGCTTGACCTTTAGTATCGCATCGTCAATTGCCTTTTTGAGGGCGTCGGGCGGGCTTTTCGCCTCGATTGGTACAGGCTGTTCCGTCCCGTCTCCCAAGGCGGGTGAAACAAAGAACAGTGGAAAAGTGGCCAGGCTTATACATATGGCGGCTGTTATGGAAAGTTTCTTGCTTGACATTGCTTTGGTTCTTTCGTTAAAGTTAGAGGCTTGGTGAATCGAAGATTTTTTCGGCATACGAGGACTATTTTATATCGACTACCAGCATAATAGCAAACAATAAATTCGCCGCCGGGTTCCTTGTTACGCCTTGTTAAGGAACAGGCTTCCGAAAGGAGGTTTTAGCGCGAGATAGCTGGTTTGGCAGGACGGTAATACGGACTCCTCACTTATCTGGACTGGTCAACAGGTATCAATAACCTGAAGGTGCTCCCCTTACCCTGCTCGCTTTCAAGTTCAACTCTACCTCCGTGTGCTTCAGCCACCGCCTTTACGATAGCAAGGCCAAGCCCGGTGCCCTTGATGCCGGCAGTCTTATTGGAGCGATAGTATTTATCAAATATCTTCCCACGCTCTTCCGGCGCAACCCCTGGGCCAGTATCCGATACGGATACAATGACTTGTTTGCCTGGCCCACCCGATATCGCCTCCGCTTTAAGCGTTACGTTCCCGCCTTCCGGCGTGTAATTGAGTGCGTTCTGCAGCAGGTTGCCGACTGCCCTCTCCATATGTTTTTTGTCAAGCAAAGTCACTGGTATTTGGTCAGATATATCCGCCTTGAACACTATACCCGTCTGCCTCGCCAACGGCATAAAATCGTCATAAACCTCTGTCAGCATGACTGCCACGTCAACAGGCTCCAGCTTGATCAGGATGCAGCCGGGCTCCATCCCCGCCGCAAGGAAGTCGTCCGCAAGCCTCATGAGCTTCACTCCGCTGCGGGCCGTTGCTTTCGCCATTTCCTCAATGTCATTATCCGCCTTGTCTTTTGCAGCCTTGACGATAAGCGAGGAGTACCCGAGTATGGCGGTAAGGGGCGACTTCAGGTCATGTGTCACCATCGCGTAAAAGTCGGCACGTTGGCGTTCCAGGTTTTTCTTTTCCGTTATGTCCCGGAAATACCATACCCTGCCATAATACCTTCCGTCGGCTCCAAACATCGGCGATGTATAGCGGTCTAGTGTCCTGCCATCTTTAAGCTGGATCTCGTCTCTGCATGTCTCTGTGCGATGTTCGTAGAGATAGTTCACTCTTTCTAAGAATTCATCCGGTTTTTCCAGGTAACGCAAGACCGATTTGAGGGCAAGCTCGTCTGACCTTGTATCTTCAACCTCCTGCGGAATCGGGATATTCCAGATTTCTATGAACCGCTTGTTGTACGATATGATTTTGCCGTCCGGGTCCACCATAAGTATCCCATCAAGAGTCGCCTCCTGCTGGGCGGATAAAAGGACGTTCTTGGTCTGTAAGGCCTCCTCGGACTGTTTGCGCGCGGTTATATCCCTCACTATTGCCTGTATATACGTTTTCCCTTTTAGATTGATGCGGTTCAGCGAAAGTTCTGAGTCGAAAGGAGTACCGTCTCTATGAAGTGACGTCCAATTGAACTTTTGGGGTGAGCCGTTCAAAACAGCGGGTATTACTCTTAGAGCCATTTCTTCCGAGCTTTCGCCGTCCGGCTGGGATGATGGCGCGAAATCTAGATAAGAATGACCTATGATTTCGCTTTTGTCATCAAAACCGTACATTTCCACGCCCCTTGAGTTACAATCGACGAAGACGGGGCCGTCGACCAGAAATATCCCGTCGTCTGCAGATTCGAAAAGGGTACGAAAACGCTCTTCACTATCCTGAAGAGCCTCCTCCGCTTGTTTACGTTCTCTGATATCATGGGTTATACAGTTCAACGCTATTATTTCATCTCTTTCATTACGAAGCGGTACGGCACGGGTTTCCAGCCAAAGGCGTCTTCCTTTCAGGCTTACCATCTCAAATTCAAACGACCCGGTGCCTCCTTTGGAAATCTTTTCCCCGAACGCTTTAAAACTCTCATGATACTCCGGGGCAACCAAACCAAAGACCGATCTCCCCTTCACCTGATCGATAGAGTCCGCCTCTATCATAGTAAGCCCCGCCTGGTTCATCGTAAGCACGATACCTTCGACGCTTATTAGTTTGATGCACACAGGTGCGGTATCTATAATAGTTTGCAGATATTCTCTGCTTTCATTAGGTGCGCCAGCCATATTTGACTCCACTGGTAATCGAAAGGATGCAGTATAAATGGTGAGACCTGATGTATTCAAGGCAGTCCTTGCCGCTCTCAACCACGGCAATCAAAACTAGGGGGGATTCTTCATGTATCCGGCGCGCAATAAAATTGTTTATCTCGGCGGAGGCGTCGACAATCAGCAAACTCAGGCCCATAATTCAACTCCCGGATCGGGGACTAATTACGTCCAGATAGCCATGTCATACACGTCGACAGGATTGATTCTAATTTATACCTTTATGGTTGTAAAGTATATTCGGCAGGCGGCGCGGCTTTGAGACTCTACTGGCAGCACCCTTTGGGTCAGGCCGCTTCCTCCATTTCTGCCAGTATATCGAGGAAGGCTTCCGCCACCTTCGGATCGAACTGTGCCCCTGAGCAACGCCTGAATTCTTCGGCGGCGTAGTCAATTCCGGCCGAAGGCCTGTACGGCCTGTCGGCTGTCATTGAATCGAAGGAGTCTGCAACGCAGAGTATCCTGGCGAGCAACGGGATCTCCTCACCTTTAAGTCCCGCGGGGTAGCCGCCGCCGTCCCAACGCTCATGATGGTGCAGGATAATCGGGATTATCCCCTTGAACTGCCTTATCGGTCTCAGTATGTTTGCGCCTGCCTCCGGGTGTTTTTTCACCAGCGCGAACTCGTTTCCGGTAAGCGTCGCCTGCTTGTCCAGGATAACGTCGTATGTCCCAATCTTTCCGACGTCGTGGAGTAGACCGGCGAGTCTCAGCTCTTCCAGTCTCCTGATGGCTTAGCCCCATCCTCTCGGCCAACATCAACGCGTACCTTGTGACTCGCTCAGAGTGGCCTTTCGTCCATGGGCTCTTGGCATCTATTGCCGATGCCAGGGCTGTGACGACGCTTATGAACATCTCCTCCAGGTCTGAGAGCAGGCGCGAGTTCTCAAGCGCTATGCCAAGCTGGTTGGCTAGGTTCTCAATGGTCCTGATGTCTTCGAAGGTAAAGCCTGCAACGCGGTAGCTGCCTAGATGAAGCAGGCCTACGCCTTTGCCCTTTGCGATAATCGGTATGAATACATCCGACTTTATGCCGCCTTCAAGCAGGGTCTTGTCCATTTCGGTCAGAACGGTTTCCTCCGTCAGGTTTTTGCGGGCCAGAGTCTTACCGGTATTGAGTGTCTGATAACCAGGACATTGGTCATAAGTGATTACATCGCCTATTTTAATGTTCAGGCACCAGCCGTAGCAGAACCGCAGGATAGCGGCTTCCTCGTCAAGCAAGATGACGCTCGCAACGTCGGCAGGGGCAACCCTGCGTATCTGGGAGATGGCTCCGCCCATCATCTCGTCACGGTCGAGTGTTGATAGTATCCTCTTGTCTATCTCGGAAAGTACCTTCAAGGTCTCGAGCGACCTTGCCAGCTCTATACTCTTGTTTTGAGTTTCCATATAAAGGTGGCTGTTGTCGTAGGAAACGCCCAGCTGTCCTGGCGATGCCTTCGATAATCTTTAGCCACACGCGAGTCGGACGGCAGCCGGTCAAAGTTGACGCAAAGGACGGCTATAACCTCGCCCCTTGTGATTACTGGGGTCAACAACAGGTCACTCAGGCCCAGGGTTCTCGGCATAGCCGGCCAACCCAAACTCTTTGAGCTCGTCCCTTTCCAGGAGCAAGGTAGCCTTAGAGGTAACTACATCGTTGAATGCGCTTATGTCCTCTACCCTTGCCCTCAAGGTGTAGAAATACTTTATGCTGTCGGCAGGCATGCCCGCGGAACTGAGGGGCGAGAGTATCCCGTCGCTGATTATCTGAAATATCATAACGCCTTGGCCGGCAGTTAGTTCGTTCACCAGCCCGGCGATGTTGCCTGTCACATCCTCCCAAACAATGTTTCTACTTGTTATGTTGGCGGCTTCCAGCAGAGCGCCTGTGACCGCGACTTCGTTTTTGAGCGCTTCCACGGCCTGCTTGCGTTCGGTGATATCCTTGAAAGTGACAACAGCTCCGACAAGTTTACTGTCTTCCCACATCGGCGTGCTGGTGTATTCCACCGGAAGGCTCGACCCGTCCTTTCTGAAAAACACCTCTTCAGTCGTCTGCTGGATACTGCCTCTGTTCAACGCGTTCATGACCGGACATTCGTCCGTGGGATATGCGGACCCATCTGGCCGTATGGAGTGCCAGGTCTGGTGCGTTTGTCTGCCGATAAGCTCTCTTGTCTCCCACCCCAGCATTTTTGCCGCTGCCGGGTTTATGAACGTTATCGCCCCCTTCACGTCCACTCCGTAAATCCCGTCACCGGCCGAGTTCAGGATAAGCTCGTTTTTCTGAGAAAGCCGTCTTAACTCATCCTCTGACCGTTTGCGTTCTGTGATGTCCCTGGTAACGCCAAGCAGAGCGATTATTTCATCTTTTTCGTTGCGAAGCGGTACGGCATGGGTCTCCAGCCGGAGGCGTCTTCCCTTGAAGCCTATCATATCAAATTCCAGCGTCCCGGACCCACCCTGACAAACCTTTTCTCCAAGCGCCTTGAAGGCCTCGCGGTGCTCGGGAGCAATCAAACCAAAGACCGACTTCCCCTTCACCTGATCCAGGGAATCTGCATCTATCATGTCCAGCCCAGCCTGGTTCATCATGATCAGCCTGCCATCGGCAGAAAGCAACTTGACGCACTCCGGCTCTGTGTTTATGATGGTCTCCAGAAAATTCTGGCTGGCCCTAAGGGCGTCTTCGGCCAGCTTGCGCGCGGAGATGTCTATGCCGATGCCGGCAAAATACGCCTTGCCGCCGATATCAAGACGGACCGCGGTGAAATGGTGCAATACCTTTGCGCCGCTCTTCATCTGCAGATTACCGTCGGCTTCCGCGTACCCTTCAGCAAAGCAACGCTCGACACCGCGGGTAATCACTTCGATGTCCTCTTCGCTCCCACGGTACCAATCGAGGAGGTGCATCTTTCCCAGCTCCTCGGCGGAGTACCCCGTAAGCGTTTCATGCTGCTTGTTCCAGCGGATCAAATTTCCCTCATCGTCGTAGAGATAGAGCATACCAGGGACGCTGTCGAACAGTGCTTTGGTTAATACCTGTTCCCTTTTCAGCGCCTCATCGGCCTGCTTGCGCTCAGTGATGTCTCTGAATATCCCCATCATATATGTCTTCCCGTCCAATACCATGGGGGTGGAGTTGATGTCGGCGTAAAAGACGGTTCCGTCCTTCCTTTTCACCGGGAGGTCTTGGGCGAGCGAGACCTCTCTCCTCATCTGCCGCTCAAACTGCTCCATTACATACGGCAGGTCTTCTTCTGGATGAATATCACTCACTCCAAGTGTCTTGATCTCACCGAGGCTGTAACCGAGCATATCACAGACGGTTTTGTTGCCATCGTGAAAAACCCCGCTATCCAGGTCCACGAGGATGATCCCGTCGGTTGCCTCATCGAAGATGGTCCTGAATTTCTGCTCGGACTGTTGTACCTTCTCTTCTGCCTGCTTGCGGAGTTTTTCCTGCTCCATAGTCCATAACGAGAAGGACGTATCCGCTGCAAGTTCGTCCAGGAGCCGTACCTCTTCGTCGTCGAAAAAAGCCGGGATGTCGGAGTGGAAGGCTATTATTGCCACACTGGCATCCTTGGGTTTGATGGGAAATATCGCGGTGGAGCGGTAGCCGCGCTTTAGTGCCTCATCCCTCCAGGGTATGACACAGGACTCATCGGCCAGGTCGCCACATACGAAGTGGCTGCCGGCCATAATGGCTTCGTGCATAGGGCCTAAGCCCTCAGGGGCATGTTTCAGGACGGCATCAGGAAAGCCATCGTTTCGTCCGCAGACCGCCACAGGCCTCGCAGAACGAGTCACTTCGTCAATGAGGCCTACCCAGGCCTTTGCAAAACCTCCATCCTCCACGGCTATCCTGCATATACTGTCAAAAAGATTCTGTTGGTCCGGCACCCTGATTATGAGTTGGTTAACATTGCTAAGAACGCGGTAAACGCGGTTGAGGTCCCTGATTTTCTCCTCGGCAGCCTTACGTTCAGTGATATCCTGGACGGTGCCGATCCCTGTCAACGCATTGCCGTTTTCGTCGAATTCCACTTTCGCGATTTCTTTGACCCACTTTGTCTCGCCTTCTACAACTATCCGGTGCTCGATATCATACGGCTTCCGCTCAAGCGCAGCCGCCCAGGCATTATTGACGTATGCCCTGTCGTCCGGATGCACATCGGAAAGGAAAATTTCGTACGTCAAGGGCGTACCTGCCGGAATCCCGAAGATACGGTATGCCTCATCGGACCATGTCAATAAATTTTTTACTACATCAAGATACCAGCTGCCGACATGGGCAACTTCCTGCGCTCTTTTGAGGTTTGCTTCACTCTTCTGTACCGCTTCCTCTGCCTGCTTGCGTATTTTTTCCTGCTCTATAGTCCATAACGAGAAGGAAGTGTCAGCTGCAAGTTCATCCAAAAGCCGTACCTCTTCGTCGTCGAAGAAAGCCGGGCTGTCTGAGTGGAAGACTACTATTGCCACACTGGCATCCCTGGGTTTGATGGGAAATATAGCAGTGGAGAGGTAGCCACGCTTTAGTGCTTCATCCCGCCAGGGTATGACGCAGGACTCATCGGCCAGGTCGCCGCATACGAAGTGGCTGCCGGCCATAACGGCTTCGCGCATAGGGCCTAAGCCCTCAGGGGCATGTTTCAGGACGGCATCGAGAAAGCCGTCATCTCTCCCGTAAACCGCCACTGGGTTGACCAAGTGCGTGTCTTTATGGATGAGGCCAACCCAAGCCTTTGCAAAACCTCCATCCTCCACGGCTATCCTGCATATACTGTCAAAAAGATTCTGTTGGTCCGGCACCCTGATTATGAGTTGGTTGACATTGCTAAGGACACGGTAAACGCGGTTGAGGTCTCTGATCTTGCCATCTGAGTAAGAGACCTGCTCCGCCATCCTGTCAAAAGTCTGACCCAGGGTCGCAATCTCATCTTTGCCATGAAAGCCGGTACGTACGTCCAATTGGCCAGACGCGAGCTGTTCCGCGCTCTTTATCAGGCTTGTTACACGCCTTGAAAGGCTGAAATAAAAGAACATCCACAGCAGGACCGCAAACCCGCCCATGGACAGCAACATGATGATCATCCGGTGGTATGCCCTGCTGTGCCTCAGGGCCTTCTGGAGACCAAGGTCATAGTGCGCGTACAGGATGCCGATGCGAGAAGGACGTAGTTCGCCCGCCTTTAATCCAAAGGCCACGGGAAAATAGCCGCTGACGTATCTTCTGTCGTCGGAAATCCGCACCACGCCGGACATCGTTTTCCTGGCATTCGCCATCATGGACTGGTCCAGGTACGGTGCAGCCTCCTGCCAGCTCCTGCCTGCCTCAGCGATATGCGTAGAGGTGACTACACTGCCCTGCTCGTCAATCAGCATTGCCGATTTGAAGTTGGTTTCCGCTCCTCTGTTAAGAAGCTCGTTTTCGGCACTGGTCGTGTCGTTTTGCGCAAGGAGCCTGTTCAGTGTTCCTTGAAGCGCTGTCATATCCTGGACCAGCTCGGCAGATACCTCTTCTTCGACATCCCTGTCGCCCGTGATTTTAGTATATTGGAAGATGAATACCGCGACTGCGGCAGCAAAAAGGACGATTGCCACGGGGATAGCGGTCCTCAGCCTGAACCTGTATAGCAGTGCCGGAAGCCATTTCATGGCCGCGTTCCTCCCATGAACCTGCCGTCAATAAAGTAGCCTCCATCGACGGGCTTCTGTATGAGGCCGTTGTCCAGCATGACCTTTGCCGTCTTGTCGGCAGTGGCGACAAGCCTCCTTCCGCCTCCGCTGAAGGCCTCCTGATTGTCCTTCAATTTTAGAAGGTAAAGCCCCTTGTAGCTTTCAAGGGTCTGGTCGGCGCTCAGACCCAGCCTGTCGCTCATCCGCCGTGCCGCGTCGCGGGGGTCTTTATCAATATAATCGAGGGCAAGGAACCACCCGTCCAGGATGTATTTTATATCGCCCGGACGTTTTTCCAGAACCGAGCGGCGTACAACGAGGACGTCTATGACTTCGCCCGGTATCCGGGAGCTGTCAAACAACAGCCTTGCGCCTGACCCGAGGAGCTCGGTGCGCACAGGCTCGAAGGTGACCACTGCATCGACCTTGCCGGCATTGAACGCCTCAACATGCCCTGACACGTCTATCGGCACGACCACCACGTCCGCCGGAGACATGCCCGCAGATTGCAGGGCACGGGTCAGCATGAAGGACCCAAGTGCCGTGTTCTCAACCCCAACCCGCTTGCGCTTCAGGTCCCGAAGGTTTTGGATGTATGGCTTCCCCAAAACTACGTCGGCCCCATTTGAGTAATCGATTACCAATATCATACTAAGGTCTTGAGTGTACTGTGACAGCAGGAGGGCCTCGTCCAGGGTGAGCGCTGCGGCGGCGATAGCCCCGTTCTGGAAGGCACGGATGACCTCGGTGGCGGACTTATACTCCACAAGCCTGACTCGGCTGTTGTCATAATATCCCAGTTGCCTGGAGAGGTAAAAAGGCTCGTAACCTGGCCAGACGTTGGTGCCGACTTTGACTGGCGGGCGCGGCTCCTGCATGCACGCGCCAAGGCAGCACGAGACCAGGATGGTACACAGAGAAAATAGGATATACCGGCGAGTCCTATCCATACAGGATAGTATACCAAACTTAAAAGATGCCCGGGAGACCCACAATAATGGCCACTTACGCTAACGTAAGTGGCCATTATTTTTAGTTTCCAAAGCGTTGATAAGTTATACAGGCATAATTCTAACGGGCAGGACAAGCCTGAAGGTGCTGCCCTTGCCGACTTCGCTCTCCAGCTCGACCCTTCCCCCGTGCGCCTCGGCCACAGCCTTCACGATGGCAAGGCCAAGGCCGGTACCGCTGATACCGGCGGTCCTCGGAGAGCGGTAGTATTTCTCAAATACCATCTCCTGCTCTTCCTTTTCTATACCAGGCCCGGTATCCGCAACGGATATCACGACAGCATCTTCATTGTTTATGGCTATCCTGTCCAGCCCAACTGTAATTGTCCCTCCCGGTGGAGTATAATTGAACGCATTTTGTATCAGGTTGTTGACTGCTCTCTGGATTAACTTCGGGTCTACCAGGATATTTGCCGTTACGCCGTCTGGAATCTGCACTCGCAGATCAAGCCCTTTCTTCCGGACGTCGTTTTCCAGCCCCGTACAGATATCCTTTAATATCTGGGTTATGTCGAACGGGACGGGGTGAACGGACAACTCGCCGGCATCCATTTTTGAAATAGCCAGGAAGTCCTCGATCATCCGGTTAAGCTTTCCGCCGCTTTTAACGATCGCGCGGACCATCTCCTTTGTATCAGGGTCCAGTTTTCCGGAAGGGTCTTCCAGTATCAGCTCGGAATAACCCAGCATGGCGGCCAGGGGCGATTTTATGTCGTGCGTCACCATGGCATAGAAGTCGGCTTTCTTCTGTTCGAGTTTTTTCCTTTCCCTGATGTCGCGCGCAATGCCCACGGTACCCAACAGTTCGCCTTTGTCGTTGTATATCGGGGACTTTATAGTCTCCGCAAATATTCCGTTTCCATCCCTCCCGACTATCTGCTCTTCAACCACCTTCTGCCTGCCGGAACGTATGGTTTCCTGGTCATCCGCCATGTATTTCTGGGCCAATTCGGTTGACCATAGATGAAGGTCGGTTTTTCCGATTATGTCCTCGGGACTTAAGCCGCATGTCTTGCCAAATGATTCATTTACGGCCTCATATCTGCCATCTACGTCCTTTAACCACGCTATATCAGGGATGTTGTCTATTATGGATTTAAGCCTGTTCTCGCTGTCGCGCAGTTCGTCACGAGACGCGGTGATATTCTTAAGGCTGTCTGGTCATACGGTCGAACGCCCTTGAAAGCTGGCCGATCTCGTCACTGGCGGAGGTGCCGACCTTATAGCCAAGGTTGCCGGAGCCGATTATTTCAGTCCCCTTACGAAGCTCTATTATTGGTTTCGTAATATATCTGGAGGTAACAAAGACAGCGATGGCCCCAATGGCAATGATTATTGCCGTCAGTAAAATGGCAAGGCGTTCCAGTCGGCGCACCGGCAGAAATGCCTCGGATGCGTCTATTTTTACCACCAGCCCCCAGTCAAGCAAGGGTAGGTATCTCCATGCTGCAACCACCTCCCTGCCACGGTAATCAACCGTGATCCCTGCGCCGCTCTTGCCTTGGGCAGCCATCTGGAGCGGCAGGGCAACATCCGAGCCGATAACGATCTTCCTATTCAGTGCCGCATCCTGATCATGGCTGAGCGGGTTTAATATCCTTATCTCATTGCCCATTTTCTTGCAGATAAGTCGTCTCGCCCGTCTTGCCAAGGCCGGCTGCGTCCTGGATGGAATCATAGAATTCATCCATCTTCTTGTCTAAGGCTACTACTCCTATAAACTTCCCGTCAAAATCGTGTAGTGGTGCCGCTATAATCATGCTGGCATTGTTGTAATCGTACTTCGTTTTTGAAGATATCGCTGAAATAGATCCCCTTTCTTCCGTCTTCAAAGGCATCCCTTTCAAGTTCTGACAAGGGTCTTCCGAGGTGTTTTGCCTGATGGGCTTCATTTGTCGCATAGACGATCTTCCCTTCCTGGTCGGTAAGGATGACGTCGGTATACCCAAGGTCATGGAAGGGTTTCAGTCGTGCATCCAACAGCTTTTTGGCGTCGATGTAGGCAGGGTGAGGTCTTGGCGTTGAAGTGTTTACTGATTACCGGCAGATACTTTTTGACCATGAAGAAGTGCTGAAAGGATTTTATATCTATTTCCCGTTCGGTGATGAACGTATCGATTTTGTCGTGTTTCAGGGCGGCTATATTCGTTACTTCTTCAACCCTCAACTTCTTAAGCGATTCCTTGGTGTTCAAAAAGAAAAGGGCGGCAACGATCATCGTTGAGATGATAATTGCCAGGAAAATTGTTATGAGCTTTGTCCTTATAGACATGCCCCCCCTATTATGCCTGCTCCTGAAATCTGTCTCTCAGGGGTGCCGGCTCCCAAGTCGTTACAATATTAAATACTATCACCTAAACTTTCTTTAGTCTATGAAAACCTGATTATGAAGCCGGTCTGATAATTCTGTTGTTTTCAACAGATTAACCAATGCGAATAAGTAAATTGACTCTGGCCCTGTAACTGGTACAATTACTAAAGGCGAACTTACAATGAGGCCCTGGGGATAATACTGTTTATGCCGAGCAATGATCAAATACCTTTTGTTTCCGTTATCATCCCTTGCTACAACGAAGAAAAAAACCTGAAAAAGGGGGTGTTGGAGGAGGTCCGCCAGTATCTCGCAAAACAGGCGTACCCCTGGGAAGTCATTATCGTCAATGACGAGTCAACGGACAACAGCAAATATTTAATCGGGCAGTTTATCTCAGACAAGCCAGCATTTTCCCTTTTTGATATCCCCCACGGCGGGAAACCTGCGGCGGTCTGGGCCGGGATCGAGAAGGCAAAAGGGGAAATAGTGCTGTTTATAGATATGGACCAGTCAACGCCTATCAATGAACTCGGCAGACTGCTCCCATGGTATGAACGGGGTTTCGATATAGTAATAGGTTCACGGGGCAGCGTACGCAGCGGATATTCCTTTCTGAGAAAGGCAGGAAGCTTCGTGTTCCTCAACTTTCGCCGCCTGTTCCTTCTTCATAATATCCACGATACACAGTGCGGCTTCAAGTCTGCCAGACGTCAGGCGGCGCTGGAAATATTCCCTCGCCTCCAGTTTTTTGAAGTTGCCGAAAGGCCTACGGGCTGGAAGGTCACGGCATACGACGTCGAACTCCTGTATTTATTTGAACGGGCCGGGTACCGTATAAAGGAAGTGGACGTGGACTGGTTCAACCGCGATGAAAGCGACACCAAGGGTAAAAAAGGAGAACTGGGGCGATATATCCACGAGTCGGTAGATATGGTCAAGGAACTCATCAAAATAAAGCTTCGCCAGCTCAGGGGCGGTTACAATAAATAACGAGGCACGCTCTAGAAATACCAGCTCTTGAGCCACTTCAGGTGCTCTATGTACCCCTGGCTAACCTCCATCCCTGAAAGTGCTGGATAGAATACCACGAACAAAACCGCAACAGCCGCCAGATAAATATACGCTATATAGCGCCATCCCCTGTATTTCTCGGCCATGCTTTTCAGCACGTAGACGATGGAGAGTATCACGAACGGCAGTACCGGGAAAAAATGATAGATGAAGGCTATCCTCGACACCAGGACCCACGGAAGATAGAGCGATACCAAGGCAATAAAGACGGCCAGCATATTCCTGTCGCGCCTTTCAGCCGCGATCCCGGCTGCGAAAACTACCGCCGGTATCCCTACCCACCAGATGGCGGGGTTCCCGAACGTTGCTATAGTGGACGCCATGCCGGCCGGCATATCAGAACCCATATAAAACCATACGGGTTTCACCATCAATGGCCATTGCCACCAGCTGGACTGGAACGGGTGGGTCGCCACAAGGGTCTTGTGGTAGTGGTACATGTTCTCCATCAGGCTTGGGATATCTGTCAGCCCATGGCCGGGTCCCGGCACCAGCATGAAGGGGATGTACGAGATGATATAAATGACGACCGGGATAGCCACGAAAAAGAGTACGCAGTAAAAGAGCGTCCCGAACAGGTATTTGGATACAAAGTCATTAAGCCAGGGCGCATGGCTGCCCTTCTCCATCAGGCTCCGGTAGTCCTTGTATTCGCCGTATTTGGCAAGGAAAAAGAGCAAGGCAAGGCCCGGGACGCCGTATACCGCATTCCATTTGGTCGCTGCTCCGAGGCCGAAGAACAACCCGCTAAGAAACAGCGGCTTCAGCGATTCCTTGTAACCTGTCTGGTAAGACCTGACCGAAAAGTAATCATACATAAAATAGAACATCAGGAGCGAGAAGAACGTCACGTAACTGTCGACGGTGGCTATCCTGGTCAGCGTAAAATGCATGAAGTCGAACATCATGAGGAACGCGGCCGCAAATGCATAGAACCTGTCGCCGAACAACCTTTTCCCGAATATGTACATGGCGGGAAGCAACATTACTCCAAAGAACGTCCCGACTATGCGCCAGCCGAACGGTACCATACCGAATACGAGTATTCCGAGGGCTATCAGGTCCTTGCCGAGGGGAGGGTGGACCGTCTCGAACGGTTCGATGCGGTGTATGTGCTCATAGGCTGTCCTGGCGTGGTAGATCTCGTCAAATATCATGTCAGAAAGGTAAGAAGGCCTGTATTCGAAACTATTCTGTTCGTCGAACAGGTTGGTCACCTTGCCCTCGTCCCCTGGGTCGGTGTTATTGGCGGTAACCAAAAACCCTGTTATGGGCGCCTTGCTGTCACGCTCGACAAACGCAAGCTCGTTCAACGTGCCTCCCGGCGCCTCCACTGTCAGCTTTATCCGGTCCGTCAATACAGGCGGAGTGCTCAGGTACTTCCAAGTGAATATTTCTTTCTTGTCTATCACCGCAAGTGGGTAGTAGTTGCCGACCCCATCCATGAAATCGAGCCTGTACCTTCCGGACGCCTCCCTTCCGTCTCCAAGGCCTGCGTAATAATATACACGCGATATGACCCTGGGCCGGTCAAGCTTGACTACGAAACTCTCGCCCGCCTTGACAGGTTTCCATCCGGTCTTCGGGACGTCCAGCCGTCCGAGGTTGACCAGCGCGACGACCAGATATACGGCCGTCATCACAGCCATAATGATATAATCCGTGCGGTCTAGAAGCGGTTTCTTTGAAGATTGGGCTGGCTGGGCCACCTTCATATCATCTTTTGAGGCAGACAGGGTCTCTTTTATTTTTACGCTTTCTGGTTGGGATTTTTTGCGCATTTTCGTACCTTTAGGTTTAAATAATTACCCGGTTATCGTATTGGGCTATATATAAAAGTATACAATATACGGAGCTGGGATGCTTTAATAATTTGAGGGCGGCAACCAGACAAGGGCAGCCATTACCATTTTGGGATAGTGCGGATTTGAGGCTCAAGTGGCAGGTAGAGCTTGAATTTGCTACCCTTCCCTACTTCGCTTTCGAGTTCAACCTGACCTCCGTGTTCCTCGGCCACGGCCTTCACGATAGCCAGGCCTAGCCCGCAGCCTTTTACGCCTTTGACGGTTTTGGAGCGGTAATATTTTTCAAAAACCTTTTCCTGCTCATCGGCAGGTATACCACCGCCTTCGTCTGTCACGCAGATAAGCACGCAGTCCTCTCCCCCGCGCGCGCAAGTCCCCGCCGACAGCTTTATGGAGTTACCGGAAGGAGTGTAATTAACGGCGTTTTGCAGCAGGTTGGTCACCGCGCTGAGCACGTGCAGCCTGTCGACGCCAACGTGAGGCAGTCCGTCAGGCAATTCCAGGTCGAACGTCAAACCTTTGCTTTTAGCCAGTTGAGAGATACCGAGCGATGCATCCCCAAGCAGCTCTGTAATATCGGCTTTTTCCCTGTCAGGTTTTGCGCCGCCAGATTCGATATTGGATATGATCAACTGGTCGTCGAGCATCTTGCTCAGTTTTTTTGCGCCGGCATAGATGAAGCCGATCATGGCAACGATATCATGGCCCAGCGTGCCTTTGCCTTCCGACAGGACCAGCTCGGCATTGCCGGTTATTACATTTAGCGGCGTCTTCATATCATGCCTTAGCATCTCGAGCAAACCTTCTTTTTGACTTTCCAGAGCCTTCCGTTCTGTGATATCCTGTACCGTACCCAGTATCCTGAATGGCTTGCCTCCTTCACCCGGCTTCAACTTCCCGTATCCGAATATCGTCCTGACGGAGCCGTCCCTTTTGATTATACGCGCCTCGAATTCGAGCGGCCGTTCTCCCTTTTTGGCCTCTGCGACGAGTGTAGCAACGCGCTCTTTGTCTTCAGGGTGTATAAAATCAAGGAAGGATTTATAGGTGCCCCCGAATTCGTTGGGCAAAACGCCGAAAATGTTATAAAGGCCTGCGGACCAATAGACCTCGTCACTTTCGATCAGCCACTCCCAGCTTCCGAATTTGGCTATAAGCTCGCCCTCTGCAAGCCTTGCCTCGCTTTTGCGCAGGGCCTCCTCAGCTTTTTTGCGCTCGGTTAAGTCTCTAACTATAGCCTGAACATAAGTCTTGTCTTTCAGGTCGAGCCTGTTCAGCGACACTTCCACATCAAAAGGGGTCCCGTCCTTACGCTTCGGTCTCCAGTAGAATTTTTGCGGCACGCCGTTCAAGGCTGCCTTAATGTGCCTAAGCGCCTTCTCTTCCGAGCTTTCGCCGTCCGGCTGGAAGGGAGGCGCAAACTCCGTGGGTGGATGGCCTATTATGTCACTTTTTCCTTCATAGCCATACATCTCCACGCCCCTCGAATTGCAGTCCACAAAGACAGGCCCCTCCGTGAGGAATATGCCGTCTTCCGCGGATTCGAACAAAATCCGGAACCTTTCTTCACTCTCCTGAAGGGCCGCCTCGGCGAACGACTTCGAACGCTCGGCCCTGTTCTTTCTCACTGACTGTTCGACTGTATTTATTATCCTTGCAAAATGGGAGAAACCCGCATCCTTGGTAAAATAGTCACAGGCACCGTTCTTGAAGGCCTCGCTAGCCACCTCCTCGCTGCCCTGCGCCGTCATGAATATAAAAGGGATGTCGTTTCCCTGCGACCTGATAGCTTTCAAGAGTTCCAAGCCGGTCATCCCTGACATCTGATAGTCCGAAAGGATGCAGTCCACATCGTGGGAGTCCAGGTACTGAAGGCATTCCTCTCCGCTTTCGACAGCGACGATAGTGAAATGTCTGGACTCTGCACGAAACCCTCGAGCGATTATATCGCTTACCTCGGGCTCGTCGTCAACTATCAATAAACTCAGGTTCATTTTAAGCCTCAGGGATGATTGACAGCCTGGGACATGGCAATTTTGACTGATTATACCACATAGCGATAATTGTGTATTTTTTCATTTTGAGAAGGTACTGGGTACTGCACACAGGGAAAAGCCGCTTGCAGCAGGATTGATATTACAAGAGATCAGTTCACTGGCAGTATCAGTCTGAAGGTGCTCCCCTTCCCAACCTCGCTTTCGAGTTCCACGCGGCCGCCATGAGCTTCTGCCGCGCTTTTTACGATGAAGAGACCGAGCCCGGTACCTTTTATATCCCTGTTCGAGGACGAGCGGTAATACTTTCCGAACACCTTGTTCTGTTCTTCCGGAGGTATCCCACGCCCGGTGTCCGCCACCGAAAACACAATAAAGTCTTTGCCGTCCCATGCCCTTCTATCCACACCCACAGTAACCGCACCACCTGCGGCGGTATAGTTCACCGCGTTCTGGACCAGGTTGTACACCGCCCGGTGTATAAGCTTCTGGTCCATGAGGACCAGGGAGGTCATGGCTTCAGGACCGTGCATCTTCATCACTATGCCTTTTGCCTGCGCGGCCTTTCCCAGCCCCAACAATACCTCTTTGATCACCGAATTAATGTCGTGGGGATAGGGGAGGAGATTCAGGTTTCCTGCCTCGATACGCGAGATGGCAATAAAATCCTCGAAAAGCCCCACAAGCTTACCGCAACTACTGCTGATGGAATCTACAATGGGAGCTACACGCTTTCCCTGCATCTCTGGCATTTCGGTTAGCATGTCCACGTTACCAAGTATTGCGGTAAGGGGTGATTTAATGTCATGGGTTACCATCGCGTAAAAGTCGGCCCTCTGCCGGTCAAGCTCTTTCTTTTCGGTTATATCCCTGGCAATGCCCGTCAAGCCGATAATAACACCTGCGTCATTGAACACCGGTGTCTTGATCGTATCTATCACCACTGTGTTCCCGTCTTTCGTAATGTGAGGCTCTTCAAACAACGACCGCTTGCCGGATTTGATGGTCTCCGAATCGGTTTCTCCGCATTTATCGGCAAACTCCCTGTCGAAAAAATCATACTCGGTTTTTCCAATAATATCACCCGGCCGGAGCCCGATGGCGTTGGCCAATACTTCATTTACGGCGATAAACCTTCCCTCCACATCTTTAAGCCAGGCCATGAATGGTACGTTGTCAAGGATCGCCTTTTGCAGACGGAGGCTCGTTGCCAATACCTCCTCAGCCCTTTTGTGTTCAGTGATATCGCGCCAGATTGTATGAAAAACCGTCTGCCCTGATAAGACCATCACCTGCGTGATCACATGAACGTCTCTTACTTCGCCGTCTTTGGTTATATGCCTGACATCAAACTCAGCCTTGCCTTTATCCAGCAAACAGTCCAGGCTGCCCTGTATTTCTTCCGGACTCTCGACCGGGTCGATATCTGCGATCCCAAGTTTTGCGAATTCCTCCCTTGAATATCCAAGCTGTGAATGTGCCGCTTCGTTGAATTCGATGAAGTTACCTTTGTCGTCCATGATCAAAATACCGTCGGGAGATTGGTCGAAGACTGTGCGGTAGCGGACCTCGGCCTCTTGGAGGTTATGCTCATACAGCTTACGCTTGGTGATATCGTGGACCACTGCCACCATGTAGTCTTTTTCGCCAATGGTCGTGTATGTGACGTTCACCTCGACCGGAAACGATGCGCCTTCACTGCGCATTTGTTTCCCTTCAAATATTAGATGTCCTTTGGCTTTCAATTCGTCGACGTGGGCGTCCCATGAGGCCTGGTCCTGAAAATTACTTTCTATATCGCGGGCCCTGAGGGTAAGCAATTTCCCCCTGTCATACCCCAGGCTGCTGCACGCCTTGTCGTTGACGAACAAAAACCTGCCCGTCGGAGGGTCGGTCACAAATATGGCCTCGCTAGTGCGGTCTAGAAGGTTCCTGAAGAGCAGCAAGGACTCATCCGCCATTTGCTTTGAACTTTCCGCATGGCGGTGCCTGACCGCCTGGACGACAGAGTTTATTATCCTGGCGAAATGTGCGAAGCCTATGTCTTTCGTGAAGTAGTCGTACGCCCCGTTCTTGAAGGCGTCCCTTGCCACCTCTTCGTTGCCTTGGCCGGTCAGAAAGATAAACGGGATTTTATTGCCCCGGCTCCTTAGCTCAAGGAGAAGCTCCATCCCGTCCATATCGGGCATCTGGTAGTCGGACAATATGCAATCTACCTTGTTGTCTTTGAGGTACTCCAGGCACTGAACGCCGCCTTCCACAAAATGGAACGTCATCTCGGAGGCTTCCCTGGCAAGCTTCATTTTCATAAGCGTACCGATGTCGGCGTCGTCGTCCACAAGAAGTATGCTCAAAGGCTCCAATCCATCTCCTCCAAAAACCCGTTTACATGAAATGTATCATTTTCTTTCCGATACAAAAAGTAAAAAATGATATTATGGCATTGCATATTATCAGGAAGATACTAATGAACTCGGGATTACAAAATAAAAAGGCCGCTTACGTTTCCGTAAGCGGCCTTTGGGCTTTTAGGTTCCCCCTCCGCCAAACACCTTGTACAGCGTCACCGAGTTGGTCATCCGGGAGAGGCGCGCGCCGATCAGGTTCTGCTGGGCGGCATAGAGTGCGCGCTGGAAGATGAGGACACTCAGGTAGCTGTCCACCCCTTTCTCATAGCGGGCCTGTGATAGGCGGTAACTCTCGGCAGTGGCGTCGGTAAGCGACTGTCGGGCTGCCACCAGGTCGTCTATCGTCCCCCTGTCGGCAAGGGCGTCAGCCACCTCCCGGAAGGCGGTCTGGATCGCCTTCTCGTAACCGGCCACTGCGATGTCCCGGTCAACCTCCGCAGCCCTCAGGTTTGCCCGGTTGCTACCGGCGTTGAATATCGGAATGGATATCTGCGGGGCAAACTTCCAGGCGAATGAGCCGGGCTTGAAGAGACCGACAAGGTCATCGCTGCCGACGCCGACGGAGGAGACTAGGGTGATCCTTGGGAAGAAAGCAGCCCTGGCCGCGCCGATGTTTGCATTGGCCCCCATGAGAAGGTCCTCGGCCTGAAGGATATCCGGGCGGTTTAGCAGCACGTCCGACGGCAGGCCGGGAGTAATATCCCTAAACGCTGCTTGCGCCTCGTTGAGACTTTGCGGGAGAAGGCCGGCAGGCACCGGAGAGCCGACAACGAGGTTCAGGGCATTCTCGTCCTGCGCCTCCACTGCCATATAACGGGCTATATCGACACGCGCCGCATCCACGCTGATCTGGGCCTGCTGGAGGTCGAGGGCGGACGCCACCCCGGCATCGAAGCGGCTTTTGACAAGTCGGTAGTTGGCTTGCTGGTTCGTCAGGGTCTCCATGGCAAGTCTTTGCCACTCCCAGTCGGCGGCTATGTCCAGGTATGTCGATGCGACCTGGGCGACAAGGCTGATCTGGACGGCGCGCCGGGCCTGCTCTGTGGCCAGGTACTGTTCCAATGCCTGGTCCTTGAGGCTTCTTATCCTGCCGAAAAGGTCAAGCTCATATGAGCTCAGACCTAGACCGACGCTGTACTGCCGGACTATTTCAGCTCGTCCTATGCCGGAGAGCGTCTTGGGCAACCGTTGAACATTTTCGTCTGCCACGGCATCTATCTTGGGGAACAGGTCCGACCTCTGGATCTGGTACTGTGCCCGGGAACGCTCGATATTGAGTACGGCAACGCGCAGGTCTCGGTTGTTGTTCAGGGCCATGCCGATCAGTTCGCGCAGGTTCGGGTCAAGAAAAAACTCCTGCCATGGGATGTCGGCCACCGCTTTTTCGGACGGCTTGCCTGATGTCTCCTTGTAGGCCGGGCCGTTTGGCCATGCGGTCGGGACTGGGGCAATAGGCCGGGTATATTTTGGGGCCATGGTGGCGCAGCCGGCCAGCCAGAGGACCGCTCCCAGGGGAAGACACAGTGCTGTAATGCGCTTTATGTTTTTCATGTCAGTTCACCTCCGGGGCACTTGAAGTTACGTCAGGTTGTACAGGTGGCCGCTGGCGGTGCTTCTTCACAAACAGGCGCGAGACAAGAACAAAGAAGAACGGGATAAAGATCAGGTCGATGAATGTGGCCGAAAGCAGCCCGCCCGTGACGGCAGTCCCGATGGCGTTCTGTGCTCCGGCCCCCGCCCCGCGGGTCAGGGCAAGCGGCAAGGTGCCGAAGAAGAATGCCAGGGAGGTCATGATGACCGGGCGGAGCCTGATCTTTACTGCCGCCAGTGTGGCTTCGACCAGTTCATGGCCCTGGTGAAGCTGGTCCTTGATGAACTGGATTATCAGGATGGCGTTCTTGGTTGAAAGCCCAACGGTGGTGAGAAGGCCTATCTGGAGATAGATGTCGTTGGGGAGCACCCTTAGCGTAACTGCCGTAACCGCCCCCACCAGCCCAAGCGGCAGCATCAGCAGGTTGACGAAGGGGATGGTCCAGCTTTCATAGAGTGCCGCCACGCTAAGGAACACCACCAGCAACGAGATGGCGTAAAGGATCGGAGCCTGTTTGCCTGCGTTCTTTTCCTCGTACGAAAGGCCTGTCCACTCATAACCAGTCCCGGACGGCAGTTGGGCGGCCATCTTCTCCATCTCATCCATCGCCTCGCCGGTGCTCACGCCAGGTGCGGCCTGCCCCAGTACCTCTACGGACGGTATACCGTTGTAACGCTCCAGGCGTGGCGAGCCGAACTCCCAGCGGGCAGTGGCGAAGGCTGAAAATGGGACCATATCTCCGGTGTTGTTGCGGACATACCAGGTGTTGATATCCTCCGGCAGCATCCGGGAATTTGGTTCCGACTGTACATAGACTTTCTTGACCCTGCCGTTCTGGATAAAGTCGTTGACGTAAGAACTTCCCCAAGCGGTGGAGAGGACTTCGTTGACCTGCTGCAGGGAGACTCCCAGGGCGCCGGCCCGCACATCGTCTATGTCGAGTTTGAACTGGGGCGAGTCGTCCTGACCGTTGGGGCGCACCGCCACCAACTTTGGATTTTTCATGGCCATCCCCAGGAGCTGGTTGCGCGCCTCCATCAGCTTATCATGCCCCAGCCCGCCCCGGTCCTGCAACTCGAAGTCGAAACCGTTTGCCACGCCCAGTTCAAGCACCGCCGGTGGCGAAAACGCGAAGGCCAGCCCGTCACGGTACTGTGAAAACGCCTTCATGGCCCGCGCGGCAATGGCTGGAGCTTTCAGGTCGGGTGACTTCCGCAGACTCCAGTCTTTGAGCTTGACAAATGCAAGCCCCATGTTCTGGCCTCGGCCGGCGAAGCTGAACCCGGCCACGGTAATAACCCCTTCCACTGTTTTTGTTTCATCCTCAAGGAAATGCCGCTCCAGCTGCCGTATGACCTTGATGGTCCTTTCCTGGGTGGCCCCGGCCGGCAACTGGACCTGGCAGATAATGAACCCCTGGTCTTCATCCGGCAGGAACGAGGTCGGGAGCCGCAGAAAGAAGAACGCCATGGCGGCAACTATGGCGACATAGACCACAAGATAGCGTACAGGCTTGCCGAATGATCGGCCGACGATCCCCTCATACTTCGACCGGCTGAATTCGAATGCGGCGTTGAACACGCGGAAGAAACCCTTGAACCAGCCGGACTCGCCCGCCTTATGTCCCTTGGGTATCGGCTTGAGGATCGTTGCGCAGAGCGCCGGGGTCAGGATCATCGCCGTCAGCACCGACAATATCATGGCGGAGATGATGGTGATGGAGAACTGGCGGTAGATAATGCCGGTGGAACCGGGAAAGAAGGCCATCGGGAGAAAGACCGCCGTCAGTACGGTGGCGATGCCCCAGAGGGCGCTGGTGATCTGCCCCATGGATTTGACGGTGGCGTCATGGGGCGACAGCCCCTCCTCGGACATGATACGCTCCACGTTCTCGACCACGACGATGGCGTCGTCGACCAGAAGCCCGATGACTATAACCAGGGCGAACATGGTGAGGGTGTTGATGGAAAAACCGGCGGCCGACAGTACACCCATGGTGCCCAGCAGAACCACCGGGACTGCGATAGTCGGGATAAGGGTGGCGCGGATGTTCTGCAGGAACAGGAACATTATGATGAAAACCAGGAAGACTGCGATGAGCAGTGTATGTACGACCTCTTCGATCGATATCTTGACAAACGGGGTGGTGTCGTAGGGATAGACCACCTTCATGCCATGTGGGAAGTATTTCGACAGCTCATCCATCTTGGCCTTGACCCGGTTGCCGGTATCCAGCGCGTTGGCCCCGGCCGCCAGGCGGATTGCCATGCCGCCCAGGGGTTTCCCATTGTAATACGACTGTACCTCGTAGTTCTCCGTACCGATTTTGACATCGGCCACATCCTTCAACTTGACCGTGGAGCCGTCCGGGTTGGTGCGGAGCACTATGGCGCCGAACTGCTCCGGGGTCTGGAGCAGGGTCCTGGCATTGATGGTAGCATTGAGCTGCTGACCCTTTACGGCAGGGACGGCTCCGAACTGGCCGGCCGACACCTGGACATTCTGGGACAGCAGCGACGCGACAACGTCATCGGTGGTCATCTGATAGTTATCCAGTTTGGCGGGGTTCAACCAGATGCGCATGGCGTTCTGTGTGCCAAACAACAGCAGTTCCCCAACCCCATCCACCCGGCTTATGATGTCCTGGACGTTGGAGACCATGTAGTCGGTCAGGGCGTTTCTATCCATCGACCCGTCTTCCGACACGAGCCCGATGATCATCAGGAAATTTCTGGTGGATTTGACTACCTGTATTCCCGAGCGCTGTACGATCTGGGGGAGGAGGGGTATGGCCAGTTGCAGTTTGTTCTGTACCTGCACCTGGGCGATATTGGGGTCTGTGCCGGCCTTGAAGGTCAGCGTGATGCTCACCGCCCCGGCCGAGTCGCTGGTGGAGGCCATGTATATCAGGTTGTCGATCCCGTTCAGCTTCTGTTCGATGACCTGGGTGACCGTATCCTGTACCGTCTGTGCCGAGGCGCCCGGGTAGACGGCGTTGATGGCGATCTGTGGCGGCGCAATAGGCGGATACTGGGAGATCGGTAAAGTCTTTATTGCCAGGAGGCCCGCCAGCATGACCATGATGGCAATCACCCAGGCGAATATGGGTCTGTTAATGAAAAACCGGGGCATGGGGTCTCCTTTACTTCTTTACTTTGGTGGTCTGCGTAGCAGCGCCGGTGTTTGTGTCTGATTTTCCGCCGAACGGCACCGCCTTGACCGGTGTTCCCGGCCGGGCCCTCTGTATCCCTTCGAGGATGACACGGTCGCCGGTATTGAGACCTTCGCTGACCAGCCAGCTGTCTCCAACGGTCCGGGCGACCTTTATGGTACGAGGCTCCACTTTCTCTTCGGCCCCCACCACCATTACCATTGCGTCTCCCTGAGGGGTACGGGTAACCCCCTGCTGAGGAACTAGTATCGCCCGGTCGTTGACCCCTTCCTCAATAACGGCCCGCACGAACATGCCCGGGAGCAGGGTCTGTTTCGGGTTCGGAAATATCGCCCGCAGGATTATGGAACCGGTGCTCTGGTCCACGGTCACTTCCGAAAATTTCAGAGTACCCTCCAACGGATAGGCATTGCCGTCCTCCAGTACCAGCTTGACCCTTGCCTGGTCGGCCCCGCCCTTTTTCATCAGACCGCTTGCAAGGTTCTGCTTCAGCTTCAGAAGCTCGGCGCTGGACTGGGTGACATCCACATACACCGTGCTAAGCTGCTGGATTGTGGCGAGCGCCACGGGCTGGTTGGCGGTAACAAGTGCACCGTCGGTCACGCTTGAGCGGCCGATACGTCCGGATATCGGCGCAGTTATCTTTGTATAGGCCAGGTTGATCCGCGCCGTTTCAAGCGCGGCTTTTGCTGCCTCGATGTCCGCCTCCGCCTGCTTGAGCTGGGCCGAGGTATCGTCTGAGTCCTGCTTGCTTACCGCGTTGATTTCAACCAATTGGCCGTAACGCTCGGCCTTTAGCCGGAGCGGGACGGCGTTTGCCTCAGCCCTGCTGAGTGCGGCCTTAGTGCTGGCATAGGCTGCCTGGTATATGGCTGGGTCGATCTGGTATAGGACCGCCCCCGCCTTGACATCCGAGCCCTCTGTGAAGAGGCGCTTCAGGATGATACCCCCGACCTGCGGCCTAACCTCGGCGACATAATACGCGGAGGTGCGCCCCGGAAGCTCGGTCGTCAGCGCCACATGCTGCGGCTTTACTGTAATCACCCCGACCTCGGGAGGCGGCATCTGCTGGGGGGCGGTGGCTTTTTTCCCGCAACCGCCGGTTATAAACACGCCCGCCATGACGACGATGGCGGCTGCATACCTAATACTGTTATGGACTTGCATATATACCTCCATGGATTAAACAGTGTTTTTATATTATAGCGGTTTACAATTTCATTGCGTCCCAGCAGGCTGAGACCGTCAGTTCGATAAGGTTGTCGTCCAGGTTTATAAACCCGAGGATATGGTCGCGGGCCAAAGTAAGAAGCGGGCCAAAGGCGAGTCCGAAGAGGACCGGGAGAGGAAGGTCCTTCACTATCCCTCTTAACGAGTGCTTCGTTGAAAAGTTCCTTGATTATATCCTTGTTGTTTTTGCCGAAAAGTTTCTCCCGGCGGTGGGCCACCCCGTATGGGGAGTTGTGGAACTGTTCCATAAACCTGAAACTCCAGCGGCGCTTCTATACAGTAGCGGACAAGCACTTTTCCTATGTGGAGGAAGCGGTCGCGTACCTCGCCGTCCTCAGGGTAGCCCTCCATCACCGCCGCGAAGAAACGTTCCTCCAGGTAGTGGTGCACCTCGTTTATGAGGACGTCCTTGCTCTCGAAGTAGCGGTATATAGTCCCCGCAGCGACCCCTGCACGCTATGCTACAAGGGCCATGGGCGCACCGTGGAAACCCTGCTCCGCTACCAGGTCGAGCGTCGCACGGACGATGGCGCATCGTTTGTCAGTTTTCTCCATCAGAAACCTCAGTGAATGAACGTTCATTTTTATATCATACTCGTCCACTATTTGTCAAGACCTTAGGATGTTCTTACTGATATCAACAAATAAAATGGCCGTTTACATTGCTGTAAGCGGCCATTGCTTGGATGGCTCCCGGCGCGGGGTTATTAGAACCCTATTACGTGAACCGCACTCTTACCTGACCAGGTTCAGTTTCGCTTTGGGTTGCTTTCGGGTGACCGTCATCTCCATTTCTTTCTCTTCCTTGCCCCCCTTTGGGGTAATGTACATTTCATATTCCAAGGTATTGTCATCCACGATCCTGGTCACGCTACGCCAGTCAACCGGCCCCCTTACCGGGTCGTCATAGTTGCATTCCTGCGTGATGGTCTTGCCATCAGCGCTGGCGGTACCCTCGAAATAATAGATGGCGGTACTCATCGAGTCGACCCAGGTGGACACATACTTCCTGCTATGGTTGTCATACCCTATGAGGTTGATACCGGTGAACGGATTCCCCATCATGTCGCCGGTATACTTCTGCTGGAGATAACGTCCGTCGAGGATCATCTCCTGTTCACAGGTACCTGTGCTCTCCACCTGAGGCTTGCCGGGTTCCGTCCTTGCCCTGGTTATGGTAACCCAGCTTCCGGCCAGGCTAGCCAGCAGCTTGTGGGGTGCGCCTGGAACCCCCAGCTTCCTGTATACCTCCATCATCGAATCCATGTCCATCTTCACCGCTTGATTTGTTCCTTTTTTCATCAGGGACCTCCTTCAGATGTCGATTAGAAACCCGCAAAAGTAGAGGTTACGGGTTTGCCGTCTGGCACCTTTTAATTATTGTTCCTATCTAGATATATAACAGATATGGCGCCCTGCGTCAAACTGCAGGGAAGCCGCAATGGAGGCTGCCAAAGTCAGGAAGACATGCTGATTTTTGGTGAGATATTGACTACTTTGGCCATGGCAATAGAGCTTTTATCATTATAAATCAGTCTAACGGCAGTATCAGTTTGAAGGTGCTCCCTTTCCCGGCTTCGCTTTCCAGTTCGACCCTACCGCCATGCGCCTCGGCTACGGCCTTCACGATGGAGAGTCCAAGACCTGTCCCTTTGACACCTGAAGTCTTCGGGGAGCGGTAGTATTTCTCGAAAACCTTATCCTGTTCTTCGGCATGTATGCCTTCTCCGGTATCCGCTACCGATATCAATATAAAATCGCCCCCCTTTTCACGGATTGGCTCTGCTTTCAGTGTAATCCTGCCTTCGGATTGGGTATAATTTACCGCATTCTGGAGTAGGTTGAACACCGCCCTTTGTACCAGTTTCTGGTCGATTTTGACTTTCGGCAGGACATCCGCGATTTCCGTGTTAAAAACAAGGCCCTTTTCCTGAAAGACCTTTTCAAAACCTGCATACGTTTCTTTAAGAGTCTGGCCAATATCGTATGAAGCGACGTTTAGTGCAAACGCTCCAGCATCCATTTTTGAAACGGATAAAAAGTCCTCAACCAGGCGAGTCAGCCTCTCTCCACTAGAACGTATTGATTTTATCATGTCCATCGTATCCGCACTAAAAGTGTCAGCCATGCCTTCAAGCAAATCCGCATATCCCATTATAGAGATGAGAGGGGACTTCAGGTCATGTGTGAGCATGGCATAAAAATCAGCTTTCTGCTGTTCAAGTTCCTTTATCTCCGTTATATCTCTTGCCGTTGATAATGACCCGGCAAAGTTGCCCTGCCCATCTTTAAGCACACGGCACCACCATGCGAGAAGGCATTTTTTGCCGTCACGACGACGCTGCCAGTTTTCAAAATAGACAATATCCTCCAAACCTTTGAAAAGAGGGATCGCTGCCCTTGTTTCCTGTTCACCCTCAAAATAGAATGCCGCCTCTTTGCCTAAAACATCATAGCCAAAAAAGTCAAAACCTGCCTGGTTTGTCCAGGTATAGACATCATTTGTATCCACTTCCATGATAATGTCTGGAACTGCAGCCAGGATTGCCTGCTGGCGTGAAGACATTTTCGTCAACTCCTTTTCCACCTGCTTCTGCTTGTCAAGTGCAGACCTGAGCCTGTCAACCCCGCTTTTATGCTTTGACGCAAGCCAGCCTAGCAATACGATGGATGCTGTCATACGCAAGATGTGCCAGAACCACCATAGGGCGTCCCAAGGCCTTGAGTAATCGAATGTCAGAGATGAGATGCCGAAGAGAAGCGCCAGGCAAGAAAATGTGCAATATTCTGTTTTACCGGAATTGTGAAAATCTATCATAAGGCGGACAGCGGCTGCGACGAACAACACCCCGGCTATAAAGTTAATCGCTTTTGCCGCTATGGTGAACTCTCCCTGATATAACATTGCAGGGAGTGTTTCTTTGAATGCGAGTATCCAAGATCCAAGGATTACGGATGCGGACATGACAACCCAGGGTAGCCATTTGGGATGCGGCTCCAGCCTTTTGACTACCGGGAACCAGACAAGCGCAAAAAAGAATCCGCCCATAAGGCTTGCCAAACTTCGGAGAAGGACAAAGCCGCTGCCTGTCGGGGAGACAGCATGGAAGACGTCAAGCATTCCCATGCTGAGAAAACCCATAGCAATCATCAGTGTTTTTCCGTCAGCCTCTTCCCATTCTCTAATTAGCAGAAAAAATGACATGATAATTGCTGCAAGCGCGCCGAAAGCCTCCATTGAGGAATGCACCGGCTCATTGACAAATTGCCAGCCGGGAAAAAGGTTCTGCATTGCCAGCCCCAAAATAAGCGATAACGCGCCAATTATTGCCAGCCCGAGGTACTGCGGATTGCGCCAAATTAACAGTCTTGTCTTCATGACTTCTCCGAGTGCCGGGCGGTTATTGCTTTAAGAGTTCATTTATTCTATTGCAATAAAATCACGTCTCTCGTAAATAACGCATTCAAATATATCATATCTAATAGCAATATTCCATATTTACCAACCTGCCAATCCAGCAATATGGAAAAATAAAAAGGCCGCTTACAGTGATGTAAGCGGCCATTGGTCTTTTGCTCCCCAGAGTGGACGTTTTTAGAACTTTATTGTTAGACCCAACGGGGGAGATATTGAGTACTTTTGCAGCCGCAAAAGGCTTTAAGGAATCCGACAAGCAGATACAGATATTTTAAACCCCTATTGCCTCTTCGCCAACTTTTCCGCCATCTTCCTGATGAATTTTAGCTCCTCAAGGCTCATCATGCGGGCCGCTTCTGTCAGGGCTATTATTTCTATGTCAGTTTGAGATTTAATATTCGCTCCGATGGTCTTTGGTAGTTCCATTTCCCCTCCGATTAAACTTAATTCACTTTTTTGCCGCAACCCTGACCTCGGCCATGTGTTCCTGACGGTCGTCAACAAGGGGGATAGCCTCACCCTGTTGCAGTATCCCGTCGACCGTCACGCTCGTCTCGCCTTTCTCATCGCGTGTTTGCAGGACGGTGATATGGTAGATAGTTTCCCTGTACCGGTAGTGGATCTTGAACGTCTCCCAATCCTCAGGCAGGCATGGCGCGAAGCGCAGCTTGTCCACTTCGAGCCTCAGCCCCAGAAGTGATTCCAGGATAAGCCGGTACATCCAGCCGGCAGACCCCGTGTACCAGGTCCACCCGCCGCGGCCGATGTGAGGCGAGACTGCGTATACGTCGGCAGCGACAACGTACGGTTCAACTTTATAGGTCTCCATCTCTTCCCGGGATAACGCATGGTTCACCGGGTTGATCATCGTAAGCAGTTCCCATGCCCGCCTGCTGTCGCCTAATTGAGCGAAAGGCCATCGCAGCCCAGATTGCGCCATGCGTGTACTGCCCGCCATTCTCCCTCACGCCGGGGACGTACCCCTTTATATAGCCTGGGTTCAGATCCGATTTGTCGAACGGCGGGTCAAGCAGCTGGACCAGGCGATGGTCGCGCCTTACCAGGCGCTTGTCCACCGCTTCCATTGCCATAGCCGAACGAGTGGCATCTCCGGCACCGGAGAGGACGGACCAGCTTTGCGAAATGGAATCAACCTGGCATTCTTCATTACTTGCCGAACCGAGCGGCAAGCCGTTGTCGAAGTAGGCGCGGCGGTACCAGCCGCCATCCCAGCCGTTCTTCTCGATATTCAGTCTCAGCCGGGCCGCCTCTTCCTGACAGTGTTCTGCAAATGTCAGGTCACCGCGCAGGCGTGCAATTTTGGCAAACTGCACGAGGACTTCGTAGAGGAAGAACCCAAGCCAGACGCTTTCGCCCTTGCCACCTGCGCCGACCATATTCATGCCGTCATTCCAGTCACCCGAGCCGATGAGCGGCAGGCCATGCTCACCAAGGCTGACGCCCTTCATGATAGCCCGTACGCAGTGTTCGTAAAGATTGGCCGATTGTTCAGACTGTACTGGAAGGTCGTAATACGAGTCCTCGTCCGGGTTTACCTGGCGGCCCTTGATGTACTGGACAGGTTCGTCCAGCACCCCGGTATCCCCGGTGCCAAGGACGTAGCGGCATGCAGCCAGCGGCAGCCAGAGAAGATCGTCGGAACAGTGCGTGCGGACGCCTTGACCCAACGGAGGATGCCACCAGTGCTGAACATCCCCCTCCTGGAACTGACGCGACGCGCACAGGAGCAGGTGTTCGCGCACGAGGCGCGGCTCTGAGTGGATAAGTGCCATCACGTCCTGCAACTGGTCGCGGAAACCGTAAGCGCCCCCTGACTGGTAGTATCCGCTTCTGGCCCAGAGGCGGCACGCCAGGGTCTGATATATCAGCCAGCCATTGGTCATTATGTTAACGGACTGGTCGGGCGTCTCCACCTGCACTGCGCCTAAAGTGTGGTTCCAGTGCTGCCAGACCATCTCTAGCGCGTCGCGCGCGGCGGCGGCCCCCCGGAACCGGAGTACCAGTTTGCTGGTGTCGTCGGCGTCCCGCCCAGCGCCGAGTCTGAAGATGACCTCGCGCTCCTGCCCGTCGGCAAGCTCAAAGGGGACCTGGATAGCGGCACAGGGGTCCAGGGCGGCCCCTACCCTGCCGGAAAGCCGTGAACGGGCCATCGCCGCCGGATTTTGAAGCGTGCCGTTGCGGCCAAGGAACTCCGTCCGGTCGCCGCTCACGGTACGGGTCGCCTCATCCACGTCGAAGAAGGCGGTCCGGTCCGCGAACTTCGTATTATAGGGGTTCCGCGCGAATAGCGCGCCGCTGCCAGAATCAAGTTCAGTGATCACATGCATTGCCGTTTTTGACCGCAGATCTCCCAGTACCCATTCCACATAACCTGTAGCGGATAACCGGCGCGGTCTGCCTGACTCGTTTTTCACCTTCAACACCGTAAACTTGACCGATGCGTCCAGGGCCACGTATACCCACATCTCGGTACGTATGCCGTCCTCCACGTGCTCAAAGACGCTGTATCCGAAGCCGTGGCGGCTGACGTAATGCATCATCCCACGGCTGGGCAGAGGCGTTGGGGACCAGAAGTGGCCACTCTCTTCGTCGCGGATGTAAAAAGCCTCTCCGCTGGAATCGCTTACCGGGTCGTTATACCAGGGAGTGAGGCGGAACTCATGGGCATTGTCTATCCAGGTGTAGGCGAGCCCGCTCTCCGAGATAACGGTCCCGAACTGCGGGTTTGCCAGGACATTCACCCATGGAGCCGGAGTCGCCTGATCGTGCGATGGTTGTAATTACGTATTCGCGGCCATCAGGCGTGAAACCGCCGAGTCCGTTAGAGAACAACAGGTCGCCGCGAGGCGTCGTAACGGCCGCGTGAGACTCTTTGCGGTAGGCCCGGGTCGGCGTGAGACGCGGCATGCTTGCCTCAGCGACACCGCGACGGTTAACAGACCAGATGACCTGGTCCACCAGTGTCCCCCGGCTGTCGGTGATGATGGCGCGGGCTACCGTCTTAAACAAGATGCGGTCCTCGTTCGATATCTGGTCTGCGGGTCTCACAAAAATGCCGCCCGGTTGATCCGCCGCAATCGATTCCAGGCCTTCGGCGATGAGCCCCAGTATCTGCTCTTGCAGAAGTTGCCTGTAACCGGCATGGTCCTCGTTCCAGATAACCAGGTCCACCGGCAGTCCTTTTAAGCGCCAGTATGCGTGGGCCCGTACGAGCTGGCGTACCAGTTCGATATTGGCCTGGTCTTCAATCTGCAACAACACGATAGGTAGGTCGCCCGAAATGGAATAGCCCCATAGACCGGATTGCCCTCTGCGGTTGCTGAGGATGACGCCCGTGTCGGCACGCAGCGAAGAATTGGAATATATCAGCGAACTGGCCAGGCGTCCGTAGAGTTGCGCGTCGGTCTCTGTGGCATTGATCTGTCGCAAGAGCACCTGGCTATGCGTCCATGCCAGGTCGAAGACACGGTCCGCGAGAAGCCGGTCCTGATATTTCTCGATGAACCCCATACAGGCCTCTCGATTTTCTCCGACGCCGGTGACAATATTTATTGTGGCCGGCTTTTCCGGCTCCAGGGTTATCCTGTAGCGTACTGCGACAATGGGGTCCAGCACCGAGCCCTGGCTGCCTGAGAGCGCCCCAGAGGGGTTTGCGGTATAGTGCATAGCCTGCGGGTCAGCGACAGTGTTGCCTCGGCCTATGAACTGCATACGGTCGGTCTCATAGGAAGCCTCCCCGGCATCTGCACCGTGTACTGCCACCAGATGAAACATCCACGGCGCCTGCTCGTCTGAGGAACGGGGCCTGCGCGTGCAGAGTATGGCTCCCTGCTGGTGAATGATTTCGGTCTGGACAAACAGGTTGCTGAACGCCGGATGCAGTGCGTCCGATGCCGGAGATGCAAGGACCACTTCCGCGTAACTCGTTATATCTATCTCCCTGCGCGTCTGTGAGCGGTTCGTGATCGTTATCCGGCGCAGTTCGATGTCATCCTCGGGCGAAACTGTGATCTCCGTATGCATCTCAATATTGTTGTCCGTCCGGCGGAACTCCACTCTTGCTTCAGAAAAAATCGCTTCGTACTTCTTTTGCCGTTTGAGAGTCGGCTGATATGCGGTTGACCAGAACTCTCCGCTCGCCACGTCGCTGATGTAACAGAACGTGCCCCAATTATCGCAGGTACTGTCTTCGCGCCAGCGTGTAACCGCTATGTCTTTCCATCTGCTGTAGCCGCCCCCGGCGTTCGTGACCATCACGTGGTACCTGCCGTTAGACAATAGCTGTACCTCCGGGACCGGCGTGTCGGGACTGCCCAGTACGCGCACCGGCATCTCCTGGCCACCTGATGCAGAACGTATCTCTGACGTTTCGGCGGTGTGCGAATAAAACGCCGTGGCCTTTGGCACACGCTCCTGTAGCAGTAGCATGGTTGCCTGGAACTCCGGGTCGGACTCGAACCGCTTCTGCATCTGACCGTCCAGGAGCAGACAGGCCAACGAGAGAAGGCTCATTCCCTGGTGATGTGCCATGAAGGACCGGACTACTGCGCTCGACTGTCCGCGCGGCAGGCGGGAAGGAGTGTAGTCTATCGCCTCATAGAAGCCATACCGGGTTTCAAGACCTTCTGCCGAGAGCCGTTGCAGGTTCGCGCAGGCCTCCTCGGGCGCCACCATCAGTGCAAGCGCCGATGCATAGGGCGCAATGACCAGGTCCCCGGCGAGCCCGCGTTTAAGCCCCAGGTCAGGCACGCCAAACGCGCGGTACTGGTAGCTTAAATGAACATCAATCGTGTTGTAGCCGGATTCCGAAATACCCCAAGGCACCTTGTGCTTCTTTCCGTATTGAATCTGGCCGGCGACAGCCGCCTTGCAGGTCTGGTCCAGCAGCGTGTTTTTATACGTCGGCATCACCAAAAGCGGCATCAGATACTCAAACATCGATCCGCTCCATGAAAGCAGGACAGGGTCTCCACCGGTGGTGGTGAGCAGGCGTCCCAGAGCGAACCAGCTCTCCTGTGGCAGTTGTCCCTGAGCAATCCCTACGAAACAGCACAGCCTGGCTTCAGAGGCCAACAGGTCATAAAAACTCTCATCCAGCCGCCGCTCCCTGACGTTATACCCGATGGATAATAAATGACGTGCCTTGTCGAACAGAAAGTCATATTCCATGCGGGCGAACTCGCCGGACTGCAGTGCAAGCCTTTCAATTTCCGCAATCCTCAACTTGGCACGCTGGCCTGCCTCTGCAACAAGCTTTTTAAGCTCATCTGTCGGCAGCAACTCCGCCTCGATGTTGGACAGTTGGCGCAGAGTCTGGATTTCATGAAGGGCCGGGAACTCCCGGAAGCTATCAGGAGGATCCGGAAGCCTTGTCCATGGAGCGAGAATCATCAGTTCATCTAGGGCTGTCTGGCACTGACCGGCGAAGGCACGTGCCCACCACAGGGCTTTGTTATCTATTACGTTACCGGCAGAATCGAGGGCAGCGATTATGGCGACCAGTTCCGCAGCGGACGTTGCCAGGTGTTCAAGGCACTGCCGTGCTGCCATAAGAGTATCGGGTGGGTGATTATACGCTGACTCCGTATCCCTCTGAAGGCGGGCGAGCTGAGTGCCGGAGCGGTTCCTTCCGTGGCGTCCACGAGAATCCGCATGGTATCGCTGAGGCCGTCAAACAGACTCGCTCCCAGTATCTTCTGGTCGGGAAGCGCCAAAAGACCGGGCCGCAGAGTAAGCAGGCTGCCCGCAAGGTTACCACTGTCCACCGATGAAATGTAGGTGGGCAACAGCGGCTTTAAAGTTTGCGTATCGTACCAGTTATAAAAGTGGCCCCGGTGTTTTTCCAGGGCTTCCATTGTTTTAAATGCATTTTCGGTGCGTTCGATGAGTTGTCCGGCTACGATATAGCCAAAATCGTACGCGGATAAATTCGATAACAGCGCAAGCCCCATGTTGGTCGGCGACGTGCGATGGGCAACTACGGGAACGAGGATGCTCCTGATAGTTATCAGGCGGAAGCCAGTTATCTTCCGGGCCGACGAACGTCTCAAAAAATGCCCATGTCTTTCTGGAAAGCTTCCGGAGAAAAATGGTCTGGTCAGCAGTCAGCCTTGCTTCGCGGCGGGCGATCGGCCGGCTGAGCCACCACGCGATAACAGGGGACGAAAACCAGAGACCCAATAGTGGACCAGCAACTCCAATAGTGGCTGGCCTCGAAAGGGCCAGTTGGACCGCTGCCGCAGTGGCAATTACTGGGGCGATCCACATTGACCGGCAGAAGCCTGCAAGGCTGGCCTTGCTGGCGCCACCGGTTTCGCTCGATGTACTCCATTCGAGAAGCCGTTTATGCGTGAATAGCATCCGCCACGCGGTGCGCACGATTGCGTCCAGACTGTAAAACGCCTCATAAGGCAGGCAGGCGAGCATAAATACAGCCTGGGCAGCGCTTACGCCGGTGGAACGGCCTACGGCAGCAAGATGCTGTCCAAGGAGCACATCCTTTGGCTTCTGAAGCAGATGCAAATATCGAGGTAATCAAAGAAGGTATCAGGATAATCCCGAACACTGACAAGGTCCAGAACAATGGCGCCGCCAAGACCGTCCAGCCGAGCAGCAGCAGGATTGTCAGCCCGGCAGGCACGAGACTGCGCCGAAGGTTGTCGAGGAGCTTCCATCGGGACAGCAACGAGAGCGGGTTCTTTTGAAAGCGGGCAAGGGTGCCCGGAACACCCGGCAGCAGCCATCGTACAAGCTGCCAGTCCCCGCGGATCCAACGATGCCGGCGGCTCACATCCGCGCTGTAGCGGGACGGATATTCCTCGTACACCATTACATCGCTCAGAAGCCCCGCCCGCGCGTAACATCCTTCCAGCAGATCGTGGCTAAGGATCCGGTTCTCAGGGAAACGCCCACCCAGCGCCATCTCGAATGCGTCAACATCATAGATGCCCTTGCCTATGAACGACCCTTCCTGGAACAGGTCCTGGTAGACATCCGATACAACACGCGTATAAGGATCTATCCCCGGTTCACTGCCGAACATGCGCGCATACCGCGACCGGTTCGCACCGGGCAGGCTGACGGCCACACGCGGCTGAAGTATGCCATATCCCTCACAGACGCGCTGTTTGTCTTTGTCGTAACGCGCACGGTTCAGAGGGTGCGCCATTGCACCCACAAGCTGCCAGGCACTGTCGCGCGGCAGTTGAGTGTCAGTGTCAAGCGTGATCACGTACTTCACACTTGATAATACCGCAGTATCACCGACTATGAGCGAAAAGTGCTCTTTTGTGGCACCATCTGCTCCGGCGCGCAGTAAAGAGTTTAAGTTCCGAAAGCTTGCCACGCTTGCGCTCGTATCCCATCCAGATACGGTCCTGGGGATTCCATAGGCGCGGGCGATGGAAAAGGAAGAACGTATCGCCTTTTGAACTCCCGTACTTTTCATTCAGTTCCTCGATTCTCTGCCGTGGCCAGCAGCAGAAGCGGTTCGTCCTCGGGCAGCGTTTCGCTGTCCGCGTCCCGAAAATCAGTCAGCAGGCCGAAGTGCAGGTTGTCGTCACGGTTTGCCAGGAACCTGACTTCCAGCGCCTCGACCAGGTCCTCGATGTTTTGAGCGCTTATGAGCATGGTCGGGACAACTGTCAGAGTCCGCGATTCAGGCGGTATACCTTTGGAGAAATCCATCCGCGGCAGCGGGTGCGGTGTCGCGAGCAATGTGACCAGCCAGTTCACCAGGGCCACGGACAGGTGACTTGCGCACAGAAGCGAGAGGACACCTGTCAACACGAGTACCCAGCCATACAGCCCGGCAGCATGTGCCTTAAATAATACGCTCCCCGTGAAGGCCGCTGTAATCAACATAATACTGCCGATATACATCAGCAAAGGAAACCGTGCGGCCCATTTCCGAAGGGCCTCAAAGACGGATAAGCGTCACTTCTGCCAGTCGCTCAAGCTGCGCCAGTCCATTGCCTATCAAGGTAATAGCCCACATGTGCCGAGCGGCTGTCGAGGCCTTGTTTGTCGTCTTTGCTGGCCGCGCTTTCATGCGCAAGCCTGATTGCTTCGGCCGCAACCTCGCTCTCCGATAACGGGCTTTTCTTTGCTATCTTCTCTACAGCGTGGCGGTAACGGTCACGCGTGGAAAAATCCATCTTGCCGTAGACACCATCGGTGTCCTCACGCAGGGTCTGTTCGACAATGCTCATCGTCTCGACGAATTCGCGCCAATCCATTGCGCCAAGGAAACGGAGGCTGCCGATACTGTTGCTCATCGAGACTTGATCAGCGGCCTGTTGTTGGTTCTGCGACTGCACCAGTTGCTTGATTGTCAGGCCGGACTCGGACAGCCGCTGCTCGATCCAGGTAAGAGGCAATGCAAGGGCAGGGCCCTTGTCCCTGGAGCCGGCGCGTGAGTTCCGCAACAAACGAACTAACCATCGGCGGTTCCGACCGCGCCATGTCGGCAATCACAAGAATCAGGCTCTTCGGGTCCTTTTCCGCGGTTTCCGTCATCAGGTCAGCCCAGTAATCGGCACTGTTTCGGTCGAGCCTGTCAGTGGCGATCCGGGCCGCAACCCGCCGGAGGTTCTCGATCAGTGCCAGGCGCAGCATGATGGGGATTGCCCACAACTCGCCTAATTTCAGGCTGGTGACTGTCTGGTAGGCCGTTACAAAACCGCTGAGGTTCTCCGGGTCTACCCGCCCATCGCCATGTGAAATCGTTTCCAACGCAATGTCGTATACGCGCGGAAGACCGGCCGAAGGACCATTTTGCAGGCGAGGCAGTTCCCGGCTGTAACCTTTTGGCAAATGCCTTCTCGCCGTGCGAATCTGCTCTTCAATCAGATAGAAGTTGTCGAGCAGCCATTCCCCGGCCGGTGTAATGCTGCGGTTTGTCTTGACCGCCTCTGCCAGGAGGTTGCGGGCTTTAAACAGTACGCCTTCGTTCTCGGCCAGCCGGGCCAGCAGCTGTTCCGAAGCATGACCCGGGCTCAATTTGTGCGAACCGGCCAATTCCTTGCCATGCTGCTCCATCTGATAGGCGCTGAGCAACTCCGACCGAAGCGGCGGCTCGTCGCCGATGCACTTTTGCGCTACGTCGTAACCGCTGAAGCTCGCCCTTAAATTGAGCAGGTACTTGAGAATAGTACTATTCTCCTTCACGATTCATTCCGATCTTTTGTAATAGGAGCCTCGCCCTGAAATGTATTTGCGTTTACAACCGGTCTTGGGTAGCTATATCTCCGGCGTGGAGAACAATAAGAAGTATATCAGATGTACTTCGGTGAGGCCTTGCGCAGGGGAGGAGCTCGGTAGGTATCTCTTGTATGAGACACTATAGCCTCTTATTCATAGTAAGTCAATGTAAAACGGCTTTAACTATTTGAAATAACGGGATTTTGAATGTCGTGTGTTCTTTGTGAATTCTCTACCTGCACCTGTACTGTCGGGTTCGGTCATGTTTTACATGCTTTATGGGTGAGTTTATTTCGCTATGAATTAATGGTATGAACCGCAAGCCCTTGAGTCATTTGATGTGCTGAGGGGTAGGTTTAGGGAAGGTCCGGGAGTTATTTAAGAGCGGGAAACAGATGGACCAGCCCTCCGGCAATGAACTCTACGGAGATGGCCGCCAGCAGCAGTCCCATAAGTCGCGTTGCGATATTGATTGCGGTTTTGCTCATTATTTTGCTGAGAGGGTCGGCGACAAGCAGCGCAACCCACGTCAATAATGCTACCAATAAGGTGATAAAAATAATCAAGCCGATATGCAGCGGCTGAAACGATGCATGCGAATAGATTATCACCGTTGATATTGCACCCGGCCCGGCCAGAAGCGGCATGGCAATCGGTACAACGGCGATACTCTTCTTATCTTCGGCTTCCGTGGCCTCTTCTGGCGTCTGCCTGCCCTGAGTATTTTTGGCCTGCATCATGGAGATTGCCATCAGCATTAATAGGATACCGCCACCAACCTTGAACGAATCGATGCTGATACCAAAAAAACTCAGTAGTATCGTACCCATAAGGGTAGCTGCAATTAAAATCAGGGCGACTGCTACGCTTGTTGTCTTCGCTATATTACTGCGTTCCTGTGCTGACATATTATTGGTAAGGCTGACAAAGACAGGAATCACTCCGATAGGGTTTACTATCGACAGGAGTGCTGTAAATATTTTTATATACACTGTCCAATCGAGCATCACTTGTATCGTCCTTCAGCCCTCACCGTCCGACCAGATTGCAACCGTTGTACTAGTTCCAATTGTATCACACCTTATTATTTTATTGCCCCGGCAACTTGACATGCGAATACCCTTGACAAGAAAAGGGGTTACGCTGTAAAGCGCAACCCCTTGATTTTTTTTGGCTCCTCCGCGTGGACGATATTAGAACTTTATTGCTTGACCCGACAGGGGAGATATTGAGTACGTTTGCAGCCGCAAAAGGCTTTGAGGACGCCGGATTAACTTAAGCGGCTACTCCAGAACACGTATTTTAACTCCCGCAAAGAGATAAGAAGGCAGGAGTAAAAGCAGGGCCGATACAGGAGGACAGAACTACACTTCTGTGATAATATAAATAAATAATCCCCATTACTCTCAAACAATTTAAATAACTTTTATCGCGGCGGCTATTCTTGAACGCAGCAGAACTCAACAATAAGGGGGCAAACCATGTCAGATGAAGCAAAGTGCCCATTCACCGCTATGCACGGTGCCCGAACAACCGCCGGCACCCAGTCAAGTCGGGACTGGTGGCCGAACCAGTTGAACATCAAAATCCTGCGCCAGCATTCTGCGAAGTCCAACCCCATGGACGAACAGTTCGACTATTCCGAGGAATTCAAAAAACTCGATTTTGCCGCGCTGAAACAAGACCTCTACGCACTGATGACTGACTCTCAAGAATGGTGGCCTGCCGACTGGGGACATTATGGACCGCTATTCATCCGCATGGCCTGGCATAGCGCGGGCACCTACCGCATTTCGGATGGGCGCGGCGGAGCCGGCACCGGAAATCAGCGTTTTGCGCCGATCAACAGTTGGCCCGACAATGCCAACCTCGATAAGGCGCGCCGGCTTCTCTGGCCCATCAAGAAAAAATACGGGAAAAAGATCTCCTGGGCAGACCTGATGGTCCTGGCCGGCAACTGTGCGCTGGAATCGATGGGCTTCAAAACTTTCGGTTTTGCCGGCGGGCGCAAAGATATCTGGGAGCCCGAAGAGGACACCTATTGGGGGTCCGAAGCCGAATGGCTTGGCGACAAGCGCTATAGCGGTGACCGCGTGCTGGAAAACCCACTGGCCGCCGTGCAGATGGGCCTGATCTATGTAAACCCTGAAGGCCCCAACGGTAATCCCGACCCGGTCGCATCGGGCCGCGATGTTCGTGAAACTTTCGCCCGCATGGCGATGAATGACGAAGAAACCGTCGCGCTGGTTGCCGGCGGCCACACCTTCGGCAAGTGCCATGGCGCAGGCAATGCGTCGCTTGTCGGCCCTGAGCCGGAAGCGGCTCCCCTGGAGGAAATGGGCCTAGGCTGGAAAAATCGCCTCGGTACCGGCAAAGGGGCGCACACTACGACCAGCGGCCTAGAAGGGGCATGGAAACCGAACCCGACCACCTGGGACATGGGTTACTTCGATATGCTCTTCGGCTATGAGTGGGAACTGGTGAAGAGTCCCGCCGGGGCCTGGCAGTGGCTGGCCAAGGACGTGGCCGAGAAGGACATGATCCCGGATGCCCATGACCCGTTGAAAAAACACCGCCCGATGATGACGACGGCTGACCAGTCTCTGCGCTTCGATCCCATCTACGAGCCGATTTCACGCCGCTACCACAAGGACCCGGAGGCGTTCGCCGATGCCTTCGCCCGGGCCTGGTTCAAACTGACCCACCGCGACATGGGCCCGCGCTCACGCTACCTCGGTCCCGAGGTCCCGGCGGAAGCTCTGATCTGGCAGGACCCTGTCCCGGCAGTGGACCATGAACTGATTGGCGAGCAGGACATTGCGGCGCTGAAGACCAAGATTATCTCTTCGGGCTTATCCACCTCCCAATTGGTGACTACTGCCTGGGCGTCAGCGGCAACGTTCCGTGGCTCTGACATGCGCGGCGGAGCAAACGGGGCACGCATTCGCCTCGCGCCACAGAAAAACTGGGAGGCGAACCAACCGGATGAACTGGCCAAGGTTCTGCAAAAGATTGAAGACATCCGGAAGGAGTTCAATGATGCGCAAACGGGCGATAAAAATGTTTCGCTTGCCGACATCATCGTGTTGGCAGGCTGCGCCGCGGTCGAAGAGGCCGCGAAGAAAGACGGCCACGATATCAAGGTTCCCTTTTCGCCGGGCCGCACTGATGCCTTGCAGGAGCAAACCGATGCGGCATCTTTCGCCGTGTTGGAGCCTATAGCGGACGGTTTCCGGAATTACCTGCGCGACGGACTAAAAACGCCAGCCGAAGAGCTTTTGTTGGATCACGCCCAGTTGATGACGCTCACCGCCACCGAAATGACGGTGTTGATCGGCGGTATGCGCGCCCTGAATGCAAATTTCGGGCAGTCCAAACACGGCGTCTTCACCACTGCTCCCGGAACACTGACGAACGATTTTTTTGTGAATCTGCTCGACATGTATACCGAGTGGCGTCCTTCTTCAACCGATGGCGTTTTCGAAGGTTGTGATCGTTCGTCTGGTCAGGTCAAATGGACCGGCACTCGGGTCGACCTCGTTTTTGGTTCTAACTCCGAGCTCCGAGCGCTTGCCGAAGTGTATGCCTGTGATGATGCCAAAGAGAAGTTTGTGAAGGACTTCGTCGCGGCATGGAACAAGGTGATGAACCTTGATCGTTTCGATCTTGAGTGATCTTGTGAGTTGGCAATTAAAGTTGACCCGCGATTGGAGCCCAAACTGCATCACTTTCTGGCGTGCTATTAAAGACAAAGACTTACGGTAACACCCGTAAGCCCTTGATTTTTGGTAGAAGGTGAGCCATTTTGGGCACCGACTCACACTATTGGCTATACAATGCCCGCCTAAAAAGTCAAGGGCAGAGCGGACTCGAACAATGTAACATGCTGTAATTATTAGACAAAATGTGTTTTGTTGGTATAGGGATGGTATCGGGCAGTTATTATCTAACTCAGAATTACCAAATAAAATGGCCACTTACATCGCTGTAAGCGGCCTTTGGTCTTTTGGCTCCCCAGCGCGGACGTTATTAGAACTTTATTGCTTGACCCAACCGGGGAGATATTGAGTACGTTTGCAGCCGCGAGAGACTTTCAGGCCAACAGGCTTACCCGCAAAACATAACTCGTCTGAAAAACATGCGGCTGAAGCGCTTCCCCTGCTTTTTTCTTGACTTGAAGTTCTGCGTATGAGAAAAGTACGGTCGACGAAGTTGTTGCTCTTTTAATGGGGCTGTTTGTCTCTGATAATACTCTCTCACGCTGAGGGAAAGTTTTGTGAAAAAAGCGGTTATCATGATCATGACGCTGGCGCTGGCCTTCGGGCTAGTGGCTACAGGCTGCAAGGACAAATTCAAGAAAGACTTCAAGACGCTCCTTGAGGAGGGCCGTATCGCGTACAAGGCTGGAAACTATCCGAAGGCCCTTGATGCATACGTTACCGCGGCAGAGATCAGCCCGATGGACCCCAGACCACAGTTTTACCAGGGCAATGTGCTGTACACCATGGGTGAGGTCAACGAGTCTGTACAGGCATTTGACAAGGCCATCGCCTTGGCCCCGACAATCGCCCAACCATACTTTAACAGGGGCATAGCGCTCGCCCGCCTGAAACGCTACGACGAATCGGTAGAGTCGTTCAACAAGGCGATCGAGCTCAGCCCCAACCAAGTCAAGGCTATATATAACAAGGCGCTAAGACTGGACAAGAAGGGCAAGAAGGACGAGGCGCGGGCCGCGTTCGACGAGGCGGCAAACCTTGACCCCCAGTACAAGAATAAGTAGTTAAGCGCACAAGATAGGTTAGCCGAGGGATTATTTAAAACAAAAGGGGTTACGCTGAAAAGCGAAACCCCTTGATTTTTTGGCTCCCCGGGCCGGACTCGAACCAGCGACAAGGTGGTTAACAGCCACCTGCTCTACCAACTGAGCTACCGGGGATCGGTAGTAACTGACATAAGCCGTGGCGGCGGTAATCGCCCCGACAGACCGTTACTTTTACCACAGGCTAAACCCTCTTGTCAAGCCTCTTTTCCTTTAAACAGGTTCGCAACCCCCACTCAGCCTATATAGATATAAATTTAGATTATCACCTGTCATTTATGATATATTTGTAAAGAGGTTGAAGGAATCCATAACACCTGATATTTCTTAAAAAAAACCCTTTACATGGGAGGGGATATCTTGGGTCCTATCACCAGGCCTCAGCGCTACCTTATCCTCGCAGCCATACTGGCAATCGTCGCGTCCGCCTTGTGGTATGTTCTGTTCAGTAGTCAGGGCGTTAAGGTCGAGTTCGAAAAAACATCGCCCGCCCCCCCGGCAGCGGAGGACAAAAGGCCGGTCCTGAGAGTGGCGGTCGCGGCAATGATATCCCCTGAGGCCACAAGGGACAACTACAACGAATTACTTCACATAATCGGCGACAAGGTAGGCCGCCGGGTCATCTTTCTCCAGCGCAGGACCTATGCCGAGGTCAATGCCCTTATCGAAAAAAAGGAGGTCGACCTCGCCTTTGTGTGTTCCGGCCCATATGTTGCCGGAAAAGACCGCTTTGGCCTGGAAATCCTGGCCGTACCTGTAAGCCACGGCAGGTCCGTCTATTATTCCTACATCATAGTCAACAAAGACAGCACGGCTGGCTCATTAAGCGACATGCGCGGGAAGACATTCGCCTTCACCGACCCGGACTCAAACACCGGCTACCTGGTGCCTACATACATGCTCGCACAGCAAGGCGAGACTCCTGGTTCTTTCTTCAAACATACTCTCTTCACCAACAGTCACGACAACTCCATAAAAGCAGTGGCCGATGGCCAGGTGGACTCCGCTTCGGTGGACTCGCTGATATATGACTTCCTGTATACTGCCGGCGACCCCAACGCCGCCCGCACCCGCATATTAACCAAGTCTTCCCCTTACGGCATACCGCCCGTAGTGGTACACCCGGCCCTTAATAATAATTTGAAGCTCCAGCTTAAGGCGGCCCTTTTGTCCCTGCATCAAGACCCCGAGGCCAGGAAGCTGCTCGACAAGCTGCAGATTGACCGCTTTCAGGAGGGCGACCCCGGCATGTACGATTCTGTCCGTGAGATGAACCGTTGGCTCGCGAAGAGAAGGACCAAAGAATGAACCTCCGAAAAATCATATTGGTCCGCACGGTCGTCCTTCTTGCGGCACTTATCTTCCTGTGCAACATAGCCATGGTGATATTTTTGATCAGGCAGAACAGGGCGGCATGGAAAAGGCTGGGCGGAGACGAGGCCGTCTTCATTGCCAGCCAGTCCGAGAGGCTGCTGCTCTGGGACGACCAGGTGGCGGTGCACGACCTTATCATGAACCGCAAAAGGCTGAACGGCCATATAGACAACATGTTCATAGAGATGGGCGGCGCACCCTACGCCCACACGTTCCCCACCGGTGTGCCGACAGGCCTGATCGGTTTTCACGGCCCGCTTCCCGATGGCTATGCCGTTCGCGAAGTGCGAGACGGGCAAGGACGCGTATTCTACGACATCTCCTCGCAGGTGCGCGGGATGGACGCCGTGGTACATCTCCTCCTTTCCCGTAACACTGTGGACAACAAGGCACTAGGCCTGGTTGTGAGCATTTCAGTAATTTGCCTGACCGGCTGGCTGTTGAGCATACTCCCGGCAATGCATTCCGCGGGCGCCATAACGCAAGAAGCAGATAAAGCCACTCGGGACCTCCAAAACCTGAACGAGCAGCTTGAGACCAGGATACTGGAACGCACAGCAGAGCTTTCGACTACCAACGAAAAACTTAAAACTGAGATCGCGGAAAAGAAAAGGTTAGAAAAGGAAAAGGATGATTTTTATGCGATGGTCACGCACGACTTGAAGTCACCCATCGCCGTGATAGCAGGCTATGCGGACCTGATCCGTGAAATGAACGCAGGCCTCAACAGTGAAGCCCTCGAAATGCTGGGCCATATAAGGCAGAGTTCAAAAAAATTGTCTAATATCGTGGATGAATTCCTGACTATATCACGCCTGGAACGCGGCACCATGACGTTGAACATCTCCATAAACGACATAAACGGCCTGGTGCGTGAGGTGTTGGAGGATTGCACTCCCATGTGCAAGGAAAAGGATATCGTGGTAACGGCGGAACTGGAAGATGACCTTCCAAAGGCCTTGATGGACAAGTTCTACGTGCAACGGGCGGTGGCGAACCTTGTCCAAAATGCTATCAAGTTCACGCCTGAGGGAGGCAGGGTATCCGTCTGCGTGCGGCGTGCCGGCGAAAATGATAACTACGTCACGGTTAGCGTGTCAGATACGGGCATCGGGATACCGGCTGATGAGCAGGACAAGGTCTTTGACAAGTATTACCGCTCACCGTCTGCCGCCGGTACCAAGGGCAGCGGGCTCGGGCTTGCGATTGTAAAGGCGGTGGCCACGGCGCATAGCGGTTCGGTCGAACTCCAAAGCGAGGTGGGCAAGGGCAGCACCTTCAGCCTCAAACTGCCCCTCACGCCCGATGCCATCCTGGCGACTTGATCCTTTCCTGAGAATGAAAAAGGCAGGCCCAATGGCCTGCCTTTTATTATTTACTTTTATTGAAACTTGCAGCTTAGCCGCGCGGCGGGCGGGTGGTGTAACCGCCTCTCTCTGGCCTTGCCGCGTTGCGGTTGTCGAACCCGCCGCCTGGCCTGCCAGCAGGCCTGCCTGCGGGCCTACCCTCTGGGCGGGGACCGCTGAAGCTTTTTTCATACGGCCTGCCCTCGGGCCTTGCGCCGTAAGGCTTCCTGCTGTCGGTGCGCACTGCGTTGCCGGTCCGTTCAGACTGGCCGGGGCCGTTTCCGCCGCCCCTGACTGCCGGGCGTGGTGCGCTGAAGTCTCTGCCTTCCGGCCTCGGGCTGTTGTAGCTCCTGCCTTCCGGGCGCGGCCTGTTGTACCCGCCGCCGCTCCTGTCAAAAGACCTGCCCTCGGGCCTGCGGCCGTCCCTTGACGGGGCAGAAGGCCTGGGCCTGCTGGATGCGAACACCGGCTCGAGGCCCGGCACGGTGTGGACCGGAAGCATCTTGCCCGTGTAGCGCTCTATCATCTTTATCTGCTTGAACTCGCCATCGGTGGCAAAGGATACCGCTATGCCGGTCTCGCCTGCGCGGCCCGTGCGGCCAATACGGTGCACGTAGTCCTCTGCGGCCTTCGGCAGGTCGTAGTTTATCACATGGCTGATGCCGGTGACATCAAGACCGCGCGCCGCGACGTCTGTCGCAACGAGGAGCCTGACGCTGCCGCTCCTGAGGCTGCTTATCGTGCGGTTACGCGCCCTCTGGTCCATATCCCCGTGGAGTGCCGCGGCGGAGTAGCCCAGGGACTTGAGTCTGGTGGCCAGCTTGTCGGCGTTCCTCTTGGTGGCCGAGAATATTATTGCCTTGGTCACCTCGGATGCGCCTGCGAAGTGCTGAAGGAGGCGGTCCTTGTGCTCGGCGCCGTCCGTCATGTGGAGCCTCTGCTCAATCGCATTCTGTTCCACTTTCGTCGGGGTTATCTCTATGCGCTCCGGGTCGTTAAGGAGCGACTTGGCTATCTTTATTATCTCAAAGTCGAGCGTCGCAGTGAAAAGCAGCGTCTGCCTTCCGGACGGGGTCATGGACCCTATCCTCTTGACGTCGTCGATGAAGCCCATGTCCAGCATGCGGTCTGCCTCGTCAAGGACGAGCATCTTCAAGGACTTGAGGTTTATGTTGCCGCGCTCGAGGTGGTCAAGCAACCTGCCGGGGGTGGCGACTACTATGTCGCATTGGGCAAGCTGCCTGAACTGCTCGCGGTACGGCATCCCACCCAGTATGCAGGCGGTGCGCACGCTCATGTACTTGCCATAGGTGCGGGCGGCCATATATATCTGGTCGGCCAGCTCGCGGGTGGGCGTCAGCACAAGTATGCGCGGCGTTGCCGGGGTCCTGGGGCGCTCGGTCTCGCTTAGGAGCTGGAGGGCCGGGAGCACGAAGGCCGCGGTCTTGCCCGTGCCGGTCTGGGCGGAGGCCATGACGTCGCGGCCAGCCATGACCAGCGGCATCGCCTGATCCTGAACCGGTGTCGGCGTGGAATATCCGCATTCGTTAATAGCCTTAAGTATCGGATTTGCAAAGCCAAATTCACTGAAATTCATTAATTTACCTTTCGAAACAATATAAAACACAGTACCGCACAAGGCAACGACTGCCCATACCGGGATAAGACGCACCGGGCGGCGTTTTTCATTTGCCGCTAACCTATGCGGTCTGCTATGTATCAGTGTGTTGGTGCTGAAAAGCAGGAGGGGTCAGAGACAAGTGTATTTAGCGGGTTGGTCCGCTGAGTTCTGCAAATTATACACCAAAAAGGGCAAAAAGCAAGAATAATTATTAAAATTCCTAAAAAACCTTTTTATTCATCTCTATGCACAGCATCCGGCGAGAACGCTGGCAGGCATACCGCCATGTATTCCGCGCCTTCGGGGGTGCTATATCGCACCCATTCACTCTTCGGGGCAATGACCGCCTCACCCGCTTTAATGTCTACCGAGCCGTCTTTGGTAGTCACGCGAAGGAAGCCCGACAGCACCACGGTATACTCGTCAAACTGAGGCGTCTGGCCCGGCTCTTCCCAGCCAGCAGGGCTTTTCATCCGCGCGATGCTCACGGCGTCCGTGCCGGAGTTGACCCGCCCGATAAATTCCTCTATTACCTTAGGCTTGTTGCCTGCGGCCTGGATAACTGTGGGGGTTTTGATGTGTATCAATTTCAACCTCTAAAAATATAAACGGTAATGGAAATAATCCATCATCTGCTTCAACAACCACATCATCAGAAATATAATTGATATAAAAGCTGCTGACCAAATAATAATCGGAACAAGGTCTTCCTTTGGGAAACCTTTCTTCCACCCTTTTCCAGGAACCGATATGTCAATAAATATAGCTTCAAAAAACATCCTTATTTTATCCATGATGGAATATTTTTCAAACTTGGTGTGCGTGATTTCAATAAAATCAATTATTAGCCCTCTTGCCTGAGCTTCATAGCTTTTTTCAACGAAGATAGTTTTCTGGTTTAACAATTCAATTATAAACCCGACCCTCAAAGAGCCGAAGTGGTCGTTATGGACGAAATACGGTATATCTTCGCCTTCTAGAATGCCTTTGAGAAATGCCAGCTCGATTTCATTACCAGGGGAAAATACTTTAACGAGTTTAACGTCATACATATCCCGGTCTTCGCCCTGAGGCTGTTTGATGCCTAATAAAGTTTCTTTTAGTCCCATAGCTTCCGAATATATCATTTCTTAATACAAAAGGACACAGAAATGGCCATCCCCCTTTACAGAGGATGGCCTTGAATTCGTTCCAAACTTAACCCGCGTCTTAGTTGTGCCCGTGCTGGAGCACCTTGATCGAGACGTCTTCGGCCTTCACAATCTCGTCCTCGGTCAGGGCGTACCCCATTGCGTTCAGGTACTTTATGGCCTCCGCCCTCTCCTTGAATATGCTCCACTTCTTGCTTGAGAACATGGCGACCGTGTGGGCCATCATGCGCGGTATCGAGCCGGGGATGGCGCATACCACCTCCACGACCCGTTCCGAGATCTGCTTGTCAAGCTCCTTGAACGAGCCCGCATAGCCGGTGTTCGCCGTCTCCATGTTCGTGGCGTCGTGGTAGATGCATACCGGGCCATGGCTGGTGGCAAGCTTCTGGAGTATCTTGCTGCATATGGCCTTGCCGTTGTCTGCGTCGCCCTTCGGCGGGTGTTTCACTATCGCGAGTACGTCCTTAAGGTTCTTTTCGTCAACCATACCGGACCTCCTTTTGAATTCACACTACGCCTTCTGGCTCGCATAATTGAGCGCGCCGCCGGCCATCATAAGCTCCTTGTCGCGGTCTGAGTTCAGCTGCGCTACCACCGCGATCTTTATGCCCTTCGTGACATTCGTAAGCGTCGGCTTCATCACGTTCGAAATGTCTAACGACAGCTCGTCGCCCTGGTCCACCTTGTCATAGTCAGCCGCGTCCTTGAACGTCAGCGGCAGGATGCCGAAGTTTATCAGGTTCGCAAGATGAATGCGCGCAAACGACTTGGTTATGACCGCCTTCACGCCCAGGTACATAGGCGCAAGCGCGGCATGCTCACGCGAAGACTCCCTGCCCGTAGTTCTCGCCGCCCAACACGAAGCCGCCGCCGGACTCTTTCGCCCTTGCGGGGAAGCCCGGGTCGACCGCCTCGAACACGAACTCGGATATCTTCGGGAGGTTGCTCCTGAGAGGAAGCACCTTCGCGCCCGCAGGCATTATGTGGTCTGTCGTTATGTTGTCGCCGGTCTTCAAAAGCACCTTGCCCGGTAAGGGTATTGCCCGGCTTCTCCTTGCGGGGCAGCGGGGCGATGTTCGGGCCGCGCACTATCTCCACCTTGCTCGCCTCCTCGGGCGAAAGAGGCGGGATGATCATCGCGTCGTCTGTCGCGAACTTCTTGGGCATCTTCACCGTTATCGGTGCCATGCCGAGTGTGCGCGGGTCTGTCATCTCGCCCGTGAGCGCGGCGGCGGCGCAGGTCTCGGGGGAGGCCAGCAGCACGCTTGCGGACTTCGTGCCGGAGCGGCCCTCGAAGTTGCGGTTGAACGAACGCACACTGACTGCTGCCGGTCGGGGGTGCGAAGCCCATGCCGATGCACGGCCCGCAGCCGGACTCGAGTATCCGGGCGCCCGCCTTTATCATCGGTGCAAGCCCGCTCGACTCGGTTATCATCTCGAGCACCTGACGGCTGCCGGGGGAGATGCCGAGCGAAACGCCCTGCTTTACTATCTTGCCGTCCAGCATCGCCGCGACGGTCATCATGTCCTTGTATGAGCTGTTGGTGCAGGAGCCTATCGCCACCTGCTGCACCTTCATGCCCTTAAGCTCGGATACCTTCTTCACCTTGTCCGGCATGTGCGGCATCGCGGCCATCGGCTCAAGCGTTGATAAGGTCGATCTCGATCACTTCGTCGTATGTGGCGGTCTTGTCGGCGACCAGCCTCTTCCATGAGGCCTCACGCCCCTGCGCCTTCATGAAGCCCTTGGTTATGTTGTCCGACGGGAACAGCGATGTTGTTGCGCCGAGTTCCGCGCCCATGTTGGTTATCGTCGCACGCGAGGGCACGTCCAGCGTCTCGACGCCCGGCCCGAAGTACTCGAACACGCAGCCGACCCCGCCCTTTACAGTCTTGAGCCTCAGCACCTCAAGTATAACATCTTTCGCGGATACGAACGGCTGGAGCGAGCCGGTGAGGTTCACGCCTATCACCTTCGGCATCTTCAGGAAGAACGGCTGGCCCGCCATCGCAAGCGCGACGTCAAGCCCGCCCGCGCCTATCGCCATCTGGCCGATGCCGCCGCCGGTGGGTGTGTGCGAGTCGGAACCGATAAGCGTGGTGCCCGGCACGCCGAAGCGCTCCAGGTGCACCTGGTGGCAGATGCCGTTGCCGGGGCGCGAGAAGTACAGCCCGTGCTTCGCCGCTATGCTCTGGAGGAATGCATGGTCGTCCGCGTTCTCAAACCCGCTCTGGAGCATGTTGTGGTCCACATATGACACGGAGAGGTCAGTCTTTACGCGGTCAACGCCCATCGCCTCGAACTGGAGGTATGCCATCGTACCGGTCGCGTCCTGGGTGAGGGTCTGGTCCATGCGGATGGAAATCGGGTTGCCCGCCTTCATCCTGCCCTCTAAAAGGTGCGCCTTGATTATCTTCTGCGTTACGTTCAAGCCCACGTTATTTACCGTCCTTTATAAAGTATTAAGACCCCGCATGTGCGGGGCCTGTTGAAGCTTGGGTAATTATACATTGGCGGGGGATGGGAGGGCAAGAAATAAAAATGTACACTTCTTGGTGTCATGCTTTGATAAGAAATAATTGCTTTTAATAATATTTAATATATTATATGTTTTGGGAGGGCATAATGAGTCTTTTTTTTGTTGATAGATTTTACGATGGAATCTTCGGTTTTATTGAATTAACCGCTATAGAAAATGAAATAGTTAATACACCCATCTTCCAGCGGCTACATCATATAAATCAGTTAGGATTAGCACAAATAATTTTCCCAAATGCAACACATACTCGTTTCTCACATTCGTTGGGAGTTCTAAAAATAATTGATAAAATGATTTTGCAATTAAATAACAAGGCTCGAGAAAAACGCATAGCTGATGATTTTATCAACGATAAAGCCCGCCAAATTCTTCGGTTAGCTGCATTGCTTCATGATGTTGGACACCTACCTTTTTCGCATGCAGGAGAAAATGCAACAGAAGCTTTCGAAAAATCAGCGGATAGAGAGGTGGTTAAAAAGGGGGCTGCCCCTTCTTTGCCTGATGAAAAAGTTCACAACTTTAAACTTCATGAAGAATTATCCAGGCATATTGTAATTAACTTTAACGATGTAACTGACGTGTTGAGAAAACATTATTCTCAAGAAGATATAATGGAAATCGGTAACATAATTTATGGAAAATCAGCAAATCCTCTTTTTAGTTCTTTGCTCCATTCTGAATTAGATGCTGACAGACTTGATTATCTAATTAGAGATTCCAGCTTCACTGGTGTTGTCTACGGAAAAGTTGAGATTGATCAAATAATTTCAAAATTAGATTTTCTTCAAAACGCTGATGGAATAATACTAGGTGTAAAAGCTAAAGGCATCCATGCCGTAGAACACTATTTACTCTCAAGATATTACTGGTATTCTCAGATTTTAAATTACCCGAAAATGCTTTATATCGATAAGATATTACAAAAAGTTTATCAGTTTATGATAGGGCAAGGCATTTTACCAAATAAAAAGAATTTAATGGATGCCATTGAAAAAAATAATCATCACGCAATTCTTGATTTCAACGACCACTTAGTTTTGACAGAAATGCGTAGATTGCATGATAAATTTGATAAAGAAAAAGACAAGCTAGCAGGAGAAGCGTTATTTATAAACAATGCTATTAAAATTTTGCTTTCTGGCAAAATACCTGAACCTATCATAGTTAGGCAACAAATTATCGAACAGGAAAAAGCAACTGATAGGAAAACAATTTGTGAAAAGGAAATTCTACAATTAAGAGATAAATTTGCCGAAGAAACTGGCATTTCTAAACATTACATAGATTATATCTTCATTGATTCAAAGATAAGCAAAGCGAAGGCAACGGAAGATGGTTCTGCGCAGGCAATTCCAGACGTAACAAACGAAGCAATTAAAGTTATTGACTCTTTTAAAGAACCGCCTTATTATTATCTAGTAGATAATAAAAGTACACTAATAAACAAATTAAGCCACTTACAATTACAGAGTTTTTATTTATTTGTAACTTATCCAGAACGAGATGATAGGTTTAATTCCTTATTTCGTAACATTGATAGTGCGTTGATGCCTTTATTTGATTAAACAAAGAGGAATATATGATATCGAATCCTGCTAAATTAAATCTGTTTTTTAATCGGTTAGATTGGTTAAAAATAGAGGACATGTCCAACAGGATAATCTTACAGAAAACAATTTTTATTCTGCAAGAATTGGGGTTAGATTTAAACTATAATTTTAATTGGTACATTTATGGACCATATTCGCCATCTTTAACAGAGGACGCTTTTGAACTAAAGCAGAATGAAAAAACATATAGAGAAGAATCCGACGAATTCAATTTGAGTGATCATGCACAAAAAATAATTGAGCGATATAATTCTATTTTTGGTGCAAAAAAAGAAGACTCCGTTTGGCTTGAATTAATTGCCTCTTTGTTATTCCTACGAAAGTTTTATTCAAAAACTAATTATGATGATCTAAAAGCATTTTTATTGGAAAAAAAACCAAAGTTCGAAAGTAATCCATCTTTAGTTAACGATGCAATAAATTTTCTTAAAGAAAATTTGCCCGCAACCACTTAATCTATATTTGAGCTTTACTTTTATATTAGAAAGCCGCCATTTGCTTTAGGCGGCTTTTTATATTTTCTCTCCCCTTACTCACTCTTTTTTCCCGTCTGTTTTTCTCCTGTATATAAGCTATATTTTATTTGACTTTGCCTATTTTTAGGTATATGAATACCTCTAACCAAAGTGAGGTGTTAATATGGCCGGAGCATTTACGCACTTTCTAATTTGTGAAAAAGCAATAAGCGAGAAGCATGCCCTGGGTACAGAGTTATGGCAATTTGTAAACAACAACTCCCAATATATATCCATCGGGGCTGCAAGCCCTGACCTGCCGTATCTCAGTCCCCCTACCGGTGACGTCAAATGGGCTGACGTGATGCACTACGAAAAAACAAACGGTATCGCCACTAAAGGCTACGAGGAATTAAAAAGCCGGTGGCTTTTAAAAACGCAAGCCGAAGATGTTAAGCTTGCCTGGTTAATGGGTTTTATTTCTCATCTGATTGCAGACGCTACCATTCACCCTATTGTCAAAGCCATTGTCGGAGATTATGACACGCATAAAATCCCGCACAGAAACTGTGAGATGACCCAGGATGCGATTTTGTTTAATGAAATAATGGGAAACGAAATCAATTATGCGGAATTTTCTGAACAGTTAAAATTTTGTAAAGCATCTGCTCATTTTGATGCATTAATGGAGTTCTGGAAAAATCTATTAAAGGGCAACTACACCAAAGATGATGAACCCCATCCCACCTTATGGTTTGACACCTACACCGAAGCTATCGATTTGGCAGAAGGGGGTTCGGATATTGTCGCTATATTCAGGCATTGTGGAGTAGGTCTTTGTTATAACCGTAGCGATCTAATTCCTGCCGGTGACCGAAAACTTTATTATGATAACGTAAAACTTCCTACTGGCAAATTTGGGAATTTTATGGATGATGGTTTTTTGAAAACGGTAAAGAATGTAACTGATGTTTGGAGCTTACTTTATTCAAATTTAAACTCAAAAACCACACCTACTGTTTTAGCAGTGAACTCTTTAAAAGACTGGAATCTCGACACCGGGGTAGATATGGCATCTGCCGCCAATGAAATTACCTACTGGGCCTAATAATGAAAAAAATACTATTGTCTTTTGTTCTGCTTATCTTCATTTCTACGAATGCATGCGCGACTCTATCGGAACAACAGAGGCGCGAGTATGGGGTACTTTCAGAGGCGGCCCAATCCTCGGCTCAAAAGATTAACGGTTATTTCGGGGATAACATACCAGACGATTTAAACGGGGAACAGTTGTTGGCGATTGTCAAAGATAAAATACCATCATCTTACTATGATGAGCTGGCTCAATATTCTTTAGAAGTCAGGCCCAAGAAAACCTATTATCTCTTGCTAGTCTATAAGCCAGGAACTAAAGATATAATTTTATTTGATTACAGTTGCACGCCGAAAGCCGATGGCACTGTATTATTGACTCCCGAGAAATACGATTTGAATAATTTAGACCTTTATGACCAGTGCAAGGGAGGCTTCTAAAACCTCCACACAAAATCATTCTGTTTTAAAGAAGCCGCTTTCCTCAAAGGCGGCTTTTTTTATTTCCCCTCTTCCTCAACAAAAAAGGCGCACTATAAAATGCGCCTTAAGCGTACCTTTTTAAGGACAAAGTTCACGCCGCTTTCTTGCCTTCAGCGAGCGCCTTTACGTCCTCTGTGGTCAAGGTTTTCCCGGCAATGCCCCAATCGCCGCTCTTCACTTCTTCCACTATGCACGTCGTAACCTCACGCATGTTCTCCCCTTCCACGGAGACCATCGCGTCAGTGAGTTTTTTCACAATCTCTTGCTTCTGCTTGGGCGAAAATACACCCTCGATAAGCTTGACCTGAATTAACGGCATACTTTACTCCTTTGCTTACGGATGCGTCACGCCTCCTTTAATTTAATTATAACAAAGAACTCCCTATTATCTTGAACGCCACCACCGGCGACACCAGCGTGGACAAAAGCACGAGCAGCCAGAGCCTGCCAACGAAGACGTTATAGCCCGCACTCGAATATCAGGGGCAGAATGTCCAAAATATATTGTCATTTAATTTAATCTGTGATATTTAATTAAACTCTTTGGCTTAATATTTCATTGACCGCAGGTAAAGGAGAGCACCATGTCTAAAAAGATCGTTGTAGCACTGGCATTATTTACTTTTTGTCTATTCGCCCCGGCCGTCCATGCAGCCGCGCCGGTTCCCACGGTAAACTATTCCGCCGATATGGAAACGGTATCCAAGCACGGGGAAACCACCCTAACGCATGTGTACTCAAAGGGTATGAAGCAGAGGATGGAGACCGGGGCAAAAGGCCGTAAGAACACTGTCATAATGAGGCTCGACATGAAAAAGATGTGGATGCTCATGCCGGACCAGAAGATATACATGGAGATGCCCATCCAGCAGCAGGACATAACCACCAAGATGAAAGACCCGAACGCAAAGGTGGAGAAGAAGTTCATAAAGAACGAAAGCGTCGACGGCCATCCCTGCAAGGAATATTTCGTGACTGTAACAAACAACGGGAAGAAGGACGCCTCCGGTTATGTATGGGAGGCCTCGGACCTGAAAAACATGACCGTGAAGTGGCAGGATGAGGACAAGCAGACCACGATCACCTGGAAGAAGATAGACATAAACGGCCAGATAGCCGATTCCCTCTTCGAGGTACCTTCCGGCTACCAGAAGATGGACATGTCCAACATGGGCGCCATGGGCGCCGGACGCGAGAGGCACAGAAGCCACCGGGAATAACTGCTGTCGAAGCATCGGAACTCATTCAAGGCCGCATTCGTGCGGCCTTTTTATTTTAAACGTAAACCACCTGCGATACCATCGCCATTCAAATCCTCTTCCATGCAGGCACGAAATATAGTAACATCTCTCCTCATAATCACATTCGGTTGCGAGGCTGGCCAATGGACAAAATTCCCGTACAGTATTACCCGTTTTTATTCGCCGGTATCTTCGTCGCTTCCTGGTTCGTCACGGCGCGAATCGTATCCGCAATGGGCTGGCAAAAGCTTGCAAAGGTGTACGGCTCAGAGAAGGAATGCGAAGGCACGCGCTGGTCCATGCAAAGCGCAAAGGTCGGCAGCGCATCGTACAATGGATGCCTGACTATCGGCGCAAACTATGACGGCCTGTACCTGTCCATCCTTTTCATTCTCAGGCCGTGGCACCCGCCCATCTTCATACCCTGGAGCGACATATCGGCAAAGGAGGCCAAGCGGTCCATGCTCCTGGGGGACCTGTGCGTCCTCACCTTCAGCAGGGCACCTGGGCTGGAGGTGGTACTGCGGAAAAAGCTCGCCGAGAAGATAAAAGCCCAATACCGGAACTACTGGCCTGACAAGGAAGGGCGGATAGTGACCGGGCTGACACTGGGCGGGACGGGCACGGATTAGGAGTGGGCAACAAAAAAGCCCGCCCTGAGGCTTTGCGCCCCGGAGCGGGCTGAATATTATTGTTTAACGGACTCTCAGCCGTTTGACGGCAGGCATGACAGATTCGGCTTTGCCGCGATGTCGCCTCTATCCACCTTTCCGACTATTACCCTGCCTTCGGCATAGGCGCCTCTGGAGACATTGTCCACCTTGACCTCGCCTATCAGCTGCATCTTCTTGAGGTCGTATGTCTTATTGCCGAACATGTCCGTGGTACGACCTGTAGATCGGGAGGTTGTCGCCCTTGCAGAGGACTTCGCTGCCTATTGGGCTGAATAGCCTCACACTGCTGCCGTGCACCGACATGACAGCCGCCCTTATGGGTATGTTAAGCGTCAGGTCCGTCTTCGGCCCTTGCATCGAGTTGTAATTCGTCCCATAGGCATATACCACGCCCGCTAGGGACAGCCCTGACAACAGCAGGGATAATACAATTATTTTTTTCATTTCCAAACACCTCCGACTTGCAAGTTACTATTCTTATATTATATTATAACACCGGAAAGAACCCGTTTTGCCATATGTGCATGGTCCGGTTTGCCATGTGGTATAATATAGTATCCATTATTACCAAACCAAGTAATCTGCACCCTGTCCTATTCATTAAACGGAGGTGGCATATGGCAGGCACAGAGAACACCGTATGGAATAAACCGGATACTCCGGGCGGCAGCAATCCGCCGGAGGCATCCAAGCCGATAACGTCCCCACCGAACCTGTTATTCTTCGGCTACCTGGTCTTTTTGATATTCAACATAATAAGAAACACGACGGCGGCCGTAACACACTATTCACTGGGGACGATCATCGGGTACATTGCCATGCTGTTCATACCCTTTGCCGTCGTTGCCGCCTATAACCTGGTAACGGGCCATGAAAGGGCCATCGGCAAGGCGTCCATCGGGATTACTGCGTTTTTCCTCATCTTTTCGATGGTTGTGGAGCTGGAAATTGCGTGGAATACGAAGCAGAAGATGAACGAATGCCAGTCCATGGTCAATGCGTTGAATGCGCAGCGTGAAGCAGCCCAAAATTATGTCCCAGCCGCTGCTATGCCGTCGGTAGTGTCACGGGAGAGTAAGCTGGCGGTCCCCGTTAAGGGCTCCGTCAACCTTAAAATGGACTCGGAACCCATGAAGACGGTTGTGCTGGTAAACCCCGCCATCGCGCGGGTGGCCACCCTATCGCCCTATGAACTGCGCGTGATGGGCATGAAAAAAGGCGTGACCACACTGAGCATACAGGACAGGGCAGGTTATAAATTCGCTTACGAGGTTAATGTGCAATAAGGGTCCGCCCCGTTTTCAGGCGGCCTCCATATCCTTCTTTTTCCCCGCGACCGTGGTCTGACTGAGCGGCATGAGTAGCTTGAAAACCGTGCCTTCGCCTTCCCTGCTCTTCACGGTCACATTCCCCCCGTGCGCTTGCACGACCGCCTTGACGATGGCCAGTCCGAGCCCGGTCCCGGCCTCTTTCGCGCTCGCCTTCCTGCCCCTGAAAAACTTGTCGAATACGTGCGGGACGTCCTCCCTGGGAATGCCCAGACCGGTGTCCGCGACCTCTATCCGCATCATATCGGGACTGTCTGAGGGCAGTACCGCGGTGACCCTGACCCTGCCGCATTCCTTGTTGTACTTGACCGCGTTGCAAACGAGGTTTGCGACCACGCGGGCAAACTGCGAACGGTCCGCCTCGACGGGTGGCAGTTCTTCGGAGGCCTCAACTTCCACACGGATTTTATGCGCCAGCGCGTGGGCCTCGCTTTCTTTTACCGCCTGACGTATGATTTCAGGGACTGATACCGGCTCGGGCCTCAGCTCCATCCTGGTCTCTGCCCTTGTAACCGAAAGCATGTCGCAAATTAGCTCGTATATCCTCCCCGATGCCCGGTTGATGCTTTCGACCATCTCGAGGGAGTCCTTGTCCTCAAGCCGGCCTCCGAGCAGTTCGGCGTAACCGGAGATAATGGTTAGCGGGCCCTTGATGTCGTGGGTAAGCATGTGAAAAAGCCCGGTGCGCTCATCCTCAGCCCTCACCTGCTCCGTAATGTCGACCAGAGTGCCGATCACGGCGGGCCTGCCCTTATACGTGGTCCCCCACGCCGAGACCTCCACATAAAAAACACTGCCATCCTTTTTGAGCCCTCTGAACCTGGCATGCCCGTTGGTCTTCCCCCTCATTATCCGTTCTATCATCCCCGAGGGTATATGCCTGTCCTCCGGGTGGGCAAGCTCATCAAGTATGCCGCCCGCCTGTATAAGCTCCTCGACGGTATAACCGAGTATCTCGGCAAGCTTGGGATTTGCATAAACAAACTGTCCATCCTGGAATATATAGGCCCCTGCAAGGGACTCCTCCACGAGGCTTCTGAACCGTTCCTCGGAGTCTTTTAGGCTCGCTTCCGTCTGCTTCCTTTTTATACCGACGGCGACCTCGTCGGCTATTGAGGCAAGAGTACCGAAAGTGGCCTCTGACATCGGGTTCTTGGAGAATACGGCCATTACGCCGAGCATCTCGTCCTCAACGACCAGCGGGTAGCCACCGTAAGACACTATGCCTACCCGCTTCACCCATTCCTTGTCGCTGATCTGCGGGTCGTGCATGGTGTCGTTGGTCAAAAGGGGCTTTCGCTCACGCGCGATTATGCCTATCTTGTAAGGGTAGCTGCTGTAAGATATCCGTCCGTGCGGGCCGTCAAGGTGGGTATAGATCCCCGCGCTTGCGTGGAGCACGAGCATGTCCTCCTCCCTCTTCAGCACCCATATCCTCGCAAAGGCCGCGTCCAGGTTATCCACAAGGGCCTGGGCACAGCCCTGAAGCATCTCGTACAGAGTGCCACCGAGGGTGAGCGCAGCTCCGATGTCCGCGCCGAGCGAGGCGTGCCTTATCCTGTCTGCAAGGTTGTCCTCAAATTGCTTGCAGTCGACACAATCCGGGGCGGCATCTCGCTGTCGCAGGGGTCTCTTATTGCCTGAACCAGTGTCCATGGGTATATTGTACCATATTGGTCAGATATATGTGCACGAGACAATGGCGCAACAAAACATCCCCATGCCGCCTATCCCAATATTATGGACGGTCTGCTCAGCCCTTCAGACATGTCTTGTCAGGCTTGATCGCCAAATCTCCCGGGTCCGCCTCTCCTGTTACCAGGCTGCCCTGGACATATGATTCGCCTACCAGGTAGTCTACCCTGACCTCGCCGACCAGCCTCAGGCCAGAAAGGCCTTCGGATGACAGCCTTCCCTTCATGCCGGACTCTATCCTGTATACAGGGATGCTTTCACCCTTGCATACTGTTTCGATTCCGTCGGGTACAAACAGCCTTACGGTATCAAGTCTATTGGACATCACCGTAGCCGTGACCATGCCGGAGTCCAATCCCGCAGACCTTGTCTTAATAGTGGCCGTATCGTTCGCATAAACCCCGGACGATAGTACGGGAACCGTGAGCAGCAATATCAGCATTAAAATCTTTTTCATTTCATACACCTCATACTTTCTTGTCCATATATTAATTATAGCACCCGGATGGATATGCCCAAAATGCCGCAAAAAGGCCCGCCCCGTTTCCGGAAGCGGGCCAATAACCTTAAACGAGAAGGTGTCTACCTTACGAAGCAAGGCATGACTTGCTCGGCTTGGCAGCCACGTCGCCCTCGTTGGCGCCTCCGACAACCAGCTTGCCGAAAGCGTAATGGTCGCCAAAGTGTTTGAATATCTTGACCTCCCCTACTAGCTGCTTGTTCGCAAGGTCGGGGTCAGTGTTCATACTGTTAATATACGTCGGCATGCGTTCGCCAGTCTTCTTTCCAGAATATAACGCCGGCGACCTGTAGATGGGGATATTTTCGCCCTTGCAGAGCGCAATATTGGCATCGGGGCTGTAAATACTGACGGTGTTCCCGGCCCTGTAAATGATTGACGCCCTGACATTCGGGGCGCTCCACAGCCTCTCATCCTTAGTGGTACCGGTCTTCGTCATGTTCGCGGATACCATGCCCGCGGACACTAGCCCTGATACCAGCAAAACCAGTACAAATACTCTTTTCATGTTAAACACCTCCAATTATCAAGAGCAGTGTGCTTATATATAAATTATAGCATCTGGCAAGCCCGGACGACGCGCAAAATTAAGCTTGTTTTTCTCACGGGAAGATGCTAATTTTCTTTGTAGCCGATTGGCCTTGGTTTATAAAATTCCCTTATCACTTCATCAGCAACCGGAGACTATATGCAAACCTCAGCAAAACTCAGCCGATTTACCGTCCTTGTAGCCATCGCAACACTGGCTGTGGCCGTCTTGCTTTCCGCCTGCGGCAAGGCCGAGAAGAAGCCCCTTTCGTATTATGATTCCGAAGGCGAAAAGATGTACACTTCCGGAAACTACGAAGATGCGCGGAAGCTGATGACTGAGGCGATAGCAAACTACCCGCACGATGCGTCGGCGCACGTCATCCTGGGCAGGGTATATATAGAGCTGACCCAGAACGACAGGGCGCTGGCCGAGTTTAATTCTGCGATAGGCATAGACGCTAACATGGCTGCGGCATATGCCGGACGTGGTCTGGTGTTCAAAAATACCGGACGGCAGCAAGAGGCCCTAAGCGATTATGACCATGCCCTTTCGCTCGACCCGAACCTGGTCCTGGCACTGGTCGGCAAAGGCTCTATACTCAGGGAGATGGGCCGTTATGAAGAAGCCCTTGCTGCAGTGGACAAGGCATTGGGGCTTGAGCCTGACAACGCGGACCTATATTACAACAAGGGCAACATATACCTGTCGTCCGGCAAAGACGAGCAGGCGATCCCGCTGTACGACAAGGCGCTTGCACTGAAACCGGACAACTACCACGCTTACATAAACAAGGCGGCCGCGCTTGCACATTTGAAAAGAACTGACGAGGCGGCCGCATTATACAGGAAGGCACACGAACTGAACCCGAGCTTCGAGCCGCCCGACTGGGCAAAGAAGTAAGCCTCAGGCCTCAGAAGTCCCCCGGCCTCTCTTTTGGCAGGGATGTCTCGTCAAACGGCAGGGCGCCAAGCTGAATCATTATGGACTCTACGCCGGATATCATCCAGGCAGGGTCATATTCATGGTCATAGACGGGTAATTCCTCGTTCACTGCCTCCTCGACCATTTCCTTAAACCGCAAGAACTCAAACCGGCCGTCGAGGACGCCGGCTCTCACCAGGGCATCATGCAGCACCTGCTCGCTACCGATATCAATATTCTCAAACCTCTGGCGGTTCGCCGGGCTAAGCACATAGGCGCGCATGGCGGAATAAAGCGCGTCGTATACCGTCTCGACACCGGAGCGCAGCTTCCCCTCCGAAAGCCGCCTCCTCCCGCTTCGCAGGTGGAGCCTCGCGCGGAACAAGTCGGCCTCGTGTATCTCCATCTTAGACTCGTCTATATGGCCGAAATGCGGCATAACCCACCCCATGTACAAAATACTCTGATGATAACATAACTATAATCTATTTGTGAATAAATGGAAATCAAGTAATGGAGAATGCGCCCGAGGAACCTTGGTGGACGGCCCACGCGGTTTAGTCAACCACTACCCGGCTCCTGCCCTCGTCCTTTGCACGGTATAGCGCCCTGTCCACTCTTTGCAATAGGGCTTCCGAACCCTCATCGGCTTCGCTGTATACGCTTACCCCGATGCTGGCCGAGACTGTGATCTCGTTTGTGCCGTCTCCTACCTTCTCCGCCCTTATCACATCCAGTATCCTGTCCGCAAGTGTCGCCCCGTCTTCAAGCGGGGTCCTAGGCGAGATGATCAGGAACTCCTCACCGCCATACCGTCCGAAGACGTCGTACGCCCTAAGCCGGGCCTTTATCCGCTGCGCTACAGTCTTCAGCACCACGTCCCCGAAGGGATGTCCGTAGGTATCGTTTATCTTCTTGAAATGGTCCAGGTCGAGCATTATGGCGGTCATGGGGCTGCCCGTACGCTTCGCCATCTGGAACTCCTCGGCCAGCCTCTCCATGATGAAGCGTCTGTTCCGTGCTCCGGTCAGCTCGTCCGTGATAGAGACCTCCCTAAGCCGCTCCTGCATTGCGTCTAGCTTCCGCACCATGCTCGACGACATGGTGATAAGAGTGCCCAGCAGTAACAATAGGGTGAAGGCCGAATAGAATATCACCCTTGTTCTGCTCTCCTTAAGCTGTCGGCTTATCTCGTCGAACGGGATCGAGATGCTGATCCCTCCTCTTATGTCGCCAAGCTTGTAGTCCTTGTGACAGTTTAGGCAGCCCTGCTGTATATAAAGAGGCTTTATCAACCTGAAGAACATTTTGTCGCCTCGCGCCTCTATCTTCCAGGCCTCCTTAGCTCCCTGCTCGAAGCTGACCATTGCGGCCCGCTCGAACGGGTCCGGCGCATTTTCCGGGTTGATAAGCCTCAGGCTCGTGATGCGGAACGTAGTCCCCTCCTCTTTTAGAGTAAGTGCCGATATCTCTTTTGTCATCAGCGCCGGGTTACGCAGCGTAAGGACACGGCCGTCTTTCGCGGTTATATCCGGCTCGATCCCAAGCTTTTTCAGGTATGGGTTAGATTCCATCCCTGGCTTCTTCAGGATATACACTCCGGAATGCAGCGCGTTCCACTCCCTTGCCTTAAGTATGAGGTCGAAATATGAAGCCGCCTCACCCTTTAGGGTCTGGATAATCATGTTTCGGTTGCTGTAATAGATGCCGATGAAGATTGTTACAATGGATACGGAGATAATGATGCCAAGCATTATGATGAAGAACCGGACTGGCTTGAAGTACTTCAGGAGGCTGATCCAGAAAACCCGTTTTTCCGTCATATGGACCTTTGGGTTAGGTTTACTTCTCCGCGTATCGCACAGGAATATTATGCCTATAACGATACCATCGCGATATGCGCCCGTCAAAAAGCATTTTCTGATATGATTATATATATTGGTTAACCGGATAAGTATGCATTAATACATAAAGATATATGCACATGAAAGAGCTCCTAAAATTCTTAGGCTGGATGTTCACGGTATTCTACCTTTATCAGGCAAGCCTGAACCTACCCGAATACTTCTCGCCAAAATCGGTCATGCCTTGCGTCACCCGTATCCTGGACTCGTACATCGTCTGGTTTATCTTCCCGATGAGCTTCATAATGGCGGGCATAGTCGTTGCGGATATCCGGGACCTGCAAAAGGACTTTTATGCCGGGTCGTCAAGGCTTTATATCATAGCGAGGGTTGCCTTTGGCTGCGCAGCGATAACCGCATCATCCATTGCGGCAGTCCGCATCATATCTGCGTGTTGAGCTTATTCCTCCTGCCGCCTCCTCATCCGCATTCCAGGGGGACGAGTGGCTCCCGTCATATATTTCTGAGCAGGTCACAGCTGGCGTGCACCGTGTTACGCCTAAGTCCGTGCTCTAACGGCGCGTCCCCCTGAAGCCGGCGAGGTTTCCGTACCTCTTCAGATAACTCTTCTACTTAAATAGACGCCAATCGGGGTCATCAGGTTACAGTTTTTGTTGACAGCCTGTATTTAAACAGGCTTTTATGCTATCATTAAATAAGAAGCATTATTAATTGTTGCAGGTGTTTACAATGGAAAAGGCGACATTCGGAGCGGGGTGTTTCTGGCACGTCGAAGAGGCCTTCCGTCATTTATCCGGTGTGATATCCACCCAGGTGGGATATTCCGGCGGTACGAAGGATAACCCGACCTACAGGGAGGTATGCACGGGGACCACGGGGCATGCGGAGTCGGTGGAACTGGTATACGACCCTTCAAAGATCAGCTACGACAGGCTCCTCGAGGTCTTCTGGGATAATCATGACCCGACCACCCTGGACAGGCAGGGGCCGGATGTCGGCCACCAGTACCGCTCGGTCATTTTTTACCACAACGAGGAACAACACAAAAAAGCGCTTGAATCGAAGGAGCGGCTGGAGAGGTCAGGCAGGAACAGGGGCCGGAAGGTCGTCACCGAGATAGTGACGGCGGGGAAATTCTACAGGGCGGAGGAGTACCACCAGCAGTACTTCGAGAAACACGGGCTTACATCCTGCAAGGTAAGCCACTAATGGCCGTTCAGCCATCTGAAGGTAATTCAGAACTTATTAATTTATTTGGCGGGCGGCGTTGTGTGCCGTGCGGCAGTGTAGTTCTCCATCCTCGCCGCCTTCTCTTCTTTTGCCAGAACCTGATACTGGTGGACGGCCCTGTTATGAGCGGCCAGGTTGTTCGAGAAGATGTGCGTACCGTCGTTTTTGGATACAAAGTAAATATAGTCCACGTCTGCGGGGTTAAGCGCCGCGATAATGGACTGCGCGCCCGGGTTGCATATCGGGCCTGGGGGGAGTCCCCTGTATACATATGTGTTGTAAGGGTCCTTGAACCGCAGGTTCTCCCTGGTCAGGTCGCCGAAGTACCTGCTATGCCTCTGAAGGGCGTATATGACGCATGGGTCACACTGGAGCGGTATCCCCTGTTTGAGGCGGTTGTGGAAGACGGCCGATATCAGCAGCCTCTCCGAGTCCACAGCCGACTCCTTCTCGATTAGCGAGGCCATGGTAACCGCCTGGAGTTCGGTCATACCTATCGCGGCCGCGCGTGCCTTCAGGCTGTCATTGAACACCGCATGGTACTTGGAGACCATCTGTTTTATCATGCCGTCGATGGTTATGCCCTTGGGGAAGAAATAGGTAGCGGGAAAGAGGTAACCCTCAAGCGTAGTCCCATCGAGCCCGAGGGACCGCACATAGACAGGGTCTTTGACCTTGGCCATGAAATCTTCACGGGTCACAACCCCTGATTTTGATATGGCGTCAGCCACCTTCTCTATGTCGAACCCCTCCGGCAGAACCACCTGGTACTCTATTATCTTTCCTCGCCTTAGTATCTCTATGATGTCGAGCGGCTTCATTCCCGTGTTGAAAGAGTAGAAACCTGCCCTTATCTTGCGGGTGACCCCTTTCAGCTTGCCGAGTATTATGAACGTGGTCATATCGGTTACGAGGCCGTTTTTCTTCAGCTCGGCCGCGACGGTGCGGAAGCTTGAGCCCTCGGGGATGAGGAGCTCCTTGTATTCCTTTGTGCCTGAAGCGGGGTTCATAATGAATAGGGCCGTGTGGATACCGACAACAAGCAAAAGCGCGCCGGTTATGAAAAATATGAACCTGAGTGTGACGTGTCGTTTGACGTTCATAGGGTGCTCAATATGTCGAAGTTGACTTCGATCTTGGTCCGGGTCTTCAACTCTTCATGCCATCTGGCGAAAAGTTCATCACCCTTTATCAGGGTCAACCGCTTTATCACCTCGGCTTCGGCTTCACGGTAATCAGGCTCCTGTGCCTTGACGACCTCCTCCACCTTGAATATATGGTAGCCGTACGGAGTCTTCACTATATCGCTCATCTTTCCCGGCTTCATCCTGAACATGACCGCTTCAAACTGGGGCGGCATCTCGCCCTTGGAGAAATAGCCCAGGTCTCCGCCTTTTGCGCTGTCGGGCGAGAGTGAGCGCGCCTTTGCGACTGCGGCAAAGTTCGCGCCTTTTTTCAACTCTTCCATAATATGCCTTGCGTCTTCCGGCCTGTCAACCACAATCTGCCTGGCCCTTATCCGCATTGGCTTGCGGAACTCACGCCTGTTCTTATCAAAGTAGGCCTTTGCCTCCTCAGCGCCCACCTTTATTTTGGAATAAACCTGTGTGCTCAGGAGCTTCTCAACGAGTATACGCCTTTCCAGGTCCTCTTTGAACTCGTCGATACCTATGTCTTCCTGCTTGATTGACTTTTTGAAGTCTCCGTTGAACTCTGACTCCACCTTCGCAAACCTGGCGTCAAGTTCGGCGCCGGGGACCTCTATCCCAAGCTTCCGGGCCTCCTGCACGTACATCTCTTCGTCGATAAGCTGAGAGAGGAGGTCAAGCTTCGCCTCCTCGCCGCCGGATACCCCACCGGACAGGTTTGAGAACCCGAGCTTTAAAAAGCGCAGTTTTTCCTTGAACCTGGACACACTGACAGGGGCCTGGTTCACCCGTGCAAGCACGGGGGACTCAGGCCCCTTTTCTTTGGCTGGAGCGCATCCTGCAAGCAGGATAAACGCTAGTATTGCAAACCTTGCCTTCATTGGAAGGTATATCTGGGAACTCCCACTTATTTCGCCTGGGGCATCATGGCTGCCGGTGCCTCCGCCGAGGCGGAGAGGTCGATCTTTTTGAGGTTCTCGGTGTTGATGTTCACCTTTGCCTGTGCCTTGAGGTCCTTGACGATCGCCTCAAAGGCATCTTCCTTCTTCTTTTCGGCAACCTGAGCCTTGAGGGCATCCTTCATGGCGGCGAAGTCCGCGTCCGTGGCCGGCTTCTTCTCCGTGACCTTCATGATATGGTAACCGAACTGGCTTTGGACTATCCCGCTTGTCTCGCCCGGTTTCAGCTTGAAGGCAGCATCCTTGAGGCCGGCCGAGCCGAACTGCTCCCACTTTACCCAACCGAGGTCTCCGCCGTTGTTCTTGGTCTTGGTGTCAAGAGAATACTGTTTAGCAAGGGCCTTGAAGTCGCCGCCGGCCTTGAGCTTGGCCAATATATCCTCTGCTTCCTTCTGTGAGGCGACCAGTATGTGGCTTATACGCACAGACCCCATGTCGGCCTTGTTCTTGTCAAAGTAGTCCTTTACGTCCTTGTCGGTGACATTCGCCTTGTCCAGGACCTCTTTTTTAACGAAATAGCCGAGGAGCAGCGAGCTCTTTATCTGGTCCAGCCTTTTGGCTACTTCGGGTTCCTTCTCCATGCCGAGGCTTTCCGCCTTCTGGACTATAAGGGCCTTGTCCACCAGGTTGTCCAGGAACTTTTGCCTGTTCTTCTCATCCACAAGGGACTTCACAGCCATCGGAGATAGACTTGCAGCCTCCGCCTTGAAATCCTCGGCAGTTATGTTTTTGCCGTTGACAACCGCGAGCACGGTGGATGTATCCGCCTTTGCGGCCTCGCCCGCTTTGCCTTCCTGGCCAGCCTTCTGTCCGCAGCCGGCAAAAAGGGCCGCTGCCATCGCTATTACAACTACCGTTTTCAGTCCCCTGGTAAACATAATCTGCTGGTTTCTCCCCTGGTCAAGATTGTTATTTTTTATCCTCGGAAGGTTTTTCCGCTTTTTCGACTTTTGCGGCATCTTCCTTGGGCTGCTCTTTTCCCTTGAAAAGCTCCTCGTTGACCTTGATGTCGGCCTTCGCCTTGAGGGAAGCCATCAGATCGTCGTAGGCCTTCTTCTGTTTCTCCTGCAGTAGCTTCTGCTCTATCTCGCCCTTCACCTCGTCAAATTCCTTTGTCTTTGCAGCCTTTGTGCCAGTAACCTTTATGATATGCCAGCCGAACTGCGTCTTCACCGGGGCTGATATCTCGCCCACCTTAAGGGCAAAGGCAACCTTCTCGAACTCCGGCACCATCCTGCCCTTGCCGAAAGAACCGAGGTCTCCGCCGCGTGGCGCGCTCGGACATTTTGACTTCTCCTTGGCAAGCGTGGCAAAGTCTGCGCCCTTGTCGAGCTGTTCCTTTATCTTCTTTGCCTCTTCCTCGGTGTCCACCAGGATGTGGCTCGCCTGCACCTCTTCCGAGGAGACGTACTTTGCCTTGTCCTTCTCATAAGCGGCCTTCACCTCGTCCGGAGTAACCTTTACACTATCTATGACGGCCTTCCTCATGAGTGACACGTACAGCTGCTGCTTCCTGAGCATCTCCATGTTCAGCTTGAACTCGTCCGTATCGGCCAAGCCCTGCTTCTCGGCCTCCTGGGCGACGATCTCGACGTCGATAAGCTTGTCGAGCACGCTTCGCCTGGCTGCGGGTTCTGTCGTCGGGGTACCGGCAGGGGCCTGCTGCATAACCTTGTCAAGCAGGTCGGCAGTGATTTTTTTGCCGTTGACCGAGGCGACAATGTCCGGGCTCATCGGCTGAAGTGAAACCGGCTTTGCCTGGGAGATGTCCACGGCCTGGGGCGCGGGGCCGGCTGATGCCGCGGGACCGGCCGATAATGCAATTAACCCGGCAGCCATTACCGATATAAACGGTGAAATCCTCATCTGCGTACCTCTCTTTACGTTATTTTGTGTATAAAAGGCAAGGTCCCGCACAGGGGCTCCGGCCAAGCAATAACGCTATAATATATCACAGCCCCGCCAATTCTTTCAAGCTGTTTTTTATTTCAGCGTAAAGGGTTTCCCAGCCTCCGGAAGGTTTTTTAATGAACAGCGAATATTGCGGGACATATCTGGCCGACCCTCTCCTTTTGCCCATGAAACGGACCAGCCTGTCCGGGTCTATGTCCACCTTATCAGTAAAGGTAATTTTTATCTCGGACGGCATAAGCTGTATACCCCCCACCTTGAGTATTTTTGCCAGCACCTTGAGTTCCATAACCTCTATGAGCCTGCCTGCCTCAAGCGGAGGGGGTCCGTATCTGTCCCTGAGTTCGCCTCTTATCACATCCAGTTCGTCGCTGCTGCGCGCCCCGGAAAGCCGTTTGTAGATGCTTAACCTCTCGGAAGTTTCGGCTATGTAGGAGTCTGGTATGAACGCCGACACCTTGAGGTCTAATGCCGGGTCCACCACCTCTTCCACCAACTCACCCTTCAACTCCTTGACCGCGTCCTCGAGAAGCCGGGTATAAAGCTCGAACCCGATGGCCGAGATCTGGCCGGACTGTTCCGCACCCAGTATGTTCCCCGCACCCCGTATCTCCAGGTCGTGTAGCGCGAGCTTGAAACCAGCCCCTAGCTCGGTAAGCTCGGTAAGCACCCGGAGCCTCTTCTGTGCGGTCAAGGTCAAGGTGTCCTCGCCCGGCACGAGCAGGTATGCGTAGCCCCTGTCGCTGGCGCGGCCAACCCTGCCTCTTAGCTGATACAGGTCGGCCAGGCCGAAACGGTCGGCCCTGTCGATGATGATGGTGTTGGCGGTGGGGATGTCCAAGCCTGATTCAATGATGGAGGTCGCGAGCAGAATGTCGTACTCGCCTGAAATGAACTTCCGCATCACGTCTTCCAGCATGTCCTCGTGCATACGGCCGTGCGCAACGCCTATCCTGGCATCGGGGAGTATAGACTTCAGGATGCCCCCTATCGCGAATATGCTGTCTATCCTGTTGTGCACGAAGAAGACCTGGCCGCCTCGCATCAGCTCGCGCGTTATCGCCTCGCGTATCACCGCTTTGTCGAACCTCGCGACTACCGTCTTTATAGGCTGGCGGTCGGGGGGCGCGGTCTCGATTATGGAGAGGTCGCGTATGCCTGATATGGACATGTTGAGCGTCCTGGGAATCGGGGTAGCCGTCAGCGTGAGGACGTCCACCTGTTTCCGAAGAATTTTAAGCTTTTCCTTGTGGGCAACTCCGAAGCGGTGCTCCTCGTCTATCACGATCAGGCCCAGGTCGTCAAACTTCACATCTTTCTGCAGGAGGCGGTGGGTCCCGATCACTATGTCGACGGTGCCTTCCGCCATGCCCTTTAATACTTCCTTTATATGCGCCTTCGGGGTGAACCGCGAAAGCATCTCGACCCGGACCGGGAATGCCGCAAGGCGCGAGGTGAACGTCTTATAATGCTGGTCCGCCAATAGCGTTGTCGGTACGAGGACCGCGGCCTGCTTGCCGTCGAGGACCACCTTGAACGCGGCCCTGACCGCCACCTCCGTCTTGCCATATCCCACGTCGCCGCATACCAGACGGTCCATCGGGTGCGGCTTCTCAAGGTCCGCCTTCACTTCTTCTATTGTGCGAGCCTGGTCGGGGGTCTCCTCGTATTCAAACGAGTCTTCCATCTCCCGGTAGAGGTGGTCGTCCGGGCTGTATGCAAAACCCGGCGCGACAGACCTTGCGGCATACAGCTCCAGCAGCTCCTTCGCAATCTCGGCGACGGCCTTCTTCGCCCTCGCCTTCGCGCGCTCCCAGCCAACACCGCCAAGCTTCTCAAGCGATGGCCCGGAACCTTCTGCGCCTATGTATTTCTGCACCTTTACAAGCTCGTCCACCGGGACATAGAGCCTGTCCGCGCCGGCGTACACCACTTCGAGGAAGTCCGCCTCGACTCCCATCAACTTCAACCTTTTAAGCCCCATGTAACGGCCGATGCCATGGTCTACGTGCACGACATAGTCGCCGATGGACAGCTCTGAAAGCGACGTGAGGAACCGCTCCACCTTCGCCCTCGGGGCGGGGCCGTGCCTGGGCTTCTCGCCGAATATCTCGGTCGCGGTGATAAAGGCGATATGCTGCTCGTCCATCAGGAAGCCGGACGACAACTCGCCGATGGTAATTCGGGCCGTGCCATCCGACTGAACTGGCTCAAGCACCGGGCTTCCCTCGACCGCCGGGACGCCGTATTCCGCGAATATCTCACGGAGCCTCTCCGCCTGGCCCTTCGTGGGCGTCACCACGTTCACTGCGCGGCCCTTCATCAGGTCCTTCAGGTTCCGGCAGAATATGGCTATGGGCGTCTTCGGGATATCTTCGGGCCAGGGCTCGGGCGCGACCTCGCGTAACCGCAAGGCATCGATGGAACGCGTACTGCACACGATGCCACCCCCGGCCCCTTCGAGTGGAAGGGAGCCGATGGATACATGCAAGTACAAACCAAAAAGTTCGTCCAGGTTTTCAGCGCCAAGATAAAGTGTATCGGGCGATGCCTTCCTGCCGTCTGCCGCCTCAAATGACGAGAAGACCTTCGCCTCGAAATCACGCGCGAGCGAGCTTAGCCTGTCCGGCTCGTCCACGACCACAACGGGAGGTTCTTTGAAATAGCGGGTTAGGTCGGAGTCAAGCATATCGCCTGCGCCAGCCACCTCTTTTGCGGGTATGGCGGTGAACTCCGCCACCGTTCCGGAGGAGCGCTGGGTCTCGGGGTCGAACGGCCGCATCGACTCCACGGCGTCGCCGAAGAACTCCACCCTGACAGGCTTCTCAAGCCCGGGCGGGAAGATGTCGAGTATGCCGCCCCTGACCGAGAACTCGCCCGGCTCGTATACCGTGGCAGTACGTGAGTAACCGAGCTTAACCAGTTTGGTAAGGAGGGCTTCATGCTCGAACTCGGCGCCGATGTAGAATCTCAGCAGTGAGCCCTCGCCCAGCAGTGTAACCGGATTGGGCAGCTTCTGCATGAATGCGTTCACCGGCACGAATGCGATACGCGCCCTGCCATTGGCTATATCACGGAGAGCGCGCAACCGCCTTGCCACAACAGCCTGGTCGGGGTCCATCACGTCATAGGGCAGGACATCCCAAGGCGGGAAGTAGACAGGCTGGACCGAAGCCTCGCCTTCGGCAAGTCCCGCGGCAAAATAGCAAAAGTCCTTGAACAGGGCCTCTGACTCTTTGGGCGTGGGGGATACGATGACCACGGGTGCCTGGCGCTCCCTTGCCAACTCCCAAAGAAAAAGGGCCTTGGATGAGCCCCAAAGCCCGGTAACATTTATTTCGCGCCTGCCGCCCGCAAGGGCGTCATGGGCGCTTCCGAATATTTTTGTCATTTAAAAGGTCTTGAAGTCGGGCATCTGGCCCATGTTCATCAGGCCCATGAACGCGGCCATACCTATCATCACCACGGCTATGAGCGCGATTATAATAAAGAACACCATCGGGATAAGCACGACGGCGACGGCCTTGCCTGTGGATATTTTGTGTATCCGCTCGGTAACAATCACCGCAACCGGTATGTTCCAGAGCGCCACGATCCCGCCCAGCACGGGGACGATCTGGGCCCAGCCGGCAAGGCTCCCAATGCCGAGCGCACTGTAATGCGCCTTATACGTACCAGTACCGCCGAAGAGTCTGGCCAGCAGGAACAGTATCCCGGTCCCGATAAAAGACCCTATTACATGCATCACCGGGAATAGTATTATCATGAAGAACCCGAACCCAAGCTTCGTCATGACGCTGCCGAGTCCGGCCGCAACACCGCCGATTGCAAAAAATAGTATAGCCATGCCGAAGGCGTCTTCCTGTGCCGCGACCTCAGAGGCCGCGTCACGGTTCAGCTTTACGATCTCCAGGCCTTTTGAAAGGTATTCTTTAAAAGTCATCGCGGCCTCCCGTCGTTATTTACGCCCGTACCGCTCCAAAATTCTCTCTACAATATTGGTAGTGGATGAACCCTCGATGTACGGGATGGATAACACCTTCCCGCCGTTGGCCTCCACGATGTCGCGCCCTATGATATTATCGATCTCCCAGTCGCCGCCCTTCACCAGTACGTCCGGCATAAGCTCAGTGATTATATGGTGCGGGTCGTCCTCGTCGAACGTGGTTACGTAGTCCACCATTGAAAGCGCGGCCAGCACCTCGGCCCGCTCATCCTGCGGGATTATCGGCCTCTTCGGCCCTTTTATCCGGTTCACTGATTCGTCCGAATTTATCGCGACAATGAGCACGTCGCCGTACTTCCTGGCGAGCGAGAGGTAACGCACATGGCCGGTATGTATTATGTCGAAGCAGCCGTTCGTGAAGACGGTCTTCTTGCCCGCGCTTCGCAGGTCCTCGACAATCTCGCGGAGTTCGTCGTGGTTCTTTACTTTAGTCTTCAAATGAACACCTCGGGGGAAGTGAGTGAAAGTCTTGGGCCGCCTTCTTTATAAAGAAGGCGGCCCAAGAAATTTGCTTCTTTAACAACTATGGCTTGGAAAGTTCTTCTAATACTGCTGCCGCCAAAAGCGGGAACATTATCTCGTGGTGGCCTGTGAGCGCGTAGCCTTTGCCGCCCTTCATCGTCGGGCGCCTGACTACGTTCGTGTTCGGGCGGTAGCCCTGCATGAAATCCATGTTGACCGTGGTGATCTTCTCGAGCGGGCTGCCGAGGTTCCTCGCAAGCGTGACGGCCTTCAGGAACACCTCCGGCATCAGCACTGCCGAGCCGAGGTTTATGTATACCCCGCCCTCCATCGAAGCCACCACCCCCGCGAACAACCTGAAGTCCCTCATCGAACCCTCGCCTATCGCAGCGCCGTCCGCGGACGGGTGCATATGCACGATGTCCGTACCGACCGCCACATGCACCGTCGCCGGGACGCCCAGCCGGTATGCAGCGGCAAGCAGGCTCTTCTCCGGGTATTTCATGCCGCCGGAGACTATCGCCTTGCCCATCGCTGCTCCAATCCCCAAGCCCTCCGCTACGCCAGCGTTTATGGCCTCGTTTATCAGCCTGCCGGTCTCCTCTGCCATCCCGAAAGTGCCGGTCCCTATCTCGGCATCCACGTCCTCAGAGGTGCGGCCCTGGTACGCCATTTCGAAGTCGTGGACGATGCCCGCGCCGTTCATGGCGATGGCGGATATTATTCCCCGCTCCATCAGGTCGATCACAACCGGCGTCAGCCCGACCTTTATGACATGCGCGCCCATACCCAGGATGACGGTGCAACCTCCCCGTTTCGCCGTAGCGATTGCCGCCGCAACCTGCCGGAATGAATCAGCCGCAAGTATCTTGGGGAGGCTGTCCAGAAAATTTGTAAAACTGCCGCCCGGCACAAACGGCTTCCCTGCGAACTCCGCGTCCACCTTGCTCTTGCGCCCGGTCAGGCTGTACGTCTTTATCTTCGAGGTGTCTATCGGCTTGAAGGCCACGTTGTCAGCCCTTCCCGCGCCCGTTGCCGAACAGGAACTCGTCCACAAGCTGGCAGATGGTGTGCCCAAGCGTTATGTGCACTTCCTGTATGCGCGGTGTCTCGGCGGAAGGCACCACAAAGGCGTAGTCCGCCATCGAGGCGAGTTTCCCGCCCTTGTTTTTGTTGCCCGTGAAGGCTATGGTCTTTATACCCATGTCCTTGGCTGCGGCAAATGCCTTTATGGCGTTTGGCGAGCTGCCGGATGTGGATATGCCTATGGCGACGTCGCCTTCGTGGCCCAGGGCCTTCAACTGCTTCGCAAAGATCTCGGAGTAGTCATAGTCGTTCGATATGCTGGTAATTACCGCCATATCCGTGTTCAGCGCAATGGCAGGGAGAGGCGGCCGCTCCAGGATGAAGCGGTTCACGAACTCCGCGGCTATGTGCGAAGAGTCCGTTGCGCTCCCGCCGTTTCCGAACAGGATGAGCTTGTTGCCCCTCGTGAAGCTGCCCGCGATAAGCTCCACCACCTCCTGCACCTGCTCCGCGTACTCCTTGGCAAACCTCTGTTGAAGCTTTGCGGATTCCTCGAAAATCCTTATTATCTCATCTTTCATCGCACCCCTCGGCTGTCTGTGTCCAATAACCTGAAATTCTAACCCGCCCAAAGCTTGTTTGTCAACAGCGAAACTTTAATTTTTATCTTGATTTAGGCGGTGTGGGGCTATAGACTTTCTATATACGGGGGTATTATGAGGCTGGACGTTTTCCTGAAGACAAGCAGGCTGATAAAGAGGCGCACCCTTGCTAAGGAATACTGCGACGAGGGCTGGGTACTCGTGGCAGGCGTGCCTGCAAAACCAGGACGCGAGCTGAAGGAGGGCGATCGGATCACCCTCGACCTGCCGCGCCGGAGGCTGGTCGCGGAGGTGGTCTCAATCCCCAAGGGTAACGTCCCGAAAGAGCAGGCCGTGGAACTCTACCGTGTACTAGAGGATTTGGCAAAGAAAGAGGAGATTTTCTGATGAAAAACAAGCCCGTCATCGCAATTACCATGGGCGACCCCGGCGGGGTCGGCCCGGAGGTAATATTAAAATCCGTCGGCACGAAGGCCGTACAGGACGTCTGCCGCCCGCTTATAGTCGGCGACCTGAAGGTGCTGGATGAGGCGATGACGCCGCTAGCCATGAGCAGGCGCCCTATTCTTAAGGCCGTATCAAGCCCCCAAGAGGACACCGGGGATGCAGTCGGCGTAATAGACCTGGGCAACGTGAACCTTTCCGAGCTTACCCCCGGCAGGGCAGGCGCGTACGCAGGGCGGGCGGCTGTCGAATACATACGGAAGGCCGTAGAGCTTGCCAGCCGGGGCGAAGTTGCGGCAATTACCACTGCGCCCATCAACAAGGAGACCCTGAAGATGGCTGGGTACTCATGGCCGGGTCATACCGAGCTTCTGGCCGAACTTACCGGCACATCCGATTTCGGGATGATGTTGGCAGGCGGCGGGCTGCGTGTTATAATTGCCACGATACACTGCGCGCTGAGAGACGTGCCGGGACTCATCTCAAAGGACGGGGTGCTGCGCACAATAAGGCTTGCCGCGCGTGCGTGCCGCGAGCTTGGCATCGAGGAGCCGAGGATAGTGGTGGCCGGGCTCAACCCTCATGCGGGCGAGGCGGGCATATTCGGCGACGAGGAGATATTGCACATATCTCCGGCCTGTGAGCAGGCGAGGGCCGAGGGACTCGAAGTGACAGGCCCGCTGCCGCCTGACACGCTCTTTTACAAGGCCAAGCGGGGCGATTTCGATATCGTTGTGGCTATGTACCACGACCAGGGCCTCATCCCGCTTAAGATGCTGGCCTTCGGGAGCGCGGTGAACGTCACAATAGGCCTTCCGATAATTCGGACATCCGTCGACCACGGGACGGCCTACGACATAGCTGGCCAAGGCATAGCCGACCCGGCAAGCCTCATAGAGGCGTTGAGGATGGCGGCGCTGATGGCGGAAACAAAAGAAAACCGTTAAAGGAGGAGTTTGAATGGCTGTTTCATGGACTGAGGACCTGGCGACGGGCATAGATGTTATAGACAACCAGCACAAGGAGCTGTTCAGGAGGATCGACGGCCTGCTCGAGGCCTGCAAGGCAGGGAAGGGCAGGGAAACGGTGGCGGGCGTGCTGACATTCCTTGAGAACTACGTGATTGAGCATTTCGCCGCCGAGGAGAAGATCCAGCGCGACAATCTATATCCGGATTATGGTAACCACAGGGCCATGCATGCATCCTTCATGGACGACGTAGCTGCACTCAAACAACAGTTTGAGGACGAGGGCCCGTCCCTGGCCATGGTCATGGTCACCAACCGCAAGGTGGTCGACTGGCTGGTGCACCACATAAAAAAGCACGACAAGGCGCTCGGCGGCTACCTTAAAGCAAAAGGATTCAAGGGAAGCGTCTGAGGCAATATTCGAATACGGAGGGTACCGTGAGTTACCATTTCAGCAAGACCATAAACGCATCTTTCGACGAGGCCGTCGCAAAGGTAACCGAGGAGCTTAAGAAGGAAGGCTTCGGCATCCTGACCGACATCGACGTCAAGGCCACCCTTAAGAAGAAGCTGGACGTCGAGTTCAGGAACTACCGCATACTAGGCGCATGCAACCCGCCGTTCGCCTATGAGGCACTCCAGAAGGAGGACAAGATAGGCACGATGCTCCCCTGCAACGTCATCGTGCAGGAGAAGAAGCCGGGCGTCTGCGAGGTGTCCGCAATCGACCCGGTAGCCTCGATGATGGCGGTGGGAAACTCCGCGCTGGGCAATGTTGCGACACAGGTGCAGGCAAAGCTTAAAAAAGTGATTGAGAGCCTGTAGCAGATGTTCATACGCGACCTGAAGGACTGCGACGAGTTCATAGCCGGGGACAACACCCGGCTCCGCGAGCTTTTCAACCCCATCAAAGACCCGCTTGAGCTTCGGTACAGCCTCGCGCACGCACGGCTTGCGCCGGGCCTCGAATCCACTCCACACAGGCTCAAGACCTCAGAGGTATACTTTATATTAGAGGGTGTAGGCGAGATGCGGATAGACGGCGAGGTGCGCAATGTCGGGCCAGGCCAGGCAATATACATCCCGCCGCACGCGGTGCAGAGCATAAAGAACATCGGCAATAACGAGCTGGTGTTTATCTGCATGGTGGACCCGGCCTGGAGGCCGGAAGACGAGGAAGTGCTCTATAGCGGGGTAGTTATTATGAAGATCTGGAAAAATACCGTATGGTCGCCCTGGGCTCTTGGCAGCCTGAAGTGGAGCGGTATGTTCTTCGGCGTTATTGTCGGAGCGTTCTTCCCAGAATTTGTCAGGCAGCACCTCTGGGCATTCATTGCGGCGATGCTCCTGCTTGCCATCAAACCAGTCGTAACATTCTTTCGGGGGGATAATTAATCAAGGCCATACATACGGCTTTTTAATTACATCCCGAGCGTTTTCTGCATTTCTTTGTGTATTTTCGAATTACTCGCCAGTATCTCGCTCTGAATCCATGAAATGAAAAGGCCCGCCGCTAAGCGATGTAACCTTGCCCCCGGCCTCGGTAACGATGAGCGTGCCAGCAGCGGTGTCCCAGGGCTTCAGCCCGAACTCCCAGTAGCCGTCGAACCGTCCCGCCGCAATGTAGCACAGGTCGAGCGCGGCAGAACCGAGCCTGCGTATCCCCTGGCTTGCAATCGTCATCTTGTCGAACAGCGGAAGTATCATGTCGGCGCGCTTGTCGAGGTCGTACGGGAAGCCGGTGACGATGAGTGAGTTGGCAAGCTTCGGTGTCTTTGAGACGGATATTGCCTTTCCGTTAAGGAACGCCCCATTGCCCTTAACCGCATAGAACATCTCGCGCCGAACCGGGTCGTGTACCACTCCCACCAGGACCTCGCCGTCCCGCTCGTACGCGATCGAGACGCAGAAACACGGGAAGCCGTGGGAGTAGTTCACTGTTCCGTCCAGCGGGTCCACGATCCAGCGTCCGCCGTCGCCCTTCCATGCGGTCTTCTCCTCTGCGAGGAAGCCGTGGGCGGGGAAGGCATCCTTTATTATCCCTGCGATCAGCGCCTCTGAGGCCTTGTCCGCCTCGCTCACAGGGTCGCGGCGTCCGGACTTGAACTGTATGTCCTTGAGGTTGCCGAAGTAGGAGAGCAGGAGCTTGCCCGCCTCGCGGGCGGCCTTCTTTGCAATGGTGAGTTCTTTCATGTCGCAATATTAGCACAACTATAGCGCGGTTCAACTCAAAAACTAACAAAGCTATCGTGGGATTTTAGATGCGATGTATCACCGGTTTAATCGGCCGGGGTTATCTCGGACCTCATTATGCACACACCGGACCTGCCGCCCATGTACTGCCACTCTATGGTGTAAGTACCGTTCCCGTCGATGTATCTCGTGACGTCCTGCTCTATCACCGCGTTTATGGGCGGGTTCGACCAGTCGGCGATCCTCTGGTTCAGGGTGGTGCCTTTCTTCTTCAGGAATATCCTGCCCTGCGTACTCAACAGATTAGGGTCCCAGCTTAGTTCGCCGCGGAATACATATTTGACGCCGGGTTTCCAATCACCGATGTAATAGGAGTAGGTATTTTCCGTGGAGTTGGGGTCGGCCTTGCCTATGGAGAGCATGCTGCAGGAGGAAGCCTTCTGCCAATCGTCGGCGATAGCGACGCCTGCCGAAAGTATTAATGCCGTGCAGAATAAAGCAAAGAACTCTATCATACGACTCATATCTAGCCTCTTGCTATAATTATAACAAAAAAACTGAACTATGAGGTTTGAGGTGCTTCTTGGGATGGCGGTCTGAAAGAAAGAGCTTCGAAAAGAAAAAGACTTGACATGGGCAAAAAAACTATGCTAATATGCAGATGTGCATATCGAAAGGGTGATTTTTATGAAAAAGAATATATCATTTGGTAGTGTCATTTCGGAAAAGCGTAAAAAGTTAAAAATTAGTCAAAAGGACCTTGCCGCAATGATTATGAAAGAAGATGCTCAACCGATTTCGCCGCAATATCAAAATGATATTGAGTATGACAGAAGAACCCCATCTTCCTCTATACTTATTGATCAATTCTCCGAAATTTTGGATATAGACCGTGATTATCTTTACTATTTAGCTGGCCGTATTCCCGAGGATATTTTTGAAAAAAAGCTTGATACTCAAAACTTCATTGAAGCTATGGTTGCATTCCGAAAAAAAATAGATTGACTCGCTATTTTTTTTGTTTACATAATATGCAAATCAGCGGATTAGTTGAGCATTTAACCTATAGACAAGGAGGTGGAACTGTTATTCGGTTTTTCAGGTGGTTTTTATTAACTTCATTTCTCAAAGGAGTAAAAAATGAAAACAGAAAATTTTGACAAGAATAACGAGACTAAAGAGCACGGTCCCAATGTTTCAATATTTATAGATAACGTTGAAAGGCTTATTCACCGTGGGCATCAGTCTGTTGTGGCAATAAAAGAAGCTGGTAAGGTTCCTATAGCCTACGATCTTGAACAAATTATTGAAGGAACTCTTACCCCCCTCCCCGATGACGGTGCAATAACAATTAAAGGAGAGGAAAAATTTGTCAGTCACCCCAAGGACAGCGGTTCGTCTTAAAGGAGGACAAAATGAATATTCTACCAGATCAGATTGAAGAGTTTAAGACTCTATTTAATGATGTTCAATTTTGCGAGGAAGGTGGCAATCCTTATTTTTTAATTCCAGGACTTGCCTTACCTATGGGATGCATCCCTAATAAAACCGATGCTTTGCTATGTCCAACTACACGTGATGGTTATACTTCACGACTTTTTTTTGCAGAAAAAATTCAAACTAGGCATTCTCTTAATTGGAATGCATTAGGAGTAAGAATCCTAGAGCGCAACTGGCATGCTTTTTCTTGGAAGATTCCCCAAGAGAATCTACGGTTGGCTCAAATGGTTGGGGCACATCTCAGGGGGCTTAGATGCTAATCAATTTAAAAATTACTAGATCTCTATTTAACCAAATGTATTCTGATTTAATTAGGCCTCACCCTTTTGCCTATGAAAGGGTTGGGTTCCTTTACGTAAGGCCGGGTTATATTAACAGCAAAACGCTTCTATTGCTTGCGACAAAATATATGCCTGTCCCAGACGAAAGGTACATTAAAGATGACAGCGTTGGAGCACGGATAAATTCTACTGCAATAAGAAGTACCATGCAAATGATAATGGATTCCTGCGAGGGAGCTTTGCATGTACACATACATCTTCACAATGGGAAGCCCGTATTTAGTAGAACCGATAACCATGAATTGAGTAAGCTGATACCGTCGTTAAAAACAGTAGGCGTTAATTTACCTCACGGCGCATTACTGTTAAGCAAGGATAATTTTAACGCAGTTCTTTCTATCCCGAAACAAAAGAAGCTGAAGGAAGTTAGAAAGTTATCAATCATTGGTAATCCCGTTGAATTTATGGAGGCGAACAAATGAATGCACGATACAAGAGACAATCTTTTTTGGGAAGACATTCCCAAGCAATATTTGAAAACTGTGTTGTCGGAATTGTTGGATTAGGTGGTGGTGGGTCTATTATAGTTCAGCAACTAGCGCATATCGGCTTTCTAAATTATGTTCTTTATGACAATGACATAATTGAAGATACAAATTTGAATAGGCTAGTTGGCGCCACGACGCAAGATGTAAAACATAAAAGATCTAAAATGATAATTGCGAAAAGGACTATCCAGAGACTACAACCAACGGCACATATAAATGCAAATAATTCTCGATGGCAAGATAATCCTTATCCGCTGCGGAATTGTGATATTGTATTTGGTTGTGTTGATGGGTTTGCTGAACGCAGGGATTTAGAGGTGTGTACTCGTCGCTATTTAATCCCTTATATCGATATTGGTATTGATGTAAATCACATAGAACCTGAACCGCCAGTGTTAGGCGGTCAAGTAATTTTATCCATGCCAGGAGAACTATGCCTTTCTTGTGTTGGATTCTTAACTGAAGAAAGGCTGGAAAAGGAAGCTGCTAAATACGGAGATGCTGGTGATAAACCTCAGGTTATTTGGGCTAATGGAATAGTAGCTTCAACTGCGATAGGAATTGCTATAGAAATTTTGACTGGATGGACCAAAGTAAAAGAAAAAATTTATTATTTAAGTTATGATGCTGCTAAAGGTACAATGCAGCCGCACGTTAGATTAGCTTACTTAGGCCATAGAAAAGGGTGCATCCATTTTCCTTTAAATCAACTCGGCGACCCAATATTGAAGACTTTATAATTTCAATCGTGAGAGGAATTCAATATCTTTATCTTGATCTGCTTTTGATATTTTAGGCCTTACATCCCCAAAATATTTTCTCGAACTATCTGTTTGATAAGGAGCTTCTTCATCTAATTTAAACAGTCTGACTTGACAAATTTTACTTCCAACTACAAGTTCTACCGCGTTATTACCATGATTAAATAATTCTAGAGGAGCACAGCCTCTAAAACCGGGTTGAAGCATCGTATTAATATGAATACCAAGCCTTGTATAGCTGCTTCTGGACAGAATATCAGCGTAAACATTCGGAGGCAATGCAACATATTCTAATGTAGTAGAAAGAACTACTTGTCCAGGGTAGAGTATGAATTTTTCACCAATTTCTCGTCTTGTTTCTTGAAAATAAGATGAAATACCACGGTTAAAATGGTCTTGTTCTTTAGTTAGTTCAATGAATGGTTTTCTTGTAAAAATAGAAACCAGGAAATCATAACCAAGACGTAGATCTATAGTAACCGATCCAATTTGTTTTTCATCAATTAGTGGATCTATAAATAAAGAATCGAAATCGTTGGAGGAAAGTAGTTTTAAAATGTTTTTTTTATTGAGTAGTTCCATTTTCCCATTTCTCTTTTATCATTTTATTTCTAATAGATTTTTCCATTAAATCATTAATCATTTTATCCATTTTAAATTCATCATAATCTTTCCAATAATCTTTTCCTACAGTTTTAATGAGTTCCAAATAATTCCATCCAGCTTCAAAAATACCATGCAATTCCTCGTCATCTTGTATTTCGTATGGCCTTATGTTATCAAAGAAGGCATCCACCTTTAGTTCTTTGTATCTTATTTTTAGTTCAAGCAACGGGTATGTCTTTAAAACATTGTTTATCTGGGTTATAATTTCATTGGGTTTTTGTTCTAAAAAATCGTTTATATTATTCAATCTGTCTCTGGATGAGGGATGAGTGTCTGATTCGGCATCATCTCCACAGATGCTAGCTAAAGATTTAAAATACGCTTTCCCCGTATAGCTTGAGGCAAATAAATCGGCAAAAAATTCTTTACGATGATTTTTAATTATTGATAGTTTTGGATCGCTGAACAGTTTCGGATCAACCGCGCCTTGGAGCAATATAGATTTTTCGGTTATCTTATAGTATTGGTCTATAAAATGCCCTAACTCATGATATAAAGGGACAACGTGAAGTGGTTTATGTTGATAGATGTTAGGAAACGCTATTTGTATCAGCTCGTCGTTGATTTGGATTGGTAAGAAAGGAGTTATTACTTTGCCCGGATTTATCGTAAAAAAATGAAAATCAGGAGCTTCTTCTGTCAAAGCTGTCGTCAATGCGCTAGATGAAATTTGCCAATCCCCTAGTGCTTTCTTTAACGCATAAACAATTTCATATGGTATTCTATTATTAGAACTGCCACTAAAATATTTTCTTGAGTACCAAAGAATAGTTGTTATATTTTCTGAAATTTGAGACGGTGTCGCCTCATAATTTTTTAATAGATAATCTGAGGCTTGTATAATTTGTTGTAAATATGAATAGATTTTCTTATCAAAAAAGGGGACTTGGGAGAGCCTAACTAGTTCCTCATTAATCAATTTTAAATCATTTTTACTATGCAGAAACTTCCTCCATTTCCTCAAGAATATGGCAAGCTATTTTAGGTGTCAAACTATTGTAATCTTTTAACTCAATAATATCATTGCGAAAACATGTTTTAATTTTAATTTTTAGAGCTAATTCAATTGCTTCTGGATAAATTTTTTCATCAGCATTTTGGGGTTCGGAAATTAATAACTTAACCTGTTCGAGAACTTTATCAAAATAGAAAATTAACGTCTGAGGAATAGGCTTCTTTTCTACAGTATTTAATAATAAAACTAATTTGAATAGGTTCATCTCAGCTGATGTATTAACAGCTGCATTAATTTTTGCTGCTATCATAAAATTACCTCCCTCTTTTTAAATTAGTGTTATGCAGGAGGAAACTAAACACCTTCATTATATTATAGTTAAGAGATACATTTATTGTCAAATTTGTACCTCCGTATGCCAGAGAGTAAAAGAGGAGAGGAAAATCTGACCAATTTTATATGACTTTCATTCAAGAAGCAATATTTTTCTCTTGACAAGGTATTTTTAATAATCACTACAATCTAAACCTCAAACATCCCCGACCAGCGCCTTAGCTCTTTCGGGTCCGATATGATTATCTTCTTGCCTTCGGTGCGGATGATGCCGTCTGACTTGAATTCGGAAAGGATGCGGATGACAGTCTCCTGCGCGACGCCGACCATCTCGGATATCTCCTGGCGCGACAGCGTGAATTCCGGCCCCTGGTCCTCGCCCTTCGAGTTGAACAGGGTCATAAGGAGGCTGGCCACCTTCTCGCGCGCGTCCTTCAGGCCCAGGTCGCGTATCCTGTCCTGCGCCTTGTTAAGCTCGCGGTTCATTATCTGGATGAACTTCAGGCCGACCTCGGGGTTGTTCTTGAGGAGTTCGATGAGGTCTTTCTTCTTTATGCAGCAAAGCTCGGCGTCGGCGATGACCTCGGCGGTGCTCTGGTAATGCTCTTCATAGAGCGAGTCGAAGCCAAGCATGTCCCCGGCGGAGAGGACGTTTATTATCTGCTCGCGCCCGTCTGCGAGTGACTTATAGATTTTTATCGTGCCGGATTTGATGATGTAGACGACGTTGCTGGGGGTGTCCTCAAGGAATACGATCTTCTTTCGCTTGAAGGACTTCATGTAGATGAGTGCGCTGATCTTGTCAAGCTCCGCGAAGCCGAGCCCGGCGAGTATCGTGATGTTCCTTACTACGCAGTTCTTGCAGTCGCAGCCCATGTTATTTCACTTTCTCTGTCGTGCAGGAGGACTCCAGCAGCCGCCTCGCCTTCTCCCGCAGGTCCTTATCCGAGATATTGGCCAGCGACTCTTCTATATCCTCATGCTCCTGCGGCCGGAGCTTCCTCTTCTTGGGTATGAACTTTTCCTTCTTTATCGGACTCGCGTCCGGGCGTACAAGCTTGCCTGAGCGGAACTTTATGTCCGTGACGGTGCCCGTCGCCCATGACCGAGTTTATCTTCTCGATCAGGCCGGGCGCCATCATCGAAAGCTGGTGCATCCAGACCGGGCTGTCAACCGTGACGGTGAGTATGCCGCCCTTTATCGACTCGGGCAGCGCGTGTTTCGCTATACCAGCCCCGACAGTCTTGTCCCAGGCTGCAAGGAGCTTTGCCATAATGCCGCCCCTGCCAAGCCCGTGCTCGCCCATCACCTTTGAGAGTATGTCACCAAGCGTCGATGGGGTCTGGCATTGCCATAACCTACACCTTCGGCAGAAGTTCCGCCATTACAAGGCCGGTGAGGAGCTTGGGGTAGAAATAGGTGGACTTCTGCGGCATGACCTCGCGCGCAAGGGCCACCTCCTTCACCTCGCGCACCTTCGTCGCGTTCAGCAGGAAGCAGATGTCGAACTCGCCGTTTGCCACCCGCTTTATCGCCAGGTCGCCGTCTTTTTCGAACTTCACCGGCTGGCTCTCGGCTATCATCTCTGTGTCTATGCCAAGCACCCGCATGATTATCAGCTCGTGGAGGATGGTGACGTCCAGGTTGCAGTAGACCTCGGAGTACTTGCAGCGCAGAGCCTCCATCACAGGGTCGAGCTCCTTGAGCTTCAGCAGGTAGTATGCCTGCTCGCCCGCGAACGTGAAGCCGAAGCAGTGCGCCTTCTTGCCCTGCTTCACAAGGGATTCGAGGAACAGCTTCCTCTGCGAAGGCTCGTAGTCCATCGTGAACGGGAGCTTCTCTATCGCAAAATATTTCGATGCCCGCTCGAGTATCGTCTCGAGCGACAGGCCCGGCAGGTTCTTCACCAGCCTGTGGGTCGGCAGCACCGTAAGGCCGTCCTCCTCCATGTTGGCAAGGAACATCGGGACGTAGTTGAACGCCTCGGTGCCGTCCCAATCGCCCCTGCTCGCGGCAGTAGTTACGGAACGCGAGCGCGGTCTCGTACCTGTGGTGGCCGTCGGCTATGAATATCTTCTTGTCCGCCATCGCCTTGCGCACCGACCCTATGACATCCGGGTCCTTCACCGCCCAGATGCGGTGATGCGCACCGTCGTCGTCGGTGGCCTCGGCGTCCGCAGGTTTGCCGTGGACGGCTTCCTTCAGGGAGGCGGTGATCTTCTTCTTCGCTCTCGGAATAAAGCGAGAATATCTGGCTGGTGGATACGCCCGTGACCTTCATCAGCTCGAAGCGGTCCGCCTTTGGCCCCTTCAGCGTTGCCTCGTGCGGAAGGACGACTTCCTTGTCCCATTCCTCCAGCTTCAAAAGGCATATGAACCCGCACATCCGCTTCGCTTCGCCGGAAGGCGTCTGGTAGTCCACCTCGTAGAAATAGAGCGCCGGGGCGTCCTCGCGTATCAGCGTCCCCTCCTCCAGCCACTGCTTGATAAACTGTGCCGAACGGGTGTAGCGGTTGTTGCCCGCGGCGTCCCATATCTCTGCCCTGCCGAAATCCACCCGTACGATGTTCTTCTCGTCCCGCCCGTAGAGCTCGTCCTGGAGCTGGGGGGATATCACGTCATAAGGCGGGGCCACGAGCTCGTTTAAGTCCAGCCCATCCCCATATCTTATCCCCGAAAAAGCAGCTATCTCCGCCAATGTCCGATTGCCTCCTTACAGTCCTTCAACAAAGCTCTTGAGCCGTTTGCTGCGGCTCGGGTGCCTGAGTTTCCTGAGCGCCTTGGCCTCTATCTGCCTTATGCGCTCCCTGGTAACGTCAAACTCCTGGCCGACCTCCTCAAGGGTGTGGTCGGCGGCCTCGCCTATGCCGAAACGCCTGCGCAGCACCTTCTCCTCACGCGGGGTGAGGGTCTGGAGCACGCGCCTGACCTGGTCCTGCAGGTCGTAGTTTATCGCGGACTCAAGCGGCGACGGCGAGCGCTTGTCCTCTATGAAGTCGCCAAGATGCGAATCCTCTTCCTCGCCTATCGGAGTCTCCAGGGATATCGGCTCCTTCGCGATCTTCAGGACCTTACGGACCTTGTCGAGCGGCAGGCCCATCTCGTTTGCGATCTCCTCAGGCGTCGGTTCGCGACCTAGTTCCTGCACCAGGTGCCTGGACGTCCTTATCAGCTTGTTTATCGTCTCTATCATGTGGACCGGGATCCTGATGGTTCGTGCCTGGTCCGCAATCGCGCGGGTGATCGCCTGGCGTATCCACCAGGTCGCGTATGTGGAGAACTTGTAGCCGCGCTTGTACTCGAACTTGTCCACCGCCTTCATCAGGCCGATGTTGCCTTCCTGGATGAGGTCCAGGAACTGGAGGCCGCGGTTCGTGTACTTCTTCGCAATGGACACGACCAGCCTCAGGTTCGCCTCGACAAGCTCGGTCTTGGCGGTCTTCATCTTGTACTCGCCCTTGTCGAGCGAGTCGACCGCGCGCCGTAATTCCTCGGGCGCCACGAGCGTCTCCACGACCACACGGTCGAGTTTCCTGCGGGCGTTGTCGTAGGACTTCTCCATATCGCCGAACTGGTCGCCGGAAAGCTTCACCTTCTTCGGGAGACGCAGTTTCGTGCCCTCGACCCGCTTGGCCATGAGCGTGTGCAGCTCTTCGAGGGTGAGCCCGGCGCGGCGCGCGCATGCCTTTATGTCGCGCTCCGCCTCTATCACGAGCCATACATAGTCCCGGAGCCTCTGGGCCGCGGTCTCCACCTGTCTCGGATGGAGGTTGGCCGCCTCTAACTTTTCGGCAAGCTCCTTCTTTATCTGCTTGGTGGACGCCTTGAGCTTCTTTTCCTTGGTCTCGGAGAGGTTCGGCTTCTTAAGCTCGATGAGCTGCGGGAGAAGCTGGTCGTAAAGCACTGCCGCCTCGTCAAGGAGGGTGATGGTTTTTTCCTTCAGCTCCTCCTCGTTGACCTCCTCCATCTCGTCGAACTCTTCTTCGTATGTATGGACGACCTCCCCGATGCTGCAGGCGGCCCCTCTTCATCTTGTCGCCAAGCGAGATAAGCTCCTTGAGGGACGCGGACATGTTGTAGATGACCTTGGCTATCTCGTGCTGGCCGTCCTCTATGCGCTTGGCTATCTCGACCTCGCCCTCGCGGGAGAGCAGCGATACCGTGCCCATCTCGCGAAGGTACATCCTTACGGGGTCGTCCGTCTTTCCTATCGTGCCCGGAGTGAGGTCGTAGGCCTCTTCTTCCTCTTCCTCCTCCTCTTCGTCGAAGTCGACGGTGGTGAAGGGCGGAGTCTTCAGGTCGCCCTCTTCCTCGTTGTCGATGAGCCGCGCGAAACGCTCCTCCTGCGCGGCGTCGATCACCTCGATGTCCATCTCGCCGAACATGATCATGATGTTGTCTATCTGCTCCGAGGAAATCACCTCCGGCGGCAGGGCGTTGTTCAGGTCATCGTAGGTCAGATAACCCTTTTCCTTGCCGACGTTAATGAGGTGTTTTACTTCGTCTAGCTTGTCTTCTTTTGCCATTCCAGGAACTCCTTTTGTAATTTATCTAAAAGCGCGTAGTCTTTAGTTTCCTCGGCCTGTTTTATCTGAACCTGTAGCTCGTTGAACCTTTTCTGGTGCCTTGCCTGTGAGAACCTCTCAACCGCCCCCCTTGCAAAACCCTCCGCATCCTCTATGTCTTCCTTAAGCGCTAGCCGTCCGACAAGTTTCTGCTGTTCATCGTCGAGCGAACAGATGAGTTTCGCCACATCTACCGTCCCACCTTCTTTCACTATCCCGAAGACCTTCCTAGCCACCTCTGCCAGTGCCGTGCTCGTGAAATCCTCAGGCACAAGCTCGCTCACGACCACCTGGGCCGCCTCGGGGTGCTTCAGTATCACCTGAAGGAGCCCTTCCTCTATCCTGTCGAGCGACTCGCCTTTTGGCTTCTCCGGGCCCTTGTAAAAGCCGGTCCTGCCGGTCTTCTTCCGAAGTTCCTCCGCAAGGGCCGATTCATCCACGGAGAGCTCGTCGGCGGCCATCTTCAGGTAATGGCTTCGTTCCACGCCGTTCTCGATCTTTGCGAGGATGCCGACTATCCGAAGAGACGCGGCCACCTTGTCTTCTATCGTCTCCGCGCCTTCCGCAGCCCTCTTTATTACAAAATCAAGCAGTTTGCCCGAAGCCTTAAGCCTCCTGGCCAGCCCCGCCGCGCCTTCCCGCCGCACCAGGCTGTCAGGGTCGTCCCCCTTGGGGAGGAGCGCCACCTTCGGGACCATGTCGGTGCCCAGGAATATGTCGAGCGTCCTCTCGGCCGCCTTTATTCCCGCCGGGTCTGAATCGAACACCAGAAGCACGTTCTTGCTCTGGCGCTTGAGCGCCCGGAGGTGCTGCTGGGTCATCGCCGTGCCCATCGTGGCCACTGCGTTGTCCACGCCCGCCTTGTGGCAGGCGATGGCGTCGAAGTAGCCCTCGACTATTACCGAGTAGCCCTTCTTCCTTATGGCCTCCGCGGCCGCGTCCATCGCGTAGAGCGTCTCGCCCTTGTGGAAGAGCGGGGTCTCCGGCGAGTTCAGGTACTTGGGCATATCGTCGCCCATCGTCCTGCCGCCAAACCCTACAACGCGCCCTCTTATATCCCTTATCGGGAATATCACCCTGTCGCGGAAGCGGTCGTACCAGCCGCCGCCCGTCTTCTTTATCGCAAGCCCGGCCTTTTCGGCCATCTCTGGCTGTACGCCTTTCTTCTCAAGGTGCTTGAGCAGCCCGTCCCATTTAGGCAGGCTGTAGCCGATCGAGAACTTCCCGGCTATCTCGCCCGCCATGTCCCGGGACTCGAGGTATTCCCTCGCCCGCGCACCATCCTTTGATCCAAGCGCTTTTACGAAAAACTCCAAGGCATCCTGGTTTATCTTCGCCAACGCCTCGTATTCGTCCCTGTTCCTGCTCGCGGCCGGGTTCGTCTCCGGTATTATTATCCCGGCCCGGTCCGCCAGCCTCCTTACGGCCTCGGGGAAGGTCAGGTTCTCCTGCCTGGTCACAAACCTTACGGCGTCACCGCCGGCCCCGCAGCCGAAGCAATGGAATATCTGCTTGGACGGGCTGACCGTGAATGACGGCGTCTTTTCCTGGTGGAACGGGCAGAGGCCGAGGTAGTTTGCGCCAGCCTTCCTCAGGCTGACATACTCCGAAACCAGCTCTACAATATCCGTCCCGGACCGTACCCGGTCGATAATCTCGTCAGGTATAAGACCGTCCAAATGGGCACCCGACCTTTAATCCATCTAATTTAAGTATATCAAAAATAACAAAAAAACACTTTTATGGGCCGTTAGCCCCTGAACTCGACCACCGTCACGGCGTCCCCGCCATCTTCGAATGCGGGATGCCTGTAGGAGCTGATTGCAGGGTTCGCCTTCAAGCTCTCCCAGACGGCCTTCCTTAGCGCCCCGGTACCCCTGCCGTGCACGATGCGGGCCTGGTTCATACCCGACAAAAGGCACTGGTCGAGGAACTTCTCGACCCGCTCCATCGCTTCATCAATGTGCTGGCCTATGATGTTCAACTCGATGGCGCTTCCGGTGTAGTCGTCGCCGTCGTTCTCCCGGGTAAGCAGATACGCGCCTGTAGAAGCCGGCTTGGCCGCCTGTTTTACGGCACTGGTATGTTCAAGCTCGTCTACCCCTATCGTCACCTTCATGGTGTCGAGCTGCACCACGACCAGGCCCTTTTCCTTCTTTATGCCAAGGACCTTGCCGGATTTCCTGTATTTAAGCACCTTTACGGTATCGCCCACCGAAAGGGACTCTATCTTGAGTCCGCTCTTTTCAGGAGCTGGCGTGGTCTCTTCAGTTTCGAGCTCGGCCTTCAAGGCCTGGACCTCGTCGGCCTTTTTCTTAACCTCGCCTCTGTCTGCCTGTTTTTTGCCCAGTTCGTCCAGTTCGCGGAGTTTTACACGTAACGACGAAAGGAGCGAGCTTGCCTTCTCCTTCGCCTTCCTTACCGCCTCGCGGCGCTCCTCCTCGGCCCTTTTTACGAGTTCCTGGAGTCTGGCCTTCTCTTCCCTGGCCTGTATGACCTCCTGCGCGGCCTTCCGTCTGTCCTCACGTGCCGCCTGCGCCTCTTTTTCCAGCCGCTCGATCAGGGTGTCCAGCTCGACCTGGTCTGCGTTTCGGGTCTTTGCGGCGGCGTCCACAACTGCCTTCGGCATCCCAAGCCGCTGTGCGATAAGCAGCGCGTTGCTCCTGCCCGGCCTGCCAACAAGAAGGCGGTAGGTCGGCTGGAGGCTTTCAGAGTCGAACTCGACCGACGCGTTCATCACGCCCGGCGTATTTGCCGCGAACACCTTAAGCGCGCCGTGGTGAGTGGTAACCACCACCTTCGCGCCGCGCCTGTGCAGCTCCTCGAGTATTGCAACGCCTAGGGCCGAGCCCTCGGCCGGGTCTGTGCCCGCGCCAAGCTCGTCAAGGAGCACCAGCGTGTTCCTGCCCGCCTTCGCCAGCAGCCGTACTATCTGGCTGATGTGCGAGGAGAAGGTGCTGAGGCTCTGCTCCAGGCTCTGCTCGTCCCCGATGTCGGAGAATATGTCCTCAAATACCGAGACGACGCTGTCCGGCGAGGCCGGTATCAGCATGCCCGCCTGCGCCATAAGGCAGAGCAGGCCTATAGTCTTTAATGCTACCGTCTTGCCGCCGGTGTTCGGGCCCGTCACCACGAGGGACGTGAACTCGCGCCCGAGTTTCATGTCGAGCGGCACCGTGGAGGAAGCGCCTTTCGCCTTGATAAGGAGCGGGTGCTTCGCGCCCTTAAGCTCGATCACACCGTTTGCCGCAAGCGCCGGCATTGAAGCGCCTATCGCGTTTGCGTACGCGGCCTTCGCATATATTACGTCAAGCTCGATGAGCCCGGCGAACGACGCCGAAAGGGCTTCGCCCACCTCTCTTACCGTAGCCGTCAACTGCCAGAGTATCCGTTCGACTTCCCGCTTCTCGTCCACTTTCATCTGGACAAGGCGGTTGTTCAGCTCCACCGTCTTCTCTGGCTCCACGAAGACCGTAGAGCCGGAGGTGGAGTGGTCATGCACTATCCCCTGGAGGTAGAGCTTGAAGTTCGGTTTGAGCGGCAGTACGTAGCGGTCGCCCCGCATCGTTATTATCGGTTCCTGGACCGCCTTGCCATACGCGGGGCTCTGGATTATCTCTTCCAGTTCCTTGTTTATCCGGGAGCGGGTCTGTGCAAGGCTCCTGCGGATGCGCTTCAACTCAAAACTCGCAGAGTCGAGCACCTCGCCTTCGCTGCTTATGGCGTGGTTTATCTCAAACTCCAGCGGCTCGAACACACCTAGAGTGGCCGCCCTGGCTGAAAGCAGCGGGCATTCCTGTCTCGCCTTCGAGAGCGCGCCCTTTATAAGCCGCGACGTCCTGGCTACGGATAGTATATCAAGGAACTCTTCAGGCCTGAGCGCGGCGCCTTCCACTGCGGACTTCTTCAGCGGGACAGTTATGTCCTTAAGACCCGATATGGGGAAGTCGCGCCGGGCCTCTAAGTATCTCCGTAACTCTTCGGCCTCTTTAAGGGAACGCTCGACCTCTTTCGGGTCGGAAGACGGGATAATCGTCTCCGCCGCAGCCCGGCCCGGTTCCGATGATGCATGGCCGGCAAGCAGGTCGCGTACCTTATAAAATTCCAATACCCTTAGGGTATGTTCATCCATTTTAAAAAATCATAAGGGGCGCCCCCTTCATGAGTGCCCCCCTTTCAAAAGCAGACCTTACTTTTCTTTCACGTGAAAGAAAAGTAACAAAAGAAAGCGAATTTAATAACGAAAGTTTTTGGCTCCACCTTTTTTCCCAAAAAGGCGGAAAGACCCTCAACCTAATAATTCTTTTACCAGCTCGTTTACGAGCTTGCCGTCCGCCTTGCCCTTCACCTTCGGCATGAGCGCCTTCATAACCTTGCCCATGTCCTTCGCGCCCGCGGCCCCGGTCTCGGCTATAGCTTCCTTTATAAAGGCCGCGACCTCGTCTTTTGAGAGCTGCTGCGGCAGGTATTCTTGTATTATAACCAGCTCCGCCTTCTCCTTGTCCGCCAGGTCCTGGCGGCCACCCTTCTCGTACTGCTCGATCGAGTCGCGGCGCTGTTTGGCGGCGGTGTTAAGGACGGACAGTACACCCTCGTCGTCCAGCTCCTTGCGCTCGTCTATCTCCTTGTTCTTGATCGAGGAGGTAATAAGGCGAAGTGTTGACAGCTTCAACTCGGCACGCGCCTTCATGGCCGCTACGAGGTCGGCTCTGAGCTTCTCTTTTATTGACACATCACACCTTTATCTTGTTGAATTTTCTGGAAAAACACTGGTTCAGGATGTGCGCATACTCTAAGTTTAGGCAGGAAGTATACTCGGGGGGAACAGAGAAGTCAAGCGCACGGGAAAGATAATTTTATTTTTATTTCTGTCTCGCCTTTAGTTCCTTATATACCTCGGATACCTCGACCCCCGACTCCGCAAGCATCACGAGGGTGTGATAGAGCAGGTCAGCCGTCTCTCCGACGATCTCCTTCTTCGAGCCGTTCTTCGCGGCGATTACCACCTCGGCAGACTCCTCGCCCACCTTCTTCAGGATCTTGTCCAGTCCTTCGTCAAAGAGCTTGTTGGTGTACGAGCCTTCCTTCGGGCTGGTCTTCCTGCCCTTTATCGTCGTGAACAGCTTGTCCAGGACGTCGCTACCGGAATAAACGTCCGATACCTCGAACACCTTCTCCCCGGCCTCGCGTATCCCGTCCGCCTCGATCTTGGTATAGAAGCAGCTCCGGTTCCCGGTATGGCACGCGCCGCCCTTCTGGATAACCTTGAAAAGCAGGCAGTCGGCGTCGCAGTCGTAGGAGGCCTCCTTTACGGCCTGGGTGTGGCCTGAGGTCTCGCCTTTGAGCCAGAGCTTGCCGCGCGAACGGCTCCAGTAGGTGCAAAGCCCGGTCTCAAGCGTCTTTTCCAGCGATTCCCGGTTCATGAAGGCCATCATCAGGACCTCGCCGTTCTCGAAAGTCCTGCACGATTGCGGGGATGAGGCCGTTGCGTCGAATTTCAATGTATTTATGTCGAACATCATTACCTCTTTATTAGCTTCTCGGGCTCGCTCCCGGCGATTCTCTCGGGTATTTCTAAGCTCGCTCACTGCGCCAGCAAAAACTCGCTTCGCTCAGACAGTTTGCTGTCGCAACGCTCACTTCACTAACAAATACCAACTCGGTCATCGCAAGTGCGCTCGCGCCAAGAGGCGTTGGCTTATAATTTATATCCTATCTTCCTCAGAAACTCTTTGCGCTCCTTAACATCGGCCGGCCCCTCGACGCCTTTCGGCGGGAAGCCGTCCACCACGCCCATTATGCCGCGACCCATCTCGGTCTGGGCGACTATCACCTCGACCGGGTTCGCCGTGGCGCAGAATATGTTCGCCACCTCCGGGCAGGCCTTAATCGCGTTCAGCACGTTTATCGGGAAGCAGTCCTTCATGACTATGCAGAAGGAATGCCCGCAGGCGATGCTCTTTATGTTCTCTATCGCGGCGGCCTTCATGATCGCGTCGTTACCCTCGGCGCGTATCAGGCATGGCCCGGAGGCCTCAGAGAACGCGACACCGAATTTGCCCGCCGGTACACCCGACACCATTATTTCGTACAAGTCCTCTGCCGTCTTTATGAAATGGCTCTGCCCGAGGATTATGTTGCAGTTCTCAGGGATTGCAAGCTTGACTGCGTGAAAGTCCATAAGATCCTCCCTTAGACCGTACTTTTCTTTCATTTGAAAGAAAAGTACCAAAAGAAAGCTATGCCAAGTTTTTTGGCGCACACCTTTTTTACAAAAAAGGTGGCGGTTTAAAGTCTTACCGGAACGCCGCGACCTTGCAGGTATTCCTTCGCTTCCCTGATAGTATATTCCTTGTAATGGAATATCGAGGCCGCGAGCGCCGCGTCCGCGCGCCCCTTCTCGAAGCCGTCATATATGTGCTCAAGGTTGCCGACGCCGCCCGAGGCTATCACCGGGATACCGACCGCTTCCGATACCGCGCGCGTAAGCTCAAGGTCGTACCCGTTCTTCTGGCCGTCCTGGTCCATCGAGGTCAGCAGTATCTCGCCCGCGCCGAACTCCTCCATCTTCACCGCCCAAGCCACCGCATCGATATATACCGGCTTGCGGCCGCCGTGCGTGAACAGCTCCCAGTGGATGCCGTTTCCGTCCATGCCCTGGAAGAAGAGGTTCCGAAGCTCGTCGTCGTGGCACCACGTCAGCTTATCCGCCACTTCCTCTATCTGCTTTGCGCGTACGCTGTCATCCACCGGCTCGGTGCGCTTCGCGTCGATCGCCACCACGATGCACTGGCTCCCGAACCGCTCCGCCGCTGCCTTGATGAACCGCGGGTCGTAGACCGCAGATGTGTTGATGGACACCTTGTCGCAGCCTGCCAGCAGAAGCTCGCGGATGTCGTCGAGCGTCTTGATACCGCCGCCCACCGTGAGCGGCATGAACACCTGCTCCGATGTGCGCTTCACCACGTCGAGGATGATGCCCCGCTTCTCGTGCGAGGCGGTGATGTCGAGGAACGTCAGCTCGTCCGCGCCCTGCTCGTCGTACGCCTTGGCCACCTCTACCGGGTCGCCCGCGTCGCGCAGGTTGACGAAGCTCACACCCTTTACAACGCGCCCGTCCTTGACATCAAGACAGGGGATAATTCTACGTGCCAGCATAAAAACCTCTATTAAAGTTCTTTGGCGCTACCTTTCTTTCAAGAAAGGTGGCGAAGTTATTTCTTTTTTGTTATCGCGATGGCCTCTTTCAGGTCCATCGTGCCCTCGTATATGGCCTTGCCGGTGATGACGCCCTCGATGCCCATGTGCTCGACCACCATCAGACCCTTTACATCGTCGATGTCCTTCACGCCGCCGGACGCGATAATGGGCACATGCACGTGCTGCGCGAGCGCCATCGTCGCATCTATGTTATGCCCGGTCAGCATCCCGTCGCGGCTGATGTCGGTGTATATGATGGCCCGGACGCCCGCGTCCTCCATCTTCTTCGCGAGGTCGAACACCTTTACGGTGGATACGTCGCCCCAGCCGCGTACCGCGACCATGCCGTTTTTCGCGTCGATGCCGGCCACGATCCTGCCCGGGTACTTCTTGCAGGCCAGGACCATCAGGCCCGGCACTTCGAGCGCGGCCGTACCGAGGATAACCCTCGACACACCAAGCCCTAGCAGCTTGTCTATGGTGACCAGATCACGTATGCCGCCGCCGACCTCTATGGGCACGCTTACCGCGGCGACGATGGACTTGATCGAGTCCAGGTTCTTGGGCTGGCCCGCAAAGGCGCCGTCAAGGTCGACAACATGGATAAGTTCCGCACCCTGGTCCTGGAACACCCTGGCTTGAGCTGCCGGGCTGTCGGAATAAACCGTGGCATCTTCCATCCTGCCCTGAAGCAGCCTTACACACTTGCCTTCCTTCAGGTCGATTGCAGGTATTATGATCATTTAAGTCCTCCGAACCTTTTTAGAATCCTTAGTCCTAGTTCCTGGCTCTTCTCCGGGTGAAACTGTGTGGCGAAGATATTGTCCTTCCATATGCTCGACACGAACTCTATGCCGTAGTTCGTCGTCGTGGCCGCTACGGACGGGTCCGTGGGAGACACATAGTATGAATGCACGAAATAGAAGTACCCGCCGTCCGGCACATCCTCCAGGTGGGGCGCTTTCCTCTTAATATTGATCTTATTCCAGCCCATGTGGGGTATTTTATAGATGTCTTCGGTGTTATTTGCCACCTCGGAGGGGAAACGCACCACCCTGCCGGGAATAATCCCAAGGCCCTTGTGGATGCCGAACTCCTCGCCCTCTTCAAACAAGAGCTGCAAACCCAGGCAGATGCCCATGAACGGGCGGCCGGAATCTATCACCTTATGCACGGTATCGACTAGCCCCATGTCGGTGAGGTTCTTCATGCAGTCGGCGAACGCGCCCACACCGGGCAGCACCACGTGGCTTGCGTCGAGTATCGTCTTGGGGTCGGATGTGACCACTGCATCGTGGCCCACCTTCTCCAGGCCCTTCTGGACGCTACGGAGGTTGCCCATGCCGTAATCTATTATCGCGATCATACTATCATCTCCAGTAACGCCCCCTCAGTCCTCCTCTTATGTCTAAGAGGGTATAGGGGGATTTATTATAGAAGGCCTTTTGTGGAAGGGATTTCCGTGCTCCTGCCGTCTATGCTTGTCGCGCTGTCCATCGCGCGCCCGAAGGCTTTGAACACAGCCTCTATTATGTGGTGCAGGTTGTCCCCGTACGGCACGTTTATGTGCAACGTAATACCTGCGTGGTTTGTGACGGCCTTGAAGAAGTCGTACGCAAGCTCCACGTCGAAGTCGCCCACCTTGCCCTTTGGCATCTTCACGTTATAGACAAGGCCGGGCCTGCCTGAGATATCCAGTACGGCCTCGGCAAGCGTCTCGTCCATCGGCACCTTGGACTCACCGAAGCGGCGTATGCCCGCCATGTCGCCGAGCGCCTGCTTGAAGGCCTGCCCCAGCACGATGCCGACATCCTCGACGGTGTGGTGGTAGTCTATCTCGATGTCGCCCTTCGCGTGTATGTGCAGGTCGAAGTGGCCGTGCTTCGCCATCAGCGAGAGCATGTGGTCGAGGAAGGGCACCGAGGTCTTGACCTCGTACTTGCCGGTACCGTCGATAACCAATGACAGGTTTATGTCGGTCTCGTTCGTCTTCCTCTGTATCGTTGCGCTTCGAGTCATTATGCCTCCTGAAAGACAAGAAAAAGGCTAGTACGGATGCAGGAATACCTGCTAAAGGGATATATAATTTTGTAAGCCATCGTAGTCATCCGCGTCAAGAACTTTTAACTATAATTGCAATGCGCATCACGCGGCTTCCGGACGATGTCTTAAAAATTACATGTCCCTTTAACCGATATCAATTCAACAATTCAGGCTGCCAGTTCTTTTAAAACTTTAAGGAACTCAGCGTTCTCGTCCGGCGTGCCGACCGTCACACGCAGGCAGTCCGCAAGCGGGCCGGGCGAGTCCATGTTGCGTATCAGGATACCGCGCTCCTTGAGGCCCTCGAAGATCCTGCCCGCACCGGCCACCCTGAATAAAATAAAGTTCGTCTTCGACGGATATGCCGTGATACCCTCCATCCCGGACAACTCCGTGAAAAGTTTCTCACGTTCATCAATGAGCTTTGCGACCTGCGAGTCTATCACGTCGCGGCGCCTTAGTATAACCTCGGCGGCCGCCTGTGACAGGCTGTTCAGGTTATAGGGCAACCGCACCTTGTTTACCTCTGTCGTAACGTCCCTGCCCGCGGCCATTATACCGACACGAAGGCCAGCCATGCCGATCTTGGAAAGCGTCCGAAGCACTATAAGGTTCGGGTACTCGTTTATGTCATTTATAAAGCTATCGCCAGAGAAGCTGTTGTATGCCTCGTCCACGACCACTATGCCCCATGTGCCCGCGATCAGCCTGCGCACCTTGTCGCGGTCGAACAGGTTCCCGGTCGGGTTGTTCGGGATATGCGAGGAAAAGCACCTTCGGCTTTTTCTCCATGAGCATCTTCAGAGTACCGTCGAAGTCTATGTCGAACGAGTCCGTCAAGGGTATCTCCAGCGACCTCCTGGCCCAAGCCTTAGCGATGATGCCGTACATCGAGAACGTCGGGACGGGGTATGCGATAAGACCGGGCGAGCCGCCGAAGGCAGAGATTATCATCCCGATTATCTCGTCCGAGCCGTTCCCCAGCGTGAGCATATCAGCCGGGACGCCCAGGTATTCGCTGAGCATGGCCTTCAGACGCTTCGCCTCCGGGTCGGGGTAGCGGTTCACCGCCACATCCGCCATAGTCTCCGCAAGCTCGCGCCGCAGATCCTCCGGCAGCAGGTACGGGTTCTCCATCGCGTCAAGCTTCACACGCGCCTGCACGTCCTCTATGGCGTACGCCTTCAGCGCCGCGACTTCTTTTTTAACTAAGAGCTTGATGTCCATTTTAATTTTGTCACTTTTCTTTTACAAAAAAGAAAGTGCCCCAAAGAAAATGTTAATTTAGAAATAAAATTTCTTGGGCCGCCTTCTTTACAAAGAAGGCGGGAACTTGCCCTACGGTATTACTTTGTTCAGCGGATACTCGACGATGCCCGGATGCGCCGTGTTTGCTTGAGCTTCGGTATCAGGTCGCGCACCTTCTTCTCGTCTATTATCACCTCGATGCTCACCCACTTCGGGTCCTTGTGCTGGCTGACCGTCGGCGAGTGCATCGCGGGGAGCACCTTCGTGACCTCATCCAGGTTCTTAAGCGGCAGGTTCATTTTGAGGCCTACCTTTTCCTCGGCCATCAGCGCGCCCTGGAGGAGCATGTTCAGGTTTGCCAGCTTCTCCTTTATCCACGGGTCCTTGTAGGACTCCTTGTTGGCGATCAGGCGGGTGGTGGACTCGAGCATCACCTCGACGATGCGGAGGTTGTTGGCCCGAAGCGAGCTGCCGGTCTCGGTAAGTTCGACGATGGCGTCCGCGAGCTTCGGCGGCTTCACCTCCGTCGCGCCCCAGGAGAACTCCACGTCGGCAGTCACGCCGCGCTTCTTCAGGAACCGCTTGGTGTAGCCCACAAGCTCGGTGGCGACCCTTTTGCCTTGCAGGTCCTCGACCTTCGTTATCGGCGAGTCCTCGGGGACGGCCACGACCCAGCGCACCGGACGAAGGCCCTCTTTGGCGTAGTTCAGCTCCGCGACCGATTCCACCTTCGCGCCCTGCTCCATTATCCAGTCGTAGCCGGTGAGGCCCGCGTCGAGGATGCCGTCTTCGACGTAACGCGCCATCTCCTGCGCGCGTATCAGCATGCACTCTATCTCCGGGTCGTCGATGTTCGGGTAGTATGACCGGCTTCTGACGGTGATGTTGAAGCCCGCCTTCTTGAAGATCTTGAGGGTTGACTCCTGGAGGCTGCCCTTGGGTATACCGAGACGAAGTATCATCTAAAAAACTCCTTTGATAAAGACCCCACTTTCTTTTGGAAAAGAAAGTGAACAAAGAAAATCGCTACTTGATAATATTGGTTTTCTTTGGCTACTTTTCTTTTTTCCAAAAGAAAAGTAGGAATTAATCTTCCAGCCGTATCTCAACCATGCGGCCGTGCGCTTCGAGGCCTTCCATCTTCGTAAGGCGAAGCACTTCTGGGGCGACCTCCGCGAGCGCCTCTTTCGTATACGAAAGGATGCTGGACTTCTTCACGAAGTCGTCAAGGGAGAGCGGCGAGAAGAACCGCGCCGTGCCGCCCGTTGGGAGCACGTGGTTCGGGCCTGCGATATAATCGCCGACCGCCTCGGGTGTGTAGTGGCCCATGAATATCGCGCCCGCGTTCTTTATGAGCGGCAGCAGTTCGAACGGCCTGTCAACGGCCAGCTCAAGGTGCTCGGGAGCGATCCGGTTTGCGATGTAGGCGGCCTCTTTCAGGTCCTTCACGATTATCACCGCGCCGAAATCGGCAAGCGACTTCTTCGCGATGTCGCGACGGGAAAGCTTCTCCACCTGTTTTTCGAGTTCTTTCACAACTTCTTTTGCAAGCGCCGCATCGTCAGTAACAAGCACCGCAGACGCCATCTCGTCGTGCTCGGCCTGGGACAGCATGTCAGCCGCAACGAATGCAGGGCGCGCCGTCCTGTCGGCGACAACGAGTATCTCGGACGGGCCAGCCACCATGTCGATATCGACCGTGCCGAACACCAGCCTCTTGGCCGTGGCGACGTATATGTTGCCCGGGCCGACTATCTTGTCAACCTTAGGGATGGTCTTGGTGCCGTATGCCATGGCCGCGATCGCCTGTGCGCCGCCAACCTTGTATATCTCGTCCACGCCCGCAAGGTCGGCCGCGACGAGCACGCCGGGGTTGATCTTCCCGCCGGGCGCGGGCACGCACATCACTATGTTATTTACACCGGCAACCTTTGCCGGGACGGTGTTCATCAGCACCGATGACGGGTAGGAGGCCTTGCCACCGGGCACGTATACACCGACGCTCTCAAGCGGCAGGACGCGCTGGCCGAGCATTGCGCCGTTGTCTTCCTGGATGAACCACGACTCCTGCCTCTGCCTGTCGTGAAAGTCGGCAATACGTCGCGCCGCCAGGAGGAGCGCGTCAACGTCCTCGTCCGGCACCACCTTGTACGCCTTCATTATCTCCTCTTCGCTTACCCGCATCTTCTTCGGGGTGAGCTTGACGGAGTCGAAGCGCTCGGTATACTCGATTACAGCCGCGTCGCCGTCCTTTTTGACTGCCGCTATAATCTGCTTTACCTGCTTCTCGATTGCGGCAGGCACCTCGCCCGCGCGGCCCTCGATCTTCTTAAAGAACGACTCGAAATCTTTTTGTCCCGATTTTATAATTCGCATTGTAAAAGCCCAAAGTAAAAAGCAAACCGCCACCTTTTTTGTAAAAAAGGTGCGCGCCAAAAAATTAGGTTAGCCTACCCTTTTAATGCGGGCCCCAAGCGCCTGGAGTTTCTCTTCCATGTTCTCGTAGCCGCGGTCGAGGTGGTACACGCGCGATATCTCTGACGAGCCGCTCGCGGCAAGCGCTGCCACGACAAGCGATGCGCTTGCGCGCAGGTCTGTCGCCATGACGGGCGCACCCAGGAGCTGCTTGACGCCGGTGATTACAGCCGCATTGCCCTGTACCTTGATGTTTGCGCCCATCCTCTTCAGTTCCGCGATATGCATGAACCGGTTCTCGAACACCGTCTCGGTAATGACCGAGAGCCCTTCCGACATGCACATGAGCGCCATGAACTGCGCCTGCATGTCCGTCGGGAAGCCCGGATAGGGAAGGGTCTTGACATCGACCGACTTCGGCCTCTTCAGGCACATGAGCTTGATCCAGTCCTTGCCGGTCTCAATCTCAAGCCCGGCCTCCTTCAGCTTCTGAAGGAGCGGGGTGGAATGCTCCGGCACGCAGTCGCGCACCATTATCTCGCCGCCCGTAATCGCGCCTGCGGTGAGGAATGTCCCGGTCTCTATCCTGTCCGGCATTACGGAATATTTCGCAGGCTTGAGGGTATCTACGCCCTCTATCCTTATGGTATCGGTGCCTGCGCCGCGCACCCGCGCTCCCATCGCATTCAGGTAGTTTGCAAGGTCGGTGATCTCCGGTTCGCACGCGGCGTTCTCCAGAGTCGTCATACCGTCCGCAAGCGTGGCCGCCATCATGAGGTTCTCGGTGCCGGTGACCGTCGGCATATCGAGGTATATCTTCGCACCCTTCAGCCTCTTCGCAGATGCCACCACGTATCCGTGCTCTATCTCCACCTTCGCGCCCATCTTCTCAAGGCCCATCAGGTGCAGGTTTATCGGCCTCTCGCCGATTGCGCAGCCGCCTGGGAGCGATACCTTCGCACGGCCCAACCGCGCGACGAGCGGCCCGAGCACAAGCACGGAGGCGCGCATCGTCTTGACCAGGTCGTAGGGCGCCTCGTCCTTGTTGACCTTCTTGGTATTTATGTGATATGTGCCGTCAGCGTGCTCCACCTTCGCGCCGAGCCCTTCGAGGAGCTTGCCCATGGTGGATACGTCCTTCAGAACCGGGACGTTGGTGATAGTGTTCTCGCCTGGCGCGAGTATGGTTGCGCAAAGGATCGGCAGCGCGGCGTTCTTCGCCCCGCTTATCTTGACCTCGCCCTTGAGCCTCTTGCCGCCTTCGATTACGATGGACTGCATTTTACCCCGCCTCTGCCCGTTATGACTTGCGGGCGAATAGGACCCGCTCGATGCCAGCGAAGTCCGAAATATATTTTATGTATTCAAGGCCGGGCAGGGCTTCCACGATATCCCTCACCGCGCCCGCCTGCCCGAAACCCGTCTCAATCAATAGCCCCCCGCCGGGCTTGAGATACTCCGGCGCCTGTCTTATAATTTCACGTACTATGTCCAGGCCGTCCGGCCCGCCGTCCAGTGCCTGCAACGGTTCAAAACCAACTTCGGCCTGGAGTCCCGGTATATCCACCGAAGGTATATACGGCGGGTTTGAGACTATGAGGTCAAGCCCGCCCGCAAGGCCCGCTTGCGCAAGCGGCCCGAAGAGGTCGCCCCTTAGCAACCGGACCCGCCCTGCCACGCCGTTTAGCTCTGCGTTTTCGCCCGCTATCTTGAACGCCGCATCGGAACTGTCGATTGCGTATATTACAGCTTCCGGAAGGCCAGCCGCAAGGGAAATTGCTATGCAGCCGCTTCCCGTACCGATATCCGCAGCCGTCCTGCCGCCGCTCTCCTTGAGGAAGGCGATTCCCTCCTCGACGATTATCTCGGTCTCGGGGCGCGGCACCAGTACGCCGGGTGCAACATGAAAAGTGAGCCCGTAGAACTCCTGCCTGCCGGTTATGTATTGAAGCGGCTCGCGGCTCGCGCGCCGTGCTACAAATTTATGGAACCTGTCCGCAGCATCAGCATCCGGAGTATCCTTCAGCCTTGCAAGCACTCCGGCCCGGTTCATGCCGAGCGCCTCTGCCATCAGAAGTTCGGCCTCGAACAAGGACTCGCCCACGCCTGCCGCGCTAAGGGCGTCAGCCGCCTCGCGAAGCAGCGACGCGACGCTCATCACAGCTCCTGCAGACGCTCCGCGTTGAAGCTGGTGACAAGCGCGTCTATCGTCTCGTCGAGGTCGCCTTCCATTATGGATTCAAGCTTGTAGAGCGTAAGCCCGACACGGTGGTCGGTCAGCCTGTTCTGCGGGAAGTTGTAGGTGCGTATCCGTTCGCTGCGGTCGCCCGTGCCCACCTGGCTCTTTCGTTCCTGGGAACGCTCGGCGTCCGCCTCGGCGGTCTTCAGTTCAAGCGAGCCTGGCCTGGAGCACCTTCATGCCCTTGGCCTTGTTCTTTAGCTGGGAACGCTCGTCCTGGCACGACACGACAAGCCCCGTGGGAATGTGCGTTATCCTTATCGCGGAATAGGTGGTGTTGACGCACTGGCCGCCCGGCCCGGACGCGCAGAATATGTCTATGCGCAGGTCCTTCTGGTCGATCTTTACGTCGGCCTCGTCCGCCTCCGGCAGTATGGCGACCGTCGCGGCGGAGGTGTGTATCCTGCCGCTCGACTCGGTGGTCGGGACCCTCTGCACGCGGTGCACGCCGCTCTCGTACTTCAGCCGGGAGTAGACCGCCTTGCCGGTGACCATCGCTATTATTTCCTTCAGGCCGCCGCCGCCGGTGAGGCTCTCGCTCATCACCTCGACCTTCCAGCGCCTCTTCTCGGCGTACTTCGTGTACATGCGGTAGAGGTCTGCCGCAAAGAGCGCCGCCTCGTCGCCGCCGGTCCCGGCCCGGATCTCCAGGAATATGTTCTTCTCGTCGTTGGGGTCCTTCGGCACCAGGAGGAGCTTTATCTCACGCTCTAACTCTTCCTTTTTCGCCTTGAAGTCCGCAAGCTCGACCTGCGCCAGCTCGCGGAAGTCCGCGTCCGACTTCTTGTCGTTTATTATCTCCTCGGCCTCGGCTATGCCCTTATCCACTTCCTGATACTCGCGGTACTTCTCCACGATCTCGGATATATCCGACTGCTCCTTGGAGTAGCGCATGAAATCCTGCTGGTTTGCGTGCACTACCGGGTCGGACAAAAGCCTTGTCAGCTCTTCGTACTTCGCTACTACCGATTCTAACTTACCAAACACGATGAGACCTCTTGTTTCCCCTCGTTCTCCATTACCAGTGCCTCGCGAAGCGCGGCGAGCGCGACCTCCAACTGGTCGTCCGACGGCTCACTGGTGGTGACCCGCTGGAGCCACAGGCCCGGCTGGATGAGGGCGTTGATAAGGGCGTTGCCCTTTTTCTTTGCCGAAAAACGTATGAATTCATAGGAAAGCCCGGCCACGAGCGGTATAAGCACCAGCCGCGAGAGGGCCTTCACATAAAACGCCGAATCCTTCGGGATGAAGGAGAAAACCAGTATGCTGAGCACCATGACGATGAGCAGGAAGCTCGTCCCGCAGCGCGGGTGGAGCGTCGGGTACTTGCGCGCGTTCTCCACGGTAAGCTCTTCGCCCGCCTCGTACGTGAATATCGACTTGTGCTCCGCGCCGTGGTACTCGAACACCCGCTTTATGTCCTTCATCATCGAGATGCCGGATATGTAGAGCAGGAAGAGCCCTATCCTTATCACGCCGTCGACCAGGTTGAACACTATCGAGCTGGACTGCGTGAGCGGCAAAATGTTCTTCATAAGCTGCGTGAGGTAGAGCGGGAGGTAGAAGAACAGCAGCAGCCCCAGGCCGACCGAGAGGACCATCGTCCCGCCTATCGCCCAGTCGGACATCTTGTTCGTCTTCTCCTTGGCGATCTCGCAGACCTCGGAGGCCGGCATGTCCTTCTTCGTCTCCTCCTCAAGCGCACAGTTGGCCGAGAAGTTCAGGGCCTTCATCCCCAGCGCAAGCGCGGAGAAGAGCGTTATCGTGCCCCGGAGTATCGGCCACTTTACGAACTTGAACCTGTCGCTCAAAAGCGTCAGCGGGTCGCGCTTCATGACGATCTCCCCGCTCGGGGTGCGCACCGCCACCGTCATGCTCCTGGGCGCACGCATCATCACGCCCTCGATTACCGCCTGCCCGCCTACACTGATACTTTCCGGCATTATTACCTCTACTTCAAAACCGCTACCTTTCTTGTAAGAAAGGTAGCACCAAAGAATTTAAATGACGTCGCCCTGCTTCTTTGAAGCGAGGTAACGTGAGATGAACCATTGACCCCTTAAAGCAACAATAGGAAACCTGCCTTGCCGGGCGGGTTTCCTATCGTTAAAACAAACGGGATGTTTAGCTAAGCCTTTTTCTGCGCCCCGTACTTCTTCATGAAACGTTCCACGCGGCCTTCGGTGTCCATCAACTTCTGCTTGCCGGTGTAGAACGGGTGGCACTTGGAGCAGACTTCGACCGATATGGCTCTTCCTGGTGGAACGGGTTTCAATGACTTCCCCGCACGCACACTTTATCTGTACGTCTTCGTATTTCGGATGTATGCCTTCCTTCACTTTCTAATCCTCCTCAAGTTAAATTGGCAGGTCTTTGTCTGCCGGGTTAAGCTATTAGAACCAAGTCCTAATAAACACATAAAAATATATATTATAGCAGTAATTTCCGGTTTTACAAGCGTTTTTTGCGCCTGGTTATTCCGCCGCCTCTTCCGGCCCGGCATCGATATCCGGTACGGCGTTCTCGTTTTCGGCCAGTTTGGCAAGGCATACCACCTTGTCGCCCTCGCCCACGTCCAGGAACTTCACGCCCATGGTGTTGCGGCCGATGGCCTTGATGTCCTTCACCGCCGTGCGCAGCAGCTTGCCGGACGCGGAGATAAGCATTATCTCGTCCGTCTCGTCCACCGCCGCGATGCCCACGACCTTGCCGTTACGCCCGCCGGTCTTTATGTTGATAAGCCCGGTGCCGCCCCTGGTCTGGGTGCGATATTCCTTTGCATTCGTGCGTTTGCCGTATCCGGTCTCGGTGGCGGAGAGTATCGTCGTGCCCTCCTCGAGGAGTTCCATGCCCACGACCTCGTCGTCCGTCTTCAGCTTTATGCCGTGTACGCCGGTTGTGGAGCGGCCCATCTCGCGCACGTCCGTCTCCTTGAACCGTATCGCCATGCCGTTTCTGGTGGCCAGCAGCACCTCCGCGTCGCCCCCGGTCTGGCGCACGTTTATCAGCTGGTCGCCTTCCTTGAGGTTGATGGCGATTATGCCCGCAACGCGCGGGTTGCTGTAGGCCGAGAGCGAGGTCTTCTTTACCACGCCCTTCGCCGTCACCATTATGAGGAACGCGTTCTCGGAGAACTCCTTGACCGGCAGCACCGCCGTCACCTTCTCGTCCGACGCCTTGTTTATCAGGTTGACGATGGCCTTGCCGCGCGTGGCGCGTCCGGCCTCCGGGAGCTGGTAGACCTTCAGCCAGTACATCCGGCCTTTGTCGGTGAAGAAGAGCAGGTAGTCGTGCGTGGAGGCGGAGAAGAGCGTCTCGACAAAGTCTTCCTCTTTGGGCTCCATGCCTATCTTGCCCTTGCCGCCGCGCCTCTGGCTGCGGTACAGCGTGAGCGGGTTGCGCTTTATGTAGCCGGTGTGCGAGATGGTGATGACCATCTCCTCCTCGGCGATGAGGTCCTCGATGGTCAGCTCGTTCGTCTCGTCGATTATCTCGGTGCGGCGGTTGTCGCCGTAGGCCTCCTTGACCGCCAGGAACTCGTTCCTGATTATCTCCATCACCATCCGCTCGGATGAGAGGATCGGACTTCAGGTACTCTATCGTCTTTAATATCTCTTTGTACTCGGCTATTATCTTGTCGCGCTCAAGCCCGGTCAGCCTCTGGAGGCGCATGTCGAGGATCGCCTGGGCCTGTATGTCGGTCAGGCCGAAGTTTATCTTCAGCCCGGCCTTCGCCTCGTCGGGCTAGCCGCAGCGCGGATGAGCTTTATCACCGCGTCGAGGTTGTCCAGCGCGATCTTGAGGCCTTCCAATATGTGCGCGCGTTCCTCGGCCTTCCTGAAGTTCGAACCTCGTGCGCCTGAAGCACCACGTCTTTTCTGTGCTCTATGAAAAGCGAGAGCACCGTGCGCAGGTCCATGATGCGCGGCTGCTTGTTCACGAGCGCAAGCATTATCACGCCGAAGGTACTTTGCATCGCGGTGTATTTGTAGAGCTGGTTCACTATGACGGAGGCTATCTCGCCGCGCTTGAGCTCGATCACGATGCGCATGCCCTCGCGGTCGGACTCGTCCCTCAGGTCCGAGATGCCGGTGATCTTCTTGTCGCGTACCAGCTCTGCCATCTTCTCGATGAGGCTCGCCTTGTTCACCTGGTAGGGGAGCTCGGTGACGATGATCGCCTCGCGCTCGCCCTTCTTGTCCATCGGCTCGATCTCGGTACGCGCGCGCATCTGCACCGAGCCGCGCCCGCGCATGTACGCCTCTTCGATCCCGCGCCTGCCGTGTATGATGCCGGCGGTCGGGAAGTCCGGCCCTTTTATCGCCTTCATCAGGTCGAACACGGTCGTGGCCGGGTTGTCTATCATCATCACGAGGCCGTCTATCACCTCGCGCAGGTTGTGCGGCGGGATGTTCGTCGCCATGCCGACCGCGATGCCGGTGGAGCCGTTGATGAGCAGGTTCGGTATGCGCGCGGGCATCACGGATGGCTCGGTCAGCGAGTCGTCGTAGTTCGGCGTGAAGTCCACCGTGTCCTTGTCGAGGTCGGCAAGAAGCTCCTCGGTTATGCGCTCCATGCGCACCTCGGTGTACCTCATCGCGGCGGCGGAGTCGCCGTCCACGGAGCCGAAGTTTCCCTGGCCGTCGACCAGCGGGTAGCGCATCGAGAAGTCCTGGGCCATGCGGACGATGGTGTCGTACACCGCGACGTCGCCGTGCGGGTGGTACTTACCTATGACGTCGCCGACCACGCGGGCGGACTTCTTGTACGGCTTGCCGCGCATGAGGCCCAGGTCCTGCATGGCGTACAGCACGCGCCGGTGCACCGGCTTTAGGCCGTCACGCACGTCCGGGAGCGCGCGCCCCACGATTACGCTCATCGCGTAATCGAGGTAGGAGACCTTCATCTCCTCTTCGATGTTTATCGTGCCTACGTTACCTATACCGGCTACTATTTTTTCGTCGTTCGGGGTCATGTATGTATTTCCTGGTTATTTTGTATTTAAACTAGTAATTTTTTTCTATCTGTTGAAATGAAATCTTCAAGTGCTAGGATAACTTTTGCAGATAGCTCATCCAAAATAATGATTGTTTTCTCCATTCTTCCGGGTTGAGTGTCTTCCCATTCACTTGGAACTCCACGAAATCCATCTCGCAAATCAAATGTATTATATCTTATATATGTCAAGAGGTTCGTTTATGCAATCATATAAATTTTTTCTCTTTGTTTCAATTAATTCGTCCAGAAAAAAACATTCGGGTTGATTCCACTTATCATAAAATCTCCATAATTGGTCAAGAGTGTCATCCCGATATTCCCAAACACCCTTTTGATTGAGCAAACTATTGTATGCTTCCTGAGGAGGCGAGGATCTTCTAAAAATTTCTGATATAATAATTTATCTGCCTTTTATCTGCTCTCCCGCTGTCCCGTATATCCTGTTTTGAGATGGGCCTTATGGGCCATTAAGCTCTTTAGCATATTCGTGTTTAACAGATTCTTCAATCCTTGTTCCAATCCATTTTTATTCCTACGAAAGAAGCTGCTCCTATAAGTATTGCCGTATCCTCCGATGCTGCTTCCAAATGTTATCCAATCCATAGGACGCATCCACCAATTATCGGTTTGCCGGAGCCGGCAAAGTGATCGACCATTTTCTTGGCATTCAGGAAAATGGTTTTATTATAAGGGCCGACACATGGGTACGGCCCCTACATGAAATAACAGATTCTTCGCTTCGCTCAGAATGACAATCTGTTTTTTATCCGACCATATTGCCGACGTCGGCAATATGGTTTTATATATCCAGGTTCCTGACTTCCTGCGCGTGGCCCTGGATGAAGTTCCTGCGGACCTCGACGTCCTCGCCCATCAGCGTGGAGAATATCTCGTCGGCGGTGTATGCGTCCTCGACGCGTACCTGAAGCAGCGTGCGCCTCTCGGAATGCATCGTCGTCTCCCAGAGCTGCTCCGGGTTCATCTCGCCGAGTCCCTTGTAGCGCGAGATCGTCTGGCCCTTCTTGCCCGCCGCGAACACGTAGTCCACCAGGGTATGGGTGTCCATGAACGACTTCTCCTCGCCCTTCTCGGTAAGCACGTACGGCCCCATGCCCAGCCCCAGCTTGATGGGAGAATATTCGCGCAGCTCCCTGAACTCGGTGGAGCCTACAAACTCCTCGTCGATGACCTCTTTGAATACCTTCGCGCCGGGGGTGTTCGGATCGATAACTTCGGCCTCAAGCACGTAGCCGCCGTCATCCGCTGCGGGCTTTGCGGAAATGCTGACCAGCACGCCGGGATACGTCGCATCCATGTATGTCTTCGTGGTGTCTATTACGTCCTTCAAGCGCCCGCGTCCTTCAGCGTGGAGCGCCCGAACTCCGGGTTGCGGGAAAGCCCGCGCACCAGTTCCGGGTGCTTCTTCTTGCGTGCGACGCGCGAGAGTATCTTCTCGTAGTGCGACAGCTTCCTTATGATGGTGACAAGGTCCTTGCCGGTGAACTCGGCATTGTCAGCGCCCTTGATCGCGAAGTCTTCAACCGCCTGCTCGATGAGGTAGTCCTCAAGCAGCTGCTCGTTCTTTATGTAGCGTTCCGACTTGCCCTTCTTCACCTTGAAAAGAGGCGGCTGCGCGATGTAGAGGTAGCCGCGCTCGATCAACTGCGGCATCTGGCGGAAGAAGAAGGTGAGGAGCAGCGTGCGGATATGCGCGCCGTCCACGTCGGCGTCGGTCATTATTATTATGCGGTGGTAGCGGGCCTTGTCCGGGTTGAAGTCCTCCGGGCCGATGCCGGTGCCGAGCGCGGTGATGAGTACCTTCACCTCCTCGGACGTCAGCATCTTGTCGAACCGCGCCTTCTCGACGTTGAGTATCTTGCCCTTCAGCGGCAGTATCGCCTGGTTCTGGCGGTCGCGGCCCTGCTTTGCGGAGCCGCCTGCGGACTCTCCCTCGACGAGGAATATCTCGCTCTTGGCCGGGTCCTTCTCCGCGCAGTCGGCAAGCTTGCCGGGCAGGCCGCCGCCGTCGAGCGCGCCCTTCCTGCGGGTAAGCTCGCGCGCCCTCCTGGCCGCATCCCTTGCACGCGAAGCGGTACACGCCTTGTCCGCGATCTTGCGCGCGACCGGCGGGTTCTCCTCGAAGAAGGTCGTGAGCGCCTCATAGACGGCCGTGTCCACGATGCCCTTGACCTCGGAGTTGCCGAGCTTCGTCTTGGTCTGGCCCTCGAACTGCGGGTCCGGCAGCTTCACCGATATTACCGCCGTGAGGCCCTCGCGGATGTCGTCGCCGGAGAGGCTCTCCTTGAGGTTCTTTGCGATGCCCGACGAAGTCGCATAGTTGTTCACGCAGCGGGTGAGCGCCGACTTGAAGCCTATCAGGTGGCTGCCGCCCTCGTGCGTGTTTATGTTGTTCGCGAACGAGAACAGGTTCTCCACGTACCCGTCGTTATACTGGAGCGCGACCTCTATTATTATTGCGTCCTTCTCGCGCGCTATGTATATCGGCTTGGGGTGGAGCGGGGTCTTGTTCTTGCTCAGGTGCTCCACGAACGAGACTATGCCGCCCTCGTAATGGAACAGGTGCTCCTTGTCGCCGCGCTCGTCCTTTATCGTAATCTTCAAGCCTTTGTTCAGGAAGGCAAGCTCACGGAGCCTCTGCGACAGGGTCTCGTATGAGAACTCAAGCGTCTCGTCGAATATCTGGAAGTCCGGCTTGAACGTGACCTTGGTGCCGCGCTTCTTCGTGGTGCCCGTGACCTCAAGCTTCGTCATCGGCGTGCCGCGCTCGTAGCGCTGCTCGAACACCTTGCCCTCGCGCCATATCACCAGCTCCAGCCACTCGGAGAGCGCGTTGACAACGGATATGCCGACGCCGTGCAGGCCGCCGGATACCTTGTAGGACGAGCTGTCGAACTTGCCGCCCGCATGAAGCACCGTAAGCGCGACCTCGGCCGCAGGCCTGCCCTCCGTCGGGTGCATCCCTGTGGGTATGCCGCGCCCGTCGTCCTCCACCGTTACCGAGTTGTCGATGTGGATGGTGACGGCGATGTTGTCGCAGTAGCCGCCAAGCGCCTCGTCCACGGAGTTGTCCACGACTTCATATACAAGATGGTGGAGCCCCGCCCCGGAGGTGCTGCCGATATACATGGCAGGCCTCTTGCGTACCGCCTCAAGGCCCTCTAATACCCTTATCTGTTCTGCCCCATACTTGTCGATTTCGACAGGCGCGTCTTTTGTTCCGTCCATTGTTCTCCCTACCCCCAAAATATTAACTTCGTACTTTTCTTTTGCAAAAAAGAAAAGTACCAAAAGAAAATGGATATTTTAAAAGTAGCGGCTTTTCTTTGTCTACTTTCTTTTCACCTGAAAAGAAAGTAGGGTGTCACGCTTTTATGTCAGCCCAGCCATCAGGGTCGGCCGTTACTTTGAAAGAATATCCTTTGTCTTTCAGTAATGTCTTATCCGTCGACGTAAACAACACTTGCCCCAGGCTGGACACGTACTCAAGAAGCGCCTCTTTGCGCCTGTCGTCCAGCTCGCTTACCGCGTCGTCCAGAAGCAGCACCGGCTGTTCGCCGGACTGCTCGTGGTAGAGCATCGCGTCCGCAAGCACGAGTGCAAGAAGCGCCAGCCTGCTCTGCCCGCGCGACGCCGTCGCCTTAAGCTCCCGGCCAGAGATCGTGAGCGCCAGGTCGTCCGTATGCGGACCTGCCAGGCAGTGGCCGCGCTTTAGACTGTCCTGCCGCTTCTTCTCGAGTATACGTCCGGTAGCAGGACCTCAAGCTCTGCCTTGTCACTGCCCTTGGCGTGGCTCTTATAGAGCAGGCCCAGACTCCCGGCGCCCAGTACTTTATCGAACAGCTCGGCGGCGACCGGCATCAGCTCTTCCGCACGCACGCGCCGCCTTAAACCAACCTCGGCCGCAAGGGGCGCAAGCACTTCCTCATACGAGGCGACGACTTTAATATCCCTTGCCTTCAGAGCTGCGTTCAACTGCCGTACCGCCGCGCCGTACCGGGTCGCCATGTCGAGGTAGCCCGGCGTTGCATGGAATATCGAGCGGTCGAGGAACCGCCTGCGGCTTGAGGGGTACTCCTTCACCAGGAACAGGTCTTCCGGCGAGAAGCTTATCACCCGAAGCGCCAGCAGGTAGCGGGCCGAACTCTCCGGCTTCTTGCCGTCAAGCCACGGCCGACGGCCTGCCTTCTCAAGGTCTACCTTGAGCTCATGTGCCTGGGTGTGGCCCTTTGCGCCTGCCCCGGTAACCATGCGGCCTGAGATGCGCGCCGACTTCTCTTCCCAGGATATGACGGACTGCGCCTTGACGCCCCTGAAGGAACGCAGGCTGCCCAGTATATGCACGGCCTCGAGCAGGTTCGTCTTGCCCTGCGCGTTGTCCCCGTGGAACAGATTCAAGCCCAGGGCCCAAATCCAAATCAAGCGCCCGGTAATTTCTGACCGAACGCAGGGAAATCTTTTTTAAATACACAAAACCTCCACCTTTCTTATAAGAAAGGCGGCCCAAAGAATCTTAAGACAATTGGGCGGCCAAACGAACGGGCATTTGGCGAACAAGCTGGAATGACTTAGCGATGCGTAAGCGTACGCGCCGGAAACTGTCTGAGCAAAGCGAGTTTTTCTGGCGCAGCGTTGCGAGCTTAGTCATTGCCGAGCGAGCCAACCAGCCCGGAAGCTTGGGTGGCCAACTATCGTCACACACGCATCGGCATCACGACGCAGCGGTATCCGCCGTCGTCCGCCTGGCTTATTATGCAGGGCGAGAGCGAGTCCTTTAAAGAAGGACGACATTGTCGCTGTCCATCGCGGACAGCGCGTCCAGCAGGTACTTCGCGTTGAACCCGACCTCCATCTCGTCGCCCTTGTATGCGACGGCCAGGTCCTCGTGCGCCTCGCCCATCTCAGGGTTCTGCGACGAGAGCACGGCCTTTGAGTCGGCAAGCGAGAACTTGACGGCGTTCGTGCGCTCGCGGGAGAGGAGCGATACGCGCTTTAGCGCGGACGAGAGCAGCCCCTTGTCCACGTTGACAGTCTTGTCGTTGGAGGCCGGTATGACCTGCTCGTAGTTGGGGTAGTTGCCCTCGATCAGCCTGGTGACCATATATAGAGAGCCCGAGCCTGAACACTATGTGGTTTTTGGACATGGCCATCATCAGCTCGCCCTCGTCCTCGTCGAGGAGCTTCTTAAGCTCGGACGCGGACTTCTTCGGTATTATGGCGGAGCCGCCCTGTGCAGAGATGTCGGCGTCGAGCTTCTTCTTGATGACCGCCAGCCTGTGGCCGTCCGTGCCGACCATCTGTATGGTGGCCCCGTCCGCCTCTTTTGCCAGGGACATGAATATCCCGTTCAGTACGTAGCGAGTATCGTTGTCGCCCGCGGCGAATATCGTCTTGCGGATAAGTTCGCGCATCAGGTGTGCGTCCACCGGCACGAACTCGGGACCTTCCATGTCCGGAAGCGCCGGGAAATCCTCCTTGGGGAGGCCCGTGAACTTGAAGACCGCGGAGCCGCTCTTGATCGTTGCCCAGTTGTTCTCGGCAGTCTCGAAGGAGACTTCCTCTGCAGGCAGCTCGCGGACGATCTCGAAGAGCTTCCGTGCCGATATGGCAACGCCGCCCGGCTCCTCCACCTGCGCCTCGTACACGCCGCGAAGCCCGATCTCAAGGTCGGTGGCCGTGACGGTTATCCCGCCCTCCCCGCTTTCGATCAGGACGTTGGAGAGTATCGGCATGGTGTTGCGCCTGTCCGCGACCGACTGGACCCTGGAAAGCCCCTTGAGGAATTCTTCCTTCTTTATCGTGAATTTCATTAGAGCAGCCCCTTTCTGAAGTTAGAAACTTAACCCTTTATTGCCTTGGCGAGAGATTCCGCCTCGGCATCCAGCTTTATGTCCGCCGCCCTGCGTTCCTCTATCTGCCTGCAGGCATGCATCACGGTGGTGTGGTCTTTTCCCCCGAAGGCCTTGCCTACCTCTGGCAGCGACGCCCCGGCAACGGTACGGCACAGATACATCGCCATCTGCCTGGGGTGCACGAGGTTGCGCGTCCTCTTCTTCGACTTGATCTCGGAAACCTTTATCTGATAGTGCTCGGCCACGAGCTTTATGATCTCGTCCAGGCCCATCACCTTCTCTTTCTCGGTGATGATGTCACGGAGCACGCTCCTGGCAAGTTCCAGGTTGATATCCCTGCCGGTCAGGGAGGAATACGCGCCGAGCCTGATGAGCGAGCCCTCGAGCTCGCGCACGTTGGACTTTATGTTCGTGGCCAGGAAGATGGTCACGTCCTTGGGTATATTGATACCCTCCTGCACCGCCTTCTTGGCGATGATGGCGGCCTTCGTCTCGAGGTCAGGCGGCTGGATGTCGGCTATCAGCCCCCACTCGAACCGCGAGCGGAGTCGCTCCTCCATCTCCGGCATCTCCTTGGGGAAACGGTCGGACGAGATGATTATCTGTTTCGAGTATTCGTGGAGCGTGTTGAAGGTGTGGAAAAACTCCTCCTGTGTGCGCTCTTTGCCAGCGATGAACTGTATGTCGTCTATCACCAGCAGGTCGGTGTTGCGGTATTTGTTGCGGAACTCCGCCATGCGGTTGTAATGGATCGAGGCTATCAGGTCGTTCGTGAACTCCTCGGAGGTGAGGAAGGTCACCTTGGTCTTCGGGGAACGCTCCTTGACATAGCTGCATATCGCAGAGAGCAGGTGGGTCTTGCCGAGCCCCACGCCGCCATATACGAAGAGGGGGTTGTAGGCCTTCGCAGGGTTCTCGGCGACGGCAAGCGCCGCGGCGTGCGCGAACTGGTTTGAGGGGCCCACCACAAAATTGGAGAAATTATATTTAGGATTAATGTTGTGCAGCTTGGTCTTGTGCTTTGGCGGCTCGGCCGGAATCGGGGCAGAGGCTTCCAACTCGGCCAGACCGGGATGTTCCTGGTCGGGCTCCGTGCCTTTAGCTATCTTAAACAACAGGGACAGGTCCTCTTTTTCGAGGATATCCTTGAAGCTCCTGCTTAATAGGTCAAAATAGTGCTCGAGGAGCCATTCCTTGAAGAATTTGTTGGGGACATTGAGGATGACGCCGTCGTCCGTGATCGAGTTCAGACGCACCGGCTTTATCCAGGTGTCAAAGTTCTGCCGGCTGATTTCTCTGGCGACTTTTTTCTGGACCTCGGCCCAAAAGTCTCTTACTTCTTCCTGCATAATAAAAATTCCTGATTGGCTAAAAGCCTTTTAAACATACAAGTTACAAGGATATTCGCACGAAGAGTTACGCACATTCTTTTGCACAGCTGTTGATAACTTTAAAAACAACTTAAAAACAACAAGTTAACTATCACTACGAGGCCTCAAAAACAGCCTTTTTCACATGCGTTAAATACGCGTTTTTTTGGAAGTTTGCCATTCCGTGTGGATACAAAAAATCGAGGCCGGCATTCATTACCCTAAAGTATTAGCCAAATCTGCCGATAATTTTACTTTTCACTGTCTTTTGCCAGGAGGCTTTAAAAACCCCCAAAGATTGCATTGGCTGGAATGCATGAATATATCAAATTGGTGAATTTTTATCAACATTTTTTATTTTACAGGTTGGGGTGGGCAGTTTGCTGTGCATACTTTTGTTGATAAAAAAACTGACTTCATGGCTTCTGTATAATCCGGTCGGTTCCTGCTTCCGCCGTCAACAGTTTTCCTCTTGAAATGGCCCTTCGTTTAAAACGGGTTTGACGGTTTTATACATATCCACAGCGCTTACTCTTATTGTTATTAATTTTCAATTTTTAAATAACTAAGAGATAAACAGGCAATCAGATAAACCATGGCTATCTTAAACCGCTCTGAAAGTACTTGACTTTTTCCTGGTTTTGAATATAATTACTCCTTTCGTACAAGCAAAGCCCTAAAAGGAGATTATTTAAGATGAGCATTACATTTCAGCCAAGCAAGCTAAAGATGAAGAGGAAGCACGGTTTCAGGGTAAGGATGTCCACGGTCGGCGGCCGGCTTAGTGATAAAGAGAAGGCGCGCAAAGGGCAGGAAGAAGTTATCTTCTTAAGAGTGGCATGAATGCCGTTCCTGCTTAATAAGGACAGGAGGATCCGGAAGACCTCCCAGTACAAGACTATATATGAGAGCGGTGAGAAGCGTGTAGGCAAGCTCCTGCTCTTTTTTTATGGCAAGCCCGGTTGGCATGAATCCAGGGTAGGGATAACCGTCAGCGGCAAGGTCGGCAAGGCCTATCAGACGGAACTGGGCCAAGAGAAGGATCAAAGAGGCCCTTTCAGCGGAACTTGACCCTTCGTTTCCACCGTCAGATATGGTTTTCGTTGCAAAGAAGCGCATCCTGGATGCATCTTTCGATGATATCCGCAAAGATATAAGGGCCCTTCTGTCAGGTGTACATAAGTGATGAAAAAAGCGGCCCTTTTCATGATTACTATTTACCGCAGGCTGATCTCACCGGCCTTACCTCCTTCTTGCAGGTTTTACCCTCCCTGTTCACAATATGCCTATGAGGCTTTTGATAAATACGGCTTTTTTAAGGGTTTGTACCTCACGTTAGGAAGGATTTTAAGGTGTCATCCGTTCAATCCCGGGGGATACGACCCGCTAAAATAGGAAAATTAGGGATACTCCCACCTTTTTTGTAAAAAGGGTGGCTAAAAAACTTTTTGATTTATATGTCACGTTTCTTTGTCCACTTTCTTTAACTAAAGAAAGTGGGGTCCAGGGGTGATCCAATATTATGGAAAAAAGAGTCATTATAGCGGTTGCGCTCTCTATAGCGGTCCTACTCGGTTTCAATTACCTGTTCCCACAGACTGCGCCGGTCAAAAACAAGGCAGCACAGGCCCCTGCGGGAAATACGGCCCCTGCAACACAGGCAACGCCAGCCCCAACCCCAGCCGCGGCACAGACCGGTGCACCTGTTGCTGTCCCGGCCACGGCAAGCGAGCCGGAGAAGACCATAGTGGTGGATACGGACTTATATACCGGTGTAATCTCCACGCATGGCGGTGTAATAAAGAGCTGGAAGCTTAAAAAATACAAGGATACGTCCGGCAAGCCTATAGATATGGTGACTGTTTCTAATGGCATAGCGCCGCTTGTGGTCGTCCCGGAAGGCATGGAATGGAGAACTGCCCAGGACCTGGCGTACAAGGCAGACCGTGAGTCCATTGAGATGGCTGGAAATAGTGGCCAGGAGTCACTGAGCCTGACATGCGTCACACCAGACGGCAGGAGCATCGCCAAAACCCTGAATTTCAAGAATGGCGGCTATGATGTAGCCCTTGATGTTAAAACCTCTGGCATGAAGTCCTATACCCTTTATATGGGTGAGGATTTTGGCAGCCTTAGCTCAAACGAGAAGAAAAAAATCGGCTACGTGGGTCCGCTCACGATGGTTGATGGCGAGAAGCATAAGGACGACCCTGCAAAGATCGAAGCTGTGAAATCATACTCCGGCACAAAAGGCTGGACTGGCGTGGGCGACAGGTTTTTCATGGCGGTGGTGATTCCCGATGGCGGGATAAGGGCCGTCGTCGGCAAGGGATCAAGCGGCATGGGGTACACCGGGGTTATGGTTACCCAGCCTGAAGAGAAGTTCCTGGTTTATGCCGGCCCCAAGGAGTATGACAGGCTAAAGGCACTGGACCAGAACCTGTCCCAGGCGGTGGATTTCGGCTGGTTCACTTTTATTGCGAAGCCGCTCTTCGTAGCGCTGAAGTATTTCCACAGCATCGTGAAAAACTGGGGATGGGCGATAATCATCCTCACGGTCATAGTAAAGCTCCTCTTCGCACCGCTTACCCACAAGAGCCAGAAGTCGATGAAGAGGATGCAGAAGCTGCAGCCCATGTTTGCAGAGCTGAAGGAGAAGTACAAGGGTGACCCGGCGAGGATGAACCAGGAGATGATGGCGCTTTACAAGACCCACAAGGTAAACCCCATGGGCGGCTGCCTTCCCATGCTTATCCAGATACCTGTATTCGTTGCGCTCTATAACGTCCTCAACCTCTCTGTCGAACTAAGGCAGGCGCCGTTTGGCCTCTGGCTTACCGACCTCTCTGCAAAAGACCCCTATTACATCCTGCCCGTGCTTATGGGCCTCTCGATGCTCGTCATGCAGAGGATGACGCCCTCGTCCATGGATTCCATGCAGAACAAGATAATGATGTTCATGCCGGTCATGCTTACCTTTATGTTCATAAGTCTACCCTCCGGGCTGGTGCTGTACTTCACCGTCAGCAACCTCCTGTCCATGGCCCAGCAGTTCTATATCAATAAATACTCCACGGAATAGCCTCCCCAAAGAGGTAAGACGCATGAGCAAGCCGGACAACGATACCATCTGTGCCATCTCTACCCCGCTCGGGGCAGGTGGCATCGGCATCGTCAGATTGTCCGGTAAAGGCTCGGTGGAGATTATTTCTCAAATATTTGCCGCAAATAAGCCTTTAGTGGGTGATTATTTTAAATCTCACCGGATATATTATGGGAAGGTGGTAAATAAGCCTACAAACGAGACGGTGGACGAGGCGCTCGTGACCGTTATGCGCGCCCCGAAGACCTACACACGCGAGGACGTGGTGGAGATCAACTGCCACGGCGGGCCCGCATCCGTCAGGAAGGTGCTTGAGCTTGCAGTCAAGGCGGGGGCGAGGCTTGCCGAGCCGGGCGAGTTCACCAAGCGGGCATTCCTTAACGGCAGGATAGACCTCACCCAGGCCGAGGCTGTAATGGACGTGATCGGCGCGGACACGGAGCTCGCCCTGGCATCAGCCGTGAAGCAGCTGGGCGGCGGCCTGAAGGCCAAGATTGAAGATATACGCGAAGCTGTCGCATCCCTTCTCGCCCTGACCGAAATATCCATAGACTTTTCAGACGAAGACATAGACTACGTTCCCCTCGATGAACTCAAGAGAAGGGGCGGGGAGGCGAGAGCTTCGATATCCCGTCTCCGCAATACCTATAACGACGGCAGGGTCCTGAGAGAAGGCCTGAGGCTCGCAATAGTCGGGAGCCCCAATGTCGGCAAGTCAAGCTTGCTGAACCTCGTATCGCGTACGGACCGTGCCATCGTGACCGAGATACCGGGCACTACCCGCGATACCGTGGAGGAGATGGTGAACCTGGGCGGGATTCCCGTCAGGCTGATCGACACGGCCGGGATAAGGCACAGTGAAGATATTGTGGAAAAAGAGGGGATACGCCGCTCCGAAGAGGCGATAAAACAGGCCGACCTCGTGCTGCTGGTCCTGGACGGCAGCCGTGAACTTCAACAACAAGACGTTGATATAATTGAGAAAGTTAAGAGCAAGGCCCAACTTTCTTTTGGGAAAAGAAAGTGGCCAAAGAAAATCGGGACTTTCTAGTTTTAATTAACAAAAATGATTTGCCCCAGAAAATAAATAGTGAAGTTCTTTGGGGTTACCTTTCTTCCAAGAAAGGTAACGAAGTCCGTCTTTCCTCAAAGACCGGCGAGGGGCTTGACGTGCTGGTGGCCCGGGTGAAGGATGCCGTGTTTTCGGGGGGCATGGAGAGGGCGCCGGAGGCGGCAATCAACCTGCGGCACAAGGAAGCCCTTGAAAGGGCAGATGTGGCGCTTGTCAGGTTCCTGGCTGGCTGCGACGAGAACCTCTCTCCAGAGTTCCTGGCGTTCGAGCTTCGGGACAGCCTCAATGCCGTCGGCGAGATAGTCGGGGCTACTACCCCGGACGATATCCTGAACAGGATATTCAATGATTTCTGTATAGGGAAGTAAATTGTTCCACGTGGAACAATTTGTATATGTTGTTGTTTAAGTTGTTTATTTGGCTATTATCGGGGCGCATCGTAAGCGCGGCGGCAGGTATGTAAGCACTCACCGGCCTGCTCGGGAAGTCCGGAAGTCCGGACGCGTCTAGTAAGCCGGTCGGGCCGCTTTTTTGACGATGACCCTGATAATAACCGAATAAACCTGAAGGGATGTTAAACCCCTACTTCCTTAAAGCCATCAACTTAGTTAATTTCTTTGGCCGCTTTCTTTGTGAAAGAAAGCGGGGTGTTTCATGATCTTGTATCCAAAAGAATATGACGTTATCGTCGTAGGGGCGGGCCATGCGGGCTGTGAGGCGGCGCTTGCCTCGGCGCGTATGGGCTGCGCCACGCTTCTTATGACCATGAACCTCGACTCTGTCGCCCAGATGTCCTGCAACCCCGCGATAGGGGGGCTGGCCAAGGGGCATATCGTCCGCGAGATAGACGCGCTGGGCGGCGAGATGGCCAGGAACATCGACAAGACCGGCATCCAGTTCCGCAGGCTCAATACCCGCAAGGGCCCGGCCGTGCGGGCGACGCGCGCCCAGGCGGACAAGCAGTGGTACCGAAGGGCGATGAAAGAGACGATCGAGCGCCAGGATGGGCTTGACCTCAAGCAGGGGATGGCGGTGAGCCTGATTGTCGAGGATGACCATGTGGCGGGTATAACCGACCACTTCGGGGTGTCCTACCGGGCAAAGACGGTCGTGCTGACCACCGGGACCTTCCTGAACGGCCTGATACATATCGGCGAGACGAACTTCCCGGCCGGGCGTGCGGGCGAGTTCCCGGCGACGGGGCTATCCGAGTCCCTTGCCGCGCTGGGCTTCCCGATCGGGCGGCTGAAGACCGGCACTCCGCCCAGGATAGACGCCAACTCCATTGATTTCTCTAAGTTAATCATACAGCCGGGCGACGACCCGCCACCCGCGTTCTCTTTTTCCACTGACAGGATTACCAACTCCCAGCTCCCGTGCTACCTGACGTACACCAACGCCGATACGCACAGGATAATAACGGAAAGCCTGCACCGTTCGCCTCTTTACGGCGGGGCGATCAAGGGTATAGGCCCCAGGTACTGCCCGTCTATAGAGGATAAGGTTGTCAGGTTCGCGGACAAGGAGCGCCACCAGGTGTTTCTGGAGCCGGAGGGCTACGATACCACCGAATATTACGCCAACGGTATATCGACCAGCCTACCGGCAGACGTGCAGGTAAGGCTTCTGCATACCATTGCAGGTCTGGAGAAAGCCGAGATGATGAGGCCCGGCTACGCGATTGAGTACGACTTCGTGCCGCCGACCGAGCTTCTGCCCAACCTCGAGACCAAAAGGGTAGGGGGGCTGTTCCATGCGGGCCAGTTGAACGGGACGTCGGGCTATGAGGAGGCCGCCGGACAGGGGCTTATCGCGGGCATCAACGCTGCCCTGAAGGCTAAGGGGAACGACCCGCTTGTGCTTGGCCGCGATGAGGCCTATATAGGCGTAATGATTGACGATCTGGTGACAAAGGGGGCGGACGAGCCATACAGGATGTTCACCTCCCGCGCCGAGTACCGGCTGCTTTTGAGGGAGGACAACGCCGACCTGAGGCTGATGGACAAGGGTTATGCCGTCGGGCTGGTAGGTCAGGCCGTCTACGGGCGGATGCTAAAGAAGCGGGAGGGGCTTGAGAGCGAGCTGGCAAGGCTTTCCGCCGTACGCGTGAGCGCGGACGGGGAGAGTCTTACACTCAAGGAACTCCTGAAGAGGCCGGAGAACACCTATTCGGACATTGAGGCCTTATCACCGCCGGATGTAGAGCTTTGCCCGGAGGCAAAGGAACAGGTGGAGCTGGAGGTAAAGTACGAGGGCTACATCAAGCGGCAGACGGGCGATATCGAACGTTCGCTTAAGTACGATGAGAAGCTGATCCCTTTGGACTTCGATTACGCCACCCTCGGCGGTATCACAAGGGAGGTACGCGAGAAGCTGAGCCGTGTACAGCCCAGAAGCGTGGGCCAGGCAGGCAGGATACCTGGACTCACCCCGGCCGCCGTGGCTGTGTTGCTAGTAGCGCTGGAAAAACGCAGGAGAGCAACGGAGTAGACCTGTATTAGAACGATAAGTATGGCGGGCAATATTATTCTCAAGTCATCAAAAAGATTCGCCTTGGTTTGCGACTAAGCTTCGAGCAATCTGACGCCTGCTCTCAGCAACTCGCAAAGGCTCGCTCACATTGATAACTTTCGAATAACACTGCCCGCCATACCTGCTCTCTTTTATCATTTATGCATAGATATTTATACACGTTATTCCAAATTGTTCCACGTGGAACAATTTGCATAACTATAGGAAAAATGGACATTAAGAGGCTTTTAACAGGCGGCGCGAGCGAACTGGGTGTGCCCCTCTCGGCAGGCCAGGCCGATGCATTCATGCTCTACCTGTCCGAGCTACGCAAGTGGAACCAGAAGACGAACCTCACCGCCATCGAAGACCCGCGCGACATCATAATTAAGCACTTCCTGGATTCGCTGTCCCTCCTGAGGATACTCCCCCCTGAAGCAAAAAACGCCTCAGACATCGGAAGCGGGGCGGGTTTCCCCGGCATTCCCATAAAGGTCGCGGTGCCGGGCCTTTCCATTACCTCCGTGGAGCCCGCACACAAGAAGGCCGCGTTCCAACGACATATCATAAGGCTACTCGGTCTTGAAGGCATAAGGGTTGTAGAGGCCAAGGTGGAGGAGGTCACGGCTGGATCTGAGAGGTTCGATATCATATTCTCTCGCGCCTTTAAGGAGCCCGAAGGCCTGCTGCCACTGGCCGGGCCGCTCCTTGCGGAAGGGGGGCAGATTATACTTTCTTTAGGGCCTTCTGTGGGCGAGGAACCGCCAGCGGGCTGGGAGATTGTCCGCCGCGAGGAGGTAACCCTGCCATACTCGGACATCAGACGCACACTTGCAAGTTACAAGAAAAAATAATAACAGGTGTGAAATATTATTCTCAAGCCATCAAAAAGATTCGCTTCGCTTTTCAAGTAAGCCTCAGGCGACTGCGTCAGACCTCGGCATAACTTGAAAATGCTTGCTCACATTGATAACTTTCGAATAACACTTCACACCTATTTTTTTCAATCTAATTGAAAATTTGAGGCTTTCTTTTGTCTACTTTTCTTTCACCTGAAAGAAAAGTAAGGCTTTCGGCTTGACACCGGCCTTGCATACCGTTAGAATGGGCTTGTTTAGGCCTCAAATCCCGCTTCCAGCGCCCCTGCGCATAGCATATTATGTAGTCTTTTCAACTAGTTGTTAAAATATGAGGTGTTTATGGGCAGGGCAAAGGTCATAGCGGTCGCCAACCAAAAGGGCGGGGTCGGGAAGACAACCACGGCGATAAACATGGCGGCCTCTCTGTCGGCGGCCGAGAAGGAAGTGCTGCTGGTAGACGTCGACCCGCAGGGCAACTCCACCAGCGGGGTGGGGGTCGACCGTGACGCACTTGAGGGCAGCATCTACCAGGTCTTCATGGGCGAGATGGACATTGCATCCCTTGTGATGGAGACCGCCATGCCAAGGCTTTTCCTCGTGCCTTCTTCTGTGGACCTCTTCGGCGCGGAGGTGGAGCTTGCCGGACGTACGGGCAGGGAGACGATCCTTAAGGAAGCCCTAGTGCCTCTGCTTGATTCTTACGATTATATAATCCTCGATTGTCCGCCCGCCCTCGGGCTGCTTACCCTGAACGCGCTGACGGCAGTCCAGTCGGTGCTGGTGCCGGTCCAGTGCGAATACTACGCATTGGAAGGGCTTACCCAGCTTTTAAAGACGCTCGACCTCGTCCGCAACCAGCTAAACCCGGAGCTTGAGGTGGAGGGTATACTCCTGACAATGCACGACAACCGGAACAACCTCTCCCGCCAGGTGGAGCAGGAGGTCCGGGGGCATTTCGGGAACAAGGTATATACAACGGTGATACCCAGAAACGTAAGCCTTTCCGAAGCCCCCAGCCACGGGAAGCCGATTATAACATACGACATACGCTCAAGGGGCGCGCAGAGCTACCTGAGCCTTGCCAGCGAGGTGATAAACAATGTCTAAACAGGCGCTTGGAAAGGGCCTCGGCGCCCTCATCCCCCAAGGGCCGGATGCAGGCCAGAGGGGCGTTCTGGAGATCGAACTTTCAAGGATAATCCCCGACGGCCACCAGCCGCGGAAGACGTTCCACGACGAATCGCTTGCCGAGCTTGCCGATTCGATAAAGGCGAACGGGGTGATACAGCCGATTATCGTGAGGAAGGCCAACGGTGGCGGCTACGGGCTTATCGCGGGCGAGCGTCGCTACCGTGCGTCGATGATGGCCGGGCTCAAAAAGATTCCGGCGATAGTCAAGGACGTATCCCCCGCCGGCGCGTTCGAGATGGCGCTTGTGGAGAACATCCAGCGCGAGGACCTAAACCCCATCGAGACCGCCGAGGCGTATGGCAGGCTCATGAATGAGTTCGACATGACGCAGGAGGCCGTGTCCGAGCGGGTGGGCAAGGAACGCTCCTCCGTAGCGAACTTCCTGAGGCTTCTCACGCTGCCCACGGACATAAAGAAGGACCTGGCCATCGGCTCGCTTTCGATGGGACACGCGAAGGCGATACTGTCGGTGGAGCCCGCCGTAAAACAGCTTGCACTGAGGCGCGAGATACTATCGCGCGGGCTGTCGGTGCGCGAGGCCGAGACCTGCGCGAAGCGCATGAGGGCGCCCGGGCGTATGATTACCGTGAAGAGAAAGGAGCCCACGCCCCAGATAGCCATGCTTGAGGACGAGCTGAAGCGCTCGCTCGGCACGAAGGTGCGCATAAAGGCAAAGGCGAAGGGCAAGGGCGGGGCGATAGAGATAGAATACTATTCCGCGGACGAGTTCGAAAGGCTTCTTGACCTGCTCAGGAAGTGAACGGTTTGAAAGGGGGGCGTGATGTTTAGAAAGGCGAAAGGCCATCCCGAGGTTGGGGAGACGGTCGCATTCCTGGGGAAGGGTACAGACTTCCGGGGCGTGCTCCATTTCGAGGGCACGATAAGGGTGGACGGGCGTCTTGAGGGCGAGGTGTTCACAAAGGACACGCTCATCGTGGGCGAGTCGGCAGATATATCGGGAAACATAAACGTCGGGACGATCATAACATCCGGCAAGATAACCGGTACCATAATCGCGGCAGGGACCGCACACTTTGTTGCGCCGGGCAGCTTCACCGGCGACATAACCACCCCGGTCTTGAACGTGGACGAGGGCTTCTGCTTCAACGGCAGGTGCGACATGAAGAAGGACCAGAAGGTCGCGCACATTGAACCAAAGAAAGAAGCCATCTCCGCCTGATTACCGGCCACCGGTCTTGTAATAATAATGCATAAAAAGATTGCTGTTGCGATGAGCGGCGGGGTGGACAGCTCCCTTGCCGCGGCACTCCTGAAGGATGCGGGAAACGATGTCTTCGGCATCACCCTGCGCCTGTGGGGCGAGGAACGCGACAGCGAGCCCGCCATATCAAGCGCGAAGGCCGTCTGCAAGACTATAGGCATCGAGCACAAGGTCATCGACCTTCGCGAGAACTTCAAAAAAGAAATCATAGACAATTTCATCGGTCAATACGTCCTGGGGCTTACCCCGAACCCCTGCGTGCGCTGCAACGAACTCATCAAGTTCGGGATGCTGATGAAGCTGGTGGACCTGTTCCGCGCGGAGCGGCTTGCGACGGGACACTATGCCCGCGTCATGATAGACGGCAAAAGCGGTCGGTACAACCTCCTTACGGCGCTCGACTGCAACAAGGACCAGAGCTATTTCATGTACCGTTTAAGCCAGAGGCAGCTATCCATGGCTGTGTTCCCGCTTGGCGAGATGACGAAGGAAGAGGTGCGTGACAGGGCGCGTATAATGGGCCTGCCATCGGCCGCAAACGAGGAGAGCCAGGAGGTCTGCTTCATCCCGGACAACGACTACCGCGGCTTCATAGAAAAGGAGCGCCCGGACGCCGTATGTGATGGCGAGTTCGTAGACACAAAAGGCAACGTGCTGGGCAGGCACCGGGGCATTGCATTTTATACAGTGGGCCAGCGCAAGGGCTTGGGAGTGTCCTCGCCGCTTGGACGCCGGTACGTGCTGGACAGGGACGCAGAGACAAACCGCGTCGTGCTCGGGGACGAGGAGGAACTGAAGAAACCGGACTGCCTCGTGGCCGACACGAACTGGATAAGGATGGAGGCCCCTGCTGAGGCGTTCGAGGCCGACGTGAAGCTGCGGTATCGGTTCAAGCCCGTACACGCGACGCTGATACCGGAAGGGGGCTGGCGTCAGGATTAAATTTAAGACTCCAGAGCCAGGCGTCTCGCCCGGCCAGTCCGCCGTCTTCTATGACGGGGACGCGGTGATTGGCGGGGGGATAATACAGAAAGAGAAATAAAAAAGGCCGCCCAACCGGGCGGCCTTTAAAGTGCAAAGTCAAAGTGCAAACCTACTTGCTTATCTTCGCGTCCTCTATCATTACCTCGTATGCGTAGCCCGAGCCGAAGTCCTTGTCCTTCCGGAGCGCGCCCGTCACTGTGACGACATCGCCGACAGCGGCTTCGTCGGCTGTCGTGACCAGCATGTCATGGGTGCCCTTTTCGGGGCTGCCCGTGCCGTCCTGGAGGTGGAGCCAGTTCTTGCCCATTATGCCGAGCGAGACCTTTGCCACACGGCCCTTCACGACGACATCCTTGTCCTTGAGGGTGGCTGCCTTCGCGTAAAGTTCCGCAATGGTATATGCGTTCTCGCCCTTGGCCTTTTCCACGTTTATGTGCTCGGTTGGCGTGGCGATCGACTTGCTTCCGTGCATGGCACCTTCATTTTTGTCTGCCGGGGTGCCGGGCAGGTTCATGACGCCCGGGGAGAAGACGATCTTGTCGAAAGTGCGGTTCAGCGACTTGCTGTTGAAGTCTTCCATGATGTAGCCGGGTTTGAAGAACATGACCGAGTTCTTTACGACCTTGGTCTGGGGTATCGCTACCCAGATCTTCTGTCCGGAGCTTTCGATGTTTACATAGGTGTAGCCACCCGCATCCATCGTCTCGACCACTTTGCCCGAAAGCGGCGCCGGAGCGGATTGATCGGCGGGGGCTGTCTGGCTGGCCGCCGCCGGGTGGGATGCGGGCTTGTTTTCCGTTAAAGTCTCGCTTGCTAATGCAGCCTGGGTAAACATTACGGCACATGCCGTGAAGGCCAGGCCTATCCTGAAGATCCTCATATCGATATCTCCTTTTTGGTCATCCGAACGAACAGATGTACTCGGTTATGCCGGCATGCACCTCGATCTCGAAAGACGAGTTGCCCGGCACGTTAAAAGAGCTGCCCTCTGCATACTCTTTCCAGGTGTCCTCGCCGGCAACCTTTGCACGGCAGGAACCGGATATTATTTCCATTATCTCCGGCGCGCCGGTGTTGAAAAGGTAGGTGCCGGGGTAAATCAGCCCCAACGTTTTTTTGGTACCATCACCAAACTCTACCGTGTGGCTTATGACCTTTCCGTCGAAATAGACGTTGGCCTTGCAGACTACGCTCACTCCCTCAAAACGGGACTGCATTCTTGACCCTCCTTGATTTTAACAGTATCTGAAAATAAAGGTTCTTTTTAAGGATAATCCCATATCAAAAAACAAGCAATATAAAAAAGAGTTTTGCCGGGAAAAACCAGGGCAGGCCTTATTGCTGGTCCGGCAGGTCCGGGAGTGAGAGCGGTGTCTCATCTTGCTCGCCGGCATCCTCGCCGGCATCCTCGCCCGTAAGCCGGAGTACGGAGCTGGAATATCTCCCCAGGTGGGTGTTGGCTGCGGAGTAGGCCTTCTGGGCGTTCTCAAGGCCTTTCCCCACCGCGTCGAACTTTTCATGGAAGTATCCGAAATGCTTCCGCGCCTTCTTTATGTTCTCGATGGTCTTCTCCACGCCCTTGGCCATCCTGTAATAATCGAAAGAAAGGGTGATGCCTTTAAGGGTAACCGCGAGGGTGTTGGGGGAGACTGGATAGACCCGCAGCTTCTGGAGGAAGCCCCAGAGCTCGCCGTCCCTTACCACCTCGAAATAAAGCGTCTCGCTCGGGAGGAACATCAAGGCCATGTCGGTCGTGCCGTGTTCGGGCCGGATGTATTTTGCGGCGATATCCCTGGCCTGTTCCTTCACAACCCTTGATAGGGCCTTCCTTGCCTCGGCAAGTTCCGCAGTACCGCACTGCTCGAAAAGCGGCAGCACCTGCTCGCGCGGGAACTTGGAATCGACCGGGAGGTTTGCGCCCGGCAGTTTTATCAGGAGGTCGACCCTCTCGGCGGAGCCGGGGGCTATCTGCGCCTGCAGCTCATAGAGCGACGGGGGCAGGAACTCGGATATCAACACCTCAAGCGCGGCCTCGCCGAACCCGCCCCTCAGGTGCGGGAGCTTCAGAAGGCTGTTGAGTTCGTTTATGGACGTCCCAACCGCCGAGACGTTGATAAGCTGTGCCTCTGCCTTAAGCAGGTGTTCCTGAACCTTTTCAAAATGCGCGAAGCCTTCCTTTATGTTCTCGTCGAGCTTGGCCTGGACCTGCTGGCCTATAATGCCAAGCCGTTCATCGACCTTGCTGCGGATAGCCTCAAGGGCCTTGCCCGTCTCTTCCCTGCCCTGGGCCAGCTGGAGGTCGAGCTTTTCGCGCATCTCCGAGAAACCATGTGTCAGGCGGTCGGACACCTCCTGGCGCATGTCAGCCCCGGACCTGGTCACGAGCCCCGAGATGGAGACCGAGTTCTGCTGGAGCGAGTTCCCGAGCTCCTGCCGAAGCGCCGCCAGGGAGCCCTCCAGCCTGCAAAGTTTCCTCTGCACGCGAACCGGAATCTTTCCGGGCCAGGAGGATTATAACCAACAGAAGTGTGGCGATGGATATGATAAGGGATATTATTTCCATAAAACTTCATTATTCCTGAGATAGGATTCCATAGTTCTGCCTATTCTACATTAGGTACGTTGGAGTCGCAAGGCTTTTCCGGGGGGGCAACGGGGAGCGGATGGCCTTTTGACGTAAGCTGCCGGAATCACTCGCAAAAAATGCAGATAAGATCACCGTGATAATAAGCGTAACAGGCCTGTGCTGTGGTGGGAAAATTCCTGATTAAAATAAGTAAGTATAGGGTTCTGAATGATTATTTTACTTTTTTTTTAAAAAATACTCTAGTTCACGTGACAAAATACGATTAATTGCTATAATATATCAAACGACTTAATAATATCGGAGGATGTACAACGGGTTTTATAAGCGAAAGGAGGCAGTCGTATGTTCTTTTTCAGGTTTAGAGGTTTCCTCTGCACAGTCTTGCTCTTGGCCGCGGTCGGCATCGGGATGCCGGTGTTGGCCACCGCCGCCGATGACAGTTACGCCGGGGCAGCCAAATGCGCCGGGTGCCATGCGGAAATCGCCGCGGCGTTCGCGAAAAACATCCACAGCCATGCGGACAAATGGGAGGCAGGCTTCCAGGGTTGCGAGGGCTGCCACGGCCCCGGCGAGACGCACGCCTCGTCTAGCGACCCCAACCTTATCAGAAATTTCCGGAAGCTCGACGCCAAAAATGCAAACGCGACCTGCCTGGGTTGCCACGAGAAGGGCAAGCTTGTACACTGGACCGGCAGCCAGCATGAATCGCGCGGCCTTGGGTGTGTGGACTGCCACTCCATACACGGGGGCAACCGCCATCTCCTAAGAGAGGTCGAGGAGAAAGACGTCTGCGCAAGGTGCCACCTGGACATAAAGGCACAGCTTCTGAGGAGCAGTCATCACCCGATCCGCGAGGGCAAGATCACCTGCTCCGACTGCCACAACCCGCACGGCACGATAGCCCCCAAGCTTATCGACGCAAATACGATAAACGACAAATGCTTCGAATGCCACGCCGAGAAGCGCGGGCCGTTCCTGTTCGAGCACAAGCCGGTGGTGGATGACTGCATCAACTGTCACACCCCGCACGGATCGAACCACGAAAAACTCCTTGTCAGAAAGGTGCCCTGGCTCTGCCTGAACTGCCATACCGGACATGGCAACAGGGGAGAAGGATTTGCACTTACACCGAGCCAGACGAACCCTTACAAGAGCCTGCGTGTAACGGCTCTTTATAGGGCGTGTCTAAACTGCCACGGGAACATCCATGGCAGCAACCATCCATCTGGCCAACGCTTCACCCGGTAAAGGGCATAGACAAAGGAGGAAAGGCAATGATAAAGATAAAGTACATCCTGGCCGTCATGGCCATGCTAATACTCTCCGCTGTCCCCGCCCTTGCGGTCGAGGGCGTGGAGGGCTCTGTTACGGGAGGGTTCGAGTTTTTCAGCGGTGACTTCAACAACGCCAAGTTCAACGAGTACCGCGTAAGGAGGGAGTCCCCCTGGGGCGGGTTTGCGGAGGTCGAAGCCAACTATGCAAAGCCGGACGGCAACCATGAGTATAACCTCTGCCTGAAATACAGGAGCCTTGAGGACATCGATATGCATTTTGATACGATGTCTTACGGCGAATACAAATTCTTCGTGAACTACCAGCGGATGGGCCACACGTTCGCAACTAACGTGCATACCGTATATTCCGGAGACGGCACAGGGAATCTGACCATTCCTGCCTCGACCTTGGCCACCGTAAATCCCAGTGATACTTTTACGTTACCTGGCTCGGCTTTGGCCCTCAAGGACGCAGTCGCTGATGCGCATACCATAGACCTCTTCCTCATCAGGGACAGGGTCAAGACCGGACTTGACTGGATGTCGTTCAAGCCGCTTACGCTATACGCCCTGTTCGACTATGAACACAGGGAGGGCGACAGGCCCTACGGCGCAACATTCGGTACCGACAATGGCATCGAGATACCGGAGCCGATAGACTACGACACATACAATGCCAAGGCCGGAGTGGAGTATGCCGGGCAGATGTATGCCAACGCCAGCTACAACCACTCTACGTTCAACAACAATATCCAGTCGGTTACCTATGACAATATAAAGGAGGGCATCGGCGTCCCGACGAGGGGCAGGAGTTCTCTGGCACCTTCGAACGAGTTCGACAGCGTCTCGGTCGTGCTGGCGAAGAACCTCCCGCTCGCCACAAGGCTGATCTTTAATTTCAACTACGGCTGGCTCAGGCAGGACGAGGGCCTCCTTCCCCCGACCATAAATTCCGGTCTCGCTCCGTATAATACCACGGCCGTCCTTCCGAGGGACACCGCGGACGCAAGTGTGAACACCACGACCTATGACGTCAAGCTGACGTCGAGCCCCATAGACAAACTGGAACTGAAGGCCGGCTACCGTTACTATCAACATGACAACAGGACTGCGGCAGCCCTCTTCCCCACCTCATTCACGGATACAGCTGATGATACATTAGAAGCAGACCCTTCCGAGTACGTAAGTTGGGTATCCCGCACGGTCAATGCGGAGGCCTCGTACGAGTTGGTCAGGCGTACGCATATAGGCTTCGCATGGGAGAACATGAATACATTGTACAGGAACGGGATTCAGAACGAGGAGAGCGAGAATTCCTACAAGCTGTATGCGGACAGCAGGTTTCTCGATTATCTTACCGCAAGGCTGACCCTCGAATACAAGAACAGGGACGCGCTCTATAAATTAGAGTCCACCACCACACCGCGGGCGTTCTATGCCGCGGATAGAGACAGGTACATCGCCAACGCCCTCGTGACAGTCATGCCGATGGACAGCCTGACCGTTTCCGTGGACTACAGCTATGAAGACACAAGATATGCAAATACGGACTACGGCCTAAACAACGTGAGGGGCCACGTCGCCGGTCTGGACGCGGAATATCAGCCTGCATGGTGGCTTGGCATGAACCTCTATTATACCTACGAGAACCAGCGTGATCGTCAGAAAAATCCCAGGTCGGGCGCCAACTGGGGGATTAAGACCACGGACGAGACCAACACCGTCGGCGGCGGGGTGGACGTCGGGATAATAAAGGACAAGCTCAATCTCAAAGTCGATGGATCCTACGCCAAGGTCGACGGAGACGCGGCCTTTACGAGAAACACACCGCTATTGCCTTTTGACCACGTGGACGAGACCATGCTTACCAAGCTCGGGGCCACATTCAAGTACCAGGCAATGAAGGCGCTCGAACTGTCGCTTGGCTATGGCTACGAGAAATGGGACATAAAGGATTACCAGTATGACGGTGTGACCACCGTAGTAGTGGATCCAGGCTCCAGGACCCTGCTTGATATGAATACGCTCTACAAGCCGTACGAGGTACACTCTGTAATAGCGAGTGCAACGTACAAGTTCTAACATCCCGGCTTTCTTTTGGTTCTTTTCTTTCACCTGAAAGAAAAGAACGATATTAGACGCAGCTTTCTTTTTTATAAAAGAAAGCTGCGTTTTTTTGTTATCATAGGATTATGAGTGATTTCCGAATACTTGTCATAAACCCAGGCTCCACATCGACAAAGCTGTCATACTTCGTCGGAAACGTTGAAGCGGAGCGCGGGCGCATCGAGCACCCCATGGATGAGCTTGGGCGCTTCCCGGACATCCCGTCCCAGGTCGGTTACAGGCTCGGGCTGGTCGAGGAGTTTATCGGGGCTGACGGCATCATAAGCAAAGGCCTCGACGCCATCGCCGCGCGCGGCGGGCTCATGAAGCCGGTTAAGAAGCGGCACATACCGCATTAACCAGGCTATGGTGGACGACCTTGTCCGCTCGAAGGAGCGCTGGGGCCGCGAACATGCGTCGAACCTCGGGGCGATGCTCGCCCTGAGGCTGTCGGAGAAGTACGCTGTCCCGGCCTTCACGTCCGACCCGGTAACGGTGGACGAGATGTCGGACGTTGCGCGGATATCAGGCATCCCGGAGATAAAGAGGAAGAGCCACCTGCACGCCCTGAATATAAAGGCGGTATTAAGGCGCGCATGCGCCGACCTTGGCCTGGACGTGGCCGCCTCCGGGTTCGTAATCGCGCATATTGGCGGCGGCGTCTCCATCGCGGCGGTAAAGGGCGGGGAGATACTGGACGTGAACAACGCGCTTCTCGGCATGGGGCCGTTCGGCCCGTCGCGCGCGGGCGCGCTCCCGATCGGCGACCTGGTCGGGCTTGCATTCACCGGCGGCTATGACAGGGCAGGGCTTGAGAGAAAGCTCGTATACGAAAGCGGCCTGACGGGCTACCTCGGCACGCCGGACGTGAGGGAGGTGGAGCGCAGGGTGTTGTCCGGTGACGCGCTCGCCGATACCGTATACAGGGCGATGGCATACCAGACGGCAAAGGAGATAGGCGCGATGGCGGCGACTCTTTCGGGCAGGGTGGATGCGGTGCTGCTTACCGGAGGTGTCGCAAACTCCGGGATGTTCACAGGCATGGTTTCGGCTATGACCGACTTTTATAGCGCCTGTCCGGGTATACCCGGGCGAGTTCGAGATGGAGGCGCTTGCCGGACATGCCCGGGCAGTGCTGGCAGGGGAGGAAGAGGTCATGAATTATGAATAGGGCGTCAAACTTCGAACAGCTCGCGGAGATGGCGCGCGCGTTTATGTCAGGCAGGAAGCCGCCTCGCATAGCGGTATGCGCAGCCGAGGACAAAAGCTCGATCGTCGCGATGGCCGAGGCGGAAAGGGCGGGCCTGGCCTCGCCGATACTGATAGGAGACAAGAAGGAGATCGTAAGGCTTGCCGCGGAGAACCACATATACGCCTCCTCATTCGAGATAATCGACGTTACGGGGAATGCGGAGAAGGCCCAGGCCGGGGTCGCGCTGATAAGGGCGGGAAAGGCGGACATCCTGATGAAGGGGATGATACCCACGTCCACGTTCCTGCACCCGATATTCAGGCACGAGGACGGCCTGCTCACCGGGAACTTCATAAGCCACGTCGGTGTGCTTGAGGTCGCCGAGCTGGGCCGGTTCATCCTGCAGACTGACGGAGGGCTGAACATCAGCCCCACGTTGGAGATGAAGAAGGGGATAATAAAGAACGCCGTCTTCGTGGCGCACCTCCTTGGCATCGAGAGGCCGAAGGTGGCGCTTCTGTCCGCCACCGAGAAGGTACACTCAAAGATAAAGTCCACTGTGGAGGCGAGGGACCTGGCCGTCTGGGCGAAGGAAGAGGTGGCCGACGCGGACGTGGACGGGCCGATGGCGCTCGACATCGCGCTGTCAAAGGAATGCCGCCGCAAGGAAAGGGGCATCGGGTGCGGTCGCGGGGAACGCAGACATACTGGTCGCCCCGGACATAGAATCGGGGAACATCCTGTACAAGGCGATAAGGATATTCGGCCACGCCCACGGGGCGGGTATCGTGGTGGGTGCGGCCTGCCCGGTCATGCTCACGTCACGCTCCGATTCGCCAAGCGAAAAGCTCAACTCGCTTGCGCTCGCGGCACTGTATGCTGGCAGGATCTCGGAAGCCGGCTACAGGGTGAATAAACCATGAGGATAATAACCGTATCGGGAGCAGGGAGCGGGGTGGGGAAGACGGCCCTCACCGTCTTTCTCCTCTCCTGCCTGAAGGGTTATGCGGCCATAAAGGTCTCGGCCTCCGGGTTCTTCACGCGTGTCACGGACAGCCCTGAAGTTATAGAGGAAGAGGGCAAGGACACCGCGCTCATGAAGAAGGCCGGTGCGTCGCACGTGGTCTTTGTGCAGGGCCCGCCCGCCGACATCAGCGAGACGCTTTCGATGGCCATGAGCCTTGCAGGCGACGTGCCCGGAGTGGTCATAGAGGGAAACAGCCCGCTCAAAGCGCTTAAGCCCGACACCGCATATTTCGTGATAGGCGAAGACGGCGAGATGAAGCCGGGCGCGGACGAGGCGCTCTCCCTGGCGGACGTCGTGGTGGTTAACGCGGATATCATTGACGACAGGCTGGTCGAAAAGATACGCGGGTTTAACAAGAAGGCCGGGATTATAACATTTGACGCCTTGAGATTCTCCGGGCCGCTGCCATAAACCGTGCGCCCCACCCCCGCCCAAATCCTTGACTATGATACCTGAAGCATGCTATTTTAAAAAGGTTTCCGTCCTTTTGGCAACCCCTTGGCGTTAGAAAAAAATGGCAGAGAACTCAAACGAGAAGCCCGGTATGAGCAGGAACCTGAAAAACCTGCTTATTGTGTGCGGGTTCCTGCTGATTATTGCCGCCGCGACAGCGGTGGAGATAACCTACAAATCGCACCAGCGTCCGCTCCTGGGCAACGTCGTCGCGATAGCCATCCTGAACGTCAACATCCTCCTCATCGCAGTCCTGCTCATGCTTTTGGGCCGCCAGCTCGCCAAGTTCTATTTCGAGAGGAAGGCGAGCCCGTTCGGGGCAGGCTTTCGGAGCAAGCTCGTAATATCGTTCATAGGCCTCTCGATCGTGCCTGCGGGCCTGTTGTTCATCGTGGCGGGCGGCATGCTCTCGGGAAGCGTGAAGTACTGGTTCAGCCCCAGGGTCGAGAACACGATGCGCGACTCGATAGCCCTGGCAAAGAGCTACAGGGAGGACCGCAAGAACATGGCCATCCACTATGCGGACGCCATGGCGGGCGAGCTGAAGGAGATGCCAATAAACATCGCGTCCGTAAAGAAGTATACGGATGCGGAGATAACCGAGTACAGCCTCGACCTCATAGAGGTGTATGCCCTTGACGGCACGCTGCTCATCACCTCGGGAAACAAGGACATGGTATGGGCCCGCCCCGGTAAAGGTTTCATCGATGGGGCCATAAAGGCGGGCAGGCTGTTCTCCGTGACGTCGGACAACCAGGGGGAAGTGGTGCGCGGAGCCCATGTTATCTTCGACAAGGCCCGCAGGCCCCGGGGCGTTATCGTCGCCACGTATGTGATACCTGCCTCGATATCGAACAACATCGCGGACATCACCCGGTTCTACGATGAGTACTGGGACCTGCGCACCTTCAAGAACCCGCTCAAGGAGAGCTACATGCTCTCGTTCGTGCTGCTGGCGCTGGTCATACTCTTTGCCGCGGTGTGGTTCGGGCTGTACATATCGAAGGGTATAACCGTCCCCATCACCTCGCTTGCCGAGGCGACGCACAGGATATCGAGGGGTGAATACGACTTCCAGATAGACATTGACGCGCACGACGAGATAGGCGTGCTGGTGGATTCGTTCAAGAGGATGACCCACGACCTGAAGGCGTCGCAGGAGAAGCTTAACGAGGCCAACCTGTCGCTCAGCCATACGAACGACCTGCTGGAGCAGAGGCGGCAGTTCATCGAGACGGTGCTTGAGAATGTCAACACGGGCGTCATAACAATCGACCGCGCCGGACGCATCAGCACGCTCAACCGCGCGGGCGAGCGCATCATGGGAATCGACAGGCGGAGCATCCTGAGCAAGAACTACCGCGAGGTGTTCGAGTCCCACCAGCTTAACGAGATACGCGAGCAGGTGCGCTCGATGTCCGACTCGGGAGTATCCAGTGTCGAACGCAACATCCAGATGACGATAAACCGCAGGAGCCTGACGCTAAGGCTTTTCGTGTCCGCCCTGCACGATGTTGCCGGTAGTTACCTGGGCATCCTCGTCGTCTTCGAGGACCTGACTGAACTTATTAAAGCACAGCGCGCGGCCGCCTGGAAAGAGGTCGCAAGGCGCATCGCGCATGAGGTGAAGAACCCGCTCACGCCCATACAGCTCTCGGCGCAGAGGCTCCGGAAGCGGTTCCTTGAGGGCACGGGCGACTACGGAAAGATAATAGACGAGTGCACCGAGACTATCATCACGCAGGTGGAGGGGATGAAGAAGCTCGTGGACGAGTTTTCCAAGTTCGCCAGGATGCCGGAAGTTGCGCCCCACCCGAACAACCTGCACGCGCTCATCGACGAGGTGGCCACGCTATACCTGGGGGCGCACAAGGACATCGAGATAATGAAGGACTACGACCCCGGCATCACGGTGGTGAACGTGGACGGCGAGCAGATGAAACGCGCGTTCATGAACCTGTTCGACAACGCCGTTACCTCGATGGACGGCAAAGGGGTAGTCTCTATAAAGACCAAGCTGGAGCCGGGGGTCGTCAGGATCGAGGTGGCGGACGAGGGGACGGGCATTGCGCCGGAGGATAGCGAACGTTTGTTCCAGCCCTACTTCTCGAAGAAGAAGTCCGGCACCGGCCTGGGGCTCGCCATCGTCAGCCGCATAATCTCGGACCACGGCGGGTACATCAAGGTGGAAAGCAACGAGCCGAAAGGCGCGAGGTTTGTAATAGAGCTGCCTGTGAAGGCGTAGATTAAGGCTTTATGCCGGCAAGCAGAATTGCCTTGCCTTTGACGGCTGACATTGCTAAATTGTATAAGAATAATGTCAATAAGGGAGTCCCGCGCTGTTTATAAACAACTATTTAGAGGATTTAAAGATGCACTGGGCAAATAGTTGAGGAACAGAGATAAACTCATCATAGCCGGTCTTTTCTTGTCAAAGTTTGATGTTGCTGGGCTTAAAGAGTTGGGGTTTGATGGTTTCTCTGAAGCATTCAATGCGATTGCATTGAGCCTTAAATTAAGTCCAGCCTCGCTTAAGAATTATCGTGATGAATTTGATCCATTCTTTCCAAACCCGAGGAAGGGATGGCATAAAAGGCCGATACGCCAATACTGCAAGCAATTCATGGACGAATATGCAAGTTTAAGCCTTGAAGACTTTTCTAAGTTTATAAAAGCTGAGATATCAAATATAGGCGAGATAGAAATTATAGAAGAACAGTTGGATACTTCTGAATCGAATACTTTCGCAAAACGCCTTATAACAGGTCAGGCAGCGGAAAGTTACTTTGAGCGTATTTATCCTACTGTGCCCGTATTTCAAGATTGCGATCTTGTAAACACGACCCGGTTGGGTTGTGGCTTCGATTATAAAATGGCAAGAGCGGAGAGCCCATATCTGGCAGTTGAGGTCAAGGGTATGGCAACTGCAACCGGGGCAATACAGTTGACTAGCAAAGAGTACAAGGTAGCCCAGGTGCTCAAAAATCGGTTTTTTCTTTTTGTTGTCCAAAATTTCATGGAAAAACCGTTTCACACAATCTATCAAAACCCGCTGAATTCAAACTTGGTATTCGATAGGCGCGAGCAAGTAACAACACAAATATCGTGGTCTACATCCATAGGGAGCTAAGAGCATGAAAACAGGGAAGCAGGAATACGGCACGTTGCCAGATGAGATATTGTCTGCTTTAAGCATGCTCGATGAAAAAGGCACAAATGACAGTGTGACCATGTCCATGTCAATAGTTTATGAGGCTTTTAAACGACACGCCTCCAAAGGAAATATTGCCGCGAGTGAACTGCTTAGGTCAGCTAAACTGTACATGACAGCAGAAATCTGATGCGCGTGTTGATACAGTTTGTTTAGGGCATAACACCCCAAAATATTTTTAATGCCTTTTATGGCAAATCGGATTAACACTACCATATGTCCCACATCCTAATTGTTGACGACGAAAAACCGATCCTTACTTCCGTACGCGATGTCCTGAAGGACGAGGGCTACGACGCATCCACGGCCGAGAATGGCCTGGACGGGCTTGCGAAGATAAAAGAGGAAATCCCGGACCTGGTGCTGCTGGACGTATGGATGCCGGGCATGGACGGGCTTGAGACCCTGACGAAGATAAAGGAAGAGCACCCCGACCTGCCGGTTATCGTGATGTCCGGACACGGCAACATCGACACGGCGGTAAAGGCTGTGCGCCTCGGCGCGTACGACTTCATCGAGAAGCCGCTGTCTCTGGACAAGCTCTCCCTTACCGTAAAGAACGCCCTTGCAAAGAGCAGGCTGGAGGAAGAGAACCGCGAGCTGAAGGCGAAGGTGGAGGGCGGCTACGAGATTATCGGCGAGTCCGCGGCGATGCTTGCGCTGAAGGAGGAGATAGAGCGCGCAGGCCCGACAAACGGCAGGGTGCTCATCTCGGGGGAGAACGGCACCGGCAAGGAGCTTGTCGCGCGCGCGATACACAGGATGTCCCTGAGGGCGGACGGCCCGTTCGTCACAGTGAACTGCGCGGCGATACCGGAGGAGCTTATAGAGTCCGAGCTGTTCGGCCACGAGAAGGGCTCGTTCACCGGGGCGATGGCGCAGAGAAAGGGCAAGTTCGAGCAGGCCGACGGCGGAACGATATTCCTGGACGAGATTGCGGACATGAGCCTCTTTACCCAGGCCAAGGTGCTGCGCGTGCTGCAGGAGCAGGAGCTGCAGAGGGTGGGCGGCAGCCGGAACATAAAGGTGGACGTGCGGGTGATCGCGGCATCGAACAAGGTGCTGGAGGAGGAGATAAAGGCCGGACGCTTCCGCGAAGACCTGTATTACCGCCTGAACGTCATCCCGTTCAACGTGCCGCCGATCAGGGAGCGGCAGGGCGACATACCGCTCCTGGTGGACGCCTTCATAAAGGAATACTCGCACGAATACAACAACCGCGAGAAGAGGGTGAGCCCCGAGGCGATGCGGCTGTTCACCGCGTACACGTGGCCCGGCAACGTTCGCGAGATGAAGAACATCATAGAGCGGCTGGTGATAATGACGCCCGGCGAGACCATAACCGAGGAGCAGGTGCCTCCGCCCATCAGGCAGGCAGCGCCATCACAGCAGAGCGGCAAGTGCTATGCGGACCTGCCGTCTTTCAGGGAGGCCAAGGCGGCCTTCGAGAAGGACTACATAACGGCGAAGCTCAAGGAGAACGGCTGGAACGTCTCGCGCACGGCGGAGCTGCTCAAGATCGAGCGCAGCAACCTGCACAGGAAGATCACTGCGCTGGGGATAGAGATGGACGGCCGGGATATTTCACTTGACAAATAATCGTATAATGTGTTATTAATCATCAAATTGCGTATTCGGGGGTGGTGATTCCCCCGAAGGTGCAAAGGCCGAAGGGGAGGTCTGTTTCTTTTTTGTTACTGACCCATCTGTCTGAAATCATAAATAAAAATCCAGGAAGGGCGTGATACTGTTTGGAAGTTAAGGTCCATGATGGTCAGGTTGAGAAAGCCTTAAAAATTCTCAAAAGGCAGATGGCTAAGGAAGGGCTCCTGAAGGAACTGAAGAAGAGGAAGTTCTATGAGAAGCCTAGCGTCAAGAAAAAGAGGAAGCAGCAGGAAGCCCGCAAGAAGAGGGCCGGCAAGAAGTAGCCTGCGCGCTTGAAAATACGCGCACGGCGGAGCTGCTCAAGATCGAACGCAGCAACCTCCACAGGAAGATAACAGCGCTCGGGATAGAGATGGACGGCCGGGAGATTTCTCTTGACAAATAACCGAGTTTTATGATTATATTTAACGAATTGCGTATTTGGGGGTGGTGATTCCCCCAAAGGTGCAAAGGCCGAAGGGGAGGTCTGTTTCTTTTTTGTTACTGACCCATCTGTCTGAAATCATAAATAAAAATCCAGGAAGGGCGTGATACTGTTTGGAAGTCAAGGTCCACGATGGTCAGGTTGAGAAAGCCTTAAAAATTCTCAAAAGACAGATGGCGAAGGAAGGGCTGCTGAAGGAACTGAAGAAGAGGAAGTTCTATGAGAAGCCCAGCGTCAAGAAAAGAGGAAGCAGCAGGAAGCCCGCAAGAAGAGGGCCGGCAAGAAGTAGCCTGCGCGCTTGAAAATACATATATAGGCGTCCCCGACAAGGGACGCCTTTTTTTATAATATTTATTGCCCATAAAACCATTCAGGTGCTATTATTTCTATTTATGAACTCAGCCATCCT
>CAWJRJ010000012.1:0-149338 GCA_963845245.1 Nitrospirota bacterium
ATCATGGAGTAACAAGATGCGGAAATCCTCGGTACATAGTTTTGCCTACATATCAGTCTTCATCCTTATCATATCCGTAATTATCTACCTCAACCTGGTCTTCCAGGAAAACCTCAAAAAAGACATAATTCACCAGTTCAACTCCCAGCAGGTGCTCCTTGCCAAGGGTGCTGCCTTGAACATCGAAAAGAAGGTGGACAGGTACGTAAAGCAGATAGTGTCCATTTCAAAGCTGCCCTCCGTACGGAATATGGGGAAGAGTTTTTCCAAGGAACAGATGGCGACCGCGCTTATGGACGACCTGCCCAGAAACGGGAGCGGCATAATCAATTTTCAGCTAGTGGACAAGAAGGGGACCGTCAGGCTGGACCGCTACTCCCCGGATGCAACTGGCGTGGACATATCCGGCAGGGATTATTTCAGGAAGACGAGCCAGCTTCTGGACGGCGAGGTCTATATATCCGAGATGACACGGCTGGATGAACTGAACCCGTCCAAACGCTACATCGTAATAGCTACACCTATATACACCGGCCATGCCAAAGGCGGCGAGGAGTTCAACGGCGTCGCACTGTTCGCGATAAGCGTCGAGGACATCGTGGGCGATTACGTCTACCAGATAAGGATGGGCGAGCGCGGCTACGCCTGGATCATCGACAGCCGCGGCACGCTTGTCTACCACCCCGGCAGACCGGAGATGATAGGACGAAACCTCCTCAAGGCGGACAAGAGCTGCTTCGAATGTCACAAGTCTTTCAACGCCGAGAAGGCCATCCTCCAGGGTGGCGTGACGGAATACGGGATATATACCGCCCCCATGGGGCAGGACAAGCTGATATCATACTGGAAGGCCCGCGTCGGGAACGAGTCGTGGCTCATCTGCGTGACCACGCCTTACACCGAGGTCACCGGCCTTATCGCCAAAAGCATGAGGCTCTATTCCTGGCTGATATCGATAATATTCCTGACAGTAATCGGCACCTCGGTCTACTTCATAATCCTTATAAAGAGGACCACGGCCGCGGACGAGCGGGCGAAGTACGCATCAGAGCTCGAATACAGGATAAAAGAGAGGACGGCGGAACTCTTTCACGAGAAGGAGAAGCTCAACGCGATCCTGAGCGGGTTCGGGGCGGGCGTGTCACTGATAGACCGCGACTACAACGTGGAATGGGCCAATGAAGCCATAACCAGGAACGTATCCTCCCCGGTCGGGAAGAGGTGCTACGCGGCATACCGCGGGTTTATAATGCCCTGCAACGGCTGCCCGCTTCCTGCTGCCATCGAGAGCGGCAACGTGGAGCAGGGCGAGATGGTCTGCAGGAGGGTGGCCCAGGGTAATAACGGCAGCAAAGGCGAATCCCTTGACCTGCTGGACAAGCTCACAAACGAGAGCATTGGTTATTTCCAGATCGTCATTGCGCCCATAAAGGACAAGGACGGAGCAGTGACGCACGCCGTAGAGCTTATAAGGGATATCACCGGCGTACGAAAGCTGGAGCAGCAGATGCTCCACTCCGAGAAGCTGTCTGCCCTCGGCAGGCTGACCGCGGGCATTGCCCACGAGATAGGAAACCCGCTCACGGCCATTTATTCATACATACAGATACTCCAGGGCAACAAGTACGACGAGTTCACCAACAGCACGCTCGATATAATCTCGTTCCACATAAACCGCATCAGGGAGATCCTCCAGCAGATGTCCGGTTTTTCGAGGAACTACCAGATCGAGAACGGCCCAGTGGACGTGAACGAGGCCGTGAAGGCTTCATTCGACCTGCTTGACTACGACAAGGGGGCGAAGGACTGTGTGCTCACGGGGGACTATTATCCCGGAAATCTGACGGTGGTCGCGGATGAGAAATGGCTGGTCTCTGTATTCGTGAACCTGCTCCTTAACGCGCTAGACGCCATGCCCGGCGGAGGGCGGTTGACTGTACGCACCCTCAAGGAAGACAAGGCGAAGGGGCCGGGCCTCGCGGTAGTGGAGATAGCGGATAGCGGTGTCGGCATACCGCCTGAGAACCTGGGCAAGATCTTCGACCCGTTCTTCACGACCAAGCAGACGGGCAAGGGCACAGGGCTCGGCCTTGCGGTGAGCTATAATATCATCAAGGACCTGAAGGGGGACATATCGGTTTCGAGCAGCCCCGGCGAAGGCACCACCTTTACCATAAGGCTTCCACTGGAGGACCCAATTGCCTGAGAAGATACTTGTCATCGACGACGAAAAATATATCTGTGACGCCATCGCGCATATTCTGAAAACCGATTTCGCCGTTACAACCGCCGCAAACGGTGAAGAGGGCCTGAAGATAGCCGAGAGCATAGCCTTCGACCTGGTGATATCCGATATCAAGATGGACGGCATCAGCGGCCTCGACGTCCTGGAGAGGATAAGGAAGCTGGACTCCCACCTGCCGGTGATCATGATAACGGCGTTCGGCTCGATAGACTCCGCCATGGAGGCTGTAAGGATGGGGGCGACCGACTATATCACGAAGCCCTTTGTAAACGAAGACCTCAAGCTTCGGGTGAAGAAGGCGCTGGAGGCAAGGCGGCTTCTGAAGGAGAATATCGAGCTTCGGGCGAAGCTGTCCGAGAAGTACGATTTCTCAAGGATAATAGGCCGTTCCGCCGCGATGCGCAAGGCGCTGTCCCTGATAGAGAAGGCGATACCCGCCAGCAGCAACCTGCTCGTTACCGGAGAGACAGGCACGGGCAAAGGCCTGGTGGCCGAGACCATACACTACAACAGCCCGCGAAAAGAGAAGAACTTCGTAGCTGTGAACTGCGGCGCGATCCCGGAGCAGCTGCTTGAAAGCCAGCTCTTCGGCCACAAGAAAGGCGCATTCACATCCGCCGACAAAGACGCGCGCGGGCTTGTGGAGGAGGCCGAGGGCGGCACGCTGTTCCTGGACGAGATAGGCGAGATGCCGCTTGCGCTTCAGGTGAAGATACTGAAGCTTATACAGGACCGCGAGTTCCTCCCGGTCGGCGGGACAAAGGCCTTGACGGTGGACGCGCGCATTATCGCCGCCACGAACCAGGACCTCGCTCACCTGGTGGAGGAACACCGGTTCAGGCAGGACCTCTACTACAGGCTCAACGTCATAGAGATAGAGATACCGCCCCTGCGGGACCGGGGCGAGGACGTCCTGCTGCTGACTAGCCATTTCATAAAGCATTTGAACAAAGAGACAGACGGGCACGTCGTGGGCATTGACAAGGTGGTGGAGCGGGTGTTCATGGACTACCCGTGGCCGGGCAACATCCGCGAGCTGCACAACGTTATCGAGAGGGCGGTGGTGATCTGCGGCTGCGAGGTCATCACGCTTGAGAACCTCCCGGAGCGGTTCAAGGCCTCCGGCCATACAGGGAAGATAAACCCGCACTTGAAAGAGGCGCACGAGGAGTTCGAGGCGAACTACATAAAAAGGATATGCGCCGAAAACGGCGGAGACAAGGAGCTTGCGGCGAAGATACTGGGCGTAGACCTTGCGACGCTTTACAGGAAGATAAAGAAGTACGACCTGAAGATATAAAAAAATAGCTGCATCTGCCCGCCGAGAAACAGATAAAGACTAAAAAGACGGTATCAATTTAAAATAGGGCCACAGCCTGGGCTGTAGCCCTATGAGGAAAAAAGGAGGTAACTCTTGGGGAGGGTGTCCTGCCTTTTTTGCCAGTGATTCGGATTTTAAAATACAGCCTTACGCCCAGGACTTAAGTTAATGTTTCCTGAAAGCATTATCACTTCATACATTATTAAGATATTTTAATAATAATGTCAAGTAATTTAATAATAATTATTATTGCCGAGTCGCGGACAGGCATGGGCTTGGAAGAGTCGAATCTTGCCGGGTGTTCCTGACGGGAAAAAAACTGCCGCCTTCTTTAATAGAAAGCGGCAGCAGGTAAGATTAATCGATGTTACGGTTTTTCTTTGTGTTACCCCGCCTGATGGCAGCCGTCGCATTTGTCCGCCGCGAAGGCCTTCTTGCCGTTGTGGCATCCGCCGCAGGACTTCCCGCCGTTTATGCTGTCCATAGAGTTATTGGTCGAGTTCTTCCTGTACCCGAAGAGCGCGGTATGGCAGCCTTTGCAGTCGAGCCCCATCGCGATGTGCATCTCGTGCGAGAACATGACCTTCCCGCCTCCGCCGCCCTCGTATGCGATGTTGCCGCCGTCCTTCTTGCCGCCCTTGTGGCAACGGTCGCACTGCTCGGAGGAGAATGCCTTGCTGCCGTTGTGGCAGCCGCCGCATGAGCGGCCTGCCCGCATGCCGTCCATAGTCACCTTTGTAGCAGCCCTGCCGTAGCCGAACAGCGTCGTATGGCAGTACTTGCACTCAAGTCCCTTGGCCAGGTGTTTCTCGTGCGAGAACAGGACCTGTCCGAAGCCGCCGCCCTCGAAGGCTATCATGCCGCCGCCTGACGCGCCGCCCCTGTGGCATTTGCCGCAGTCAGAGGTCTTGAAAGCATCCTTCCCGTTATGGCAGCTGCCGCAGAATTTGCCGGAATCCATGCCCGCCATGGTCATGACCCCGTGAGTCTTCTCCATCTTGAAAAGCCTGGGGTGGCAGGATTCGCAGTCGAGCCCGTTTGCCATGTGCCGCTTGTGGCTGAAGACGGCGTCACCCGCGCCTCTTTGTATGTAAGTTATGTTGCCGCCGCCGACGTTGCCGCTCATAGAGACGCCGGAAGGCATGCCGTTGGGGTGGCAGGACACGCAGGGCGTGGTCTTTTCGTCGTGGCAGGTATAGCAGGTCTCCATCGTCGGCCGGTATGTCGCGTATTTCGCGGGCCTTCTCTCGTGGAAGACGTTAGAGTGACAGTAGGTGCACTTTATACCAAGCTCTTTGATATGCTTCGAGTGGGGTATCCTGATCAGCTCACTGGACGGGCGTTTTCTTTCCTTCGCGTCCACGCCGACCATGATGTCCAGGTCTTTCTTATGGCAGCCCATGCAGTGGCCAGTCAGAACGTCCTCCTTGGCCGAGAAGCCGAAATGGAAGGCCGCGCCTACAACGCCGCTCTTCTCGACGTCGTGGCATGTCGCACAGCTCAACTGGGGGTGCACCGATGACTTCTTCCAGAAGTCCATGTTGCGCTGGTTGATGTGGCAGTTGAGGCAGTATAACTTCTGGGTGCCCACCACTTCCACAAAGCCGTATGTGAGGAGCACCAGCGGGATTGCCGCCGCCAGCAGGATAACCGCGAGAGTCCTCCGCCTGATTTGCAGGATTTTAGAGAGGACCGGCTTCAAGCTGATGGTCGGCACCTTCATTATAAGGTCGATTATCCGCATCTTGTTAGCCATTTTCTCTCTCCTCCGGCGCCTTGTCGATTGTGACCCTTGTCAGTGGAAGGCCAAGGATTGCGCGGTTGTCCATGTTGAAGGACACAAGCCTGTTAGGGTTCGGCCCGGAACCTTCGTTTTTCCACCAGATAGATCTGGTGAATGGGTCAGGGCTTTGGAATTTCTCTCCCTTCTCGATGTTGCCGTATCCGTTATGACCGCAGCCCCTCGCAAGGGCGATTGCCCTTGGGTGCATGCCCGGGGTGAGGGTGACGACGGCGCTTACCTTGCCCGCTGTTGAGGTGATGCGCACGGTATCCCAGTCCTTTAGCCCCAGAGCCACGCCCGTGGCGGTGTTTATGAATGCCCTGTTCTTGTGGTAGATCTCCTTCAAGAGGAGGTTGTTCTCGGTAAAGCCCTCGCGGTATGCCACCGGGGAGTAAATGACAAGCATCAGTTCGCCCGCCTTCATCTCCTTCAGCTCAGGCGGTAGATCGAACGAAGGCAGCCTGTGGCCCTCTTCCCACTCAGCCTTGATCTTGCCGGGCATTAACCCTTCAGCGCCCTGGCGCACCATGCCTTGGGCAGAGGCCGCGAAGAACCCTTTTTGCGCAAGCATCTCTTCCCTGCCGTGCTCAGGCAGCGCCTTGGCTTTGTCTGCAAGCTGCGAGACGTAATCCTCTGAGTCGAGGTATCCGAGGGGTGTTCCCGACTTTTTCGAGAGCATGGCTATTATGTCGACATAAGGTTTTGAGTCTTCGAGCGGCTGGACGACAGGCTGCCTGTAGCCGATTACCTGCTCCGCCCCGGGCCCGATAGTGTACTCCAGGCCGTACTCCTCCAGGTATGTCGAGGCCGGAAGCACCACGTCCGCAAACATCCCGGTGTCTGTAACGTGCGCGTCTATGCTGACTATGAGCGGCAGCTTCTCTTCATCCTTCAATGCGTATTCGAACCGCTCTCCTTCAGGCGACGAGTAGACAGGGTCGCAGCCGCTCACGATATAAGCGCCCACCTTCTGCCTTCCTTCGGAGAACCCGGTGTAAAAGGTCTCCGCTGCCATCGTCGTGACTTTAGGATTTTCCGGGTACGGTTGGCCGGTCTTCGGGATGATGTTGCAGCCCTGCCTGTTCAGCTTGCCGGTAATGATCGGGAGGAGCCGTATTGACCGCTCGCCTTCCGTCCCGCCCCGGTAGCCCGACACGCCTCCCCCGGTAAGCAGCACGGCCCGGTCCGACCTGGCGTATTCGATCGCGACCCTTTTTATGTCCTTTGCCGGGACGCCGCTTATCCGCTCCGCGGCCGCCGGTGTATAGCTTGACAGATGTGCCGCAAGTCTTTCAGCGTTCGAGTTCGTGTGCCCATCGAGGAAGCCTTTGTCGTACAGGCCCTCGTCCATTATAACGTGTGCCATCGCGAGCGCGACGACCGCGTCCGTGCCCGGCATCAGCGGGAACCACTCGTCGCTCCTCCCTGCCGTGGAGGACAGGCGCGGGTCGAATGTGACCATCTGCAGTGTGCCCCTGTCACGGCGGGATGCTATGGCCCCGGCGGACGACATGCCGAACGGGTCTGACTCGAACGGGTTCGCGCCGAAGTTGAGTATGTAAGAGGCGTTCGCGACGTCCGGGTAGTCGTACTCGGCGCCGAACGTGCCCTTGAGGGCGGCTTCCCTGTTGGCCGACACTATATGGTCGTGGGTTATCAGGGTCCCGCCGCCGTTTTTGGACAGGAAAAGCCTGGACGCCCACGAGGATGAGCCGCCCTGCGTTTCAAGCACGACGCCTCTTCCGGAATGCCGCTTCATCTTCCCTGCAATCATGTCCAGGGCTTCGTCCCAGCTTGCCGGCACGAACCGGCCCTGGCCCCTCTTTCCCACCCGGACAAGCGGTTTGACGACGCGTTCCGGGTCGTAGAGGGTGTAAAGGCCCGCCTGCCCGACAAGGCAGAGCGTACCCTTGTTGACGGGGTGGGCCGGGTTGCCCCCGATCTTTAAAAGCTGGCCGTCCCTGACATATGCTACCATCCCGCAGTTCGCACGGCAGCCGGTGCAGGTGGTGGGGATTCCCTTCACCTGTTTCCCGGTGCACCGGTCTATGAAGGGCCGCTCTTCCGTCTCGCTGGCCGTCAGCAGCGGGCCCAGCAGGTGGGACAGCGCAAGCGCGGCCCCGCCTGCAGCAGAATATTTAAGGAAGCCCCTTCTTTCCATCATCTTTGACATGGAGAGCCCCCTTTACATTATCGGCAGGTATTGCGTGCCTACGGTTATTGAATATCGCATCACGAAAATGCCGATCTCCGCGAACAGCATGATCATGAACAAAAGCGGGAGCTGCTTGTTCGCCTTGGGCAGGGCGACGACGAGCAAGGGTATTATCGTGCCCAGGAACAGCGTGAACAGCCCGAAGTTCATCCCGATCTTGCCTTCGAGCAAAAGCTGCGCCGCGAGGGCCGCCCACTCTGAAGAGAAGCGCATGTATACCTGTTGAGTAAATATGAAGAAAAGGTTCAAAAGCAGGAAGAGGGCCGCGAAGCGCGTGAGCTTTATTATAATGTTGAACTGGGCCTCTTTCGTGCCGGAATCCCAGTGGCTTGACATAAGCCAGTACCTTGTAATGCCGACCATAGTCATCAGCGATATCGCAGAAACCATTGCGGCCGATGCGAAGAAGGCGGGCATCAGCGGGGTGTTCCACGCGCTTGCCGATATGGCCATGGCGACTATGAACCCGATGTAGGTAACGTAACCGATCGCTATCGGCAGGAGCGCCGCCGCAAGCGGCTTGTATATCTTCGTCTTCCCGAGGAAAAGGAAGACTATGTAACCGGTGGCAAACAACGGATACGCCGAAAGGAAAAAGGAGCCCCATGTGAGCGGCGAAGTCGCGTTGCCCCGCACCATCAGGAACCAGAACCTAAGCGGCTGTCCAAGGTCGATTATAAGAAGCGTGGGCGCAAACGAAAAGAGCGCTATGACGGCCACCGCGCCAAGCTTGGCCAGCGGCTTGTAGTCGGTCTTCCCGGTAAGCGTGGCCCATATGGAAAGGAGCGAGCAGCCTCCCCCGACGCCCAGCAGGAAGAAGTAGGTGGAAATCACGCTTGAAAGCGCGAACTCATGTGGTACGTTGTACAGCACGTCCATGTCCATTGTTATGGTTCCCCTTTCATTCGAAGACGCCTTCCAGTGCGTCCTTGGCGTGCTTTATATGGTGTTCGATGTCCACCCCCTTCAGCGGGTCGATGATGTCTTTGTCAAGCGCTATGTAAAAAACGTTGGGCTTGGTGCCGGACTCCGGCTTTAAGACCGAGGTCGGGTTCTCCACCAGCAGTTTCACTATCTCGGATGTCGGGTCGTTCAGGTCGCCGAAGACGCGAGCCTTTGCGGGGCAGGTCTCAACACATGCGGGCAACAGGCCGGCGTCCACCCTCTGGTAGCAGAAGGAGCATTTCTGGACGTACCTCCTCAGGGGGTTTAAGGCACGCACCTGGTAAGGGCATGCGGCCATGCAGTATTTGCAGCCCACGCACTTGTGCGGGTCGACCATCACTATCCCGTCGTCCCTTTTGTAGCTTGCCTTTACCGGGCAGACCTTTACGCATACCGCGTTTTCGCAGTTGTTGCAAAGCACCGGCAGGGAGAGGCTTCTGGCGTTGGGGTACATCCCCTTGTCCATAAGCTTCACCCAGCTGCGGAATACGGCGGGGGGTACTTCGTTTTCCGTCTTGCATGCCACGCTGCAACTGTGGCAGCCGATGCATTTCCGGAGGTCGATCACCATCCCCCATTTTTTGGTGGTCTTTGACATGGTTTCTCCTTAGTTGGACCGGCCTTTGCCCGCCTCAAGGTTCGCAGTCTTAGGTTCCATTACGGCGCCGACCACGTATCCCGCTACCCAGCCGATGGCCGAGGACAGGCCGACGAACATGATCCCGGATACTATGACGCCAGCCAGCATCGAGGCCGCCACAATGACCCTCGACAACAGCGTGACCCCTGCCGCCTCATGGAATACGGAGTTCACTATCTCAAGGCCCATCGTGCCGCCTATGAGCGAGCCATAAAGAAGGCCCACGAACAAGAAGAGCAACAGGCCTATCCCTGCTCCGGCCAGCCCTGCCTTCCTTGCTGTTTTGTCTCTGGTATTCATGGCGTACCTCCTTTTTCAGTGATGAAGGTGTTACGGTTGTCTTAGTTGTGATTCTTGACAGCCTCGGACGCAAGTTTGCCAGACAACTCGCCGGACTTTACCGGGGACTGTGTAAGGCTCAACAGGAAGCCGCCCGCCGCGCCCATTGCCGCGCCGGTGACGGTGAAGAACACTAAGGAGAATATCACGCCCGCCAGCATCGAACCGGCAACGATCATCCTCGGCAGCAGTTCGTTTGCCATCAGCTCCAGGGTGGTTTCACCGAATACGTGGTTGGCTATGGCAAGGCCGGCAGCGCCGCCCAGCAGATGCGCCCTGCAGGAGACCAAACACTGCGAAAAGCACAACCCCTACACCGCCTCCAATGAGTCCGCATTTCTTCATGAGTTCGTTTCTTGTGACCATGGCGTACCTCCTGTGTTTCAGTGTTGGTTGAAATGTCAGCGTCTGATTGCCGCTACCTCTGTCTTTACGTCTTTTTTTGCAAGATATACCAGAAAGCCGGCGGTCTTTCCCGCGGCATACCCGGTCAACACAAATGCCATGCAGGAGACCAGGATGCCAACTACCATCCCTGCCGCGGACAACGCCCTGCTTGGCAGGCCGTACCCGAAAAGCCCGATCCCGGCGTCCTGGCCGGCAGCGCCGCCTACCAGTGCGCCGTAAAGCATCCCGTATAGTAAAAAGGCCAGAAATCCTACTGCTACCCCGGCTATGCTCAGCCTGTCTATGTGATGTCTGCCTTCCATAACCCACCTCCTTCGTAGCTGCCTTTGCCTATTTATAAGAGCAAGGAGCGTGCCAGATGGCGGGTATAGGGTGGCAACTGTATAGATAAAAATATAACGTTTTGATTTATAAGGGTAATATCGCGGCTGATTTTTGGCTTGATATAGATTGGTTGTTGTACAGCGGCTGTTTCGGCAGGCGGGTTGGGAGCTGAGTTTGCAGGATTGCAAAACGGGCCGTCCAGGTTTTCGCAAACCTGTAACTTACTGAAACCGATTATTATTTAGTAAAGTACTTCAGCGGGTCCCTGTATGGGTGGCAGGACGAGCAGGTCTTTTTCGGGTCTTCCACCTTCCAGGAGTGCGCGCTGTGGCAGCCCTTGCACGGGACGGAGTGGGATTTGTGGCCCTGGTCCGTTATATCCTTCATGTGGCAGCGTATGCATAGTGAATCCGGCGGTTTGAGTGCGCCATGCGGGTTGTGGCAGTCAAAGCATTCCAGCGCCGCCATGGGTGCGGTCTGCGGGAACGGCGTATTGCGGTGGCAGTTGAGGCACCTCTGTCTGGTCGGGAATATCCGGCCCTTCTCCGCCCCTTCCCTCATGGTAAACAGGTGGCAGCTTATGCATGAGACGTCCTCCATGCTCTGGCCGTGGACGCGCTTGTTCCTGTGGCACCTCTGGCAGGCCTCGGCACTGGCCGGGAAGTTGTGTTCCACAAAGGGGTGGCAGTTGAAGCATTCGAGAAAGCTGTGCCTATAGTGGCCGTAGGTCTGCTCGGGCTTGTCTTTGCCCTGGCTTCCCTGCTCCCAGTGGCAGCCCGCGCAGCTCTCCCAGGGAAGCTTTTTGCCGTGCTTCTGAGGCACCTTCTCCGCCCCGTAGATTATATGCTTTACAAGCAGGGTGTCCTGTTCGATTACGGAGAGCTTGTGGCATTCCTGGCAGGCGACAGACTTGTGGTCGCTCTGCCTCCAGCCGGCAAAAGTCTTCTCCATCAGGTGGCAGCTGTTGCAGTATTCGGGGTTGTTGCGAATGTAAAGGGTGTACTTTATGCCGATGAGCAGCCCCGCGCCCGATATGATGGCGAGCAGTATGAACAGGGCGGCGAAATGCCTGGGCCCGTACAGCACCCGAACTTTTTCGTATATCTTCTCTAGGAGGTGAAGCATTCTTTTTTTCCGGGTCCCTGGTTGTTCTAATTCTATGTAACGGCAGGGGCCTATGTCAACCTGAAACTTTAGACATAATATATTGACACCTCTTCGGCTTTTGGCGATAATGTCCGCATGCAGACACTCCTGAGCGTAAAGGGCCTCAAAAAACAGTTCACGGTCACCCACGGCATATTCGGCACCAAGAGCGTCGTGAAGGCCGTGGACGGCATAGACTTCGAGGTGGGGAAGGGCGAGGTCCTTGGCCTTGTGGGCGAGTCCGGCTCCGGCAAGTCCACCGCAGGCCGCTGCGTCCTTAGGCTTATCGAGCCCACCGAAGGCGAGATAAACTTCGACGGCATGGACGTGGTGAAGGCGGGCCGCGAGGAGCTTCGCGCTCTCCGGCGCAGGATGCAGATAATATTCCAGGACCCGTTCGCCTCGTTAAACCCGCGCATGCGTGTGGTGGACACCGTCGGAGAGCCGCTCAAGGTGAACGGGATAGCCACGGGAAGCGAGCTTACCGACCGGGTGCGCGGGATACTTGGCCGGGTCGGCATCGGTCCGGAGGCCATGTTTAAGTACCCGCACGAGTTCTCGGGCGGCCAGAGGCAGAGGATAGGCATAGCCCGCGCCCTTGCGGTGGGGCCGGAACTCATCGTCGCCGACGAGCCGATATCCGCGCTGGACGTGTCCATCCAGGCGCAGGTGCTGAACCTCCTGAAGGACCTGCAGGAGGAATACAGCCTCGCGTTTTTGTTTATCGCCCATGATTTGAATATCGTACGGTACTTCTGCGACCGGGTTGCGGTGATGAACAAGGGCGTGATCGTCGAGACCGGCACCGCCGAGGAAATCTACAATAACCCGCAGCACGATTACACGAAGGCGCTCCTGAAGGCCATCCCCGTCCCCGACCCCCGCGTCAAGCGGATGGCATAACACCCCCTATTTCTTGACTTTTGACATCTAAATATGGTATAAAGGCAGTTAGGTTTTCGTTTTAAGGATGGGCAGAACAGCATAGTGAAAAAGCCAGTCTACATATTTTCCGCAATATTCATTACCCTTCTGTGCGCCCCTGGCGCGTCCGCCGATATCTTCAAGTACGTTGACGACTGTGGAGTAATACATTTCTCGAACGTCCCCAACAGCTACAGTGAGAAGGTCATACGGGAGAAGGGGAGCGAACCGGCGAAGCCGCGCGCTACGAAGTCAGCCAAGGCGTTCAAGCAGGCATCCTCAACCGGGTCGGTGGCAAAGCAGGACAGGGTAGTCAAGTACACGCAGCCTTCCTCGTGCGAGCCGCTCGAAGGCGTACCTTACGCCGACATAATCAATGCCAAGTGCAGCAAGTACGGCGTGGACCCGTCTCTGGTCAAGTCGATAATAAAGGCCGAGTCCAACTTCAACCCAAGGGCGGTATCAAACAAGGGCGCTCGCGGGCTGATGCAGCTCATGCCCTCTACCGGCGCCGACATGGGCGTCAGGGACTTCTACGACCCGGAGCAGAACATAGACGGCGGCGTCCGGTATTTCCGTTTCCTGCTTGACAACTTCAGCGGCGACGTCGAACTGTCCGTCGCGGCCTACAACTGCGGGCAGGGCAGGGTGATACGAAACGGCAACTGCGTCCCGAACATCGCAGAGACCAAGAACTACGTCAAGAAGGTCATGAGGATCAGCAACAACCCGGTCACCGGGATGTCGTTCTCCCGCCCGATCTACAAGGTTGAGCTGAAAGACGGCTCGATCCTCTTTACCGAGTCCCCGGACTCCGGGAGCGGCAAGCTCTCGCTGGTGGACTAAAACCTCCCCCGAAACAAGTTGACCCCGACTGCCTTTTTGTGCTATTTTTCTACTCTTGAACATATTTTTAACCTCGCTTTCTTTTGGACTTTTCTTTCCGTGAAAGAAAAGTACGCTTTGAAAGGTTTTGACTTTGCAGATAGGCTCTCCTGAATTCAATGAGATAGCGGAGAAGATCGCGCGCCTAAAGAAAGAGCGTAATGCGATAATCCTCGCCCACAACTACCAGCGCGACGAGGTGCAGTACATCGCAGACCGCACCGGCGACTCGCTTGAGCTGTCCCGCACCGCCGCAGAGACGGACTTCGACGTCATAGTCTTCGCCGGTGTGCATTTCATGGCCGAGTCCGCGTCCATACTCTCGCCAGACAAGACAGTCCTGCTCACCGAGGCCGGCGCCGGCTGCCCGATGGCCGATATGGTAAGCGTATCCGGGCCGCGCTATTACGGCACCGATTTCCCCGGCGCCCACCGCGACTTCTGCTACCACTTCCCCGAGGACTTCAACCTCCTGAAGATAAAGCAGCAGTACCCCGGCGTCCCGGTAGTGTCATATGTAAACACCACCGCCGAGGTCAAGGCGCACTCAGACATCTGCTGCACCTCCGCGAACGTGATAAAGGTGGTAAACTCTATGGAGTCGGACAGGGTGATATGCGTCCCGGACCGAAACCTCGCCGCCTGGGCCGCGAAGCACACCGACAAGGAGATAATCGCCTGGGACGGTTTCTGTCACGTCCACCACAGGGTTACTGTCGCGGACGTCCAAGCGGCGAAGGCAGCACACCCGCAGGCGCTGCTGTATTGCGCACCCGGAATGCCCGATGGAGATACTGGAGCTTGCAGACCACGTCACGTCCACGTCCGGCATGATACGTTTCTGCAAGGAGTCCGACGCCACTGAGTTCATCGTCGGCACCGAGCTGGGGATAATGTACCGGCTTCGCACGGACAGCCCCGGCAAGCAGTTCTACCCGCTTAGGAAGGACATGCTCTGCCCCAACATGAAGAAGACCACGCTCAAGAGCGTATTGCGCTCCCTTGAGGAGATGGACTGTGTGGTAAAGGTGCCGGAGGAGATACGCATCCCGGCAAAGCGCGCACTGGACCGTATGCTTTCAATAAAGTAGCCTATGCAGGTCACCCCCCACATACACGCCCTCAAAATCCCGTTCAAGATCCCGGTCAACCCCGGCCAGTCACTGGACCGCTTCGTCTACTGCTTCCTGATATACGGCGAGAGCGTATGCGTCGTGGACAGCGGGGTCGCGGGCACAGAGAAGGCCATCTTCGATTACCTCGCCCGCACCGGCAGGAAACCCGAAGAGATAGACATCCTGATACTCACCCATTCCCATCCCGACCACATCGGCTCGGCCGCGGCCATCAAGGAGGCTTCCGGCTGCACCGTCCTTGCGCACAAGGACGAGGTCAACTGGATCGAGGACATATCGCTTCAGGAGCGGGAGCGCCCGGTCCCGGGTTTTTCCGCCCTGGTATGGGACCCGGTTTCCGTAGACCACCCCATAGAGGACGGGGCGGTAATCAAGCTTGGCGACGGGCTTGAGGTCATCGTGCTCCATACACCGGGCCATTCCATGGGCTCGCTCTCGCTGTACATCCCGGCAGATAAGGCGCTTATCTGCGGCGACGCGGTCCCGCTCGCGGGCGGCCTGCCCATCTACGAAGACCCGAAGGCCTCCGCCGAGTCCGTCAGGAAGCTCCGGGGCATAAGCGGCGTCGATGTCCTGCTCTCATCATGGGACGACCCGAGAAAAGGCGAGGAGGTCTACCGCGTCATGGACGAGGGCTCGCTCTACCTCTCGCGCATCGATGAGGTGGTGAAGGCCACAGCCGCGGAAGGCATTACGGACCCGGTGGGCCTTTGCAGGCGCGTGGTGGCCGAGCTTGGCCTGCCGCCGTTCGCGGTGAACGCGCTGGTCGCTCGTAGCCTGATTGCCAGCCTGCGTTAAAGATAAAACCGCATATTTATTTAGCCCTGCCTCATTTTAGTCCCTTGACATCCATATCCGCTTATGTCCTAATAAGGTGTTTACCCTAAGAGAGGATTGACACAAAAGGAGTCTCGTTTGCCCCTTTTCTCCACGCTTTTCTCAAAGACATTCCTGATCCTCGGCTCCCAGCTCCTGATAACCTTCATGGGCGCGAGGGCCGCTCTGGCCTTTATCCGCTGCATCTACGCCGAGGGTGCGTCCGGTGTCACCGCATCGAGGAGTGACCACGGCGATATAGATATACACATCGGCTGGGAGTTTGTCGGGCCCTACTTCTTCGGCCTCCTGATACTGGATATATTGCTTTTCCTGTTCCTTATGTTCTACGGGATAGAGGATCTCAGGATAGGCGTCCCGGTATTCTTAGCGTGGTCCGCCCTTGCTGGTGCACAGGTAGCCCTTGCCCTGATAACTGTGGACGAGAACCTCGGCGCGAGGGTGCTGGCCATCACGGTGCTCATCGCTCTTCTGGCGGCGGTTTTCGGGATGTACTCGGGCCTGGACTTCTCGTTAGCGGGGAGGCTTCTCTGCTACGGTCTTACCGGCCTTATCATGATCGGGATAGCGCGGCAGTTCGTACACATACGCAGGACCGCCCAGAGGGTTTTCGCGTTGTTCGGCGTTGCGGTATTCAGCGGGTACATGCTTTTTGATTTCAACCACCTGCACCGTCTCGGCAGGGCGTCTGTCAACGACTGGCATGCCGCGATGTCCGTCTCCATCAGCCTCTACCTGGACGTGATCAACCTGTTCTTCGACCTGCTGGATAAGCTGTCGAGGTAGGGTTTCTTCATAAGCTCCCTCCAAATTTTCCTTGCGTGCCACTTTATTTGTCGCTATAATTAAATTGCGCGCCATAAAAGACTATATCGTGCCATAAAGGGTCAGTAACCATGCCAAAACAAATTAACCAGAAAGAATTAGAGGCTGTCATACAGGCAGTTGCCGGATACCCGGGAGGGGTTGGGCTTGAGGCTCTGCTCGGTGCGGCGGGCTTGGGGCTCAGCAAGCGTACCTTTCAGCGCCGTCTGGCCAGCCTTGTAATATCAGGACGTCTGGTTACCGAGGGCGAGGGTCGTGCCTTGCGTTACAAGGTTGCGCCTGTTACGGGCGATATGCACGCAATCGAGCCCGTTGAAACAGTGACGTTTTATGGTGAATCGTATGTGCCAATCTCACCTGAGGGGCAAAAGATAAAGGACTATGTGCGCCAGGCGCCACAACTGCGAAAACCGGTCAGCTACAACCCGGAGTTTCTGGAAAACTATCGGCCCAACGAAACATACTACCTGCCGGAGGACCTGCGTTCACAGCTTTACCATCTTGGCCTGGTTACTGACAGCGACAATAAGGCCGGGACGTTCGCACGCGAGATTCTGAACCGTCTGCTTATAGACCTGTCCTGGGCCTCGTCGCGGCTTGAAGGGAACACATACAGCCGGCTTGACACCCAGAAGCTTATAGAATACGGCCAGTCCGCCGAGGGTAAGGACGCCGTCGAGACGCAGATGATCCTGAACCACAAGAACGCCATCGAGATGCTTGTCAACGACGCGGACCTTGCCGGGTTCAACACCTTTACGGTACTTAACCTGCATGCGCAGTTGTCCGACGGATTGCTTGCCGACCCAGGGGATTGCGGGAGGCTTCGCAAGCGCCCGGTGGAAATCGGCGGGAGTGTTTACATCCCGCTTGCAATGCCGCAGCGCATGGATGAATATTTCCGGCTGATGCTTGCAAAGGCTGAGTCCATTAATGACCCGTTCGAGCAGTCATTTTTCGCCATGGTCCATATATCGTACTTGCAGCCTTTCATGGATGTAAACAAGCGCGTTTCGCGTCTTGCGGCCAATATACCTCTGATAAAGCGTAACCTGTGTCCGCTTTCATTCATAGATGTACCGGAACGCGCTTACATAGATGGCATACTCGGCATATATGAATTGAATCGTGTAGAGCTGCTTCTGGACGTTTTTGTGTGGGCCTATGAGCGGTCATGCCAACAGTATGTCGCGGTGAAACAAAGCCTGGTTCCGCCCGACGCGTTCAGGCTCAAGTACCGCGCCGCGCTTACGGAGGCAGTACGTTCCCTAATTTTAAATCGCAAAACTCTCACTTCAGACGATGTGCGCGCTTCCATCCCTGCCACGGTATTGCAGGAGGACCATGAACGCTTCGCCTTGCTTGTTCTGAAGGAGTTTGAAAGCCTGCATGAGGGGAATATCGCACGTTTCGGCATCAGGCCGTCAGAATTTGCCGCTTGGCAGGAAGCTACAAGAATAAACTAACCGTCCGCATCCTCAAGCCCAATAAAAAACAAAAAACTACCATAAGAGCCGGGGTCGGGCGGGTTTTCGGTTGACTATAGGTATATCTTAGGTATAGTTTTGGTATATTATTTATACCGTGCATGTGCGGCGGGCAAGGAAAGAGGAGGTCGCTATTTATGAAGATCAAGGCTAAGGAATTCGACAAGAAGTTCGACGAGGGCGTGGATATCACCAAACACCTCGACCTCTCAAAGGCCAAGAGGCCCAACCAGGAACAGAAGAGGGTGAACGTCGATTTTCCCATCTGGATGATACAGCAGTTGGACAAAGAGGCCAAACGCCTGGGCGTTCCGAGGCAGTCGATTATTAAGATATGGGTTGCGGAGCGGCTGGAGAAGGCTTCTTGAGCGTGCTATGTATGTTTTGCGTCCGAACTGTTATCGACTTCTCTAGTTAATAAATGTTCCATAAGTTCATGCAAGAAATCGATTGCCTTTTGAAGAATACCCTCAAATACGTTTATTAAGTCTTTATTACCAATGCCAAATTTTTGTGCAGCCTTCCGATACTTTTGTCCTTTTCTATGTGCTACCCCAGACCTTAATTCTTGAAGGTCTCTTAAGAATGTAATATGATTTTCACAATTAGGGAATTTCTCTTTATTTAAAAATATTTGAAGTTTTGAAATTCCCTTACAATCGGGCGGGACTTCCCCCAATTCCTTCAAAAGCTGAGTTTCGTTGATGGAGTCAATTAATACCTTGGTTAATGACCCCACCTGAGCATCAAACTCTGCTTGGTCATTTGAAAGCGGAATTCGTAGGGTTATGTAATGATGTTTATCTTCCTGTTTAAGAGGTTTGAAAAAGTTCCATTTGTTTTTTTCGAACCATTTTTTTTGAAAGATTTCAATAGCAGACTTGAGAATTAAATCTTCTTTTTCTGGTTCCGCAAATTCTGCTAAAAAACTTCTTCTAAAAGTAGTAGAACTTATTTTGCCATCAGGGGTTACATTATAGCTTTTCCAGTAAAGTTGTTCTGTATAGCTTAAGCCTTGCCCAAGGTATCCCAAAAAAACGATGATATAGCTAGGGTGGTTATTATCAATATGAAGGCTCCAAAGGCTCCCACAGCGTAAATAGTTGTCGGATATTTCGTACTTTTCTGGCTGAGAATAATATTTAGATAAAACTTCCCTCTTAAAGAAGCAAGGCGTAAGAAAATTGGGTGCACCTTCATTACTACCAAAAAAATTAGCTAACTTTTGCGGGTTACAGGTAAAATGGATAGGTTCCCATTTTTTATTTTGCCCGATTATAAATTCTGCATATTGATTTTTTTGTAGTCTAGGTTTCTGAGGTATTAATAATTTTTTCCCCACAGTTCTAGAAAGACATTTAAATTGTTTTGTCATCAAAAACTGATCTGATATAGAAAAAGAAAAGCAAAGATTGTTTTCGGAATATTCTTTAGGGCCCTCAGGCAATTCATTAATATTTAAAACAGAATAACGAATAATATCGAAAAAAATTGCTAATTGCATTTTTCTAATTAATAAGAATTCGTTTATTTCTTTTTGTCTAATAGAAATGATGTCCTTTTCAATTTTAATTACTACATCCTCTTCACCATTGTCGTTTATTTTTATGTATTGTTCATTTGCTCGCTCAAAATATAGGTTGTGAAATAGACGAAATTCTTCAAGAACTTCCCAGTATGGTTCTTTTAAGTCATTAAAAGTGCGTTTAATAACCAGTGGCTCATAACCATACGGGAATCGTTCATAGTAATCGCGTCCTTTTCCATTATGATAATAAGTACCGGTGCTAGGCTTGCCATCTCCTATTGATATTTCCCAAGAAGATCTAGACAGGACTTCTTTTGCTTTCGCTTTTGGTATTAAACCACTATAAAAAATGGTCCTGCTTTTATGTGCATCAATTATTGATCTATAAACAACAACCCAAGGCTCATTCCCAAGGTCGTTAATAAGGTAATTCTGCCAATCTTTTTGTAAAATATAGTCCACTTCATTAATGTTATTCATGATTAAACACGCTCTCGCTAATGTCTCTTCTCTTCCCTTTTCCCGCGCTCCCCTGCGGATACCCCATCGCCACGACGGCCATAAGCTCCATCTGGGCAGGGCGCGTTTATCGCCTCCGCGACCTTCTCCTTGCTGCGCAGTATCTCGCCCAGCCAGACCGCGCCCAGGCCGACCGAGTGGATGTAGAGCAGCATGCTCTGGATGCAGGCCCCGATGGCCATGCAGTCCTTCGTGCGGTCGTAGGTCTTGGTGTTGTCCAGGAAGACGGCGATGAGCACCGGCGCGGACTTGATGATGCTGCCGTAGTGCGTGAGGCCGGAGATGGCATCTTTGACGCCCGGCTCTGTAATGACTGCGAACGCCCACGGCTGGTTGTTCAAGCCCTGACGGCGCCCAGCACGCCGCCTCTATCGCCTTGTTGATGATGTCCTCACCGACGGCCTGCTCGGTGAACTTCCGCACGCTCCTGCGCGACTTTATAAGCTCAAGAATATCCATGGATGCTCCTCAAACGCTAGTTCTGCCTCTTCTCGACCGCGCAGAGGAGCACTGCCGCCGCGATGCCGAGCCGCCTGTCGAGCGTCTTTCTGTAGTCCTTCTTGAAGTCCAGCTTGATCTTGAGGAGGAACGGGTTGAAGTTCTGCGTGAAGGTGCAGACCTCCCTGCCCCGGATTGTACCGCTGTACGACTGGGGGATGAGGTTCGTGAGTAACCTTCGGACGATTGCGAGTATTAGGCTGTCTTCCACGACTGTACCAATCTCCCTGTCGTTCTCGTCGAGGATCAGCCATTCGTCCCTTAACATGGACGTGATGTTTTTCCTCTGTATCGCCCCGACCTTGACGTTGTTGGCCGTGGAGTCGTAAACGTCGAAAGTATGCGATGTCAGCTCGAAGACCTTGCGGCACTTCAGGCAGAGCGCCTCTCCCTGCATGTCCTCGCCGGTATACAGGCGTATATCCTCCAGCAGCTTGAACGGCTTCATCCTCGCAAAGAAGGCGACGGAGCCGCGCGGGTCGTAGATGTAGAACTTCCTGGCGAACGCGGTGAACAACTTCGTGCTGATGAGGTATTCAGAGTGCTCGAAGCTTGCGGACATGCTGCCTCCCTGCGCGAGTAAATAAAAAAAAGCGGCTGAACCTTTATAGATTCAACCGCTTTTGGGGATAAAAGTAAAGAGGTTTTTAGAAGGGGAGCATCTGTATTGTCGGGACTGTGACGGTTAGACGGAAGGCTCGGTGTCTCCCTGAGCACATTAGGGGGTGTCCTCGCTTTGCTCCTGCTGGGGTTGCGTTGTGCCGATTTTCTTTGCGTCGTAGATGACCTTGCCTCTTTGCTTGGCGCTCTGTGACTCCCGGAGGGCATCCACTTCCTTCTTGCCTTTTTCAATGCTTGTGGTATTCGAACTGATGACACATTTGTCGAAGGACTGGTTATAGTAGATGCCGTTCTTGCATCCTTCCTTCTGCATCGTGAAGCCGGTCTGCGTCTCGGCCGGAAGTGTTGACGGTTTCAGGTCCAGGAACCGGGTGGGCGCTTCGTCCTCTCCGGCGAAGATAAGAGTGGTGAAAAACAGGGATGATATTACAAGCAGCATTATAACCTTCATTACATCGCCTCCAGTACGCCTACTTGCCGCCATACGGCTGACACCAGCAGCCAGTCGCCGCCGCGCTTCTCGAACGTCAGGCCGAATATGAACCCGGACGCCTCTGCCTGCCCGATGTCCTTTATGTCTGAAACCTTTGCGCCGCGCGATATAACCGCGTTCATCGACATCTTCGCCCGGTTGCCGTTTACTTCGACTTCTTGTCGCCGAAGGAATATGTTTATGTCGCCCTGCTGCATGAAGTAGTAGAGCATGATGCCCTTGAGGGCGTCGTAGTCGTTGCCTGTGGGGTCTTTGTACTCCTTCGCGATGTGTTGTTTCACTCGCGCTATGTCCTTTGCCTGGGCGCCCTCGGCCATATCCTTAACGACGGCCTTTATCTTGTCGGTGTCTGTCTCGCCCTTGCCGCACCCGGGGAGCAGCAAAAAGAAAGCGCCCGACAAAAAAAGGGCGGCCGAAAACGCGGCAAGCATGTTTTTCATCGGGCGCATGAACACTCCGCCTTTGTGGTCAGGCTACTTTCTTACCATCCTGCGGCCGCCGCTTCTCTGCGCCAGCGCCTGCATGTAGGGCGGTATCTTCTGCCCGGCTGCCGGGGACTTCTCAAGGTAGAACTGTGTCCAGAGGTCGCCGTAGTTGCGCATCTTCATCTTTTCCTTGTTGGCTACCGCTGTCTGGTTCGCCTTCAGCTTGTCGTCGCCGGGGACCTTGGCCAGCCCGCGCCCGAGGATCTCGAGTGTTTTGTCGCGGTCGCCTTCCTTGAGCATGCAGTATGCGTAGACGCTCCAGAGCATGCCCTCCTTTGGAGTGGCCTTCACGGCCTTCTCGAAGGTGGCCACCATGTTCGTCTTGTCCTTCTTCTTCATGTAGAGTATGGCCAGCATCGCCATTGCGACCCAGTGCTTGGAAAAGCCCTTCAGGAGGTATGTGAAGGCGTTGTCGTCCTCCTTCATCAGGTAGTAGATGCTGCCAATCTGGGAGTTGATCTGAGGCTCGACGAAGAACTGCCATTTGCCGTACTTGTAGCCGGACTTGAGGGTGCGTATGGCCTTCTCGAACTTCTGGTTCTGAAGCTCCTTCGTCACCTGGCCCATCAGCGCCTCGACCTCCTTGAGGGTCCTCTTCGAGAGGAAGAAGTTCAGGCCGAAGAAAAGGGCCAGGGCGATAAGTATGGCCCAGGGCCGGTAATCGTGCGGCAGGGCAAACCAGAACGCCAAAAATACTGTGATGCTAGAGCTTAACGATATTGCAAGGTTGTACATTTTATAAACAGTCCTCCCGAACATTTCAAAGCGGGCTAGTCCACTCTGTGATTAGATAAGATACCTGTATATATTCACGCGGTACTGCTCAGGGTCGAGGGTACCGGCGATGTTCCATTTGTATTGTCCTGTGCCGTCTTTCTCCGTAAGGTCTACCTCCTTCCCCTGCATGCCGCCCGATATAGCCTTGACGACCGGCCTGTCGAACCCTTCGCCGGACCTGCCGGGAGAGGTTACGACACCCGTAGAACCGTCCGACAAGACGGCGAACGTGCCTACCGGATACGCCCCGGTCACGCGCATGAACAGTTCGAACAGGCCGCTGTCGTAATAGCTGCCTGAACGCGCCCTCATTATGGCCAGGGCCTTGTCGGGAGGGACCGCGATCGAGCTGTATATGCCGGACGAGGTAGCGGCGTCAAAGTTGTCCGCGATACGGACGACCTTCGAGTAAAGGTTCATCTCCTTGGGTTCCACGACCTCAGGATACCCGCTCTCGTCCATGTTCCTGTGGTGCTCGTAGGCCACTATCATAGCCGAAACCGCGACTTCATTCAACCCTTTTAACCGAAGCAGCGTCTCGACGCCCATACGCGGGTGTTTCTTGAGGACCTCTAATGCGGAAAAGTCAAGTTCCTCGCCATATCCGGTCACCCGCGGGAGCACCTGCCTGCCGATGTCGTGGAGCAGGGCCGCCATCCCGAGCCTGGCCATCTGGTATTTGGAAAGCCCAAGCCTTTTCCCGATGCAAAGCGACAGCACGCCCACGTTTGCGTAATGCCTTGGCATCAGGTCTTCCTTCTTCCTGATCGCGGTAAGCCTCAGCAGCGTCGGTTCGCCCTTGTATACGGAATCGACCAGGGACTGCACGGCGCGCTTGAGCTTTCTTATGTCGGCAGGGCTGCCCTGCGCAATCCCGTCATACAGCTCCTTTACGCGAAGGACCGCCCTTATATATGCCTTTGTCGCGGCCTTCGAGGCGTCCACGATCTTTTCAAAGTTGCTGGACGCCTTTGGCGGCTTCAGCTCATCCGTGGATATGCCGGCCAGCCCCGATTCGCCGACACGCCTGGCAAGCACCTGGTAGACCTCGTCTGACGAGGTGTCAGTGGAAAGGAAAAGGCTGACGAAGAGTATCAGGCCGGCCTTGTCCACCGATGCGCTGAAATTCAGCGAGCCGAGTTTTCGCTTCTTGAACTCGTTTACGAGCATGTCGAAGTTGTTGAAGTCCTCGACGTTGTATTTGACCCGTATGTCTTCTATGAAGAGGTACTCGCCTATGAGCAGGAGCGAGAAACCCTTCCTTTCCTCGAGGAAGCGAGTTTATGGTTGCAGCCAGTGCGTCGGCGGCCTTCTCGACCGCCTCGTTCTTCAGGTCGTGCATCTGGGCGACCTTGATCAGGATGGCAAGCTGGTTCACCAGTATCCGCCCCGAGCTTAAAACCTTCTGGTTGAATGCCTCCTCAAAGGAGGCGACCGTCCTTGAAGACATGACCCTCCGTTACCTTGCCATCCGCTTTAAGGCGTCCGTGCATGCCAGATGCAACGCCCTGGATTTTGAACTCGCGCCTTCCCTCAGCAGTGCCGCCGCATTTTCACCGCCCGCCGCCCCAAGCCCGTAGGCCGCGCATGCCCTGTTTAGTTCGCTTTCTTTGCCGCCGAGGAACCCCTTCTTCTGGAACTTCACTGCCAGGAACGGGAAGGCCTTCTCCTTGCCCGCCCGCCCGAGGAACTCGAGTAGCTCCCTTTTCTCCGCGAAGTCGCGGTTATCGAATTTCTTGTCGGAAACGATCGAGAGCAGCCTGTCGAACGCCTTGTCCGGTGAACGGTCGGTCAAAAGCCTCGATGCCAGCGCGCAGTTGTTGTGGTCAGGGTCTGAGATTGCCTCGGACAAAAACACGTCGGATTTTTCGGACTTGAGCGCGCCGAGCGCATGGATCACCTCGCGCCTCACCCGGGGCTCCGGGTGCTTGAGCGCGGAGCCTAAGGCCGGCAGGGTATCGGGGTCCGCCACCTTGCACAGGATCATTGCGATGTTCCTGGCAACAAACCAGAAACGGTGCCCCAGGTACTCCGTGAGCATCTTCCCGTTTCCGGCGCAGATGGTCGCGATTATGTCGGCGACGGCCTTTCGCGCCTTGCGGTTTTGCAGGGTCTCAAGCAGGCCCGTGATGTTTTTAAGGGCCGTCATAGTCAAGCTGCATCAGGTAGCTGCCGGCAGACTCCATTGCCTCCGGGCCGCCCTGGTCTATAAATTCTCCGACCATGCCGACAAGCTCCGCTGAGCCTGCCTTCTCAATGAACCGCTGGAGCTTTTGGCCCCTTTGCGAGATGTCGGGCCTGTCCGCCAGTTCCTGGACCTTCATCACAAGTATGGTCGCGAGGGCGAGGTCGCCCCTTTTCACGAATATCTCAAGGGCCCGCGTCAGGCTGTCCGCGACCATGTCAAAGAGTTCGTTCTCTTTCTCCGTCACGAGTATCTCGTAAAAGATATCTGTCAGCTCGGTCAGGAGGCTCAGGTCGTCGGGCGCGGTGAAGCTGCCGCGGATGGATTCGTAGTCCTCCGAAAAAGAGGTGGTGTCATCTGAATAGCCTGCCGTAGACCCGCTGCCATCCCCGCCATCCGCCAGAAGGCCGGAGCCTTGTTTACCGGCCATGCCGGGCGCGGACCTCCGCAGGTCGTCGAGTTCCCTCAGGGCTTCCGGCTCCTCTTCGAACGCAAGAAGCGCCTCCTCCTCGTCTGCCTCCTCGTCCGTCGCCTCGTCCGTGACGGTGTAGGTTACGCAGCCGAAGTCCTTTTCCCAAAGCAGCGTCACGAGGTCGTTGTCGAGCTCCATGTCTTTTACGTCCGTCTTCAGTATGTCTATGAAGCCGTATACCTCTTCCGGCGTGATCCCCTTGTGGAAGCAGAACTCCCTTATGCCGTCCTTGAAGAACATCAGCGCAAGGTTGTCTTCCTTGTCGGGGTTGTGGTAGACCTGCTGGCCCATGAACGTCAGCTCGAACCGGTCGACAAGGAAGCTGAGCGCCTCCTCTTCCTCGAAAGAAGATACGCAATTTTTCCAGTAGTTCGTCGTAGAATTTTTGATAGACAGGGTTGTTGGGGAGGTACATCCTGGTGGCCTTTATGGTCTTCACCAGGACCATGACCACGTCTTTGGCAAGGGGGACGAGCTTTTTTGCCCGCTCCTCTTCCAGCCGGCCGGCCTCGTCGAACAAATCGGACACGGTTATGTCCATCGCTACGCCTTTTTGAAGGTGATATGCCTCTTCCAGTCCCGGCCCCTCGTAGTCGCATCGCGACCTGTAGTGAGCGCCCGACGCTGCCCTTTCTCGTAAAGGCCGCCTGGGCTATAAGGCTGCCGGAGACAGCCATGTTCCGAAGCTCAAGGCCCTGCCTGCTCATGAAGAAGCCCTCTTCGAGTTTTGGCCAGGAGGCCATCTTCTCAAGCGCCTCGCCGAGGCTTTTTCCGCAGCGTATTATGCCGACCTTCGACCACATCAGCCTCCGGAGGCTGGTCCTGGCCTTGGCGAGGTCGAGCCGCTTGAACTCGCGCCCGCTGTATACTACGGGCTCAAGGCCCTTGGCGGGTAAGTTTTATCCCATGGCCCGCTTCGGCGGCCGCAAGCCCGGCGCGCGCCCCGAAGACGATGCCCTCAAGCAGCGAGTTGCTGGCAAGCCTGTTCGCGCCGTGCACGCCGGTGCAGGCCACCTCTCCCGCCGCAAAAAGGCCCGGCAGGTCCGTCGCCCCGTTCTCGTCCGTCCGGACACCGCCCATCATGTAGTGTGCGGCGGGCGAGACCGGTATCAGGTCCTCCGTGATGTCCAGGTCGTAGTTGAGGCATGTGGAGTATATCCGCGGGAACCTCTTCTTGAGAAAAGCCGCCCCAAGGTGCCTGAGGTCCAGGTGGACGAAGCCGGAGCCGGTCTTCACCATCTCGGAGACGATGGAACGGGACACGACGTCCCTTGGCGCAAGCTCTGCCATCGGGTGGTAGGACGGCATGAACCGCTCTCCATTAACGTTGACTAGCAGCGCGCCTTCGCCACGCATCGCCTCGGACAGAAGGAACTGCGGCGCAAGCGGCACGAAGAGCGAGGTGGGGTGGAACTGGACGAACTCCATGTCCACCATGGTAGCGCCCGCCCGGTAGGCTATGGCCATGCCGTCACCGGTGGCCACCATCGGGGAGGTCGTACGCTGGAACACCTGCCCCAGGCCGCCGGTCGCAAGGACTACCGCCTTCGCGTAGATGGCGACCAGCTTCTTCTCGCGCTCCTGCAGCACCAGCGCCCCGACGACCGCCCCGTCCCTCACGATGAGGTCAACGGTGAACGAGAAGTCGTACTTTTTTATGTTGCCGCACGCACGCACCTTAGCAAGCAGCGAACGCTCTATCTCCTTGCCGGTGGAGTCGCCATGGGCGTGCAGGATGCGGTTCTGGCTGTGGGCCGCCTCGCGGGTAAAGGCGAGCTTGCTCCCCTCCTTGTCGAACTGCGCCCCCCAGGATATAAGCTCCTTTATGCGCTCCGGGCCCTCGGTGACAAGTATGCGGACGTTGTCCTCGTTGCAGAGCCCGTCGCCCGCGTCTATGGTGTCCTTGAGGTGGAAGCCGATCTCGTCTTCGTCCGACAGGGCGACCGCCACCCCGCCCTGGGCGTATTCGGTCGTGGATTCGGATGCCTTGTCCTTGGTGATCACCAGGACGCGGCCTGCGCGGGAAAGCTCGACCGCTGCCCTGAGCCCCGCGACCCCCGAGCCGATCACGATGTAATCGGTGGAGACTACTTCAGATATGATTTCCAAAATCAGCCTTCTACCGGACGACCCCGAAAGGCGAGTCCCCTGTCACGCTGTCGAGGGACAGGACGGTACCTGCTGCCTTAAAGGCGAATATGCTGTTTCCGCGTCCTTCGTGCTCCTGCCCGTCTTTGCCGGTCCACTTGCCGAACCAGTGGAAGACCACCTTCACCAGGTCTCCTTCAAGCTCCACCCGTTCAATGTCTGTTTCAAGCGAGACCTTCGGGAATTCTTCCATGTCCTTGCGCAGGCTGGTCTCCAGCTCGGAGTAGCCGCCTTTGAAGTCCTGTGAAACCGGCTTCAGCACACCCGCCATGTCCCTGGCTTCGTACGAGGCCTGCATCGCGTTCAGCGCCTTTAACGCCTCAGTCGCTTTTATGGAATCTTCGGAAGGCTTTACGGCCTTATTGCCGCCGCATCCGGCAGCCAGAAGGACAACCAACGAGAATAATATGCCGAGCCTTAAAAAGTATCTGCTTGCCAACGGACGCCCCCTTAGATTCATGGACAATGAAAAACCTGATATTGTTTGAGAAATTATATATGGAAACCCTGAAAAGTCAAGAAAAACAGGCGGTAAAGAAAACACCTAGGACAGCTTGACCCTGGGGTCGACCGCGGCGTATGCGATGTCGGCCAGCATGTTGCCGACCAGGGTGAGGAAGGCGCCTATAACGAGGTTGCCCATAACCAGCGGATAGTCGCGCGCGGTGACGGACTGCCAGAACAGCTGGCCCATCCCGGGGATGGCGAAGAGGTATTCGAGGATCACGCTCCCGCCTATGAGGGCCGGGAGCGAGAGGCCCAGTATCGTTATCACCGGCATCATCGCGTTTCTCAAGGCGTGCTTGTAGATTACGGCATTTTCAGTCAGGCCCTTTGCCCGGGCCGTGCGGATATAGTCCTGCCGCACCACTTCCAGCATGTTAGAGCGTATGTACCGCGATATCCCGGCGAGGCCGCCGAACGCGCCGATGGCGACTATCAGTATTATGTGCTGGAAACTGTCCCAAAGGGATGCGAACAAGCCCATTTCATTGGCATTTACGCTGTGAAGGCCGGAGATGGGGAGCCAGCCGAGCTGCACCCCGAACAGTATCATGAGAAGGAGCCCGAGCCAGAACGAGGGCATGGAGAAGCCCAGGAATACAATTATGGTCGTGGACTTGTCGAAGAAGGAGTTTCGCCTCACTGCGGACAGGATCCCCAGCGGCATCGCTATCAGGAAGGCGCCGACGAGTTCCAGCACGTTGATGGAAATAGTTACAGGCAGCCGCTCGACAATCTTTTTGAGCACCGGCTGCCCGTCGATGTAGGAGTCCCCGAAGTTCAGCCTTGCAAGCCTGCCGACCCAGTTGCCGTACTGCACATAGAGCGGTTTGTCCAGGCCGTACAGTTTTTTCAGGTTCTCCCGCGCCTGCGCGGATGCCTTGGGGTTCATCTCGGTCGCCACCTCCACCGGGTTTCCGGGGGCGAGGTGGATCACGATGAACGAGATTATGCGTTATCCCGATCAGCAGCGGGACCATGAGGAGCAGGCGGTGCGACAGGTATCTTAACATGGCTTGAATATTAGCAAAAAGCGGGGAGGTAATCAATCTAAAATATATGGAAAATAAAGGATAAAAGGTGGTATTATAAATATGTGACGCTGAAAGGCCGGATATTACGGCAATCATTTTCGGGAGGAGAGACCATCTCTACATTACACGGCAACATCACCGGGCTTAAGGCCGGCGAGATAAAAAGGCTTGAGAACATATACCGCAGGAAAGTCCCGCCTGATACATTCATAACGCCCGAACTGGGCAGGTACATGACGCTTCTGTCGAGGGAGATATCCCGCCAGATAGGCGTGGTGATAGACCGGCGGGGAAATATAATCTTCGTCATAGTGGGCGACAACCGCGGGCTGGTCATACCAGACCTCTCGGACTACCCTATCGCCCACAAGAGGCTTCGTGGCCTGAGGCTCATCCATACCCACCTGAAGGAAGAGCCGCTCACCAACGACGACATGACCGACCTTGCACTGCTGAGGCTCGACGCCATAGCCGCGCTGGGCGTGCAGGGGGACGGCTTCCCGGGCAAGGTATCGATCGCGCACTTGCTCCCGCCGAACACAAGGGACCAGGCCTGGAACGTGATCCCTTCGATGCCGTTCCACCAGCTCGACATAAACCCAGTGCATTTCACCGAGGCGCTGGAAGACGAGATGCTGCGGGTGCAGAAGGAGAGCTTCGACGTAAAGGACACCCGCGAGAAGGCCATCCTCATCAGCGTGGTGCCGAAGAGGTCCGACAAGAAGGCCCAGGAAGAGGCGATGGAGGAGCTTAAGGAACTCGCCCGCTCGGCGGACGTCATAGTGCTGGACACCGCGCTCCAGAGGCCGGACCGGATGAACCCCAAGTACCTTATGGGCGTAGGGCGTCTCAAGGACATAATAATCACCGCGCTCCAGAAGGGCGCGACGCTTTTGATATTCGACCAGGAGCTCACGCCGTCGCAGATGCTCTCCATATCGGAGCTTGCGGACATAAAGGTCATAGACCGCTCCCAGCTGATACTGGACATATTCGCCGCACGTGCGCACTCCCGCGACGGCAAGGTGCAGGTTGAGCTTGCCCAGCTCAAGTACCGCCTCCCGATGCTTATGGGCAAGGGCACCGCGCTCTCGAAGCTCATGGGCGGCATCGGCGGCAGGGGCCCCGGCGAGACGAAGCTGGAGACGGACCGCCGCCGCGTGAGGGACAAGATATCCCAGCTTGAGCGCACCCTCGAGGGGCTCTCGCACGCCCGTATGCAGAGGAAGTCGCGCCGCTCCGAGGCGGGCCTTCCGATACTCTCGATAGTTGGCTACACCAACGCGGGCAAGTCCACCCTGCTGAACGCCCTGACACAGAGCGCCACGGTGGTGGAGGACAAACTTTTCGCGACGCTTGACACCTCAAGCAGAAGGCTGCGTTTCCCGATGGAGCGAGACGTCATAATAACCGATACGGTCGGCTTCATCCGCGACCTCCCAAAGCCTCTGTTCGCGGCCTTCCGCGCCACGCTTGAGGAGCTTGCGGACGCGGACCTGCTCCTGCATGTCGTGGATATATCGAGCCCGCAGTTCGAGGAGCAGATGGCGTCGGTGGAAAAGATCCTGGGTGAGCTGGGCCTTGACGACAAGGACAGGCTGGTGGTTTTCAACAAGGCCGACCTGGTGGACCCGGACATCGCCTTCATTATCGCCAGGAACTACAACGCAGTCGCAGTCTCCGCGCTCGACCGGAAGACCTTCCCGCCTCTGATGGAGGAACTGGAGAGAAGGCTTTGGCCGGGAGGAGAGGATTAGAGGGCCTTGAACTTCCCCGTCTCCTCTACCTCCACCGGGTATCCTTCGATACTCGACGGTATCCTGGCCGCCAGTTCCGGCGTCTTCCGTACTACATAGACCTTTATGCACGTTCTGCCGCTGCAAAGACCCTGGGCCGTCCCGGTCACGCCTTCGATTGCCATTATTCCGGGAGTATTCTCCCTCAGGACCTCCGCAATCCCTCTCTTTTGCACGCTGTCCTCTTTGTTTTTCTGTATCCCGCCTGAAGGCGCGCACGAGCCCGATACGGCCATGAGCGCCAACAGGACTATCACCGGTAAAAATTCCCGGAGTTGGATTATGCGGCGGCCAGCCATGATTATTTGCCGTCGACCGTAATCCCCAGCCCGTCGAGGACACGGCCTATCGGGTTGGCGATGCCGTATCCGCCCGAACCTCCGGCGAACAACAGGCCCACAGGGTTGCAGTTAGAATCGTCCGTTACAAGCAGCGAGCCCGAATCCCCTGCCTTGAGAAAAGGCCTGTTTGAGTTGACAACTATCTGGTCCGCGAAGACCGCGTTGCCGTTTGCACCGTAATCCACTGTAATGGTGGCGTTTATGCCTGTTACAGTGCCTATGGTCAGCTTGGTGGTACGGCCGTATTTCTGTACGGCCATATTAAGTGCAGCCGCCTTTGTTGTAGTGCCGGGGATGCCGTAGCCGTTGGCAGGGGTGGCGTTGCCCAGTTTTGCCGTCGTGGTGGAGGCGATCGCGGCATCGATGTAGTTGATGCCGCCCGAAAAATTCAGTGAAACATAATCGGCCAGGTTGCCGATCACGTTCGATGATGAATAGCTGCAGCTGGTATCGTACCGGCCTGGCTGCAGGACTTCACTACCTTTGGCTGCATCGCCCTCGAGGGCGTAGACATGGTTGTTGCTGAGGGCGTAAACGGCGGTGCCTTTTTTGACGCGTGCGCTGATCGTCCCTGCCGAACACTCGCCCGCATTGCCTGTGGAGATGCCGATAGGAACCGGCCTCGGCCATACGGAGGTGGTGGAAATCGAGCCCCCTTTCTTGGCGTTGCCAGGCATCGCGGTAATCACGCCAGTGACCTTCTCTATTGCGGGGACTCCTTCGACCTTGTCCGGGATTGTACCGGACGGGGCCTTGGTTTTTGTGAGTACGAGGATGGCTGGCTCGCCCGAATCCGTCAGGCCGACAGCGGTCCCCACCACCTCGGGGATACCCATAAGGTTATGGCTGTGGCGGTTTTGTATCGCAATGACTGCCTTTATCTGTGGGTTGTCCTTGTCTAGCACTGCCGGTTCGCGGTTGTCCACGACCGTATCAGGCGTGATCTTCGCCATAAGCACGCCCTTGCCGAAATCCAGGCTGTCAGCCATGCCAATGGTAGGGATGATCAAAAGCCCTGATACGGACAGTAGAATACACAGCGCAAGCGACAACTTCCGGAGGAATGTCTTCATAATGGCCCCCTCTCTAAGGTGCGTTTTATGACCCGGCCGGCTATTGAAACTGTCTATAGATGCTTCTTAAGTTTAATCGCCTCCCCCTCAGCCGTCAAATAAGGTATTGCCCTGCAAGGTCTTCGGCCCCCGGGCGCCTTCACAGGGCTCGCGCCGGCTTCCTAATAAATAATAGTTCATTTTTCTAATAGTTTTGATATAATTAATAAAATTTGCTAATAGCCAATCAACCGGCGGCGCAGCGTTATGGAATTAAAAGAAACATCAATAAAGAACGCGTTGAAAGTGCTGATCGTGGACGACGACGACGAGCTTCGTCAGTTCATGAGGATGAAGCTTGCCAATGAAGCCCCGCACCTTTTTTTCACAGGCGTCGAGAGCGGCCCGGAATGTCTCGAATACCTCAAGACCAACCACGTTGACTGCATAATATCCGACTACCAGATGCCAGATATGAACGGCATGGAACTCCTCCTTACACTAAGGGAAAGTGGCAATGATATGCCCTTTATATTTGTGACCGGCCAGGGAAACGAAGAGGTGGCGAGGGAGGCCTTTGATAACGGGGCAAACCACTATTTTACCAAGGAGTTCGGTTTCGCGCATTTTACCAGGTTAATAAACTGCATAGAGCAGGCGGTAAGGCGAAGGGCAGCGGAACATGCAGTAAAAGAGCGGGAGTTCTGGATAAACGAGTCGCAGAGGGTGGCGCGCGTCGGCTCTTACGTTGTGGACATACAGACCGGTGAATGTACAACCTCGGAGATACTGGACGATATCTTTGGTGTCGACGTTGATTACGACAAGTCTGTCGAGAGTTGGGCTTCCATAGTCCACCCCGAAGACCGCGACAGTATAGTCAAATACTTCACCGAAGTCATAGCTCAGAAGAAACGGTTTGAGGCCGATTACAGGATAGTAAGGAAGAACGACGGCCAGGAACGGTGGGTATCGGGCCTTGGCGAACTGGTCCTTGACCAGTACGGCAACCCCGTAAGGATGCTCGGGACAATTCAGGACATCACCGAACGCAAGCAGGTGGAGGACGCCCTGCGGGCAAGCCAGAAATATCTTCAGACAATCATAGAAACGTGAACCGGAGTGCGTCAAACTTCTTTCATTAGACGGCAAATTGATGATGATGAACCGCGCGGGACTGGCCATGATCGAGGCCGATTCCCTTGAGCAGGTGAGGGGGAAGTCGGTCTATGGCCTGATCGTCCCTGAGCATCGTGAGCAATTCAAGGCGCTTGGGGAAAAGGTGCGTAAGGGCGGCACCGGGACCTTGGAATTCGATATGGTGGGATTCAAAGGAAGACGCTTGCGGCTGGAAACCCATGCCGTCCCGCTTAGAAACGAAAAAGACGAGATAATAGCATTGCTCGGCATAACCCGTGATATCACCGAACGCAAGCAGACGGCGGATGCGCTGGAAGAAAGCAGGTCCGCGTACCAGGCGCTTACGGACAACCTCCCTGGAATCGTTTACAGGATATTCATCCGCGAGAACTGGAGGATGCAGTTTATAAACAAGGCGGCCGAGAGCATCACAGGCTACACGGACGATGAACTGCAGGAAGGAGAGGTCTGCCAGCTTGAAACCCTGATCCTTGCCGGAAGACCGCAACGCGGTGATTGCGGAAGTGAAGCGTGCCATCTCGGAGAACAGGCCGTTCATGGTTGAATACCGCTTAAGGCATAAGGATGGAGGCATCCGGCACATGCTGGAGCAAGGGGCTCCCATCTATGGGCCTGATAAGGAGCCGCTTTATATCGATGGGGTTATTTTTGACGTAACCGAACGAAGGCAGGCGGAAGAGGCTCTGAAAGAAAAGGAAAGGGCGCTTACGGCCTTGATAGATGCAAACCCGGAGGTCGTCCTTCTGTTGGACTCCGAAGGGGTCCAGCTGGCAGCCAACGCAGCGGCAGCCAGCCGGTTCGGCAGCCCTCGCGACGAGCTGATCGGCCGCAGCGCCTTTGACTTTCTCCCCCCCGGGCTGGCCGCTTCGCGAAAGGCGCATCTCGATGAAGTGTTCCGTACAGGGCGGGCCGTACGATTTGAAGATACAAGAGACGGCCGGGTTATTGAGAGCTACGTTAACCCCGTTATTGAGGCGGACGGGCATGTAAGCTCAGCCGCCATCGTCGGCATAGACGTAACAGAACGCAAACGCGCAGAGGAATCCCTTAGGGCAAGCCAGAAATATCTGCAGACAATATTTGATACGGAACCGGAGTGCGTCAAACTCCTTGCTCCTGATTGCACGTTGGTGATGATGAACCGCGCGGGCCTGACCATGATCGAGGCCGATTCCCTGGAGCAGGTAAAGGGGGCATCGGTAGTCGACCTGGTCGTGCCGGAATATCGCGAGGCTTTCATAGCGCTTGGAGAAAAGGTGTTCCAGGGCGGCTCCGGGACACTCGAGTTTGACATGGTGGGTCTTAAAAGGAAGACGCCTCCGGCTGGAAACGCATGCAGTCCCGCTGCGAAACGAAAGAGATGAGATAATCGCCTTGCTCGGCATAACCCGTGACATATCCGAACGGAAAAAACTTGAACGTCAGAGGGCCGACTTCCACGCGATGGTGACCCACGACCTTAAATCGCCGCTTATTACCATACTCGGCTACTCAGAGCTTATCTCAACGGCCGCACAGGGTGTTGCGGGCGGAGAGGTCATCAATGAGATGGCGAAGGCAGTGAGCCGGGGAGGAGACAGGCTCCTGAGGCTGGTGGACGACTTCATGGCTGTGTCCAAAATTGAGGCCGGCGGCATAGAGTTGAGGGTAGCGCCTACCGATGCTGTAGTCCTGCTCCATGAGGTCAGGGATGATTTTGAGCCTATAGCAAGGAAGAAGGGGATAGTGTTCAGGGTGGACATCCCGGACAGTCTGCCTGTGGCGATCCTGGACAAAAAACAGGTGGAGAGGGCCGTGGGCAACCTGCTGCAGAACGCCTTCAACTACACGCCGAAAGGCGGAGAGGTAACGCTGAAGGCGGAGACTGCTCTGCGCGGAGTAGACAAGTATATACTGATTTCCGTGTCCGATACCGGCCCCGGCATCCCGTACGACGACATGGACAAGATATTCGATAAATACTACCGTTCCCCAAAGACTGCTGGGTATGAAGGGAACCGGGCTCGGCCTTGCCATAGTCAAGGCTGTTGCCGAGGCGCACGGCGGCAGGGTGGAGGTGGAAAGCGAGGAAGGCCGCGGCAGCACGTTCAGGCTTTACTTGCCGATAAATTCCTGAGCGCAACCATATGTTTACCTTTCACATTGCGTTTATTATTGCATCATTAAGAAAGCTGTAAGCGCAAAATCCCGTTTTAATGGGTTCTTTTGATGGATTCTTTATTTTCCCCCTTGACAGGCCTCCCTATATAGTTATAGACTCTGACTGTCCGGTCATTTTTATGACCCGTCAGTCAGGTATGGTTTTTTGTTTCAGGAGTAAACAGGAGATGCGGAGATGAGCATTTTAGGTATAGCCATGAGGCAGTCGGGCAGGCTTCTGGTTTTGTCACTGGCCTGCCTGGCGTTGTTTCTGGGATGCGCAAAAAAGCAGGAGGCGAAAAAGGCCAAGCCGCCGGTGCCGGTCCTTGTAGCCCAGGCAGCGCAGAAGGACGTCCCGACAGAGCTTAAGGCGATAGGAAACGTCGAGCCGTCTTCGTCCGTGTCCATTAGATCCATGGTCGCCGGCGAGGTCACGAGCGTAAACTTCAGGGAAGGCCAGGACGTGAGAAAAGGCGACCTGCTGTTCACAATCGACCCTAGCCCTCTTGAGGCAGACCTAAAGCGTGCCGAGGGTGTGCTTTCCAAGGACATGGTCGAGGCGAAGAACGCCGCGACCAACGCCAAACGTTACGACGACCTCCTGGAGAAGGGCATGGTTTCGCGGCAGGAGCACGACCAGGCTGCCACTACCATAGCATCGCTCAATGAGACTATCCGGTCGGACAAGGCCGCCATCGACAGTATAAAGGTGCAGCTTGGGTACACGAGGATCAAGTCTCCGATAGACGGCAGGACCGGCAACCTGAACGTGAATGCCGGAAACATCGTGAAGGCCAACGATACTCCTGCCCTGGTGGTAATCAACAAGATACGGCCCATATACGTCACGTTCTCTGTTCCCGAGAAGTTCCTGCCGGAGATCCAGGGGCTTATGCCAAAAGGCAAATTGAAGGTGACGGCCTGCATAAACGGGGACAAATGTCCTGCTGCACAGGGGTATCTGACTTTTATAGACAACTCGGTGGACCTCGCCACTGGTAGCATCAAGCTGAAGGCCACTTTTGACAATGCGGACAGGAAGCTTTGGCCCGGGCAGTTCGTCGATGTCACTATGGCGCTCGGCACTCTGAACGGAGTGACGGTCGTGCCCAGCGCGGCAGTCCAGTCCGGGCAGCAGGGCCAGTTCGTTTTCGTTGTAAAGCAGGACAAAACGGTCGAGTCAAGGCCGGTGAAATCCGGCTTGACGCAGGAAGGTTTGACGGTCATCGAACAGGGCGTGAAGCCGGGTGAGACAGTAGTTACGGACGGGCAGATGAAGCTCACCCCCGGTGCAGTTATAGAAGTCAAGAAAGGCCTGTAGGCATCGCGCGATGAGCATATCCGAACTTTTCATCCGCAGGCCGGTCATGACGTCGCTCATCATGGTCGCGGTCGTTATTTTCGGCATAGCCGGATACGGCCTTCTGCCGGTCAGCGACCTCCCGAACGTTGATTTCCCGACGATCAACGTGTCCGCCAACCTCCCGGGCGCAAGCCCCGAGACCATGGCTTCCGCTGTGGCGACCCCTCTCGAGAAGCAGTTTTCCACCATAGCCGGCATAGACTCCATGTCGTCGACCAATGCGCTCGGGTCCACCCAGATAACGATACAGTTCAGCCTCGACCGCGACATCGACGGCGCCGCGCAGGACGTGCAGGCCGCAATAGCAAAGGCCGCCCGACTGCTTCCGCAGGACATGCCCAGCCCGCCGTCCTACCAGAAGGTCAACCCGGCCGACCAGCCGATACTCTACCTTGCAGTCAGCTCACCGACGCTGCCGCTTTCACAGGTGGACGAGTTCGCCGAGACGTTCATGGCGCAGAAGATATCGATGGTAAGCGGCGTGGCCCAGGTGTCGGTATACGGCGCGCAGAAGTACGCGGTCCGTGTGCAGCTCGACCCGAAGGCGATGGCCAGCCGCCAGGTCGGCATAGACGAGGTCGCAGAGCGCGATCGACCGGGCCAACGTCAACATGCCGACCGGCACTCTATACGGCAAGTCCAACTCGTTCACCGTGCAGACGAACGGCCAGTTGACGGAGGCTGCGGCCTACCGCCCGATAATAGTGGCATACAGGGGCGGCGCGCCCGTCTACCTCCAGGACCTCGGGCGGGTAACGGACAGCGTCGAGAACGACAAGATCGCAAGCTGGTTTATCGACAAGCGCGCCATAATACTCGCGATACAGCGCCAGCCCGGCACCAACACCGTGGCTGTCGTGGACGGCATCAAGGCCCTCTTCCCCGCGTTTAAAGAGCAGATGCCCGCATCCATCGAACTGAACGTAATAAGAGACCGGTCGGAGACGATACGCGCGTCCGTGCGGGACGTAAAGTTCACTCTCTTCCTGTCTCTCTGCCTTGTGATCATGGTCATATTCCTGTTCCTCAGGAACTTCTCGGCCACGCTCATCCCGAGCCTTGCGCTGCCCGTGTCGCTGATAGGGACCTTCTCCGTGATGTACCTGCTGGGCTATTCCCTGGACAACATGTCGCTCATGGCGCTGACGCTATCGATCGGTTTCGTCGTGGACGACGCCATAGTCATGCTGGAAAACATCGTAAGGCACATGGAGCACGGCGAGCCGCCGAGGGATGCGGCCTTCATCGGCTCGCGCGAGATAGGGTTCACGATACTTTCCATGACCATATCGCTCGTAGCGGTGTTCATACCGGTGCTGTTCATGGGCGGGCTTCTGGGCCGCCTGCTCCACGAGTTCGCGGTCACAATCGGCGCGGCCATACTCGTCTCCGGCATAGTCTCGCTTACACTCACGCCGATGCTTTGCAGCCGGTTCCTGAAGCCACCCGGCGAGGTGAAGCACGGCCGCATATTCACGGCGTCGGAGAAGGTATTCTCCGGGATGCAGGAGTTTTACAGGCGGAGCCTGACGTTTGTGTTCCGCCATCGCCCTGCCACCATGTTCGTGACGGTGGCCTCTCTGGCGGCCAGCATATACCTCTTCAACATGATGCCGATGGGGTTCCTGCCGAGCGAGGACACCGGGGCAATCCAGGGCCGCACCGAGGGGGCGCAGGGCATATCCTTCGAGTCGATGCGGGACCACATGGAGGCCCTCGCAAAGGTCGTCAAGGCGGACAAGAACGTGGAATCGTTTTTCTATAACGTGGGCGGGTCAAGCTCCAGCCCGGTGTCGAATACCGGGAGGCTGCTTATAAGGCTTAAGCCGCGCGACCAGCGCAAGCTGAGCGCCGACGAGGTGATACAGGAACTCCGTCCGAAGCTTGCCGCCGTGCCGGGGATATCGACATACCTTCAGAACCCGCCGCCGGTGCAGATCGGCGGCCAGTCGTCAAAGAGCCTCTACCAGCTTACCCTGACCGGTGCGGACACGAAGGAGCTGTTCAAGTACGCCGCGCTGCTGGAAGAGAAGATGCACGGTATACCCGAGCTTCAGGACGTGACAAGCGACCTTCAGATCACCAACCCGCAGGTCAACCTGGAGATATACCGGCAGAAGGCGTCATCGCTCGGTGTCTCCGTGCAGCAGATAGAGGACGCGCTCTATTCCGCCTACGGGACGAAGCAGGTCTCGACAATCCTTACGCCGAACAACCAGTACAAGGTTATTATGGAACTGGACCCGCAGTACCAGATGGACCCTGCCGCGCTTTCCATGCTCTATATACGCTCGGACAAGGGCCTGCTTGTCCCGATGGACGCTGTCGCGAACATCACCCGCGGCGTCGGCCCGCTCACCGTAACGCACCTGGGCCAGATACCGTCCGTGACGATATCGTTCAACCTCAAGCCCGGCGTGGCGCTGGGCGAGGCCGTCAAGCTTTCAACCCAGGCCGCGAAGGATGTCCTGCCGGCCACCATCAGCACGAGTTTCCAGGGCGCGGCGCAGGCGTTCCAGTCCTCCACCAAGGGGCTGTGGATGCTGCTGATAATGGCAATCCTGGTCATATACATAGTGCTGGGCGTCCTGTACGAGAGCTACATACACCCGATAACGATACTCTCGGGCCTGCCCTCCGCCGGGCTCGGCGCGCTCGCCACCCTGATGCTGTTCGGGTACGAGCTGAACATCTACGCCTTCGTCGGTGTCATAATGCTGCTCGGCATCGTGAAGAAGAACGCGATCATGATGATAGACTTTGCGCTTGAGGCGCAGAGGAAGCAGGGCCTGTCCCCGCACGACGCGATATTCCAGGGCTGCATGGTCCGTTTCCGTCCGATAATGATGACCACCATGGCCGCGCTGATGGCGACGCTGCCGCTTGCCATAGGCTTCGGTGCGGGCGCGGAATCGAGACGTCCGCTGGGCCTCGCAGTAGTCGGCGGCCTCATGGTCTCGCAGGTGCTTACGCTCTACATCACGCCGGTGTTCTATACCTACATGGAAGCGTTACAGCAGAGGCTATACAAAAAACGCGGGAAGTAGCCCCACACACAAAGAGGGCCGACACGCGGGTACGGCCCCTAAATAAAGGCAGCCCCCACCCTGCCCTCCCCCGCAGGTGGGGAGGGGTGATTGAAGTTGCCATGGAGGGCGAGGGGAAGTTTTTCATAACCCTCTCTATCCCATGTTCAGGCGCATCGCATCTTTTCATCTTCGGAACCTTCGGCTCCGTAAGGTGGCTTACTTAAGGGGGAGGTTAGAGTTTTTCATAACCCCCTCTATCCCCCTTATCTTAAGGGGGAAGTTAAATGAAGGTGTCACGGAGGGGGAGACGACGATCGGTTTGGTCGGGGTGTTTATATTCCTGCCGGTGGTGTTTCTGATGGGGCAGAAGATTAGGGGTGGTGCACACACCAGTTAAATATGGGATGTGTCCCTAATTATACAAGTTAAATTCCTGCGAGTTGCAATTGTTTAACTTCTAATATACTCTTCATATCAGGCATTAAATGAAGCAATCCATCTGCACGTACTTTGGCAAGCTCTTTCGGTTCTAATTTATACAATCCGCCGCCATAAAATCTTCCTTCTTGCAATAATACTTTGATTTGAATTTTTTTCAAATTATTCCAGATTTCGCGTAGTAAGTGTGGGTCCTGATTAATTTTTTCTTGTATAAAATCTTTTGGATAAAGAAGTAAATATACATTTGTAGCTGTTGCAACAGAGTTATTTAAAATAAACCTAAAAGGTATTCTATCGTTATTATCATTTCCACATCTGCCAAGATACGTGAACAAAATCGGAGCAGGCGTCCGTTCTTCCTGCGAATACCAGGGGGAACGATGTTGGCATAAATATCTTTTTGAAACTTCATTTTTACCATCCATTAAATATGACCAAAGCGATGGATATTTTATCTTAATTTCATCTTCCGATAGTCGAACATTTAACAGGAAATTCGGAGAAGGAATTATTGGGTTCCTATTTACATCGCCAATAATCTCATCCTCTTTTAAATAACGCGGACTCGGTAATATTGGCCTAAATAGTTCCATCGGTAAATCTAGGGATTTAATTTTCTCTTCAGTAAGAATGAAGAATTTATTGTCTCCGGTAGCAAGACCTCTTTTTATTGTAAAAAAATCAGACAACATTACTTCTTTTGTCTTATTATTTTTTATAGATACAGGGAAGTTAGACCACTTGTCTTCAACATGTATTTTTTGTGCAGGTATAAACTTTCTTATCCTGGGTTTATCTATGGATCCTCCAAATGTAAATTCAATGTTATGTATTGGGGATGGAGGTTGTTTCTTAAACCATATAACTGTTGAAGAAACTAAAGCGTCGTCAAATTGAACTTCATTTGGGTCATACCTATGAATACGTAAAAGGGTGACGTGATTAAGTAAATATTTCTTTAAACCAACTCCGTAATTGACATCCATAAATTCACTTGGAATCAACCAAGCGCCAATTCCATTTTCAGACATCCAATAATGCGATAGAATCAAATAATAACAATAAAGTCCAGTTAACCCACTCAAGCTGATTCCAAAACCATCTATTATTTTAAGTTGTAGACGTATTTTATCTTCGCTGGGAATGTGATGATGACGTACATAAGGCGGATTGCAAATTAGTAGATTAAACTTATCTTTGTCAAGAGAAGGAGCCTCTTTTTTGGTGAAATCTTCTACATCAATTTCAAGAAGAGTGTTAGTCCATAGTTTCTGAGCAGGTAAAGCATAGTGGGCGTCTATCTCTATTCCATTCGCTTTATCAATTTTTCTGAAGAAAGCCGTTTCTAATAAGGCAGAGAAAAATGCTCCTGTTCCAATTGCAGGATCTAAAAACCTGATTGGCGAATTCTCAGGCAGAAGATAAATCCCATAAGAAACTAACTCTTGGGCCATTTTCGTTGGAGTGGCAAACTGCCCCAAACGATTTCGCTCTAGCTGAGTCTTTTCTGCGTCAAGAGCTTCTTGAATATCGAGGCGATTTTGTTCTAATATGGAAAAGAGGTTCATCGTTAAATTCCAAATTTAGAAAAATCATCTATTCGATGTTCCCAAACCCAATCTATACCTTCTGCTGCTTCATAACCTAAATAGCCCGAATCAAAGTAACCACATAAAAAAAGGTTAAATTGAACTTCCCTTCCGTGAGTATCTCGTAATTGCTTTATTTTTGTTGCTTCTTCTTTTCGTCTTTTATTTACATTAGTGAAATCTCCCGCAGATTTTGCCTCGAAAAGGATTGGAAAGTCACCTTTTTTACTAGATTTAGACATTATAACAACATCAACGGGAATATTTACTTCTTTCACTCTATTTTCTTGTCTAACTGGAATGTTCATACGGAAAGCAAAAGTCCCTGGTTTCATAGTATTGTATTTAATTCCTTCACCAGCGGCATTTTGTTTGTAACCATGTGCTATGAGCCATTTTTCTATCAGCTTTAATTGACGTTTTTCTTGCTCATTACGTATAGTTGGATTTGCAACTGAACCGCTAAGCCTATCTGCAACGATAGTTGCGGCGCGATATAATTCTGCTTTAGAAGGGCGACCTTCACGGTCAAGCCAAATAAAAATATCTGGGTCGGCAAGTTTTTTAATTATAGTACTAATTTTTCCTAACTCTTTGTCCATTTGCTCAGAAGCCATTCGAGCCGGTAATTTTTTCTTTTCCTCCATTGTCTTAACCAAGTTACCAGAAACATTAGCCAACCCGATCAATCTGTCTACCGCTAATGGAGGGCAAGTTGACATTCTTAAGGTTGGGAGTATATCTGGATAATCTTTTAAAATTTCTATTTTTATATTTGTTAAATTAGCAGTATTCTTTAAAGCATTAAGAACATCATCTGTAGCTTTAATGCGGCTCGAACGAAAAGCTTCAGGCGCGAACTTCATAAACCAGTCATTATACATATCAACGGATTTAGCTATATCTTCCTTCCACGTACTTGGCTTATCATTAATGCCCATTTCTAATAGCTCCATAGGGGAAAGTATCGAGGAATATTTAACGCACCTATTTTCGGGCTCTTGTTCGAATTATTATACAGGGATGTACCAGCAAATCAAGGGACAAAAGTTGCCGCAAGCCTTCCCCCTCCCCCGCACTCAGCATGACAGATTAATGTCATTGACACATACCCACCCCTGTTGTATAGTCGGATAGCCGGTAAGAATAGCATAGGAGAAAGCATGGCTGACAACGACAACAAAGAACTGATGGATTTCCTTGGAAAACAATTTCAAGGCATCGAGAAGCAGTTTGAAGGCATTAACAAAAGGCTGGATAATACCGCCACCAAAGACGACCTCGCGAATTTCGCTACCAAAGATGACCTCGCGAATTTCGCTACCAAAGAAGACCTCGCGAATTTCGCCACCAAGGAAGACCTGGAGCTTAAATTTGCGGAGTCAATGCGGCATACCGGTGTCCTCATCGAGGCCGTTGAACGTAAACTTGATATTGTCATTGAAGGTTTAATGACCTCGAACGAGAGGTTGGACAGGCACGCAGAAGAAAATAAACAGGAGCAGCACGGGCTGGAAAAAAGAATTCTCATTAATGCTGCCGATATCTCCAATCTGGACCAGCGGGTTGTAAGGTTAGAGGGTAGACCTTAGACCTGAACCTGGCCCGAAGAACATAAATTCAAAAGCCCATCTCTGAAAATAGATGGGCTTTTTTGTTTACCCCTCTCCCGTACTCAAGATTAAAACAGAACTTTCATAACCCCCTTTGTCCCCCTTGTCTTAAGGGGGAGATTAGAGCCCAAAAACGTGTGGAAAACAGGGGTATTTTTGCGTGTTTTTTGCGGGAAATGGCCGAAAAATACGTGTTTTTATACATGATTTTTGAAGTTATATACTATATAAATCATATAGTTATACGATGCGGAGCTTATTGGTAGGAATAACTGAATACAAGGCAAGACACTATAAACAAAAAGAATTACGCCAATGTTCCACGTGGAACAATTTTATTTGTGCGAGCAAATTACATAAAAAAAGAAGAAAATAAAAAAGCCCGTCAAACGACGGGCTTTGAATCTCAAACCTAAGCGAAAACCTAGAATACCAGCGGGCCGGAAGGGATGTACTCCTCTTCCTCTTTTTCCTTTATTATCCTCGCCCTGTCCTCTTCCGCTTCTTTCATCGCCGCGCCCACCGCCATCATGTGGTGTATGTAGGTACGCTTGCGGTTAAGCTCGGTGTAGCGGACGGTGAGGGTGTCCGGGCCTTCTTTTTGGTTGTCCATGTCGAAGGCGACCCTGCACGAAGGGGTCTGGAACCGGAAGTCCTGCGACATCCGTTCAAGCAGCGCCTCGGCTTCCTGGTGGTTGTTGACGAAGTAAGAGGCCCTGACCTGCCACAGTATGTCGTGGTGGTCGAAGACGAACTCGATGCTTTGGGCGTACGCCTTCTTTAAAGCCTCTTCGCCAGCCGTGAGGTCATCATTAAGCGGAAGCAGCTTTGCGACCTCATCCTTGCTCATCCCGAACTTAAGGTCGTATATGTCAAAAATGCACTGCGCCATGTTTTTCTCGTCCAAATTGCACCTGCCTTCCGTTTGATACAAACACATCTGCCAATTTTGGCATTATAAAACATCGCGCCGCATTATTCAATAACAATCAACGCCTTAAAATATTGACTTTAAAGGCCGCAACTGCTAAGATTCTCAGGTGGTTTGAGTGTTTTGGACGATTTTCGACGTGGAGGCAAAATGGAACAGCAGCAGCATCACCTGAAGATGGTGATAATAGGCCTGGGGCAGTGCGGCGGCAACTTTGCAAACGAGTTCGCACGGCAGGGCTACAAGGCCGTTGCCCTGAACACCTCCACGACGGACCTGAAAGACCTGGACGCCATCCCGAACGATAACAGGCTGCATATAGGGCTGGCGGGCAGAAACGGCGCGGGCAAGGACAGGCGGCTCGGCCAGAAGTCGGTTGCGGCCAGCAAGGACATGATACTGGACCGGGTGCGGAAGCTTGCGCGCGGGGCGGACGTCCTGCTGCTTGCCGCGGGCATGGGCGGCGGCACCGGCTCGAACCTCGCCGACCTCATCGGCATGCTGTCCCCGCTGGGCATCCCGCTTTCGTGCCTGGTAACGATACCCACCGAGAGCGAGTCAGGAATAACCAAGGTAAACGCGGTATACGGGCTGAACAGCGTCGTGCGCTCAAAGCTCGCAAACCTTATAATAATCGACAACAACAAGATCCTGAAGATATTCCCCGAGGCGACCATCTCCGACTTCTACAAGCGGGCGAACCAGCTGGTCGTCAGGACGCTGGCCGAGTTCAACAGCACCAATGACGAGATGAAGTCGATATCCATCCGCAGCTTCGACTCGGAGGATTTCAGGAAAGTGTTCCTCTCGGGCGGCGTGGTGGTGTTCGGCGCAAGCTCAGTAAGGGTTGACGACCGCATAACGGAGGATACGCTGCTTGGCAAGCTGAAGCATATCTGGGACTCGTCAGGCCTTCTGGCGGAAGGGTTCGACTACACCACGGCCTCGCTTGCGGCGGTCATACTCTACGCGCCTTCACAGGTGCTGGAGCGCAGCTCCGCGACGATCTTCGAGAAGCTAAACGAGACGATAAAGAAGATAACACAGGGCGCGGCGGTCTATACCGGCATATACCAGATGAAGGAGCCGGGGCCGGTGAAGATCTTCACCATGCTCGGGCGGCTGTCGCTGCCCAACAGGATAATAAACCTGATGTCGCAGGCGGCGATCGAGGGCGAACACCTGGCCCAGAAGGTAAAACGCAAGATACCCACGCTCGACCTGACCGAGATAGAGAGCATGGAGTTCTTCTTCGAGGACGCGCCCGCGTTCGACGAGAAGGCGGCCATGCATATCAGCCGGGCTGACGAGGTCGCCTCGTGGATGAAGGATCCGGACAAGGAACTCAGGATAAAGGCGGTCACGGCGCTCATGGATGCCACAGGCCCGCAAGCGTCCGCCGCAGTCATATCGCTTTTGAACGACCCGGACGAAGAGGTCCGCCTGGAGGCCGCAAGAGTTCTCAGACAGATTTCCCTGAACGAGAACGCCTCCCCGCAGGAAGGAAACGCATAGGTAAAATTATATTTTTTCGGAAGCGGCAGTACCCCGGTTTTACTCCTCACAAAATTCGCAGTCGCAGTACCGCCACCCAGCAACCAAACTCTGCTTCGCAATACAATATGTAGGCAATTTTTTTTGGACTAGTACAATATATAGTGTCCTTATTAAGGCAGGTCTCCGGGCCTTTCCGAGACTGTGGAAAAGTGGCCTTTTAAAAACCATAAATTCGTTTGTTTTAATGGATTTTATCTTGACAATGCATATTTTCGGTGTGTATACTTTGGCGGTAAGTGGGGAAATGTGGGGAATGGTGGCAAATGCAATAGCATAAAGAGATAAAAGCCGTTTCCCACAGGCATCAGACCGGCCTAATTGGGAGAACACAAATTGCCCGCCCTTATTAACAGGTTCATAGGACATCACACCTACAGCCTCGATAACAAGGGGAGGGTCAGCATTCCGTCCGACTTCCGGGACGTTCTCGCGGAACGCTACGACGACCGGCTTGTCCTGATGAAGCATTACGACCGTTGCCTGGTCGCCTACCCTGTTGAGGAATGGCAGAAGCTGGACGAGAAGATAGCGCAACTCCCCGCAAGCGACCCGATGGTCACCAAATACCTCCGCAACTTCTACTCCTCGGCAAAGGTCTGCGAACTAGACGGCCAGGGCAGGGTGCTCGTGCCTCCCGCCCTGAAGGTTTACGCGGGGCTTACCCGCGAAACGGTGATAATAGGCCTGTCCAACAAAATGGAGATATGGGACCTCCAGACCTGGAAAGACGAGAACCCCGAAGAGGACTATTCCGAGGTCAGGGGCGCAATGGCCTCGTACGGGTTGTAGTTGCAGTCCCACACCCCGGTCCTCCTGGACGAGTCCCTAAGGTTCCTTGATATAAAGCCTGGCGGGACATATGCCGACCTGACGCTAGGACTTGGCGGCCACGCCGAAGCAATACTAAGGCTCCTGGGCCCCGACGGAATACTGGTCGGGATAGACCGTGACGCTGAAGCGCTTGAGGCCGCAGCCATGAGGCTCTCACCATTCAAGGGGCGGACGGTCCTCAGGCATGCCGAGTTCTCAAAAAGTCCGGAGTTGATACGCGAGGCAGGGTTCGAAAAGGTTGACGGTTTCTTAATGGACCTGGGGGTGTCGATGCTTCAGCTAAAGACTCCGGATCGCGGGTTCAGCTTCTCATCGGCTGCCCCTCTGGACATGAGGATGGACCGCTCCTCCGGCATTACGGCGGCCAGGCTTATCCAGGATTCGAGCGAAAAAGAGCTAGCGGATATCATTTTCAAGTACGGTGAAGAGCGTTGGGCCAAGGCGATTGCGAGACGCATAAAAGAGACGGCGGCAACATCGTCAGTCGATACTACAGTCGCCCTCGCTGATATCGTAAAAGGCGCCATACCAAAAAAGTTCTGGCCGCCAAAGACGCACCCCGCGACCAGGACCTTCCAGGCGCTACGCATTGCGGTGAACGAAGAGCTGGACATCCTTGAGCGCACGCTTGGCTCGATGATAGACATGCTGGCGCCGGGCGGCAGGGCGGTAGTCATCTCCTACCACTCGCTTGAGGACAGACTTGTGAAACAGGCGTTCAGGGAGCGGGCGAAGGGCTGCATCTGCCCACCGGATTTTCCCAAATGTGTCTGCGGCGTAAAGCCGGTTTTAAAGGTGCTCACAGGCAGGCCGGTCTTGCCGGCGGAAGAAGAGACGAGAGACAACCCGAGCGCCAGGAGCGCCAAGCTCCGGGCCGCTGAAAGGCTGGCATAAATGCACGACCATTCATCATCGCACCTGTCGAGCCTCAGGCTTAAAAAGAAACGGCTTTTCAAGAAAGCTGGCACCTATTCGATCGTCCTACTGTGCGCCGCATTCCTTCTTTTCTACGTATGGCAGAGGGTACAGGTCATCTCTATCGGATACCAGATAGAGGCCCTCAAGAAGGAAAAGGATTCGTTGTCCAGGACAAACAGGAGCCTTACTATCGAAGCCGCAAGCCTGACCGCTCCCGACAGGGTGGAGGCTATAGCAAGCAGCGAGATAGGCATGAAGACGCCGAAGGATACCCAGATAATCCTAGTTAAGAGGGTCAATAAAGGCGGGAAGTCCGTGCCAGACGCGGCGAGCAAGGCCGAAGGACCGACGTCCGGGCCTGGCAGATCCTGACGGGGTGCAGTGGAAGTGGCTAGCCAGTCGGGCGATAAAAGCGCGGTCATAAGGCCGAGGGCCATACTGGTTGCGGCCATCCTGTTATTAGGCTTCGCTGGAGTGGGTGCAAGGCTTATATATCTCCAGGTACTCAAGCATCAGTCGCTTTATGCAAAGGCGATAAGACAGCAGCAGGAGATAGTGGAACTCCCGCCGAAGCGGGGCGCGATAACCGACCGGAACGGCAGGGAACTCGCGGTCAGCATAGACACCGATTCCCTCTATGCAGTACCCGCCGACGTAGACGACCCGAAGTTACTTGCGGCAAAACTGGCACCGGCCTTAGGCCAGGACAGGAAGGCGGTAGAAGCAAAGCTTACAGGCACCAAGAGGTTCGTCTGGCTGGCAAAGAAGGTAACTCCCGATGTGCCGGCCAAGGTAGCAGCGGCGGGAGATTTCCGGGATGTCCTGGGATGGCTCCCGGACAGCCGCAGGTACTACCCCAAGAAGGAGCTTGCCAGCCACGTGCTGGGTTTTGTCGGGTCTGAAAACAAGGGGCTTGAGGGCCTCGAGGCAGCATACGAGAACTACGTCGGCGGCATAGCTGGCAAGGCGGTTACGGAACGGGATGGGACGGGTAAGGAAGTCCTTGCAGTGGACGAGGGCAAGAACACCCCAAAGCCCGGCTACAACCTGACCCTTACAATAGACGAAAAGATACAGTACATAGTCGAGAAGGAGCTGGACGAGATAATGGCGAAAAACTCGCCTCTCTCGGCTACTGCGATAGTGATGAACCCGAAGACCGGTGAGATACTCGCGCTTGCCAACAGGCCCGGGTATAACCCGAACAACCTGAAGGACATCAGCCCGGCGAAATGGCGCGACAGGGCAGTGACCGACCTCTACGAGCCGGGTTCGACGTTTAAGATCGTAACCGCTTCAGCGGCGCTTGAAGAAGGTGTCGTTAAGCCCACGGACATCATAGACTGCGGCAACGGCGAGATCGAGGTAAGCGGTCGCGTCATACATGACGCGCACAAGGAAGGCGGGCGCAAGACGTTCGCCGAGGTCATACAAAAGAGCAGCAACGTCGGTACCATAAAGGTAGCCATGAAGCTAGGCCAGGCCAAGCTCTACAAATATGCCACGGCGTTCGGTTTCGGGCGTAGGACCGGGGTCGACCTTCCCGGAGAGGTGCCTGGTGTGCTCAGGGACCTTAAGTACTGGTCCGGGATGTCGCTTGCCTCGGTCGCGATCGGGCAGGAGGTGGACGTGACTGCCGTCCAGATGTTGTCGGCGCTCAACTGCATCGCCAATGGCGGCTGGTACGTTAAGCCATATATAGTGTCCGAGATAAAGTCCGACACCGGCGAGGTTATAAAGAGGCCGGAGCGCGAAGCGCCGCGCCAGGTGGTATCAAAGGCGACCGCGACAAAACTCGCCGCTATACTCAGCAATGTGGTGGAGGACGGCGGCACTGCGGTCGAAGCGCGGATACGCGGCTGGCAGGTGGCGGGCAAGACCGGTACGGCGCAAAAGTACGACCCTGCCATCAGGCGTTACTCTAAAGAGAAATACATAGGTTCCTTTGTGGGCTTCGCACCGGCGGAAGACCCAAGGATTTCCGCGATTGTAGTCGTGAACGAGCCCAGGGGGCAGTATTACGGCGGGCTGGTTGCCGCGCCGGCGTTCAAGAACATAGTGGAGAAGACGCTGACTTACATGAGGGTACCTTCAAGGCTCCCGGAACAGACCATACTGGTGGAAACCGGCAGATGAAATTAAATGATTTATTGAAAAATATAGAAGTACTGAAAATCGAGGGCAATGCAGGCATCGATGTGTCCAACGTTGTTTATGATTCCAGAAAGGCCATTGCCGGATGCATCTTTGCGGCGGTAAAGGGCGTGAAGGCCGATGGGAACATATTTATAGAGATGGCTGTAGAAAAAGGTGCCGTGGCGGTGCTCCACCAGGACTACGAAGGGCCAAGGTCAAACGGTGTCACCTATATACGCGTTCCGGACGCAAGGCGCGCCATGGCGTTGGCCGCTGCTAACCTGCATGGCCATCCTTCTTCAAGGCTGAAGCTGATAGGTATCACCGGCACCAACGGGAAGACGACGACATCGTATCTGATAAAGTCCGTTATAGAGAGCGCCGGAGGCAAGGCAGGGCTGTTGGGGACGATCAGCTATGTGCTCGGCGAGGAAAAAATCGACGCGCCGAACACAACACCGGAGTCAGTTGATCTTCAGGAGTACCTGAATAGGATGGTAGAAGCCGGAGCAGGATTTGCCGTGCTTGAGGTCTCGTCGCACGCAGTATCGCTTGACAGGATAGCGGGCTGCGAATTCGCGGTAAAGGTGTTCACGAACTTTACGCAGGACCATCTGGATTTCCACGGGACCATGGATGAATACTACTCGGCAAAGAAGGAGCTTTTCACGGGGTATGATGGGGCAAATATCATAAACCTGGACGACCCGCGCGGTGTCGACCTTGCGTCAAGCTCCAAAGGCCGGACCCTTACCTACGCAATAAATGAAAGAGCGGATATCCGCGCGACTGACATTAACCTGGGCCCGTCAGGCCTTTCGTTTGTTATGGATACTCCTGAAGGGGTGGTAAAGATAATTTCCCCTCTCGTCGGAAGGCATAACGTGTACAACATACTAGCCGCCGCAGGCGCATGTATCGCGGCAGGTATAAGCCCTTCCGAGGTTGCATCCGGCATTGCCGGTATGCGCGAGGTGCCCGGCCGCCTGGAGAAGATAGATGCGGGTCAGGACTTCGTGGTGCTTGTGGACTATGCGCATACCGAGGACGCGCTGGAGAGGGTACTGGTTACCGCGAGGGAGTTTACGAAGGGTAGGCTGATCACCGTATTCGGGTGCGGCGGAGACCGCGACAAGACAAAGAGGCCGCTCATGGGCAGAGTCGCCGCACGACTGTCGGACATGGTAGTCCTCACCTCGGACAACCCGCGCACCGAGCCGCCAAACGAGATACTCGCTCAGGCCGAGGCCGGAATTATCGAGGAAGGCTCGAAGTCCAAGGGCGATGGCTACTTCATACTGGAAGACAGGGCGGAGTCGATAGATTTCGCCATAGGCGCAGCAAGGCCAGATGATACCGTACTTATAGCCGGGAAGGGCCACGAGGACTACCAGATAATCGGGGAACGCAAGTTCCATTTCGACGACAGGGAATCTGCGAGGCAGTCGGTACTCAAGAGGCTAAAATGCGCATAGGGATGCAGGATGTTCAGCCTTAAGGATATCATAGCGGCGACCGGGGGGAAGGCATCTCCCTCGTGTCCGGGTTCATTTACGCGTATTTCTACGGACACCCGCACAATAGGCGTGGGAGAGCTGTTTGTCCCGCTGGTGGGCGGAAACTTCGACGGCCACGATTTCATGGAAGCGGCGTTCGAGAAAGGAGCCGTTTGCGCGGTCTGTCAATCCGGGCGGGAGATCACAAAGTTAAAGGGCAAGCACTTAATAGAGGTGCCCGATACATTGCGGGCACTTCAGGATATAGCCGCTTACATAAGAGCGAAAATGGAAAACCTTCTGGTGGTCGGCATCACAGGCACGAACGGCAAGACCACCACGAAGGAGATGCTGGCCTCTATACTGTCCTTGCGCGGGCCTGTCCTAAAAAACGAGGGCAACTTAAACAACGAGATCGGTGTGCCTCTGACGCTCCTGAGGCTGGACGGTTCGCACTGGGCATCGGTGGTTGAGATGGGCATGAGCGGATTCGGAGAGATCAAGAGGCTTGCCGAGATAGCCCGGCCATCGATAGGCGTGATTACCAACATAGGTCCCGGCCACCTGGAGAAACTCGGGAGTATCGAAGGTGTCGCCCGCGCGAAAGCCGAACTCATAGATGGACTGCCAAAGGACGGCAAGGCTGTATTGAATATCGATGACCGCTTCCTTAAGTTACTGGCCGATACAAACGGTGAAAGGCTCGTGTCTTATGGTCTCCTGGCCGGCGCGTCGGTTACCGCATCCGGGATTGAAGAGTCCGAGGAAGGCATTGGCTTCAGGCTTATAACCCCGGCCGGCGCGGTTGATGTGAACCTTCCGGTCATAGGTGTGCATAACGTCTATAACGCGCTTGCCGCCGCCGCTGCGGCCTGGGCCGCCGGCCTGTCAGTCGCAGAGGTCAAGGAAGGTCTGGAGAAGTTCAGGCCGGTCAAGATGCGTATGGAGACGATGGAGATAGGCGGGGCCAGGGTAATAAACGACGCATACAACGCAAACCCCGCCTCGATGGCTGCTGCACTCACCGCGCTCGCGTCGGTAAAGGAAGCAAGGAAGATAGCCGTGCTAGGAGATATGCTGGAACTTGGTTCTACGGCGGCAAAGTCGCACTTTGACGTAGGACGGCTTGCCGGCGCAGAGGGGCTGGCCCTTCTGGTGCTTGTAGGCTCACATGCGCAGGATACCGCGCGCGGGGCGGCCGAGGCCGGCATGGAAGAGGGCAGGATCATCATCGTATCCGGCGCGGAAGAGGCGGCTGCCGTGCTCTCCGAAAAGATGAGGCACGGCGACAACATACTTGTAAAGGGTTCCCGCTCCATGAAGATGGAGAGGATCATTGAAATCTTGAGGTCAAGGAGACTGGTGGCCTGATGCTGTATCACCTGCTTTATCCATTGCACGAACAATACCACGTGTTCAACGTGTTCAGGTATATCACGTTCCGTTTTGCGTCCGCGATTTTGACTGCGCTTCTTATAAGCTTTATATTCGGCCCCGCTGTGATCAGGAAGCTTCGGGAGTTGAAGGTGGGCCAGCAGGTCAGGTGCGACGGACCTGAGACTCACCTCTGCAAGGCCGGCACTCCCACGATGGGCGGGATACTGATACTGATGGCGGTCGTCATTCCTACGCTGCTATGGTCAGACCTGCAGAATATCTACGTATGGCTTGTAATAGCGGCAACGCTTTGTTTCGGCGCGGTCGGGTTTTACGACGACTACCTGAAGGTCGTCCGCAAGAAGTCCGAAGGCCTGAAGGCGCGGTACAAATTCGGCTGGCAGGTACTGATAAGTTTGTGCATCGGGCTTGCGCTTTATTTCAACCCGCTCGACCCGTACAAGACGATGCTGTCGATACCGTTTTTCAAGTCCTGGATAATCAACCTGGCATGGTTCTATGTGCCGTTCGTGGTGCTGGTCCTGGTCGGTTCGTCGAATGCAGTAAACCTGACCGACGGCCTTGACGGGCTTGCAATCGGGCTGGTCGGAATAGCCGCGACCGCGAACGCACTTCTGGTATACGTAACCGGCAACAAGGTGTTCGCAAGCTATCTGCAGGTGATGTACCTGCCCGGTACAGGTGAGCTTACTGTTTTCTGCGGCGCGCTCATGGGGGCTAGCCTTGGCTTCCTCTGGTACAACTCGCACCCGGCCGAAGTGTTCATGGGCGACGTCGGGAGCCTGTCGCTGGGTGGTGCGCTCGGCATGCTTGCGATCCTTACCAAGCACGAGATGATACTTGTCATAGTGGGAGGTATATTCGTGGTAGAGGCGCTCTCGGTTATTTTTCAGGTCGCATCGTTTAAAAGCCGGGGCAAGCGGATATTCCGGATGGCGCCGGTACACCATCACTTTGAGCAGATAGGATGGGCCGAGTCCAAGGTTATCGTGCGGTTCTGGCTTGTAGGCATAATACTGGCACTTGTCGGGCTCAGCACCCTTAAACTTCGCTAGCATCAGGGAGCACAAAATGAAAAAAGTTTTCTTATGTCTTTTAAGCGCACTTCTCCTTACATCATTAGCCGCAAACTTTGCGTTTGCCGAGGACGACGACTTTTCGGTGTCGGCAAAGGCGGCGGTCGTGATGGACGCCGAGACAGGCAAGGTCATAATCTCAAGGAACATGGACATGAAACTCCAGCCGGCATCCACCACCAAGGTGATGACTGCCATAGTCGCCATGGAGAGGACGAAGCCGACGGACGTGTTCAAGGTCAGCAAGTACGCTTCGTTGATGTCTCCGTCCAAGGTGTACCTCCGCCCCGGCGACGAGGTTACGGTCGAGGCGCTGCTTTACTCTATGCTCCTGAAAAGCGCGAACGACAGCGCCGCTGCGATCGCGGAAGGCGTCGGGGGAAGCGAGCCCGCATTCGCAAAAATGATGACCGACAAGGCACACGAGATCGGAGCGCTGAATTCAAACTTCAGGAACGCGAGCGGGCTTCCCGCGGACGACCATTACACCACCGCTTATGACTTGGCACTGATACTGCGGTATGCGATGAGGAGCGAGAGGTTCATGACAATTTCCTCCACCAAGTTCGCCACGCTGAACATGGGCGAGAAGGAGAGGATGTTGTTAAAGAACCACAACAAGCTGCTGTGGTTCTACGACGGGGCAGGCGCGGGCAAGACCGGCTACACCGTTGCGGCGCGCCACTGCTACGTCGGCGAGGCGTACTGCAGCAACACCAGGCTGATTGTCGCGGTGCTTAAGAGCCAGGACCTGTGGGGCGACACGAAGAAACTTTTGGACAAGGGCTTCGAGCTGGCAATGACCGGCCAGACGCTCGCGATGGCGGACACGCCGAACGACGAGCCTGTCATAAGGAAGGCCTCCTATAAGGTTCATAAAAGGGCAGCGCATAAAAAGGTTCACCGCAAGAAGAGGCGAAGGACATATTGATAGAAAAATCCGCAAGATATTTTAAAGGAAAACGGATCACGGTAATGGGCCTCGCCAGGAGCGGGGTCGGGGCGACCAACCTTTTGCATTCGCTTGGGGCCGCCGTTACAGTTACGGACTCTAAGACCGAAGAATCGTTAAAATCTTTCTCTGATAGCCTCACGCAAGGCATTCAAAAGGTACTGGGTTCCCACCCGGACGAGCTTTTTACAAAGGCTGACCTCATTGTCGTCTCGCCCGGCGTACCTCTCACGGTCCCGCCGCTTACGAAGGCGCGTGAGGCCGGCGTAGAGATAATCGGCGAACTCGAACTTGCCTTCCTCGTCTCGAATTCTCCATTCATAGCTATCACCGGCACTAACGGGAAATCCACCACCACGTCGCTTACCGGCGAGATGCTTAAGGCCGCCGGGATGAAGACTTATGTCGGCGGCAACCTGGGCAACGCGCTTACCGAGGAGCCGGAGAGACTTGCGGGTCGGGACTTCATAGTAGCTGAGGTTTCGAGCTTCCAGCTTGAGGCGATAAGGGAGTTCCGTCCGAAGATATCCGCTGTACTGAATATTACCCAGGACCACCTGGACCGCTACGCAGACATGGCAGGATATGCCGAAGCCAAGGCCGCCGTGTTCAGGAACCAGAAGGACGGCGACGTGCTCGTACTGAATGCGGACGACCCTCCGACTGCCGCGCTCAAGGATAGAGCTTCATGCAATGTCGTCTGGTTCTCAAGGAAGAGCAACGTTGAAGACGGCGTGTATCTGAAAAATGGCGTTGTTACTGCTGTGTCAGGTGGCAAGGATACCGCGGTCATTCCGTCGGAAGAGGTAATGATAAAGGGCGCGCACAACATTGAGAACGCGATGGCCGCAGCGGCGATATCACTTTCGGCTGGTGTCAGTCCAGAGGTTATTGCAAAGGTGCTGCGCGAGTTCCCCGGGCTTGAGCACCGCATGGAGTTCGTGCGCGAGCTGGACGGAGTAATCTATATCAACGACTCGAAGGGGACCAACGTCGGCGCTGTAGAGAAGTCGCTTGAGAGCTTCAAGCAGCCGGTGATACTCATCGCGGGAGGGCTTGACAAGCACAGCGATTTTGCGCCACTCGCGCCGGTCGTAAAGGAGCGTGTAAAGAAGCTCATACTTATAGGCAGGGCCGCGGACGTCATGAACGATGCGCTCGGAGCACAGACTGACACAGTCCTCGCGGCAACCCTCGCGGATGCCGTGAAGCTGTCAAGGGATTCCGCCTCACCCGGCGATGTTGTACTGCTTTCGCCCGCGTGCGCGAGCTTTGATATGTTCAAGGATTTTGAAGACCGAGGCCGCCAGTTCAAGAATCTGGTAAATTCACTTAATTAGTCGTACCTTTCTTTTACGAGAAAGAAAGGTACCCAAAGAAAACGGCAACTTAAAAGTTATGTTTAAGCGCTTACAGGAAGACAGGCTGTTGTTGCTCTCGACGCTGATACTCGTCGCGTTCGGGCTGCTGATGGTTTACTCAGCCAGCTCGGTAATGGCGCTGAGGCGTTACGGGGACTCCGCCTATTTCCTGAAACGCCAGGCAATATGGGCGGGCGGCGGCCTGGTCGCGATGTACGTGGCCTGGAAGATGGATTACAGGAAGTTCAAGTATATATCGCTCCCGTTGCTTGCGGTGATGTTCATCCTTCTTGTGCTTGTTCTTGTGCCGGGCATAGGGGCGGAGATAAATGGTGCGAAGAGGTGGGTGCGGATCGCCGGACTTTCGTTCCAGCCGTCGGAGTTTGCGAAGCTTGTGCTGATAGTGGTCGTTGCGGCGTCGCTTGCGAAGCGCGCCGACAAGCTTTCCGACTTCTGGTTCGGGTTGGGGCCGTACCTGCTGCTCTCGGGTGCGTTCATGCTGCTTATAGTAATAGAGCCTGATCTTGGCACTGCGGCCGCTTTGGGTGTAGTCATAATAACCATGCTGTTCGTGGCAGGGGCGAAGCCCGCGCATATGCTCTACATGGGGCTTGCTGTAACGCCGGTGCTCTACTACGAGCTTATGCATGTCAGCTTCAGGCTGAAGAGGCTTATGGTGTATATAGACCCGTGGCAGGACCCGCTTGGGAAGGGCTTCCAGACGATACAGTCCTTCCTCGCGTTCGGCGGCGGCGGGCTTACCGGTCTTGGGCTTGGCGAGAGCAGGCAGAAGCTCCTGTTCCTGCCCGAGCCGCACAGCGACTTCATCTTCTCGGTGATAGGCGAGGAGTTCGGGCTATTGGGAGCAATGGCTGTTGCGCTGCTGTTCGCGCTCTTTACGCTTTGCGGCATAAGGCTTGCCCTGAAGTGCCAGGACAGGTTCGGCAGCCTCCTCGCGTTCGGGCTTACCCTGATGATTGGGCTGCAGTCGATTATAAACATGGGCGTGACCACAGGCCTTTTTCCGAACAAGGGGATGCCGCTTCCGTTCATAAGTGCCGGAGGCTCGTCCATATTCGTCGCGCTGCTTTCGGTGGGCATGCTCCTGAGCATCGCCAGGGGCAACGGCTCGCGGGTTGGGGGCGAAGGCGGCCCGTCCATGCAGGCGGCCAGGTAATATGAAAAGGCTTCTGATAGCAGGCGGCGGTACCGGCGGGCATCTGTACCCGGGCGTTGCGGTTGCGATGGAGGCCCAGAAAGAAGGTATCGAGGTGCTGTTCATCGGCACCGAGAAGGGTATCGAGGCAAGGGTACTAAAAAAAGAAGGATTTAAACTCAGGACTATCAAGGCGGGACGGCTAAAGGGTATGGGGATGGCTGAAAAGATAAGGACACTGACAGGCATTCCTGGCGGCATATTCCAGGCGGCCGGGATAATCAGGGAGTTTGGACCGCAGGCCGTGATAGGCGTGGGCGGGTACGCATCGTTCCCCGCAGTCGCCGCCGCGAGGCTGACGGGCATACCCGTTGTGATTCAGGAGCAGAATGCATACCCGGGCCTTACCAACAGGATACTGGGCAAGATAGCGGATGCGGTCGCAATCGGGTTTGAGGATGCCGCGGGTTTTTTCCCGAAAGGCAGGTCGGTGTTCACCGGTAACCCGATACGCGGCGGGATGCTTGCGACAGACAGAGGCGCGGCGCTTGATGCGTGGGGACTTAAGCACGGTATGTTCACCGTACTGGTGTTCGGCGGAAGCGGCGGCGCGCATACAATAAATAAAGGGATGACCGACGCCCTTGCAGTGCTTGCCGGGCTTGAAGGCAGCATGCAGTTCATACACCAGACCGGAGAAAAGGACCTGAAGATGGTGGAGGACGCATATGCGGGCACCGGGTTTACGGCTAAGGTCAGCCCGTTCATATACGACATGGCAGGCGCCTATGCATGCGCCGACCTGGTAGTCTGCCGATCAGGAGCGCTCACGCTTGCGGAGTTGACGGCGCTCGGGAAGCCGGCGTTGCTGGTCCCGTACCCGTTCGCTGCGAACAACCATCAGGTGGCAAACGCGCGTTCTCTTGAGAAGTCCGGCGCCGCGAAGGTAATTGTGGACGGCGAAGCAACGGGCGAGAGGCTTGCCTCTGAGATAAAGGGTCTTATGGATGACAATGACGCGCTGGCCGTGATGTCCGGCAGGTGCCTTGCGCTTGGGAAACCGGGTGCGGCCAGCGCTGTATTACAGCTTGTTAAAAGCTTGATGAAAGGCTGAGGAAATTGTACAAGAAATTCCGTCATATACATTTCGTTGGGATAGGCGGCGTCGGGATGAGCGGCATCGCGGAGGTCCTTTTGAACCTCGACTACAAGGTGAGCGGGTCCGACCTTCGGGCCTCTGAGACAACGCAGAGGCTTGAGTCGCTCGGCGCGACAATATTTATAGGACACCGCGCGGAGAACGTGGACGATGCTCATGTCGTGGTCGTTTCCTCTGCGGTGAAGGCGGACAACCCCGAATATGCAGCGGCCAAGGAAAGACAGGTCCCTGTCATACCGCGCGCAGAGATGCTCGCAGAGCTTATGCGCCTGAAATACGGCATAGCGGTTGCGGGCGCGCACGGCAAGACCACAACTACATCGATGGTTGCTACGGTCCTCGCGAAGGGCGGCATAGACCCGACGGTCGTGATAGGCGGAAAGCTGAACAGCCTCAGCTCGGGCGCGAAGCTCGGGCAGGGCGAGTTCCTCGTAGCCGAGGCGGACGAGTCTGATGGAAGTTTCCTGCTGCTCTCACCAACGATTGCCGTCGTAACAAACATCGACGAAGAACACCTCGACCACTACACCGGGGGCATAGAACAGATAAAGGATGCATTCCTGGAATTCATCAACAAGATACCGTTCTACGGGCTGGCGATACTGTGCCTGGACGAGAAGCACATACAGGACCTGATACCGCAGATCAAGAAAAGGTACAGTACCTACGGGCTCACCACGCAGGCCGACACATATGCGCGCGACATAGAGTTTAAAGGCATGGGCTCGCGGTTCGAGGTCTTCCACAAGGGACAGAGCATTGGCATGTTCGAGCTTGCGGTGCCGGGTCTTCACAGCGTATACAACGCGCTCGCGGCGATTGCCGTGGGGCTTGAGCTTGATATGGACGTGGACACCATACGCGAGGCGCTGAAAGAGTTCGGCGGCCTGCACAGAAGGTTCTACGTAAAGGGTGAGGTGAACGGCGTGATGGTGGTGGACGACTACGGGCATCACCCGACCGAGATAAAGGCTACGCTTGCGGGCGCGAAGATAGGCTGGGACAGGCGCACTTTCGTTGTGTTCCAGCCGCACAGGTACACTCGCACCCGCGACCTGATGAAGGAGTTTTTCACCGCGTTCAACCAGGCCGACAGGCTGGTGGTGATGGATATATACCCGGCAGGCGAGAAGCCCATCGAGGGCGTTTCAGCGAAGATGCTGCTCGACGGCATCAAGAGCCGCGGACACAAGGACGCCACGCTCATCGAGGACCCGGCAGAAGTCGTGGACTGGGTAGCGAAGAACGTCGAGCCGGGCGACATTTTGATAACGCTTGGTGCGGGCGACGTCTGGAAGGTCGGCGAGGCGGTGCTTGGCAGGTTGAAGGAACATGAGGCCTGAGGCCGTCCTTAAGGACGCCGGGTTTGCCGGTGAGGTCAGGCTTTCCGAGCCGATGTCGAAGCATACATCACTCGGGATCGGCGGACCCGCAGAGGCGATGGCCTACCCTGAGAGCATGGAAGAACTGGCAAGGCTGACAGGCATTGCGAACAAGAACGGCGTCCCGGTTTTTTATCTCGGGAACGGGACGAACATACTGGTGCTGGACGGGGGGATACCCGGACTGGTCATAAACATGAAGAAGCTCGACTGGCTTGAACTCCAGCACGGCGGAGCAGGCACCTCACAGGTGCATGCGGGCGCGGGCGTCATGCTCCCGAGGCTGGTTTCGTACTGCACCGAAAACGGGCTGACCGGGCTTGAGTTTCTGGCCGGGATACCGGGCACCGTCGGTGGTGCCATCTCGATGAACGCGGGCACCAAAGAGGCAGAGATGAAGGATGTGCTCACTTCCGTGACGGTCATAGGCAAGGACGGGACAATCGAGAAAAAGATGCCGTCTGAGCTTGATATGCAATACAGGCGCACCGGGATACCGGCGGATTCGGTTGTCGCGGATTCATCCTTCGCGGTGCTGCCCTGGCCCAAGGAAGAGGTGAAGGAGAAGGTTGCTGCGAATATCAGAATGCGCAAGGCGACTCAGCCGGCAGGAGTCAGGAGCGCGGGCTCCACGTTCAAGAACCCGCCCGGATACTCTGCCTGGAAACTGATTGACATGGCCGGCATGAGGGGGAAGCAGGTGGGGCATGCACAGGTGAGCACGATGCATACGAACTTCCTGATAAACCTGGGCGGCGCTACCGCGAGTGACTTCAAGGCCCTGATGGACATGGTGATAAAGGCGGTCCAGGACAAGCTTAACATAACCCTGGAACCGGAAATAAAAATAGTAGGGGTAGAATTGACATGATCGATGCGTTGGCAAAGAAGAAAATTGGCGTGATAATGGGCGGCCTCTCGGCCGAGAAGGATGTATCCATGACCTCCGGCGGCGCGGTAATGGCCGCCCTCGAGGGGGCCGGCTACAACGTGCACCCCATATACTTCAACGGCCCCGGTGTCATAGACGAGATACGCAATGTATCGCCCGATGTCGTGTTCCTTGCGCTCCACGGCCGATACGGAGAGGACGGGACGATACAGGGGCTGCTCGAGATAATGGGTATACCCTACACCGGCTCGGGTGTGGCGGGTTCCGCACTTGCGATGGACAAGTCCGTCACCAAAAAACTTCTCAAATATCACGGTATACCGACCGCCGAGTTTGTGACGCTCTGGAAGGACAGGTTCGACCCGAAGAACACAATGGCCGAATGCATCGGATACCCGCTGGTGGTAAAGCCGTCCACGCTTGGCTCGACCATAGGCATGAGCTTCGTTTACGAGGAGAAGGACCTGTTGCCTGCAATCGAGCAGGCGTTTAAGCACGACCGCGAAGTGCTGCTTGAAAAGTTCATCGAGGGCCGTGAGATAACGGCGGGGATACTCGACGGCCGGAAGCTCCCGCTGGTGGAGATAGTAACACCGAAGGGCGTGTACGACTTTGAGGCAAAGTACGAGTCCCACGATACGATATATGTCTGCCCTGCGGAAGTAGACGAAAAGACCCGGGAGAAGCTTCAGGGTATGGCCTTGGACGTGTTCAACCTTTTGCAAGGCCACAGCGTCGGGCGCGTCGATTTCAGACTCGATAAAGAGGGCAATCCTTACGTGCTTGAGATGAACACGCTGCCCGGGATGACCGGCACCAGCCTTCTACCGAAGGCGGCGGCAGCCGTAGGGATAGATTTCCCAGGGCTTGTCGAAACAATACTTATGGGAGCATTTAAAAGAGATGCGCGGTAAGGCTGTAAGGCCCAAGGCACGTATATCTAATAAGAGACGGCTGCTGAAGCTGCTTCCGCTGATGCTTGCTGATTGCGGCCGTGGTAGGCGCAATAGTAGCCATACCGCTTGCGGCAAACGCAGCGTACAGGTATGTGTCCGCGCTCCCGTTCCTCTCTGTTAAGCAGGTCAAGGTAACTGGCCTCAAGTATGTGCGGAGCGAGGATTTTCTGGTTTACCTGGGCGACCCGAAGGGGACTGGAATATTGAAATACGACATGAAACAGGCAGTAGAGAAGGGTATGCAGCACCCGTGGATCAAATCTATTGTCGCCAGGCGGGACTTTCCGGGAACTGTGAGGCTGGAGGTTATAGAGAGGAAGCCAGCAGCCGTCGTGGCGACAGGTTCCGGCAATTACCTCATAGACGGGGACGGCATCGCGATGGCCAGGATACCGGGCAGCGGTTGGGAGTTCCTGCCGGTCGTGGCATATCCTTCGGCGCATGGCCTGAGGCTGGTGGACGGGACAACAGCCGGCACGCTGAAAGCGGCGCTGGAGCTATTGACAGTCGCAAAGGCGGAGCCGTCCGAGAGGCTTGCAGGGGCGAGGGCAGCCATAGAAGCTGACGGCTCACCGAGCCTGATACTCAACGGCGCAAGGGTCATGGTCGGCAAGGATGGTTTCGCGGAGAAGGTATGCAGGCTTGCGGAGATATCGGGGGACATGCAGAAACGAGGGGTGAGGCCAACCATGATAGATCTGCGGTTTCCGGGCAAGGTCATAGTAAAAAACGGGGGCGCGGCTACAGACGGCAACGGCAATTCCGAGGTGGAAGGGGGGCGGATAGTTGGGCAAGCACGATAACATAATCGTAGGGCTTGACATAGGCACCACCAAGATATGCGCGATAGTGGGCGAGGTGAAAGAGGACGGCCGGGTCGACATAATAGGCATCGGCAGCCACCCGTCGCGCGGCCTTCGGAAGGGCGTTGTAGTTAACATCGAGAGTACCGTCGAGTCCATAAAGAAGGCGGTTGAGGAGGCCGAGCTGATGGCCGGAGTGGAGATAAACGCGGTCTACACCGGCATCGCGGGCAACCACATAAAGAGCTTCAACAGCCGAGGCGTGATAGCGATCAAGGACCGCGAGATATCAAAGGCGGACGTGGAGCGCGTGATAGATGCGGCAAAGGCGGTTGCGATCCCGATGGACAGGGAGGTGCTGCATGTTCTTCCGCAGGAGTTCACCATAGACGACCAGGACGGCATAAAGGAGCCGCTCGGCATGAGCGGGGTCAGGCTCGAGGCTGAGGTGCACATCATAACGGGCGCGGTCACATCCGCCCAGAACATCGTGAAGAGCTGTAACCGCGCCGGCCTCGACGTGCTGGACATCGTACTCGAGCCGCTTGCGTCAAGCTATTCCGTCTTGAGCCAGGATGAGAAGGAGCTTGGGGTAGCAGTCATTGACGTCGGCGGCGGCACCACGGATATTGCCATATTCCTTGAAGGCGGTATATGGCACACGGCAGTGCTGGGCATAGGCGGCAACCACCTTACGAACGACATTGCAGTCGGACTGAGGACGCCGTCCTCCGAGGCGGAGAAGATAAAGAAGAAGTACGGATGCGCCATGACGATGCTTGTCAGGGACGACGAGACCATAGAGGTCGCAAGCGTCGGAGGCCGCCCGCCGAGGGTGCTTTCACGCCAGGTGCTGTCAGAGATAATAGAGCCAAGGGTCGAGGAGATATTCGGTCTGGTACTGAAGGAGCTTAGGAAGACCGGCTTCGAGGAGCGCGTCGCGTCTGGCGTTGTGGTAACAGGCGGAACATCGATACTGGAAGGCATACCCGAGGCGGCAGAGCGCGTGATGGAGCTTCCGGCAAGGCGCGGGCTTCCGATGAACATCGGTGGCCTGGTTGATGTAGTGAACTCACCTATGTATGCGACCGGCGTCGGGCTGGTGCTTTTCGGGGCACAGCAGGCCGGGTCGGGTAAGGTAAGAAGGATTTCGGATGGCAACCTATTTACTAAGGTTTTTAACCGTATGAAGGAATGGATGGAAGGATTTTTTTAAGTTAACTGGGGTGGCCGGGGGCGGTTGCTCCACACTCAATGAAAGGGGGCATTGATGCTTGAGTTCTGCGAAGAAACCAGAAGGAGCGCCAACATCAAGGTAATCGGTGTAGGCGGGGGCGGCGGAAACGCAGTCAACACGATGATAGCCGCAGGGTTGACTGGGGTGGAGTTCATCACGGCCAACACGGACCTGCAGTCGCTGGAGAGGTCGCTTGCGTCGCAGAAGATCCAGATTGGCGCGCAGCTGACCCGAGGGCTTGGTGCAGGTGCAAACCCGACAGTCGGACGCCACGCGGCCCAGGAGGACGTGGACACGATCCGCGAAGCGCTGACAGGAGCCGACATGGTCTTCGTGACCTGCGGCATGGGCGGCGGTACCGGTACTGGCGCGGCCCCGGTGATCGCCCAGATAGCACGCGAGATGGGCGCGCTCACGGTCGCGGTCGTGACCAAGCCGTTCATGTTCGAAGGCAAGCAGAGGATGCGCCAGGCGGAACACGGCCTGGACGAATTGAAGAAGGCCGTCGATACCATCATCACGATACCGAACCAGAGGCTGCTGGGTGTAATCGACAAGCGCACGCCGTTCAAGCAGGCGTTCACCATCGTCGACGACGTGCTCAGGCAGGCGGTGCAGGGCATATCCGACGTCATCATGATGAACGGCTACATCAACCTAGACTTCGCCGACGTCAAGACTGTCATGTCCTCGATGGGCAGGGCGGTCATGGGCACCGGCGTCGCCACGGGCGACAACAGGGCCATTGAGGCGGCGCAAAAGGCGATATCGAGCCCGCTGCTAGAGGAAGGCACCATAGACGGCGCAAGGGGTGTCCTCATCAACATAACTGGCGGCCCGGACCTTACGATGACCGAGGTAATCGAGGCATCCAGCATAATCCAGGAAGCGGCCGACGAGGATGCGAACATCATCTTCGGTTCCGTCATCAACGAACTGATGGAAGATGAGGTCTGTGTGACGGTGATTGCCACAGGCTTCGAGCTCAACGCCGTCTCTCAGGCGGTGAGGCTCGACGAGAAGCCGGTACACAAGGCTATTAACGTCGGCATACCGGTACATGCCGGATACCACGCGCCTCCCGCACATGAGGTCGCTGAGCTTTCCATAGGCGAGGAGAAGATCCTCGGCAAGGCCGCAAACCTCAAGGCATTCATGGAGAAGACGGTGGACAAGCCCACGTACCTCAGGAAGGCGGCTGGCATGGATTTCAGGAACGAGTCCCTTGGAATTGACGACGACGACGAGCTTGACGTGCCGACCTTCCTCAGGAGGCAGGCGGACTAAGGCATAAGGTGCAGCGAAAAGACGGAAAGGACCCAAAGGCGAGGGCTAGGGCCCTGCTGAAGGAAGAGCGGGGCGCGGTGATAAAGCCGCGCGGCGGCCGTACAACAGTCGCACTGGTCTATCCAAACACATATTACGTGGGTATGTCCAGCCTGGGGTTCCAGACCGTATACCGGATAATAAACGGGAGAAAGGACGCGCTTGCCGAAAGGGTGTTCCTCCCGGATGAGGCAGAGAGGGATGCATTCAGGAAAAACCGGACGCCCCTGTTTGCGATGGAGTCGCAGACCCCGGTTTCAAACTTTGATATTGCGGCCTTCTCGGTCTCCTTTGAGAACGATTATTCAAACGTCGCCGAAACGCTCCGGCTCTCGGGCATGCCCCCCATGTCCCGGGACCGGGGCGACGGCTATCCCCTCGTAATCCTCGGCGGTATCTGCACCTTTTTCAACCCAGAACCAATCGCGGATTTCTTCGACCTCGTCGTCATAGGCGAGGCCGAGGACGTATTGACGGAGCTCCTCGACGCCTATGAGGAACACAAGCACCTTCCCCGCAAAGATCTGTTAAACAGACTTTCAGCGATACCCGGGATTTATATACCGTCGCTTTATGAACCATCCTATTCGCCGGACGGCAGCCTCGTATCCTTTCGCCCTGTCGGAGCCGTCACGGACAAGATAACACGCCGGTACGTAAAAGACATCGACGCCCGGCCAGCGCACAGCATGATACTTACACCCAATACCGAGTTCTCGAACATGTTCATGGTCGAGGTGTCGCGCGGCTGCGGTCGGCACTGCCGGTTCTGCATGGCGGGCTACCTCTACCGTCCGCCGAGGGCAGTCGGCCTTGAGCGGGTGATGGCAATTATAGAAGACGCGAAAGGCAGAACAGGCAAGATAGGACTGGTGGGAGCGGCGGTATCCGATTACCCGGAGGTAGCGGCGCTCTCCGGACGGCTTGTGGACATGGACGTGAACTTTTCCGCGTCCTCCCTGCGTGCGGACTCCCTAACGCCTGAGCTTGTGAGCCTTGTGGCGAAGGGCAACCGCACTGTAGCCATCGCGCCCGAGGCGGGCTCCGAGCGGCTCCGCGCCGTGATAAACAAGAACATTACCGAGGCCCAGATACTGGACGCGGTGCGTATGCTGGTGGACGGCAATATCCTCAACATAAAGCTCTACTTCATGGTGGGCCTGCCGACGGAGACGGACGAGGACGTGGATGCGATAGTGGTCCTTGCGAAGAAGGCGGGCGAGGCACAGCTTGAAGCGGCAAGGAAGAAGGGCAGGATGGGCCGCCTTACCCTCAGTATCAACTGCTTCATACCAAAACCCTGGACGCCGTTCCAGTGGGTGCCTATGGACGACGTCGGTTCGCTGAACAAGAAGATAAAACATATCAAGGCGCAGCTTAAGGGCGTATCGAACATTGACGTCATCAACGATGCACCGAAGCATGCATATATCCAGGGCGCACTCTCACGCGGCGACAGACGGCTCTCGAAGGTGGTGCTGGCGGCAGCAGAAAACGGCGGAAACTGGACGAAGGCATTTGCGTCTGAAGGGCTGTCCATGGAGTTCTATGCCGGGCGCACGCGCGAGCGCGACGAGTTATTTCCGTGGGACTTCATTGATACAAAGATTAAACGGGAATATCTGTGGAAGGAAAACGTAAAGTCGAAGACGGGTGTACTATCTACCCGGTGTAATACCAAGAAATGCAAAACATGTGGAGTATGTTAGACCGTTACTTTTTTGGAAAAAGGTAACGCCAAAAACTTTTATTTTTCTTTGTTTACTTTCTTTTTTTAAAAGAAAGTAAAGGTTTGTCTTGGTGTGTATTTTTTGATATACTGCAATACACAATCCAAACAAAAAACGAGAGGTTAAGCCTTGCCTTTCAGCAATATCCCAAAGGACAAGTTCAGGGGCAGGGAAGAGGAACTCGGCTTTTTAAAGAGTCTTTCCGGCGGGAGTAGTATTGCCGGAAGCATCCTCCTCACCGGACAAAGGGGCATAGGCAAGACGGCGCTTCTGCGCCATCTGCACCGGACTCTTTTTAAAAACCTTGAAGGCCCTGTTCCATTCTACTACCGTTTCCAATCCCCCTCTCTCAAAGGCTCCGCTTTCGCAAAAGATATCTTTGCCAGGCTCGTCAGGCAGACGGTCGCCTGCTATAAGCATGATGAATCACTTGCCGCGAACCTCACGATCCCGCTCCAGAAAATAATGAACAAGGCTACCGGCCAGAAGCTTGCATTCCTGCATGAGCTTGCAGAGGATTTCGACGCATCGGCGAGAGAAGGCGATTTTCATTCCATGATAAATGCGGCGCTCTCAGCGCCTGCGGTGGTAGCGGAAAAGTTAGGTTTGCGTGTTGTCGTCATGCTGGACGATTTCCATCTTTCAAACGGCCTTTATGAGAACAATCCCGGAGACACCCCGTTTGCCTCGAACATCTTCACGGAGCTTATGGACGCGGCGGGTTGTTCCTACATTCTTGCATGCCACTCAGAAGAAGGCATTTCGCCAGGTCTCGCAAGCAGGCTTGCTTTGCATGGTCTGGCCGAAGACTCGGCCTTCGCGCTCTTTAAGGACGATTGCTCAATGTACGGGATAGACGTGCCGGGCGAGGCCAGGGAGCTGATGAAGTATACGTGTGGGAACCCGAGCTATATCAAAAACATTGCCAACGCGATACATGTGATGAAACGCGACTCGGCGACGCCTGAGAACTTCCGTGAATGCTATGCACATGACGTTGCCGAGGGAGATACCGCGACTTATCTTGCATCGGTACTAGGCGGGCAGATGGGAAGCCGTCTTATGATCAGGCCAGCCCTGGAGTTGATGATGCACCTGGTTGAAACGCAAGATATTTCCAACGACCCGAAGAGACTCTTTAGTGCCCTTGGAATAGCCGAGGAAAAAGTCGAGACTATTCTGGACGGGCTTGTACTGGCGGGATTTGTAAGAGCGGGTGCGGCAATATCGATTGCGGAAGATACGGTGCTGCAGGATTCCATACGCGCCCGTTATATGATCGAGGTGGAGGGCAGGGCGTCTGAGATCGTCCGCGAGGACATGATACTCAGACGTTTCGGGCCTGAGGGCGAGGCGCCAATGCGTTTCGAGGTGGTGATACCTTCGGACGTGCCGGAGGCCGAGCTTGTGGCCGCGAAGGCCGTGAGGCAGATGGCAGAGAACGCGAAGATGGGCTCCGATGAGGCGGACAGGCTACAGCTAGCGGTGATCGAGGCATGCATAAATGCGATGGAGCACAGCGGCAGCCATGAGAAGAAGGTGTTCCTCACCTGCACTGTTAAGGACGGCAGGATCGAGGTGTGCGTGGAGAGCCAGGGCGGCAAGTCGTTCGAGCTTGGAGGCCCGGCTGAAAAGCCTGAAGACGCGGAAGATGGTGGCACGCCCCGCATGCGGGGTTATGGCCTGAAGCTTATCAGCGGATATACTGACGGGCTTAAGGTGGAAAGGGCGGGCTCGCGCGCGCGGCTCGTGCTTCTGAAAAATATCAAGTCAGTAAAAGAGAACCATGACTGAAATCAACTGTTCTAGGGGAAAAGGACTAATGACAAAATTCAACGTGGAATCCAAAATTTCCGGGGACGTCGCGATACTCTACCCGCAAGGCTACCTGAACAACCTGGCCGCAGAGGGGCTTGAGAAGGAATGCGATGCCTGCATCGCAAAGGGCATCAGGAAGATCGTCCTTAACCTGAACGGCATTGAGCTTATAAACAGCATAGGCATCTCCATCCTGCTTGGAGTGATAGAGAAGGTAAAGGGTACGGACGGCACGCTCTGCTTCACGAACCTGAGCAAGCTGCATTCCGAGACGTTTGAGATGCTTGGCCTCTCAAAGTATATGAAGGTATTCGCCAGCGAAGATGATGCGCTTTCACACCTGAGGGCACATTAGGATGAAGAAGCTCGACAAGGTACTCTATAGTATCGCGGCGCTCGCGGACCTGGGCGAGGAGACTGCGTCGTCCGAGGATTTCAAAAAGAAGATGCGCACCGTCCTCCATGTGACGATGGGGACGTTCCTCGCGCATGGAGGGGCGCTGTTTTCATTCGACAAGGCCAGGCAGACCCTGGTACCCCTCGCCAGCAGGGGCTTTAAAGGGTTGCGCGCGTCAAAGGCGGACCCGGAGGGCCTTGCAAAATACAGGAACAGGCCGTTTAAGGCAGGAGCCGCCGACCGACCCGGAGGCGATTTTCATGCAAAGCTTGAGAAGGCAGGGGCCGAGCTGCTCATGCCTTTGTTTGCGCGTGACGGGCTGGTAGGGCTGATCGCCCTTTCCGGGAAGTTCACCGGCGAGCCCTACAACAAGGGAGACTGCGAGCTTCTTAAAGTAATCGCCAGCCAGATAGCCATCACGCTCCAGAACCACAACCTCTTCGCGCACCTCACCGAGAAGCTCGACGAAAACAAAAAACTCTACGAGGAGATGCGGGTAATATACAACGACACGATACAGGCATTCGCCGCCGCTATCGACGCGAAGGACGTTTACACCAAGAACCACTCCTCGCGTGTCGCAAAGTACGTAGTGGCTATAGCGAAGGAACTCGGCTGGAACGAGATGGACACCGAAGGTATTTACATCGCCGGGCTATTGCATGACGTGGGCAAGATAATAATCAGCGACGAGCTTCTGAAGAAGCAGACCCCGTTCACGCCGGAGGAGGTAGTCGAGATAAAGAGACATCCGGCGCTTTCCTACAATATACTATCCAAGATAAAGTTCCCCTGGAAGGACGTGGTGGACACCATAAGGCACCACCACGAAAGACTGGACGGCAAGGGCTACCCGGACGCGATAACCAGTTCGTCCCTCAGCGACGGGGCAAAGATACTCACGCTTGCCGACTCTTTCGATGCGATGACGCAGGACAGACCGTACAGGAAAAAACTCGACCTGCATGTGGCGATAGACGAGCTACGGCGCTGCCTCGGCACGCAGTTCGACAACAACATCATGGATGCGTTCTGCGCCGTGCTTGAAAAAGAGATCAAGGGCCACCTACCGGAGCCGGACATCCTGCCCCACCTTACCCAGGACTTCGACCCCTCCGTAATCACCACGATGCTTGAGGCGATACGCGAAGAGCTAAGCGATGGAAGGGCCGCACGCGCATAGTGTGAATAGAAAAGGCGGCCTTTTCAGGCCGCCTTCCAAAATGTTCAAATATATAACCTGAGTGTTTGTCGGCTACTCACTTATCTCTCTTGAAAACATGGGTGTCGATAACAGAGCTGTATTCCACTACAACCGTAATGCTTGACCCAACACCACATTCTCCGCAACCCGTGTATGAGGTGACGGTGCCTCCCTGCGAGCCCCATAGTGCCTGAGCATCGGCCTGGGAACTCATTTTGCTGGCTATTACGTCTCCTGGAATGTTTGTTTCGTGACCGTTATATGGAGTTATCTTACCGCTGACAACCTCCTTGATAGTGAGTTCGTCATGCCAACTTTCGGCACTCCGCGACGTTTGCGCCTCACCCGCCAGAGTCGAACCGCACAGCATACAGAATATCGCCGAAGCCAGTATCAAATGTCTAACATAACCAAGCATTACAGCCTCCTTTGTAAATGCAAATTTGCCGGTACTTCTATGCTTTGCCTTGCTTGCGCTGTGGGAAAACTACTTTTCGGCGTATCCATATCCCATACCTTGCACTACCTTGCCGTTATTGACGCCTATTATCCCATGCTCTACATCGCCGTCTGCACAACCGCCACTGAAGCGCATCATGATTTCAGCAGCTTTATTGTCAGACTTTACACCCCATCCCCAATCCAAGAATGTCTTAATTTTCAATTGTGATTTGTCAGAGTCCGATAGCACAAAACCCCACTGAAAGTTTCCCTTGTTTTGTCCAGGCTGACAATCATTGACGTATTCGCCCGTACCATCGCTATTGAATATACGTGTATTATTCTCACTCATTCCAGAAAAATATAGTGTTTTTCCGCAAATATCACCAATCCCATCGGACGGAGAAAAATCAGTTGTAACTGCGATATTCGTACCATTACCGAGATTAATAACTGAAGTCTTTCTGTCTGCGTTCGATTGCGAAAACGCTAACGCAGATACTAATAGAATCATGAATGTTGCTGACCCAATTCTGAATATTTTCCGCATAATGTAACTCCTTTATCAAGGTTAAAATTAATCCATTAATAACGCTGTCTGACGAGTTAGATTTTATTTGCTTTTTTTACATGAAGAAACAGGACGGCGAGATTGTATCAACTACAATGGGGGAGGTAATGCGCACGCAGTTCCGATATCGTCGCCGGGCATAAAAGTCAAGTCATATGCCACGTTATTCCTCCTTTCAAAATCGTATTTTCCGCTCTTAAGAAAAGCAGAAAAATTAACTGCAAATAAAAACCCATCATTGGAAACAATGACGGGCTTTTTGAGATTTAAGCAATCTTTGAAGCCCACTCGACAGGGTATTGCGTGCTTCTTGAAGATTGCCCAAATTTTGATTAAAACATATTAATATATATTATAAGAGCAGGTCAAGCAAAAAGGGCGGCATCGCTGCCGCCCTTCGAGATGTTTATTGGTTGTAACTGCGAGAAACGAACTGAGATTGCCACGCTGCGCTCGCAATGACAAACTTAAGAGTATCCCTACGACGCCTCTTTCTCTTTCTCCGGTTCTTTCTCGTATATCATGATAGGCGACTCGTGGTTCGCGTATCACCTCTTCGTTGATGATGACCTCCTTGACGTTGCTCTGTGACGGCACGTCGTACATGAGGTCGAGCATCACGTCTTCAAGTATGGCGCGAAGGCCTCTGGCCCCGGTCTTGCGGGAGACGGCCTTCTTGGCGATGGCCTTGAGCGCGCCCTCGGTGAAGCGAAGCTTGACGCCCTCCATCGTAAGGAGCTTCTGGTACTGCTTGATGAGCGAGTTCTTCGGCTCGGTGAGTATCCGCACCAGCGCCTCTTCGTCAAGCTCCTCAAGGGTGGCAAGCACGGGTATGCGGCCTACGAACTCCGGTATCATACCGAACTTCAAAAGGTCCTCAGGCTGGACCTGCGCCAGCACCACTCCGAGCATCTGCTCCTTCTTGGACTTGACCTCGGCGCCGAAGCCCAGGACCTTGTCGCCGCCGCGCGAGGATATGACCTTCTCAAGCCCGACGAACGCGCCGCCGCATATGAACAGGATGTTCGTGGTGTCCACCTGTATGAACTCCTGGTGCGGGTGCTTCCTGCCGCCCTGCGGCGGTACTGCCGCCACCGTGCCCTCGATGATCTTGAGGAGCGCCTGCTGCACGCCCTCGCCGGATACGTCGCGGGTGATGGACGGGTTCTCGGACTTCCTGCTTATCTTGTCTATCTCGTCTATGTAGATGATGCCCCTCTGCGCGCGCTCGGCGTCGTAGTCGGCCGCCTGCAGGAGTTTTAAGACTATGTTCTCGACGTCTTCGCCGACGTAGCCGGCTTCCGTCAAGGTCGTCGCGTCCGCAATCGTGAACGGGACGTCGAGCATGCGGGCGAGCGTCTGTGCAAGAAGGGTCTTGCCGACGCCGGTCGGGCCGATGAGCAGGATGTTCGACTTCTGGAGCTCGACGTCGTCCAGCTCGGTCATCGGGGTGCTTATCCTCTTGTAGTGGTTATGCACCGCGACTGAGAGTATCTTCTTGGCGCGCTCCTGCCCGATGACGTATTCGTCCAGGAACCGCTTGATCTCGGCGGGCTTGGGGAGCTTCGGCAGACCGCTTGCGCGCTCCTCGTCCCACTCCTCCGCAACGATGTCGTTGCAGAGCTCTATGCACTCGTCGCAGATGAAGACAGTCGGACCGGCTATAAGCTTCCTGACCTCGTCCTGGCTCTTCCCGCAGAATGAACAATGGTGAACTGTTTTGTCGTTGTCCGACTTCTTTTCCATGCGTGTACTCCTCCAAAACTACCGGTATTACAGTTACAATACGTATATCTTACGCTCAAAACTACTTCTTAGGCGCTGGAGCCTCCGTTACCCTCTCGATGACCGAGTCTATCAGGCCGTACTCCTTCGCCTGCTCGCCGCCCATGAAGAAGTCGCGGTCGGTGTCCTGCCTGATCCGCTCTATGCTCCTGCCCGGTGGCGTTCGCCAGTATCTGGTTCAGGGTCTCCTTCAGCCTGAGTATCTCTCTTGCGTGTATCTCGATGTCCGTCGCCTGGCCCTGGAACCCGCCCAGAGGCTGGTGGATCATGATACGGGAGTTCGGCAGGGAGAACCTGCGGCCCTTTGCCCCGGCCGAAAGCAGGAGCGCGCCCATGCTTGCGGCCTGGCCCGACGCATATCGTGGATACCGGCGCCTTGACGTAGTTCATAGTGTCCATTATGGCAAGACCTGCCGTCACAACGCCGCCTGGGCTGTTGATGTAGAGATGTATCTCCTTGTCCGGGTCGTCCGCTTCGAGGAACAGTATCTGGGCGATTATGCTGTTCGCGACGTCGTCGTCGATGGCGGTGCCCAGAAATATTATCCTGTCCTTTAGAAGGCGGGAATAGATGTCGTAAGACCTCTCGCCCCTGGACGTCTGTTCTATTACATACGGTATCAGCATCAAACCCTCCGGGTCAATTAAACGCCCAAATTCATATTAATAGTGTAATCCCAAACAGCGGGAAATGCAAGAGAGCGCTTGTTCGTCAGGCGGTTTTCTTTGCATTGTCCAGGAGGAACTGGAGGACCTTGTCCTCGCCGACAATACCCCTGAGGCCCTCAAGGCTCCCGTCCTTCTTCTCGTACATCTCCTTAATCTTCTCCGGCGGGTACCCGACCTCGGCAGAAAGCCTCCTGACGCCGGCCTCCATCTCGGAGTCCGTGACCTTTATGTCCTCTTTATCGGCGATTGCCGCCATTATAATGGTGGATTTCACCCTCTCTTCCGCAATCGGCCTCATCTCGGCCTCGAAGGCCTTCATGTCAAAGCCTGCCTGTGACGGAGTCTGGCCGGACTGCATTATCTCCTGCTGGCGGCGCATGACAAGCGCGCGGACCTCTTTTTCGACCATATTGGCCGGGAGTTCAAACTCGTTGCGCTTTACAAGCTCCTTTAATATCATGTCCTTCTGGCGGGCGATAAAGGCCCTTTCCTTGTAGCCCAGGATGTCTCTTTTTATCCTTTCCTCAAGCTCAGCCGCTGTCTGGCCCAGTCCCGAGTCCTTCGCGAGGTCGTCGTCGAGCGCGGGTTTTACCTTCTTTTTCAGCTCCTTGAGGGCTATCTTGAACATGGCGTCCTTGCCGGCCAGCTCCGTATTCTTATAGTTGTCCGGGAATTTTACGTTTATGTCTTTCTGCTCGCCCTTCTTAAGGCCGACAAGCTGTTCCTCGAAACCGGGGATGAACGAGTTGGAACCGAGCTGTAACGGGTAGTTTTCCGCCTTCCCGCCGGGAAGTGCGGCACCGTCCACGAAGCCCTCGAAATCTATGACAACGTAGTCGTCGTTAGACGAGGGGCGGTCCTCTTCCACGGTCTCAAGGATCGCATGGACGTCCCTGATCTCATCGATGGCCTCGGCAAGCTCCTCCGGGGTCACTTCGACCTTCTCTTCCTTTATCTCAACGCCCTTGTACTCGGCAAGCTCGAATTTCGGCCTGACTTCCATAACGGCAGTAAAAACAAGGGGCTGGCCCTTCTTGAGGGCAAGGTCTTTTTCCTCGAAGGTCGGCTCCTCGACGGGTATGATCCCGGACTGCCTGACCGCCTCGAAATAGGCCCTGGGGATCAGCCGCTCGATTACCTCGGCATCGACGCTCTTGGAGTACTTCTTCTCGAGGAAGCTCCTCGGGGCCTTGCCAGGGCGGAAGCCGTCGATCTTCACATCCCTGTTCAGCTCTATGTAGGCCTTATCGAGCGCGGTTGTTATATCCTCAACGGGTATTTCGACCTTTAATTTTCTTTTGGTGGCGCTTAACTCTTCCAGTTCAAATTTCATCTTTCCGGATTCTCCTTAGTTTTGGACTATTTGGGGCACATGCGGTCTGTATACCTTAGAAACTTGGTGCGAGAGGGGGGATTTGAACCCCCACGGGTAACCACTGGATCCTAAGTCCAGCGCGTCTGCCAATTCCGCCACTCTCGCAATACGCAAAAGGATACAACTATCATATTTTACTGGTATTTGTCAATATTTTTGCTGATTATGGAAGAGATTCTGACGATTTCTGGATATTAAAGAAGGGAGCCTTTCGGCTCCCGTTAGATCAGCACCTGCCTCCTCTGCAACCGCCACCGCCGTGGCCGCCTCCATGTCCGCCACCGCTACCGAAACCTCCGGTACCAAACGACCTGGACCCGCCGGATGGGCCGGGCGAGAACGACCTGGGCGACGAGAAGCCCCTATTGCCAGAGCCAGTCGACAAAGAACGGCTGGCAGGAGCGACGGACCTGGACCAGCCTGTCGCTGGACGACCCGTATCGAACGACCTGTTTCTGACCGATGGCGCAGTGTCGAATGAACGGTTCGTATTTAACGACCTGCCTTTGAACGAAGGCGCTTTGTCGAAAGAACGAGCACCAAAGTTGGAGCCGTTGCCAAAATGGTCTCTGCCCATCCTGCCGGACGTGGTAAGGGAATTACCCCTCTCACGAGTTACTGTGTTTCTCAGGATGTTCTCGGCGCCCCTCCTGGTATCGGGATTGGTGGTAAACCGCGTTGTGTTGGACGACCTGTTGTGGCGGGTGATATCGGACCCCGTCCTCGTATTCCTTGTGACAGGGTCGATAGTTGCTACCTTGTTCGTGTTCTTGTCCACTACACGGTTTGAAATCAGCTTGTCATGGTCACCGTAATGGTGGTCACCGTCGTGATGGTGACGGTGGTGGTGTCCGCCATGATGATCATAGTCGATTATGGTGAAGTCATTAAGTACGTAATAACCCGGGAACCAGTAGCCGCCCCACCAGAACGGGTATGGGTCCCAAGCGTACAGATATGCGTAATCAGGCGGTGGCGCGTAGTATGTAATCACAGGCGGCCCCTCGTCATAGTAGTAGTTGACTATGGCATCCTGATCTTGCTGGTATTCCTCCGGGGTGCCGTATTCCTCACCCGTCACGTATCCCTTCGCCCTGCCGGGTGCACCCGTGTCGGCGGCTATCGGAAGCTCGAACTCCTTAACGAGTGCCGCAAACCTCTCGTCGGCAGTTTTCTTGTCGAGCTTGACCTTTACTCCGTCTGCCGCATCCATGACGGAGGACCTGACTTCCGCAAGCACGTCAGGAGTAACGGGGAAGTCTGATATCCAGCCGTTTTTCGGAGAGATCCCTGCGGTAGCCAATGCCCTTTCGGCGTCGGCTTCATTGTCCGTCTTTACAAGGCTTAGCGTATCGGCGAGCCTGACGGCGAAATCTCCTTCTCTTACGAGGTTTTGCTCAATCGGAGGAGTGTTGTAGGCGCCTTTTTCAACTGCAAGGGCGGATAATGGTACAAATAGCAGCAGTCCTAAAATGAACAGCACAAGTGTTTTCATAGCACACCTTGCCCTTCGCCTCCTTTACTATATGTATATAATAAAGTATAGCTCTTTCCGACTCTTTATGCAAAGTACCGGGCTAATTCCTGCGGAGAAGGTCAAGGGCATCTCTCAAGGCGGCAGACTCCTCCTCGCCGACCCTGTATCCCCCAAACCGGACCTTGTTATACAGCTCTGTTATGTACAGCACACCTTTGTATGCCTCTTCTTTTTCGTCCGTGTATTTGAGTGCGAACTCGGCAGGTGTAGCCGAGGGAGGGCGTTTAATGCCCTTCCGGGCAAGTATCTTGTTCATTTCATTATAGAACCATATGTCAGCGGCGCGCCTTTGTTTTCCATGTTTCCTCTTTAGATAGAAAATGGCGACAGATATGGATAATATGACCAACAACAGCACAATGGCGGTTACCGGTAGACGGGGCAGGGCACGCCCTTTCGTGCCGGCCAGCCACGTTAGAGCCTCCAGGGCATCGTCCCGTGTCCTGGTCAATCGGTTTGACACCTCCCTTGCCATTCCCGCTTGGTCGCGCAGGTTGTAGAAGACTATGTATCGGTCCCATTTGTATTTTAGGAGGTCGGCGAACTTGGATAAAGCCGTTATTGGTGTTGCTAAGGTGGAGCGCGCTGCAGGTGTGGGGTCGAACGTTACCCAGCCATATTCGAGGAAATATACCTCCACCCATGTGTGGGCGTCACGCTCCCTTACGATATAATATTGTCCCATTTCGTTATAGTCTCCGCCCATGAACCCGGATACCAGCCTGGACGGGACTCCTGCCGCCCTCAGGAGCAGCGTCATGGAGGTGGCGAAATGCTCGCAGTAACCGGACTTTGAATGGAAGAGGAAGTCGTCTACCGGCGAGAACCTCTTATCCCTGGGAGGGTCAAGCGAGTAGGTGTAGTTCTTCTTGAGGTAATCCATTATCATGCGGGCTTTCCGGTACCTGTTTTCCTCTCCGGCTGTGATACTATTTGCGAGTGAGACTATCCCCTCTGAACCATCCGGGAGCTGCAGGTATCTGTCGGCGTCCTGAGGCATAATCGGAGGCTGGCGTTCAAGGTCGTGCGCCGGAGGATCGACTGGCGCCGATGAGACTGTGTAGTCGATGCGCCCTGCGGGCGGAGTGAGCAGGAATATGTCCCTGAATTGGTCGAATATCAGGTTTCTAGTGGCAATGTTGATTTCGAAGGCCGGGTCTATGACAAAAAGCGTGGCCGACTCCGTAGGTTCCAGTGATATCCTCTGGACAAGCGGCTCCTTTGGAGGTATACGGCCAATGCCGAGGTGAAACGGGCCGTATCCCCTTTCAAGCATTACACGTTTTTTGATGCTGTCTTCCCAGGAGGTCCCGTTATAGCGGTCGTAGGCGCGGCCTCGCCAGTAAAGCTCCAGAGGTGGCTTGGCCCCTGAAAACTCCACTCGCATCACTGCGGTAGGGTCAAGCAGTATCTCACCCATCGAACCGAGCTCCACCCTGTCCGAGAAACCCGCGGACTTGAGCAGCCCTCCCGTGTGTCTGCTGAAATAGCCGATTCCCACCCTGGGGATGGTGAGGAATATGGCGAGCGTAAAAACTGTCGATGCGAGGGTGAGAAGCGCCGTGGCGATGAAAAAAAGCCTGCCCGCCTTCCATCCGGCCGCCGTCTTGCCGGCCCTCTCGGCCTCTGACTTGACGGTGAGCAACATGAGCGACCATGTGAGCGAGATGAAGAAGGCCATGAAGCCCCACAGGAACCCGATATCGGTGGAAAGGCCGGTCGATGCGAGCAGTATGAAGAAACTAACGCCGTACAACTGGATGTAGTCGCGGTCCCTTACCAGAGACAGCGATTTCAGGCATAGCAGGATTACCAGGAAATGTGCGCCCGCAAGGATGAGCGAACCGCTGATATAGAAAAAATCAAAAATGGATAATACTGCTGCGGCGATTGTGGCGACGGTGACCGTGCGTCCCTTTAAAAACAGCGGTCTTGATGAAGACAACGCGGCCGAACCCGCGACGAGCGCTGCGGCAGGGACTACGAGCCAGTCTGCGGCCTCACGTGTGATAAACAGCGCAAAAAGCCCGGACAGGGCCACCAGAGCTGACGTTAGCTTAAGCGCTTTTTCTAATCTCATAAAGCTACACCCGGGAATATGCCGCCCTTTGCATCCACGGTAACAATCAAGCCCTCGCCGGGCACTATATCGCCAGCATCGGGCCCGTATACCGGTCCTATAGTTGAGAGGACCTCCATAATGTACAGGAACTGACGGTGGCCCCTTGCCGCAGGTATCGACAGGCCGCGTGTCGCGAGGGCCACAGGCCGCTCCAGTTCATGGATGAAGCGGTATGCCAGAGATGCTGCCGTTTCTACAGCATCTTCGAAGCCCTCAGAGGAAGCCGTACCTACTCCTCCTGCCATGTTGTCGAAGGCGAGGCAGACTGCGTCTTTGCGTTCTGCCTCGAACTCCTTTGCCATCAGGACGGAGGTACGCGCCGAGCCCTTCCAGTGTATAATCCTGGCCTCGTCGGTAGGCTGGTACTCCCTGATGTTCCGTATCTCCGGGGAGAGGCCCCGCTTATGCAGGCTGTAGTCGCCCCTGTCGGGGGCAGCATGATCCGGTAACTCGTAACCGGTTGGAAGGATTTGCGGAAAGACCACCCTGGTCTCCTTGAGCGGCAGGTATATCGTCTTCCTGAACAGTCCGAACGGGAAGGCCGTGGACACCGCGACCCCGTCGACGGACCAGGGCCCGCGCGCCTCTACCGTCTCTTCCACGTTGCAAGCGGCAGTGCTACCCGGCGACAGCCTCGTCACAAATGTCGCGCCTGAGCCTATTTTCTTGTGGGGGTAATAGAGCGATACGGAAAGGGCGAACGAGGGTATCCGCTTCTTCCGGGTGGAAATCGTGATACGCGCTTTGAAGGGTGTCTTCGCGTAAATCTCGTCGGGAAGCTTCCTTGCGGCCTTAAGGCCTTTCAGGCACTGCTCCGATATTATGCCCGAAACGGTGACCATCGAAAGCATCATCGATACTACGAGGTAGAGTAGGTTGCTGCCGCTGTTTATCGCTGCGACTCCGAGCGAGAACGCAACTGCCAGGAACCAGCCGCCAAGGGGGGTGAACGTCAGGCCCCGGTTTGCGACCGTCAGCCTGAAACGCCTTTTTTGTTTGCCAGGATTCTTCATCTTTACGGTATGATACCATAAGACCATACTTTCATATGAGCAAAAATTCTTTGACTGTGGCAGGTTTTATGGGCTACACTATCCGGATGAAAACCAACGAGATGATAAAGGCGCTTGTCGACAACGTCGGCATAGCGATAAAAGGCAAACCCGATGCGGTGAAGCTCGCCGTCGTGACGCTCATCGGTCGGGGCCACTTGCTGATCGAGGACGTGCCCGGGATTGGCAAGACGACGCTGGCTTTTTCCCTCGCGCGCTCCATCAACTGTTCCTTTAACAGGGTGCAGTTCACCTCCGACCTCATGCCATCCGACATCATAGGTGTTACCATCTACAACCAGACCCGCCAGGAGTTTGAGTTCAAGCCTGGGCCCATATTCGCCAACATCATCCTCGCGGACGAGATAAACCGCACCACCCCGAAGACCCAGAGTGCATTGCTTGAGGCTATGAACGAGGGGCAGGTGACGGTGGAGAGCGCCACACACCTGCTGCCGGACCCGTTTATGGTGGTCGCAACGCAGAACCCGTTGGAGTTTCACGGGACCTACCCGCTGCCCGAATCGCAGATGGACCGCTTCATGATGCGCATCCAGCTGGGTTACCCGGAGATATCCGACGAGAAGGAGATATTGAAGGCTTACGCGGGCGGTACTGTGAAGGACGTGGTTGGGCCGGTGCTTAATGCCGGTGACGTGACATTCCTTCAGAACGAGGCGTTAAAGGTGCGGATGGACGACAGCCTGCTGGACTATATTATCGCGATAGTGGACGCGACCCGCAACAAAGACAGCCTCGCGCTCGGTTCAAGCCCCAGGGGCACGTTGTTCCTCCAGAGGGCGGCTCGCGCCCATGCGCTGGTCTCGGGCAGGGACTACTGCATCCCGGACGACATCAAGGGGCTGGCGGTGCATGTGCTTTCCCACCGTGTGATACTGAACGCACGCGGCGGGTTCGGCCGCAGGCAGGGCGACGCAGAAGAGGTCATCCGCGATATCCTTGAGTCGGTGGAAGTGCCGGTCTAGATACTTTTTTCCATCCGAAAAACAGATAATCATGGGACACGATCACATCTACCGCAAGCTAGGCGACAAGATGGACAGCCTCGTTGTCAGGACGCCGTGGAACGAGACGTTCCATCAGATCCTGAAAGAACTCTACTCCGAAGAAGAGGCGGAGGTAATCGTAAAGATGCCCTATGGCCTTGCGGAGTTCGAGAAGGTCCAGAGGGCTACGGGGTATGAAAGTGTAAGGCTCCAGAACATCCTTGACCGGCTTTGCACGAAGGGACTGGTCACGGACCTCTTCTTGGACGGGCAGTATCACTATGCGCCGTCGCCTTATATCATCGGAGTGTTCGAGTTCACGATGATGCGGACGGACGGCGGGGTGGACCATAAAAAGATATCCCGCCTCTTCGAGGACTACACCTCCGGCACCTTCTTCGATGCAAATGCAAAGGACGATGTATCCCCGATGAGGGCGCTTCCTCATGAGGGCGCGTCGGGAGAACACATCGAAGTGCTGGACTACGCGAAGGCGACAGCAATAATTGAGGAGGCCGACAGGTTCTCAATAGGAATCTGCTCGTGCAGGCACAAGAAGCTGCACCTGGGGGAGAAGAAGTGCGACGTGCCGCTCGATACCTGTTCCTCGTTCGGGCTTGCGGCCGATTACCTCATCAGGCGTGGCCTCGCAAAAGAAGTATCAAAGACGCAGATGTTTGAGAATGTCGCCCGCTCGAAGGAGCTGGGGCTTGTGCTGAATGCCGACAACGTTCAAAGAAACGTTACCTTCATCTGCCACTGCTGCGCGGACTGCTGCGTGCCTTTGCAAGGGATCAGCAAGTACGGGTACACAAAGGTAGTGGTATCATCAGGCTTCATCCCGAAGATAGACGAGGATACTTGCGAGGGCTGCGGAAAATGCGTCAAGGCCTGCGCAATCAACGCGATCAAGATGCTGCCACTGGAGAGTCCGAAGGGAAAGCGGAAGAAGGGGCCGAAGGTGGACGAGGCCATATGTCTGGGCTGCGGCGTGTGCGCGCTTAAGTGCAAGACCGGCGCGCTCCGTCTTATCAACAGCGAGAAGCGGGTGATACATCCCGAAACCACGTTCGAGCGGATAATCCTTCAATGCCTGGAGAAGGGCACGCTCCAGTATCAGCTCTTCGGCGATCCGGCAAGCATCTCGCACAAGTTCATGCGCGGGCTGGTGGGCGGGTTCCTCAGGATGCCGCCTGTAAAGAGGGCGCTCATGGGCGACACGTTGCGCTCGAAATTTTTAAGCTCGCTAAAGGCGGGCGTGGAAAGACAAGGCAAGGACTGGGCGCTGAAGATATAAAGATCAGACCAGTTTCATCACCTTCTCCGCCACCGCGCAGGCATCACCGCAATATAATTGAACCGGTGAAAACTACGATATGAAAAAGCAGCTTGCGCAGAGAATATTACTATCCATTGCAGTCGGGATTTCAGCGGGTTTTTTATCCACAGTCTTCCCGGGGACAGTACCATATAAGGGTGTTCAGGTTGGCGACTTGGGCACTTCCATATTAGGCCTGGAACATTTCTTTTCTTCCCACTCCGCATATATTGAACCTATAACCTATGCCGGCTTGCCGGCAGTAATGTACCCTTTTACCACAATGCTTTTCGTTGGCCCGTTCATGGTTTTGCCTTTGAAGTGGATAGGGCCGATATTCTGTGGGCTGACCTCTTTCGTTTTTGCCTACGCACTGTTGTATGATTGGAAACCATGGAGACTTCTGGTGCTCGCTTCCGTGCCATACCTGTCCTCTTTGCAATCAATCCAGTTCGCTCCCCTTTTAACCGCAGCCTATTACTTGCCGTTTCTTTTGCCTCTAGTGGTAATAAAACCTCAACTGGGATTGCCGCTGCTAACAACAGGCAATTGGTCAAGGAAAACACTATTGACAGCAGCAGTAATAGTCTTGATAAGCCTTATAGTCTATCCTGCCTGGCCGTTCGAATGGTTTGCCTATGGAAATCTGTCTTCTTATGAGGGGCGGTCGCCTCTTACTCAGGGTTTGGGCTTTTTGCTTTTATTGTCCGCAATTAAATGGCGGGATAAACGGGCCAGGCTGCTGTTGACCATGGCCATAATCCCACAGCGTTTATGGTATGACCAGCTTATGATATTCGCGATTCCCATGACACGGATACAGCTTTTAATTCTACTGATAGGGTCGTGGCTCAGCCCGTTATTAAGCCTTGACCATTCGTGGCTTCTCGATTCAGGCAGGCAAGACCCTAAATCGTGGTGGGCGGTGGTTTCCTTAGTTTACCTGCCTGCTCTCTGTATGGTTTTTGAGGAAGAAATAAAAATTGGAATAATCTGGATTAAAGGCTTGATTTTGAATAACGCCGTTTTCCGCAAGTCATGGCAATTTAAATAGGTTTCGGCGGTACTGCTATACTCCCCCCATCACCTTGTCTGCCACCGCATAGGCTTCACGCACGCAGTCGTTGAGCCCGACGCCCCGGAATGCGTTCCCGGCAAAGAACAACCCCGGATTTTTCTTTTCGATCTTGTCCAGCCACTCAAGCCTTACGGAATGTCCGATGGTATACATCGGGATGGCCTTCTCGTGCCGGAATACCTTCACAAGCTCAGGGTTCCCCTTGATGCCCATGATGAGCCGAAGCTCGGATACGACGGCGTCAGTGAGTTCATCGTCCGGCAGGAACGGCGTCTTCAGGTCCCTGCCTCCGCCCGTCATGCTCCGTAGCGAACATTTCCCCTCGGGCGCGCGGCCGTTGAACACGCTCGAATCCCAGAGCGTCCCGATGAGCTTCCTGTTCTCTTTCATCCCGACAAGGAAGCCGAAGCCGTTCAGGTCATGGCCGATTCCAGCATAATCGAACCCGAGCCCGATGACGGACATAGGCGCGTACTGTATATGGTTGAGGATTTCCGTTATCGATGGGTCGACCGGCGCGAGGAATTCCGCAGCGGCATATGCGGGTGAGGCGGTGACGAATATGTCGGCCTCGATGACCTCGTTGCCAGCTGATATCTGGAACTTCCCGCCGGAAATTTTTACACTCTTGACGGGCGAACTCAATAGCAGCCTGCCTTTGAACGCGCTTCGAAGCGCCTCTGTCAGGACGTCCAGCCCGCCCTCAAAAGAGGTAAGCACGCCGCCGGGCCCTGCAGGGCCCGCGTTGTCCTTGATGCCCTGTTTTTTCTTCTCGGCCCTCTTCGCAAGCAGCCCCTTAAAGAGCCCGCCGTAGGTCTGCTCAAGGCTGTATATGGCGGGGAAGCAGGACTTGAGGCTCATGGTCTCCGGGTCGCCGCCGAATACGCCGGATGCCATCGGGCCGATGAGACGCTCAAGTGCCTGCGGGCCAAGCCTGCGGCGCGCGAAGTCGGCTAGCGTCTCATCCGAGGGGTCGGTGCGCTTTGGCACGAAATACTCCCCCAGAAGCCTGAACTTCGAGGGCCACGAAAGCAGGTTTCCCATGATGAGCTTGGGAGGGCTTATGTCGTGGAGGCTGCCTCCCGCGTAGATGAACCGCCTGCGGGCCGCGTCGTTGCTTGGGAGGAGTTTTTTGTCTATGCCGAGTTTCCTGCATAACTCGAGGGTGTCCGGCTTGTTGTTCAGGAAGCCGTTCGGGCCCCATTCCATGACATAGCCGTCTTCCCTGTGCGTGCGCACCTTGCCGCCCGCGCGTGCCTCGGACTCGAGCAGGATCAACTCGGCCTGCTTGCCAGTCGCCTCAAGCTTCTCCTGAAGCGCATGGCACAGCGAAAGGCCGCTAAGCCCCGCCCCGGCAACAACTATCCTCATGTATTATCCTCCGGCCAGTTCGCTAAAATTTCCTTTGGGTATTGATAAATAATGCGCTAATATTACGTTATAGAGTTTTTCAAGTCAAAGCATTTTAATCGGAGGAAGCGTTGAAGATACTGGCGGTACTGGGGAGCGCACGGAGAAACGGGAACACTGAGACACTCATCAAGGAGGCGCTCAGGGGCGCGGGTGAGGGGCATGATGTGACATTCCGCGTGCTCTCCGAGTTAAATATATTCGGCTGCCAGGGCTGCAGGGGCTGCAGGCTGAAGGACTCCGAGGGCTGCATATTCCATGACGCGATGCAGGACCTATACTGCCGACATGAAGGAGGCCGATGCGATAGTGCTTGGCTCCCCCATATTTTACGGTGAGGTCACAGGCCAGATGAAGTCGTTCATGGACCGCTGGTACGCGCTACGCGACCACGACAAAAAACTCAGGATACCATCCGGCAAGCGGGTGCTTTTTATAGTCGTCCAGGGGGCGGACGACCCGCACAGGTACGCCAGGACGGTCGAGAGGCTGGAGAAGGTCCTTAAAAGTTATGAGATGGAGCCGCGCATGCTCGTGGCGGCAGGCCTTGAAAAAAAGAACGAGGCTTCAAACTCCCCTGAGCTGATGGAAAGCGTCTTCAAGGCAGGCAGCGAACTGGTCGCCAATTAGCAGAAAACCCGTCCACAATTTCCCCTTCCTGATATACTTAAAGTAGGTAACATATATAGCTTTTATCCAGGAGGTGCGGCCATGTCCGGATACAGGAAACTACAACCGGAAGAACTCGCCTGGCGCCTTGACGAGACCAGGTTCAATTTCCATTCCACAGCAGAACTAACACCGGAGCACGGGACGATCGGCCAGGAGCGCGCACGGCGTGCCCTCGACTTCGGGCTTGGCATAAAGAGTTTCGGTTACAATATCTTCGTGCTGGGCCAGAGCGGGACCGGCAAACTGTTCACGGTCAGGCGCGTGCTTGATGAAAAGTCAAAGGAAGGCCCTGTCCCCTCAGACTGGCTCTATCTGATGAATTTCGGGAACCCCGACAAGCCGAGGACTGTAAGCCTGCCGCGCGGGAAGGGCTCAGAGCTTGCCTCGGATATGGACCGGCTGGTCGAACAGCTGAAAAAGGCCATCCCCAAGGCCTTCGAGGGTGAGGAGTTCGAGAAGAAGAGGGAAGACCTCCTGACCGAACATAATATCCAAAGCTCCCGCATAATAGAGGAACTTGACGAAGAATCAAAGAAACGGGGCTTCTCGCTCGAGAAGTCGCCCAGGGGGCTTGGGCTGGTGCCAAGGAAAAAAGACGGCACGCTGATGTCGCAGGAAGAGTTCGCGGAACAGACTCCGGAGGAGAGGCAGAGGATAGAGGCGGTCGGCAGCGAGCTACAGGACCTGCTGTCGGACGCCATGCGTAAGGTAAGGGAACAGGAGAAGCTGTTCCAGGAAAAGATAAACCAGGCAAACCGCGAGTTCGGGATGTTCGCCGTCGGGCACTTCATAGACGAACTGGAAGAAAAGTACAATGAGTTCCCTAATCTGAGCGCGTATTTTGAAGAGGTACGGGAAGACATACTTAACAACCTGGACGACTTCAAGCAGCAGGGTGCGGCACCGCAGATGCCGTTTATGATGCAGAAACAGGAGCCGTCATTCGAGAGGTACAGGGTGAACCTGCTGGTGGACAATTCCGCCACCTCCGGCGCACCTGTGGTATATGAGCCGAACCCCACCTTCGCCAACCTGTTTGGAAGGATTGAACAGAAGTTCCAGTACGGTGTGGCGACGACCGACTTCAACCTGATAAAATCCGGCGCCTTCCATAAGGCAAACGGAGGGTTCCTGGTCATAGATGTCATGGACCTCGTCAGGAACCCGTTCTCCTATGAGGGCCTGAAGCGCGTACTGAAGAACAAGGTAGTGGCGATGGAGGATGCTCTTGAGCAGTACCGCATGATGCCGCTTTATACCCTCAAGCCCGAGCCGATCCCTCTGGACGTCAAAGTGGTGCTTATAGGCCCGCCCAATGTCTATTACATCCTGAATTCGCTCGACGAAGAGTTCGCCAGGCTGTTCAAGGTGCATGTGGACTTTGACAGCAGGCACGAACGCAACGTCGACATCGTGGACGCATATGCCGGGTTCATCGCCGAACACAGCCGCAAGGAGGGCTTGAAGGATTTCGCGCCGTCCGGTGTGGCGAGGGTGGTGGAACACTCCGCAAGGTCCGTTTCCGACAAGGAGAAGCTTACGCTCAAGTTCCAGGAGGTGCTCGACCTCGTGCGCGAATCCTCGTACTGGGCGGGCATGGCGGGGGCGGGTCTCGTCGAACGCGAGCATGTCAACAGGGCGATAGGCGAGAGCATTTTCCGTTCCAACATGCTGGAGGAGAAGATAAGGCAGGCGATCGACGAAGGGATAATAATGGTGGATGTAAAGGGGGAGGTTGCCGGACAGGTGAACGGGCTGTCCGTGCTTTCCCTGGGCGATTACTCGTTCGGCAGGCCGAGCAGGATAACGGCCAGTACGTTTATGGGACGCGGCGGGATGGTGAACATCGAGCGCGAGGTGAAGATGTCCGGCCCGATACACGACAAGGGCGTGATGATACTGTACCGGGTTCCTGGGGCAGAGGTTTGCAAACGACAAGCCCCTGACGCTTTCGGCGTCCATTGCCTTCGAGCAGTCATATGAGGGGATCGAGGGCGACTCCGCCTCCTCGACCGAGCTGTACGCGCTTCTTTCGTCCCTCTCTGGCGTACCGATCAAACAGGGCATAGCCGTGACGGGCTCTGTAAACCAGCGCGGCGAGGTGCAGCCGATCGGCGGCGTCAACGAGAAGATAGAAGGTTATTTCGAGGTATGCAAGGTCCTGGGCTTCACTGGAGAGCAGGGCGTGATAATCCCGGAGTCTAACGTGCGCCACCTGATGCTGAAGGACGAAGTCGTGAACGCAGTCAGGGACGGCAGCTTCCATGTCTGGGCCGTGAAGACGGTGGACGAAGGGATCGAGGCGCTTACCGGTATGCCTGCCGGCGAACAGCAGGAAGACGGTAAATTCCCTGCCGGTACGCTCAACTACCTCGTGGACGAGAGGCTCAGGAAGATGGCGCAGGGCCTGAAGGATTTCGGGGCTCCGGAAGAGAAGCCGGGGAGCGAGAAGAAGGCCGCGTAACAGGATAATTTCCACATTCGATGCCGGCTGCGCAAGCGGTAGAGATTGCCACTGCGCAAGCCGGTTTTCTCTTTCCGCTTGATAATATGTGAAAATTGTAGTATTCTAAAAAAGATTAGTAACCGCGTATATGTAAAAGAATGGCAATTCAAAACCTAAAGGTAGACTTCCACCTTCACACGAAGGAAGACCCCCACGACTTCATATCCTACGACTCGTACAAGCTGGTAGACATACTCTCCGAAAAAGGCTACGACGCCATCGCCGTAACCAACCACAACCGCTTCACATATTCTGACCATCTTAGGGATTACGCAAAAGAGAGGGGTATAATACTCTTCAGGAGTGTCGAGCGCACCGTACGGAAGAGGCATGTGCTCCTGATTAACTTCAAAGGCGAACTCGGTGACTACAGGAGCCTGGCGGACATCGCAAAGGCCAAGAGGCCTAACAACCTGGTCATAGCCGCGCACCCCTACTTCCCCATGCCCACCGCGTCCGGCATAATGCTGGACCGCCACCCGGACGTGTTCGACGCACTGGAGTACTGCCACTACTACGTCAGGAACATAAACTTCAACAAATGGGCGGTTTCGCGGGCGTACGAGCTGGACAAGCCGCTCGTGGGCAACTCCGACGCGCACACCAAAAGGCAGATGGGCCGCACCTATTCGATAGTGAGGGCCGAAAAGGACCCGGAGGCCATAATACAGGCGATCAAGGAGGGTAACGTCGAGGTGGTCACGAAGCCGTTCAGGGCCACCCAACTCATCCACATCTCTTCTTCTATCTCGTACAGGAATATCAAGGGAAGGCTGATGTGCCTGATCAAGCACGGGAAGTACGGATACCGGGGCGCGGAGGTGGAACATCCGGTAAGGTAGCAGTTACCCCTTTCGAGAAACAATCCCCCCTCTTGTTTACTCGGCAAGGAAAGACCTATTAAAGAAATAAGCTGAACAAGCAGTAAAGGTTTAAATCAATGAGAGTTTATTTGTCGCTTCTGATGTTTTCAGCGACGCTGTTTTCCTCCCCCATGGTCTTTGCGTCAGACCTGCTCACCCTCCCAGCATATTGCATAAAAGAACCAGACCCAGGCCTTTACCTCCGGTTCAGGGATGACGGGTCGCTGTCTGCGCAGCTTAGGTTCTCCGGCGTGGACAAGGCGAAAGACGCCGAAGATGGGCGGAATGCGGCAGGGACGGGCAAGTTCAGATTTTTTCTCAGCCCGGAATTCGGGACCAAGCAAAACCTATGAGTACGAATACCGCCGCCGGGATGCCGGCCATGGATAACGTCACCGGTTCACGGCTAGGCTCGAACTACGGCATGCAGTGCGGGTTCAGCTGGAAGTTTAAATAGGAACGGGGATATTCCGGTCATTCATTACAGTCAGGGTAGCTTCAAGGTCTCTTCCGCATTCTTCAGCGCATTTTCAGGCGTTTCTCCGCCGGTTATAATTCCGGGGAAGTCCGAGAACCGCACCGCGAAGTAGTCGCCGTCTTCGGACGGGATTATTTTAAATTCGTAATTATATTTTTCTTTCATAACCGCTCTGTTTAATTCGCAATTTCTTTTTAACTAACTTATCCCAATTCGCACTCTTATATGGCAACTTAAACGAGTTGGTTGCTCCGTCTCCCATGAATTCAACGACAACTTGAAAATTAAGGGGGCATCGGAAAAACTTTTCGCCTACTGTTAACAAAATATCTTCATCTATAACTTTTACAGTATGAGCAGGCATCCATAGTTCATTAGGGAAACAATAGTTGGTAAATTTTTCAATCAAACTTGCATTTGAAATCGCTATATCGTAGGGTTTTACTTCTTCTGGCGTAAAACCATCTGGAGCCATTCTTGAAATGAATTTTTCCAATTCAGATATTACTTTAAATGCTTGAACAAAATGGTAGCGAATATCCCAAGCTAATGAAATAGCTGTGTCCCCGTCGTTATGCAAGAAAGGATGTGGCCCAACTGAACCATCTGCGTATGCTGTCTCTACAAAATATCCGGGGACAAAAACCGTCTCTGTATGAATCCAAACAGGGCGCATTCTGCCTTGATCATGCTTTATGCAATTGACAAGCGCAGCAATGTGCTGACGATAGATATCAATTTTTTCTTTAAACTTCTTGCTAGATTTTTCACCGGATTTGTATATTGATGGATCAAAGACAATGTGGGCTATCGTTCTGCAATCTTCGATAAACTCAAATTGTGCATACATGAAATGCTCGTACACGTTCAATATGTTTTTTAGACTTGGGAGAGCATTCGCAGAGATTGATTGCTGATTTAAAATAGATAATTCATTTAAGACCACCGCTTGCATTTGAAACATTTTAGCAATCGATGTGTTAAATAAACCAATTGGATGACGACGAACCTTATCGCCTGGATTAAAAAAGTGGTTTGGTAAAGTTGATATTATATGAGGTAGAACTGGAGCGCCATTTTTAATTGTTAAATTAGTCATTTATCAAATTATCAACGCGGCTACTGAAATATCTTCGTCTATCTCTTCCCAATGTATGCCGACACCATTGCCAATCAGCCGCCACTTCTTGCGCTGCTTTTCCTTCGCCTCGCGGAGTTTCGGGAACCATTCGAGTGGCACGCTAATTTCGCGACCATCCAATAGCCGCACGTGCATCATGTACCGGTCGAACAATACATCTGAGGCCAGAGGATCGGATGTCAGGATGTGTTTCATTGAAACCAGATTCATCGCTACGCTCAGAATGACAACAAGCCACTGGATTCCCGCTTTCGCGGGAATGACATACTTCGGGCGGCGATATCCTACCCCAGCCTCGCCTTCAGCTTCAGATACGGCCCGCCGTCGGTAACCTTCACCCACTCCTTGTGCCCCTTGCCGCAGTAGCCGAGCCCAAAGATCGTTGACTCGTCGCCGACCATGCTGATGGAATCGAGCATGTCCGGCAGGTAGCCGGTGACGATTACCGGAGTGAAGACGTTTCCGGTGAGCTTCCCGCCCTTTATCTCCTCTGCAAGGTAGCCCTCAAGCTGGATGCCCCAGCCCTTGGGGTCCTCCATCCCGTTGCTCGGGTGCGTGAGCAGGAAGCCCGAGTCTATGCTTGCCAGCATGTCCTCGTATTTGTCCTTGCCAGCGCCGAAGAACGTGTTGGTCATGCGCGCGTAGGCCTTTCGCTCGTAGGACTCGCGCCTGCCGTTTGCCGTGCGCTTCATCCCCAGCCTCGTGGCGGAGTTGAGGTCCGTGATGCCCGAGACCAGAACCCCGTCCTTGATTATCTGCGTGCGTGACGCGAGCTGGCCCTCGTGGTCGAAGAAGAAGCTTGCCGCCACGCCTTCCTCCACCGGGGAGTCGTACATGTTGACAAGCTCGGAGCCTACGCGCTTATTCATGAACTCAGCCGCCCGCGAGCGTCCTTTCAGGAACATGTCCGTCTCGGTGCCGTGGCCGAAGCACTCGTGCGCAGTGATGCCCGCGAACTCTGGAGACATGATGCAGTCGTAATAGCCGGGAGTCAGCCTTGGCGCGCCCAGTATCCTGCCGCAGTCGTGGACGAGGTTCGAAAACTTCTCGGCCGCGATGGTGGAGTTCTCGTACCCGCCCTGGTTTGAGTTGCCCTCGTGAAGCTGGGCGGTGTCGTCGCCTTCGCGCATTACCGCCTGGATTATTGCCTGTCCGCGCTTCAAGTCCTGGAACAGGGTCTTGTTGCGGTTGACGTAGAGTTCGCGGCTGCGGGTGAAGGCGTACATCGAGACGGCGTTCACGATACGCTTGTCCATCGCCTGAAGCTTGTCTCGGAACACCGTGCAGCGGTTCACCTTGTCTGCAAGGGATACGGAGGCGTTCGGTATTACCTCCTGCACCACGAAGTCCTTCTCAAGCGCCTCGCCGGGGTCAACAGACAGCCCGCCTCCGATGCCCTCGATCTCCGCCATCTTCACGAGCGATTTCGCAGCCTTAGATAGCGAGTCGGCCGAGAGGTCGCCTGTGGAGTATTCCAGGAACCGGTTGCCGGTGAATACGGTGAATACGACGCCCTTTGAGGGGTCGAGCGGTTCGACGCGCGACTCCCTGGACATTACCACGACGCGTTCACCCAGTGTCTCCATGGCGAGCGCGGACGCGTACGGGACGGTCTTCTCCATCTCGCCGACGAGGTTTTTCAAAAGTCCTTTTAAGTTGTAGATATCCATAGGACATAATTATGTTTATTATTGGCCGCGTTGTCAAGGCATATCGCAGGTGATATAATGATAAGGTAAGAGCGGTGGAAAGCCAGTTTTAAGACGTTAACGTCGTATTTTCAGGAGGTTGAATAATATGAAAGCGTTGATGATAACTGCGAACGATTTTGAGGATATGGAAGTATTCTACCCCTTCTACCGGCTCAAAGAACAGGGCTGGGATGTGACCGTTACGGCCCCCCAGATGTCTACGGTGGTCGGCAAGCATGGATACCAGATGCCGGTGGACGATGTGTTCTCGGAGGTCAACCCCGAGGAGTACGACCTCCTCCTGATTCCGGGCGGGAAGGCACCCGAGGTGGTGCGCCTGAGCAAGGATGCGATCAAGATCGTCGACCACTTCTTCAACAAAAACAAACCGGTCGCATCTATTTGCCACGGGGTGCAGGTACTGATCTCAGCCGGCAAGTCGAAAGGCCGGAAGGCCACATGCTGGAAAGGCGTAAAGGACGACCTGATTGCCGCGGGAGGCAAATATATCGATACCGAGGTTGTGGTGGACGGGAACCTTGTCTCGTCCAGGATGCCGGACGACCTGCCTGCCTTTATGAGAGAGGTCTTCAGGGTCACATCCGAGATGGCGAAGACTGGCGGCAAGAAAAAGGCCGCCTAAAACCGAAGGGCGGAGGAAGAAGCCTCCGCCTTTTTTGTGAGACTATGGGAAAATACAACTGGAAACCTGAAAAGGCTGGCGGCGCCTTGGGCGCACTGGCGCTTGTGCTTTTCGGCCTGATCGTTTTTTTCGTGTCATCCTCCCTGAACCGCGGTGGGCGAGGGGATGGAGATTCCAGAGAAGGGGCTGTGCCCGCGGATTTCAGCTATGCGGTCGAGAAAGTATTGCCCTCCCTGGTAAAAATCGAGAACGAGGGCCTTGGCGGTCATCCTGATATCGGTGGGAGCGGCAAGCAGGTGGAAATCGCCCGTACGAGTGAGGGAAGTGGTTTCTTCATAGACAGTGAGGGGCGCATCCTCACCAATTACCATGTAGTCGAGGGCGCTCAGACGATAACTGTCATCACGAGAGAAAAAAAACGTTACAATGCCGAGCTTATAGGCGCGGATATCCTCACCGATATAGCTCTATTGAAGATTAAACCCGATTTTGACGTTACGCCGGTATCCATGGGGGACTCAAGCCGCCTTAAGGTGGGCCAGTGGGTTATTGCGATAGGAAACCCGCTGGGGCTTGATTTTTTCACCAGCGCGGGGATAGTTTCCGGGTTTGGGCCTCCAGGGCCGAATTATATAGGGTTTTATGACTTCATACAGGCCGACCTGAACATCGAGCCGGGCAATTCCGGCGGTCCGCTGCTGAATTCCGAAGGGCAGGTGGTCGGGATAAACAACGCCTATCTCGGGCCGGGGACGAACATAGGTTTTTCCATCCCGATAAACAGGGCAAAAGAGGTCGTCGACCAGCTCCTGGAAAAGGGCAGCATATCAAGGGGGTTTCTGGGGGTGCTCGGGCAGCCTTTGACCCAGGGCCTTGCGGACAGGCTGGGCCTGAAAGAAGTGAAGGGCGCAATGGTCACGGAGGTGCTTGACGGAAGCCCCGCACAACTGGGCGGGATAAGAAAACAGGACGTAATCATCGAGTTCAACGGCCAGCCGGTCGATAACGACCGTGAGCTTCAGGCAAAGGTATACGAGACCCCGGCCAATACGAGGGTGAACTTCCATGTGGTCAGGGACGGCAAAAAGAAGGTCATGCCAGTTACGCTAGGCGAGCTTAAAGAGCACTCCATCATATCCGAGCAGGCCGTAAGGCAGTGCGGGATAAGTTTTGCAAGGATGACGGACGCGCTAGCCCAAAGGCTCGGCCTGAACGATTCGAACGGGCTTCTCGTCCTGAGGGTCATACCCGGCTGCCCGGCATTCGAGGGCGGCTTGCGGTTCGGGGACGTCCTTCTGGAAGTGGAAGGCAACAAGGTGTACAACGAGGCCGATTTCTACCGGTTATATTCAAGGCTTACACCCGGAAAACAGATGATGCTCAAGGTTTTCAGGGATGGAAGGCCTATCTATCTGACCATCAAACAGGGCGAATGAGCCCGGTTGTCACCACGGCATACCCACCAGCCCGATATATTCCCGGTTTTTCAGACAGTTGGGGCAGATTTAATTTAGTTGATTTTGGGTCTTATATATTATACATTAATGACTTGCAGTTTCTTCGTTTTGTATTGAATGGAGGTCTTTGATGAAGGCGTTTAGCAGGATACTGACTGTTCTTTTTATAGTTTCGATGTTTATTTCCGCCGGGAGGGCCCAGGCGTCCACATGGAACCTGAATAAAGCAAAGTCGCAGTCGTCAGGCAAACAGACGTCGTCCATTGTAAAAGCAGATTTCAACGGCGACGGTATAATGGACATTGCCTCTTGTACCCGGCAGAACTCAGGCAAGGTATCCATTTTCCTCGGCAAGGGCGACGGCAAGTTTACGAAGAAGGTGGCCCTCGATGCAGGCAGCAAGCCTGTCTCGATTGTGGCCGCAGATTTTAATGGCGACGGTATAATGGACCTTGCCGTGGCAGACTTTGGCAGTGATGATGTGATGGTATACCTGGGCAAGGGCGACGGCACATTTCAGGACGGCGTTTCAAACCCGGTCGGAGCAAGCCCCGTCTTTATAGTCTCAGCCGACTTTAATGGAGACAGCAATGCCGACCTCGCCGTGGCAAACTGGGAGGACAACACCGTCACGGTGCTGTTCGGAAACGGAGACGGGACATTCCCGACCAGTACGTCTTTGCCGACGGGTTCCCGTCCCCGCAGCATCGCGGTGGGAGACATCGATAAAACTGGCGGTGTTGACCTCGTTGTAGCCAACTGGGCGGACGACACGGTCTCCTTTATTGCTGGAGACGGACTCGGAAATTTTGCCGGCAAGGTCGACTTTAACGCTGGCAAGAACCCCTCATCCGTCGCCCTTGGCGACCTGAACGGCGACGGCTGGCTGGATATCGTTACCACAAACTTCGACACGGACAACGTCGCTCTCCTTCTCTCTAATAGCCTTGCGACCTTCAGTGGCTTCAAGCCCGTTGAGTTTATTATCTCGGGAAGCGGACCGTCATTTGTGGCGATAAAGGACATCGACGGCGATGGGAACCAGGACATATTAACCTGCAATGGCGCAGCCAACAACCTGTCGCTTTTTTTCGGTTTTGGGGACGGTACATTTCAGCCGAGGAAGGATTTCACCGCCGGCAGCGGTCCGATATCGTTTGTGATATCGGACTTCAATAACAACGGGGGTTGGGACCTTGCTGTAGCTAACTACAACTCCGGCAGCATATCGGTGTTCACGGACAAGAACACCAAGCTCGGCGACTGGAATTTCATACCCGGCGCTATCACGTCAACGTCGTTATCTCCATCATCCGTATTCGCCGCAGACCTGAACAGGGACGAGTTTACTGACGTGGTGATGACAGATGGCAGCAAGGTCTCTATCTTGTTGAACGACGGAAAAGGTGTACTGGTTGCAGCAGCAGCCCCCCTCACCGCCGGTATTACGCCCGTGGATGCAGTCGCCGCCGACTTCACCGGCGACGGGATAAAGGACATTGCCGTCGCAAACAACGACAGCCTCGACGTCACTATTTTAAAGGGGGCGCCCGATGGCACATATTCTGCGATAGTCCCATCGGTTTTAATCGGGCACTCGCCGGTTTCCATAGTAAACGGGGACTTTAACAAGGACGGGAAGATGGACTTCGCGGTCTGCAACTCAGGCACGCCTGGTTCAGTATACGTTTTTAGCGGCAACGGGGACGGCACCTTCCCGACGGTTAACACCTATGCTGTAGGTAACAACCCTCTGAAAATCGTCACAGGCGATTTCAACGGGGACGGTATACCGGACCTAGCGGTCGCGAACCAGGGTTCGGGCACCATCTCTATTCTGATGGGGGTAGCGAGTGGGGGATTTTCGGAAACCACAGTAACACTCCCGACGGGCAGCGCACCGAATTCCCTTGCTGCCGCGGACTTCAACGCCGATAATAAGACCGACCTTGCAGTCTTGAGCGCGGCAAATAAAACGGTGCTTATACTGCTCAGCAACGGCAACGGTACTTTCAGGGTACTAACAGGCACCCTTTCTACCGGCGACAGTCCTTCTTCAATAGCGGCTGCCGACCTGAACCTCGACAAGATGCCGGATATAGTTGTTACCGCGGCTGACGGCGTCTCGGTTTATTTCGGGAAAGGCTCCGGTGTTTTCAACACCGCATCTTTAATTGCCTCAACAACAGGCTCCGGTCCCGCCGTCATCTCCGAATTCAACAAGGACGGCAAGGCGGACCTTGCAGTTGCCAGTTCGGCACCGGGTGTCTACATTATCAAAGGCATCGACCGGTTCAACATAACCACCGGAACGACTGGCAGCGGTACGGTATCACCCGGAACGGGCCCCTATGAGGCCGGCAAGATACAACTGCTTAAGGCCACAGCCACACCCGACGCAGGTTCGTACTTCAAAGACTGGAGCGGCAACCTGTCCGGCTCGGACAACCCGCACCAGCTCCTCATTAATTCATCGTCGAAGGACAAGACGTATACTGCCGTTTTCGAGACCGGCCCGAATATATCCAGCCTTTTGAATGCAACGACGTCCTCAACGAACAGCGGCATCGTGGGAGAAGTGATAACAATCACCGATTCCCAGAACAACTTCGGTCCGGCTAAGGGCACCGTTACCGTGGGGTCAATTAGCGCCAAAATCGACTCATGGGCCGTCGGGACAATTACCTTCGAAGTACCGTCAAATATAGCAAGTAACAAATACAAGCTCCACGTTACCACCTCGGACAACAAGAAGAGCAACGAGTGGGATTTCTACATCCCCAAGGCGTTTATAACCGGCATAACGAATGATGCACTGGCCACCATTACCTCTGCTACCAAGGGGCAGCCTGTCAAAATCCACGGGGTAAACATTGGATTGAACAAGCTAACGGTCACGCTCTACCCGGTTGACGGGATAAGCGGGACGAACGCCACTGTTACGGCGTCAGACAATACCAGCGTTACCGACAACACTGTCGATTTTACAGTGCCTAGCGTTACCACCGGCGATTACATAATCAAGGTTAGAAACTCGCACGGATACAGTAACGGGTTCCCGATTACAATCACATCCCCATAAAGGTTTTCTCGCATAGGTTGATGTAAGGGGCGGATTTTTCCGCCCCTTTTTTATCACTAACGATTGCCTGCTTTTCCAGTTCTATGTATGATCCGTATGCTCTTTCCTGTTATCTCATAAAAATTTGCTTCTTGGACGACATATTGTTATAATTTAAAACGATATTCTCTTTTCAAACCGGAGGTAACAAGATGCCAGAGTTGAGGAAAGACCCCATTATAGGCAGATGGGTAATAATATCGTCTGAGCGAGGGAAGAGGCCGACCGACTTTCAGGAAGACAAGCCCCGCAAAAAGGGCGGTTTCTGCCCGTTTGACCCCGGCAACGAACACACGACCCCGCCGGAGATACTGGCATACCGCGAGAACGGGACCGCACCCAATACCCAGGGCTGGAACCTCAGGGTGGTGGCTAACAAGTTCCCTGCGCTCCAGATAGAGGGAGACCTCAACAAGCAGGGGGAAGGGCTTTTCGACAAGATGAACGGCATAGGCGCGCACGAGGTCATAATAGAGACCCCGCTGCACGACGCGACCCTCTCGACCATGCCCACAAAGGATGTCGAGAACGTGTTGTGGGCCTACCGCGACAGGATACTGGACCTGAAAAAAGACCTTCGTTTCCAGTACATACTTATCTTTAAAAACGAGGGCGAGGCGGCAGGCGCATCGCTTGAGCACTCCCATTCCCAGCTTATCGCGCTGCCGATCGTCCCAAAGAGGGTCAAGGAGGAGATGGACGGCTCGCGGCAGTATTACGAATACAAGGAGCGTTGCGTCTTCTGCGACATCATCAGGCAGGAGCTTAACTCAGGTGTCAGGGTGGTGAGCGAGAACAAGGACTTCGTGGCGCTGGAGCCTTTTACGCCGCGGTTCCCGTTCGAGACCTGGATCATGCCCAAACAGCACGGCTCAAAGTTTGAAGAGACCAAGACTCAGCAGTTCCAGACGCTTGCCGAGATACTGCAGTCGACTATCAGGCGCCTTGACAAGATCCTGAACATGCCGCCGTACAACTACATCCTTCATACCGCGCCTTTCAGGGACCCTGAAAGCGACTATTACCACTGGCATATAGAGATAATGCCGAAACTCACGAAGGTAGCCGGGTTTGAGTGGGGCTCAGGTTTTTATATCAACCCCACGGCACCGGAAGAGGCAGCGAAGTTCCTGAGGGAAGCCAAGATCTAGCACCCATACTGGAGGCTTACAGAATGAAGATAGCGATATGCTCACCGGAAGTCCTGCCGTTTTCAAAGACCGGCGGCCTGGCGGACGTGGCAGGGGCTCTGCCTAAGGCCCTTTCGAAGCTAGGCATGGAAATCGCGGTGGTGACGCCGCTCTACAAGACGGTAGACCGTGCCAGGCATAAGATCGCGGATACAAAAAAGAAGGTCTCGGCACAGATGGACGGCAAGGCGGTGGAAGCCGGCATATTCGAGGGCAGCCTTCCCGGAGGGGCAAAGGTATATTTTATTGACATGCCGAAATATTACGGTAGGGACCACCTGTACGGGACCTCGAAGGGGGACGACCCGGACAACGCCGAACGGTTCATCTACCTGGCGAAGGTGATACCGGAGGTACTGAAGGCAGTCGGCTTCAAGCCGGACGTGGTCCACTTGAACGACTGGCAGACGGGGCTTGTGCCGCTCTTCCTGGGCGCCAAATACAAAGACGACCCGTTCTTCAGCGGAACCGGCACACTGTATACCGTCCACAACCTGGGCTACCAGGGTGTCTTCTGGGCAATCGACATGCACTGGACCGACCTCGGCTGGGAGTACTTCACGCCCGAGGGCATCGAGTTCTACGGCAAGCTCAATATCATGAAGGCAGGGCTTGTATATTCAGATATCATTAATACCGTTTCGAAGACGTACAGCAAAGAGATCCAGACCCCCGAGTACGGGCATGGCCTCGAAGGCGTCCTGGTTAAGAGGGCAGATGACCTCTACGGCATCGTGAACGGGATCGACTATGACGAGTTCGATCCGGGAAAAGACACCAAGATATATCAATACCTACACGGCCGGAGACATCAAGGGCAAGGCCGCGAACAAGAAGGCTCTGAAGGCGGAACTGGGGCTCGCCCCCGGAAACAGCCCTCTGTTCGGGGTGATATCGCGCCTTGCGGACCAGAAGGGCTTTGATATCCTGTCTGAATCCCTGGACGGCCTTTTGAAGATGGGCGTACAGGTGGCGATACTCGGGACAGGCGAGGAGAAATATCACAAGCTCCTCTCGGGACTTGCCAAAAAGAAGCCGAAACAGGTCTCGGTCACGCTCGGGTTCGACCTCACCCTCGCCGAACGCATATACGCGGGTTCCGACGTGTTCATGATGCCGTCGCGCTACGAGCCCTGCGGCCTGGGCCAGCTTATATCCCTGCGTTACGGCACCATACCGCTGGTCAGGAAGACGGGCGGCCTGGCGGACACCGTAAAGAACTACAGCCCGAAGGCGGGCAAGGGCAACGGGTTCGTGTTCACCGACTACTCCTCAAGCGCGTTTTTGAAGGCCGCCCGGGCAGCGGTGAAGGTGTATGGCGACAAGGCGGCCTGGAAGGGCCTGGTTACCCGGGCGATGCAGGAGGACAACTCCTGGGAGAGCTCGGCCAGGGAATATGTTAAGCTTTATAAAAAGGCCGCGCAAAAAGGCGCTGCCAGGAGCAAAAAGCCTGTATGATTACGTCTGAAAAGGTGGAGCTGGAGATACTCTCCGAGGTAAGCAAGATTGCCAACTCCACCCAGGACTTTAACGTAAAGCTCGAGAAGATCGTCCGGGTGATAGCAGACAAGCTGTCCCGCGACGTATGTTATATCGTCCTTCGGGACAAGGACAGGGATACCCTTGTGCTGAAGGCGGCGGTCGGCCTGAACGCCGAATCGATAGACCGGGTGATGCTTCGGATGGGCGAGGGCGTGACCGGCTGGGCCGCTCAACACATGGAGCCGGTGGCGCTCGAGGTAGCTTCGGAGGACCCCAGGTACAAGCTGGTCCCCCAGACTGGCGAGGAAAAGTACAAGTCCATGCTGGCCGTGCCCATCCTTTATGACGAAAGGTGCATCGGCGTCATGACCGTCCAGACGGTCGACCCGCACAGGTATTCGTCTGACGAGGTCACGCTTTTAAGCACTATAGCAAACGACGTCGGCGGCATAATAAATTCCGCCCAGCTCTATCAGGAAGCAAGACAGAACGTGGAGGCCCTCTCTGCGCTCTACGAGATGAGCCGCTCGCTCATCTCCACGCTCGACCTCCAGGCCCTGCTCGACAGGATAGCCCGCTACAGCGCGGAGGTCATCGGGGCGAAGGGCTGTATCCTGAGGATACTTAACGCCGACAACGGGCTTCTTGAGATAAAGGCCTCTTACGGGCTGGACATGGAGTTTGGCCGCAGGGCCGACCTGAAGCTGGGTGAAAGCATTGCCGGGAAGGTGGCCAAGGAGGGCAAGCCCGTCCTGATAAGCGACGCCTTTGAGGACCCGGACTTCCTGAACGTCACGGGCGCGGTCGTGACCTCGCTCATATGCGTCCCGCTCGTGGCCAAGGACAGGGTCATAGGCACCATAGCCCTCTACGACAAGGAGACCCCCGGCAGGATAGGCGAGCAGCCGTTCACGGAAGACGACCTCCACCTGCTTATCCACGATAGCCACGCAGGCCTCCATGGCGGTCGACAACGCGGTCATCTACGAGAGGGCGGAGGAACTGGCGCTCCAGAACGAGAAGAAGGCGAGGGAACTCGCCTTCCTCTATGACATAGCGAATGCGATGCGTTCCACCCTGAAGCTGGAGAAGCTTCTGCACATCATCCTGACTGCCATCACGATGGGCGGCGGGATGGGCTTCAACAGGGCGATGCTGTTCCTCGTGAACGAAAAGACCAAGACCCTTGCAGGGCATGCTTGGGGTGGGCCCGTCTTCGTCCTGGGAGGCTGGCGAGATATGGTCGCGCTTAGGGAGCAGCCCGATAAACTTCAGCGAGTGGACGATCACGGACGAGGACATGGCCGCCCAGAAGGAGTCGGTGTTCAACCGCCAGGTGAAGGGCATGAGGATATCCTGCGAGGACGAACGGGGTCTGTTCGCGACCGCCATACGCGAGAAGAGGGCCGTGAATGTCGAAGGCGCATGGGACAGCCCCATAGCCGGGCCTGAGATAATGGGCCTGGTGGGCGAGGAGGAGTTTGCGGCCGTGCCGCTCATTGCCAAGGACAAGGTCATCTCGTTCGTCGTCGTGGACAACAAGTTCACCGGCAGGCCGATAAGACAGGAAGACCTCCGGTTCCTGATGATGTTCGCGAACCAGGCCGGCCTGGCCATGGAGTCCGCGATGGCATATTCGAACCTGGAGCGAGCGAACCGCGAACTGAAGGAAACGCAGGACCGGCTTATACAGTCTGAGAAGCTTGCGGCGCTGGGCGAGATGTCGGCCTCGATAGCGCATGAGATTAAGAACCCGCTCACGGTGATCGGCGGTTTTGCGTCGAGGCTTGTGAGGAAACAGGGCGAGGGAGACGAGTCGCGGTATGCGCGTATCATCAGGGACGAGGCCAGACGCCTCGAGAAGATATTGGGAGAAGTCCTGGATTTCTCCCGGGAGATGAGCCCGAACTTCCAGCTGTATGACCTGAACGTCATCTGCGAGGAGACGCTTCAGATGTACGAGGACGACCTCAAGGAAAAAGGCATCTCTTTCAGGCTGGAGCTTGCGCCGGAGACCTGCAATGTGATGATGGACCCGCAGCAGATAAAGCAGGCCATCATCAACATCATCTCGAATTCCGAGCAGGCGATGGAGAACTCCGGAGGCAAGGAACTCATAATTAGGACCAGCCTTGACAGGGCCGCCGGGCAGGCGGTCGTGGCCATCTCTGATACCGGCGGCGGTATACCGGCCGACCAGCTCGACAACGTATTCAACCCCTTCTTCACGACCAAGGTGAAGGGGACTGGGCTTGGGCTCGCCATCACCAACAAGATAATAAAGAACCACGGCGGCGAGATCCAGGTGATAAACAAGGAGAAAATAGGCGCTACGTTTATTCTCAGGCTGCCGTACCACGACGAGGCGGCCCAGCATATTTCCCAATAGGGGGGTGGAGTCATGAGCAAGAAAGTTCTGGTGGTAGACGACGAGGAACATGTGCGCCAGCTCTTCAAGGAAGAGCTGGCGGAGGAAGGCTACGACGTGTACCTGGCCGCCGACGGTCCGGAGGCTATCAGGATGGTCGACGAGGTCCACCCCGACATCGTGACCCTCGACGTGAGCATGCCCGGCATGGACGGCATAGAGGTGCTGAGGGTTCTCAAGGAAAAGAACAGGGAACTGCCCATGATAATGTGCACTGCCTACCCCGAGTACAAGCACAACTTCGGGGTATGGGCGTCGGATGCCTATGTGGTCAAATCGGGCGACCTCAAGGAGCTGAAAGAAACGATCAAACGCGTTTTGAACGTCTGAGGCGGTGAAAATGATTGAAAGATTTAAAAATATCGCCGAGGCATTCAGGGTAGGGGACATGAAGGACCTGCCCGGCGTCTGCGACAAGATTATCCGCAACTGGAAGGATATCCCCCTGGAGCCGTTGATCGAGCTTAAGCAGCAGCTGGCGAGGCTTGGACTGGAGCACAGGGAGGCCCACCTGGACGAAGCCCTGATAAGCATTGCCGAGAAGAGGCCGGGCCCTTTTTCGGAAATTGCCTCCGATACCGACCACCCGCTGTGGAAGCCGGTAGTGGAGATTATGTCGATGTGCGAAAACCGGGACTTTCAGGAGCAGCTCCTATCGCTTTTGCCCGGCTGCCCGAAGCGCTGCCTTGAGGACCTGATACGCGCAATAAGCCGTTGCGGAAATAGCGCCGAGTCAGTCTGGCCATACCTTATGGACGAAGACGAAGGGGTCTTTCTGGAAGCGGTCATGGCGGTGAGGGGGGCGGGAGGCCCGGAGTCGGTCAGGCGTCTGAAAGAGGCGATGGAACGGAAAAAGAGGGAAGGTTCTCCGTCCGCGAGGGTGCTTGAAGCAGTTTTGCAGGAGCTTGAAAGGAAACCGGATTAATCCGGCTTGACGCCGGTGGTCGTCTTCTTGTCTTTTTTGGAACGGTACATCGAAGAGTCGGCCCTCTTTATGGTGTCGAAAAGGTCTGTCCCGTAAACCGAGGTGCTGAGGCCGTACGATACTCCCAATGTCAAACCTGCATGCTCTTCGGCAAGGTCTTTCTTGTTGTTCCATTCGTCGCACTGGCGCCTGAACCGGCCGATGAGCGCCTCACCCTCCTCAGGCCCGCTGTGCGGCAGTATCAGCACGAACTCGTCGCCGCCCACCCGGGCTACTATATCCTCATGCCTTGTGTTGTCCTGGAATATGCGCGAGATTTTTTTCAGCAGGATGTCGCCCGCCTCGTGCCCGTAAGCGTCGTTGGCCGCCTTCAGGTTGTCAAGGTCCGCGTATATGACGGTGTACGGGCCTCTTTTGCGCTTGTTGGACTTGTTCTTGGTCTCCTCGTTTTCAAGGTAGAGGTCCAGGTAATGCTTGTTGTAGGCGCCGGTGAGGGCATCGTGGTTTGCCCTGCGCTTTAAGTCATCCTCTTCCTTCTTCTTTGCCGTCGTATCAGAGACTATCATCAGGACGTTGGTTACCTCACCGTCCGGCCCTTTTATCGGTATGCTCTTGTTTTCGGTTATTATGTCCCTTCCGTTCATGGTTAGGCACCTGGAATGGGTGGCCTCCCTTCCGGTCAGTATGGCCTTCCTGGAGGCGCATTCCTCAATGCACACTCCGTCCGGGTTGCCAGACACCTCGTAGCATTTGTGGCCGAGTATGTCGATGAGCGGTTTCCCGATGAAATACCTGGAGCCGTATTCGTTTATTTCCACGTAGTTCATGTTGGTGTCAAGCAGCGCCAGAAGGGAGGGCACGTTCCCGGCGATCTTCCGCTGGATGCCGATCTGCTTCAATAGCTTTGCGTTTGCCTCCTTAAGCCTGACGGAACTCTCGACAAGCTCCTCATGCCCTTCGGCCACCTTTTTCTCCAGGTTCTCGGTGAGGTATTTCAGTTCGGCCTGACTTTTCTGGAGTTCGGCGTTCTTGGTCTCTATCTCAGCCCTGAACGACATGTCCTTCTCCCTGATCTTGCCCATCAGGAAGCCGGCCGCTCCCATAACTACCACACGTGCCGGCAATGTAGGCATGGGTCAGCACGGATTCAGGGGAGTCGATGACGTTTTGTACTACAAAATCCGTAAAAGAAAGGTCGCCGTGGAACAGGCGGTAGTGAAGTGTCAGATAGATTATCGGGGCCGAGGACGCCTATAAGGGCGCCTACCAGCCCGTACTGGACAGTTTTTTTGTTGAACAACATGGTCTTGGTTTTCTCTTTGGGTAATACGCGGATCCCGTCTAGTGATGATTCTATTAGAGCGGGGCGGGGGTTGTCAAGGCAATAAGGATTAAAATGGGTATTGACAAAGGATAAACCATGTTGTATGCTTTAAAACTAACAGAGGCAGCTTGCCTTTGCAGCATCTCGGCTTTCGCCCCATGCAAATCCAGTAATGCGAAAAAATTTGACCTCGACTAAATAATCCGAACATATAGCCAGGCGTTCAACATAACAATCATATCCCAGGGACATTCCCCTTATAAGGCCACCCCGTCCTCTTTAAAACAAGGTACATTCATGAAAGAGCAAGGAGCATCCATGAACATAGTGGAACTAAAGGAAAAGAGCATAGGCGAGCTTACGAACATAGCCAACGACCTGAAGCTTGAAGGCGCAAGCGGCCTCAGGAAGCAGGAGCTCATCTTTGCGATCCTCCAGGCGCAGACCGCCAAGAACGGCCAGATCTACGGCGCCGGAGTCCTGGAGACCCTGCCGGACGGTTTCGGCTTCCTGCGCGCCCCGGACTACAACTACCTGCCGGGCCCGGACGACATATACGTCTCCCCCTCCCAGATAAGGCGCTTCGGCCTGCGCACCGGCGATACCGTCGCCGGCCAGATACGGCCGCCCAAGGAGGGCGAGCGCTACTTCGCCCTGCTCAAGGTCGATTCGGTAAACTTCGAGGCGCCCGAGGAGATAAGGGGCAAGATACTCTTCGACAACCTTACCCCGCTCTACCCGGACGAGAGGATAAACCTCGAGTTCCCGGGCGACATGAACACCAGGGTAATGGACCTGGTCACCCCGGTCGGCAAGGGCCAGCGCGGCATGATCGTCGCCCCGCCCCGCACCGGCAAGACCATGCTCCTCCAGTCTATCGCCAAGGCGATCACCAAAAACCACCCCGAGATAATGCTTATAGTCCTCCTGATCGACGAGCGGCCCGAAGAGGTTACCGACATGCAGAGGCAGGTCAAGGCCGAGGTGGTGTCATCCACCTTCGACGAGCCGCCGCAAAGGCATGTACAGGTGGCCGAGATGGTAATCGAGAAGGCCAAGAGGCTGGTCGAGCACAAGAAGGACGTCGTGATACTGCTCGACTCCATCACGAGGCTCGCCCGCGCCTACAATACCATCGTCCCGCCATCCGGCAAGGTGCTCTCCGGCGGCATCGACGCAAACGCGCTCCAGAGGCCGAAGCGCTTCTTCGGCGCGGCCAGGAACATCGAGGAGGGCGGCAGCCTGACAATCATAGCCACCGCGCTTGTCGATACCGGCTCCAGGATGGACGACGTCATATTCGAGGAGTTCAAGGGCACCGGCAACATGGAACTGCACCTCGACCGCAAGCTGGTCGAGCGCAGGGTCTTCCCGTCCATAGACATAAACGCCTCCGGCACGAGGAAGGAAGAGCTCCTCGTGGACGCGAACACGCTGAACAAGATGTGGGTCTTGAGGAAGGTCTTAAACCCGCTCTCCACGGTCGAGTCCATGGAGTTCCTGATAGACAAGCTGAAGGTAGCAAAGACCAACAAGGACTTCATAGAGTCCATGAACAAATAACAAAAAGGCGGCCCATCGGGCCGCCTTTTTAGTTTTAGGACCCTGTCGCTCAAGCGGCTTTTTCCGAGACCCTGATGCCCATCGCCTTCAGCACGTCTGGTACGCCCTGACGGATATTCTCATACATGGGCTTAAATCCCAGCTCGTTTACCGCCTTGGCGTTGCTCACCCTGACGGACGAGGAAAACGCCTCCGCCAGGACCTCGCCCATAGCGTCCGCGAAGCGGGTGTAGTCTATATGCTCCGGCGTCTTAAGGCCCATCTCGCCAGCCACGATATTTATGAACTCGTTCTGCATCAAGGGGTTTGAGTCCACGAGGCAGAAGCGTTCCCCGATGGGCATCTTTTCGAGTATCAGCCTGAACCCGTCGGCAAGGTCGTCGATGTGGATCAGGCTTTTGTAGTTGTTCCCGGCCCCGACGATCCTGGCCGTCCCGGCCTTCAACCCTTCTACCAAATAATGTTTAAACCAGCTTCCCGGCCCGTAGACCCAGCCCGGGAATACCTCAATGGTAGGAATGCCAGACTTTCTTGCCGCGCGCTCTATATCCCAGTACTTACCGGCTGTCGGCCTTGAAAGCCCGACCGGGTCTATCATATGCAGCTCGTTTACCCGTTGTTCGCCCTGGTTGCCGAACGCGGTGACGTGGTAGGTCAGGATAAGGGCCTGGACATGGGCGTTGGCCGAGGCGTGTATCAGGTTCCCGACCATCTCCGCGTGCGCCTCGGAGCGCCTTTCCGCCTCGTGCAGGGAAAGCCGTTCAGTGATATGGAACGGCGAGGATGCGCTTATCACCACGTCGCAGTCCTTAACGCTTTCCGACCAGGGCGCGGGAACGAGAAGGTCGCCCAATACCGGGATCCCGCCTGCCGCACGGACAACCTCGGCCTTAGCCGTATCTTGTGCGAGCCCCTTGACTGTATGACCTACGGAAACGAGCTCTTTCAGGATGGAGAGGCCGACAAAACCTGTTGCTCCTGTAAGGAACACCTTCATCATCCACCTCCTTCAAAAGGCAATAAAACAGTCCCGTGCACAACCCCTGGCAGGGCGTGCACATACCTTTACTATAAATTATAGCACCGGATGATTTATTTCGTGAGGGGGGGCGGGGCGGGTATTAAGCCGCCCTTTCCTCGTTATGTGTAATGCCGAGGGCCTCTATCACCTGCGGGATGCCCGTGGCAATAGTGGGATATTTAAGTTCAGGCAGAAGGTGTTTTTTCATCCTGGCCCCGGAGACCCTGCATGAGCAGGATGATCGACTCGGCAGCCAGGTCGCCGGCCATGCCGGCATATGCAGCTATATCGATGTTTTTGGGTGTTCTGACTTCCAAGGTGTTTGCGATGCAGTCCGCAAGTTCGCGCTGTGTCACGGGGTTGTCGTCCACCAGGGCGTAGCGCTCCCCGAACGGCATCTTTTCGGCTATGGCGGAGTACGCGGCAGCCAGGTCGTCTATGTGTATGAGGCTCATGAAGTTGTTGCCGTCGCCAACCACGCGCATGGAGCCGTTTTTAATGTTACGGGCCATCGTGGCAAACCAGCCACCCGGGCCGTATACCCAGCCCGTGAATATGTTCAAAAGCGGGACGCGGGCCTTGCGCGAGGTCTTGTCGATATGCCAGTAAGCGCCTGAAACGGTCCGCTCGTACCCTTTGGGGTCAAGTTCGTTGTTTTCCGTCACCCACTCGTTGCCCCTGTTCCCGAAGCCGTTAACGCCGTATGTTACAACAACACCCTTTACGCCCGTGCCCGCGGCTGCATGGAAAAGGTTCCCGACCATCTTTCCGTGGTAAAAGGAGCGCCTTCTGGCCGCGTCGACAGATACCTTTTCAGACTGCCTGACTGGCTGGGAAGCGCTTATAACCAGGTCAGCGTCACCCAGGACAGAGGCCCATTCACCAGCCTCCAGGAGGTCTCCGATGACCACCCTCGCGCCGGTTTTTTCCACTATGTCCGCGCGGGACTTTGTACGCACGAGCCCGTCGACGTCGTGGCCATCCTCCACCAACCTCTTTATTATCGCCGACCCGATAAAGCCTGACCCACCTGTAACTAAAATTCTCATTGAATCACCTCAATAAAAAATGTATATTTCAGGTAACGGTTAATTGGAGGTTTAAACGGGCTATGCTTGAAATTATAGCATAAACTTTGATTTTGGGTGGCAAGGGCGCAAATTTTTCAAAAGAAAGCCCCCGGTATGAAAATATCTGGTATAATTTTAAATCAAATTAACAGTGTTAAGGAGGCGGGATGTTAAAAAAAGATAGCTCGCTGTTAGACTCGCTCCTCTTCGCGTTCGGGCTTGAGAAGGGTTCAAATACCTTCTACACCAAGGCCGCCGAAAAGATGGATGACCAGAAAAGCAAGGAACTTTTTTATGCCATGGCGGACATTGAGAGAGGCCATATGGCAAATATCCGCCTTCTTTACTGCGGGATGGAGAACGAGGCATGCCCGGCGACCATGGAAGAGTTCATCCAGTCCGCGGAAGGCGAGTACATCGAGGGCGGGAAACTCCTTGAGACACGCACTGAAGGAGCTGGATGTCGCTTTCCTCGACGAGGCGGACGCGATTAAGATCGCAATCAAGCAGGAGGGCGAGGCCTACGCCTTCTATACCAAAGCCGCAAAGAGGATGGAGGACAGCAACGCCCGGGTCCTCTTCGACAACCTGGCGGGGGAAGAACAAAAACATCTGGACACCCTTACAAAGCTTTTAAAGCAGATGACTGTTTAGACCTTCGTTTTCTTAAGGAGCAATCGAATGAAATGGAAATGCACCGTATGCGGCTATATCTATGACCCTGCCATTGGAGACCCGGACAACGGTATCTCTCCCGGCACTTCTTTTGAGGACCTGCCTGATGACTGGACCTGCCCTGAGTGCGGCGCCGACAAGTCGGAGTTCGAGAAGGTCTGACGCACGGCCGTCCCACCGAAGAGTAACTGATGGATAAAAAAACCGTCGCGGGCCTGCTGGAGGAGCTCGGCGTACTCCTTGAGGTCAAGGGCGAGAGCCCGTTCAAGTCCCTCGCGTACATCAAGGCCGCACGGACGCTCCTTGCCCAGCCGGGCGAGCTGGACGACATCATCAAGGAGACCGGCCTCAAGGGCATAAAGGGGATAGGCGAGGGCATCCGCGAGAGGATACTCGAACTCCACAAGACCGGAAAGCTCGCGTATTACGAGGAGGTAAAGGCCTCCATCCCCCCAGGGCTTACCCAGATGATGACGATACCCGGCCTGGGGCCGCACAAGGCCAAGGCCATCTACGATGCGCTAGGCATCGCAAGCATAGGCGAACTTGCATACGCCTGCAACGAAAACCGCCTGGTAGACCTCCCCGGTTTCGGGGAAAAGACCCAGAAAAACATACTTGCCGGTATCAAGCTGCTGGAGAAACATTCGGGCCGGTTCCTCTACCCGTTCGCCCTGGCCGAGGCGCAGGCACTCAGTAGCCGGCCTGGAGAAGTCGGGGAAGGTGATAAGGCTATCCATCGGCGGGAGCCTCCGCCGCAGGAAAGAGACCGTAAAGGACATAGACATCCTCGTGTCCACGGCTGAGCCGGAGGCGGTGATGAAGCTTTTCTGCGGGCTGCCTGAGGTCGAACAGGTCGTGGGCAGCGGATCCACAAAGTCGAGCGTCGTCCTGAAGAGCGGCATAGCCGCGGACCTTCGGGCCGTGACGGATACACAGTATCCGTATGCGCTCCACCACTTCACCGGGAGCGTCGAGCATAACGTCACCATGCGCGGCCTTGCGAAGAAACTCGGCCTGAAGATGAACGAGTACGGGTTGTTCAGGGGCGAGTCGGAGGAGATGGTCGACTGCAAGGACGAGGCGGAGATATTCAGGGCGCTCGGGCTTTCGTACATCCCCCCGGAGATGCGGGAGGACATGGGCGAGGTCGCGGCTGCTGCAAAAGATAAGATCCCAACGCTTGTCGAGGATTCGGACATATAAGGGCGTGCTGCACGTCCACAGCCGCTACTCGGACGGCGTTGACGAGATCGCAGAGCTGGCCGAGGCGGTGAAGAAGAAGGGCTGGCAGTACCTGGGCCTCACCGACCACAGCAAGACGGCAGCCTACGCGGGCGGGTTGAAGGCAGAAGACCTGAAGCGCCAGCAGGCGGAGGTGGACGAGCTTAACAAAAGCTACAAGGGCTTCCGCATCTTCAAGGGGGCTGAGGTTGACATCCTCCCGGACGGGACGCTCGACTATCCGGAGGACATCCTTGCCGGGTTCGACTTCACCGTCTGCTCGATACACTCGAAGTTCAAGATGACCGAGGACGAGGCGACGGCAAGGATATTGAAGGCGATGGAGAGCCCGTACTTCACTATACTGGGCCACCCCACCGGCAGGCTGCTGCTCGGGCGCGACGGCTACCCTCTTAACATGAAGAAGATTATAGAGGCCGCCGCAAAGAGGAACATAGCCATCGAGCTGAACGCACACCCGCAAAGGCTTGACATCGACTGGCGCGAGATTAAATATGCCAAGGAGTGCGGCGTAAAGATTGCGATAAACCCCGACGCGCACAGCCTGGACGGCCTCGATGTCATGCAGTACGGCGTGGGCATCGCAAGGAAGGGCTGGCTTGAGAAAGACGACGTGCTGAATACGATGAGCCTCGCTGAGATTGAGCAATATTTCAAGAAAAGAAAGTAGTGAAATGGACAGCAAAAGTGCAGTAGTCTGGTTGCGATATTTGTCCGTCTTTGTGTTAATGATACTGCTATCGGTACACCCGGCTTATTCACAATCAGAAGCCTCACCACAGGGATATTCAGTATATAAAAAAATCAGCCTTTACAAAGGCGGGCAACTGCTTCTGCTCCAGGATTCCAGGATCAACGAAAAGCTTCGGGGTGAGATGTGGGGTGTCGGAGGGGTCGATCAGCTTGACGAGAAAGATCAAGCTATCTTCTCGGAGATGCCTCCCAGGAACGCGGTATTGATAGTATTGGATGCGAAAGGGAAGGTCACATATAATAAACAGCTTGATTCTGTTCTTGCAGAGTTGGAGATGATAAAATTTTATCCGGGAGGCAGGATATTCATATATTCTTACGGAGGACAAAAGCATCGGCGCCGGTTCATACGCGGGGCTGGTCTCGTCTTTTTTCGAGGTCAACAAAGGGCGGGTGAAATTGCTTTCCGCGAAGAAGGAAAAATCAGGGAAGCCTGCTAAAATATCCGTTATGAAGTCATTAAAGACGGATTGGAAGATACTTCCTTCTCCGGAAGGCAAGGGCAAGGATATATATCAGATCGCATGCAGGCCCGACACAAGGTTCGAGGATGAGTTTTTGCTGATCTATACGAGATACCACTTTAACGGTACGACCTGGATAAAACATGAAAGGCGCGAGAACGGGTCCTGGGAAGCGGGAAACAGGTTCCCGTACAGGACGAATTTTCCATAAGCCTTAATAACAAAGAAGGTCATCATGCCGATAGATTTCAAAAACGAGACGCCGGCTCAGAAAAAGAAACGCGCCCTGAAAATCGTCGAACTACTGAAGGAGCGCTACCCGGAGGACCCGAAGACCGCGCTTGACTACAAGACACCGCTCGACCTGCTTGTCGCCACGATCCTTTCCGCACAGTGCACCGACGTGCGCGTGAACATGGTGATGAAGGAGCTGACGAAGAAGTACAAGAAGGCGGAGCATTACGCGTCCGCGAAGCTGGAGGATTTCGAGCAGGAGATACGCTCGACGGGCTTCTACCATAACAAGGCGAAGAATGTTATCGCGATGGCGCAGATGCTGCTGTCGGATTTCGGCGGCGAGGTGCCGCACACCATGGAGGAACTTGTGCGCCTGCCGGGCGTGGGCCGCAAGACCGCAAACCTGATACTGAGCATCGTACACGGCATACCGGGCATAGTGGTGGATACACATGTCACGCGCGTATCCGGCCGTCTGGGGTTGACGGCGAACAAGGACGCGGAGAAGATAGAGTTCGACCTGTACGAAGTGCTGCCGAAGGAGGAGTGGATAGGTTTCTCGAACCGTCTTATAATGCATGGGCGCGATACCTGCACCGCGAAGAAGCCGAACTGCGCCGGATGCAATTTAAACAAACTTTGCCCGTCCGCATTTACTTTTTAGACGTAAAGGATACTTGATGACCAGAGAGAATGCACAACACCGTGCACTGCTACAGAGGATTGCCCACAGGGCGATGATAGAGCGCGGCCTGCTGCCGGACTTTACACCCGGCGCGCTTGCGGAGCTTGACAAGTTTACAGGGCGCTAGAACCGATGCACCCGGATCAGTGCGCGACATGAGGGGGCTTTTGTGGTGCTCCATAGACAACGACAGCTCCAGGGACCTGGACCAGCTAACCGTCGCGGAAGCGATGCCAGACGGCAAGACCAAACTCCTTGTCGCCATCGCGGACGTTGACGAGGTTGTTAAGAAAGGCTCGGCCATTGACGAGCACGCGAAACACAATACTACGTCCGTATATACCGCCGCCCAGGTTTTCCCGATGCTCCCCGAGAAACTCTCCACGGACATCACGTCCCTGAACTATGACAGCGACCGCCTTGCGGTTGTGATTGAGATGATAATGGGAGATGACGGGTCGCTTGGGGGCTCGGACATATATCCGGCAATTGTCCGCAACAAGGCGAAGCTCGCGTACGACAGTGTCGCCGGATGGCTGGAAGGCAACGGGACTATGCCGGAAGAGGCCGCCGCTGTAAAAGGGCTTGCCGACAACCTGCGCCTTCAGGACAAAGTTGCGCAGGCGATGAAGGAGTTGCGGCACGAGCACGGCGCCCTCAACCTGGAGACTGTGGAGACACTGCCCGGTATTTGAGGCAGACAAGGTCACGGACCTTGAGGCCCAGAGGAAGAACCGGGCAAAGGATATTATCGAAGATCTGATGATTGCGGCCAACGGCGTTACCGCAAGGTATCTCGATGCGAAGGGCTTCCCGTCGCTTCGGCGTGTGGTGCACAAGCCCAAACGCTGGGACAGGATCGTCGAGGTGGCAGCGGAGCACGGCGCAAAGCTGCCGCCGGAGCCGGACTCAAAGGCGCTTGAGCAGTTCCTTCTTAAACAGAAGGCCGCAGACCCTGACGAGTTTCCGGACCTGTCGCTCGCCATAATCAAGATGATGGGGCCGGGCGAGTATGTGGCCGAGCTGCCTAACGAGACCGAGGATGGCCACTTCGGGCTTGCGGTGAAGGACTACACACATTCGACCGCACCCAACCGCAGATACCCCGACCTTGTCACGCACAGGCTGATAAAGGCTGCGTTTGCGGGGCAGAGCGTGCCGTATACCATCGAGGAACTGAGGGCGCTCGCCCTGCACTGTACGCAGGAGGAAGACGCGGCGAACAAGGTCGAACGCCAAGTGTCAAAATCCGCTGCGGCCCTGCTTCTGGAACACAGGATAGGCGAAAGCTTCGACGGCATCGTCACCGGCGCGGCGGCAAAAGGGACGTGGGTGCGCCTGTTCCATCCGCCTATCGAGGGAAGGGTCGTGCACGGTTTCGAGGGCCTCGATGTCGGGCACAGGGTGCGCGTGGAACTCGTCCATACGGACGTCGAGCGCGGGTTTATAGATTTCAAAAGGGTAGGTTAAACAATATGGATTTCTGGGACACCAGATACAGCGAACCGGGCTTTGTCTATGGCACCGAACCGAACGAGTTCCTTAGTCCTTGCGGCAACGCACATCCCGAAGGGGCGCGTGCTCTGCCTCGCGGAGGGCGAGGGGCGAAACGCGGTGTACCTGGCAGGGCTTGGGTATGATGTCACAGGCGTGGACGCATCACCGGTGGGTATGAAGAAGGCGGCTGAACTTGCAAAGAGCCGTGGCGTAAGCATAACAACAATTGTCTCGGACCTTGCGGAGTTTGTCATAGAGCCGAACCACTGGGACGGCATCGTCTCGATATTCTGCCACATCCCGCCGGAACTTCGGGTGCAGGGTGCACCGCGCGGCAGTCGCGGGCCTGAGGCCGGGCGGCGCGTTCATCCTGGAGGCATACACGCCGCGCCAATTGGAATTGAAGACGGGCGGCCCGCCGACCATAGAGCTTATGATGACACTGGAAGTGCTTAGGGAAGAACTGCGCGGCCTTGAACTTGTCGAGGCCCGGGAGATAGAGCGCGTGGTCAATGAGGGGCATTTTCACCGTGGACCCGGCGCGGTGGTGCAGGTTGTGGGGATAAAGGCGGGTAGGTAATTTAGGACAGTAGTCAAAGCATGTTTATTTAGGTTTGAACAATGACGATGAGATAGAAAATTCCCGATACTTTGATGAACCTCTATAGCTGTGATATCCTATATAAGTCTATTTATTCGAATTTAAGCAGAGACATTTCTAGGGCACCAATTTCACCCGTATATTTGGCATAGTAGGCCTGATAAAACTTAAAATCACGACGACCTGCTGCACGGCACTTGGCTTCAATAATTCGCATTATAAGCATTTTGTCGTGTTCAGGTGTGTTGATGCCAAAGATGATGCCTTCTAAATCATTAAAATTAAATTTAAATCTACGTCTATCGTCGGCGCTATAATCTGTTATTGAGGGGCTGAGAATAAGCCTGTACTCTTCTTCACTAGACCAATGCTCAAGTTTAGTTGTTATTGCTTTGATAAAATTATTCCAGTATTTTTCTCGCCATTGTGTTTCAGAGGCAATGATGTCATCTGCGCAAGAGCTTTTATTTCCATGCTCATCGCAATACCAACACTCATTTAATGCAGACATGGACAGGTAGCCAAGTGATTTAAAAAAGTCAACTTCAGGATATCGTGCCGCATAATTAACTTTATAAAACTGAAAGTTAACATCCCCATAGAGCAGGCGAGTTTTTTCATTATTTCCACCGAAGCCATTTAACCCATGTAATTTTATTGCGGGTTTGCCATGACTCAAACTGGTTTTGAACTTCAAACAAACACCTTTATGATTATCTCCATAGTACCCCCATAGTGCAGGACTATTGCACTTTTCCAAGAAACAAGCTGTGTACCAATCCACATATACAACCCTATCTAATTGTTTTACATATTTATCTGGAAAATCAATGATAACTAATCTTTTATTGGGAGAACTCTCAACGTCGTTATATCTGCCTATAAGATCTACCTGTGACATGCCACTAATTACTGACGCATAAAGCCGCTCTGTAACATCCTCAATATCAGGATATTTTAGATCTAAGTTGAACGAGTCTATGGAGTCTATATATTCGATTTTTCTTTTTTCTTCTTGCCGACGAAGAGGATTATCATTAGCGCGCATTGGCATTAAATTATTTTTCTCATATACTGTAAAAATTGTATCGAGCGCATTTAAATGCATGTGTCTTAGATGAAAAATGAGTTCATTGCGTCGCACTGGGTTGGTTCGTGAGGCAAGTGAATGGAGGTATGTTGTAATGAATTCCTGCCCGAAGAATAAGTCGCAAATTTCTTTATATAGGGCGTGATAATGCGGTGTTGGAAAGTTTTTTGGAGTATTGAAAACGGGTATATGGGAGACATCAATTGGATAGTTCTCGCCACCTATTATAAACGATGAGCACACATGTTCTAAACAGAGCAGATAGTGTTTTAAAAAATTTTTCCAAATGATTAGGTCGCCAGACCAAAACATATCTTTAAATCCTTCAATGGGATCATTTAGTTGTTCTGGTTTGGCAAAATATATTTCCTGCTTCTCAAGCTCCTGCCGTTCGCCGAGTAATGCGTCGATTGAGCGAAATCTGTATAAATAACTGGTCTCCACCGGACTGCTCTCCTTTTAGATCATCACCATTCATTGTGCGGCGAAAAAACCACGTAACCACCGTATCGACGACACGAGTGTGCAAAAAGTACGTTTTCAGTACACTAACCTCAATATTTTACTAAGTCAATCTTATTTGGCCAGGCTCTAAAAGTGCTTGATGTGGCCAAAACGCCTATTAGTATCCACTAAGGCTTATTTTCAGCCCTGATTTTAAGCTCTGAAGCATAAAATTACGTCAAAAATGTAAAGTAGTTGCAATTAGTGTTGACATTTTTGTAGCAGTTGGTATAGAATGCTCTCCGTCAGTATCGATAACCGAAGTATTGAGGCAGAAGGAGGACACTGAATGGCAACAACAAATTCGCTACCGTCATCCCCGTGGAGGGCGATAATCGAGACGGCGCTTTATGCCAACTCGGTCAGGAATACGGACATGGCCGAGCTGTACAAGCTCGCGCTGAAGCAGCCCGAGGTGATATGCACCGACCATGACATGTACAACCCCGGCCAGTTCGGCCTTCCTGCCGACGCCAAGGTGCTGGTCAGCAACGACGGCAGCGTCGTAGGGCGCACTGCAAGGGCCAGGCTGCTCGTCAGGAACTTCGACAAGGAGAAGAGCGAGAAGATACAGCTTATCCTCCGTGAGGCCGTCTACCAGCTCAACAAGCGCCCCAGCCTGCACCTGGAGGGCATCGTGGGCATGTCGCCGGACTTTATGGTCAAGGCGCACCTGATAAGCCCTGAGACGGACGCCAAGAACATGCTGGACTGGGGGATGAACTTCGCCCCGTTCATGAAGCCCTGGAGCGACACGTATGCCAAGTCCCGCAAGATTAACGAGCCGGACATCCTGGCATTTGCCGACCCGGAATGGACACACCCGGAGTTCCCGCACGGCTGTATCATAATCGACGAGCTGTCCAACTGTATCGCCATCCTGGGGCTGCGCTACTTCGGGGAGCGCAAGAAGGGCACCCTGACCCTCGCATGGACGATGGGCGTGCGGCACAACATGGTCGCCTGCCACGGCGGCATAAAGAAGATAGGCAACAACCGCCCGATCGCGGTCTTCGGACTCTCGGGTTCAGGCAAGTCGTCCATCACGAACAGCCTCGACCACGAGGGTACGCTGAGGAAGGACGAGAAGGTCACGGTCATACACGACGACGCCTTCCTGATAGACCTGGAGAACGACGTAAGCGTCGCGCTTGAGCCTTCGCTTTTCGACAAGACGGACGCCACGAAGCAGGACGACCCGATACTGAAATATTTCTACTCCGCGCAGAACATCGCGGTCACCACGCTGCCCGACGGCAAGGGAAGCAAGAAGATAATGGTGAACGAGGACGTGCGCAACAACAACGGCCGCTGCATAAAGAGCCGCGACATGTTCCACCACGCCGACTCCTGCGAAAGGCCGAGCATGGTCATATGGCTGCAGAAGGACACAAGCCTGCCGCCGATATGCAAGGTCAAGGGCAGCTCGCTTGCGGTCGCCATGGGCGCGTCGCTTTCCACCATGCGCGCGAAGGGCGTCGAGAACGTGGACGCGAAGGAACTCGACAAGCTGGTGATAGAGCCGTTCGCAAACCCGTTTCGGGTGCACTCGCTGCTCGAGGACTGCGAGCAGTTCAGGAAGCTCTTCAAGATGAGCTGCGACTGCTACATCATGAACACGCACGCGTTCGGCCTTCCTGAAAACCTGATCAACATACCGAAGGAGCTGTCGCTCTCGATCGTGACGGAGCTTCTGCGCGACAACATACAGTGGCGCGAGTGGAGGACATTCCACGGGCTGCAGGTACCGCAGAACGGCGCGGAGCTGTTCGGGGCGGACTACGACAAGAAGTACAAGCCGAAGAGGAGCATCGAGTACCTGAACTTCCTTCGCGACCGCATGCAGGACAGGATAACCTTCCTGTCCAACAAGCGCGACATCGAGCACGACATGGACAACACGTTCATCGCGCCGCTGGTGCTGGCCAGGACCACGATAGACAAGATATTGAACCCGGACCTGTACGGTTAGACAAAAAAAGAGCGGGCCAGATGGCCCGCTCTTTTTTGTTTTGATATTATTCAAACTGCCAACGCTATTTTAAAAGCATCTCGATCTTTTCCGTAAGCTCCGACTCTTCCAGCCCGCCAAAGTTCTCGTCCACGATGTAGCCTTCGCGGTTGATGAAGAATATCTCCGGTATCCCGGTTACGCCGTATGCCTTGCCGACCTTCCCCTCAGGGTCGAGCGCAAGCTTGAAGTTGATCTTGTTCTTCCTTAAAAACTCTTCTGCATCTTTTTGCGGGCTCTTCATCAGCACGCCCAGCATCTCCACGCGGCCTTTGAATCGGTCGTACACCTTATTGAAAATCGGCGCCTCGTGGTTGCAGTGCGGGCACCATGAGGCCCCTAATGCAAGCACCAGCGGTTTTCCCTTGAACTGCGAGAGTGTATACTCCTCGCCCGCTATCGAGCTTACGGAAAACTCCGGCGCAGGGTAAGGAGCTTTCTGGCCGATAGTTGCGCAGCCGGTGGCGACGGCAAGTGAGAACAACAGCGCCATCAACAAGCAGTACCTAAGTCGCGTCCGCATTTTGTTGCTCCTCTCGACTGCCCTATGGTTATTCAACAACCCTTTACATAAAATATAACATATATAATGCAGCCGCGCGGGCTGCATATCAGAAGGATACTGTTGTGCTGGCGCAGGCAATGTCAACAAGCTCGCTTCCTGTGGCAAGCGTCGCGTTCGGCACCATCTCCTCCGGGCCCACCTGCCTTGAAGCCGCGCATGGCTTGCAGACGAGTATGGGGACCTTGTTCGCGACCAGGTATGCCATGTGGTCCTTGGCCTCGTCGCCGGCCGCCGACTTGATGGTGTTGACTATGCCCTCCCTCGCAATGTTTACGCCGTCGTCCATAAGGAAGAGCGTTACGTCCTTGCCCTTTTCGTGAGCCACCTTCGCAAGCTGCAGAGCGCGGCTAGATCTGTTCGGGTTGTCCATACCGTGAGAAAGTATTACGAGAAATTTGTCGCTCATCTTTTGTCACCTCACATTAAGTTTAAAATTTGTTTGCACTTGTTAATACCAAAGAACTTCTAAGGCTGTCAAGTAAAAAGGCCGCCCTGATGGACGGCCTTTTTTAAAGGTGCTACGGAAATAAATTTTATGGCGCCGGCTGTGTGCTTATAGGGATCGGCGTCGCGAGGTCCAACGGGAACGGGGTTAATTTAATATCCACGCCGGATAACAGTACCTTGTGGTCTATCGTGACCTTGTGTTCGGGATCCTTTTCGTACATGCCATATGGTTCGCCCTTCTTTGGAAGTCCGCCGTACTTGATGCGCGCCGCGACGTAAAATGTTCCAGGCTGAGGTATGTACAGCGAATACTCGCCGTCCTTGTTTGTCGGCTTTGAGAGATAGGTGGGGAGGCCGACCATCTCTTTGTCTTTGTACAAAAGTACAAACGCGCCGACCGCGGGTTTGCCTTCCATGTCATACACCTTGCCGGACAATCCCATGTCTCCCTCGTCGGGGAGATAAGGCGCGAGCAGGAAATTTCCTGCAAGCATCGCGATGGACAGGTTGACAGTGGTGTACTCGCCAGGCCGCACCGTTACTGGGTTCCCGGGGTACTTGCCCTCGTAGTCGCCTTTGACCAGGTAACCCTTCGGGTCTCCGGAGATGCGTTTGCGCGCGACAATATAATAGCTGCCGGGCGCCAGTCTGAGAGTATACGACCCGTCCTTCGCGGTGGGTTCCGATATCAGCTTCGTGGGCACCCGCAGGTCGTTGTAGCCGGATTCGTACGCGTATACAAAGACGTCCGGCGCAGCGCCTTTGTTCTCTATCAACACCTGTCCCTTGATGCCGGAGTTCTGGTCTTGCTGTTTGACGCTGTTGGTTGTCGGTGCACATCCCACTGCGAACGACAAGCAAACAACCGCTGATGCAACCATAGCTCTAATGTTCATAAGGCTCCTCCTTAAATTTATGTAGGAATATAACATGAGGTACACCCTTTGTCAAACACAGGCCCTGTGTACAATCCTGTGGGAAACACGATATTTATGCATCTATTCAGTAAATTATATATTGCAATTAAAAAATAATTCGATTATACTTTTTTAAATTGCACGCATATTGAAAATTCTTTTTGTCCGATATATCGCATGCCCGTTATAACGAGGGCGACTTTTAAAGAAAGGAGGGTATGGATGGCTAGGACTGAAATTGACGAGCCGCTGTTTGTGTGCACGACGTGCGGCGCCGTCTCTTCTGAAAGGGGACATTTATGCGCCCCTGTCAAGTCCAAAGATTTGGCTGTTTGTGAATTTTGCGGAGCTGTTGCCGAGGACCCTCGGCACGTGTGCATTCCCAAGGTCATGGAGCTCAAGTACAGTTGCGAAGCCTGCGGACGTTTAGCGGTTAGCGATGATGAGCTCTGTTATCCTGTCGCCGTGAAAGCGGCGGCACCAAAGAAAGGAGCCACAAAAATGCCAGAGCCAAAGAAGGCTGTAGCGAAGAAGCCGGCTGCCAAGAAAGCAACTGCGACGAAGGCTAAACCAGCCGCCAAGAAGGTCGCCGCCGCGAAGCCGGCCGCGAAGAAAGTAACAACTGCGTCGAAGGCAAAACCAGCAGCAAAGAAGGCAGCACCAAAGGCAGCACCGAAGGCGGCAGCAAAACCGGCAGCGAAGAAGGTAGCAGCGAAACCGGCCGCCAAGAAGGCAACACCGAAAGCAGCTCCGAAGGCAAAACCGGCTGCCAAGAAGGCGACCGCCGCGAAGCCGGCTGCAAAGAAGGCAGCACCGAAGGCAGCAGCAGCCGCAAAAAAACCGGCGGCTGCCAAGAAGGCAACCGCCGCGCCGAAGGCAAAACCGGCTGCAAAGAAGCCGGCTGCCAAAAAAGCAACAGCCAAATAGCTGTACTGTACCTTTAATTTCAAACCGGGCCTGTCTCTGACTCAGCCCGGTTTTTCTTTTTGTCCTCAAAATCAAAAAAGAAAAACCCCAGGATTTTACCGCGTCTCCTGAGGCTCCGCAGCATCTACTTACCGAAGATTACATCAGTCGGCTCGGCATTGTCAAGACGTTAAAATCGACTTATCAGTAATAAATATCGTTATCAATGCTAACCCTGCCCCACGCAAGGTATAAAATTTTTTTAAACTAAATTACGCTGGAAATAGTAGATAAATTAGGAAGGTTTATGATAACTGTTGTATTTACTTGATATTAAAGAGGACTGGCAGGCTTGGGGTCAACGCCCCTTTTTCAGTTCAAAAAGCACCTGCTTTGCAAGATTTTTCAGCGTGTCGAAGACGCCGACGCCGGTCATGGCCACGGACTCGAACGAAGGCAGACCCCTGGGGTTTAAAAGTTTGTCCATCTCCGCGACGGGAGCCACGTTAGGCAGGTCACGCTTGTTGTACTGTATGACGTAGGGGATGTTGTCGAGGTTGTAGCCCTGTTCGGCAAGGTTGATGCGCAGGTTCTCCACGCTCTCCACGTTTGATTCCATGCGTTCGACCTGTGAGTCGGCAACGAATATGACCCCGTCCACGCCCTTGAGGATAAGCTTCCTCGATGCATCGTAGAACACCTGGCCAGGGACGGTGTAAAGATGGAAGCGTGTCTTGAAACCGCGGATCTCGCCGAGTGCAAGCGGCAGGAAATCGAAAAAGAGTGTGCGCTCCGTTTCGGTCGCAAGCGATATCATCTTGCCCTTTGCGTCGGGGTTCGTCTTCTTATAAATGTACTGGAGGTTCGTGGTCTTCCCGCATAGCCCAGGTCCGTAATAGACGAGCTTTACGTTGATCTCACGCGAGGAGTAGTTGATAAAGGACATTTATGGCAAGCCTTTGCTGGATTTTTTATCCGAAGAGGTTGTCTATGTCTTCGTCGGTTATTTCTGCGAAGGGTGAAGCTGAGACCTTGCCCTTCGACTTCTCTCTTTCGGCCTTTTCCTGGACCTGGTTGAATATGGCCGCAAGAGCTTCGGAGCTTTTTTTCACGCGCAGCCTTACCAGGCCGAGCGAGCTTCGCTGGTCGAAGATGACGACCAGTATGACCCTTTGCGCGATGATGGAGATGTGGATGTTGTCCTTCTCCCCCTCGTGGAAGAGTATGGAAAACTCCTTCTCGCCCAGAAGTTTGGCCATGCCGCCCGTAGCAGCAATGTTGCCTGCGGTCAGTGAAGCCAGCGAGGTGGTGTCGAGCCCCTTGGTTTCACCGATGCTTGCTATGAGCTGGCCGTTCTTGTCAACCAAGAAAACCACCTTGGCGTTAGACTGGCCATGGAGGCGTTGGAGTTCCGCCTCGGCAAGCTTAAACTCCTCCTCAAACATCACGAGGTCGGAACCAGCCATCTCTTCTCCTTGGGTTAGGTCTTATAATGCCTTATAATCAATAACATAACGCACCGTTAATTTCAAGTAAAAACTTAAGGAAATCCCTATTGACCCAATGAAGCGCTTAAGATAACCTATATATAACAAGAGGAGGGGAGCCCGATGAAGACTGTTGAAATAAAGAGGTTGAAGGACGGCATGTACAGCGACCCCAAGACAGGCTGGTCGGCATACCCGTTTCAGCATAGCTCCGGAGAAGGCAGCGTCGATGTAAGGGGAGTGCACGTCGTGGCGATCTATCCGGGACAGCTTCGCGGCAACCACTACCACAAGGAGACGGAGGAACTGCTCTTCATATTCTCAGGGAAAGGCGTATTTTACTGGGAGGAGGAGCGCGGACTCATGCAGCACCAGGTAAGCGGGACGCCAACTCTCATTACCATACCAAAAGGGATCAGGCATGCTTTCAAGAACACGGGCGAAGGCGTGGTATACCTTCTGGCGGTGAGGGACGGGGACTACGACCCCAGAAACCCGGACGTCGTCAAGAGCGAGCTGGTAGAGGCCTGAGGGGGCTTATGAAGCCCCCAGAAGCCCTATCGCGATCTTGTCTGTCAGGAAGGACGGGGTCCTGTGTTTCTGGAAGATAAACCCGTCGAAGACCTGCTTGTCTTTTTCGTAAATGGTGGCGCGCACGGCAGGGTCATCCTGTTTGTCGCTCTTCGATGTAACGACATTTCCCCTGATTACCCAGCCGGGCAGATATGAGGTCACCTTTATGGAATAATCGGTGCCCGGCACCTTTGCCGTTTCGCCTATCCGCATCTTGAACTCTTTGACCACAAGTGTCTTGCGGTCCCCGATACCCATCGTGACGGTGTGGTACTTCGCCTTGACCGAATCCGGGACCTCTACCACCAGGTTGCTGGGCAGCGGGATAGGTTTAGGAGGAATGCTTTTGCCCTCGATGAAGCTGTTTATGTCCCAGCCGACCGTCTTTTGTTGCTGGACGTCTGATTTTTTTCCGCAAGCCCCGGTCGATACCAGGATAAGTAAAGCTGCCGTAATGATTGTTATTTTTTTTATCATTTCTTTGCTATGCCCTCCTTGAGGGTTATGGCGTACTTTGGATGAGAGAAAGCGTGGGTCGTCGGAAACTTTGCAAAAAGCCATCCGTTGAATATCTCGCTTCCGCCCTCCGCAACGACTACCTGCGCGGCCGGGTTACCGGGCTCGTTTGAAGTGGAGGTGATGCGTGAACCCTGCATTACGAAGGACGGGAAAAATTCATTCACGGTAACCGTCATGTCTGAGCCGGGCACCTTGAACTTCTCTCCGATGTTTATTGTATGTTCCTTGGAAGTCTTCTTTTCCTTGTCCTCTATGACAAGGACGACGCCCTTCCACTTACCCTTGACGGCGGCAGGGACATCTATTACAGGCTTTCCAATGGGCGGTATGGCCTGCCCGGCGTGAGGGGCCTGGCTTTTCTCTGGCGGCTGTTTTTCGCCGCCGCAGGCGAAAATAAACGTCATGGAGAATATTGCAATGGCAGTCAAAACTGACTTCCGCATCTTAACCTCCATACCAATAATTTTGATACTGGTAAAATGATATTTCAATTTCAAAAAAAATCAATATAAAAAAGCAGTTGAGGTCTAATAAAAAAAGGCAGCCATGCATGGCTGCCTTTTTTTATAATGTGGAGAGCGGTTACTTCGCCCTCTGGTATTGGTAGTTCTCGCCCATGAACGATACGCTCAGAATATCCTTGGCAGGGTCGAGCTTTGCTGTTACCTGTATCGGGCCCATCGGGATGAGAAGTGTGTTCTCGTCCTGCTTCTGAGCCGGAGTCTTGCCCTGGCTGCCCTCGTAGAAGTACTGCTCGCCTTCCTTGGTTATCTTGACTATCTTCTCGGGGCTTCCAACCATCGCCCAGTTGCCGACTATTCCTTTGCCGCCGCCCTTTGAGCATGCGGCAGTCATCATTACTGCGGTTACGACCATGACCATGACCAAAATACCAAGCGCTTTCTTCACTGTTCCCTCCTGATGGATGTTGGTTGACTTTTAAATGCCTGATTTTAAAGCATGGCCCAGGCGGTTGTCAACCAATTTTTAAGTTCCGCCTCAGAGGGCGCAATATTTTGAATGCACCACAATAACGGGTACGAAGGCCTCGGCTATCACCCTGCGGGTGATGCTGCCCATTACGGTGTTCATAAAGCCCTTGCGCCCGTGGGTTCCGAGCATTATTGCGTCGACGCCTTTTTCTTTGGCGACCTCCAGGATCTTTTTGTTGGGTTCGCCTTCTTTCACGACCGCCTCGGCCTTGACGCCTTCGGCCTTTGCCGCCGCCACTACGTTATCGACGACCTCACGCGCCCTGTGTTCGAGCTTCTCGGTCAGGCCGGGGGCAAGGGTCTCGAACTCGTCCGTCAGGTCGACAACCATCAATACGCAAAGCTCGGCGGAGTTTTCCTTCGCAAGCTTCAGGGCCTCCCTCTGTGCGCACATGGAGTTGGCTGAACCGTCGGTGCAGAATAGTAGTTTCTTGTACATTAATGGCCTCCAGCTGTCAGGATCCCTGATGCGGCCAGTACGAGTATCAGCGATCTCGACTACAGCCATCACTACGTAAGGGGTATCCTTTTTCTTTATCAGGATCGGTATGATCCTGAGATACGCCACTATGGTAAGGCCGGCCAGAAAAGCGATGCCGATAAAGTTGATGAAGTCGCCGTGGCTTACAAGGTTTACCCAGCCCCAGCCCTGCGGGAGGCTGGCTTCTTTCATGTAGTCATGGGCCTTCATCGTCCAGAAATGCGGGAGCTGCTCGATCGGTATTACCGGCTCCAGCACCTTCGTGACATAGAGGAAGAAGGTCGTGACCATGGTGGCCAGGCCTATATAGGTCCCGTAGCTAAGCAGGTTGGCGTATGTGACCTGCTCCTCGGACGCCGCCGTGGTGGTGTCTACGGCAACGGACGCCGCGGTAGTGTCGAATTCCCTGTTGAGGGATATACGTGGCCTGAAGGGCCTCTTCGGACGATTCGTTGTAAGTTGCTCATTTCATTGCCTCCTATGGCCAGATCCCGGTCCCTTTGAGAAGGGCACGCAAACCAGAGAATAAAAGAAGGCCTATAACCATCCACTTAATGGCCTTCGGTTTCGATTTAGCAAGTATCTTGACTCCAACTATAGAGCCGAGCATTATCCCGACGAGTGACGGGACGACCATCATCGGCAGCACGGCGCCCTTGTTTATGAATATCCAGGCAGCCGAGGTGTCCGTGATGGATAGCAGGAATTTACTGGTAGCGACGGATATCTTGAGCGGGGCTCCCATCATGAGGTTTAAGTACCGGGACGTTGGCCCAACCGGCGCCCAGGCCGAACATGCCGGCCATGAAGCCGATCAGGACGAATGTCGCAAGGGCCTTCGGGGTGCGGTGTACCTGCCAATGCACGTCCTTGCCTATCGACTCCTCCCGGTAGAGGCCCATTATATGGAGCGACTTGGCCAGGCTGTCGGGTTGTGGCACGACGGGGAAGTCGGACTTCTTGGCGGTGGCCATTATTATCACGATGAATATAATGGCTGAGCCCAGCATCATCTGGATTACGTCAGGCTTTAGCGCAAGCCCGACGAGTGCGCCGCCGATGGCCGCGGCCGAGGCGATAAGCGCGACCGGTATCGCCAGCCTGAGGCTGGCGAGGTTCCTTTTCAGAAGTCCGGGCCCGGCAGCGAGAGAACCCGCGAGGGCCACAAGAAGGCCCGCGCCCCTGACGAAGTCGATATGGAACGGGAAGAAGCCACCTATTATAGGGACGTAGAGGACGCCGCCGCCAACCCCGCCCAGGACGGCGAGGATGCCCAGTACGAACGTTACCACAAACAGGGTAAGGGGCCATACCCACCATGCGGTGGTGGCCGCCGCCGCCGCGCCCTCGGGCGTCATGGCCGCACCGACAGCGGAGTTTGCCATGCCGGCCATAGCGCCGCCGTGTTCGCCGACTGCAGGGACACCGCCCGTAGCAACATCAGGCGAAGCAAATGCCGCGCTGGCCGCAAGCATCACTACCATCAACGCCATTAAAGGCATTGCAGCTTTTAAAAATGTTTTTAGAGTTTTCACGATTTGTCTCCTCGAAATTGACCTTTCAACTCAAAATGAATGCGCCATCCCAGATAAACCGGTTATTCTTTTTTGCAGCCTCCTCCTTTAGTGGTTTTCGTTAAATTAGTTGATATTTGCAACATAGTAATTATCATATCATTATAATGAGATCAGTGAAGCCTGGCGAACTCGGAGTTGAGCGTGAACCTGTCGCCCCTTGCCGTCGTCTTTGAATAAACGACCGTGAGGCCGCCAAATGCGGTGAATACACGGTGTATTATCATACATGCCCCTGCAGACCTGGTGTTCAGGTGGGCTGACATGGAGCCGGGTTTCCCGACCTCGACGGTCTGGTTAACCTGCACGATCTTTGGTGCCGAATTTTTCTTTAAGAAAATCAAAAACATAACCCGAATCAGGGTTCCAGTCCCTTATGGCCGGGCAGACCCCTATCGGTATATAAAGCTCATTGACGAGCACCGGGACGCCCTGGGCTACCTGGAGCCTGCTAAGATAGAATATTTCACGGTCCAAAACAGGCCCAAGATGGCTCATAACGTCTTCATCATTAAGGGAAAGTACCGCTTTGTCGATTATTTTGATCTGGCGGCCCTCTTCGGTCTGGAACACCCCCTCGACAAGGATGGTCTTCATCGGGATGCCCGAGCGCTGAGGTCCCTTGCCTGACGAAAGTGCCCTTGCCCTGGAGTTTCTCAAGGTAACCCTCGATCACAAGGTTGTTTATCGCTCTGCGTACGGTTATCTTGCTGACGTCGAAGCTCCTGCAGAGGTCCTCCTCCGTCGGTATCTGGCTTCCGGTCTGCCACTCCCCGGAATGTATCCTTGAGAGCAGGATATCGGTGAGCTGTATGTAGAGCTTCTCGTTGTCGAACCTGTCTATGTTCATCGCTAAATTTTCCAAAAGTGTTGTGTTATGCAACTAAAGTAAAAGATACTATCATTATAATGAAACGTCAATAGAAAAAATTGAAATTTTCAAAAAAAATCGTTAAAATGTTTTTCCATGGAGCTGGAAGGCCGGGTAGAGGCATATTTCAGGGACATCGACGACAAGGTGGCAGAGGCGCTGGGGAGGCTTGCCGCATCGGGCAGAATACCGCCCTGCGGGCCCGGATGCCACTGGTGCTGCTACCTGCCGGTGAGGGCTAGCGCGCCTGAGGCAGCCCTGATTGCGGCATACCTGGGTTCAAGCCTGACGAGGGACGGGCGTCTCGAACTCAAAAAAAGGCTTGAAGCCTGGCTCGGATGGCAAAGGGAAGAGCTTCCCCGGCACATAACCGGGGCGGACGTCTCCAAGGCTTACCTGCTCCACGGACCTCCATGCCCGTTCCTGAACGGCGGCCTATGCGACATCTACCCGGTCAGGCCGATGGGCTGCCGGGTCCATTTCTCGTATCGACTCAATCAGATGCGGGCCCGATGCGCCCGTAGCCTCCATATTCGACCCGCCTCACATAGTCCAGGATGTCCTCGACGCCGTCAGGCCGTTATGCCTGAAATACCGGATGGACCTTCAGGACGCCGGTATCGACTTCGAGGGTTCCCTGAGGCTGCTGCCGGAACTCGTCCTTTCGCACATCTCCTGACGCGATAATTTTCCCTCATACCGTTCCTTGCTTGACTTTAATATTAGAAATGTTATATAAAAGAACATGTGCAATCTCTAATATTATAATATTATATTATGGAGGCGACGTTTGAAAAAGTTGTTCGTGGTGGCGGGCATGATTGCGGTATCGGTTCTTTTCGGGCCGGGCAGTTCCGAGGCGGCGGATTCCTGGACCGTAAACGGGCCTGCCAAGGCCGCGAAGGTGGCTGTATCACTCACATATAATTCACCTGCCGGGACAAAGACCGTCAATTATAAGCCGACCGGCTTCGAGATGAGGATCGAGCGCAAACCGGACCTGGATGATGGATACTTTCCGCTGATTTATACGAATGTTAAATTCAACGCCGGTAACGCGTCCCTTAATGCATCGATGACCGGCTCCGGCATAAAGACTGTGGCGACCACACTGGTAAACGCGACTGTCAATAACGAGCTTGAGAACAACAATGACGCGGATTACCCTGCGTTTGAATTCAAAGACACGACCACTGACGGCATGGAACTGTCGATGACCAGTGATGCAATGCTCACCTCGACCGCGGAAGGCAGTTTTATGGAAAGAGGGGACATTATAGACGTCTCGATGAAATACACGGTCATGGGAACCGTAACGCTCAACAGCCTAGATTCCTACCCCGCCAAGATTATCATCTCTGTGACGGCGAAAGGTGTAGGTGGCGTATAGATGAAAAAAAATATCGTAGTATTGGTCACTGCCATTTTCCTCACCCTTCTGGCTACTGCAGCTACGGCATCTATAGAGATGTGGCGCAAAAGCGGGTCCGGCAAGCTTACTGCAACCCTTACGTATACTGACCAGATCACCGGCAAGAAGACTATCAGAAGCTACGTAAACTACAGCGGCCTCAGTTCGAATTATATCGAAGTCCACCGGGACCCGGCCAACAACCATTTCCTGTTCAAGGTCAATACGGAGAATGACGACCCCAGCGGCATGACGGTCGACGTTTCGGCTGTCGGGAACGGTATCTCGAAATCGACTGGCGCCATTGAAGTGGTTTCAGCATGGGTGAATACCCTGCCGGACTGCTCCATACGCCTTGCCGAAGGCGTTTCAATGGAAGCGGTCAAAGCTATAAAGATCACGAGCGACCTTTCATTAGGCCCATCGGACCAATGCACCGGCCCTATATATCTGACTGCATCCGGGACGGTCAATTATTACGGGTCCAGGATTCCCGGCTGTATTACAATGACCGCGCCATTTAAGAACGCGCGGCCGTCGTCGAGTCCCTATGACTCGATAAGCAGGGGGTCGTCGGTTGCACTAAACCAGCCGCCCGAGATACTCAATGCAAACATCCCGGTTGTTACGATACCTTTCGGCGGTACTACCGAGGTCTATATTCAACAATATATCAATGATGAGAATCCAGGCACCGTCACCATCGACTCGATCGGCACGAACTTGAATGGAACCCCGGCGGGAAAAGGGACTTCGGTATTGAATTACACTGCCTCGGACGGGTTTACGGGCAGTGATTTTTGCAGCTTCACGGTTCAGGACGAACAATACGCGACGTCAAATACAGGCGTGGTTAATTTTTATATAGACCCGTTGACGGTCCCGGCGGCAATGGACCGGTTTATATTAAGTAAATCGACCGATGATTTTTCAGTAGCTATAGATAATATGCTCATCAGCAATTATGGTCCGGAACTTAATGTATCGATTAAGACCAAGCCCTCGCACGGCACTGCTACAGTAAACAAAGACGGCGGTGTCATCGGATATGTACCTTTCGGTAGTCAGGCGGAATTTGACTATTACACGTATAAAATCGACAGAGGCATGACTTGGGAAGATATCGGGACAGTGGTAATAATCCCGTACTGACAAACATTAATAGTACCATCAGGGCGTTTTGTTTTTACAGTCTTTCAAGACGTCTACCCAGTGCGTCCGATAGGCCGCTGCCGGGGTTTGTCCTGCGGTTTATCTCCTTGACTTAATATGAGCATCAGTGTATAAAAATCATAAATAAGTTTGATTTGTAGGGGGATGTATAATAATGGAGGCGCAGTTGAAAAAGCTTCTGGTAATCTCAATGTTTTTCGTAGTCTCGATTCTGTGCAAGCCAGGTATTTCGCGGGCGGCTCAATACATCAACTTTCTGGGCGTATTCGACAAATACTGCTTACACCGTTGCCCCAAAGTAAAAGTTACCGCAACGCTTACCTATACCGACATATCGGTGGCAAGACCATACGGTATCTCTATAGACCTGTTTTGAAGAGTTTTACGGTAGAACGGAATATAGATTTAGTGCCTAGCAACATTGAGACATCCGTTGTAGTAACGAACTCCGCTGATCCCGCTGTTACCGAAACATTGAGATTCGCTGCGTCCGCATCTGGCTCGGGTATGCAAACCGGTTCCAAATCGGATGTCACCTGCGCAATGGATAGTACGTTGGAGCCTATGTTTGATTTCTTCGATAAGATGATGATAAAGATGGCTAACATGATTATGTGATGGACGAGCCAAATATGATATCCCTTTCCGCCACAGGCAGCTTCACCGAAAACACCGTAACACCAAAAGTAACGCCACCAGCTATACCTACACCAATTAATGTTATCAGTGCTGCCGTCAAATATGTGGTCATGGGTACTGTCAAAGTGAATAATAGCGACAGCCAGACGTATCCAGCAAAAATTGTTGTACAGATTACGGTTTCAAATATCCAGGCGGTGAACTAAATGAATAAAATAATCTTCAGCATAGTATGTTCCTTCGTGTTTATCGTATCTCTGGCATCGCTGGGGCTTGCGTCAATATTGTGGAAGACAAATAATATCCCTAGGGCTAAAGTTTCGTTGAGTTACATTGACCCGACGTCAGGTTTACTTACTCTGAAGAATTTTTCCGGGGTCGGCCTGAATTATCTGGAGGTCAACCAGGACCTGAGTAATAACTATCACTACGTTTTGCTGCATACTGAAAACTACAGTGACATGTTGGTTCAGCTTTCGGCAGTCGGCGGCGGTTTGTCAACGTCGAGGGGAACGGAGATAAATGGCATGTGGCGCAGTACGGGCCTGAATGAAAATACAATAAAATTTGGCTCGTTACTTCTGGATGCAGAGATGGTGGCGGATGATATACGCGCCGTGGTCATGACCGGGACCAACACGGCCAATAGCATGAACACAGGCAATCCGTCAATAACTATGGTTGCAGCGGGGTTGCTTACCATAGGACCTGACAAGACGCCAGCTAAAGTTACTGTTCAGGTGAGCGCAAAAGGGGTCCCGGCTGTTATTGGAAATTATACTTCCATTGGCAGTGACTTTGTTGCGCACCCACCCTCTTTAAGTGGAGCGCCGATTGCGAGCAGCTTTTCACAAGACCTTACGTTTGGAGCGCCTGCCCCGGCAATCGACGTCATTGCGAATTCCCCCCACTATGACAAACCCCTGACGGTTAATATACCGTCGGGTGGTGATGCATTATTAAACGGGACTTTAAGTCCTGGCACCGGTGCAGATGTAAACAAGATAATATATACCCCCAAGGAAGGTTTTTCCGGGAAAGACACATTTCAGTACAGGCTCATATCGGACCTGAGCCAATCCGATCCTGCGACTGTGACGGTTAATGTGGGTCCGAGGCCTCATGCAGTTTTGCAAAACTATACCACGACCAAAGACTCGATTGCCAAGGATTATGCGTATGCACCGGCAAGCGACTGGGACCCCACCATTTTTACTCCGACAGTCCCCGCCCTGAGCGATATGGGCGGCGCACTTTCAATTGATTCCGGAAAATTTAATTACAGCCCTGCTGCGGGTTTCGAGGGGACGGATTTCGTTACGTATACCCTGACGGACAAATTGTTAAGGACCATCACTGGCACGGCTATATTCGAGGTAAGGCCGCACGCCGTGGGCGACTCATTCACTTACTCCGTTGTTTCTAACACATTTACCCCGGCATTAACCACGGCGAACCTGCTGTCGAACGACAAGGGCAGCGGCCTGAGTGTAGGTGATGTGCTGAAGGTGGGTACTTTTGCTACTCCGGATCTTGTGACTCCACCGCCTGCGGCCAGTAATATTACATATGTCCCGATTTCACACACTAACGGGGATAAGGAGTACTTCGCGTATTCTATAAAAGACAACTCCGCTCCCGCGAAAATGAGTTCGGGGATCGTTACGATAATCATAGGCCCATGATAATTGTTATGTTATCAGGTATTTAATTTCAGAGGCGGCCCCAAAACGGGCCGCCTTTTTCGGCTGTATTAAATATAAGGAAATTAAGGTCGGAGTGTGGTACGATACCGGCACGATAGTTATTAATCATACGCCTTGATATAGATCGTTTCACCCGCAGTAAGGAGGTATAAGATGAAGCATGTTGGCCTGTTCGTGTTATTAACTTTCTGCTTGCCATGCCGTTTGGCTCGCAGGCGCTGGCCGAAGAAGTATGGCCGTCGGTTATGACCGGTCTCAAGGCAACCGCGACCCTTACCTATACCGACACCGGCATGGGGACGACAGTGACGAAGAAGTATAAACCCGCTGTCAGTAATTTCAAGATCTCCAGAGGCTATGCCGCAGATGAAAGCGACCACAGGACTACCGTCACTTTAGCGGATACTCTCGGCGACCTGTCAATCACCGCATCCACGTTCGGTACCGGTATACCTACCGGGCTGAAGACGGAAGTAATTGGTGTTTGGAACAAAGACCAGGAGGACGCTGATTACCCGCCTTTTTCATTCAGCGATACGCTGAATGGCATATCAATGGACAATGCGGCCATGATATCTGTTTCGTCCCAGGGGACGTACACCGAAAACCTCAAAGACACGACGATCGTAACGTCGATTAAATACACTATAATGGGTACGGTCACGGTTGCGGCCACAGGCGACACATTCCCCGCAAAGCTCGTGGTCCAGTTGACAGGGTCCAAACTTCTGAAGGTGGCGCCATGAAGAAACATCTTGTCGGCATAGTTTTAACCTTGGCTCTTATCCTTGGCCTTGCGTCGCTAGGGCTTGCGTCGATGGTGTGGAAGACCAACGCCATACCCACTATAAAGGTGTCGTTAAGTTATGTTGACCCGCCCTCGGGCACAACGGTCCTGAGGAATTTTTCCGGGGTCGGCCTGAATTATCTGGAGATAAACCGGGACATGAACAATAACAACCACTACGTGCTGCTGCATACCGAGAACTACAGCAACATGCAGGTCGAGCTTTCGACGGTCGGCGGCGGTCTGTCAACGTCCAAGGGCACGGAGATAAACGGCACCTGGCGTACCGGCCTGACAGACAATGTAATAAACTTCGGCGTTATACCCGCAGATATGGCGGTGAGTGATATACACGCTGTTTCCATGACCGGGACATACACAGTCAACAACCTGAACGCCAGCAGTCCGACTATAACGATGACCGCGGCGGGGCTGCTTAACCTTTCAGGTAAGAGGATTCCCGCCAAGGTAACAGTCACGGCCAGCGCTAAAGGTATCCCGTCGGCGCTTGGCAATTATACTTCCATTGGTAGTGACTTTATAGCGCACCCGCCTTCGGTGAGCGGCGCGCCGATTGCGAGCAGCTTTTCACAAAGCTTTGCGTTTGGTGCGATTGTACCCCCGATCGATGTAATCGCCAATTCTCCCAACTACGGCGACCCACTGACGGTGGACATACCGTCGGGCGGGGGGGCGTTGAACGGGACTGCCGTTCTAGGCACCGGTGTAAACTTAAACAAAATAGTGTACACGCCGAATGAAGGTTTTTCTGGAAAAGACACCTTTAGTTACAAGTTTATTTCCGGACTGTTCCAATCCAATATCGCGACAGTGACGGTTAACATAGGACCTGCGAGGCCGAAGCCTTATGCGGCATTGCAGGACTTCAATTCGATACCCAAAGACTCCAATGCCGCTGACCATTCGCCGGTAGCTGACTGGGATCCCGCCATTTTTACCTTGTCGGTCCCCACCAAGAGCGATATGGGCGGTGCACTTTCTATGGATGTAGACAAGATTAATTACAAACCGGTGGCCGGTTTCGACGGGACAGATACCGCCAAGTATACCCTGACAGACAAACTTGGCAGGACCATCACCGGGACCGCCTTATTCGAGGTGACTCCGCACGCTGTTGGCGACTACATCGAGAGCGCCGGGGGAGTATCGAAGACAGTTACATCCGATTCCCTCCTGTCAAACGATAGCGCAGGGGCGGTATTTGATAATGCGTACTCGATACCTGGGTATGGGACAGTAAATGTTTCCGGGGGCAATATAACCTATTACCCCACTACCTCATCACCGTCTACGGAATATTTTGCGTATACCATAAAGGACAGCACGACAGGTAAGAAGAGTATCGCCCTGGTGACGGTAAAAATAAAGTAGAGCTATCCGCATGAAAAAGGCGGCCCCAACGGGCCGCCTTTTTCATTATAAACGCTTTATAAACGCCTTGCCTTATTGACACCCTCCCCGCCTTCCTCTACAATCAGACTCATGCCAGAAATCGAAACCTACATAGCTCCCGACGCCGCAACATACATGCGCCGGGTGATCGCCGAGGCCGGCGGGAACGAGGTGTTCTTCATCGGCACCTGCGGTGACGAGCGCCGCGTGGTGCGGGCCGTGGTGGTGGCGCGTGGGGACGAGGAGTCCGTGCCGGCGCTGGCGGAGGACGCTTCCGTGGGCGACGTGGTGATACACAACCACCCGAGCGGGCTTCTAACCCCGTCCAAGCCCGACCTGGAGATAGCCGGGACGCTCGGCTCGCGCGGCGTGGGCTTCTTCATAGTGGACAACGCCGTAACCGAGGTGTACGCGGTAGTCGAGCCGTTCGCCAAGGAGGCGATAAAGCCGCTCGACCTTGAAGACGTTGCGGCTGCACTCTCAAACGGCGGAGCGCTCTCGAAGGCCATGCCGGGCTATGAGAGCAGGCCGGGCCAGGTGAAGATGGCGATCGAGGTGACCCGCGCGTTCAACGAGAACAGGGTGGCCGCGCTTGAGGGCGGCACCGGTGTCGGCAAGAGCATGGCGTACCTGCTGCCGTCGCTGTTCTGGGTGTTGAAGAACCATGAGCGCGTCGTGATATCCACCAACACGATAAACCTGCAGCAACAGCTCATAGAGAAGGACATACCGCTATTGGGGCAGGCATTCCCGGAGCCGTTCAAGGCGGTGCTGGTGAAGGGGCGCGGCAACTATATATGCATGAGGAAGCTCGACCTTGCGCTCTCGGAGGGAGACTTCCTGCTTGAGGAAAACGAGAAGGAACGTTTGTCGGCCATTGCGGAATGGTCGATGAAGACCAAGGAAGGCAGCCGTTCCGACCTGAACTTCATACCGGGCGAGGACCTCTGGGAGAAGCTTTCCTCGGAGTCGGACAACTGCGCGCGCCTGAAATGCAAGCACTTCACGCACTGCTTCTTTTTCCGGGCCAGGCGCGAGGCGGCGGCCGCCGACCTGCTGGTGGTGAACCACCATATACTGCTGGCGGACATCGCGCTTCGGAGCGCTGCGGGCGGCAACCCCGACATGGCGATCCTGCCGGGCTACAGCAGGCTGATAATCGACGAGGGCCACAACCTTGAAGACGGTGCGACGTCTTATTTCGGCAGCCGCGTATCGAGGCTTGGGTTACTGAAGGCGCTTGGCAAGCTCCACCACCGGCGCGACCGCGACCGGGGGGCACTCCCCTACCTGCACGCGAAGCTGAAGGGCAGGCGCGGCCTGCTCAAGGAGCGTACGGAGGGCTGGCGGCTGCTGATAGAAGGCCAGATAATGGGCGAGAAGGAGTCCGCCACGCAGAGGATCAACGACGCCTTCGACGTACTTTATAATTTCGCCGTCAAGGACGCAGGGAAAGAGAAGCTTGAGGTGAAGCTCAGGCTGAACGCCGATACGAGGAAAAGCCCCGGCTGGACGGAGGTGGAAGACGCGTTCGGTAGGGTGGGCTTCGACCTTGCCAGGCTGGTGCGTTCGCTTAATTCCCTTCGCCGGGAGTTGGCGGAAGAGGGCATGGGCGACAGGCTGGCGGACCCGATGATGGAGCTGAAGTCCATTGCCGACAGGCTGGAGGGCGCGGCGGCCGAGCTGGACAATATCCTGAAGGGCGAAGGCGAGGGGCTGGTGCGCTGGGCGGAGACGCCGGTGCGGAAGGCCGGGCGGATAATATCCGTATGCGCCTCACCGCTGAACGTCGCACAGGAGATAAAAGAGAGGATATACGACAGGCTGAAGACGGTAGTGATAACCTCCGCCACCTTGACAGTAAAAGGAAAATTCGATTTCATAAGCAACAGGACCGGGCTTGACCTCCTGCCGGACGAGAGGCGCATCACGGGAGTATTCCCGTCGCCGTTCGACTACGGGAAGCAGGTCATAATAGGCATCCCGAGGGACATCCCGGACCCAGGCGCGAAGGAGTTCGGCGGTGAGCTTGCGGGGCTCGTGAAGGAGTCGCTTATCGCATCGAAGGGCAGGGCGTTCGTGCTTTTCACGTCGTTCAAGATGCTGAACCAGGTATACACGAAGCTTGAGGCTGGAGATGGGCGCGCACGGGATAAGGTGCCTCAAGCAGGGGGAGTCCCCGCGCCACAAGCTGCTGGACGACTTCAGGAAATACCCGGCAGCCGCGCTTTTTGCCACAGACAGCTTCTGGGAGGGCGTGGACGTCATGGGCGACGCGCTTTCTAACGTCATAATAACCAAGCTTCCGTTCTCGGTGCCTGACGACCCGGTGATAGAGGCGCGCCAGGACGAGATTGCGGACGCGGGCGGCAACCCGTTCATGGAGTATATCGTGCCGCAGGCCGTGATAAAGTTCCGGCAGGGGTTCGGCAGGCTTATAAGGAGCAATACCGACAGGGGCTGCATAATGGTGTTCGACCGCCGCGTGGCTGAGAAGAACTACGGCCGTGAGTTCCTTGGTTCCCTGCCGCCCGGCAGGGTGATAAAGGGGCCGAGGGCGGAAGTCTTCGAAAAGGTAAACGAGTTTTTTCAACCTGAGTTCGTCTGATTAACAGGAGGCCTTAATTGAACTCTCTCGACCTTGCAATGCTGGCCATAGTCGCTGTGTCTGTCACAGTCGCGATGTTCCGGGGCATCGTGCGCGAGCTTTTTTCACTCGCCGCTGTCTTCCTGGGTTTTTATATTGCGATGCATTATTATAAAGCGACCTCAGACTCGTTTCTAAGATTGACTTCCTACCCGCACATAAACAATATAATAAGTTTCATCGGGATCTTTGTCTTTTCCGCAGTGCTTATAAGCTTTATAGGTGGCCGTATATCAGGGGCTGTTTCGGGCGTCTTAAAGGCTTCAGGTCTTAAAATCTGGGACCATGTCCTGGGGGTAGCGGTCGGCGCGCTGAAGGGCGTTGTTATATGTTTGTTGATTACCTACGCTCTCATGATCATGGCACCAGCCGACAGTCACATACTCAAGGGATCGAAGGCTTTCCCTTATTTCTCTCTGGCGGTAAACCGGATTATGCCTGTAGAAGTAAAGACCTTTGAGCAAGAGTCAAAAAAGAAGCTTGAAGAACTGAAGAAGGATGTACCAAGTATACCTTCCAAAGACAAAGAACCTGTCAGAAAAGAAAAAACACCTCCAAAAGGTTGACCAGCCTCGTCCCCCCGGCTATACTTTGTTATTATCCGTAATGGGCCATATTTAACATCATCTGGAGGCGAACGATGTACTTTGACAGGTTCGACCCCGCTAAGGGCGAACGGCTCGAAATAATGGACAAGGACGGCAGGGTGGACGAGTCCCTGCGCCCGGACATCAGCGACGACCGCATAAAGGAACTCTACGTCAGGATGTCGGTGATGCGGCATGCGGACAAGACGGCGCTGAACCTTCAGCGCGAGGGCCGCATGGGCACCTACGCGCCTGTCTACGGGCAGGAGGCCGCGCAGGCGTCGTCGGCATTTCTTGGAAGAGGGCGACTGGCTGGTGCCGTCATACCGCGAGTCCGGCGCGCTATTCATGCGCGGATTCCCGCTTGCGGACATATACCGCTACTGGATGGGCGACGAGCGCGGCATGCAAAACGCTAACAAATACCGGGTACTGCCGATAGAGGTCGTCGTCGGAAGCCAGCCGCTGCATGCGGTCGGCGTCTCCTGGGCGATGAAGATGCAGGGCGAGAAATCGGCGGCCGTTGCATACTTCGGAGACGGCGCTACATCCGAGGGCTCGTTCCACGAGGCGATGAACTTCGCGGGTGTATTCAAGACCCCCACCGTATTCTTCTGCCAGAACAACCAGTTCGCGATCAGCGTCCCGCGCAAGACCCAGACCGGGGCGAAGAGTATTGCTCAGAAGGCGGCCGCATACGGCTTCAAGGGGATACAGATTTACGGGAACGACCTGCTTGCCGTATACGCCGCAATGAAGGAGGCTCTGGACGACGCGCGCGAGGGACACGGGCCGAGGTTCATCGAGGCGCTTACATACCGGTTCGGGCCGCACACCACCGCCGACGACCCGACCAAGTACCGCACCGATGAAGAGCTTGAGAAGAACAAGCCCTTCGACCCGCTCATCCGCTTAAGGATATACCTTGAGCACAGGGGCCTGTGGAGCGAGGAAGAGGAGTACGAGATAATGGACAAGGCGAAGCAGGAGGTGGAGGCGGCCGTAAGCTGAGGCCGAGTCGACCACGCCGCCCGACCCCACGGATATCTTCGCCTACACATGGTCTAAGACGCCGCCATATGTACAAAAGGAGAAGCAGTCGCTCGTGGACTTCCTTTCGGAAGCAGCGGAAGGAGGTACCGACAATGGCTAAGGTGAACATCGTTACCGCGCTCAACATGGCGCTTGACTATGAGATGGCGAAGGACGAAAGACTTATTATAATGGGCGAGGACGTCGGCCGCGAGGGCGGCGTGTTCCGTGTAACGGACGGGCTTCAGGACAAGTACGGCCACGACCGCGTGATAGACACCCCGCTTTCAGAGGGCGGCATCGTCGGCACGGCGCTCGGGCTTGCAGTCGGCGGGATGCATCCTGTCGCCGAGATACAGTTCGAGGGCTTCATGTACCTCGCGCTCGACCAGATATGCAACCAGATAGCCAGGTACCGCACCAGAAGCCGGGGCAGCTATCAGCCTAAGCTTGTCATCAGGCTACCCTGGGGCGGCGGCATACGCGCGCCGGAGCATCACTCCGACTCGCCCGGAGGCGGTGCTTGTGAATACGCCCGGCCTTACCGTGGTACAGCCGTCAAACCCATACGATGCGAAGGGGCTGCTCACCGCCGCGCTCCGGCACGACGACCCGGTGGTATTCTGCGAGCCCAAGAGGCTATACCGCGCGATAAAGGCCGAGGTGCCGGAGGAAGACTACATAGTGCCTATCGGCGTATCGAACGTAGTGCGCGAAGGGACCGACTTAACCATCGTCGCCTGGGGCGCGATGGTGCGCGAGGCGGTCGCGGCCGCCGATGAGCTTGGCACGCAGGGCGTGAGCGCCGAGGTGATAGACCTGCGCACGCTGGCCCCGATGGACAGCGACACCATAGTGAACTCCGTAAAGAAGACCGGCAGGCTGGTCATAACGCACGAGGCGCCGCGTACCGGCGGGCTGGGCGCGGAGATCGCGACACGGGTATGCGAGGAGGCCTTCACTAGCCTGCTTGCGCCGGTTGAACGTGTCACCGGCTACGATGCAGTCATGCCGCTATTCAAGCTGGAGAACTACTACCTGCCGAATACCAAAAAGATACTTGCAGGCGCAAGAAAAGTGTTGAACTTCTGAAAGTCCCGCCTTCTTTGAAAAGAAGGCGGCCCAAGAAACTTTACTATTTTAAGTAGCGGCTTTCTTTTGGTACTTTTCTTTCACCTGAAAGAAAAGTACAGGTCTTGAGGAGACTTTAATGGCATACGAATTCAAGTTCCCGGACATAGGCGAAGGCCTGACCGAGGGCGAGATAGTGGAGTGGAAGGTGAAGGTGGGCGACAAGGTCGCGGACCACCAGACCATCCTTGAGGTGGAGACGGACAAGGCGGTCGCCGAGGTGCCGTCACCGACTGCGGGATATGTCATAAGCCTGAAGGGCGGGCCGGGCGACGTGATAAAGGTCGGCGAGGTCATCGCCGTTATCGGCACCGAGGAAGAGCTTAAGGCGAAGAAACCCGCGCCTGCGCCTCCGCGTGAAGAGAAGGCCGCTGTACTGCCTGCCGAGAAAAAGCCGGAGAAAAGAGTTGTCGAGCCGCAGCCGAAATATCAGGTGAAGATGGGCTCCGTAGGTGTGGTGGGCGAGCTTGAGGAGGCCCCGGAGGAAGAGGAGGAAGCCCCAGTCGTGAAGGAGGCCCCGGCTGCAGCAGCAACGGGCCGGGTAGAGGCGCTTCCCAAGGACAGGGCGCTTGCGCGCCAGCTCGGCGTGGACATCGAACAGGTGCACGGCACCGGCCCCAAGGGCCGGGTGACCGAGGACGACATAAAGAAACACGCGGAGCAGGGAGTGCCCGAGAAAGGCATACACGAGCCTTCAGGCGCGCCGGGCGCGGACGCATATGGCCCTGTGGAGCGCGTCCCGCTTCGTGGTGTGCGCAGGAAGATCGCGCTTGCGATGGTGGAGTCCATGACGAAGACGGCCCAGGTCACCTCGACTGACGAGGCGGACGTGGACCTTCTGTGGCATATACGCGAGAAGGAGAAGACCGGGGCCAGCGAGCAGGGAATACATCTGACATTACTGCCGTTCCTCGTGAAGGCCGTCGTGGGCGCGCTGAAGCGCGACCCTGCGATGAACTCGTCGCTCGACGACGAGAAGGGCGAGATAGTATACAAATCGTACTACAACATCGGTATCGCCGTGGAGACCGAGGACGGGCTGATCGTGCCGAACGTGAAGGACGCGGACAAAAAATCCATAATGCAGATAGCGAAGGAGATCGACGAGCTGTCACACAAGGCGCGAAAGCGCACTCTGGATATAAAAGACCTGAAGGGCGGCACGTTCACCATCACCAACTACGGCTCGATAGGCGGGATATTCGGCACGCCGATAGTAAACTACCCGGAGGTCGGGATACTGGGCGTCGGCAGGATGATGGAGAAGCCGGTGGTTGTGGACGGCGCGATAAAGATAAAGAAGATACTGCCGCTCTCGCTGACGTTCGACCACCGGGTGGTGGACGGCGCGAAGGCGCAGCATTTCATGAACAACCTGAAGTTGCATATAGAGGACCCGGATTTTATATTTGTGGGTATATAAATCAGATTCGCCCTCACCCCCGGCCCCTCTGCCCGACAGGTGGCGCCAGGGAACGATATTATTGGTGATGAACAATGGAGGAATTTATGAAGCGTAAAGGTTCAGCGGTATGGCAGGGCGGGCTTAAGGATGGCAAGGGCGTTGTATCGACTGGAAGCGGGACGTTAAAGGACGTTTCCTATACGTTTGCGAGCAGGTTCGAGGAAGGCAAGGGGACGAACCCGGAAGAGCTGGTCGCCGCCGCGCATGCGGGCTGCTATTCGATGGCGCTCTCGTTCATACTCGGGATGTCCGGCATTACGCCGGAGAGCATCAGCACCACGGCGACGGTTACGATCGAGCAGATAGGCGACGGGTTCGAGGTGACGGCGAGCCACCTGGACGTTACCGCGAAGGTGCCGGGCGTGGATAAGGCCAAGTTCGACGAGGCCGCAAAGGCCGCCGAGACCGGCTGCCCGATATCGAAACTTTTAAAGACGAAGATTACTATGGAGTATAAGCTGGAGAGTTAGGGCGTCGGCACCTTACCCAGTACCCGTCCGATTATCTCGTCGGTGGTTATCTCGTCCGCCTCGGCCTCGTAGGTGAGCGTCAGCCTGTGGCGAAGCACGTCCGGGGCCATCTCCTTGACGTCCTCCGGTGTGACGAAGCCGCGCCCGTTCATCATCGCCTCGGCCTTCGCCGCCATCGTAAGGAATATCGAAGCCCTGGGCGACGCGCCGAACTCTATCAGCTCCTTTATGTCCAGGCCGTACTTCTCCGGCTCCCTCGTGGCGTAGACCAGGTCGACGATGTAGCGCTTGATCTTCTCGTCCACGTACACGCTGTTCACCAGCTCGCGGCAGGTGAATATCTCGGATACCTCGGCGACCTTGTGCACCTCGGCCTCGTGCCCGGCGGTCATGCGGTTGATGATGTCGACCTCCTGGTCGCGGGTCGGGTAGTCTATCTTCACCTTCAGCATGAACCGGTCCACCTGCGCCTCCGGCAGGCGGTACGTGCCCTCGCTCTCGATGGGGTTCTGCGTGGCCATGACCAGGAACGGCTGCTCAAGCTTGAATGTGTCCGGGCCGATGGTCACCTGCTGCTCCTGCATGACCTCAAGGAGCGCGGACTGCACCTTCGCCGGGGCGCGGTTTATCTCGTCCGCAAGCAGCAGGTTCGTGAATATCGGGCCCTTCTTCGTGGAGAACTCGCCGGTGCCCTGGTTGTATACGCGCGTGCCCAAAAGGTCGGCGGGCAGCAGGTCCGGCGTGAACTGTATGCGCGAGAAGCCGGTATTGAGCGCCGTGGCCAGCGTCTTGATGCAGAGCGTCTTGGCCAGGCCGGGCACGCCTTCAAGCAGGATATGCCCGCGCGTGAGAAGGCCCACCAGCAGGCGGTCGAGCATCTTCTCCTGCCCGACGATGACCTTCCGCACCTCTTCGCGGATGTTTGAGAGGACTGCGGAATGCTCGGATATTTTTGCGGATAATTCTTTTAATTCTGGAGTCATATTCCTTCTTTGAAAGGCGGCCGAACTTGTGTTCGAAACAAGTACGGTTAAATCGTTTTCACCAACGCCTTTGCCTTCTCGATAAACTCGCTCTTTTCCTCTTCACTCCGGCACATGCTTCGCGAACTTGACGAGGTCGGCCTCGCCGAGCAGCGCCCAAAGCCTGTCGCGCGCATCGGCGGGAAGGCTCGATTTGCGCGCCTCCGCCATTATCTCGGTCGTGGTCGCCTCTGTCGCAGGTATGTTGTATGCCTGCTTTAAGTAGACGCGTACCGCTTCGATAATGGTGCTGTAAAACGCCTTGGGGTCGTGCCTGAGTGACTCCGCACGCGCTATGGCTGCCAGCGCCTCGTCCCGTGCCGGGAGAGCTGCGGCCTGTGGCATGACAGGTGTGGTTGCCGCCTTCTTAGCCCTGCCGCGCTTCACCATGTAAAGGGCGAGGCCGAGGAGCGCGATGAACACCAGCGCAATGAGGAACATTATGCCGTAGAAGAACAGGCGCACCCTCTCAATGAAGGACTTGGGCGACTTTAATGTCTTTTATGTCCTCCTCGATGCCCTTCATCAGGCCCGGCCCCTTCTCAAGGACCGTGACCTTTACAGGGTTGGACTTTACCTCCTCCTGCTTGCCTGTGGCAGGGTCCGTAAAGATAATACGAGCGGGCGAGATGAGGTGCTCGCCCGGCAGGTCTGAGGACATCCTGAGTTCCAGTTCGGTGACTGTGCGGGCCTTGCCTTCAATCGCCTTGACGGAGGTGGTCTGGAACCTGCCGGTCACGTCGAAGCCGGTGAGGTCGGGTGGAGAAAGCTGTGCCGGTGTCGCCTGCCTCACCCTCCGAGATTACCGAGAGCTTGTAGGAGAATGTCTCGCCCTTTGCGACCTCTGCGCGGGATACCTCTGCCTTCGCGGCTACCTGTGCCGCCGCAGCGAATACAGGCAGGGCCAGGATTGCTGTAAACAGCAGTGCGATGATATATGGAGTGTTAGTTTTTTTCATTTTGCCTTCAACGGGATGAATATTGCTTCCAAACCCCTGCGCACGAAAAAGATCACAGATTCGCCGCTTTTGACGTCCTTCAGAAAGCTGAAAAACTCCGTGATATTATGGACCGGTTTGCCGTTGACTTCAACAACAATATCGCCCGGCGCAATCCCCGCCTCGCTTGCGGGCGTGCCTTTTACGACATTGGCGACCACCACGCCCTTTCCCGTTTCCGCATTCAACTGCCGCGCTATCTCCGGGGTGATCGGTGCAACGGCAAACCCGAACATCTCGCCAAGCCGTATATTCTCCTGTGCGCCCTGTGAGGCAGGCTTCGGCGCTATAGTCGCCTCAAGAGACAGCTCCTTATGTTCCCGTATTATCTTCAGCGGGATCTTCGAACCGACCCTGCTGCTTGCCACCAGCCACGGCAGCTCGGATGGATGCTCGATCTTCTTGCCGGCAAACTCTATTATCACGTCGCCTATCTTTAGCCCCGCCTTCTCGGCCGGGCTGTCTTTCGCTACGCTTGTAACAAGCAGGCCCAAGGGTTCTTTGAGGTGGAGCGCTTCGGCTAGTTCCGGCGTAACGGCCTGTGCCCCGGCGCCAAGCCAGCCGCGCACTACCTTGCCGTTCTCCTTGAGCTCCGTCATTATGATCTTTGCGATGTTGATGGGTATCGCAAACCCGATGTTCTGGGCGATGGGGTTGATGGCGGTATTGATGCCCACCACGTTGCCTTGGGTGTCGAACAGCGGGCCGCCCGAGTTGCCGGGGTTGATCGGCGCGTCCGTCTGGATGAAGTCGTCATAGGGCCCTGCGCCGAGCTCTCGGCCCTTTGCGCTGACTATGCCCGCCGTGACCGTGCGCGACAATCCGAACGGGTTGCCAATGGCAATCACCCAGTCGCCCACTTCAGTAGTATCTGAGTCGCCGAGTTTTGCGGAAGGCAGCCCGCTGCCCTCGATCTTTATGATGGCGATGTCGGTCGTCTCGTCTTTCCCTATGAGGGTTGCGTCCTTCACCCTGCCGTCAAGGAGCTTGACCTTTATGTCCTTTGCGTTCTCGACCACGTGGTTGTTCGTGAGGATGTAGCCGTCGGGGCTGATAATGAAGCCGGAACCCAGGCTGTGCCTCTCCGTCTCCTGAGGCGCAGGCGCGCCACCGAAGTAACGGCGCAGGAGTTCTTCCTTGCTTAACTCTTCCTGCTCGGACGGCTTCAGGACCTGTGTAGTGCTGATGTTCACGACCGCAGGCGCAACCTTCTTTACGAGCCCTGCGAAAGAACCCGGCATCTCTGCCCCACGCGCAACCCCTTCCCAAAGTGATCCGGTTGCAAGTATGCACAGCATGACAGCCGTTAAGAAGCCGTACTGTATATTTTTCAAGTTATTCTCCCGGCGTTGTCTTGATTTTTATCTGCTGCGGTTTCGCCTTCTCGCTCTTGGGCATCTTGATCTCCAGCACGCCCTTGTTGTATGTGGCGGTTATCTTATCGCTGTCCACCGTCTGGGGCAGCGTGAACGAGCGCGAGAAGTGGCCGTATGTGCGCTCCACCCTGTGGTAGCTCTCCTGGTTGACCGATTTCTCCATGGTACGTTCGCCTTTTAAGGATAAGACGTTGTCGCTTACCTCTATCTCTACGTCTTTCTCGTCCATACCGGGGATCTCGGTTACAAGCACGAGTTCGTGCTCCGTCTCGTAGATGTCGACCGGTGGGGTCCATGTGCCCCTGTCGAAGTTTTCAGTGCCGCCCCTGTGCAGGCTCTCGTCGAAGAGGCGGTTCATCCTGTCCTGAAGAGATAAAAGGTTTCTGAAAGGGTCCCAGGGTACGAGTGTCATGAAAGTCCTCCTACATTTTACTGGTTGGTGGTTAGCACTCTGAATGACCGAGTGCTAATAATATAACTCCCGCGAGAGAATTTTTCAATATCAAATTTCTAACTAATATTAGCATAAACATTTGCAAACGGGCATGTTTACCTTGACCGGACGGGGCGGTTTCAATATAATTGATTCTGAAAGGCGGCCTTATGTCAAGTGCAAGCACAAAAGATGCTTTACTCTCCGATTTCTTTTGGCGGTTCATGCGAAACCCGCTCGCGCTGTCCGGCGGCCTGTTGATTATCGTCCTCTTCGTGGTGGCGGCACTTGCACCATTGATATCTCCCGCCGACCCGAACCTTATCGATACCGCAAACATCCTGGCCGCACCATCCGCACATCACCTGTTGGGTACGGATGAGCTTGGCCGGGACGTGCTCTCACGCATGATGTACAGCACCCGCATATCGCTTCTCGTGGGGTTCGTGGCCGTTGGAATCTCCACCATAATTGGAATAATAATAGGCGCTGTTTCAGGTTATTACGGCGGCTGGATAGACAGCGCCCTGATGCGTTTTGTGGACATCATGCTCTGTTTCCCGACGATATTCTTAATACTCGCGGTCATTGCCATAATGGAGCCCTCCATCTGGAACATAATGGTGATAATCGGTATAACAGGCTGGATGGGAGTGAGCCGGCTGGTGCGGGCGGAGTTCCTCACACTAAAGGAACGCGACTTCGTGATGGCCTCGAAGGCCGTGGGAGCCAGGGACGCCAGGATCATATTCCGCCACATACTTCCGAACGCAATGGCCCCGGTTATGGTCTCGGCCGTGCTTGGGATCGGCGGGGCGATACTCATCGAGTCGTCTTTAAGCTTTCTGGGCCTTGGCGTACAGCCGCCGACGCCGTCCTGGGGCAACATGCTGACGGCAGGCAAGGACAATATAGAGATCGCCTGGTGGCTTTCGCTGTTCCCGGGCCTGGCCATATTGATGACGGTGCTTGGCTACAACCTGCTTGGCGAGGGGCTGCAGGACGCTCTTAACCCGAGGCTCAAAGAGGATTGATGGTAAAGAAGATCCTAATAGTGGACGACGAGGAGAACCTCAGGGCGTTGTATGAGGGCGAGCTCTCGGAAGAGGGTTACAAGATCGTCACTGCATCAAGCGGCGAAGAAGCCCTCACTATGCTTGAGTCGGAGATGCCGGACCTGGTCACGCTTGACATAAAGATGCCGGGCATGGGCGGTATCGCCGCGCTCGGGGCGATAAGGGACAAAGACCCGAAACTTCCGGTGATAATGCTGACTGCATACCCGGAGTTTAAACGGGATTTCGACGTGTGGGCGGCAGACGCATACCTGACAAAGACCGCCGACCTGACCGAATTGAAGGCGAAGGTCAAATATCTACTTGCAAACGAGGCCGCCGCCAAGCCTGCCTCGAAGCGGAAAGTGCTTTAATATGATCGAAGGAAAGACAGGGAGCGTGGAAGATCTCCAGGGGTATATCGATGAACTCCGCGGCCAGATAGCCGCGCAGAATACATTGCTTGAAGAGTACCGGGCGGTCATCGAAAAACTTACCGGGGCACAAGACAAGTACAGGATAATAACCGCCAAGGAGAAGGTGGACGACGCGCTCAAGCTCCTGAACACGATGTACCACTATAACGGCGGCTATTCCGCCTCTCCCCACGGACATTACCAGGCATTCTGGCTGCGGGACATAATGTACTGCTCCATAGCCAAGGAGTACATGGGCGATTTCGACTCGGTGAAGAAGTCGTACTGGCTGATGCTCGACATCTTCGACAAGTACGGCGACAAGATAGACACCTGCATAGACAACAAACCGACCGCAAAGCACAACTTCCTGCACGCGCGCTACAGGGTGCACACCCTTGAGGAGTTCCCGGACGAATGGGGCCACAACCAGCTGGACATCTTCGGGCTGTTCCTGTACAAGATAGGGAACCTGCGGATGAAGGGCATAAAGGTGCTGAGGAACCTGCGCGACGTGAAAAGGGTGCAGGACATCGTCTGGTACCTATACTCGATAAGGTGGTACGAGGCGCCGGACTACGGCGTATGGGAGGAGGGGCCGGAGCTTCATTCCTCATCTATCGGCTCAGTCCTTGCCGGGCTTATGAGCGTGAGGCAGTATGTGGACGAGGTGCGGGTCCCGGCCCGGTTCATTGAGCTTGGGCAGGAGGCGCTAAGGAAGATACTCCCGAACGAAAGCGACAGCAGGCAGTTCGACCTGGCCCAGTTGTCGCTTATCTGGCCGTACAAGGTGCTGGAGCCTGAGATGCGCGACCGGGTGCTCCGTAACATCGAGACCAACCTTGTCCGTGAGAACGGCGTCATCCGGTACCCCAGGGACTGCTATTACAGCGCCGACTGCAGCCGTGCCGAGGGCAACGAGGCCCAGTGGCCGATGGGACTTGCCTGGATCGCCATAATCTATTCAAAGATGGCCGAAGAGGCTGTATACAGGGGCGATTCCAGGGGGGCGGTCGAGTGCCTCAAGACGGCGCACCGCTACATAAAGAGGGTTGAAAAGACGATGGTGGGCAGCGACATGAGCATCCCGGAGCTATACTCCGGGGGGAAGCCGAACCCGAACACCCCGCTTGCCTGGGCGATGTCGATGTATATCATCGCAGTGCAGGCGATGGAGAACATAAAGGTGAAGATGGACCGCGATTCGCTGGAAGGGCTGGCGGCCAAGGAGTAGTACGGTTATCTGGTGTGTTATGCTAAAATATAGGAATGAGAGGTAACATCATGGCTGTGAAAACAAACGACCTTATTTCGATGGTCGAATCTTTACCGGCGGATATAAAAACTGAGTTGGTTGAAAAGATCCTGAACAGTTTGCATCCATCGCAAAAAGAGATAGACGCACTATGGTCAAAGGAATCCGAAAAAAGGGTCAAAGAAATCAGGACGGGCAAGGTCAAAACCATACCCGGCGATGAGGTCTTCAGGGAAATCAAGAAAAGATTTTCCAAATGAAATACTCTTTCCATCCTGAGGCGAAGGAAGAGTTTCTTGATGCTGTTAGCTATTTCGAAGAATGTCGCTCAGGGCTTGGCTTGGAATTTTCAAAGGAAGTCTTCTCGACGATTCAGCGTATAATTCATCTCCCTTCAGCATGGTCTAAATTTTCAGAAAATACGAGACGGTGCTTAACCACCCGTTTCCCCTTCGGTATAATCTATCAAATCATTGAGAAAGAAATCGTAATCATTGCAGTCATGCAATTGAACAGGGAACCTGGTTATTGGAAGAAGAGGAAATTGAAGCTTAAGTAGTTGCAAGTGTCTTATACGTATGACACAACTTCACGAGGATTATGCTCTGGTTTCCACTTGCTCTCCTATCGGCCTTTTCACAGGCGACCACGGACGCCCTCACAAAAAAGTCGCTGGGCCGTACCGATTATTTCATGGTGGCATGGCTGAGGAATATCCTCGCCGTGCCGTTTTTGTTAGTGGCCCTACTCTTCGTGCCGATCCCGCACCCCGACTCCACGTTTTATTTTGCTGTGGCGGCCGCCCTGCCGCTTGAGGTGATAGCGACGCTTCTCTATACGAGGGCGCTTGAGGTGTCCCCGCTTTCTCTTACCATGCCCTTCCTCGCGCTCACGCCGGTATATCTCCTGCTCACCTCGTTCGTCCTTCTAGGCGAGGTGCCGAGCACTGCGGGCGCCGTGGGCGTATGCCTGCTCGGCTCGGGCGCGTATCTGCTGAACGCGCACACCGTAAGGGGCGGCGGGATCTTCGCGCCGTTTACGGCGGTATACAGGGAGAAGGGCTCGATGATGATGATGGCGGTGGCGGCCATATTCGCGTTCACGTCGGACCTCTCGAAGGTGGCGATAATGCATTCATCCCCGCTTTTTTTCTCTGCCTTCTACCTCGTGGCATTCTCGGTGATATTCACCCCGATTTCGCTGTACCTTACAAAGACAAAGCTCTCGGCGGTGAGAAGCAGGATGCCTATATTCATCATGATAGGCGCGGCACTTGCCGCAACGAGCATATCCCAGAACATCGGGATGCAGCTTACGCAGGTAA
>CAWJRJ010000013.1:0-87233 GCA_963845245.1 Nitrospirota bacterium
CTGCTAATGCTTTCGCTATTACTATATAGCTATATAGCTTCCTTGAACTGCTTATAGTATTACCATTACATACTAATACTGTTGCTAATGCTTTCGCTATTACTATATAGCTTCCTTGAACTGCTTATAGTATTACCATTACATACTAATACTGTTGCTAATGCTTTCGCTATTACTATATAGCTATATAGCTTCCTTGAACTGCTTATAGTATTACCATTACATACTAATACTGTTGCTAATGCTTTCGCTATTACTATATAGCTATATAGCTTCCTTGAACTGCTTATAGTATTACTATTACATACTAATACTGTTGCTAATGCTTTCGCTATTACTATATAGCTATATAGCTTCCTTGAACTGCTTATAGTATTACTATTACATACTAATACTGTTGCTAATGCTTTCGCTATTACTATATAGCTATATAGCTTCCTTGAACTGCTTATAGTATTACCATTACATACTAATACTGTTGCTAATGCTTTCGCTATTACTATATAGCTATATAGCTTCCTTGAACTGCTTATAGTATTACCATTACATACTAATACTGTTGCTAATGCTTTCGCTATTACTATATAGCTATATAGCTTCCTTGAACTGCTTATAGTATTACCATTACATACTAATACTGTTGCTAATGCTTTCGCTATTACTATATTAGCTTCCTTGAACTGCTTATAGTATTACCATTACATACTAATACTGTTGCTAATGCTTTCGCTATTACTATATAGCTATATAGCTTCCTTGAACTGCTTATAGTATTACCATTACATACTAATACTGTTGCTAATGCTTTCGCTATTACTATATAGCTATATAGCTTCCTTGAACTGCTTATAGTATTACCATTACATACTAATACTGTTGCTAATGCTTTCGCTATTACTATATAGCTATATAGCTTCCTTGAACTGCTTATAGTATTACCATTACATACTAATACTGTTGCTAATGCTTTCGCTATTACTATATAGCTATATTCCTTGAACTGCTTATAGTATTACCATTACATACTAATACTGTTGCTAATGCTTTCGCTATTACTATATAGCTATATAGCTTCCTTGAACTGCTTATAGTATTACTATTACATACTAATACTGTTGCTAATGCTTTCGCTATTACTATATAGCTATATAGCTTCCTTGAACTGCTTATAGTATTACCATTACATACTAATACTGTTGCTAATGCTTTCGCTATTACTATATAGCTATATAGCTTCCTTGAACTGCTTATAGTATTACCATTACATACTAATACTGTTGCTAATGCTTTCGCTATTACTATATAGCTATATAGCTTCCTTGAACTGCTTATAGTATTACCATTACATACTAATACTGTTGCTAATGCTTTCGCTATTACTATATAGCTATATAGCTTCCTTGAACTGCTTATAGTATTACCATTACATACTAATACTGTTGCTAATGCTTTCGCTATTACTATATAGCTATATAGCTTCCTTGAACTGCTTATAGTATTACTATTACATACTAATACTGTTGCTAATGCTTTCGCTATTACTATATAGCTATATAGCTTCCTTGAACTGCTTATAGTATTACCATTACATACTAATACTGTTGCTAATGCTTTCGCTATTACTATATAGCTATATAGCTTCCTTGAACTGCTTATAGTATTACCATTACATACTAATACTGTTGCTAATGCTTTCGCTATTACTATATAGCTATATAGCTTCCTTGAACTGCTTATAGTATTACTATTACATACTAATACTGTTGCTAATGCTTTCGCTATTACTATATTACTATATAGCTTCCTTGAACTGCTTATAGTATTACTATTACATACTAATACTGTTGCTAATGCTTTCGCTATTACTATATGCTATATAGCTTCCTTGAACTGCTTATAGTATTACCATTACATACTAATACTGTTGCTAATGCTTTCGCTATTACTATATAGCTTCCTTGAACTGCTTATAGTATTACCATTACATACTAATACTGTTGCTAATGCTTTCGCTATTACTATATAGCTATATAGCTTCCTTGAACTGCTTATAGTATTACTATTACATACTAATACTGTTGCTAATGCTTTCGCTATTACTATATAGCTATATAGCTTCCTTGAACTGCTTATAGTATTACTATTACATACTAATACTGTTGCTAATGCTTTCGCTATTACTATATAGCTATATAGCTTCCTTGAACTGCTTATAGTATTACCATTACATACTAATACTGTTGCTAATGCTTTCGCTATTACTATACTATATAGCTTCCTTGAACTGCTTATAGTATTACTATTACATACTAATACTGTTGCTAATGCTTTCGCTATTACTATATAGCTATATAGCTTCCTTGAACTGCTTATAGTATTACCATTACATACTAATACTGTTGCTAATGCTTTCGCTATTACTATATAGCTATATAGCTTCCTTGAACTGCTTATAGTATTACTATTACATACTAATACTGTTGCTAATGCTTTCGCTATTACTATATAGCTATATAGCTTCCTTGAACTGCTTATAGTATTACCATTACATACTAATACTGTTGCTAATGCTTTCGCTATTACTATATACTATATAGCTTCCTTGAACTGCTTATAGTATTACCATTACATACTAATACTGTTGCTAATGCTTTCGCTATTACTATATAGCTATATAGCTTCCTTGAACTGCTTATAGTATTACCATTACATACTAATACTGTTGCTAATGCTTTCGCTATTACTATATAGCTATATAGCTTCCTTGAACTGCTTATAGTATTACCATTACATACTAATACTGTTGCTAATGCTTTCGCTATTACTATATAGCTATATAGCTTCCTTGAACTGCTTATAGTATTACCATTACATACTAATACTGTTGCTAATGCTTTCGCTATTACTATATAGCTTCCTTGAACTGCTTATAGTATTACCATTACATACTAATACTGTTGCTAATGCTTTCGCTATTACTATATAGCTATATAGCTTCCTTGAACTGCTTATAGTATTACCATTACATACTAATACTGTTGCTAATGCTTTCGCTATTACTATATAGCTATATAGCTTCCTTGAACTGCTTATAGTATTACCATTACATACTAATACTGTTGCTAATGCTTTCGCTATTACTATATAGCTATATAGCTTCCTTGAACTGCTTATAGTATTACCATTACATACTAATACTGTTGCTAATGCTTTCGCTATTACTATATAGCTATATAGCTTCCTTGAACTGCTTATAGTATTACCATTACATACTAATACTGTTGCTAATGCTTTCGCTATTACTATATAGCTATATAGCTTCCTTGAACTGCTTATAGTATTACCATTACATACTAATACTGTTGCTAATGCTTTCGCTATTATCTATATAGCTTCCTTGAACTGCTTATAGTATTACCATTACATACTAATACTGTTGCTAATGCTTTCGCTATTACTATATAGCTATATAGCTTCCTTGAACTGCTTATAGTATTACTATTACATACTAATACTGTTGCTAATGCTTTCGCTATTACTATATAGCTATATAGCTTCCTTGAACTGCTTATAGTATTACCATTACATACTAATACTGTTGCTAATGCTTTCGCTATTACTATATAGCTATATAGCTTCCTTGAACTGCTTATAGTATTACTATTACATACTAATACTGTTGCTAATGCTTTCGCTATTACTATATAGCTATATAGCTTCCTTGAACTGCTTATAGTATTACCATTACATACTAATACTGTTGCTAATGCTTTCGCTATTACTATATAGCTATATAGCTTCCTTGAACTGCTTATAGTATTACCATTACATACTAATACTGTTGCTAATGCTTTCGCTATTACTATATAGCTATATAGCTTCCTTGAACTGCTTATAGTATTACCATTACATACTAATACTGTTGCTAATGCTTTCGCTATTACTATATAGCTATATAGCTTCCTTGAACTGCTTATAGTATTACCATTACATACTAATACTGTTGCTAATGCTTTCGCTATTACTATATAGCTATATAGCTTCCTTGAACTGCTTATAGTATTACTATTACATACTAATACTGTTGCTAATGCTTTCGCTATTACTATATAGCTATATAGCTTCCTTGAACTGCTTATAGTATTACTATTACATACTAATACTGTTGCTAATGCTTTCGCTATTACTATATAGCTATATAGCTTCCTTGAACTGCTTATAGTATTACTATTACATACTAATACTGTTGCTAATGCTTTCGCTATTACTATATACTATATAGCTTCCTTGAACTGCTTATAGTATTACCATTACATACTAATACTGTTGCTAATGCTTTCGCTATTACTATATATAGCTTCCTTGAACTGCTTATAGTATTACCATTACATACTAATACTGTTGCTAATTAATTGTTGTTTCAACCCAGCAACCCGAATCATGAAGAACTCATCCAAATTAGAACTGGCAATTGCCACAAACTTCAGCCTTTCAAGCAAAGGCTTACCAGAATCATTCGCCTCCTCTAATACTCGTTCATTAAATTTCAGCCAGCTTAATTCCCTATTTAAAAAATGCTGTTCCTTATCAAACATGGCTCCACCCTGCCTATATTAAAATTTTAGTTTATCAATTTCATTGTAAAATTTCTTTTTCGACATAATCCTTTGTTTTACCTGCCCTTTCCTGCCCCCACAAGCGCGCATTCTGCATTCTTAACAATAACTTAACAATTAAATACTACTTTTATTAGAATATTCCTTCATTTCGTTCAACAATTCCACATATTATAAAAGACTATTGTTCCATGTAGTAATAGCATTAACAACCTTGGGTAATATAGGAACCTCTCTACATTTACCTGTTTTAGCTGACCCTATTTCATATTTACGAGTTATCTTATTTTGCTTTAAACTGTGCCTAATATGTATGATGCTGTTTTTCAAATCTATATCATCCCAACTAAGACCTAATACTTCACCAATTCTAGCCCCGGTATAAACAGAAAGAACATAATACAGGTAATTCCTTGTATTCTTCCGATCTGCTATTAAAATACTTAACTCTTCTTTAGTGAGAGGTATTACTTCTTTCTTGTTTTTAGGTGGGACTTCCAGACCATCAGCAGGACTAGTAAGAATATATTTATTTTTAACTGCTATCCTCAAAGATTGCTGTAATACCACACGAACACGGGGAACATTAAAATACAGCGAAGCTAGAGAAATTGCAGCAGTAATAGGCTTTAAAATCGAATGGATCAAAGAATCATAGCAATTTTTCGGTTAGCCCTTGTTAATAAATCAATTTCAATAGTTGCAGATTGGGAACTGACATAGCTGAGGTTGGTTCTAATCTGCTCAATACCGATTCGCCCGCGATGGGTGTACACAAAAGACCTACATTTTCAAAGTAGGTCTCATTTTTTTGCCTATTGCATAGTTAGGATGGTATCATTACTCTTCTTGCCCATTCCTGTCCCCTCAAGATTTTCTGAACAAACTCATATAAATTATCATCGGAAAATACATATCCCGGTATCCCCGCTCCATTGGCTACAGCAAGATCACGCTCTCTACCGCCAACCAAAAACGATCTACTAAGATCAACAGGCCATTCCTGGCAAGCTTCCCTGATTAGCCCAGGTAAAGGCATGTGACATTTGCAATGGGTAGCGTACTTCGCGACTGTTCCTGCCGGATGATGGGGGCAGACATAAAAAGAATGAATAAAAGCATCTTGTCTTTCTAGCTCTTCCTCCATATAACTGTGAAAATCATACACGTCTTCTTCCCGAAAAAATCCTCTGGCAATTCCACTTTGGTTCGTAATGACAAATACAAAATACTCCAGGTCATTTAACTCACGAATCGCCTCAATCGCCCCAGACATCCAAACCAGTTCTTTGGGACTACAAATATACCCCCTATCCACATTTAATACTCCATCACGAGTAAAAAACACAGCTGGCTGCTTCTTCATACTTTCACGCTCCCATGTTAAATAATTTGAAATTCTTTTTACATAAGTATGCCTGCAAGTGAGCTGTGTCACGTCCATACTACACAACCCCATCTTCTCAAATACCACTACTACCTTCGCTGCATCCTTGGCCTTTAGCAGCCCTTCCCGATAGGATGCATTCGTCACCCCGCCACTCATATGACTGATCAAGTTAAAAGCCAGATCGTTGTTTTGTCCTTCGGGCACGCCAATGAGAAAAATTAAATTGGCTTCCAGGTCAACCCTATTATCCCAACGGAACGGCTCATCACTTCTGGCAAAAGCGATAAAGGGACTTTCTACATAGGTACTTTTACCATAGGGCATGGCGACACCATAGCCGATGACAGTATAGAATAACTCTTCCTGTGCAAAGACCGCCTCTATATACCCCGCAACATCACTAACACAACCAACCTCCCCCGCTTTTCGGGCTAGATTTCTAATAATTTCTTCTTTGTTCTTTGACTTCACATGTAATTCGATAAGTGACTCATTCGTAATCATTTGTCTCCCCCAGTCCATCTGATTAAAAAAAATACCATAAACCACGAAGACTTTTACAGATTCTCCACAAACATGAATTAACTATTTTCTTTTCTATATACTATAGGTAACAACCAGTGGGATAAAATCACCTATACAGCTTCCTTCACTTGTAAGATTGATAATGCAAATCATTTCTTCTTACTTTGTACCTTGGTTATGTATTGAGTTGAAAAGATTGTCTATTAATAAACATTCATCACCTCCTAAGCTGGTTTCAATTGGGGGGGATTTTAAATTCTCGCTTATCAAATCCGAAAGGGTTACGTTTAAAGCTAGGGCAAGCTTTTGCGCAATTATTACGGTAGGCTGCTTCTTATTTGCCTCAAGTTCTGATATATAGGTTTGGGAAACACCTGATTCATCGGATAACTTTTTCTGCGACCAACCTTTCGCCTTACGGAACTTAACTAATTTTTCCAATTAATCACCCCCTATTGCTTTTCATTATATCGCTTTAGCGAATCACATGTCAACCGCTTTTGCGCTTTATTTATATACGTTTTCCAGTATGTTATAATTGCTATAGCGTTGTATAGAAGGTGAATAATATGATTGATGTTGGCAATAGAGTCACTGCATTAAGAGAACAAAAAGGATGGAGCCAGTACAAATTATATAAACTAGCTGAAATAGGTCAAACCACTTTAAGTGATATTGAGTCTGGCAAAAAAGTGCCTACAGTTACTACTCTAGCTAAAATCTGTAAAGCTCTTGAAATTTCACTATCGGACTTCTTTTCAGAAGATGAGACAATTCTAGTTAGTCATAACGATGGTGAAATAGAAAATCTTCCAGAATATTTAAAAAAAGAACTAGAAACTTATAAAGAATTTGTTCTCTATAAACATGGCATTAAAAAATCTGATATAGATAAGTAGCAGGTTTATAATTATTGAAAAAATACATAGCATAAAAAAGGCATCTGTGAACCCTTGAATTTATCGGGTTATCAGATGCCTTTTTAGCAAAAAATATTGATTTTAATGAGTTAATTAACAGCCCCCCGAAGGCAGGTTGTAAATATTAATATGAAAGTACACAATTATTGCAAAGTAATATTAAGGCCTGGGGCTAATTTTATGTAGTGCGGCCGGACAAGATCATACTACATCTATTTTTTACAGACTCTGTACTTTTTGTTTTACAGCTGAAATGAACGTATTATTTTCTGCATAAGCATTCACGTCCTGTATTACTTGATTGCAAAAGGACTGCGCCTTATCCTTGGCCTGCAAGTGGTCTGTAATATACTTAATATCATTGTCAACTTTTAGGTTTGAGGCTCTGTATTGATCTAATGCACCCTGGTTTTGGTAGAAATTTATCTTGTCCTGTGCGGCTTCCTTTGTGGGGCTGTTTTGTATGTCCTCCAACATATTTTTGTACTTGGCATTCCAGGTAGCGAGCTGTTCTTGTTCGGCAGCGGCTTTAGCGTCGCTAGCCTTCAAATTTCCTGCTATATACGCAATATCATTGTCAACTTTCAGCCCCGAGGATCTAAATTGATCTAATTCGCCATCATTTTGGTAGTAATTTATCTTTTCCTGCGCCTTTTCCATTGTGCTGCTCTTGGCTATGTCATCCATTACGTTTTTGTATCGATCATTCCAGGCAACACTCCTTTCGGCTTCAGTAGTAGCGGGACTGTGTGCCGGATGCGGCGGCCCAGTTCATACCGCCGTCGGTGGATACCTCCACCCTGTCCAAGCCTGCACCAGTGTCGTTAGCCGTACCTGTGATCGTATATGTGGGCGCACCGCCGATAAGTGCTCCGGCAGTTGGGGCGACTATGGTTGATGTGGGTGGTGTCTTGTCGACAGTCACGGCGATTCCGGTTCCGGGCGTCTCGGTGTTGGACGCGATGTCGATGGCGCGTGTTTTAACCGTATAGCTTCCATCGGTTGGCGTTGTCCATATGTAGCTCCAGGATGTGGTCCCGGCGGCAGCGGCCCAGGCGGTTCCTCCGTTTGTCGACACCTCCACCTTGCTTATGCCGGAACCAGTCCCGTCGTCGGACGTGCCTGTAAAGGTATATGTCGTCCCGTTTATCAGTGCTCCCGCAGTTGTATTGTTAACGAGTGAAGAAGGCGGCGTCCTGTCTACAATCACCGCGACCCCCGGACCCGAAGTTTCAATATTCCCGGCGGTGTCTGTGGCTCGCGTTTTAACCGTATAGCTTCCATCGGAAGGCGGCGTCCATACATAGCTCCATTGGCCGGTACCCAGGGTTTCGTGCCAGCTTGTCCCGCCGTCGGTGGAAACCTCAACCTTCGTCACACCGGAACCGGCCGTGTCGTCTGCATTGCCGGTTATAGTAAAACTTGTGGAGGTGATGTAAGTCCCGGCCGCAGGAGCGGTGATCGACGAAGATGGAGGCACTGTGTCAAGGGCTATATATGTGCTGTACGGGCTGGAGACGTTGCCAGCCTGGTCTTTATACCTGGCATATATAGTTTTTTGCCCGTCGCCACTTGCGAACTGCCATGCCTTTGAGGTTGCAGCCGGTTCCCAGTCATTCCAAGCCGTGCCGTTAAGGCTGAACTGCATCTCCGCCACGTTGCACATTATCGGGTATGTCCCCGGGCATGTCCGTCCCGGGCCTGTGTCCGTAGCGCTCAGGGTAAGGGTGACATTGCGGTTTGTTGTATATAAAGAGCCTGCATTTATGCTGACCGAGCCGACCGGAGGTGTCCCGTCCACCTCGACTGTAACACCGGTGGAAGGTATCTCCAGGTTAGTGGCTATGTCCGTCGCGCGTGATTTGATGTTATATACACCGTCGGCGGGAAGGGCCCAGGAATAAGTCCAGGAGGACGTCCCGGACGCCGGAGACCATGTAGCCCCGCCGTTTGTGGATACCTCGACCCTTGATACTCCGGAACCCGGACCGTCCGTAGCAATGCCTTTAATCGAATAGTTACCCAGCGGTGGCGGTTTCATCAATCCGCCAAGTGGACTTGTTATTGATGATGATGGCTTGGTGGCATCGACCGTAACGGTGATACCCAGCCCCGGCACCTCCGCGTTGGTTGCCCTGTCTACAGCACGCGACTTTATCGTATAGCTCCCATCCGCGGGCGGTGTCCAATTATAGCTCCACGAAGAAGTGCCCGTTGCGGCCGTCCATGTGGTACCGCCGTTTGTGGATATTTCCACCCGCGCCAGCCCGGAACCCCCGGTATCACTTGCCGTGCCGCTGATAGTGAACGACGTACCTGTCAAATACGAGCCGGCGGCAGGGTTTGTTATTGTAGAGGCAGGCGGCGTTCCGTCAATGATTACATGCACGCCCGGGGCGGGGGATTCGGTACCGTTCTGGTTGTCGGTAGCCTTCGATATTATGCTGTAGTTTCCGAGGGGCAGGGGAGACCAGGTGAGCTTCCAGCTAGTAAGAGAACCGCTGCCGGAGGCGTCGTACGCCGTCTTCCAGGTACTGCCCCTGTCTATGGATACCTCGACCTTTTTCAGGCCCGTCCCGCTGTTATCGGCAGCTGAGCCGGTTATACTGTAAGACCCCAGGGAGGCGGGCAGGTATGAACCGTCTGTTGGCGCTGTTATATTTGATGAGGGCATCAGGCCCGATGCGACTGCATCGTATGAGGCAAGAAAGACCAGAAGCACGAGTAGTGATGGAAGATATTTTGACAACACCGGTTTCGAGGACATTTGTTGCCTCCAATAAGAGAAAAACCGAAAATATTGCAGTGGGAATTAATAGAACTGAATACTGGGGAGAACCGAACAACATAAATTATGCAATTACGATGCCCTAATCAAAGGTATCGGTATGCATTGTATTTTAAAGGAAAACAGGAAGTCAGGCCGGAGTTAGCTCTAATATTATGCGTAGTCCTGCTCAAAAAGGCGGGAAGACCGGTGTCGGTACTCGCCCTTATTGATGTCCCGATCGTACTGGTATATACCACATGGATATACCGCGCGTTCAGGGGTAAGATAACCCTGCACAAGGAAGGCTATTAATAAATCATCCGTTCCCTGTTGAAACTATCTTGGATTTTGGGAGGGCGAAAGCCCTCCCGTTTTTTATTGATTTAGGTTTTCTTGTCGTTCGTTGAACGGATGCATCGATAATCTTGTAGTTGTTATGGAATAGAAATATCATTGACAATATATTGCAGGAAGCGCTTACCATATGGAGTTATTGAGTGTCGCAAGTCTTCTGCTCCACTGGCTGTCATCATTACCATTAAACTGGTCATGTTGGTAACGCGTAGGTCATTTAGCTGTGCAATTAATTCTCCTATACGAGTATCTTCAAATTCAGGTAGTCGTCGATGTAGCGTGCTACTAGGAGACCCCATTATTCCTGAGCTTGGATCTGGTGATTGGGATAGAGCGCGAACTATTTTTAAATGATCAGGCTGTAAGATATCTAGTGTACGTATGAAGCGGATCTGCTCGTCGTAAGATTCTCCGGGCGATTCAATTGCGTTCGTTAGAAAGGCCCGATAAATCCGCCTTTTTTCCTCGCTTCTTTCCTCTGAGACTCGTTTTAAAGTTTGCTCCAGTAATTCTTCAAAATCTTCGGTGTTGACATATTTCTCAGATTTTTCCGAATGGAGTTCCGCCAAATCGGAGGCAAGTCCTTCTAAAACCTCTTTAACTCGTGAAAATTTACGCCCAATGGATATTCCGCCAAGAACAGCACTAACCGGCCCACCAATCCATGGAACAGCGCTTGCAATATAGGTTGCAATATCCAAAGCAGTTTCTGTTGATGTGGCAGCAGGAATCAAATCAGGCTTATTATCTTTCAAAATTAGTTCCTCCCGTTATATTCATTGTTCACCACCACGATATCGTACTGCTCTACCATATACGATAGGAACAAAAGGGCCGCACACTTGTGCGGCCCTTAAAGAATTGATTGGGTGGAAATATCAGACCATCACGATATCGTACTGCTCCTGGTGGAGTACCGGGTCGGCCTTGATGATGAGCTTCTTCTTGAGCTCCTGCTCGAGGTCGTCCACACCCTGGCGCTCCTCGTCGTAGAGCAGGTCCGCGACCTCGGGGTTCACCGACACCATTATCTTCTTTTCCTTCGCGTCGTGCGCAAGCCGCCTTATCTCGCGGAATATCTCGTAGCAGACCGTGACCGGGCTCTTTATGAAGCCCTTGCCGTCGCAGTAGGGGCACGGGTCGCAGAGGCTTCTGCCCAGGCTCTCGCGCGTGCGCTTTCTGGTCATCTCGATAAGCCCCAGCTCCGAGAGCTGGTAGATGTTCGTCTTGGCCTTGTCGTGGGAGAGGTACTCCTGGAGTGAGGCGTAGACCTTCCGGCGGTTCTCCTCCTTCTCCATGTCGATCAGGTCGAGTATTATTATGCCGCCGATGTTCCGAAGGCGAAGCTGGTACGCGATCTCGCGTACGGCTTCGAGGTTTGTCTTCAGTATCGTGTCCTCGAGGTTTCGCTTGCCGACGTACCGCCCGGTGTTCACGTCGATTGCCGTCAGGGCCTCGGCCTGGTCGATGACGATGTAGCCGCCGGACTTCAGCCAGACCTTGCGGCCCAGCGCGCGCGATATCTCGATCTCGACGTCGTATGCGTCGAATATCGGCTCTTCCTTGTCGTACAGCTCCACCCTGGAGGTGAGCTGCGGCAGGTAGGTGTCCACGAACTCCTTCACCCGCATGTACTCGGTCTGGGCAGTCCACCACCAGCTGCTCCACGTCCTGCGTGAACAGGTCGCGTATGGTGCGGAACACGAGGTCCAGGTCGTAATGGAGCACCGACGGCGCGGACAGTTTTTCGTTCTTCTTCAGTATCCTCTGCCAGAGCAGTTCGAGGAAGTCGATGTCGCGCTTGAGCTCTTCCTCGTCCTGGCCCTCTGATACCGTGCGGACGATATAGCCGGTGCCGGGCTTCTTGGAGCCTGCCACTATGTCTTTCAGGCGCTTTCGCTCGGCCTCGCTCTCTATGCGGCTCGATATGCCGATATGGTCCACGGTGGGCATGTACACGAGGTATCTGCCGGGGAGGGTGATGTAGGACGTTACGCGCGCGCCCTTCGTGCCGATGGGTTCCTTCGCCACCTGCACGAGTATCTCCTGGCCTTCCTGGAGAAGCTCCTCGATGCTCAAGGTGGAAGTGCGCCTCCTTCGTGGCCTGCCGCCCTCCTCCTCGAACTCGATCACGTCCTCTTCTTCGCCAATGCCCTCTTCGCCCATCATCTGGGCGTACTCGTCCACGGAGTTGTAGACGTCGGCGACGTAGAGGAAGGCGGACTTCTCAAGGCCGATGTCCACGAACGCGGCCTGCATGCCCGGCAGCACCTTCACCACCCGGCCCTTGTAGACGTTGCCGGTGTTACCGCGGTCCTTCGCGCGTTCGATGAATATCTCTGTTACAAGCTTGTTCTCGAGGAGCGCGACGCGGGTCTCCTCCTGGGTCGTGTTCACAATAATCTCAGTAGCCATATGCTCCTATATATAAAAGGGAAAGATATTATTAGTTTAAAGCGGTTCTTTTAACCTTCAGCGCACGCGCGGCTTCAGGGGTCATCCCGAAAAGCGCCTGCCCGATCTCGTGGGGCTTTGCGGACTTGCCCCCGGATTCCTGAAGTATAAATCTGAAGCTTCGCGGGCCGGTGACGGCAACAGCCTGTACCATCGGCCTTATGTCCAGCTCCTTCGTGCCCTTGTCGCTCTTACGGGATACGACTGCCGTTTCCGCGGCAAGAAATGCCGAAACCGCATCGTCCAGGTCGCCCGTAAACTCATCCGGGGCTATAGCCTCATAAGTAAAGGCGGTAATCCCGACCCCGGCTGCGGGTTCGTCATTCCGGAGGGTACGCCCTTCCATGATGCGGATGCCCGACGGCAGCGTCTGGTTAAGCTTTTTTACGACTAAACCTAAGTCTATCCCATAACTTAGCTCTATGTCAAGGATTTCCGCCTCGGACTCCACCCCCACCGCGAGGGCGGGGCCGAAGCTGAGCTTGGGGTGCGGGTTGAAGCCCTCCGAGAACAAAATGGGCAGCTCAGCCCTCGATATGGCCCTGAAAAACACGGTCATAAGCTCGTTGTGTGAAAGGAGCGAAAGCGGCGAGAGCTTGGAGTATATCAGCCGCACGCGTGCGGACGGCATGTTTTTGGAGGCAGCACGGAACTCCCTTTTTGTAGGCGGACGGGTCGAACGCCTTTTCCGGCTCAGTATCTTTTTCTTTGTCCACAGGGCATTTTAGGCCGCAGGCGGAACATTTCACGCGGCAGTCCGGCGTGGACTCCATCGAGACGGCCTTTTCAAGCTCCTTCACGAGGAACTTCTTGTCCACACCCGGAGTCTATATGGTCCCAGGGCAGAACCTCGTCCGTCTTGTATTCCCTTGCCGCCTCGGCCTCGACGTCGAGCCCGGCCTTTTTGAATGCCTCGACCCATAGTTCCCAGTTGAACATCTCGCTCCAGCTGTCAAAACGCGCCCCGGCCTCCCAGGCGTTGTAAAGCGCGTCCCCGAGCCATCGGCCGCCGCGGGCAAAGGCCGCCTCGAGCACGCTCGTCTCGGCGAACTCGCTCTTGAGCGCGAAAGGCTTCTTCCCCAGGACGCGTCTCAGGTGGTCCTTCCGCCTTCGTATCTCCGGCATCGGTATCTGGCCCATCCACTGGAACGGCGTGTGCGGCTTCGGCACGAAGGCGGACACGCCGACGTTCACCATCTTCCTGCGGCCCCCAGCCTTCTTCCCGGCGTCCAGCACCCTGCGAGAGAGGTGTATTATGCCGTCCAGGTCCGCGTCCGTCTCGGTGGGGAGCCCGGTCATGAAGTAGAGCTTTATAAGGTCCCAGCCCTCACGGAACACGGTCTCGGCGGTCTCGATCAGACCCTCTTCGGTGATGTTCTTGTTTATGACGTCCCGGAGCCGCTGCGTCCCTGCCTCCGGCGCGATGGTGAACCCGGTCTTCCTGACCCTGCTTATCTGCCTGCACATCTCGGGCGTGAGCGTGCCCACCCGCAGTGACGGAAGCGATATGGACACCCGCTCCGGACCGAAGCGGTCCATCATGGCGGTCATCAGCGGCAGGAGCCGGCTGTAGTCTCCGGTCGAGAGGGAAGAAAGCGACATCTCGTCGTAGCCGGTCGAGCAGACAGCCTCTTCCGCAAGCGTCATCAGTTTCTCCGGCGAGCGCTCGCGCACCGGGCGGTAGATATAGCCCGCCTGGCAGAACCGGCAGCCGCGCGAGCAGCCGCGGCTTATCTCAAGTGTTATGCGGTTATGGATCGCGGCCGCATATGGGACCAGGGCCTTCGCGGGGAACGGGGCGGTCTCAAGCTCACGCAACTGCCGCTTGCGCACCCTGTCCGGCCCGCCCGCCACATTCCTGATTTCCCTTACCCTGCCGTCCTCATTGTACGTTACCTCGAAATGCGAGGGGACGTATACACCTTCAATCCGCGCGAGCTGGCCAAGAAGCGCGGCCCTTCCGCCTGTCTGCCCCGGCCTTCTTGTAGGCCATTGCCGCATCAGCCAGTTCGAGTACGGCCTCCTCCGCGTCGCCTATCACGAACGCGTCTATGAAGTCCGCAAGCGGCTCCGGGTTGAAGGCGCACGGCCCGCCCGCCACCACGAGCGGGTGGCTGTCATCCCTGTCTGTTCTGCGTAAGCGGTATACCGGCAAGGGCAAGCATGTTCAGGATGTTGGAGTAGGAAAGCTCGTACTGGAGCGTGAAGGCTACGATATCCATATCGGAGAGAGGCGTGCCGGTCTCCACCGTGGAAAGCGGGATGCCCTGCTCCTTCAGCTTTCCTTCCATGTCGGGCCAGGGCGAGTACGCACGCTCGGCGTATATCTCCTCGCGTGAGTTCAACACCTCGTAGAGGACCTTCAGGCCCAGGTGCGAGATGCCGACCTCGTATGCGTCCGGGAAACAGAGCGCGACCCTGAGGGAGGCCTTTGCGGGGTCCTTCATGTATGAGTTCACCTCGGCGCCGATGTAGCGTGACGGCTTCGAGACGAGCGGGAGTATATCGATCAGGTTCTTTTTTGACAATGGGGTCCTTTTAATAGAAGAGTTGGAACCTGCGCATGTTGATGTTTAAAAGCAGGCCGAGCGCCATGAGGGTGGTGAGCGCCGACGTGCCGCCGTAGCTGACGAGCGGCAGAGGCACCCCGACGACCGGCATGAGTCCTATCGTCATGCCGATGTTAATGAAGACGTGAAAAAAAATCATTGAGACCGCACCGACGGCAACGAGCGCGCCGAAACGGTCCTTGGCCTTGTTCGCTGTCTCAAGCCCCCACATGATGATGAAGATGAAGATCAGCAGCACGACCATCGAGCCGATGAACCCCCACTCCTCCGATATGACCGAGAAGATGAAGTCGGTGTGCCTCTCCGGCAGGAAGCTCAACTGGCTCTGCGTCCCGTGGAGGTAGCCCTTGCCGGTGAACATCCCGGAGCCGACGGCGATTTTAGACTGTATGATATGGTATCCCGCGCCGGCGGGGTCCGACTCCGGGTCCACAAATACCAGAAGGCGTTTTTTCTGGTAGTCCTTCAGGTGCTTCCAGAAGACCTGCCAGGCGAGCGGCGCCGTAAGCGCGGCGGTCGCCACAAGGTATATGAACGATTTAAACTTTATCCCGGCCGCAATCACCATGGCCGTGAAGATAAACAGCAGCATCAGTCCGGTGCCCAGGTCCGGCTGTTTTACGACAAGGATTACTGGCACGGCCACCAGCAGGAACGGTTTCACAAGCTGACGGAGCGTATGCCCGTTGGTCGTGTGGTCCTCGGAGAAGTACTTCGCAAGCGTTATGATAAGAAAAAGCTTGGCGATCTCGGAGGGCTGGAACGAGAAAGGCCCAAGGGGCAGCCACCGCTGTGCGCCCATGCCGGTGCGGCCCATGACCAGGACGGCGGCCAGAAGCGCAAGGGTGATGCCGTAGAAGACGTACCCCCACCTCTCAAGCTTGCGGTAGTCTACGGTGACTGTTATGCCCAGGAGGCAAAAACCGCAAGCCAGCCAGAATATCTGCTTGTAGAAGAGACCGTGCCTGCCGCCGCCCATGTTGTAGGTAGCCGAGTAGTCTGCTACAAGGCCCACCGCCACGAGGGCAAGCACAGCCGCCAGGAAGGTCAGGTCGAATTTTAGTTTCGCTCGCTTCTTATGCATGGTCAACGCCTTTTCCTGGCGCCGGCAGTCCTGTTGGCTAGCGCCTTTGCCTTCGCGGACGCGCTGGTGCTGTTTGCCAGGGCCCTTGCCCGGACGCTCGTATGGTTCTTAAAATCTTTGATGGCTTTCTTCAGCGTAATGCCGGTCATGTTTTTCAGGCCATACTTTTCAGCTAACCCCTCGTCGTCCACCCTGAGGTACGCCTCGATGACCTTCTTCGCAAGTGGGGCCGCGGCCGAACCGCCGTGTCCGCCGTGCTCAACCAGGATGCAGACTGCGATCTTGGGGTCTTTGTCCATCGGGGCGCCCGCGACGAACCAGGCATGGTCCGCGTAGTCTTTGCCTTTGCCTTTGCCCAACGCGATGACCTGCGCGGTGCCGGTCTTTCCGCCGATTTTCACATACTCCGATTTGGCGACATGCGCGGTTCCGCCCGGCTCTTCCACCACCCCGGTCATGCCGTCTTTGATTATATCGAGGTTTGCCTGCTTTACCGGTGCCTTGCCGAGAGTTACCGTCGGGAAGGTCATGATGCTGCCGTCCTTGTAACGGATACCTTTAACCACCTGCGGCTGATATAGGGTCCCGCCGTTCATTATCGTGCCGACCATCCTGGCGAGCTGTATGGGTGTAACGTTCACGTATCCCTGGCCGATCGAGCATGATATGGTCTCGCCGGAGTACCAGTCTTCGTGCCGTACGCGTTTTTTCCATTCAGTGGACGGCACCAGACCCTGCCGCTCTCTCAGGCCAATCCCGGTGAGTTCTCCGAGGCCCAGCATTTTGGAGTACTTCGCGATATTGTCTATCCCCATCCTGTCGCCCAGCTTGTAAAAATATACGTCGCAGGATTCGACTATCGCCCTGTGGAGCGTGACGGTGCCGTGCCCCCTTTTTTGCCAGCAGTGGAACGTGCGGTTGCCGAAGAAGAAGCCGCCGGTGCATTGTATAGTGTCTTTGAGGTTGGCCATGCCAGTCTCAAGCCCTGCAAGCGACATCGCAAGCTTGAAGGTCGAGCCCGGCGGGAAAGTGCCCTGCAGGGCGCGGTTGTTGAGCGGTTTGCCGGGGTCCTGTGTGAGGTATGCCCACTCCCGCGCGTTAAGCCCCAACGGGAATATATTCGGGTCGAAGCCCGGTTTGCTGACCATTGCCAGCACGTCTCCGGTATTCGGGTCCAGCGCCACTATCGCCCCGGCCTTGCCGGCGAGCGCCTCTTCCGCCGCTTTTTGCGTCCTGATGTCGATGCTTGTTATGACGTCTTCGCCTGCTATGGGGTCCGTCGTATAGACCACGCGCTTCTGGCGTCCCATCGCGTCGACTTCTATGCCGCGCTTGCCTGCCTCGCCGCGTATGATCTTGTCGTAGGTCCTCTCCAGCCCGTACTGGCCGATAAGGAAGTCGTTGGGAAGGCCCGCATACTCGGGCATCTCCTGCTGCTCAGGAGTTATCTTGCCTATATAGCCGACCAGGTGCGAGGCGAACTCGCCGAAGGGATAGTTGCGCCTGATCTCGACCTGTACCATTACGCCCGGAAGCTCGTCTTTCCTGGCCTCGACCTCGGATATCTCGGCGAAGCTTGCGTTTTCCCTGACCCGTATGGGTTGGTAGGGGTTCCTGTTCCTCTCCGCCTTTATCAGGGATTGCAGCTCGTCGGCGTGCACGTGGAGTATGGCCGCAAGGCTGCCGACAGTTTCGGGGGAGCTCTTTGCGTCTTCGGGCGTGAAGGTGATGGTGTAGCTGGGGGTGTTGGTGACGAACGGGACCCCGTTCCGGTCATAAAAGACCCCCCGTGGCGGACGGATGTTTATTATCCTTATCCTGTTGCTCTCGGAGAGTTCGCGGTAATAGTCTCCCTTTAAAATCTGAAGGTACCAGAGCCTTAATGCGATTGCAGCAAAAAAGACTGCTGCCAGGACGCTTATTATCCAGAGCCGCTTTTTTATATCGGAGGTACCGTCTCCGTTACCGCCGTAAAAGTTCTGGTAATTCATTATTTAAAACCGCACCTGAAGCTGCCTGATTACCTTCAGCCATGGCACCCTTCTGGCGAGCTGTTCCTTGAAGACCCAGAGGAAGAAGGCGCCGGTCACTGCATTATAAAACGCCTGCGGAAGCGCGAAACGGAAGACCCCCGAGACGATGCCCGAACCGCCCTGAAGGTTATGCATGATGAGTATGACGTAGATGCCACTGACGAAGCTGAGCGTGAAAACCCCTGCAAAATTCGCCGATTCACCTATGTTGAAAAGCTTCTTCCCTGCCTTCCCGGCCAGAAACCCGGAGATGGCATATGCCGACATGAAAAGCCCTAGATAGCCCCCTGAAAGGCAGTCCTCGATAAGCCCGCCCAGGCACCCGTACAGTAGACCCTTCCATTCCCCACCGGTAACGGAAAGCGCATAGACCGCTATGAATATGAAGCTTGGTTTTATGCCGTATATACTGACAAGGTCGCCCAACGAGGCCTGTATAACGGCCATTGCAAGGAAGAACAATATGGAGGGCACCTTAAGGTTCATCGGTCACCGCTTTTTCCGGGTGTCTGGGTTTCCGGCTCGCGCGGTATGGCGGGCGGGGTGTAACGGAGCACCAGCACCTCTTCGAGACGCGTTATGTCGGCGGTTGGTTTTACGTCGACGTCCAGAAAGTAGCCAGGCGAGTTGCGCGATACCTTTACGACCTCACCGGCCGGCACCCCTTTGGGGAATATGCCGTCCAGCCCCGATGTGACTATAAGGTCGCCGGGCGCGACGTCGGCGTGTTTCCCGACATAGAGGAGCTTGCACCCGCCGCCGCCGTCGCCGACGAGTATGCCCGGCTCGCGTGTCCTCTCAGTGACGGACGAAACAGCGGAGGAAGGGTCGGTGATCAGTTGGATGCGGGAGGACGAGCCGTAGGTCTTGATAACCTTGCCGACCACCCCTGTGTACACCATTGCCGGGAGGTTCCGTGCGATGCCTGACTCCTCGCCCTTGTCTATCCAAATGGACTTGAACCAGGAAGATGCATCGCGGGCTATAGCGTTTGCCGCAATTATAGGGAAGCCCGTCTCCTGCTTGACTTCCAGCAGGTCGTCGAGCCGCTTCTCCTTCGCGAGCGCCTCCATGAGCCTTGTGTTCTCAAGGGCCAGTTTTGAATTGTCAGCGTTCAGGATGCGGTTTTGCCGCTGTACGCCGACCAGGTTGAAATAGCCGTTCCAGATGCCGGAGGCAGAATCCCTTGCCATCCTGACGACCCTGACAAACGGATAGGAGACGAAGGACACGGCGCGGTCAAGCGGGCCCGTAGGGCCAGGGTGCCTGACCTGTGAAGTCATCCAGAGCAGGCCCGCCAGTACCAGCCCTGCCAGGAGGAGGACGCCTTTATTTTTGGCGATATATCGATACATCCGGTTTCTTTTGAGGCCGGGGGCGGATTGGCCTTCGGAGAGCCCCCAAAGGAGGATTTATGTTCTAACGGACACCCTTCGCAGGAGGTCCAGTTCATCAAGGGCCTTGCCGGTGCCCATAACGACGGCTGAGAGCGGGTCTTCGGCGATCACTATCGGCAGTGACGTCTCCTCGCGGATAAGGACGTCTATACCGGTCAGGAGTGCTCCACCGCCCGCGAGCACGATGCCTTTCTCGATTATGTCGGCGGCAAGCTCCGGCGGTGTGTTCTCAAGCGTCACCTTGATGGTATTGACGATGATGAGCACCTGCTCCATGAGGGCCTCACGGACCTCGTCGTCGTCTATTATCAGGGTCTTGGGGATGCCGGACACGAGGTCGCGTCCCCTTACTTCCATCGTCTTGCTTTCCTCGGTCACTTTGTACGCCGAGCCGATGGTTATCTTTATATGCTCTGCGGTGCGCTCGCCTATCAGGAGGTTGTACTTCCTCTTTATGTAGTTTATTATCGCCTCGTCCATCTTGTCGCCGCCCGTCTTGACCGTCTTCGAATAGACTATGCCGGCGAGCGATATGACGGCGACGTCCGTGGTGCCGCCGCCGATGTCGACCACCATGTTGCCGGAGGGCTCGGTTATGGGAAGGCCCGCGCCGATTGCGGCGGCCATCGGCTCCTCGATGAGGTAAACCTCTCTGGCCCCGGCCTGCTCCGCGCTGTCCCGGACCGCCCTCTGCTCCACCTGGGTAATGCCCGACGGGACGCCGACGATTATCCTGGGACGTAGGAATGTCTTCCTGTTGTGTACCTTCTGTATGAAGTAGCGGAGCATCTGCTCGGTGGCGTCGAAGTCGGCGATGACGCCGTCTTTCATCGGTCTTATGGCGACGATGTCGCCGGGGGTGCGCCCCAGCATCCTTTTCGCCTCCATGCCCACGGCGAGCACCTTCCTGGTGGCCTTGTCTATCGCGACCACCGAGGGTTCGTTGCACACGATGCCCCTGCCCTTTGCGTAGACCAGCGTGCTTGCCGTACCCAGGTCTATGCCAAGGTCGTTTGAAAACATGCCCAACAACGAGTTTATAAACATTTAAAACCTCTCCTTATAAAAACATCTCTTTGGATGAACTATTCCTTGACCTCGTCAACAACTACAGTGGACGCTATTTCGTCCCCCAGGCGCATGCCCTCGGGGCTGCCGATAATCAGCAGCAGTTCGAAGGCGAGTCCGAGCACTGCAAGCACCCAGCCCGCTATCGGCACCAGGAAGATAAGGTAAAGGGCACCTATCGTCGAGTTCCTGAGTATCGAGGCACGGTAATCGGCGTTTCTGCCATCCTTACGGTAGACGGCGCGCAGCCCGATAACCTTCTTGCCGAGACTTCTGCCGCCCATCAGCCCGTCTGCTATTGCAATGTACGTAAGCCCGGAGAGGATGCCGACATAACCTGGGAGCCTTGCCAGAAGAAGGGCGAAGAGGATGTCTATGAACCTGGCTATGGAACGGTTTAGGGTGTTGGCCTTGACCTGCTGAAAACCAGATGTTGCCGGGGGTGCCTCCGTGGGTGCTGCCGTCCCCTGACCCTCTTCGGGCAGGTCGCACTTATCTTCACCGGGAGCCGGCTCGAGACTGGGCTGACCCCCTGCTTTTTCGTCTTCGCCGCCCCTTATCTCCCTGCCTTCTTCATTCTCCATAGCTTTTCGTCCGGGGGTGCCTCGGTACATAAGGATAAAACCCGTGTAGTATATCAAAACGGGCAGTGCGATTCAACAGAAATAAACGGTGAAAAAGTAGTTTTTCAGGCCACTTAAAGGGGCTGGGGCGCCTCCCGCCGGGTATCCTGACCTTGGGTCCAGGGCAAAAAGCATGGGCTGTATGTCCCGCCGGAAATGCTATAATATATATAGTTCAGTAGCCATGGGAGGTGACTATGGAGACAAGGATGGAGTATGCCAGAAAAATGGCATTAAAGCTGAGGGAATGGGACGCCGCCATCGACGACCTCAGATTTCATGCTGAACTTGCTGAAGACCTCCGGCGCAGGGCTGAATACGACAAGAAGATAGTGGAGCTGAGAGAAAAGAGAAACGAGGGGACGGACCTTTTAAGAAGGGTACACGAGGTGGACCAGTCGTCCCTTGAGGAGGTCGGGGATGCTATAGACAGCCTGATTGGTGAGCGACGCCCGCCTTTCAGGATGGCGGCCTGAGTAGCGGCATGCAGGACTAATGAATAAAAAAGGAGGCCAAAACGGCCTCCTTTTTTATTGTCCATAATGTATGTGCTATCTGTTCTTCACAGGGTTAACCCTGTCGTAGAAACGCTCGACGTGGCAGCCGACGATGCAGGAGCCGCCGTTCTCGGTCTTGGTGAAGCGTATCGGGTAGCTGAGCTTGCCGAAGGGCACCTTTTCGCGTATGTGCTTGGCCTGCTTGCCCGCGTGTACCTCGTGGCAGGCGCGGCAGGTGCGGCCCTTCGGGGTCTTGTTGACGTGCACGAAGTGCATGTTCTTGTCGCCGTTCCTGAAGCCCGTCAGGGTGGTGGTGAACTCGTCTATCGCGATGTCCTTGTTGTGGCAGTCGAAGCAGAGCGCATACTTGTCGGTCGAGTAGGGCGCGTAGAACTCCGGCGGGAAGTAGTCGACCAGTATCCTGTAGTTGTCGGTCCCGTGCACGCCGTGGCAGCTGACGCAGTCGCCGCTCCGTACCGGGCCGTGCTTGTCCGGGTTGGCGTCAAGCCAGGCCTTCATGTTGCTTATCTCGCCGAGCTGCTTGTTGTGGCACGAGAGGCAGAGGCTTGAGCCGCCGCCCGCCCTCAGGAGCGGGCTGTCGTTCGAGACATGCGGCTCGTGGCAGTTCATGCATGCTTTTTCGTCTGTAACGGGCTTGTGCTGCTCTTTTGCCTTTGATATCTTGTCGGCTATCTTGTCGTGGCAGGTGAAGCAAAGCGCCGGTACCGGCTTCAGAAGGTTGTACTTGTTCTCCGAGCCGTGTGCGCTGTGGCAGTTCGTGCAGCGGTCCGCCACCGGCGGGTGTATGTGCTTGCCGGCCGCGAACTCGTCCTTCTTGTCCACGTGGCAGGTGAAGCACAGCTCGTTGCCAGGGGCGATCAGCTGGAAGTCGTTCGGCGAGGTGTGCGGGTCGTGGCAGGCTATACAGTCGCCGGCCGCAACCGGCCCGTGTACGAACTTGTGGTTGGTCTTGTTGTCCTCGTGGCATTTGAAGCAGAGGTCCTTGCCCTCCGCCGCCAGCTGGAACTTGAATGGAGAGCTGTGCGGGCTGTGGCACCCCGTGCAGTCGCCGGAGGCGATCGGCCCGTGTACGTGCGCCTTGGTGTTCTTCTTGTCGTGGCACTGGTAGCACAGTTCCGCGCCCTCGGCGGCCAGTTTGAACTTGTGGTCGCCTATCTTGGTGTGGCACGCAGTGCAGTCGTAGCCGCCAACCGGCCCGTGCACGAACTTGTTGTCGAGGAGCTTGGCATGGCAGGCTTTGGCCACGCAGCTCGGGTCCGGGTCCGCAAATGAAAGTTGCGCGTACCCGATTGCAAGGGTAAGAATGCTGAAAACGATGGCTGCCTTAAGACGCATGTGTAGATTCCCCTTTCCCTCAAAAAAGTTTGCCGGATCAGCCCGCACTTCCGTACGAGTGGAGGCCTGATAGAAGCAGGTTGACGCCAAGGTATGTAAAAACGACTGCAAGAAAGCCGACCATCGAAAGCACCGCAGCCCTCTGTCCGCGCCAGCCCCTTGTCAGGCGGGCGTGCAGGTAGGCCGCATATACGAGCCAGGTGATAAGAGACCAGGTCTCCTTGGGGTCCCAGCCCCAGTATGTGCCCCATGCGCTGTTGGCCCAGACCGCGCCCGTTATGATGCCTACCGTAAGCAGGGGGAAGCCGATGGCTATCGTCTTGTATCCCACCTCGTCCAGAAGCTCGGACGTGTTTGCAAAGCCCGCGAGCTTGTCCTTGATCTTGATCCCCGATCAGCCAGCTTACGAGCAGTATGCCGGCAAGGCCGAGCCAGCTCACTATCTTCATTGCCGCCGCAGGGTTCCTGAACGTGCCTTCGAGCATGCGGGCGCCCTCGCGTCCCGGGTTAACGCCAAAGAATACGGCGTCTATGCACAGAGACAGCATGATTGCTATAAGCATGCCGATGCAGAGGCTCCAGAAAGTGTAAATGGCGTTTTTTTCCTTCGTGTTGACTATCAGGTACATCAGGCTGACGCCGAACGAGATTGCGAATGCGGCGTAGCCAAGGAACGAGGTGATGACGTGTATGTGCAGCCAGTAGCTCTTGAGCGCCGGCACAAGGGGCTCGATCTCCTTGGGTATGTTGGGCGCCACGAAGATGTATGTCATGGCGAGGAAGGCAACCGGCATGACGAAAGCGCCGAATGTCTTGTTTTTGTATTTCCACTCGACAATCAGGTAGATCAGTATGATCGTCCAGGCCCCGAACGACATCGACTCGAACAGGTTCGAGATTGGTATGTGGCCGATCTCGGCGCCCATCTGGTAGGATTCATACCACCTGATGGCTATCGAGGAAGTGTGGGACAGGAAACCGAGCGCTGTGAGCCCGGTCGCGATGTTGCCGACGCCCTTGCTCCTGAACTGGATGTGCGCAAGGTAGAAAACCATTGCGAACAGGTAGAAAAGGGTCGCTATCTTGAAAAACGTGATGTTGATGTCAAAGCTCATCTTCTTTGTCCTCCGGAAACGGCGTTAAAACGTTACTTCGCCCCGAGCCTGTCCAGCATGCGCCCGAAATCCTCTTCGAATGCCTTTCTGTTTTTGTTCGCGCTGCCTGCGGCGGTTATTATTACCTGGCCCTTCTCACCTTGCACAAGCCTTATCCATACCCTCTTGTGATAAGTGAAGAAGGCTATCATTATGCCCAGGACCATAAGCGTGCAGCCGGTCCAGACGATCCATACGCCCGGGTCGTAGGTTACCTGCAGGCCTGTATAGTACGGACCCTTGTAGTTCATAATTGCGAGCGTGAAGGGCATCTTCGACGGCTGTGAATCCGGCGCCTCGTTCAGTATGACAGCCTGGTCCACCATGTCGCCGTGCGCGTCGAGGAACTTCATCACTGCGGCACCGTGGCCCTTGAACTGGTCGCTCTGCGCCATTATCTGGTTGTTCGGGCCTATGGCCACGTCGGGTGCAAGCTGGTCTATCACCATGTCGTAGTTGGTGCCTTCGATATGGACCTTTTCGTCCTTCTTCATCATGTAGTCGCGGATGTTGGGGCTACCGTCCTTGGGCGTGACCCGTATAGTCATAGTGGCCATGCCGGGCATGACGCCGTATGAAGACTGGAAGAAGCGGATTCCCTTGTACTGCATCGGGTCGTTTACCCGTATGGTCTTGGTGAACATTTCCTTGCCGTTGTCGACGATGGTCAGGGTCGAGAGATAGTCGGACGGCATCTGCGAACTGCCGTACATCTTAAGCTCGAATTTGTCGCAGCGCACCTTGAAGCCGAGGGGCACCTCAGGCCCGAAGTTCCGCAGCAGGGGCTTGTTTATGATGCTTATGGCGTCTACCGAGTTGTTCTCCATTATCTGGACATAACCCTTGTAGCCCCAGAATGAGCCGATGAGGGCGCCTATGAAGATTATGAGTACGCTGATGTGCGTTACGTAAACGCCGAGCCTGGAGTACCTGCCCTTTTCGGCATAGTACTGGAATGAGCCGCCCTCGGACGCCTCTTTAGGGGAGAACCCGGCGTGCTTGACTGCGGCCCTGGCCTGCCCCTTTAACGCCTCCATGTCGCCCTTTATACGGATTTCCTTCTTGATCGCGAGCCCCTTGAGCGACTCGTCGGTAAGGGGCTGTTGCACCTTCCGGATGATGTTGAAGACGCCCGGCAGTCTCTCGTAGGTGCATACCGAGAGGTTGGACGAGAGCAGCATGAGCAGGCCGACGAACCACCATGAGTGGTACATGTTGGTAAGCCCGAGTTTGATGATGAGGTTGAGCCAGCCCTGTGCGGAGTCGTGGCCGAACAGGTCTATCATCATCTGTAGATTTTTGTTGGGGTCTGTCTGGTCGATGACGGTGCCGATGATGGAGACCGCCGCCAGGACAATCAACAGGATTACGGTGAGTTTAAGGGATGCGAAGAAGTCCCATACCCTTTTTAAAACCCCGTCATCTGCCTTCTTGACATCTGAACCGGTTGCTTTGTTCTCTTCCAATTAATTACTCCTCTTTTGATCTGGGGAATGGAAGCACGTGGACAAGTGGAAAACTCGAAAAATATAGCACCTATATGTCGGCAGTGTCAAGATAAATCGCCTGTTATCTCAGGTCTTTACCTTAGCCAGCAGCTCCACTATTTTGGCTTTTGCAACCCTTCCTTCCCGAAGGATGCGGGGAGGGTCGCAGGTCAGGTCCACAACGGTGCTTGCCGGGGCCCCCGGTGTTGTGCCCCCGTCGAGGACCATGTCTATGCCCGTCAGTGCGGATGCCACCTCTTTGGCAGTTGTAAGCCCGGGCAGGCCCGCCTGGTTGGCCGACGTGGCCGTCACCGGCCCACCCAGGGCCCGCGCGAGGCCGGAAGCCACTTCATGTACCGGTAGGCGGATGCCGATTTTCCCCGTCCCGCCCGTCAAACTTTCCGGCACGGCCCCGGAGGCCCAGAAGACGAGCGTTACCGGCCCAGGCATTAGTTTTTCCACCGCGGTCCGCGCCAGTGGGCTCAACTCTCTGGTTAATAAGGTAATTTCTGGCTTTTCGTGGACGATGACCGGCAGGGGTTTTATGACGCTCCGCCCCTTGGCGTCGAAGACCTTCTTTACCGCTTCCGGGTTCAAGGCGTCCGCGCCCAGGGCATAGAAAGACTCGGTTGGATATGCGACAAGTCCGCCATTTTCAAGGACTTCGGCGGCCTCTGCCAGCGCGGGTGCCGGGTCTGATGGGTCTATCTTTACTATGCGCACCCCTCCTGGCCCCCCTTTTTGGCTATCGCGCAGGTCTTGCACCCGGCGTCGCAGGGTTCGGGGTGTATCAGGACGTGCGAGTGGGGGAGGTCCTTTTCGATCTCGGTCTCAAGCGCGTTGCACAGGTCGTGTATCCGGTGGATGGGGTGTTCGCGGGGTACGACCAGGTGAAGGTCGATGAACCGCTGCGAGCCGCTCTTCCTTGCGCGCAGGTCGTGGAACTCCAGATAATGCTCCCCCTGCCGGGCAAGCGCGCCGTGTATCGTCGCCAGTTCGTCATCCGGCAGCGATACGTCCACCATGTGCGCGATGCCCTCCATCGTTATGTCGTAGGCGGCCTTTAATATTATCAATGCCACGCAGAGCGCGATTATGGGGTCGAATATCGCCTTGCCGGTTATCTTTATCAGGGCAAGCCCGCCCAGGACGCCAAGCGAGGTGTACACGTCGGTGCGCAGGTGCCATGCGTCCGCCGCAAGCGCTGGCGAGCCGGTCTTCTTGGCAATCTGGAAAAGTTTGCGGGATACCAGGTAGTTGACTATGGATGACAGCGCCATCACGCCAAGCCCCCAGCCCAGCGTCTCCGGGCCTTCGCCCTTGAAGAGCTTCGGCAGGGCCTCGTAAATGATTATCCCGGCGCCGACGAAGATCAGTATGCCCTCGGCCACCCCGGCGACGTTCTCGAACTTCCCGTGGCCGAAGTTGTGGTCCTTGTCCGCCCCCTTGCCGGATATCCTCACGCCGAAGAAGGTGATGACGGACGCGGCGAGGTCGACGCCGGAGTGCATGCCTTCGGCCGCGATACTGACCGAGCCGGTGAGTATGCCGACGGTTATCTTCAGGACTACGAGTACGGAGTTGGATACTATGGAAAGCCTTGCCCAGCTTTCCTTTTCGCTCTGCATGGAAGACCTCTATTTGTCGGGGCCGTTTGTGCGGTTATTCAGCCGGCCTGCGGCGAAGACGAAGAAGACGATAAGTATTATGGCAACTATTTCGCCGAAACCTATTCTATACATCCCCCGCCTCCTCGAACCCCTTGTTCCGAAGCAGGCAACTGTCGCACCGCCCGCAGGGTGTCCCGTCAGGCGCGGGGTCGTAGCACGAATGCGTCAGCGTATAGTCCACGCCCAGCTTGCGGCCCAGTTTTATTATACCTGCTTTTGTGAGTTTGATAAGCGGCGCGTGTATCTTGAACTTGTCGCCCTCGACACCCGCCTTTGTGGCGAGGTTTGCCATCCTCGCAAATGCGCGTATGTATTCCGGGCGGCAGTCGGGGTAGCCGGAGTAGTCGAGCGCGTTGACGCCGATGAATATGTCGTGCGCGCCGAGGGATTCCGCGAAGGCGAGCGCAAGCGACAGGAAGACGGTGTTCCTCGCGGGTACGTATGTCACCGGGATGCCGGTGCCGATGTCCTTGTGCGAGCGGGACTTCGGGACGGGGATCGCGGATGTGAGCGCCGAGCCGCCGAAGCGGGAGAGGTCCACCTTCACGACCTCATGCCTTGTAGCGCCCAAGCGCCTTTGCCACCTTCTTCGCCGCCTTCAGCTCGAACTTGTGCCTCTGGCCGTAGTCGAACGACAGGGCGTAGCACTCGTAGCCCTTCGAAACGGCATATGCTAAAACGGTGGCCGAATCAAGGCCACCGGATAACAATATAACTGCTTTTTTGGGAGTAATCATAGGTTATGATAGAGGCGGGTAAAATTATTCTAAACCGTCTCTTTAGATGTTTTCTGAAGAGGCTGTCCCGCCCGCTACAGCCCCGCCTTCGGCTTCGGGCCAGAAGGTTTCCTGCGTCTTCGCTTCTTCTTTGCCGCCGCTGCGCCTCGCCGCCCTCGGCAGTTGGTACTGCGGGTTGGTACTGCGGTTCGGTCTTTCAGCCTGTGGAGGTTTCGGACCCGCCGGTCTTGGCGCTGACGTCCTTCTCTCGGGCGGTCTGCCGGAAGACGGGCCACCTCGCCCGCTATCCCTGCCGCCGCCACGTCCGCCACGTCTTGCCTCAAGCGCGGCGCGTTCCTCGCGGCGTATGCGGTTACGCTCCTCGGCGGCCTTGCGCTCCTCGGGCGTGCGCCTCTTCTCCTTGGCGAACATATCCTCGTCCGGCCAGACGACCGGGATCTTCATCTTGATGTATTCCTGTATCGGCTCCAGCGAGAAGACGTACTCCTCGTCCGCGAATGCGTATGCCTTGCCGTATGCGCCCGCGCGCGCGGTGCGGCCTATCCTGTGGACGTAGTCCTCGGCGTCCTGGGGCAGGTCGTAGTTGAAGACGTGGCTCACGTCATCCACGTGTATCCCGCGCGATGCGACGTCCGTCGCGACGAGTATCGGGAGCTTTCCCGCCTTGAAGTCTTCGAGTATGCGCATCCGCTTGTTCTGTGCTATGTCGCCCGAGATCATGTCGGATGGGAAGCCGTTGCGGTTGAGGCGTTCCACCACGCTTTCGGCCTCGCGCTTGGTGTTGACGAACAGCATGCTGCGCTGTGGCTGCTCCTTCTGGAGGATGCCAAGAAGCAGGCTGAACTTCTCCTGCCGCCCGACATGGAACAGCGACTGCTCTATCCTGTCAACCGTCATATGCTCTGCGTCTATCTGTATCCGCTCGGGGTTGTTCATGTGCTCGTAGGCAAGCTCCATGACGCGCATCGAGAGCGTGGCCGAGAACAGCATCGCCTGGCGCTTGTCGAATTCGGGCATGCGCCGAAGCATATAGCGGATGTCGGCGATGAAGCCCATGTCGAACATCCGGTCGGCCTCGTCTATGACGAGCGTCTCGATGTACTTGAGGCTGAACACCTTCTGCTTGAAGTAGTCTATCAGCCTGCCGGGCGTGCCCGACAAGGACGTCGGTACCGGCTTCGAGCTTCTCGCGCTGCTTCTGGTAGTCCACGCCTCCGTAGACGGCCATGCAGTCGAGCCCGGTATGCTTGCCCAGTACCTGCGCGTCTTCGAGTATCTGGATGGCAAGCTCGCGGGTGGGCGCGATGATTATCGCCCTCGGCGCGCGTCCATGTTGAGGCGGGTCCATTTTCTTGATGCGGTTAAAGATCGAGATGAGGAATGCGGCGGTCTTGCCTGTGCCGGTCTGCGCCTGGACGGCGAGGTCTTTTCCGGCCAGGGCCAGCGGGAGGGATGCCTCCTGCACGGCGGTCAGCGTTACGAAACCGGTGTCCTTTATTCCCTCTAATACTTCCCTTGAAAGGTTCAGTTCTTCGAATATCATGCCGATAGTGTACACCAAGAGGGCTTTTTTTCAAAGGAAAAAGGGATTTGTAACTTTAACGAGGTTGATGCCGTCTGATAAATATGGTATCTTTTAATTACCCCTAAACAGGAGGTATGCCATGAAGATAGCTGTATCAAGCTTGGATGGCAAGACCATTTGCGGGCAGTTAGGGAGTTGCAACCAGTTCATTATTTTTGAAGCGGACGAGTTTGGTATAAAGAACAGGAAGTTACGGGATAGCGCTTTTTTGTCTGACGCGGCGATGGCGGACGGGATGCACAGGGACAACATGCTTCAGGACTGTCAGGCCGTCATTACGCAGGGGATGAGCAGGGGCATGTACGAGGGCCTCTACAGGGCGGGGATAATCCCGGTCATCACGATGGAGAACGAGCCCGCCGCCGCCGTGCGGCAGTTCGTGTCTGGTTGTCTGCCATCCACCCACAAGGGGGATTGCTCCTGCGGGGACCACTAGTCCCTGATGAAGGACCACGAGCTTCCAAAAGCGATATCGGCCATAAAGAAGGCGGTCAGGGGCTTCAAGACCCCGGCCGTCTCCGTCGTGGCGGAGACGAAAGACCCGTATAAGGTCTTGATTTCATGCATCCTTAGCCTCCGCACCCAGGACGGGACGACAGCGGATGCTTCCGCGCGCCTGTTCGGCCTTGCGGCCACTCCCCAAAAAATGCTTGGCATTGACGTGAAAACGGTCGAAAAGGCTATATACCCCGTAGGTTTCTACCGCACCAAGGCGGTCTCCATTCAAAAAATCAACAGAATACTGGTAGATGAGTTCCAGGGCAGAGTCCCGGATTCGATGGATGAGCTTCTGAAGCTGCCCGGAGTCGGCAGGAAGACGGCCAACCTGGTAATTAGCATAGGCTTCGGTCAGCCCGCGATCTGCGTCGATACCCACGTGCACAGGATCACGAACCGGTGGGGCTACGTATCCACAAAGACGCCCGAACAGACCGAGGCGGCCCTCAGGGACAAGCTTCCGAAAAGGTACTGGATAGAGATAAACGACCTGCTGGTGAAGTTCGGGCAGAACCAGTGCAAACCCGTGTCGCCGATATGTTCAAGCTGTCCGGTGGCGGCGTACTGCGATAGAGTGGGAGTGGGGAAGAGCAGGTAGAGGGGTTTTAGCCGGTACCCGTTTCATCAAGCATGATATTTTCGTCGGGGTTTACAATGCTGAGCGGCGCATGTCGCGGCGCGGCCCTGACCGCGTCCATCGCTTCCCTGACCGCCACTTCGATAAGTATCCAGGGCGAGCCCAATTCGCGTGAGTTGTTGTTCGGGACGCTGACATAGTAATGCGGTGGCAGTGTATTAAGGGCCATTGCGGCCGCGTCGAGGCGGCAGCGGTGGCAGGGGCAGTACCTGGACGTCTCCGACAGGGTCTTGTCGATATAGAACATGACCTTGTCGTGGTTGGCGTTTTCCACTCTGCTCGGTGTGTCGCTTGCCATATTTGCCCTCAAAACACAATGATGTTGCAATAGAATTAAGCAATTTCCATACCAGAAATGCATTACGGCAATAAGGATTGTAACTGTGTGGTTCTAAAGCAATTTAAGCTTGCCAGGAATGATTTTCGTTAGCGCCTATAGAGTGTATTTACTCAGCCAGGGTATTCTATTTATAGGATCAAAAGGTGTGCTTACTACTCATGTTAGTGTTATCGTTGAATATATTGTTTTTTCAGGTACCGCATGCTCCAGGTAACCGGTCACGCTCAGTAGGTACAAATGCTGACTGAATTCACTCATTATGTGCGGCCCAGTCCGCATAAAAAAACAACATACATTACGTTATTTCTGGTATCATAGACCATTCAGCCGTATCCAGACAGACTCAAGGGGGGATGATGATGGACGAAAAAACGGAGAAGGTCCTGGCCGACTTTGCCGAGATGATGAAAGGGCTTTATGGCGAGGAGCTTGTCTCGCTTGACCTGTACGGTGAGGCTGCCGCAGGTGAGCAGGTAGGTAGCCACCGGCCCATGAAGCTTCTGGCTGTAATGACCCAGGTCGGGCCGTCCCAGCTTAAAAGATACGCCGGTGTCAACCCCAAGTGGTCGAAAAAAGGTGTACCTGCACCCTTGATGATGACCCTCGATACACTTGAGACTTCGACGGACGTTTTCCCGATAGAGTTCTTCGAGATGAAGGAGTCGTACAGGCTCCTGCACGGCAAAGACGTCCTCGCAGGCCTTGAGATAAGCCACGAGAACCTCCGTCGTCAGTGCGAGGAGCAGATAAAAGGCAAGTTCATACATCTGCGGCAGGGATATATAGAGGCCTTCGGCGATAAAAAGGCGCTTTCGCACCTGATTGCGGCCTCGATCGAGCCGTTTACCCAGGTTATGAGAAACATCCTGAGGCTTAAAGGCAAGGGTGTGCCTGTAAAAAAGGATTCGATTATAAAGGAGTTCTGCCTTGAAGCTGGCCTGGACGAGGCGCCTTTCATGGGTGCGCTGGCCATAAGACGGGAGGGCCTGACTCCCACCGTGGACGAGCTTGACCGGCTTTTTGCGGCCTACCTGACGGAGGTCGGCAAGCTGGCGGTAGTTATTGACAAATTGGCGGTGTGAGTATAAAGTTTCCGGGTGCGCCCAGAAAGAAATATAACTTGAGTATAATCGCGAATAAAACCCGGCTTGCGCTTCTGACGTTCCTGTTTCTGTTTATTTGCGGGACGGTTTTTGCGGCTGGCAAGTTCCCGGAGCCGAAGGGCTACGTAAATGATTTCGCAGGGGTGATAAACCCCGCCGATGCCGCTGCGCTTGAGCAACAGCTTTCGGAGGTCGAAAAAAACACGACCGCGCAGATAGCGGTTGTGACGGTGCCCGACCTCGGCGATTATGCCGACGTAGACGAATATGCCGTGGAGCTGTTCAAGGCTTGGGGCATCGGCCAGAAGGGCCAGGACAACGGCGTACTCATATTGGTTGCGCCGTCGCTCAAGAAGGCCAGGATAGAGGTCGGCTACGGGCTCGAGGGTGCGATTACCGACGGCACGGCCGGCGAGATAATCCGCAATGTCATGGCCCCGTACTTCAAGGCCGGCGATTATGGCAAGGGGCTTGTTGCGGGCGCTAACGCTGTAGCTGAGAAAATACCGCCCGGAGGGGTAAAGAAGCCTGCAAAGAGGAGCAGGGGCGGGTTCTCAATAATCCTCACGATCATATTTATAATACTGGTCTTGAGCCAGTTCTTCTTCCCGGGCCCGCGCATCATGGGCGGCAGGCGCTACTACGGCGGCGGCCCATTCATTGGCGGTTTCGGGGGAGGTTTTGGTGGAGGTGGCGGTTTTGGAGGTGGGTTCGGAGGCTTCGGAGGCGGTGGCTCAGGTGGGGGCGGCGCATCCGGCGGCTGGTAAATATACAAGAAAGGAAGGTACAGGATAGTGGTTGAGAGGAAAATCGAGGAATCAAAGAAGAAGACGGACGAGGGACGCGCGTTCCTGATGAAGCAGGATTACAGGAGGGCGAGGCAGGCATTCGACGAGGCGATACGCCTCGACCCGCAGAATGCGCTTGCGCACAGCGGCAAGGCAAACGCCCTATTCGGGCTTGAGGATATAGAGAAGGCCGTCAAGACGATCGAGAAGGCCCTCGAGCTTGACCCGAACAACGAGGAGATACTGGACAACTACGGCGCGTACCTCTATAACCTCAGCAAGTTCAAGGAGGCGCTCGGCGTGGCCCAAAGGCTCGTCGACATGCACCCCGACAGCGCAGACTACCTCTATAAGCTTGGTACTGTGTACGACGCCATGGACGAGGTGGACAATGCGGCCGAGGCGTTCAACAAGTCACTCGCGATTGAGCCGAACGACCTGCATGTGCTGAAAGACCTGGCCGAGATGTACGAGAAGAACAAAAGGCTGGACGAGGCGATCGAGGTATTCAAAAAAGCGGCCAGTGTGGCCCCGGACCAGTCGTACTTCCTGGACTGCCAGGGCCAGATATACGGCAGGCTGGACAAGTACGAAGAGGCTCTTGCCGTCTTCGAGGCGGCTCTGAAGTTAAACCCCGAGGACGACTACGCGGCAAACGGCAGGGCGGCGACGCTTGGAAGGATAGGCCGTGAAGAGGAGGCCCTTGCGGCGTTCGACGAGCTTATAAAGAAGGACCCCGGCAGCGCGTTCCCATGGGACGGCAAGGCATTTGTGCTGAAGCGTCTGGGCAGGATGGAAGAGGCCAAGGCGGCCCAGGCCGAGGCGACGAAGATCTGGCGGGCCGAGGAATCGAACTCCCCGAGCATATTCAATAACTAGAGGAGAGCGTCATGAAAAAAGGGTTAATTATAGCACTCGCGGCTGTGGGAGCTATTGTCCTTGTTGTGGGCATCGCGTTTTCCTGGGTGATGGGAGCGCGTAACCAGTTTGTCACGCTACAGCAGGACGTCAACAAGCAGTGGAGCCAGGTGGAAAACCAGCTCCAGAGGCGAAACGACCTTATACCCAACCTCGTCTCCACCGTGAAAGGTTACGCGACGCACGAAAAAGGCGTGTTCGACGACATTGCCGCCGCGCGCGCCAAGATGGCCGGGGCGAAGTCTCCTGCGGAGACGATGGACGGCGCCAACCAGATGTCAGGCGCCCTGTCAAGGCTCCTGCTCGTGGTAGAGAACTACCCGAACCTGAAGGCCGACCAGAGCTTCAACCGCCTGATGGATGAACTAGCAGGGACCGAGAACAGGCTTGCCGTCGAGAGGAAGCGTTACAACGACGTCATCAGGGACTACAATGTGCTGCTTATGAAGTTCCCGACCAACCTTGTGGCCGGTATGTTCAATTTCAAGGAGATGCCCTACTTCAAGGCGCCCGAGGAGGCGAAGGCCGTGCCGAAGGTGGACTTCAATAAATGAGGATAGCCGTCTACCCGGGTACATTCGACCCGATAACGAACGGCCATGTCGACCTGGTTAAGCGCGGCCTTGCCATCTTCGACAAGGTGATAATAGCGGTCGCGCCAAGCCCGAAAAAGGCCCCGCTCTTCTCCGCGGAGGAGCGGGTGCAGATGATACGCGAGGCGATGGCGGGCCTCGGCAATGTGGAAGTGGAGCTGTTCGAGGGCCTGCTGGTGGACCACGTCATTAAGCATGGCGCGAACGTGGTCGTCAGGGGTCTTCGGGCGGTTTCCGACTTTGAGTACGAGCTTCAGATGGCGCTCATGAACAGGCGGCTCTCAAGCATGGTCGAGACCGTCTTCATGATGCCGTCCGAGGAGTATTCCTACACCTCGTCCACCGTCATAAAAGAGGTAGCGGGCTACGGCGGCGACGTCTCCGGTCTCGTGCCGGAGGTTGTGATACCCTACCTCAAGAAAAAGTTCCAGGCTTAAATCCCCGCCTCTGCGAACATCACCTCTACCTCAAGCCAGATCCCGTTCTCGCCAGCCGTCTCGGCTACATCCCGCAGATGTTTCTCCATAAATGGTTCAAGTTCCCCTTCGGGAATCCTGGCAAGCTGGTTGCGGTAGGCGGTATTAAGCAAGATCTCCCGCCACTGGTCTTCGTCTTTCAGATAATAGCCGACCTGCCTCGACTGGATGTGTATATCCTTGAACTCAGCGCTCCTTAAAAGGGCCTCTATCTTCTCAGGAGTATCGAGCCGCGCCGAGAAGTGCGGCTCCTCGATCCCGTATCCCTTGAGCCTGTCCACCAGCATCCCCCGCAGCGGCTGCATCAGGCTCGACGTGAAGCTGGTCATGAAAAGCCTGCCGCCCGGCTTGAGGACCTTGTGGATGCACCGCAGGCCGTTCTCCATGTCCGGCAGGAAGAATATGCCGAAGGCGCAGCTTGCAAGGTCGAATGTACCGTCCGCAAAACCCATGTCTTCAATGTCGCAGCACTTGAAGGCGATGTTATGCAGACCAAGCCCGTCCGCCTTGGCCTTTGCCTTCTGGAGCATCTTTTCGGATATATCTATGCCGGTGACGCTTCCGTCCTACAAGCCTTTGCGCTGCGCGGACAGCCACGTTGCCGGTCCCGGTAGCGACGTCCAGCAGGGCTTCGCTTCCATTCAGGCGCATGTCTTCTACAAGGTGCGCGGCGGTTTCGACGAAGAAACGCGTGCCGGGGGAGTCGTACCCTTCGCTCGCAGTGTCGAAAACGGCAGTTACCTTCTGTTTGTGTTCCCTGTGTTTCATATGTCCTCTTTCTTTTGACGGTTCAGTATGCAGTTGTTATCTATATAACTTCGACGATGCAGATGTCAATGAATAATTTGGAACCGAAAGGCCTTGTTATCGTCAAAAAAGTTGTTTGCACACAGCTTTCATGGTTATAGGCGAGGCTGCGAAGAAGATTTCCGAGGAGACCCGGACGGCGCATCCTCATATCCCCTGGAAGAAAATGGCCGGGCTGCGGGATGTACTGATTCATGCCTATGATACGGTAGACGTAAGGATGGTCTGGAGATTGCTGAGGGAAGACCTGCCGCAACTTATAACCTCCCTGGAAAAGATTGTTCAATAGCCAGAAGCGAGGTAATTAACATATTATGCCTAAAGACGAGAATTCAAAACTGATAGCCGGTAACAAGAAGGCCTACCACGACTTCTTCATTGAGGAGACGTACGAGGCCGGGATAGCGCTTCTGGGCACCGAGGTGAAGTCGCTCCGGGACGGCCGCGCGAACCTCAAGGACTGCTACGCCATGATAAAGAACGAGGAGGTATTCCTCATCGGCCTTCATATCTCGCCGTATTCGCACGGCAACATAATGAACCACGACCCGGAACGCACCCGCAAGCTCCTGATGCACAAGCGCGAGATAAAGCGGCTGTTCGGCCTTCTGACCCAGAAGGGCTACACGCTCGTCCCTACCAAACTGTATTTCAAGGAGGGGCGGGTGAAGGTGGAGCTTGGCCTTGCCAAGGGCAAGAAGAACTACGACGTCCGCGAGACGGTGAAGGAGAAAGAGGCCCAGCGCGAGATACAACGGGCGACGAGGGAGCGGAACAAAGGTTAAGCAGAAGGGCTGAAGATGGATAGTGAGACGCTCGGCTTCGACAGGGTCCACGAAGAGTACAGGCAGAGGATAAGGCGCTATGTTGCCCGTCTTGCCGGAGAGCATGAGGCGGACGACCTCACACAGGAAGTCTTCCTGAAGGTGAGCCGCGCCCTTCCCGACTTCCAGGGCAAATCGAGCCTGTCCACATGGATCTATAAGGTCGCTACCAATACAGTCCTTGACAGACTGAAGAGCCCTGCCCACCGTCAGGCCATCCTTGAGGCACAGGATATAGACTCAGAGGGTGTCGCTCCCATGCCCGACGACAACCCTCTTTCCGTAGACCAGCAACTCATCCGCGAGCAGATGAGCGAATGTATCCGGGAGGTGGTGGCCAAACTCCCGCCCGACTACAGGGCTGTCATCGCCCTCTCCGAGATGGAAGACCTTAAAAACAGCGAGATTGCAGATGTCTTAGGCATCTCGCTTGACGCCGCCAAGATAAGGCTTCACAGGGCGCGCACGGTCCTCAAGAAAGAGCTTGAAGGCAAATGCGACTTCTACCGTGACGGCCGCAACGAGTTCGCCTGCGAACCAAAGTCCTCCCCGATAAAATTTAAAAAATAAACAGTTCAGACGTGTATCCTTTTATCTCCGGGTGTCGTCTACAAGGACCATAAAGTGGGCGATGCACCCAGTGGGCTTGAACATCTTCATGGAGGGGAAACATGGACAAGAGGACAAAGGACCTGATTGCGGTCGGCGCCACGATGGCCGCAAACTGCCAGCCGTGCCTGCAAAAGATGGCGGAGGTAGCGCGGGCGGGCGGGGCGGATGAGCAGGATATCCTGACCGCGATAAAAATAGGCAATATGATAAAGAATGGGGCAGGGGAAAAGATGGACGTTTTTGTCTCGGATATGTTTAATGAACACAGGGAAAGTATGGCTGCGGCGGAAAGCACGTGCGGATGCAGTTAACGGCATTCGGCCGCGAACCTGTGCAGCAGCCCGTATAGCGCAAGTGTGACCATCATTGCGGATGCTGCGAAGTATGGGGTGCCCGAAAATATCGTCTGGAGGAACAGGGCCGCGACGCTGTAGAGGTATACTGCGCTTGCGCAAAGTCCGATAATCGTGAATGCGTCCGGCTTCCTGTCTTTCAGCGCGCTCCATGCACGTGAGAAGAGGGGCTTCCCGGACCAGATAATCACAGGCGTGGCCAGGATGAACTCTGCAAGGGAGAGCGCCCTCACGGCGACTGCCGTCTGCTTGAAGATGGGCAGGATGTCCCGCAGCACTATGACCGTAAGAGGGAGCATCAGCACGACGCTTACCCAGTAGCGCGTGCTCAGGTCTAAAAGACCGTTTTTGTCTTCCGCCGTATCCAGCCCGCATTTAGGGCAGCTTCCATTTCCGCCCGGCAAGGTCTGGGGTTGTTTCAAGATATGTGTGCGGCATAAACACTCCTGCATTATATTCTGCTTTTATTATAACACAGCAGATGCAGGAGGTTTAGTTGAGGAGCTAAGGCAGGTAGGGGTGTCGGGGCAACAAGGCATTGCTAAAAAGCATTTGGTTCTCATATTGCCATCCTTGTAGACATTTCATAAGAAAATCAAACAACGCAGCAAGACTGGGTCCTTGGAAACCGGTATCTTTTTCACCGACACTAATGTACAAATCCGTTGATTGACTTATTGCGTCAGTAAATATCCATCCATCATTTAGAACTCAAAGTATATCCTTCTCGGAGGCAAGTTATTGTATTTGGGAATTTTCTCAGCTCTATTTTTTTCTCCCATGATATTAAGTGGTCCATGAGAGTGTTTAATTGTGGACCCTGAAATGCAATTAGGCAAACAGGAATGTGTGGGAGCTTTACAAATTTCTGTTCTCCTGTAATGTAAGCAGACCAAGGCCACGGGTCAAGTAAAGGAAGAATGGGGAGACTCTTAATTTTTGATGATGTATTTACAGCATTAGTAAGTTCAGATCTTAAGCCAGGTTCGGACGTAGTTAGAACGGATTTAACTTCGACTGCCGCTGCAACTGCATGAACAAGTGCTAGACTAACTTGTCCGCTAATTTGCAAGCGAGGGGCAGTATGCGGGAGTATTAAAACATCTACCTGTCCTGACCTCGTGTCTTGTGCGGATAGAATCTCACCTGTTACAAAATCAAATCCACGGGGAAGGTTCGCGGCCAAGAAGTCTGAAATAATAAGCTCGCGAGCTGTGCCAAGTATAGTTCCGTGTCGAGCAATACCGACTTCTTCACCTTTAGCTAACAGTGAAACACGAACCTTTTCAAAATGTTTATTTAAAGGCCGCATCTCTTAGTTCTTCTCCTGAAACGTCATGGCCCAGCGGTCAAAGGTGCGGGCGCTACGGACTCCGGACGGCGTACTGTTTAAATCTTTCTAAGAATCTTCTCAAATTCTTCCAAAGATATATCTATCTCACGGAGTATTTCTCTAATAAGTGGACGGGCTAGGTCGCGGCCCGGATGGTGTGGTATGGTGGTAGTCCTGCCGTCGGGATGCCTGTAGAATGCGTGACTGCCTTTTTGGCGGGTCTTCTTGAAGCCTAAAAGAAAGAGCACGGCTTCCAGTTTTGCTGGAGGCAGGACCCTCAGCTTCAGTCAAGCAGAGACCTCGATGGTCTGAAGGCCTACGAAGTGCGGGATATCTTTCTTAGCGCCTTTGCGCTCCTCAAGGCAAAGCTCAACCACTTCCTTGAGGTTTTGAGAAAGCTCGTCCAGCGTCGCGCCCTGCGTGTGTGCGCCGGTTATGCCCGGCACGATGCCGACGTACAACCCTGTTTCCGGGTCCTGTTCTATGTAGGCGGTGACGTTGTATTTCTTCATTAGCCCCTCCGTATCATTAATTATGATACGAGAAAAATATACCCAAGTCAATCATTCATCGCCTGAACGATGCCTTCTCCTATCCCTTTTCCTGAAACATCATCGCCCAGCGGTCGAAGGTGCGGGCGCTGCGGCTGCCGAATGGCGCAATCATCGCGCGTGCTTCCGCAAGCGTCTGCATCGTCAGCATCCTCTCGGGCGTAACAGGGAAGAACTTGTCTGCGTAGCAGATTATCTCTTCTTCAAGCGTAATGGGGCGCATCTCGCGCTCGGGCAGGGGCAGCTTCTTGTCGCGGATGTCCTGCACCGTTATACCGACGCCGACATGCCGCTCGCACACGTATGCGTGCAGCGGGTAGCCCTCGTCTTCCAGTATCTGGCGGCCGAGGTATCCGTGCGCGATGTACGGGTATTCGCCGGTGCAGCCCAGGTGCGGCGCGTCTGTAAGGAAGATGCCGATGTCGTGCAGCATGGCCGCCTCTTCGATGAAGATCATGCCAGGCGGCAGCCAACCAACGCGGCTTGCCACATCAAGCGCCTTCTCGGCCACCATCCTGCCGTGCTGTAATATATATTCGTAAGCCCTCGTGCCCGGCTCGTAGTATTTCTCTATGATGACTATCGGGTTCGGCCTGATGCCGTTGTCCCTGCCTGTAACTTCCTTGATCGTTGTCATTAGCCTCTCCGTGTCTTCTTGCTATACCGCGTGGCCCCATGTGCGGACGCGTCCGACATCCATATGCACGAACTCCGGGTAAATCCCCGCGCCTCCGGCTGAAAGCGACCGCACCGCCGTGTACAACTTCTGCATCCCGACCCCGGGTATCATAAAATCTACCGCCATCCCCTTCGTGTGCAGGCTGTGTGCCGCGACTCCGTTCGAGCGTTTTGCGAGTATAGCGTTGTAGGCCGGTGAACGGTAGCCGGATATTATATGCACGAGGTTCCCGCCGCCGTGCATCCGGTCAACTCGGGCCAGAAGCCCGATCAGGCCGGGGTCTATGGAATGGACTTCATCATTATAATGGCATCGGAGGAACCGGTCAACCCTGTCCATCTCTTCATTGCTGCACCTGCCCCCGTCATTTACGGCGACGTTGATATACTCGCCGGTATGGGTGTTGTACATCTTAAGCGTGTACGGCGCATCCTCATCCGCTCGCGCCGGCAGCTGTGACGCCCCGAACAAGAGCGCGGCCGCAAACATGCCCTTCAGAAAAGACCTTCTATTCATATAACAACTCCCTTAAAACCGTGACAAGCCTTGTCATGGCGTGAAAGCCCTGGTAACGTCCGCCGCGACGCCCTCTTTTGCCGCCACCACTGCACGCACCTTCTCGGTGTCAACAATGCTGGCCAGCCCTGCCTCTTTTATCTGCCTCTCGGCCTCGGCCAGCAGGTCGCCGGTTTTGCCGTATATGTCCAGGTGCACCTCAAGGAACACCCTGCCGTTCTCGGTCAGGGCCAGCTTCACCGGTTCGTAGATTATAATGCCCTTGTCGCGTATATTCGCCGCCTTATAGAATGCCTCAGCGTCCGCAGGCTTGAGCCTGATGCAGCCGTGGCTCCTGAAACCGTATATGGATTCAGGCCAGATGGTTGAATGTATCAGGACTCCGTTTATCGAGGTGCCGACAGCGCAGTCACCGAGCGGGTTGTCCTTGCCGGGGAGCACCTCTGTCTTCACCGGCTCCCCGTTTTTTGCCATCTCCTTCTGGATGGAAACCGGGACGTGCCATGTTGGTTTCAGTCTTTTTGAATTCACCGTAAACGCGCCCATTGGAGTCTGCCATGTGCGCTTCCCAAGCGCGACTGGGTAGTGCGCTGTGAGCTTGCCATCACGGAAGAGGTAGAGCGTCCGGTCCGGTATGTTTATTATTATGCCGTCTGGTATCGCCTCGGGTATTATGGTCCGCCTGGTGATTTTGAATGTCTCACCGATCTTAACCTTGTCGTTCTTTTTTGGGTTCTCCTTAAGTAAGCGGCTGCAGTCGACACCGTTCATCCCTGAGATCTTGCAGAGGTAGTCGCCCTTGGCCGCCTTGTAAGTGATGTCCTCCTCGACCACCTGCCGGTACGCAGCAAGGGCCGGGGTGGTGGCAAACACCAGTAACAGCAAAGACAAAAGCAGGGATTGCAAATGGATCATATGTGAGGTTGCACGGATTCTGGTTGATATTCTGAGGGGGTCCTGCTCTTTATTTTTAAAGTTAAAACACGCACATTTTAACAGAAAGAGGACTTATTCTCAAGGGAATTCGGGAGTTTGCGTCTAAATGATTGGAATATAACGTTTTTTGCGGGGCGGGAAGACGTAAAAAAAGGGCCGGCAAATAGCCGGCCCTTTTGGATTCGTAATTGTTTCGTCAATCAGTTATTTCTTGTCCGTCAAGGATACGAGGCCCGGGAGGTCCTTGCCCTCAAGCAGCTCAAGCGACGCGCCGCCGCCTGTGGAGATGAACGACATGTTCTCCGATTCGCCCGCCTTGTGCACGGCCAGGTCGGTGTCGCCGCCGCCGACTATCGACAGCGCGTAGGAGTCCGCCACTGCGTGCGCGATGGCTATCGTGCCGCGCGAGAAGGCGTCTATCTCGAACACGCCCATAGGGCCGTTCCATATGACGGTCTTTGCATTTGAGAGAGCCTCAGAGAAGAGCTTTACGGAGGCAGGGCCGATATCCAGCGCCCTCCAGCCCTTAGGTATCTCCTGAGAGGTGACTATCTTCGTCTCGGCGCCGGGCTCCATGCTCTGTGCGACTACGCAGTCGACAGGCAGATAGAACTTGACGCCGCGCTTGCGGGCCTTTAAACGGATGGACTCCGCGACGTCGAGCATCCCCTCCTCGACCATCGAGTCGCCTACCTCATAGCCCATCGCCTTGAGGAAGGTGAATGCCATGCCGCCGCCGATTATTACCTTGTCCACCTTTTCCTGCAGGTTCTCGATGACGCCTATCTTGCCGGAGACCTTGGCGCCGCCCAGTATCGCGACGAGCGGCCTGACCGGGTTTGCAACAGCGCCCTGGAGGTAGTCCACCTCTTTTTTGAGCAGGAAGCCCGCGACGGATTTGGCGACGTACTTTGTGATGCCGGAGGTCGAGGCGTGCGCCCTGTGCGCGGTGCCGAACGCGTCGTTGACGTAATAGTCGCAGCTGTCCGCCAGCGCCTTTGAGAAGGCGTCCTCATTCTTCTCCTCTTCAGGGTGGAACCGGAGGTTCTCAAGGAGGATGACGTCGCCGGGCTTCATGGCCTCGGAGGCCTTCTCGACCTCCGGCCCTATGCAGTCCGGCATGAAGGTGACCTCGCGGTCAAGCAGCCTCTGCAGCCTCTTTGCCACGGGCAGGAGGCTGAACTTCTGGTCCGGCTTCCCATTGGGGCGGCCCAGGTGCGAGGCCAGTATTATCTTCGCGCCGCCGTCTATCGCGTAGTTGATGGTCGGAAGCGCCGAGCGTATACGGGTGTCGTCCGTTATGTTCTGGTTCTCGTCCAGAGGGACGTTGAAGTCAACCCGGATAAACAGCCGTTTGCCTTTTATATCCAGGTCTTCGATGGTCATCTTGTTCATGGTGTCCTCCGCCGGGCTACTTTTTCTTTTTCAGCTTCCCGAACAGGAAGAGGGCTAGGTCCCTGACCCTGCATGAATAGCCCCACTCGTTGTCATACCATGAAAACACCTTTACCATGTTGCCTTCCATGACCGAGGTGAGTGATGAGTCCAGTATCGAGGAGTTGGGGTTGCCGTTCAAGTCGATGGACACGAGCGGTTCCTCGGAGTACTCCAGCACGCCTTTGAGCGGACCCTTGGCGGCGGCCTTCATGAGCTTGTTTACTTCCTCCTTCGTTGTAGGCTTCTTAAGCTCAACAACCAGGTCCACCAGTGAGACGTTCGGGGTCGGGACGCGTATCGACAGGCCGTCCAGCTTGCCCTTCAGGTGTGGCAGTACCAGGCCGATGGCCTTGGCGGCGCCGGTTGAAGTCGGTATCATCGAAACGGCCGCGGACCGGGCCCTGCGGAGGTCCTTGTGCGGGGCGTCCTGGAGCCGCTGGTCGGCAGTGTATGCATGGATGGTGGTCATAAGGCCCCGTACTATCCCGAAGTTCTCGTCCAGAACCTTGGCTACCGGGGCAAGGCAGTTGGTCGTGCACGAGGCGTTCGATACAATATTATGCTTGGCCTTGTCGTATTCCTTGTCGTTGACGCCGAGGACTATCGTGATGTCGGGCTCCTTTGCGGGCGCGGAGATGATCACCTTCTTTGCGCCGGCCTGGATGTGCTTGGATGCGCCGGCCCTGTCGACGAACCTGCCGGTCGACTCGATGACGACGTCTACTTTAAGCTCCTTCCAAGGGAGCTTCGCGGGGTCGGTCTCGGCGAGGACTTTGAGCTCCTTGCCGTTCACGAAAATCGAGCTGCCCTTGACCTTAACGTCGGCACTAAAGTTTCCGTGAACCGAGTCGTGCTTCAGCAGGTGCGCAAGCGTTGCCGCGTCCGTAAGGTCGTTCACCGCGACAAACTCGATATTGGGCTCGTTTATCGATGCCCTGAAAACATTCCTGCCAATCCTTCCGAAGCCGTTGATTGCTACCCTGATAGCCATTTAACTTCCCCCTTTAACGGTAGTAATATGGAAATGTCGGCGCGTGGCCGGCGAAAACTGCTGGGGCAAAACAACAATATAGCAAAATACTGCCAGGGATGTCAAAGGTTTTGAATGTAAAGCCCTGAGGCCACTAGCCCAGACATCCTCTAATCAGCGATTGACATTACGCAGGGCAGGTTATAAAATACACCTATGAAGTATAAAGATGACAATAAGGATATCAAGGCGGTCTTCTTCGACCTCGGCAAAGTCCTGCTGCATTTTGACCACAACAATATCATAAAAAGGCTCCTTAGCCGTACCGCCCCTGATGCAGAGCGGACAGAGGGCCTTTTCCGGTTCCTTTTCGACGCAAATGATGGCCTTTGCAACAGGTACGACGAAGGGACTATAACCTCCATGGGTTTTTTCCAGGAGATAGACTCGATGTTTGCCCTGGGCATGGGTTACGATGAGTTCGCCCCGCTATGGAACGACATATTCACAGAGAACACGGATGTTGCCGCGCTGATGCGCAGGGTCAGGGATGCGGGGCGGCCGGTCTTTCTGCTTTCGAACATTAACGAGCTGCACTGGGAGTATGTAAAGGAGCGCTTTCCGGTATTGTCCGATATGGACGGCTGGGTGCTTTCTTATGAGGTGAAATCGAAAAAACCCGCTCCCGCGATATACAGGGCGGCCCTTGATATTGCAGGAGCCGGACCGGGCGAGACGGTTTTTATTGACGACCTGGAGGAAAACACCTCGGCTGCGGCATCTTGCGGCATAAAGGGCCTGACCTTCAAAGGCGCAGGCTCGCTCGAATCTGAACTTGACGGGGCTTGGGTTAATAGGACTGGGATAGAAAATGCCCAAACGAACGGGAAGAGATATCAAGCTCCTTGTCTTAATCTTCGGCCCGCTGTTTATTCTTTTCATCGTGCTCTCCGCCTTCCAGTACCACCACTACACAAATAACAGGTTAAGGGTAAGGCGCCAGCTTGAAAGGCGTCAGGACCTGGAGACCGAGCTTGCGGCAACAAGACTGCAAGCCTATGTCCAGGATATAACCTCGACACTGGGCAGGCTTTCAATATCCTTTGGCTCCTCAAAAAAATCCGACGAGAAAAACGAGGAGATAGGTAAGGCCTTCGACTCCCTGAGCGGTAAAGTCGAGCAGTTGTCATACTTTGACGGCGAAGGCAGGAAGGTCTACTCGGTGCTCGGAAAAGGGACGCTTTTGCCGCTCCCGGAAAACTGCCGCTACGAGGAGTTTTTCACCGAGCCAAAGATGACTAGAGTCCCCTATATATCGCCCATCGTAAGGCTGGAAGACAAGGAGGAGGTAATATATATCTCTTGTCCGGTCAAAGACGCTTCGACAGGCTCCTTTGCGGGGGTTGTTCTGGCCCAGATGAGCAGGACGTCGTTTGCCAACGTATGCAAGCAAATCAAAGAGGTAGACCCTGACATCCGCTTCGCCTATTATAATCAACTGGGAGAAACAATCTGCCTGGACGGGTGCTTTCAGAAGGAGTGCCCCCCTGCGCGGAAAGAGCTGATTTCGGACGCGCCCGCGAGCGAGGTTATTGCCCCTGCCGGCGTCTCCCGGGACAGGCCACGGCGGCAGTCTGAGGGTGGCGTATCATCCCGTAAGGGTCGAGGGATATCGCTGGTACATGTCCTCTGAAATGCCCCTTTCGCTGGTTGGCAGCCTGGCCGAGGGGGACAAGTATACATATTCGGCGGCCGGCGCCCTGTTCCTGTTCTCGCTGATTGCCGGCGGCCTTTATTTCCGCCGGATATTTATGGAAAAGGCAGCTGCGGAGTCGGAGGCCTCCTATCAGGCTTCAATAGCCTCAAAGAACGATGCCTTCGAGGCTGAAAGAGACAAGCTCCTTGCCGTGCTGAACGGCGTGCCGGACGGGATCATACTCCTTGATGGTGAGGGCAGGGTGACCGACGTAAATGTCAGCATACGAAATATGGCCGGTATGCCAGCTGAAGACCAGTCCGGCAAGGTACCGGAAAGTCCGGGTCTTGCTGTTTTTTTGGGGCCTCTGGAAGGGCCAACGGATAAGACGGTAGGCGAGAAGACCTACAGGGTTATACCTGTCCCTGCCCACGAAGACGCCGGCGGTGCGCCAGGGGAGGTCAGGATAGTCAGGGACGTAACCATGGAAAAGTCTGTCGAACGCAAAAGAAAAAACATGGTCTCCATGATCACCCATGACATCAAAAACCCGCTTGCGGCCATCATCGGAACATCCGAATGGCTGATAAACGACAAAATCAAGCCCTGCCTGGGCGACGACGGTATTGCAGCCGTTGAGTCGATAAACCGTGCGGCCATCAGGATCCTTGCGTTAAGCGAGAACCTCCTCCTTTCCACCGGCGAGGAGGTGCCTAGGCCGCAGAAGGTCAATGCGGACGTGGGGGTTTTCCTTGAGAAGGTAATAACCGAATTCTACCTTGAGGCAAAGCGGAAGGGCATTTCTATAAGGCACGACGTTAACGAGGTTTCCGCTGAGATACATATCGATGAGCAGCAGATGATGCGGGCCTTCTCGAACCTGATCAACAATTCACTCCGGCACACTCCCGAGGGCGGCGAGATAACGGTGGTAGCCAAGGATTTCAGGGAGTATGTAACCGTATCCATATCGGATACAGGGCCCGGCATCAATAAAAGCGACCTCCCGCACATGTTCGAGAAGAACTATTGGGCGTCAAACGGGAAAGAGCGCACCAGGAAAGCGGGCCTCGGGCTCTCCATCGCAAAGAGCATTATAGAGGCACAAGGCGGCACTATCGAATTTGTCTCGGACGAGCAATACACGGCAATGTTCGTGGTGCGCCTTCCAATCGCACCACAGGCCTGAAATCAGGGCAGGGTAACCGATACCTCCACAGATTTTGCGCTCTCGTTTGGCGGGTCTGCGTTGTCCACCGCAGTAACGGCATAATAATATGTCTTGCCCGGCAGCACTTCGGTGTCCGTGAACGTGATGTTCAAAGACGGTTCTTTTGAAAGGGGACGGAATTCCTTCTCCCCGTCGGCCCTTTTGTAGAGTATGTAGCCTTTTATATCCGAGTCAGGGATTATGTCCCATGAGAGAAGCACGGCCTTGTCGCCGGGCACGGCCTGCAGGCCAGTCGGTGGGACGGGCGGCTCTTTGTCGGAAGGTGTTGCTTCGACGGTTTCCGAGGGAAGGCCCTCCGCAAACGGGGTTTCCTTGCCTCGCAGGGCGCTCACGGAATAATAATACGATGTGTTGTTTACGAGGCCGGTATCCTCAAAACGCTCGCCGGTAACCGGCGCCGTGTTTACGGAGACGGGTTTCTCACCCTTCTTAGCAAAACGGTAGACGTTGTAGCCTGCAAGGTCTTCAAGCGGGCTTCCGTCCTCGAGCTTTTTCACGGCAGTCCATCCAAGCAGTACCGAGCGGTTGCCGGCCTTTGCCGTCAACCCTTCCGGTTTCCCGGGCGGCAACAGCAGGCGGGCTTCTGCCTGGTTTGATTCCTGCCCCCTGAAATCATCCTTGTTCACCCCGATAACCTTATAGAGATATTTCCGCCCGAAGAGGACACCTCCCTTGTCAGCCCAGACTATCCTTTTGCCGCTGATTTCGGCCTCCTTCGGGTATTCGAGGTCGATGAAAGCGACCTTCTCAAGCTTGCATTTACAGCCATCTCCGCTTTCCTCGTCCATCGCCCTGAGGACGTCAAACCCGGCAAGGTCGGTCAGCGGGTCGCCTTTTGTGTTTTTTGAAGGCATCGTCCAGGATAATATTATCTTGTCGCCATGGGGTTCGGCCTTCAGGTTTGCGACAGGCTGCGGCAATACGGTGCCTGGGATTATGAGGGCGCCTTTCCTCCCGCAGGCTGGAAGCATGGCTAGCAAGGCAACCGCTAAAATAAAAATCTTGAGTCTCATTATTAGCCTTTCGAAGAGTCGGTATATTTATTTGCTAAAAAAATGCTATATTATAGCAGAAATTTAAGAATTTCATTAAAAAAAGGGGGATGGATGACAAGGACAAAGATTGTGGCCACTCTGGGCCCGGCTAGCTCAACGGATAAGGCAATCCGTGAGCTGATGAATGCGGGTGTTGACGTCTTCCGTCTTAATATGTCTCACGGGGATCATGCCTCCCATGCCCGGCTTATAAAAAAGATCAGGGATGCGCAAAACAAGGGGCCTGGCCATCCAGCGATCCTGGGCGACCTCTGCGGTCCCAAGATAAGGGTGGGCAGGCTTGAAGGCGGCCAGGCCGTCCTTGTCGGCAGGAAGCCAGGTTGTCTTGACGGCCGCAAACATTACAGGAGACCCGGGCAGGCTGCATGTCTCCTATCCCGCGCTTGGAGTGGGCATGAAGAAGGGGATGCGGGTGTTGCTGGCGGACGGGATGTTCGAACTGAAGGTAGTCTCCGCAAGCCCCGGTGAAGCGGTCTGCAAAGTCATAAAGGGCGGGATTCTGAAGGAAGGCAAGGGGGTAAACTTCCCCGGTCTCCCGCTTGACCTGCCGTCACTTACCGATAAGGACGCCAGAGACCTGGACTTCCTGTTAAGGGAAGGGGTTGATTTCATCGCTCTCTCCTTTGTGCGGCAGGCATCCGACGTGCAGGCATTGAAAGAGATGATCGAAAGGTCGGGAAAGGACACGCCGGTAATAGCGAAGATCGAGAGGCCGGAGGCTATAAGGAACCTTAAGGATATTATTATAGCCTCGGATGGGATAATGGTTGCGCGCGGCGACCTGGGTGTCGAGATGCCCCCGGAACTTGTGCCGCCTCTGCAAAAGAGGATAATCAAGCTGTGCAACTTCTATAAGAAGCCGGTGATCACAGCAACCCAGATGCTTGAGTCGATGGTTCGAAATCCCAGGCCCACCCGTGCCGAGGCCTCGGACGTGGCTGGCGCCGTGTTCGACGGTACGGACGCGCTTATGCTCTCCGAGGAGACCGCTGCGGGTGAATACCCCGTGGCATCTGTTCTGATGATGGACCGTGTTGCCAGAGAGGCCGAAAAATACGCGGTATTCCCGGATTTAGAAACGGAGGTTTCAGGGCAGATGGAGGCTATAGCTTCGTCAGCCTGCCGCTGCGCCGAAGAGCTTGGGGCAAAGGCGATTATATGCTTCACCCGCTCCGGCGCGACCGCGCTCCACATTTCAAAAAGCAGGCCGCCTGCCGCTATAATTGCGGCAACCCCGGACAGGAGGGTACTGCGTAAGATGCGCCTGTATTACGGGGTTATCCCGGTCCTGATAAAGTTGCGGGAAAATACTGACCGGATCATAAAAGAGGTGGAAGATGCGGCCCTGTCCCGAAGGCTTGTACGAGAGGGAGACCTGGTTATCCTGACACTTGGGGTTCCCGCCGCCGACAGCCCCACCAACCTAATGAAGATACAAAGGGTGGGGGAGGGTTTCAGGTAGCAGTAATCATTCTCAGCTGGTTTCCCATGCTTGTGATATAATTATATATAAGAGGTGATATATGAAACACAACATGGGGAAAAGTGAAAGATTGTTCAGGTTCCTGCTGGGTATTGCGCTGCTGATTGTGGGCTGGGTTTATTTGGGCGGTTTCGGAATGATGGTCGCCTCGTCCATATTTATCGTAGTTGGCGCGGCATTGATTATTACCGGGGTATTTTCATACTGCCCGATCAACGCGATCATACACCACAATTCCTGCAACTCGTGCAGGCATGGAATGACTGACAAGCACCTGCCCGTCTAGGCAGAAAAGACCCTATTTAAATTAAAAGGCGGCCTAAACGGCCGCCTTTTTTATTAAATCTGTCAACTTATAAACAGGTTTTCTTTTAAATGCAATTGTTATGAACATCAAAATATTTACTTGACAAGTCTGGTAATTTATGGTCTATTATAGACTAAACAGGAGGTGCTTTATGAAGCATAACATCGGTAAGTGTGAGAGGATGCTCAGGGTTGCTTTCGGAGTCTTGTTTGTGGTTAATGGCTGGGGAATGCTGGAAGGGTACGGGCCAGGGATTGCATCGTCATTTATGTTAATCGCGGGGGCGGCACTCATCATAACCGGGGTGTTCTCTTACTGCCCGATCAACGTCATGTTAGGCCATAACTCCTGCAAACACTGCAAGGAGGGAGTCACCGAAGAACATATACCAATATGAACCTAGTTCTGCTGGAATTATAACGGCGGCCTTCAAAGGCCGCCTTTTTTTATGCCAGACCCCCCGCAGTCTTCCTCTTATCCAAAGTTTCGAAACCCGATTATTGCAGGATATTAAGTAAGTAATGTGCTTATAAATAGAAGAGGGTATGTTTAACTACATTGAACTGGTATTCAAACAAAGAAGTTCGGAGAGTGAACTGAGAACAAAACAAAAAAGGCGGCCTTCGCAGGCCGCCTTTTTTATCGGGTTTTAACCGTTTATTTCTCTATGTCGATGTTTTTTATGCAGGTCTTGCCTTCGACGTCCAGGCAGTAGGCCTTAATCTTTGCGCCGGTCTCGATCTTGGAGATAGGGGCACCTTTGGTCGACTTCTGGTAATATAGGGTCTGCTCCCCGCTGGTCGTCTTGATTACTACGGTCTTTTTCTCCGGGTCGATTGAGACGACCTCGCCCGTAAGCTTTATGCCCGTTACGGCTGCCTTTGCAGGGATTATGGTTATCTTCTTCGCGCAGGTCGTGCCTTCGACGTCGATGCAGTCGACCCTCACCATCGTGCCGGGCTTAAGCTCGGTTGCCGGTATGGTCTCGGCCTTCTTGCCCGTGCCCTTCTTGATTACAGGTTCTTCCTTGGTGCTTATCGTGACCTTCTTGCCCTTCTTGGTCTTTATCACAACGGTCTTGCCTTCCGGGTCGATCGATACGACCTCGCCCTCGATCATCGAGGCGCCCTTCACGGCCTCCTTGCCGGATACTATCTTTATCTCTTCCGCGCATGACTTGCCTTCGACGTCGATGCAGGTTATGTCGACCTTCATGCCAGGCTTGACGCCTTTGAGGCCCTTGGTACTCTCCTGCAGCATGATATGCTTCTGGCCGCCGGGCGTATTGATCACAAGGGTTTTGCCTGCGGAATCAATCGATACGACCTCGCCCGTCACCGTTTCCGCGGCAAAAGCGTTCACTGCCAGACCTGCAACCAACAAGAGCGATGCCAGAAGCGATAGCGTCTTCCTCATTTTCCCCTCCTCAGATGTGTGGACAATAAAGCCTTGCGACATTAATGTATTAAATATAACAACGCAAAACAATTTCTGTCAACATTCGGGCAATAATAATTAAATGAAAATCCGGTGCGGTTTGGTGTATAATCTCCTTCCTCGCACGGGGCATCTTAAAAACAAGGGATATTCAATGGAAATCAAATATATTCAAGACATTGCACGCGAATTGGGGCTGGGCATCAACCAGGTACAGGCTACTACAGCCCTTTTGGACGAAGGCGGCACCATCCCGTTCATAGCCCGCTACAGAAAAGAGGCTACAGGCTCGCTGGACGAGGTGGCCGTGGCCGCCATACGCGACAGGCTGGCCCAGCTTATCGAGCTGGACAAACGCCGCGAGGCGATACTGAAGTCAATGGGCGAACAGGGAGTCCTGACGGACGAACTCAAGGCGAAGGTACTTGCCGCCGAAACCATGACCGTCCTCGAGGACATATACCTGCCGTACAGGCCCAAGCGCCGCACCCGCGCCACGATGGCGAAGGAGAAGGGCCTGGAGCCGTTGGCCCAGCTCATCTTCGCACAGGAAGGTATCGACCCGCTTGCAGAGGCCGCGCTTTACATCGACCCGGAGAAGGGCGTGAACACCCTCGATGAAGCCCTTGCCGGTGCGCGTGACATCATCGCCGAGTGGGTCAGCGAAGATGCTGCCGCCCGCGAGAGGATGCGCATGCTGTTCAACACGAAGGGCACCTTCCGCTCGAAGGTGCTGACAGGCAAGGAGGAGGAAGGGGCGAAGTTCCGTGACTATTTCGACTGGCAGGAGCCGGTTTCCTCCGCGCCCTCGCACCGCATACTCGCAATGAGGCGCGGCGAGAAGGAGGGCTTCATCAGCTTCCAGCTTGCCCCGCCCGAGGAGGAGGCGCTGATAGAGCTTGAAACACAGTTCGTCAAGGGCACAGGCGCAGATTCTGTACAGGTGAGGCTTGCGGTGCAGGACGGGTACAAGAGGCTCCTCTCGCTGTCCATCGAGACCGAGACGCGCCTTGCCACAAAGAAGCGTGCCGAGACCGAGGCGATACGCGTGTTCGCCGAGAACCTTCGCCAGCTACTCCTTGCGCCGCCGCTCGGGGGCAAGAACGTCCTCGCCATCGACCCGGGCTTTCGCACCGGCTGCAAGGTCGTCGCGCTCGACCGTCAGGGCAAGCTGCTCCATAACGATACGATATACCCGACGATGTCGGAAAGCGCAAAGGACGCCGCAGCCTCAAAGGTGCGCGAGCTGTGCGCAAGATATGAAGTCGAGATAATTGCCATAGGCAACGGTACGGCGGGGCGCGAGACGGAAACCTTCGTGCGCAGCCTCGGGTTGCCCGGCTCCATAAAGACCGTAATGGTGAACGAGAGCGGCGCGTCCATATACTCGGCTTCCGAGGTTGCACGCGAGGAGTTCCCGGACCACGACATCACGGTGCGCGGCTCGGTATCCATCGGCAGGCGTCTGATGGACCCGCTGGCCGAGCTTGTAAAGATAGACCCCAAGTCCATAGGCGTAGGACAGTACCAGCACGACGTGGACCAGTCGGCGCTGAAGAAGAGCCTGGACGATGTTGTCATAAGCTGCGTCAACGGCGTCGGCGTGGAGGTGAACACGGCGAGCAAGGAGCTTCTCACCTATGTGTCGGGCCTTGGCCCGCAACTCGCCAAGAACATTGTTGATTACCGAAATGCCAACGGCCCGTTCCCCGCACGCGAGAAGCTCCTGACCGTCCCGCGCCTGGGTCCAAAGGCATTCGAGCAGGCGGCCGGGTTCCTTCGGATAAGGGATGCGGAGAACCCGCTCGATGCAAGCGCGGTGCACCCGGAGAGCTATCCGGTGGTGGAGGCGATGGCGAAGGACTTGAACTGCACCGTGGCCGACCTGATGAAGAGCGCGGAGCTACGCAAGAGGATTGACCCGAAGAAATACGTGACGGACAAGGTGGGCCTCCCGACACTGAACGACATAATCGCGGAGCTTTCAAAGCCGGGCCGCGACCCGCGCCAGCAGTTCGAGGCCTTCAGCTTCACGGACGGCGTGGACAAGATAACCGACCTTGAGGTCGGCATGAAGCTCCCCGGCGTGGTGACGAACATTACCGCCTTCGGCGCGTTCGTTGATATCGGCGTGCACCAGGACGGGCTCGTGCATATCAGCCAGCTTGCGGACAGGTTCGTGAAGAACCCTGCCGACGTGGTGAAGGTGAGCCAGAGGGTCAACGTCACCGTGCTTGAGGTGGACGTGAAAAGGAACAGGATTTCGCTTTCGATGAAGACAAAGTAAACACCTCGCCCTTAAGTATTACCTCCCCGCCCGGCTTCAAATCACCGATTTGACAGAATCCGCCCCGAGTGCTTAACTTTTACTTAAGCGCACATGGAGTTTTCTGAATTTAAATCCAACGCCAGAAAAGGAGTCGGGACCATGAAGAAGCTGATACCATTGTTCGTTGCGATGACCTTTGTGACGGCGCTGGCCGTCGTTATATCCGCTGTCGTTGTATATGCCGACGAGACGGTAACCGGCAAGGTCGTGGCGGTAGACGCCGCAGGCAAGACGATTGTGGTGAACACGGCTACTGGCGACAGGACGGTGGTATTGCAGGAGGGCATCGAAAACGTGACGCCTGGCATGAATGTTGAGATGACATGCTTTGAAGTTGACGGCAAGGCCTGCGCAAAGAACGTCAAGGTCATTACCGTGGCGGAATCTCAGACCATGCAGGGCGAAGTCGTATCCATAGATCCCGGTGGCAAATCGGTCGTCATCAAGTCCCCCGAGGGCAAGGAAGTGACGATACTCATCAATAGCCCGCCTGTCGTGGAAACGCTTTCGGTCAAGGAAGGCGCTCCTGCCGGTGAGAACATCGCCTGTGAGCCCATGCCCATCAGCATGATCAAGCCTGGCTCAATGGTGAGAGTAGACTGTTTCGACAGCGGGGGCGCGTTCTGCGCCAGAAGGATAACCGTGGTGCCGACCAGCACTGAGATCGTCGGGAAGGTAGTCTCCACCGACCCTGCCGGGAATGTCGTGGTGGTAAAGACCAACGCCGGCGAGAAGAAGCTCTACTACCAGAAGACCACCACCGGCGCGCCGCTTAGCGAGGTCCAGGTGGACAAAAACATCAGGGCATACTGCCTGGACGTCGATGGCAAGACCTGCGTAAGGGATATAACAGTGACCCAGTAAACAATTTTATAATAAGAGATATAAAAAAGGCGGTCCGGTTCGGGCCGCCTTTTAATGTTACTTTATCCTTCCTCTGAGGCGCTCCGGCTCGACTACCTCGTCTTTCAATATCAGCTCTCGCGCGGCATCGATCCGGTCCGGCATGTTGCACATCATCGCGCCCTTTACCTTGCCCTCAAGCATATAGTATACGACCCCCGTGTCGAACTCCTTCTGCCAGTCCGCAAAGGTGGTAAGGTTGGCGTCCACCTCACCCACAGCCTCGTAGTTGAACTCGAACAGGTCGGAGAAGAAGAAAGGCATGTAGGTGAACGGTTCGTTCGCCCCTGCCATGTTCCTGCCCGCCGCAAGGCCCTGGGCCCTTGAGTTATCCCAGTGTTCGATGCGCGCCCTGTGGCCGAGCGCCTTGTACGGGAAGAAGGCGACATCGCCCGCCGCGTATATGTCCTGGTCGGAGCTTCTTAGGTACTCGTTCACGGCGATGCCGTCCGCAAGCGTGAGGCCGGCATTCTTCGCAAGCTCCACGTTCGGCATAACCCCGACGCCTGCTATGATGATGTCCGCCGCAATCTCCTGCTCCTTATTGGTAGCTACCACAAAACGTGTGCCCTCTTTTCTGATAGAGATGGGCGTCTCATTGTGCAGTACGTTGACGCCATGCCCGGCAAAGCCTGCCTGAACCGCCTTTGCAAGATAGTCCGGGAGCACGCGCCCGCATATGTACTTGGAGGGGAACAGCATCGTGACGTTCATCCTGTTTATGGTGAGCGCGGCCGCAAGCTCCGAGCCTATGAAACCGCCTCCTATTACGACTGCGTTCTTCCCTGAAGCGGCCTCGTACCTAGTCTTTCTGTAGTCGTCCAGGAAGCGGTAGTAGCACACGCCTTCGAGGTCACCGCCGGGTATTGGCAGACGCCTCGGGCTGCTGCCGGTTGCCAGCAGGAGCTTCGCATATTTGTAGGTATTACCCTTGTCGTCCGAGACGGTATTGCTGTTTGTATCAAGTCGGGTGACCCTGGTGCCAAGGGAAAGCAGGACGCCGTTTTGTTCGTAAAAGTCCTTGGACTCGATGAATATTTCGTCCACCGCCATCTTGTCAAACCAAAGCATCTTCGACAGCGGCGGCCTGTCATAGGGCATGTGGTTCTCTGCTCCTATCAGAAGTATGGAGCCGTCCTTGTCCTTCTCGCGTATGCCCCTGATTGCCGACGCGCCCGCGAGTCCGCCACCGACGATAACATAGGTGTATGTTTGCTCAGCCATGCCAGCCCTCCGGAATGTGTATACCTATTAAATATAGCATTTTTTTTATTATGGAGGGGCATACGACAGATAAAAAGGCCTAAGCCGCCTTGGCTTAATCCTTTTTATTTTCTAAAGACAAGAGAAAAATTATTGACACCCCATATCTGTATAATGATATTATCGTGAAAGTCATTTACAAATTATATAGTAGCTGCGATGAAACATGTCTTTAAAAGAAAAGAAGAAGTCAAAAGAATAAGCTTGGTAGCGGGTCAGTTTCAATTTAAATTCACGGTCGTGATTGCATAGATACAAACCCCAGTTTACCAGCCTTTTTTGCTATCGGTCTTGACCTCATCCTACCGATATAATTACCCTGACTTCATTTGTTGTCCTGATTAATGGCATGGCGGAGACAGTTAAGCTCACACCCATACCCTCGAAGGAAAGCATATTTTGAGCGAACCATATTTCAGGGCAGTTTAACATGAGCGATAAGTTGCAAACAAAAAAAGCGGCCCTCAATGTAAACGGCTTGCAGCTCTATATTCTGCTAGCTATCTCATTCGGGGTTTATATTAACACGCTCTGGAACGGTTTTGTGTATGACGACAGCATCCAGATACTCCAGAATCATTGGATACGTGATATAACATATCTCCCTGAGATATTCGAGAAAGGCGTATGGGGGTTTCGAGGTTCATCTATGACGGGCTCCAACTATTATCGCCCAATGATGCATTTAATATATATGCTGGACTACCTCCTTTTCGGCTTCGCACCGTGGGGTTTTCACCTGGTCAATGTGCTGCTGCATATGGCTGTCTGTGTGCTAGTTTTTTTTGTAACCAAGAGGCTCCTTCGGGAATACGGCTATAGCGACAGGCAGGACCAGCTCTTTATGCCGTTCGCTGTTGCTGTCATCTTCGCCGTCCACCCTATCCATACCGAGGTCGTCGCTTGGGTAGCAGGGGTGCCGGAGCTCTCGTTTACGTTCTTTTACCTGTTGTCTTTTTATTTATATATGGGTTCCCGGTGCGAACAGGGCTCTAAAAATAAAAGAGCAGTTTTATTCTCTTTAGCATCATTCTTCATCGCAATGCTCTGTAAGGAGCCGGCCGTCACCCTTCCCGCCGCCCTTTTCTGTTATGACTATGTGGTCAAGAAAAGCAAGGACCGGCCCGCCGGGTATATCAAGAGGTACCTGCCGTATTTTATGACGATCATAGCATACCTTGCCCTGAGATTTTCTGCCTTACGCGGCTTTGCGCCGGAGACGCATTGGAAGTTAAGCGCATACCAAATCGTGGTTAACACCTTCCAGCTTTTTGGTCAATATCTCAGGAAGCTTGTGCTACCCCTGAACATGAATGCCATGTATCAGTTCCGTCCGGCCACATCCATATTCGATGTGGATGTTTTGTTCGGGTTTATATTAACGGCTATTTTCGTGCTTACCTTTGTTACGTTACTAAAGAAGCGCTCCATTTTGTCGTTCGGGCTCATCCTTGTCGTCTTACCGCTTATTCCGGCCATGTATATACCCGCAATGGGCAGAAACGTGTTCGCAGAGCGGTACCTGTATCTGCCGGTTTTTGGATTTTCGCTTCTGCTCTGCCTGCTGGCCGTCTGGACATCTGAACGCCAGCCACGATCGTCAAGGATTATCGCTTTATGTTTCTTGTGCCTCGTAGTGGTTTATTCAGGTATGACGATAGCCAGGAATCGGATATGGAAGGATAATCTTACACTCTGGTCCGACGCCGTCAGGAAATCCCCAGACGAGGCAATGGTCCATGGATCCCTGGGCCAGGCGTATTTCAACAAAGGCTGGGTAGACAGGGCTATAGATGAGTATCAGCTTGCCCTGAAAATATGGCCTGATGATGAGCTCGCACACTACAACCTGGGCCTGGCGTATTTTGAAAAAGGTTGGGTAGACAGGGCGATAGATGAGTACCAGCTCGCCCTGAAAATAAGCCCTGATTATGAGGGTGTCCACAACAACCTGGGTAATGCATATTACGCCAAAGGTTTGGTGGACAGGGCAATGGTTGAGTACCAGCTTGCCCTGAAAATATGGCCTGATGATGAGCTTGCTCACAACAACTTGGGCAATGTATATTATGCCAAGGGCTGGATGGACAAGGCGATACACGAATACTCGCTCACCCTTAAAATAAGTCCTGATGATGCTGACGCGCACAAAAACCTGGGCAATGCATATTACACGAAAGGTTTGGTGGACAGGGCAATAGATGAGTACCAGCTTGCCCTTAAAATCAGGCCTGATGATGCCGACGCCCATTGCAACTTGGGCATTTCCTTTGCCGCCAAAGGGATACCCGACAAGGCGATAGAGGAGTTCAGGTCCGCAATAAGATTAAAACCCGGTTTTGCCAACGCCCATTTCAATTTAGGACATGCCTTGATGAATAAGGGTTTTAAAGAGGAGGCCTTGAAGGAGTTGGATACCGCAGCCCGCACCCAGGCTAAAGCCGTTGGCCAGCGATGATATCGGCCAGTTGCTAAAAACATTGGTCACGCCTGAGGAAAATAAAAAGGCCTAAGCCGATGAATTAAAGCATAGATAACGTATTAATTAACAAATGATTTCTAGAATGGGCTTGCGCGTATTAAAGGTTTACCTGTTGTATTACCATCCGACAGACAGGTTTTTTGACACGAGTGAGTTTTGTGCCTATACTATAAATTATAAAATAGTCTGTTAAAGAATTTTTAGCCCAGCCTTAAGTCGTGCCCTCGAAGATCCTCGAAATTCCAAGAAATAGGATAGTCGGCAGTTACCTTGTAAGTTGTTGTTCCTAAAAGTATTTAGGAGGATAACGATGGGGAAAACTGTTTCTATCTTCCTGGCCTGTTTATTATCCATCCAATATTTTTGCTTCCCTGTTAATGCCCTGGCCGATGGACCTGTCGGGTTTTATGACGACATGGAGAACGGGATGTCAAAGTGGAACGCCACGGGCTTCTGGCACCAGGTGGAAGACGGTGTCAGCCCATATGCCAACAGCCATAGTAAAATCCACAGCTGGTGGTTTGGACAGGACGCCACTGGTAACTATGACAACCGTGCGATTGTTTCTGGAAGTTTGATTACAACAACTTTTTATGTACCCCAAAAAGGGTCCCTGGCTTTTTGGAGCTGGGAAAGCACGGAAAATAAACCCGGTTTTGACACAAGGACGGTTTATTTAACAAACGATAACGGCACAACCTGGATAAAGATATATGAATCAGGCGATAACAGTTCCACTTGGCATAAAGTGTCGGTTGACCTCTCAGACTATGGGAATCAGGCTGTCAAACTGAAATTTGCGTTTGATACGGTGAACAAAGTCCGCAACAACTACCGTGGATGGTACATAGATGACGTAGCGGTTTTTTCCGACCCCGTTTCGGATATAACCGCGCCCGTCAATGGAGATATCATATCGGGTCAGCCAATAGCCATAAGCGGACGGGCTGTCGATAATAGCGGCTCGGGGTTGAACAAGGTCGAAGTCTCGATAAATGGCGGGGCATGGCGGACGGCGACAGGCACTGCCAACTGGAGTTACATATGGACCCTGCCTGCGGATGGAATCAATAACATAAAATCCAGGGCCACGGACAACGCTGGAAACATTGAAACCCCTGCGGCGGGTGTCGAGGTGACAGTGGATAACACCCCTCCGTCTACAAACGTAACAAGCCCGGCAAATGGCGCTTTCATCAAAGGGACGACGATAAGCTTGAGCGGGACTGCAAGCGATGGAGAGGGTACTGGTGTAGCAAAAGTCGAGATCTCCAGTGACGGAGGAAAGGCATGGGACACCGCAACAGGTACGACAAACTGGGATTATGACCTTGGAATAAGCCCGCCGGAAAATTACAGCATGTGGCGCGTGGCAAGTGCAATGATACGCGATGTTCAAAGCAGCGACGCAATAACCGTCCGGGTTAAACATTTATTGAAAGCCGATGGTTCTAAAGTCCGGGTCGGTTTTGTGTCCGGGCCGACCCAGGCCATCTCAATAGACGAGGCATATTTAGGAAATGATGCCGGCGATGGGGCGGTATCCGGGAACGTGCCGCTGACGTTTGGAGGGAACGGCTCCGTAACCGTGCCGGGTGGCGAAACCATATTCAGCGACCCTGTCACCTGGAACGCTATACGCGGCAGCACCGTAGTTGTCACGACATACGGAACTGGCCTTAGTTTGGGTAGGAACCGCGACTTTGCCAGCTATTACGAGGACGGCGATGTGGCCGGGGTGTCAAGGCCGCTCGCCAACAAGACCTATTTGTTTCGTAGCGGTTATGATATCTGGAATGCCCTTGTGGTGGAGGTGTTAAGCGAAGGGACTTCAGCCAATGAGAACGTGTTGCTGCTGGGGGACTCGATCACTCTAGGCGCATATGCGTCATATGGAGCCAGGTACTGGGCCGGATTACTGGGCGCAAAGGTTAACGTGTTCAACGCGGCACTCGGCGGGACGACCGCGGCCTATGAGACAGGAGTGTTGGCGGGCATACTTGGTCACGGAATAAAATATGATAAAGCTATAGTTAGCCTCGGCACAAATGATATCGGTTTCGGGTATGCAGTGGATGATATAAAAACAAACCTGTGCGCTATATATACCGCCCTGGAGTCTCAGGGTATCACAGTGATAGCAGGGAATATCACGCCGCGTTCGGCTGTAGGCTCAATGGAAACCGCGCGCCTTGACATTAACGACTGGCTTGGGACATTGCCGTGTGGGATAAAAGGGGTCATAGACTTCGATGCCGCGGTAAGAGACCCTGCCAGCCCCAGCAAGATGCTGCCCGGGTATGACGACGGTTACGGTCTTCACCCAAGCAGCCTGGGGCATGCGGCGATGTACGGCGCCATAGACAAGGAAAATCTTTTTACTGCGGGCTTGGTGTTCGATATAAACGCCCGCGCGATCGACATCGCAGGCAATGTTGAAGACCCTTATCAGATGGTCAGGGTCACAGTGGATAATTCAGCGCCGACGTCCACAATAGAGAACATATCCGCAGGTGCCACGCTTACCGGTACATCGTATAAAATAAGTGGGACCTCCGAAGACGGCGCTGGCTGCGGTGTGAACAAAGTCGAGGTATCCACAAACGCCGGCATTACATGGAACCTGGCCGAGGGGGCTTCGGCATGGAGCTACGGATGGATCTTGCCCGTAAGCGGGAACTTCACTGTAATGAGCCGCGCCGCCGACAGGGCGGGCAACGAAGAAATTCCAGATACCGGTGTCAGCTGCACGGTCGTAGCTTACGGCACACCTGAGCTACCGCATTTCAACTGGAACCCGTCGATTTGTGGCGGGAGCTGCGAGTTCTGCCATCGCACCCCGGCCACCTTTCTGCCGGCGGGAATCAGGGAAACGACAGAATATTGCCGGTCATGCCATAACGCGGCGGGCATCTCGCATGAAAGGGACCTTTTGGGCTCCCATGAGCATGCAACGATGGTCAACGTGACGACCGGCGGGTGTAAGACTCCTACTTACGGCAACATCACGGCCAGCGAATATAACAACCAGCCGTTCTCGAGGCTGTCGGCCGGAAACAAGATAACATGCGTCGTCTGCCATAATGTAATGAGGAAGACAGAAGACTACGGAAGGTCATGGGAGTATACGGCCACAAGCGACCACCTGACCTATAAGTTGCAATGGGGCGGATGGGACATGTACGGCTACCTTGTTCCGAAGGTGTACAGGGACACCAGCCTCTTTGCTGGCCCGGCATATGTTGAGGGCAAGAAGGCGTATCTTGTCGACCCGTCTGAATATACCTACGACGAGACGGCAGGCACGATAACATTCAAGGCGGCCCAGCCGTCAGGCGTCTATATATACGTAGGGCTCGATTACCAGTATCTGAGGGCATCTTCTCAGGACAACCGGCTTTGTTCCGACTGTCATGCCGAAGCCACACACAAGGGCAACAACTGCCTTTCCTGCCATCAGGCCCATAATACCGACAATATCGCAGGGATAAGAGGCACGCTACGGACGACCGACCGCTCGGAATGCAGGGTGAATTTCCAGAGTTACACGGGGGTCCATTCTTTTGCCGACGGCGATAAAACCTATGACGGGATATGCGAGGTCTGCCACACGCTGACAAAATACTACAGGCGGGACGGCACAGGTTTCGTCAACCATTCGGGAGGTATGAACTATGACGGGAAACGCTGCACCGCCTGCCATAGCCACTCGACAGGATTTGCCAAATGACATTGGGTTAATGAGATGCCAAAAGGGATTAACGGAATAAAAAAGGGTTACGGGAAGTCCCGTAACCCTTTTTTTATTTTATGGTGCGCCCAGCAAGATTCGAACTTGCGACCTTCGGTTCCGTAGACCGACGCTCTATCCAGTTGAGCTATGGGCGCCTAGGTCGGGGGATATAACCTTAGTTCTTCTCCCAGCCGTTAAGCGTAATGGCATAATCCGGATGCGTGAAGGCATGGGTGGTCGGGAACTTCTGGAACAGCCAGCCGTTGAACACTTCCTTGCCGCCCTCGGTGACTATGACCTTTGCAGCAGGGTTGGTCGGCTCGTTCGAGGCAGAGGTTATGTTCAGGCCCTGCATGACGAACGCAGGCACGAACTCTACGGCCTTGATGTTAAGCTTGCTGCCGGGGATGTCCATCGCCTCGCCGAGCTTCACGGTGTAGTCCTTCTTCGACTTGCCCTTCTTGTCCTCGACCGTGATCTTTATCGACTTCCATTTGCCCTTCACGTCAGGCGGGATGGATACGGTAGCCGTCTGGCCCTTCTGCGGAAGCGCAAGCTTCGGCTCGCCGGCACCAGGTGCCTGGGCACCCTTTTCCTTCTCCTGCTTGCCGCACGCTGAAAGGGATACTGCAAGCACACCGGCCACGCACAGTACAGTCAACTTTTTAAACATCTTCAAGCCTCCCGTTGTTTTAGGTTCCTACACCTTGTTACTGTCAATCGATTGCGGCCCGTTGCCGCATAATATGGCGGAGAGGCAGGGATTCGAACCCTGGGTGGAGATTGCTCCCCACGACGGTTTAGCAAACCGTTGCCTTCGGCCTCTCGGCCACCTCTCCGTAAAACAAAAATCACGCTGAATATGCTTACTTATGGCGGAGGGAGTAGGATTCGAACCCACGGAACTTTCGTTCAACGGTTTTCAAGACCGCCGCCTTAAACCACTCGGCCATCCCTCCGTTTTATTCTGAAATCCTTCCTTCCGGCTATTTTCCTATCCGCTCCATCCCCCCCATATAAGGCCGTAGCGCCTCGGGTATGACAACCGAGCCGTCCGCCTCCTGGCAGTTCTCAAGGACGGCAACAAGCGTGCGTCCCACGGCAAGTCCGGAGCCGTTCAATGTATGGACGAAAGCGGTGCCCTTTCCTTCTTTGGGCTTGTATCGTATGTCGGCCCGCCTTGCCTGAAAGTCTTCAAAATTGGAACAGGACGATATCTCCCTGTATTTCTGCTGGCCCGGGAGCCAGACCTCTATATCGTATGTCTTCGCGGACGAAAACCCGAGGTCTCCGGTGCAAAGGCTTATCACCCTGTATGGGAGCCCGAGCCTCTTCAGCACCTCTTCCGCGTCGTTCAGAAGCATTTCCAGCTCTTCGTAGGAGCCCTCAGGTCTTGCGAACTTTACCAGTTCCACCTTGTCGAACTGGTGCTGACGGATAAGCCCCCGGGTGTCCTTGCCGTAAGAGCCCGCCTCGCTCCTGAAACAGGGCGTGTAGGCGGCGTACTTGACCGGCAGGTCCTCTTCCTTTAATATCTCGCCACGGTGCAGGTTGGTTACCGGGACCTCAGCCGTGGGGATAAGGTAGAACTCGCCGTTTGCCAGCTTGTAAAGCTCTTCCTCAAACTTCGGGAGCTGGCCGGTGGCGGTCATGCTCTCCTTGTTCACCATGAACGGGGGCAGTATCTCCGTATATCCGTGCTCCCCGGTATGGAGGTCGAGCATGAAGTTGATGAGCGCCCGTTCAAGCCTTGCGCCCATGCCCTTCATTACCGCAAAACGCGCTCCGGCAATCTTGCCCGCGCGCTCGAAATCGATTATATCAAGGTCTTCGCCTATTTCCCAGTGGTTTTTGGGGGTAAAGGCGAACTCCCTGGGAGAGCCCCATGTCCTGACGGTCGGGTTGTCCTCCTCGCCCGCGCCGACCGGCACGGATGCGTGGGGGATATTCGGGATTAAAAGCAGGAGCCCCCGAAGCTCCTCGTCAATTGCCCGGATTTTGCCGTCAAGGGCCTCGATATCGTCCGAGACATGCTTCATCTCGGCCATCTCGGCATCGGCGTTCTCTTTGTTGCGCTTTTTAAGGCCGATGGCCTTCGATGCCTCGTTCCGGACCCTTTTCAGCTCTTCGACCTGCGCCGTCATGTCCCTGCGCTCGGCGTCAAGCCTTATGACATGCGAGATGTCGAAGCTGCTGTGGCGGTCCCGGAGTGACTTCAGGACGATATCTTCGTTGTCCCGTATGAATTTTGCATCAAGCATTTATGGCTGACCACCCGCTTTTAAACGGAGCGGGCTCCTTGGTTTCAAATCAAGTTTTGAAATTTAACATGGGCGGGGCCTTTAGTCAAGGATTTTTAAGAGAAAACCCTCATCCGCCGTGGCGGTTTGACATTTTGGGCAATATAACCAAAACTATATAAGTAGTAAAACGTTGCAGGGGGGTTATGGCGCGTCTGACTATAATAGAGGGAAACGGGGCTGGCGGCTCCCACACGGTTACTCCGCAAGGCCTGACCATAGGCAGGCTTGCCATAAACGAGGTCTGCCTGCCTGATGAGCAGGTCTCCCGCCAGCACGCCAGGGTCGAGTACTGGGGCGACTCCTGCTACATAACAGACCTGGGCAGCAGGAACGGCACAAAGGTGAACGGTGTGCAGGTATCGGAGACGGTCCTTGCGTCAGGCGATATGATAACTATCGGCAAGAACCGGCTCCGTTTCGAGGATGGGCCGCAGTCTACGGTGGAGCTTTGCGACAGCCCGCCGATAGTCCCCGGCGGCGGGACGATAGTAAAGGCATTCGACGAGGTTGCCGCCACAACGTCCGAACGCCACCTGCGGGTGTCTGTACGACGCGGGGAAGGCGCTGCTTTCAAAATCCGACTTAAACGGCCTCTTAAACCTTCTAATGGACCTGGTTTTCAGAGAGCTGCCCGCAAAGCGCGGCTTCCTGCTCCTGCTGGACGACGAGGGCGCTTTAAGGCCGGCTGTCGTGAGGACAACTGAATCCGGCTATGACGGAAACGTTACAATAAGCAGGACTATTGCCGAGACTGCCCTGAAGGAAAAAGTCGGCGTCCTTACCTCGGATGCGGCGACGGACCCCAGGTTCAGTTCGGGAGAATCGGTATTTCTCTACAGCATCCATTCGGCGCTCTGTGTCCCGCTACTAAACGAGGACGAGGTGATGGGCGTCCTCTACATAGATGCCAACAAGAATACATATTGTTTTACGGAAGAGGACCTGGACCTCCTGTCCGCGATGGCCAACCTTTCCGCTATCGGCATCCAGAAGGAACGTCTTTCGCAGAAGGCCAGGCAGGAGGAGGAGCTTCGGGGCAGGCTGGCCCGCTACCACTCCCCGGACGTCATAGAACATATCATGCGCGAGGGCCTCGCTGGTGAGTCGGGCACCCTCGCGGTCTCCGAGAAGGAGGTCACCGTCCTTTTCTCGGACATCAAGGGCTTCACGAGCATATCGGAGCGGCTTGCCCCGCCTCAGGTGGCGGAGTTTCTAAACGAATATTTCACGAAGATGACGGATATCGTGTTCGAGTACGGCGGGACGCTCGACAAGTACATAGGCGACGCGATAATGGCCCTCTTCGGTGCGCCTTTCACAAAGCCGGATGACGCGGAGCGTGCGGTGCGTGCGGCAATCAAGATGCAGACGTGAACTGGCAAGCCTGATGGAGCAAGCAGCGCGAAGGAGAAGTTCACGTAAGGATAGGGATAAACACCGGGATGGTCGTCGCGGGCAACATCGGTTCGCCCCGGCGGGTGGACTATACCGTCCTTGGCGACGCGGTGAACGTGGCGCAGAGGCTTGAATCCATCGCCCAGCCCGGCCAGATACTCATCGGCGGCCCGACCTATCGAGAAGGTGAAGGACAAGTTCCGGCTGAACGAGATCGGCAGGCAGAAGGTCAAGGGCAAGGACAAGGAGGTGGCGGTATACGAGGTGCTGGGGTGAGGCGTTTACTTAAAAAAACTCAGGATAAATGGCACGAAGATAAGGGCCAGCATGGCAATGAAGGCCAGTATAAAAATAATCGGCGTCCCGGCGAGCGCTATCAGCTTTTCCTTGAACTTTTCCCACGACATCACAGCCACCACTTTTCCATGGTAAGCCCCTTGTTGTATAAATCCTTGAGCCGCTCCTTTGCAAGCGGCGCGACCATCGGCCCTTCCGCATCGTTGAGCGTCGCGGCCGGATATAGAAGCATCGCCTTCCTGTAGGAGTCTGCCGCGTCAGTCCACTGTCCGAGCTTCTCGTATGCGCCCCCCAGCCTGTAAAGCGCCGTCCCGGCACAGACGCCTGTCTTGTTGCTGGTCTGGGCCTCGCCGTACGCCTTGACAGCCTTTGCGTATTCTCCGAAATGCATCAGCACGTTACCAAGGTTCAGCGCGGCGATACCCCTCGCATTCTTTCCGGCTTCGTCCGCCGGGCTGACCGCCATGCGGTCGGTGAACTCCAACTGGGCCAGGTTGTAAAGGTAACCGTCACGGTCTATGGGCGCTTCCTCGGGCGAGTTCACGGCCTCGACGTCTTTCTTTTCATTCGCGCCCCGGCAGTTCAGCCCCAGCCGCAGCTTCGCGCCGGGTTTCAGCATGTTGGTCAGGTCGGACTTTTTCACGACGGGTTTGTCGTCCACCCAGTTTATTATGCAGCCCGGCACGATACCCGCCGCCGCGGCCGGATATCCGGGCAGGACGCGCGTCACCTCGACCCCTCCAGCCGCGCGGTCGACCGCCACCAGCCCGATCGACGGGGAGATCGGGTTTTCCTGGGCCAGCCATTTCTCAAGGTAGGCGTTGAACAGCGCGCCGACTCCCCTGAAATCTTCCATTTCAAACTGCTCGTTGTCGCCCAGGCTGTTGGTGGAGGTCAGAAGTCCGGCCTTCAGCCGTGCCTTGTCCTCGGAAACCTCAAGGTGCACGACAAGGGCGATCTCAGCGCTCTGCTGCTCCAGGATGCTTGAGAGCACGGCCGAGTCCTCGAGGTTCATGCAGGCCTTCTGCTTCCTTACGAAATCAAGCGAGGCCGGGTCGAGGCCCTTGCTGGTCAGGTCGGTGCAGAGCTTTTCGATGTCGACGGGCACCACCAGAAAACCCTTGAGCTTTGAGGCGATGTTCCTGGACAGTTCAGACACCTGGTCCTTTATGTCCTCCTTGCCGTCCGAGCCGGACGCCACGGTCACCAGCAGCAGGCGCCTCTTGAGGACGGTATTCAGCGTCTTTGACTCCGCGACCGCGAACTGCTCTTTTATCTCCTGGCCTTCGAAGTAATCGCGCCGCAGCGTTATTGTATGCTCGCCGGAGTTTATCTTCTTTATCGTAAGCGGAGATGCCCCGGCCTCCTTGCCGTCGAACAGTACGGTTGTGCCGGGCGGGTTGGTGGTTACAACCAGCTCGCCGCGCGCCTCGACCATCTTGTCTTCCACCGTAAGCGTGACGCCCTTCTTTATCTGTATTACACCGGTCGAGGGCTCATAGCCCGGCTTTTTTCAGCGTAAGGGTGTGTTCGCCTTCCGGCAGGTGTTCCTTTTTGACAGGCGCCTCGCCAAGGAGTGCGCCGTCAAGGTAGACCTCGGCGCCGGACGGGTCGCAGTTGCATATCAGTATGCCTTCCCGGACAACCTCGTCTTTTGCCTTCTCGAAGGACTCGTATATCTTGGGGGAGACCATGTTCTGGTCGAGTTCCAGAGAGTGGTCGAGCTTGAGCGCCTCGAGGAACTCAGAGTACATGCTGTCCGTTTTTCCGAACGCGGAATAGATGAAGGCAAGCCTCTCATGGACCCTGGCCTGCTCCTTGGGGTCGCTCAGGAGCGGCAGTGCCTTTTTATAGTTGTCCAGCGCACGGTCGTAGTCGCCCCCGGAGTAGGCCTCTTCCGCGGCGGCAGTGTAATCTGCCCCGGTGAGCGCCTTTTCCTTCGGCTCCTCTGGCACGTCATGAAGGGCCGGTGTGACGGAGTAGCTGCCGAGCGGCTCCGGAGTCTGCGTACCGGCAACCGGGATTACGGCCTCCTGCGCCGAAGCGGCGGAGACGAACGCTGCAAATAAAACGGAAAATAGAAGGTATCTGTACATCATCCCGGGCCTTCCGGATTCATTATTTTAAGACGGTTATCCTGTTGTACCCCTGGTCGGCGACAAAGACTACGCCCGAAGCGGAGACCGATATCCCGGCAGGGGTATCGAATAGTTTCTTTCCGTAACCAGCCTCCATTATCGGAGTGAGGTCGCGGTCAAGCACCATTACCGACTGCCTGCCCCTGTTTGAAACGTAGACGGTGCCGACCGGGTCAATGCATATACCTGCGGGTTCGTCGAGGATGAATTTATTCTCCGGGTGGTTTGAGTATGAGAGCAGGAGTTTCCCGTCACCGTCGAACTTCATTACCCTGTCCGCGGAGTCGTCCGTTACGAGGATGTTGCCCTGCAGGTCTACTGCAACGCCGTACGGGGCCTTCAGAAGGTTTTCCGCAGGGCCGGTGTTCCCGATGGACTTTACGAAGCGGCCGGAGGAGTCGAACTTGTCAACGCGTTTGTTGCCGCGGTCGGCTACGTATATGTTGCCGCTCTCATCGAGGGCTATGCCGGCCGGCGCTTCCAGCTCTCCTGGCCCCGCGCCTCTCTTGCCGATGACCAGCAACGGCTTCCCGTCCTTCTGGAACACCTGCACCCTGTGCAGGTACTGGTCGGTAATGTAAATCCGCCCCTTGGGCCCAAGGGCAATGCCTGCGGGCTTTTGCGGCAGTAACCCTTTCTCCACGGAGGGCAGCACTATGTTGGCAGAATCGGGACTCAACGAGTTCCCGTCGAACTTGAGCCTCTGTATCCGCGAGTTGCCGCTGTCGGAGACGTAGAGCAAACCCTCCGGGTCGATGGCCGCATCGGAAGGTTTTATGAAACTCCCGGCCGCATTTCCCTTGACCCCTGCGGAAGAGACCGCCTGAAGCTCTTTTCTGTCGCGCACCCGTATCACCAGTCTCTATAGAGTCCTGCGCCCTTTTTGAGAACAGGCCGGACGGGTGTTTGTCCTTAACCGCCTGAAAGGCATCCAATGCCTCGCCGGTTTTGCCTTCGAGGAGGTATGCAAGGCCTGACTGATAGAGCGCGGGCGGGACGAGCGGGGAGGACGGGTCCTTTTCCAGCGAGCGCGCGGAACTCCTCCTCGGCCTTGGGGTAGTTGCCTAGCTTCAAGCTGGCAGAGTGCGGCATAATATTTTGAGTCGTCGACAAGGTGGCTGTCAGGGTAGAAGAAGGGGATCTTGAGATACTCGGCCATCGCCTTCTGGTAGTCGTGCGCGGGGTTTTCCGGGTTGTACCAGTAGCCTGCAATCTCGTACTGGGCCTGCGGGGCCTTGTCACCGCCCGGGAACTGGGCGAGTATCGCCTTGAACTGCTCGACGCCGTCCTCGTACTGCCCGTTCGTCATGTAATATTTTCCGAGCCAGTACATTGCATCGTCGGTGAACGTCCCCTTCGGGAACTCCTTTATATACTCCTTGAACTCCTTGAGCGCCGAGTCGTACGCGCCCTGGTTGTAGAGGCTGAGGGCGTAGTCGAACCGCGTCTTTTCGGTCGGCGCGTCTTCGGCGCTGCATATCCCGACGGCAAAGAGCAGCAGCATAAACAGGGTAACAAGAATCCTGCCCGGGGAACTCATCGTATTATCTCCTTTACCGGCGGGTCGTTCTTCCAGTCTATCAGGATGCTGGTGGTTTTGTTGGGCTCGATCCTGAGCTTCATCTGCTTATTTATATTCTGCTTCGGGTTTTGGACCATCATGCTGTGCTCGCCTGCGGCAAGCTTTATGCCCGCAAGAGGCGTAGTGCCTTTATTGTCGCCGTCGACAAACACGAAAAGCCAGGGCTTTGCATCGATGGTAAAGTTGCCGAACTGCTGGGTAAGCGATGCACGCACACTCGACGTCCTGCCTGTCTGTGGGGTAACCACCTCGTCGTAGCTGCCGTAACCGTTAAGCGCGACGCGCACCTTGTAAGGCTTGCCCGGGCTCAGGTTGTCTATGGTGGCGGGAGTAGACCTGCCGGTGTCATCCCCGTCGATGAATATCTTTGCGCCTGCCGGGCTTGAGTTTATTGAAACGCTCGCCTTTGCAGGGGGCGCAGGTCTGGCAGCCGCAGGCTGCGCCTTTACGGGCTGTAGGCTTTTCCGGGGCTGGGGCAGGCTTGTTTTCCGCAGGCGCCGCGCACGGCAGGTGTAGCAGCGGCCTGTGCAACAGGGGGTGCAACGGAGCGCAGGTGCTGCAGGTTCCGGCGGTGTAACAGGCGCCGCCGCCTGTGCCTGGGGTGGAGGTGCTGCGGCATGGCTGGTTTCCCTGTTATTGAGCCAGAATGCGCCTCCCGAAACAACGACCGCGAGCAGGGCCGCGACCTTCAGCCATGCGGGCGTGCCTCGCTTCAGTTCCCGTGAAGCAGGTTGAGGAGGTTTTGGGGCGTGCTGGGGGCTTGGCTTCCGCAGGGTGGTTTTTCTGGAGCGGCCTCAGGTTTGTGCGCAGGCTTGGTGTGCACCGCCAGCGTGGATGAGGCTATCGTATCCTGTTCGAGGACAGCTGAGACGATTGTGTGGTCCCACTCCTCCTCTTCGCGAAGTTCCTCCTCTATGTCGTCCCGGAACAGCTCGGACATGTACTGGCTCAGGTAGTTGCCGCCGGAGTAGCCTGACTTGCGCATGAAAGACTGGAGCGCCTCGTCCATCTCCGAGGCGGTCTGGTAGCGGTCCGCTGGTTCCAGGGCAAGGGACTTCAGCAGTATCGCCTCGAGTTCCTTGGGCACCGATTTGTTCAGCTCGGTCGGGAGCGGCTCCACCTTCGCCTCGCGCACCTTCTCCAGGCTGTTCAGGTCGGTGTCTCCCTGGAACAGCTTCTTGCCGGTAAGCATCTCGTACAGCACGATGCCGGTGGAGAATATGTCGGAGCGCATGTCCAGCGGCTTGCCGCGCGCCTGCTCCGGGGACATGTATGATATCTTGCCCTTCAGCAGGCCGACCTTGGTCTCCTGGCTCTGGGTGGCGGCCTTGGCGATGCCGAAGTCGACTATCTTTACCTCGCCCTCATAGGATATCAGCACGTTCTGTGGGCTGATATCCCTGTGGACGATCTTTAGGTCCTGGCCCCTGTCCTTCTTTCTGTGCGCGTATGACAGCCCGGCAAGCAAGCGAGGATGTTATGTAGCAGGCGTGCTCGACGCTCAGGCGTTTGCGCGTCTTCAGCCCGCGCGAGATGACGTTCTTGAGGTCCTTGCCGCGCACGTACTCCATGACTATGCAGTAGGAGTCTTCGATCTTTCCGAGGTCGTATATCTGGACGATGTTCTGGTGGTTCAGGAGCGCGGCGACCTTCGCCTCGTCTATGAACATCGTTATGAAGTCTTCTTTGGTGGAGAGGTTCGGCAGGATGAGCTTTATTGCAAGGAGTTTCTCGAAGCCCTCTTCGCCGCTTTTCTTGGCCTTGTACAGCTCGGCCATACCGCCGGTGGCGATCTTCTTTAAGAGGAAATAGTTACCGAAACGCTGGACGTTGGGCATTTGTTTCTCCGGGCATTTTAGCTCAAACTTACTGTATCAGAACGGGATTTTGGCGTCAACAGGTAATTCGGAAAAAGTCTGGAATAGCATTAATTTAAGCCCGCAATCGCATTAAAATTCTTTTAGAATTTCGGGCATGGCAGGCGGAATTAAACGGTTGACTAAAGGAATAAATAAGATATAGTGATTACGCTATGCATTTCAAAAGCGAGAAGAGTGGAAAGTAAACAAAAAGGGTTAATGTGGACTCGTCAAAATCAAAATTCGAACTTATACGAGTATCAGGTCTCCCCGTCTCAGACGAAGAGCTTCTTGCTGACCTTCGTTTTGTCGCCAACAAACTTGCAAGGAACACTGTTCCTCAGAAAACTTACGGCAACCTTGGCAAATATGATTACAGCACCGTTACTCGCCGTTTCGGGTCATGGAATGGGGCATTACTCGCAGCGGGCTTGAGTTTATCAAACGAAGTTCAGATTTCTGATGAGAGGTTATTCGAAAACCTGCTGGTTCTTTGGCAGCATTTCGGTCGTCAGCCGCGCCGCAGTGAACTTGCACATCCTCCTTCAACCATCTCCCAGAGTCCTTATCATCGCCGCTTCGGGTCATGGAGTGCCGCGCTTGAGAATTTTGTCGCTTATGCAAATTCGTCCGAAGTCGAGCGAGGTGGCCGTTTCTTCATATGTCCCACAAGCACTGCCAAGAACCGGCAGAGACCCTTCGCTTCGTTTGCGCATTAAAGTGTTGTTTCGTGATCGATTCACTTGTCAATACTGTGGAGCCAGCCCTGCAATAACTGCCGGGGTTGAACTACACGTTGATCATATTGTGCCTTGGAGCAAAGGGGGCGAAACGACTCTGGAAAACCTTCAAACGCTATGTTCCAAATGCAACCTCGGGAAAAGTAATCTTCAGCTACCCGAAGCCTAATATTGTTTACACCCGTAATTTTACAAACACATCCGACAATGAATATGAAAACGGAAAAACAAAACATAGAACGTTATACTGCCATAGGCTTCTTAGAGCATTATAATCAGCTATTTCTATCAGACTTTAATATTGTTGAGGTTACGGATGCACCAGATATTAGGTGCAAAGATTCTAAGGGGAATGAGTTGAATATCGAAATTACCATCACCGAGGATTCAAATGGTGACATGAAAAGCGTGTTTGGGAGGTCAGATAATAAAAGTATTGAACAATTGAAAGAGCACCTTCAAAGAGTTAAAGAAGGAAAAGAAAGGATTAAAATAAACTGTCTAAGCTCTAGTATCAGGGGGAGTTTAATCCGCCGAATAGAGGCAAAACTTTTTAAAGATTATGGCCGTAATGTTGCGTTAGTTGTCAGGGATTCTTCGGGAGTTGATTGGGACTGGGATTTTGAAATTCCAAACATAGCTGTCGCCTTAAAAGGAAAACGAAATCCTTACGACAAAGGTATATGGTTGTTGAACAGAACTAAAACCAGAATTTTCAGAATAGTATGATTATAAACGCCCTTCTTAGCCATATTAAAAGCCATACTTTTGTATTGCAATTTTCCCTTATTATGGTATCCTTATGAAGAAGACAGGCTTTGAATGGGACGAGGATAAGGACAAGGCGAACCAGGCCAAGCACGACGTCTCTTTTTCGGTGGCTCAATATGCTTTTCTCGACCCTCAACGTATCATAGCCGAAGATGCAAGCCATAGTGTCGAAGAAGAACGGTTCTACTGCATCGGTCGAGTGGGTGAAGGCATAATGACCGTGAGGTTCACGTTCAGAGGCGACGTAATCCGTATCTACGGGGCAGGGTATTGGAGAAGAGGGAAAAAGGTCTATGAAGAAGAAAATAAAATATACTGACGAACCGATGGGTGAAGCTGAAGGTCGTTAAAGACTTTCTGCCTCCGCCTGACCAGTTGGTCTTGAAGGACGAAAACAGCGAAGATACTAAAGAGGGGTAGCCGCCAGCGCAGGCCTTGCGGCCAGGAACCCGTGCGATGCCGGAGTTCTCTTTCAGTTTGTCGCAGATTATGCGGGTGAGAGGTAGCAGGTTTACGGTGTCCTCGCGGTTGTACTTCACAAGTGTATCGAGCGCGCCTGCCATGTTGTTCTGGTGCGCGCGCCACAACAGCACCGCCTCGTAGCCGCCCATCCCCTCTATCCCGTCCTCACGCCTGATCCCGATCTCCTTCTCCACCTTCTTGAGCCCGCCCTTCAGCCCGACCTTGTGCCCTGTCGGGCAGAGGTCGATGTGGGGCAGGTCGATGGCAAGCTCGGGGTAGTATGCCTTCAGGTAGGGGATGTCGAAGGTGTTGCCTGAGAACGTGACGAGCAACCGCGCGTCGTCGAACTCCTGCTGGAGTGAGTCGCAGTCCAGGTTCTGGCCGTTGATGTATGCGCGGTACTCGCCGTGCGAGTAGAACCCGACCACCGTCAGCTCGCCCTCGGCCACCTTCCTGCCGTCCGTCTCGATGTCCAGAAAGAGCGCATCTTCCGAAAGCGTCTCCCACAGCCGCCACATGCCGGACGTGCCCAGACAGCCTGCTGAAGTAATGGTAGTTGCGTGATTCCCACTGCGAGAGTGCGTCGGCGACGTATATGTCGAGGATAGGTTTTCGGGAAGGGGAGAAGCCGGGTATGTGTTCCCTGCTGAGGAAATCATCCCATGTCAGGACGCCCAGCCGCCAGAGGTAGTGCTCAAGGCGTGGGCCGATGCCGGGGAAGATGGAAAAGGTGTTCGTTATCATGCGGAAAACTACTTTATTCAATTCCCTGTCGTGTCCTCTTTCAGGCCTGAAAGCCCGGCAAAAAGGTTTACCATAAGTATTACCGTGAAGCCCGCCAGGAGCGCAAACAGGTTAACGAGGTTGAACTTCACGAGTATAAAAAGGATTACAAATACGAGTACGAGTTTTATCATGTGCATAACAACCGAAATCGATTTTGCCGCCCTGCCGGGGGCCTGTCCCGCCGCTGCCGCGCCTGCAAGCGCCTCGACGAGCCTTACGATAGACCAGATATTGAATATCCCCAGAATCGCCCCGGCGATGATACCGTAGGCGACGACCGGCGGGAATTTTATGAGGCTCAAGGCGGCGGCCGCCGCCGAGATTGCGCCACCCCAGATTGCTACCGACTTGAAATGTTTGCTGTTTGCGAGGAACATCAGGACCCGTCCCTTCTGTCGTCTTTGTTTTTGCCGGTATCGCCCTTCTCGCGCACTATCAGGAATATGTTCCTGAAACCGGCTATTATCCCGAATACAAGGAAGAGCAAGGGTGAATATCGGCTGTGATTCCCAGTGGAAGAACCTCGGGAAGAACTTGTTGTCCAGCAGCCAGCCCATCCCAGCCCTATGAAGGTGGCCGCCACCATGTTTATGCCCACGGTGGCCAGGGTGTAGATTCCGCGCCAGAACTCTTTGTCTTTTTCGTCAATCTTTTTCATGGCACAAAATCAAAGTCCCGCCCCACCATGCTTCGGTGGAGCGGGACCTCCTTGTTCAGTTTAAGTCTGCTGCCCTTCCTGACAATTCATTATTTCAGGAAGTTCGCCGGGTTACCCGGGGCGTGGCAGGCGGTGCACTTGGCCGACTTGGTTATGGCCGCGTTCACCTTCCAGCCGTGCGGCTTGTGGCAGTCCATGCACTTGAACCCGTTATCAAGGTGCATCTGATGCTTGCCCTTTTTCTTTACGTCAGGGTGGCAGACCAGGCAGTCGGCCTCGCCTGTCAGCTTTATCTTGCCGTGCGGGTTGTGGCACTTGCTGCACTCGAACTTCATCGCGCCGTCCTCGGGGAAGACGGACATCTTGGAGGCCTTCGCGACCTGGTCCGTCTCGGGCGGGCACTGTTTCAGGGTCGGCTGGCAGGGCTCCTTGGCGATCTCGGCGCGCTGCGCTGCGCTTCCGTGGCAGGAGAGACATGCGGCCCTGTTCGGCTTGAAGTCCTGAGTCCTGTCGCTGTGGCAGTTCATGCAGGCAAATCCGGCCATGCCGTGAATCTCCGCCTTGTCCTTGTGGCAGTTAAGGCAGAACTTGTGGTCCGGCGTGAACTTGTGCAGGTCGTAGCCGTGGCACTTGGTGCACTCCATGCCGGGGTTCTTGAAGAAATGCTTCTGGTGGAACGGAGAATCAGATATCTTGACCGCGTTCGGGAACTTCTCGTTCACCTTGACGTGGCAGCCCGCACAGAACTTCCAGGGCACTATGACCTCGCCGTGCCTCTTGGGGACCTCTTTCGGGTTGTGCAGCACGAGGTTGACCAGCAGCATGTTCTGCTCGATGAGAGTCAGGTGGTGGCACTCGTGGCAGTTGACGCCCTTGTGCTCGGATATCGACCACTTGTCGAAGGCGTCCTTCATAAGATGGCAGGTCATGCAGAAATTGGGGTTGTTCTCCTTGTAGTCCCACAGCTTGTATGCGGCTACCGAGCCCCCGACGATGATAACGACCAGATACAACGGCCAGTATTCCCTTGGCCTTGGGGCTCAGCCCCTCCTGAAATGCCTTAAACATAAAACTCTACCTCCCCCAGATTGCGTTGCTTACCAGCAAATTATATTTCCTATAATTGCTTCAAGGCCTTAGCGGCCGCCCTAATGGTTTTGTCTATGTCGGCTTCCGTGTGGGCAAGCGACAGGAAGCCGGCCTCGAACTGCGAGGGCGCAAGGTTCACTCCCTCGGCCAGCATAAGCTTGAAATACTTTGAGAAGGCGGCGGTGTCGGATGTCTTCGCGCCCGCATAGTCGGTGACCGCCTTGTCCGTAAAGAACGCAGTGAACATCGAGCCGACGCGGTTGAAGGTCGCCTTCACGCCCGCCTTCTTGAACTCCGCCTTCAGACCCTCGTTCAAGAGCTTGCTGTTCTTTTCCAATGTCTTGTAGACGCCCGGCTTCTTCAGGAGCCGCAGGGTCTCTATGCCGGCTGTCATGGCCAGCGGGTTGCCGGAAAGCGTACCGGCCTGGTATATCGGACCCAGCGGGGACAGCTTCTCCATGATGTCTCTTCTTCCGCCGAACGCGCCCACCGGGAGCCCGCCGCCTATGACCTTGCCGAGGCAGGTGAGGTCCGGTTTTACCTTGTATATCGACTGGGCGCCGCCGTAGGCGACCCTGAAACCGGTCATGACTTCGTCGAGTATGAGGAGCGCGCCGTGCTTCTCGCAGAGCGCCTTAAGCCCCGGGAGGAACTCCGGCGCGGGGGGCACGCAGCCCATGTTTCCTGCGACGGGTTCGACGATTATACATGCAATCTTTCCACCCTGCTTGTCCATGACGGCCTTGACGGCCTTCAGGTCGTTGTAGGGGCAGGTTAGAGTGCTTTCGGCAAGTCCCGCCGGCACGCCGGGCGAATCCGGCACACCGAAGGTCGCCGCGCCGCTTCCGGCCTTGACCAGCAGGCTGTCGGCATGGCCGTGGTAGCCGCCGTCGAACTTTATTATGCTGTCGCGCCCGGTAAAGCCCCTGGCAAGCCTGATGGCGGACATCGTCGCCTCGGTGCCCGAGCTTACCATCCTGCACCATCTCGATGGACGGGACGGCGTCGATGACCATCTTTGCCAGCGTTATCTCAAGCTCGGTGGGCGCGCCGAAGCTTGTCCCCTTCGATGCCGCCGCCTTGAGAGCCTTTATCACCACCGGGTGCGCATGGCCCAGTATCATCGGGCCCCAGGAGAGGACATAGTCTATGTATGAGTTGCCGTCGACATCGTAGATCTTGCTGCCCTTGGCCTTTGCGACGAAGAGCGGGTCCATTCCGACGTTCCGAAACGCGCGTACCGGGGAGTTGACGCCGCCGGGTATGTACTTCTTGGCGATATTGAACAGCTTGTGAGATTTTTCGGTTTTCATAGTGTAAAGCTTCTCCCCCAGTAATGAGGATGGTCAAAAATGACCATAAATTCCAGTTCGGCTGTGAAATCTAACATATAATCCAACAAAAAGTCAAATGGAAATCCTCTTTATGTCCTGATGTTTGGCTGAAATTCGGGCGTATGGCAGTTTTACCCGTCCAGCAAAAGATTTTATGCTATATTTATTTAAACAACTGATAAACGGAAAAGGGGGAAAGTCTTATGAAATTTGAAGAACTTTTAAAAACGGCCATAAGGATGGAGGAGGAAGGATACGACTTCTACAAGCAGGCGGAGAGCCGGACCGCCAACAAGACCGGAAAGGCGATGTTCAACTTCCTTGCCGAGTACGAGGTGCACCACAAGAAGCTGCTTGAGAAACTTATGAACAAGGGGGTCCCCGAGATGTGTGAACTGGACATCCCTTTTCCGAAAGACAAGATAAAGTCGGTATTCGCCGACGCAAAGGCCCATATGGAAACCAGTGCCCCTCCGACGGCGGACGACATCGACGCGCTTACCTTCGCAATGGGCAAGGAGACGGAGAGCTACAAGATGTACCATGAGGCCGCCAATGACGCGTCTGACCCGAAGATAAAGGCGACATTTGCGAGGATGGCCATTGAGGAAAACCAGCATTACGAGATACTCGAACAGACCAGGTACTATCTGAAGGAAAACCAGATATGGAGCATCTGGGAGGAGGGCGGCCCTATCGAGGGCGGCTGAGAAAATTGATGCTTTATTCTGGTCTTAATATTTGATTTTTTTAGGTTATAAAAAAGCGCATGAAAATAATGCGCTTTTTTTAATCAAAATGCTTGACATTAAGGTCAAGTTTATTCATTATCAATCATGTTAGAATAGTTACGGTTAGTATCCATACAAAAACGCTTTTAGTAATCAAAAAGGAGGGTAAAATACCGGTTTTTTCTCAACAGTTTTAGAAAAAGGAGACCGAGAAATTGAAAAATCATGTCTGGCGACCTCTCTTTGTTGTATTGGGTCTTGTCGCAATTATCCTCATAGTAAGGCTCTTTTACGTGCCGAAGGACTTTGGGATACAGGACCAGGGTTATATGTACGGATTCCATCGCCTCGGAAACGAGAAGGAATGGAAATCCATGAAGGTCAATTACAAGCACGACATCGAGTATTGCAAGGGCTGTCATGAAGACAAGGTGACCAGCCTTCAGAGTTCCCCCCATTCCATAATCCCATGCGAAGACTGCCATGGCCCGGCCATGGACCATCCGGACAACCCGCCCAAGCTCACAATAGACAAAAGCCGTGAGCTGTGCCTGAGGTGCCACGCGTTTCTCCCTTACCCGACGAGCGGAAGGGCTGTAATCAACGGAATAGACCCAGATAAGCACAACCCCGGCGTAGAGTGCGTATCGTGCCATAACCCGCACAATCCGATGGAGGGACTGAAATAATGGAAAGGCGAGATTTCTTAAGAAGCGCGGCTGTATTTATTGCAGGGGCTGCCATTCCGGTGTCTGCCCTCCAGCTTATCAGTCCGAAGAAGGTATTTGCGGCCAACCCGAGCCTCCGTTGGGCATTCCTCGTCGACACCACCAAATGCGTCGGCTGCGGCATGTGCGTGAAGGCCTGCAAGCTTGAAAACGATATACCATTCGATGCCAATGTCACAAGGACATGGGTGGAACGCTACGTTCTAACCAAGGACGGTAAGACTTCACGCCGATTCCCCGAAGGGCGCCAGAAACGGCTTCACCGACCCCAGAATAGACGAGGGCATCGACGGGATGAAGTCTATAAACCCGGAGGACATCACAAAGGCATTCTTCGTACCGAAGCTGTGCAACCAGTGCGAAAACCCGCCCTGCGTGCAGGTCTGCCCGGTAGGGGCCACCTACAAGACACCGGACGGGGTCGTGCTCATCGACAGGACGTGGTGCATCGGCTGCGGCTACTGCGTGATGGGTTGTCCGTACGGCGCGCGTTTCTTCCACCCGAAATACCATGTGGCCGACAAATGCAACTTCTGCTACCACCGTATCAGCCAGGGGCTGAAGACCGCATGCGTCGGGGCCTGCCCGTTCGAGGCGAGGAAGATAGGCAACCTCAAGGACCTTAACGACCCGGTGACAAAGATCATAATGACTGAACGCATAGGGGTCCTCAAGGACGAATACGGGACGAAGCCTCAGGCGTATTACATCGGACTCAGCAAGGAGGTGCGTTAGCATGGTACACGGAGAACTCTGGACGACGAAGGAACTCTTCGTCCTGCCAAATGAATATATCTACTGGGCGATACAGATAGTCATGTACCCGTTCATGACCGGCCTCGTTGCGGGAGCCTTCGTGCTCTCCTCTCTCTATCACGTCTTCGGCGTGAAGCAGCTCAAGGAGATCGCGCGGTTCGCCCTGGTCTTTTCTTTTGCGCTCCTGCCGGTGGCGATGATGCCGCTCCTGTTGCACCTCCAGCAGCCGCAGCGCGGCATAGAGGTGATGATGACTCCGCACTTCACCTCCGCCATCGCGGCCTTCGGCATAGTGTTCTCTACCTATGCGGCGATAGTGGCCTCCGAGCTGTGGTTCGTATACAGGAAGCATTTCGTCGAGTCAGCGAACGAATCAAACGGCATCAAAGGGAAGATATTCGGCCTGCTCACCCTGGGGGCGCGGGACATAAGCGAGGAGGCGATCGCGAGGGACCATAAGGCCGTGTCCATCCTGGCAGGCATAGGCATACCTGTCGCCTGTTTCCTGCACGGTTATGCAGGCTTCATCTTCGGCTCGGTCAAGGCGAACGCGCTCTGGATGACGCCGCTGATGCCGGTCATATTCATCATGTCCGCGATCGTCTCCGGCATCGCGCTCTGCATCCTGACCTACATCATCACGATGGAGATCAGGAAGATGCTCGCCAAAAGCAAAAACAAGGACAGGATGCGTTACGGTGTCCGGACGGTAGAGGAGATGAGGGGCATGGAGACGATGGAGGTTAAGATCACCACGAAATACCTCCTTCTGTTCATGGTGTTCGCCATAAGCCTGGAGCTCCTCGACCTTGTGTTCAGGGGTTATACCGCACAGAAGTCCTGGGACATACTACGCCAGGTAATATACGGCAAGGACTTCATGAACATCTTTATCCTGCAGTACGGCTTCGGAAACCTGCTCCCGTTCATCCTCCTGCTCCTGCCCGGCCTTACGGTCAGGCGGACGGTACTTATCACGATACTCGTGCTCTTCGGCGTGTTCATGATGAGGTGGAACGTCGTCATCGGCGGCCAGGCGTTCTCGCTTACCTTCATGGGCTTCATGCATTACCACTTCCCGGTTATCCCGACCAGCATTGAGACATTCAAGGAAGGACTGGGCGGCGTGATATCGGTGGCGGTCACGCCGTACATACTCTTCTACATCTTCAACAAGTTCATGCCGGTATTCAAGGCGGAGACTGAGCCGCGCTAAAGGGGGATTGTAGAAGAATCAGACAAACCGCTAAAGCATTAAAGGCCCGGCAGGGAGATCCTGCCGGGCTTTATTGTTAAATACGTTTGCATTTGACTTACATTTGCAATAAAATTAGATTCTCATTGATGTTTATCCTGTAATTACAGAGGTATGAATGGAAAAAGGCGGCCCCGCTTACGAGAAGCCAAACGGCAACTACTTAAACCGCGAACAGTTCATAGTAAACGAGATCCAGGCCGGCGACACCTGGCGGATGTTCCGGATAATGGCCGAGTTCGTCGAGGGGTTCGAGCAGCTGAAAGCCGTCGGACACTCCGTGACCGTGTTCGGCTCGGCGCGCTCCAAGGAGTCGGACGTCCGCTACCAGATCGCGCGCCGTTTCGGCAAGGTCATGGCGGAGCGCAACATCACCGTCATAACCGGCGGCGGGCCGGGCCTGATGGAGGCCGCAAGCCGGGGCGCGTTCGAGTCCGGCGGCAAGTCTGTCGGGCTCAACATCGAGCTGCCCCTCGAACAGGCGCATAACCCGTACCTGACGAAGGTCGTTACCTTCAGGCACTTCTTCATCCGCAAGGTGATGCTGGTCAAGTACTCCTCCGCGTTCATCATCTTCCCCGGCGGCTTCGGCACGATGGACGAATGCTTCGAGGCGCTCACGCTCATCCAGACGATGAAGATAAAGCCGTTCCCGGTCATAATGGTGGACAAGAAGTACTGGGGCGGGCTCTGGGAATGGGTCAGGGACCACATGCTGAAGGAGGGCATGGTCTCGCCTGCCGACCTGGAGCTTATAACCTTCCTGGACGACCCGGTGGAGATTGCCGACAAGGTAATGGAAAGCATCGAGTCCGGCCTGGTCAAGGGCGGCCCTGCCATTTCCGACCACCCGATATACTAGGCCCGCCGGGAGCGATATGTCAGACACGCCAAAGAGCCGCCTGCACAAGTTCCAGCCCGACTACTCCTGGAGCGAGGTCAAGAAGGAGCAATACAAGGACACCGGGGGCTGCTGGTGCGGCATCGACAGAAACACCCTGATAGGCAACCGCGACGAGCCCGCGAAGTTCCACCTGCGCTACTTCGAGATCGAGCCGGGCGGCAACAGCTCCCTTGAGAAGCATGTCCACGAGCATGCAGTGATCTGCGCGCGCGGCCGTGGCCGGGCGATCGTGGAAGACCAGGTGCACGACCTCGACTTCATGGACGTGCTGTACGTCGCGCCGGATATTCCCCACCAGCTTCTGAACCCGTACGACGAGCGGTTCGGCTTCTTCTGCATAGTGGACGCGGAGCGCGACCGCCCGCGCGAGCTCGACGACGAAGACTTAAAGAAACTGGATGCCTCGCTTGAGGCGAGAGACGTGTACAGGAAGATATAACAATGCTCTTAATCAAAAACATAACAATCTACGACGGGACCGGCTCTGAGGGATACGTCTCCGACATACTCGTTGACGGCGACAAGATAGCCGACATCCGCACCGGCATAAAGATCCGACGCCGGGCGCATCATCGACGGCACGGGGCTCGCCGCCGCGCCCGGCTTCATCGACATCCACGCGCATTCCGAGTTCACGCTGCTTGCCGACCCGACCGGGCAGTCGCAAGGTGATGCAGGGCGTCACGACCGAGGTGTCCGGCAACTGCGGCCTGTCCGCCGGGCCGCTTCTGGATGATGCCGCGAACGCACGCAAGAAGGACCTTGCCGAGTACGGCCTCACGCAGAACTGGTCGACCCTCGATGAATTCTTTGCGCAGCTTGAGGCGAGAGGCCCGGCCGTGAACTTCGCCACATTCTGCGGCCACGGAAACCTCCGCGCGTCCGTCATGGGCTATGCCGACCGCGAGCCGACCGAAGAAGAGTACGTACGGATGGAAGGGCTGCTGGACGACGCCATGAAGGCGGGAGCGTTTGGTTTAAGCTCCGGACTTATCTACCCGCCCGGCGTATACAGCAAGACGGAAGAACTGATACGCCTCGCGAAGGTGGCGGCACGCCACGGCGGTGTGTACGCCAGCCATATGCGAAGCGAGGGCGCGAAGGTGGTCGAGGCGATAGAGGAGGCGATACGCATCGGCCGCGAGGGCGGACTTCCGGTGCAGATATCCCACATAAAGACCGCCGGGCCTTCCAACTGGCACAAGATAAACCAGATAATAGAGACGATTGAGAAGGCGCGCGCCGAGGGCGTGAACGTCACCGCCGACAGGTACCCCTACACCGCCGCCAGCACCGACCTCGACGCGATATTCCCGGCGTGGTCGTACGAGGGCGGGGCAAAAGAAGAGGTAGCGCGGCTGAAGGACCCGGAGATACGCGCGAAGCTGATGCGGGAGGTGCTGGACGGCCACCCGGTGCCGGAGTACTGGGACAGGGTGATGATATCCTCGGTGGTGAACGAGGCCAACCGTCCGCTTGAGGGCAAGACGATGGCACAGGCGGCGGTGATGCGCGGACAGGAGCCGATCGAGGCGCTGTTCGACATCCTCATTGAAGAAGAGGTCCGCACTCAGGCCATATACTTCTCGATGAGTGAGGACAACCTCCGGACGTTCCTGAAAAAGGACTGGTGCATGATAGGCTCGGACTCGTCCGCGCGCGGCATGTCCGGCCCCACAAGACAGGGCAAGCCACATCCGCGCGGCTTCGGCAGCTTCCCGCGCGTTCTGGGTAAATTCGCCCGCGAGGAAGGCGTGCTTACGCTCCCGCAGGCCGTCAGGAAGATTACCGGCATGGCCGCCGACAAGCTCGGGCTTGCAGGGCGCGGATACATCAAAGTGGGTAATTTTGCCGATATTGTGATATTTGATGCGCATCAGGTGGCGGACAGAGCCACTTTTGAAGACCCATATCAGTATTCAGTGGGAATAAAGCAGGTGCTGGTGAACGGCGACGTCGCCGTCTGCGAAGGAAGGCAGACGGACAAGCGTTCGGGCCGGATATTGAGGAAATAGTTTGTGTAGCCTCCGGGCTCGCTACGCGGCGGAAGGACCGGACAAATCTAAACTTGCCGGGCTAAGTTGAAAAACTCGCTTCGCTCAGACAGTTTCAACTTTGACGCCCGCCTTCGTCAAGATTTGTTGACCTAACCTTCCGCAAGGTCCGCTCGCGCCAGAGGCGTCGACTTTGAAAGTCTTTAAAGAGCACCGCCTGTCAGAACGAGCGCACTTGCGATGAGCGAGTTGGTGCGATTTAGCGAAGCGTAGCGTCGCTGGCAAGCAACTGTCTGACGAGTGCCGAAGGTGCGAGGAGTTTTGCTTGCATAGCGAAGCGAACTTAGACGCACCCGAACGAATCGCCGGGAGCGAGCCTGATAGGCTATAGAAATAATCTATGCGCCCAATAATCGGCATCACCCAAGACATAGAACTGAAGGAGTCGGCGGCTTCTGGGCATACCTCGACAGAAACTACGCCGAGGCCGTGTACCGTTTCGGCGGGATGCCGCTGATGATCCCCATCCTTGAGGAGCACGGGGCAGTTGCGGAGTTCGCGGGCAGGATCGACGGCCTGCTGCTCTCCGGCGGCGACGACATACACCCGCGCTACTACGGCGAGGAACTTTCAGAGAAGACCGGCCTCTCGCCGGATATCCGCACAGACTACGAGTTCGCGCTGTTAAAGGAAATGCTCGCGCTGGACAAGCCGGTGCTCGGCATATGCCTGGGCGTGCAGGCGATGAACGTATACTTCGGCGGGAAGCTCCACCAGGACATAGGCGGCCACAAGGAAAAGGGCGCGGATAGCTACCACGAGGTGAAGGTGGAGGGCGGCATGCTTGCGGATATAGTCGGCGCGGGCATGATGCGCGTGAACAGCTTCCACCACCAGGCGATCAAGACGGTCGGCGACGGCCTGCTACGCATCCGCCGTATCGCCGGACGGTATCGTCGAGGCGGTCGAGGTTCCCGGCAAGAGGTTCGCCATCGGCGTGCAGTGGCACCCGGAACGTATGTGGGACGACGAAAAAGCAACAAAACTTTTCCAAGCCTTTATTCAAGCTTGTAAATAGCCCCGCCTGTCGGGACGAACGCACTTGCGGCGACCGAGTTGTAATTTCTTGGCGATGTGAGCGTCGCGGCAGCAACTGTCTGAGCGAAGCGAGTTTTGCTGCCCGCAGTGAGCGAGCTTAGAAATACACGAGGAAACCGCCGGGAGTGAGCCCGATAGGCTAAAAAAACGACATTGAGCTTTTATGTTTAAAAAATTTTTCTCTTTTATCGTCACCCTAATACTACTATCCGCCTGCTCCCAGCAGCCACGCCTGCCCGGCTACCTCTACCTGCGCCTCGCATCCGACCCGACAACCCTCGACCCGGCGGCCATCGTGGACACCGCAGGCAGCACGATTGCGGCCAAGATATTCAACGGCCTCGTCGGCTTCGACCCGGACGCAAAGATCGTCCCGGACATCGCGGAGTCGTACACGATAAGCCCGGACGGCAAAGTCTATATATTCAAACTCCGGCCCGGAGTAAAATTTCAGAACGGCCGCGAGGTGACTGCCGCCGACTTCAAGTACTCTTTCGAGCGGGTGCTCTCGCCCAAGACCAAGTCCCCGCGCACATGGCTGTTCGACAGGATAGCCGGCGCGAAAGAGTTCATGGACGGCAAGACGTCCGAGGTATCGGGCATCAAGGCCGACGGCCAGACTCTCACTATCGAGCTTGCCGCCCCGTTCGGGCCGTTCCTGGGCCTGCTTGCGATGCCGGGCGCATACGTCGTGCCTCAGGAAGATGTGGAGAAATGGGGCGAGGACTTCTCAGACCATGCCGCCGGGACCGGGCCGTACAGGCTTGAGATATGGGAGCACGGAAGCCGTTTGCTGCTCTCAGCAAACGCCGCCTACTTCGGAGAAAAGCCGCTCATCAAGGGCATAAACTACCGCGTCATACCGGAGGACCTGACCGCCGTTGCGGAGTTCGAACGCGGGAACCTCGACGTCCAGAGCATACCCGCGCCGGAGTACAGGCGGTACACGGAAAGCCACAAGTGGAAAGGCCTGATACTCTCGCAGGTCGGGATGAACACCTATTACCTGGGGCTGAACTGCTCGAAGGCCCCGTTTGACAACCCGCTCCTTCGCAAGGCCGTGTCTGCCGCGATAGACCGCGAACGGATACTGAAGACCGTCTACGAGGGGCGCGGCCTTCTGGCCGACGGCCCGGTGCCCGGCACGCTTCTGACACCGGGCAGCCCGGTTATAAAGTACGACCCTGAGGCCGCAAAAAAATACCTTGCCCAGGCCGGCAAGCCGGACGGCTTCGACATGAAGATATACATAGGAGCAGACCAGGAGACGCTCGACATGGTCGAGGTGATACAGCAGTACCTGGCCGCCGTGGGCATAAAGGCGTCGATCGTCCAGCTTGAGTGGTCGGCCTTCAAGCAGGCGATAAACAACGGCGACGCGGACGCGTTCTGGCTAAGCTGGCAGGCGGACTACCCGGACCCGGAGAACTTCCTCTACCCGGTTTTCTACAGCGGCAACTTCGGCTCGGCCGGCAACCGCGCACGCTTCAAGGACGAGATGTTCGACAGCCTCATAACGAAGGCCCAGACGGAACCGGACGCAAGAAAGCGCGAGGCGCTCTACCGGGCCGCGCAGGAGCGGGTGGTGGAGATGGCCCCGTGGGTCTTCTTCTGGCACAAGAAGGACTTTATCGTACGCCAGCCCTGGGTGACGCGGATACAGGCTCTACCCCATAAGCAACGCGGACAAGGGGCTCGGGGTGGGCCTTGGCCTCGTCGGCAAATAGCGCAAAATACTTGTCAAAACAAGGAATTTTATGTAGTATTAACTGC
>CAWJRJ010000014.1:0-182388 GCA_963845245.1 Nitrospirota bacterium
CGCCCAGCGCGGCGTAAGGCTGGCTCTTGTGGGCAGGCCCGGTATATCCTTTAGGTGAGGACCGGGCACGCGCCGCATGAAACCATTCCACACCACTCAAACGACTCTTCCCCTGGCTGGTCCGAAAGCCGCGCACGTTCGCGCTCGTCGGCAAGAGCGGCACGGGCAAGAGCTTCAAGGCGCGCCAGGTGGCGCGCAGGTTCCGCATCGACCTGATCATCGACGACGGCCTTCTCATCCGGGGCCAGAAGATCATCGCCGGCAGGTCGGCAAAGAGGGAAAAAGGGATCCTCAGCGCCATCAAGACCGCGGTGTTCGCCAACGCCGACCAGATCGAGGAGGTGCGCCGCGCCCTCGACGAGCAGAGCTACAGCCGGGTGCTCGTGATCGGCACGTCGCGGAAGATGATCCAGCGGATCGCCTCCACCCTCGGCCTGCTGCCCCTTCACCGGGTCATCAGCATCGAGGAGGTGTCCACGCGGGAGGAGATCGCGCGGGCGCTGAAGATCCGCGCCGAGCAGGGCAAGCACATCATCCCCGTCCCGGGCGTCGAGATCAAGCGCAACTACCCGCACATCTTCTTCGAGTCGGTGAAGATCCTGCTGAAGGGCAAGCGAGGGCCTGCGCAAGGGCGAGGAGGAGATCGTGGAGAAGACCGTGGTGCGCCCGGAGTACGGCGGAGCAGGTCCCGCGAAGCCGCGCGCGGACGCTCCGGCGTCGACCAGGATCGCGCGGGAACCAAAAATTATTTGACAGCCGCGAAGGCGCGCTGAATATGATCGATGAGGAGGAGGATCGTATGCGGAAAACCCTCGTTGCTCGCGTCTCTTGTGTGCGTATCGCTCCTCGCTTTCGCGCAGGATGCGCCGCAGCAGTTCACGCGCGGAGACCGACCACTACCGCGTGTTCGCCGAGACGAGCCAGGCCCAGGCGGACGACGTCGCCCAGCGGATGGAGGCCGCCCTCGCCCTCTACAACGGCATCTTCCACTTCGACCTCTCCCCGCTCCCCGCGAAGTTCCGGGTCAGGCTCTTCAAGGACCTCGACAGCTTCAACGCCTATCCTCGACAAGCGTGCTCTCCCAGAAGCGCACGGATTTCGTCTTCGTCGCCTGGTCGGATCCCGAGAGGTCGGAGCTCCTCTGCTTCCCCAAGGAGGACAAGGCGTTCACCGCGTCCCTCCTCCACCAGGGGTGCATCCAGTTCATCAAGGGCTTCATCGACAACCCTCCCGTGTGGCTGCGGGAAGGGGTGGCCACGTACCTCGACGCCTCCACGTGGGATCCCGCCACGGGCACGTTCACCGTCCGAAGCAGAACCTCGCGTGGCTGGACGGCCTGAAGGCGATCATCCGCGGCGAGAGGCCCGAGCAAGCTGATCCCGTTCTCGGACCTCCTCACTCTCACCGGGAGAAGGCGCAGGGGCAGCAGAAGGAGTGTTCTGCCCCGCAGTCCTGGGGCTGGTGCAGTTCCTGCTGCTCCTCCCGGCAGGAGTACAGCCGGATCGTGTGGGACTCGGTCAGCGCGCTCGACCCCCGGGCCACCCTGGACGACAACTCGCACGAAGGCGCGAAAGCGGGCCTTCTCCTGGGTGCCGGACGAGAAGCTGCAGCAGGATTTCCAGAGCATATCATGCTTCCCTGAAGACGGCCACCGACCTGGTGCAGGACGGCATCGACCAGTACGCCAAGGGAGACCTCGCGAACGCGGAAGCGTCCTTCACGAAGCCGTGGGCTCGAGCCGGACTCCAGCAGCACCGCCTGGTACTACCTCGGGCTGATCGCCTACTCCCGCAAGGACTACGCAAAGGCGGAGGAGCAGTACCTGAAGGCGTTCCAGCTCGGCGCCAACGCCGCCATCATCAACTACGCCCTCGGCGTGAACTCTTTGCGGCGGGAAAGAGCGCGGATGCCACGAAGTATCTCACCTTCGCCAAGCAGCGGACCCGGCAGCCTACGGCGACAAGGTGGACGCGCTGCTGAAGAGGATGGCGGCCGCGAAGTAGCGGCCGCTTTCCGCCTGCCAGGCTTGGCCGTGGCACGCTGACCGGCCCCATGGTCCTGCCCGACGCCGCGGCCCCGCCTCCTGCCACGTTTCCTGCTTCCTCCGCCTTCGGCGTTGACGCCGGCGGCGAACGGGACCGCCGGCGACCCCTCCCGTCACCGGGCGGCGCCTTGCTGTCCACGCGGTTCGTGAGGGCTGCTCGGACGGCGGGCGCGTATCTCCTCCTCGAGGCTTTCCGCCGCCTCTCCAAGGTCCCTCTTGGACGGGAAAAGCGGCTCCGACACAGTGCGAAGGTACTGCTGGATCAGGAACTTGGCCTCAGGGTCCCGCAAGAGGTCTTCTTGGGCAGCAACAAGGTCCCGGAACAAGAAGCCGAACATCGCGGTTCGGGGGAGCAACCGACCCTCCGCGTATTCCGCGTCCAGCCTTCGAAGCCTCTCCCCGAGGGGGGCAACGGCAAGCTTCACCCTTTTCTCCCGCAAGCCCGACGCGATGGCCGGGAATATCGTCTCGAATAAGTGCAGCCGGAACCCCAGCTCGAAGATGCCCGCCGCGCCGCCTGAGGTCAGGACCTTGTACATCTCCTCTGTTACCCGCTCACGGGAGCAGTTGAGAAGAGAGGCGCGGCAGCGGCGGATCAGGAGGGACATTGAGAACGGCACGGGGAACTGCATGAGGGCGGCGTACTTCACCGCGCGGATCATGCGCACGGGTCTTCGCTGAAGGAGGCCTCCGCGGGGATGAGCGTGCGCAGCTTGCGCTGCCGGATATCGGCGTACCCTCCCACGTAGTCGATGACCTGCCGGTCGAGCGGGCAGTAGTACAGGGCGTTGACGGTGAAATCCCGCGCTCGGCGTCCTCTTCGCCGCAGCCCTCGCCACCCGGCTCTGCACGGCCTTCAACGCGCTGGAGTGAGCCCGGCGGCCGCCGGCCCGCCACCCGCACCACCGGATTGCGATGGTTGCCGACGGCCGTCCGCTCAAGGCGTCTAGGATCTGTGGCGAGCGCGGCATCCGAGCCGAGCCGGACGCGAAGGAGTTCACCTATGGCTGACTGGGCCGCCGACGTCAAGATCTACCGCCCCGACGCTGATGATGCGGCGTATCTGAGGGTCTGCTCAAGACCTACCGGCTCGTGATGAGCGACCGGGATTCGACGTACGTCGCGTTCTCCGACCCGACCGAGGTCGAGACCGTGAAGACCAACTTCCTCAAGAAGAAGCTCGGCCTCACCGAATCGGACGCCGTACTCGACGCCGCGCGACGGTGCTCAAGGAGACCATGAAGGCGGACCATGAAGAGTGTCTCTGGCCATCTCGAAAGGACGTCAGTTTCCTCTTTCAGGTAGCACTTGGAGTTATGGTTGGTGCTGCTTTCCAACCAGCTATGTTGCCGCATCTCAAAAAACTGTATATTCCTATTCTCACCTCGACCGTTACCCTGGTGGGAGTTGGGTTGATTCTTTCAATTGTATTTACCCGACTTCAGATCCTGGATGGCCCCACAGCCTACCTTGGCACTAGTCCCGGTGCGATGAGTGGTATTCTTGTCCTGGCTTTCGAAGGCGACGCCAACCTGCCCATTGTGGTCAGTTTCCACTTTTTCCGGGTGGTATTTGTTCTTCTCACTGCGCCTCTATCTTAAAATTAGTATCAATGGTAAAGTGAGTTCCAGCTTTTATTACCGGCACTTTTTTCAGCTTCTCGATCTCGTCATAGATGGCCTTTTCCACCTCTTCAGAAGTCTTCCCGGGCATGACTCCTGCGGAGAATGTAAATGTCTCCGGGTCCTTGGCTACCGAGTCGTAACCTGCGCCCGCATACTGGGCGATCTGTTTGTCGTATACGAGGCTTTTGTAGAGCCGCGCGCTCTTGCCGCCAGACAATATCATTTCAACCATGTCCAGGGCAAAATTGTCCGGGTGGGTTGCGGTGGGCGTGTGGTAAAGCGCGTAGACGGTTGGGAGCTGGGCCTCCTTCTTTAGGGTTACCCTGCGTTCGCCCTTCTGCTCCGGTTCGACCACGACAACCTTCGGCGGCTCAGGGCCTTTCTTTATCGGCCCAAAGTATTTTTTAATTTCGGATATCATCTTTTCCGAATCGATGTCCCCGACGATTACTATAGTCGCGTTGTTGGGCTCGTAGAACAGGTTGTAATGTTTTCTTACGTCCTCGATCGTGTAGTTCTGTATATCCGTCATAAAGCCGATAACGGGCCAGTGGTATGGGTGCGCCACGAACGCTGCCGCCTGGGTCTCTTCGCCCAGCGCCGACTCAGGGTCGTTGTCGGTGCGCATACGGCGTTCTTCCGCGACTACGTTCCTTTCGTTCAGGAACTCCTTTTCGTTCAGTAGAAGGCCCTTCATCCTGTCGGACTCAAGGTCCAGCGAAAGCCATATCCTGTCGGAGGAGAAGGTCTGGAAGTAGGCGGTGTAGTCCTGGCTGGTGAAGGCGTTGTCGCTTCCGCCGTACCTCTGCACGGTCTGCGAGAAGGTCTTTGGGCCGTATTTCTTCGTGCCGCGGAACATCATGTGCTCCAGCATGTGCGATATGCCGGCCTTGTCGTACGGCTCGTAGCGCGAGCCGACCTTGTACCATATCTGGAATACGGCCACCGGGGCCTTGTGCTCCTCAAGGAGCAGCACCTTCAGCCCGTTGTCGAGGGTGTACTCCTTGACGTTCTCGAAACCCGCCCCGAAGGCGGGTGCTGAGGATACAAGGATGATAAAGGAAAGGGCGAATAATAATTTTCTCATTCTGGGCCACCTGTTGGTTTGTTGGTCAATACTTCTTCGTAGACCCGCTTCTTTGGCACTCCACGCAGCTTTGCCACCATCTCCATGGCGTCTTTTTTTGTAATACCTTCCTCGCGCACCAGCTTGGCGACATGGTCGGAAAGGGAAAGGACCGAAAGCTCCGGGTCGTCCCCGGTCTTGCCCTCGACCACGAGTGTTATCTCACCCTTTACGGAGCGGTTCGACAATGAATCAATTATATCATTAATTTTTCCGCGCAAGACCTCTTCGTGTATTTTTGTTATCTCTCTCGCAAGCACTATGCGCCTGTCGCCCAGGACGTCTCGCATGTCGCCCAGCGTCTCAAGTATCCTGTGCGGGGCCTCGTACAGGATGATCGTGCGCGGTTCATCCGACAAAGCCTTCAATTTTGAAGTTCTTTTGCCCTTCTTTGGGGGCAGGAAACCCTCGAACACGAATGAGTCGGTCGGCAGGCCTGAGACGGAAAGTGCAGATAGTGCGGCGGTCGCACCAGGGATGGGTACTACTCTTATTCCTTCTTCGATAGCCCGGTTGATAATGTAGTAGCCCGGGTCCGATATGCCGGGGGTACCGGCATCCGAGACCAGCGCCACGTCCCCGCCTTCCTTAAGGCGTGCGACCAGCACCTCGGCCTTCTGCTCTTTGTTGTGGTCGTGATAGCTGGTAAGCGGTCTGGCTATGCTGAAATGGGTGAGCAGTTTCTGTGTGTGGCGCGTGTCTTCCGCTGCTATCAGGGAAACTTCGCCCAGGATGCGGAGCGCCCGGAGCGTTATGTCTTCGAGGTTGCCTATGGGAGTTGCGACGATGTAGAGGGAGCCTGAGGGCATCAGAAGCTTTTATACCGGTTTGTTATCGGGAAACGCCTGTCCTTGCCCAGGCCGCGCGTGGTTATCTTTATGCCGGGAGGGGACTGCCTGCGCTTGTATTCGCTGCAGTCCACGAGCTTTATCACCCGTTTTACGGCATCCTTGTCAAAACCCATCGCGACCATCTCCTCGTAGCCCCGGTCGTCCTCGACGTACGCCTTCAGGATCGGGTCGAGGATGTCATAGGGCGGGAGGGAGTCGGAGTCTTTCTGCCCGGGCGCAAGCTCGGCCGACGGCTCTTTGGTGATAACCCTCTGCGGGATTATCTCACGTCCTGCCATCGTCGTTTATGTGCTTGGAGAGCTCGTATACCATCGTCTTTGGCACGTCCTTTATCACGGCAAAGCCGCCGGCCATGTCGCCGTAGAGCGTGGCGTAGCCTGTAGACATCTCGCTCTTGTTGCCGGTTGTCAGCACCAGCCACCCGAACTTGTTCGAGAGCGACATCAGGAGGTTGCCGCGCAGGCGCGCCTGCAGGTTCTCCTCGGTCACGTCCGGCTTAAGGTTACCAAAGGATTCCTTCAGGCTTGACATTATGCTCTCATATGCAGTTGCAATCGGGATCTCGATCAGCTTTATGCCGAGGTTCTCGGCAAGCGCGCGCGCATCCTGGGCGCTTTCCTTCGAGGTGTACTTGAACGGGAAGAATGTGCCGACTACGTGCTCCTTACCGAGCGCCTCAACCGCCACCGCCGCAACGAGTGACGAGTCTATGCCGCCGGAGAGCGAGACGACGGCCTTCTTGAACCCGTTCTTGAAAGTGTAGTCGTGGGTACCGGTGACCAGCGCCCGGAACACCTCCTCCATTACGTCGAAGGGTTCGGTTATTTTTGCAGGCGCGAGCTTCTTCTTTCTGCCGGGGGCCTTTGCAGGTAGTGGTATAGTCTTTATGGTGCAGCCGCTGTGGGCTAGACGCTCCTGGCGGTTCCTCGGGTCGAGCAGCCTGCCGTGGAACACGCCGTCGACGTCCAGGTCGACAAGCACGAGCGCTTCGGCGAACTGGGGCCCTTGCGCGACCATCTTCCCCTTTTCGTCGAACACCATGCTGTGGCCGTCGAATACGAGCTCGTCCTGTCCGCCAACCATGTTGGTATATGCTATGATGGCCACGTTGTCCGAGGCCCTGGTTGTGAGCATGTGCCTGCGGAACTTCCACTTCCCCTTGTGGTAGGGAGATGCGTTGATGTTTATTATAACTTCAGCCCCGGATAGCGCCTGGGAGCGGGCCGGCCCGTCCGGGTACCATATGTCTTCGCAGATGTTGACACCTACCTTGACGCCGCCTATGGTATAGATCGAATACCCTTTGCCTGCCTGAAAATACCTGTATTCGTCGAAGACCCCATAGTTCGGGAGGTGCGCCTTGTGGTAGACGTCGATGAGCCTGCCGTCTGATATTATAGCGGCGGCGTTGTATATGTCGTCCACCTTGTCAACGAAGCCGACGATGGATGTGATGCCTTCGGATGCCGCTATTATCTCCTTGAGGACCTTAAGGTTGTCCTCGATGAAGCGCGGCTTTAAAAGCAGGTCCTCAGGCGGGTATCCGGTGACGGCAAGCTCCGGGAAGGCTACGATGTCTGCGCCCACGGCTTTTGCCTGGTCGATGAATCCGGTTATCCTGTCCCTGTTCCCTTGCAGGTCTCCTACGGTGCAGTTGACCTGTGCGAGCGCAAGACGGAGTGTCCTCATTTCTTTTTTCTCTTTATGGGTTTTGACGTCTTCATCTTCTGTACTTTTGCAATTATCTTGTTTATATCGTTGGTCCGTTTCGGATCAAGCTGGGATATTTTTCTGAACTTCTCTATCGCCTCGTCATATTTCCCGAGTTCGACCAGCGAAAGGCCCCATGACTCATAGGCAGGCGGGAATTTAGGCTCAAGTTCTACGGTCTTTTTGAATTTCTCGGATGCCCCTGCGTAGTCTTTCATGCTGCCAAGGGCCAGGCCCCAGTTGTAATACGCCTTTGCCATCTTTGGGTCAAGTTCTACGGCCTTACGGAACTTTCCGGTTGCCTCCTTGTGTTTCCCGAGCTTTGTCAGGCAGAGCCCCCAGCCGTTGTAGGCCGGTGCGTACGTAGGCTCCATTTCCGCAACCTTTTTAAAGTCGTTCAGTGCATCCTTGAAATTGCCATGGCTGCCCGCCGCGATCGCCTTCTCGTAGATTGCTTTTGCTTTCGCCGATTTTGGAGTTGGCGCGTTTGCGGCAAAGGAGGCTGATACCATAACCAAAAGCATTAAAACAGCAAATAATATTTTTTTCAAAAAACTCTCCTCTCTTTTACCAGGGAATTGGCGGTGACGGGATATCGGGAACATAGGGTTCCGGGGGCGACGGGTAATCAGGGCGAGGCGGTTCAGGGTCTGCATATGATTCGGCAGGCGGCTGGAGGCCCGACATCCGTTTGTATCCCTTTGGTACCTCGAAAAGCTCCGGGTCCTGTCTGCCCTTCTTTATGTCTTTGAATGTGTAGCTCCAGGAGCCGTCCAAGGCCTCTGCCTTGACTGCCCAGCCCAGGTCGGTTGCAGTCCAGGAATATATACTGTCCTTTTTGCCGTCGTCCTTTCTGAAGGTTACTTTTTCCTTTATTGTCGGGTGGCCGTCGACGGTATCCTTGCCGATGCGTTCTCTCTTTATTATATTGCCCGGTTCCTGTATGAGGGGGTTCTGCTTTTCGTTGTCGAGAGACATCTCCATATACATCTCTTCCGACGTCATCAGCATCCAGACCACTTCCTTGTCGAGCCGGGATATTATGACGCTCTTCTCATCCGAGCCAGGGTCTCGCATCTCCATACGCTGTTTTTTCGGGGTATAGAATAGATTTGCGTTAGAAGTATTGCCGTCATTCTTCATGATTATTGTCGCCGAGAACTCAGACGGCTGAGCTGCTGCGGCCATGGCAGGCAGTGTGATCAATGAGATAACGATTGCCGCAAATGCGGCAGACAAGGCCCGTAAAACCATAATGCTCCTCCTCTTGGGAACCAATTACGGCGTCAGCTTTCTTTACGTGTCATGGAATCAAGTATATCCCTGAAAGGCCGGCCGGACTTCATTGCGGCAGCCTTAACGTCCTCATACTCCGGTACGGCCTTTACCGTTTTGCCGCCTATCACGCCAGCCTTAACAGAGACCTTGCCGTATTTCGAGCTGACCTCTTTAAATTCACGGGCAAGCTTCCTACGGCTTGCCTCATATATCCTGACCCCGAACGTGGTCGTCTCCATCATTATTATATCCACCAGGGAGGAGGTCTTGGATGAGTCGGCTATGGCCGACAGGGTGACGCCCGGCCTGGACTTCTTCATCACGATCGGGGTGAGCCAGACGTCGACCGCACCTGCCGCAAACAGGCGCTCCATTACATATCCATAGATACGCGGGTCCATGTCGTCAATGTTGGTCTCGATGATGTTTACAGTGTCCAGTTCGTACGACCCTGCGGATTTCCCTATGAACACCCGCAGCATGTTCGGTATTTCATGAAGTTCCCTGTCTCCCGCCCCGTAGCCTATCTTCTCAGTAGCAATGTTGGGCATCGGCCCTGAGCCTTTGGCCAGAGTTGTCATCAACGCGGCACCGGTCGGGGTGGTAAGCTCCGCTTTTATCTCCGACGCATACGCGGGGAAACCCTTTATCAACGCAGCGGTTGCCGGCGCCGGCACCGGGAATGTCCCGTGAGAGAACTTTACAGTGCCTGAACCGAGGTTCAAGGGAGAGGACATTACGTCCTCTATGCCCATCATCTCAAGCGCGATTGTGGAGCCTACGATGTCGATTATCGAATCCACTGCGCCTACCTCGTGGAAGTGTACCTTTTCGACAGCTACGCCGTGCGCCTTGGACTCGGCTTCGCCGAGACGCTTGAATACCCGCAGGCTCTTTTCTTTTGCGGCAGTCGATATCTTTGATTTGCCTATAAGCCGCTCGATCTCGGCCAGATGCCTCACAGGCTGGGGCTGTGTCACTTTTATCGTGACCTTCGTCCCGGCGAGCCCGGCGCGTTTCACCTTCTTCTTTGAGATGTCATACCCGCTCAGGCCCAGCTTCTCGACCTCACCAAGCCATGCCTTAAAGTCGAGCCCGGCGTCCGCCAGCGCCCCAAGCACCATGTCTCCGGATATCCCGCAAAAACAATCAAAATAAACTATTTTCAAGAAATTTCATCCTGCCTGCCTTTCTTGAAAGAAAGGTAGTGCCAAAGAATTTTTAACTGGCTTTTCTTTGGTACGTTCTTTTCACCTGAAAAGAACGTACGGTCTATTCCTTTTCGCCCATCAGGTTTATCTTGTGCGCCATGCAGCCAGCGCCGAACCCGTTGTCTATGTTTACGACCGCGATGCCGGGCGCGCATGAGTTCAGCATTGTAAGGAGCGCGGCTATTCCGCCGAAAGAGGCCCCGTATCCGACCGAGGTGGGCACCGCAATGACGGGCTTGTCCACCAGCCCGCCCACGACGGACGGGAGCGCGCCGTCCATTCCCGCGACTACCACTATAACCCGCGCCGAATAGAGCGTGTCCTTTCTGCTGAAAAGGCGGTGGATGCCAGAGACACCGACGTCGTACATCGTCTCGACCCGGCTTCCCATCGCCCGCGCGGTGACGGCCGCCTCTTCGCCCACCGGTATGTCGGTGGTCCCTGCCGTGACGACAAGCACCGTGCCCTCGGTTGGTTTCTTTTTCTTGTGTTCTATGACTACAGTCCGGGCTGACTCGTTATAAACTGCCCGCTTGTCGAGCGCCTTCAGGGATTTATATACATCCTTATCCGCCCTTGTTGCAAGCACGTCGGCGCCCTGTTCTATCATTTTCTGGGCGATAGCGCGCACCTGCGGGACTGTCTTTCCCTCGCAGTATATGACCTCGGGCGCGCCCTGCCTGAGGTGCCTGTGGTGGTCCACCACGGCGAACTCGATGTCCTCGAACGGCAGGTGCCTGAGTGCGGTCATGGCATCTTTTACGTCAACCTTGCCGGAACGCACTTCTGAGAGGAGCTTTTTGAGGCTGTCCGTATTCATCCCAACTCGCTTTTCAGGTCCCTGCCCATCAGGTCGCGTACGACCTGCCCCGGTTCTTTCTCCTCATAGAGGAGCTTGTAAACCTGCTCGGTTATCGGCATGGTTACGGAGTATCTACGGGAAAGGTCGTATGCGGACTTTGTGGTCTTGACGCCTTCCGCAACCATCTTCATCTCGGACAGGATATCATTAAGCTTTGCGCCCTGCCCAAGCCTGAAACCGACGGTCCGGTTTCGGCTGAGCTCCCCGGTACAGGTCAGGACAAGGTCACCCATTCCGGAAAGGCCGGAAAAAGTGAGGGGGTTGGCACCCATTGCCATGCCAAGTCTTGCTATCTCCGAAAGGCCGCGCGTAATAAGCGCCGCGCGCGTGTTATGCCCGTACCCGAGCCCGTCGGAACAGCCCGCTGCGATGGCTATAACGTTTTTGAGCGCGCCGCCAAGCTCCACCCCTATAACGTCCGGGTTGGTGTACACCCTGAAATAGTCGCAGTTGAAAGTATTTTGGACCCTTTGAGCCGCCTCCGGGTTTCGTGAAGCTACCGAGACCGCAGTTGGCATCTTCTTGCAGACCTCTTTTGCGAAACTCGGGCCGGAGAGGAAGGTTAGGCGGTGGTGGAAGATCTTTGGGCAGTACGTCCTCCATCACGTCGTTCATAGTCATGAGGCTGTCGTTCTCGATGCCCTTGGAGGCAGAGACAAAGACAGCGTCCTCTTTGGCATCCGGCAGTAGTCCAGTCAGGATGTTTCGCGTGACATGTGAGGGCGTGACGGTAACTATTATATCTTTGTCTTTTACCGATTCCCCGAGGCGGGAGTCGACCTTCAGGTTCTCCGGCAGTTCAAAGCCTGGCAGATAGAGGTCGTTTACCCGGGTGCTGCGCATGCGCTCTGCCAGGTCTTCCTCATATACCCACAAGGTGACGTCGTGGCCCTTTTCTGCCAAGCAGGGCCGCCAACGTCGTGCCCCAGCTGCCTCCACCGATTACCGCGATTTTCTCGACCAATTTTATCCTTTAATTATACGTTTTCTTTTGCTGGTCTTCTTTTTCGTAAAAGAAAACCAGGGTTTTTCAGCCTTTGATTACCCCGAGAGGCTTAAGTTTAGCCACCCGTTTTGCAATCCCGGCATTATGCACCACATCGACGACTTGGTCAATATTTTTATAGGCTTCCGGCATTTCCTCCTTGAGGGCGTCGCGCCCGGTGTAACGGGCGATTATGCCCACGTCCTCTAGCTCACGTTCGATTGCGCGCCCCTTCGCCGCCCGGACAGCCGCCGCCCTTGACATAACCCTCCCTGCACCATGGCATGCGCTTCCGAATGTCTCCGCCATGCCCGTATCTGTCCCTGCTAATATGTAGGACGCAGTGCCCATGTCTCCTGGGATTATTACCGGCTGACCGATTTCCCGGTAAACCTGCGGTATCTCCTTGTGGCCCGGAGGGAATGCGCGGGTCGCGCCCTTTCTGTGGACTGCAAGAGTCATCTGTTTGCCGTCCACAACGTGCTCCTCGAACTTTACTATGTTGTGCGCGACGTCGTAGAGCAGAGACATGCCAAGCTCGCGTGGGGATATGCCCAGCACCTTCATGAACGTCTCACGGACCCAGTGCATGATCACCTGCCGGTTCGTGAAGCCGAAGTTTGCTGCGGCCCGCATTGCGGCGAGGTAGTCGGTACCCTCGTCAGAGCCGATCGGGGCGCATGCAAGCTGACGGTCGGGCAGATTGAAGCCGTATTTTCTGGTCGATGCCTCCATCACCTTCAGGTAGTCCGTGCATACCTGGTGTCCGAAGCCTCGCGAGCCGGTATGTATCATCACCAGCACCTGGCCTTCCCAAAGGCCCATCACGTTTGCGGCGTCTTCGTCGAATATCCGCTGGACATACTGTATCTCTGCGAAATGATTGCCAGAGCCCAGTGTCCCGACCTGGCCCCTGCCGCGTTCATATGCCTTCTCGCTAACCTTGTCAGGGTCAGCCCCATCTATTGCACCACCGGCCTCGATGCGCTCCAGGTCGTCGAGGCTGCCGTAGCCGTTTTCGACCGCCCACCGTGCGCCTTTCACCAGCATCTTCTCGAACTCCGCCCTGGAGAGCCTCAATGCGCCCTTGGAGCCGACGCCGGTAGGAATGTTTGCGAACATCCCTTCCACCAGTTGCTTGAGCTTGTCCTTTATATCCGCCCTTGTGAGGTTGGTGCGAAGGGTCCTTACGCCGCAGTTTATGTCGAAGCCGACCCCACCTGGCGTTATGACCCCGTCGTTCATGTTTGTGGCTACGACCCCGCCTATGGGCAGCCCATACCCGAAATGCATGTCCGGCATGGCGAGTGACGCCTTTACGATGCCCGGCAGCATCGCGGCGTTTGCCACCTGGTCAACCGACTGGTCCTTATTGATGTTCGCCATAAGCTCGTCGTTGGCATAGATTATGCCATGTACGCGCATCCCGGGCTTGTAATCTTTGGGTACTTCCCAGCGGTATTCGTCCAGACGGATCAGTTTACCGGCCATTCTGGCCTCCCTTTAAATATCGTATACGACCGTCGTTCTTACCGTTCCTGGTGAATCTTCGACCTTCAGCATATGGTATGTGACCGCCTTTATCGGGGTCTTTATAATGTGCCTCTGCGGATCCATGTCCTCCCCCTTCGCCTCAGCGGTCAGGGTGAAGCCGTTAAGTCCTGTTATTTGGAACTCCTTAAGAAAAACCTGTTTTGTGTCGAATAAATACAAAAGCTCCTCGAGGAAGGAGGCAAGGAGGGACTCATTATCGTGGCCTGAAGCCTTTACCCTGAAGGACTGCACAGCCGCGACCGTCCGCAGGTCGACCATAACGGAGAACATGCCGGCAGCCTGGTTTTCAAATGCCTCTCTCAGGTCTCGCCCTCTGGACGTCACTCCAACATCGGCGGTGGTCCCGAACACCCTGTATCGTCGTCCCATGAATTTGACCCCGATGGATTATAATTAATTATAAACCCTTGAAATTGCTTGTCAAGCTCGGGCTCAAATTGATTGCCAATGATTTTGTTCTATGTTAACATTACCTTTCGATTTTCCATCCTATCATTTCAGAAGGCTAATAATGTGGCGTGTCGCTTTTTCCGCGGGACTATTCTTGATACTGGCATTTACCGGCTGCTCGTCGTCCGGGACGTATGTCGGCCGTACGGCCGAGCCGGTCGTTGACAAAAGCCCGTTCCGCTCGTTTGCCTTGCCGAACGGCGTGATGCTTATCGTGAATGATTTTAAAAGGCCGGGCCCTACCTCGGTACAGGTATGGCTGTCGGCCGGGAGCGCGTCCGACCCGAAAGACAAGCAGGGCCTTGCGCACCTGTCGGAACATGTGATACTCAAGGGTTCCTCCCATCTGCCGCCCGGCAAGGCGGAGTTCTACATAGAAAGCATGGGTGGCACGCTCTTCGGGCATACGGGCCGTGACTTTACATACCTTGGCGCAACCGTGCCGTCCGGGCCGGGATGGGAGCGGGCTGAGGGTATACTCTACGACCTTGTGGCCTACCCGTCTTTTGCCCCTGAGCAGTTTGAGAAGGAACGCAAGGCTGTTGGTCTTGAGATAAAACAGAGGGAGCGCGACCCGGACATGCTTCTTGTGGAGAACATGTTCAGCCAGTCATACCGTTACCATCCCTACAAATACCCTATTACAGGTACGGTATCGGATGTTGCCCAGATAACGCTTCAGGACGTAAAAACGTATTACTCGCGTTTTTATATACCGGCCAATATGGTGGTTGTGATCACGGGGAATATAGAGCCCGCTGCCGCGAAGTCCGTGGTGGAAAAAACTTTCGGAAAACTCCTGCCGGTAAAACCCGTGAACCTGAAGTTTCCCCTGGAGGGCCAGCAGGTTATCAAAAGGACGAAGACCGTATCGCTCCCGGTCAAGCTCACCTATGCCGCATATGGATGGCGGGTATGCCCGGCAAACGACCCTGACATCTACCCGCTTGAGGTACTGAGTGAGATACTTGGGGGCGGTAAAGGTTCGAGGCTGTCCCTTGAACTGAGAGAGAGGCGCGGCATAGCCTACAACATACGCTCCGAACTTGTACCTATGAAAGACCAGGGCATGTTCATGGTGTTCGCGGACCTGACCGACGGCGACAACCTAAGCCAGGTCACGGACGAGCTGCTTCGCCAGATAAACAGGCTGAAGGACGAGGACCTAGTCACGGATGACGAGGTTGCCAGGGCGGTGGCACGTATAGAGACGCTCCAGATGCAGGAGAGCGAGACGGCCGAAGGACTTGGGTATTCGCTTGGATACTGGGCCGTCGTCTCTGGCGAGAAGGATACGTCGAAATACATACAGAGCATCAAAAAGGTAACTGCGGAGGACGTTAAACGGGTCGCGCAAAGGTATATCGGCGAAGGCAGCTTTACTCTGTCAGTCGTCGCGCCGGGAAATTAAAGTTCTTTGGGCCGCGCTTTCTTACAAGAAAGGCGAGACTTATTTTTCAAGGGAGGTTCTTAGATCATGGCAAAAATAACGCGTGCGCTCATAAGCGTTTCGGACAAGACGGGTGTTGTGGATTTCGCGAAGAAGCTGGTCAAAAGGGGCGTGGAGATACTCTCAACCGGCGGTACGGCCAAGGCCCTGCGCGACGCGAAGGTGAAGGTGAAGGACGTCTCGGAGTTCACCGGCTTCCCGGAGATGCTGGATGGCCGCGTAAAGACGCTGCACCCGAAGGTGCACGGCGGTATTCTGGGACGCCGCGCGGACAAGTCGCACAAGGCGCAGATGAAGGAGCACGGCATAGAGGCCATCGATATGGTCGTCGTGAACCTCTACCCGTTTGAGGCCACGATAAAGAAAGAGGGCGCGACGTTTGAGGACGCGATCGAGAACATCGACATCGGCGGCCCGGCAATGCTGCGCTCCGCGTCCAAGAACTTCAACGACGTTGCAGTGGTGGTCGACCCGGCGGACTATGCGGGCATCATAAAGGAGATGGATGGCGGCGGCATATCCGCCAAGACCCGCTTCCAGCTCGCCGCGAAGGCATTCGCGCACACCGCGGCCTACGACACCATGATATCCAGCTTCTTCCGCGCCACAGGCGGCGTGGACACCGAGTACCCGCTGTTCCACAAGAACACGCTAAAGCCCGCACGCGGCAAGGCGTACCCCGAGAAGGTACCGGAGATGTTCGCGAAGCTGGGCGCAGTCGGAGAGCAAGTTCCCAATATTCAGCTCGCTCCCGCTGATAAAGGCGCAGGACCTGCGCTACGGCGAGAACCCGCACCAGGCAGGCGCATTCTACCGCGAGCCGTTCCTGACCGAGCCGTCCGTCGCCACCGCCTGCCAGCTTCAGGGCAAGGAGATGTCGTTCAACAACTACCTGGACGCAAACTCCGCACTTGAGGTGGCCAAGGAGTTCGACGAGCCGGTGTCCGTAATAGTAAAGCACAACAACCCGTGCGGCGTCGCCACCGACCCCAACCTCTGGGAGGCGTATGTTAAGGCGCGCGAGATCGACCCGGTATCCGCTTTCGGCGGCGTGCTGGCGTTCAACCGCCCCGTGGACGAGGAGACGGCGCGCGAGATAACCTCCACGTTCGTCGAAGTTGTCATCGCCCCGGGCTACGATAAGAAGGCTCTGGCGCTTTTCAAGAAGAAGGGCAACATCCGCCTGCTCGACATCGGGCCGAATATGCGCGGGCCGCGCAGCGGGTTTGACATGAAGCGCGTCGTGGGCGGCATGATAATACAGGACTACGACCTGGGCAAGATCGAGAATGTGAAGAAGCTGAAGGTTGTCACGAAACGCAAGCCGACCGAGGCGGAGTACAAGGGGCTCGCGTTCGCTTGGAAGGTGGCCAAACACGTCAAGTCCAACGCCATCATATATTCCTACGGTAGCCACGTCATAGGCATAGGCGCGGGCCAGATGAGCCGCGTTGACTCCACCCGCATAGGCGCGCTGAAGGCGAACTTCCCCACCAAGGGCGCGGTGCTCGCATCGGACGCGTTCTTCCCCTTCCGTGACGGGCTGGACGAGTGTGCGAAGCACGGCGTCACGGCGATAATCGAGCCGGGCGGTTCCATCAAGGATGACGAGGTTATAGCCGCTGCGAACGAGTACAACATTGCGATGGTGTTCACCGGGATGCGTCATTTCAGGCACTAGTCTTCTGCAATCGCAAGATTGGGGGTGGCTGCATGGATTACTTACTGTTGCTTGTGAACAAGCTCAGCGGCGGTGGGGGTGGGAATTTCTACATGTCGTACGATAGGGAGCTGAAGATAGTCTTCGTTGCCGTGGTGGTAATTCTCGTGGTGATAGTTTTGAAGGCGAAGAATAATAATTAAGATTCACCTAGACGAACGAGCATAACATAATAACGTAGTTCACGGAAAGCGTCCATCTGGCATTATGATGGCGTATGGTGCAGCAGGCTGATATAGTCCGATAATTTGGGCATCGAGGGCTTATGATATTCCTGAAAAGGTTGTCGCCGGTCAAGCAACTGATAGTGATTGTCGGTTCTCTTGCAGTGCTCTCGCTCCTGGCGGGCATGTTCTTCCTGCCGGGCTACCTTGAATACATGGCCAGAGGCGAACAGCAGGATGCCGTAGAGAACCTCAGGGTGATATGTAAGGCTGAACTCGATTATTACCAGAAGAACAAACGGTACACGGACAGCTTTTCCGAGCTTGGGTTTACCCCGTCTGGCAGCTATACGTATTACCTCGGCAAATCTGTAATAAACAGCGGCGGCGGCAAGGCCTATCCGCTCCCCGCCAGTGTCCAGACGTATGTCAACGACTCCGGGTTTAAGGCGGTAGCCGTGTCCAACCTGGACGAAGACCCAGACCTCGACCTCTGGACCGTGGACGAAAAAGGCGTGATCACGAACGTGTTCAACGATTTTAATAAACCTCGCCTGCAGGACTATCCGCAAGAACTCAGGCAGTTATTCAAGAAGAAGTAGGGGGGAAATTAATGAAAGTCCTTGTAGTAGGTGGTGGCGGGCGCGAGCACGCGCTCGTATGGAAGATAGCGCAGAGCAAGAAAGTACGAAAGATATTCTGCGCGCCGGGGAACGCGGGCATAGGCAAGATGGCCGAGTGCGTGAACATAAAGGCCGACCGGGTACAGGACCTCCTGAACTTCGCGCGGTTCGAGGGCATAGACCTCACAGTCGTCGGCCCGGAGGCCCCGCTTACGCTGGGAATCGTTGACCTCTTCGAGAAAGAGGGCAAGAAGATCTTCGGCGTCAGCCGCGCGGCGGCGGAGCTTGAGGGTTCCAAGGTATTCTCCAAGGACCTGATGCGCCGCTACAACATCCCGTCTGCGGAATACAAGACCTTCTACTCGCCCATCGAGGCGGAAAACTACGTACGCCTAAAAGGCGCGCCCATCGTCGTGAAGGCGGACGGTCTGGCGGCTGGCAAGGGCGTCATCGTGGCGACCACGACAGATGAGGCGCTTGAGGCGGTGGACCTGATAATGCGCAAGCGCGCATTCGGGGACTCCGGCAACCGCGTGATCATCGAGGAATGCCTCAAGGGCGAAGAGGCCAGCTTCATGGCCTTCTCGGACGGCGAGACCGTCGTGCCGATGGCGTCGTCCCAGGACCACAAACGGATATACGACAACGACAAGGGGCCGAACACCGGCGGCATGGGCGCGTACTCGCCCGCGCCCGTCGTGACGCCCGAGCTTACGGAGCGGATAATGCGTGAGGTGATGATACCCACCGTGCGCGGCATGAAGAACGAGGGTGTGCCATACAAGGGCGTGCTCTACGCCGGTATAATGGTGACCGAGAACGGCCCGAAGGTGCTTGAGTTCAACGTACGCTTCGGCGACCCGGAGGCCCAGCCGATACTTATGCGGTTGGACTCCGACCTGGTGGATATCATGACGGCCGTGTCGGAAGGCGCCTTGAAGCCGGAGATGGTTAGCTGGAAGGATCAGGCGGCAGTCTGTGTCGTTGCGGCGGCGAAGGGATACCCCGGCTCTTACGAGAAGGGCTTCCCCATCAGCGGGCTGGACGAGGCCGCAAGGCTGCCGGACACATTCGTCTTCCACGGCGGCACTGCCGACAAGGACGGCAGGGTGGTGACGAACGGCGGGCGCATACTCGGCGTCACGGGGCTCGGCGACACCGTCGCACAGGCGATAGAGCGCGCGTACGAGTGCATGGGCAAGATACACTTCGACGGGATCCACTACCGGAAGGACATCGGGGCGAGGGCGCTAAAACGGTAGCCGTCGGCCTCGGCCATAATTCAATAAAAAAGCGGGGGGAACCCCGCTTCTTTATTAATTACTGAAAAATCAGGTTATCCCAGTCCGGCCATTATCTCGCTCCTAGATGCAACTTCCATCTTTTTCATGATCTTCTTGATATGATCCTTGACCGTATATTCGCTTATAAACAATGTCTCCGATATCTTCCTGTTAGTAAACCCTTCGCATATCAACCTTAACACTTCAAGTTCCCTTTTTGTCAGAGTGAAATCCACCCGGGCGTTATCTAAGTTTATGCTATGTCTCTGAGTAATGTTTTCTATCAGCACCATGATATTGGTTGGGTTGCTGTTGTCCTCATGATTGCCGATAAAGAAAGCTCTTAAAGAAAAATGTTGGCCGGACTCGATCTCCAGGGACCTGCAATTTGAAACAACATCCATTTTTTTCAGGTCGTCGCAGAGACTTTTGGCTTCATCCAGGATATCTGGTATTTGGGTATCTCTTTTTTCTTCAACGTTTCTAAGGCCCTGCATTATGCCCAACGCGGCTGTATTGGAATAGAGAAGCCTGTTGTCCAGGTCAAATATGAATATCCCTGGAGTCGAACGCATTTCAATTATTTGTGAGAGACTTTTCATCTTTAAAAGACCTCCATTCCTCCTGACTCTTATTAAGTCAAAAAAGAAACCCAATCATTATAATGAAGGCAATAAACATGCCAAACATAATTAAACATAAGAGGTTAAAGGGCTTAAGAAGGATGTTAACTAAATATGTGTTATAAATTGCGCGAAGTCAAGCTATATTAGATGCGCATTAATGCTCAGAGAGGGGTTGAAAGGATATATCAAGTAGTATAAAAAAGAATACAAAATCCCACTTCCGAGGGATTTACTTTGTTTTAAAATTAAACTATTTTAATAACCATGAACATAAAAAATAAACGAACAACTGAACGGACCGCCTTTGAGCAAAAAATTTCTTTTGAATCACTCACATTGGAGTCGGAATTGCCGCTGACCATGCTTAGAGAAGGCCAATGCCTGGATATAAGCTCTTATGGTTTGGGTTTGACCACTGACTGCGTGCTGAACAAGGGCGAAATAGTGAGAATATCTATGCCGTTAAAAAATACTGATAACACCCTGCCTGTTTATGCCGAGGTCATGTGGGCGAAAGCGGACAGCGGCCACTACAGGGCGGGGGCAAGGTTTCTGATTTAGAAATAAAATTTGGATGGAGGAGGTGGTAAAAGCAGGCAGGGGATTACTCAAGGGTTGGGAAAATTGTGTAGAAAAGCCAAACCTGTCGTGAGGCGGGGACGGAAAACCACAGGTCTCTTTGAGACGGCTGGGTTGCCTACTTCTAAAAACTCAAAAAGAGGAAAGAAGAGGCAATATATGAGAAGGATTTTACATTATCGTCGTTGGTTCTGTGTTTCGCGCTTGCAATGGCAACTGCGTCGGGCGCGGCCACATTGCCTACGGCATCCGTAAGTGGACTAGCAGTTTCCCCGAACCCAACTTGCAGCTCGAGCAACCCTTCCGGACTGCTCACGGCCACCGCGAATATCTCGGGGACATTCGACCAGAACAGCGACACCAAAGTCCTGGGGGCCCTTCATGCCGTAAGAGACCACGGGACTATAACGGGCTACACAAGTACGGACACGGAAACCATAGTGGTCGTCAGTAACAAGGCATTCACCGTAACCGGTCCTGACAGTGTATCGCAGATACTCGACGGGAGCTCGAACAGTGCCTCATACACCAGCGGGACGTTCCCTGTCGGTACGGACGGCCAGGACTCGGTGAGCATCAGCGCCGCCGCTTCGGAGGTCGTGACAACGGAGAAGGACACCATAGACAATACATGGGCTGCCGACGGTATCACGCTCATCAATTCGGTTACGACACCGGGAACCCCCAGCTCTGTAACCAATACAAGCCTGGCAGCCTCCGGAAGCGCCACGTACCTCGCCGACATGAACCCGCCATCTGTTGAGCTCAAGAATTTCGGCGGCAGCAGGACCCAGGGTGGCGAGGTCTTAGTCCACCTCCAGACGCACGATGCATCGCCCAACCAGGCCTATACATACACCGTAACGCTGACGTCGGAGGCAGACCCGACCTACGTACTGACGGTCAAGTTCAGCGGCACCTTCCGCAGCCTCGAGGGGACGAAGGAGCCAAATGTAACAAACGACCTGCCCGCCATCCTGATCCCGTGCGATGCACCGTTAGGCACTTACGACATGGACGCGGAGCTCTCGACCACTGACATCTGCGGCGGCCCATATGATGTCCACCTGGCAAGCACGGTCGATATCGGGCCCGGCACAAGCCTGACGGATTCCTCGTTCGTCATATCCGATTACGGGGTCGCCGGCTACGGATTTGAGACCTGCTTCACGGCTACGGCCTCGGGCACAAAGATAAACACCTACCCCGGCTCTAACCACATCGCCACACTAGTCACTACTGAAGGTCCGTGCGCCGGGTTCGTTACCGTGAGCGGCGTGACGATAACCCAGACAATACCGTTCGGGTTCGCCCCGTTCGCGCCCAAGAAACCGCTGGTCGGGACGCACGTCTTCGCCTTTGACCCGCCGGGCGCCGACCTCCACTATCCTGGTCCGGAGGTCGTGCTGGGACAAAAGGACGTAAAGTACACCGCGAACACTAACGGCACTTGGACTGTCACGATAACCGTGCCGGGGACGCTATGCCGCTGCCAAGGCGATCTATGCGCGCACGCACGTTGCCCAAGTGCTCAACGCCCTCCCGCCTGATGGGACTCCGTATACCTTCAGCACTACGGGCTCCGCTTCCGTAACTGGTGGGCTTAGTGGCGTGTTGAGCAACACAAACTCGGCAGTTATTACATCAAGGACAACACCTGCGTGCAATAATCCACCATTAAGACGCACAGGAGATATAAAAAAAATGCCCCCGGTTCACCGGGGGCATTTAAATTTTTGAGCATTGACGTTGTGTTGCGCCGAGACTGATATCACAGTTGCCAAATTATCTGGATTTTGTTATTATTAATAAAAATTCTTACCTGAAAACAATATAACCTAAACTACTCAAAGGAGGATTTTAAAGATGGCTACACTCGACAACCTTAAGGCGGCTTTTGCGGGCGAATCACAGGCAAACAGAAAGTACCTTGCATTTGCGAAGAAGGCGGACGCAGAGGGATACCCGCAGATAGCGAAGCTTTTCCGTGCGGCCGCGGCGGCGGAGACGGTGCACGCGCACAACCACCTTGGTATAATGGACGGTATTGGCGACACAAAGGCAAACCTGGTGGCTGCTGTGAACGGCGAGACCTTCGAATTCACAAAGATGTACCCGGATTTTATAGCCGAGGCCACGACCGAGGGCGCGAAGAAGGCGAAGTGGTCTTTCAACGTTGCAAACCAGGTCGAGGAGATACACGCCGGACTCTTTACCCAGGCGCTTGCAGCTATGTCAAAGGACGCAGGCAAGAACTACTACGTCTGCCCTGTTTGCGGCAACACTGTGCTTGGCGGGGCGCCCGATACATGTCCAATTTGCAACGAACCGGGCAGCCATTTCTTGCTGGTGGACTGAGTTTTAACCTAAGAGATCTTTTAAAAGCGGAAGGGGTAACCCCTTCCGCTTTTTTGTTTCTCCGTGATTTGCCCGCTCGCCAGGAAACTGATATAATATGAGTATAACTATCAGGTTTTACCAACCGGCAGTCAGGAGGCCGTTATGAAAACGATCAACGAGATAAACTGGCTTGAGGACATAGAAGAGGCCAAAAGCGCCTCGGCGAGTACCGGAAAGCCCATGCTGATGTTTTTCCATTACACCCACTGCGCAGGGTGCATAAATACCTTCAGCAAGACCCTGACCAAGATGTCTGTGAAGGACAAAATCAAGGATAACTTCGTCCCGGTGCTCTTCGAGACGACCGAAAGGCCGGCCGAGACAAGCGCTTATGGCATAATGTGGACGCCTACGTTCATTGCCGCGGACGAGACCGGCCTGGAGGTGTACAGGTGGGAAGGGTATCTTCCCGAGGATGACTTCCTTGGCCATCTGGATATGGCCGTAGCCCGCGTTGCGCTGAAAAAAGGCAACCATAGGGACGCGGAGCGCCATTTCGATGAGGTATTGATAAAATACCCGCTAAGCGACCTCGCGCCAATGGCCATGTACTACCATGGGGTAGCCAGGTTCAACAAGACGCATGACGTAACACAGTTGACGAACACCTATGAAAACCTAAGGCTGGAGTTCCCGAACAGCATATGGGCCCTGAAGGCATCCGTATGGTCCAGTGAGAACCTGGAGGAGATCAAGAAGGCTGCATGACCGTTAGTTTATCAAACTAAAAAGCCGGTAACCATATGGCTACCGGCTTTATCTTTGCTCCTAGAACTGAAATAATCAGGCAAGCACCAGTCTGCCTGTCTTTTTCATGTATTTAAGCACCGCCCAGACCACCGCACCTACGCCGAGGAAGACAAGCCAGCCGGTCTCCATTACCGGGACATTGGAATAATAGTCCCTGAAAAACTCAACGCAAACAAGGCTTACAACCGCGGTCAGCCAGGAGTCGTGTTCTCTTTTCAATATCATATACAGGTCGAGGCTTCTTACCGGCCTGCAGAACCCCCTGAAAGACGGGATAACGCAGTTCACCCGTCTGGCATAATCGCGGTACGTGTCCCCGAACTTCCCGAGCAGGTAGTCCTCCTCCGTCAGGATGATAAACGTGTTAATGAGAATGAACGTAATAGAATTCAGGAAGACGACCATGAAGCTGTAGGAGAGCATCGAGATGCCGAACAAGACTATAAAATTCCCGACATAAAGCGGGTTTCTGACCAACGAATAAGCACCCGTGGTATTTAGTTCATAGGCGTTCTGGGCCTTGGTGTTCCTGCCGGACGTCTTTTCATGGACAAAGCCGACGGTAAGTGCGCGGATCAGTATCCCGACGAAAGTGACCGCCACGCAGAGAAATGTCGTAGTAAACATTTTCATGGACGTCATGGAAATTGTTTCGTTCCATGAAAAGTATCAGGATGATGGCTATGAACTGGTAGCTCCTGTATTTAAACAGAAAATGCCCGGTTTTTATGAACCTGTCGCGTAATAACATCTAAAATTTACCTTTCTGGAACTTGTGTTGACGGAGCGGAACGGAGTCTTGATACATATATTTTGTGAAAGTATACAATTTTCACTGGTTTAATGATAGTCATTTTTGATTAAAATGAACAAAATTCGTTAACTGCAGTATTTTCTCACCGAGGCCGCGCCCTGCATTTTTCGGGTGTAATGTTATAATTATAGTATGAAAATGGTTAAAATGGAGGTGGATTATGAAGATATTTATATCAGGGGCTTCCGGTTTCCTCGGCAGGGCGGTTTCGTCCGAGCTTGCGGCAGGGGGACACCAGGTGACCGGCCTCGTGAATACCGACAATGAGGGAAAGGTCCTTGAGAAAAGAGGGTGTGGGTACATAGTGGGAGACGTCCTTGAGGGCGGGCAATGGTGCTCAGCTATCAAAGACGCTGACAAGGTAATAAACGTTGAGCGGCCGCTAATCTATGGCGAGGACATTTCGGATATCAATGTCCGTGCTCAGGGAAGCTTTGCCGAGAGGGCTACAAACCTCTTCAAGGCTGCGGCAAACGGAAAGGCAAGGTCATTCTTGATGACCTATGACATTCTCTGCTATGGTGCTCGTTCCGGGGAATGGGTGAGCGACGCAGACGCAGTAGAGCCCGCAGGGCTCTGCAAGGCCATGGGTGAGCCGTTCAAGGCAATGGAGAAGATCGCAGAGGAGACGGGCATAGGGCTTGTGAACATCTTCCCCGCGCTTGTATACGGCAACGGTGGTTGGTTTAAGCGTATCGTCGACGACATTGAAAAAGGCGATGGATATATAGTTGAACCGGGCAACAACTACCTGAGCCTCATACATGTGGACGACCTCGCCGGGATCTATGCCAGGATAATCGATAAGATCGAGGGCAACGAGGTGTATGTGCTCTCGGACGGCAGGCCGGTAACCCAGGCAGAGCTGCTGAAGTTGGTTGCGGCCCTTATGGGCGCCAGGGAGCCAAAGATGATAAAATTCGCCGAATATGCGAGGAAGAACGGCACGCTCTTCGCTGAGACGATGTCAACATCCCTCCGCGCAGAGGGGCTGAAGGCGATCGACACACTTAACTATGCTATGAGGGTCAGGAGCTACGATAAAGGCGTTGCCACAGCCCTTGAATCTATGGGCATAAAGGTGGTAGGCGAGAAGGCTGCGTGAGCGCCTTGTTTGGTTTAAAAGGCGGCGAACAGCCGCCTTTTTTATTGCCCGTAGAGCTTGCGGTAGATGAAGTAGTTCCGCAGGATGCGCTTTACGTAACTGCGCGTTTCCTTGTAATCGATGCCCTCGATGAACAGGTCGTCAGGCGTGTCGGGCATCTTTTGGATCCACCTGCCGAGTGGCCTGGGCCCCGCGTTGTATTCAGCAAGTACGCGCACCACGCGGCCTTTGTGTTTCTCATACAGCGAGTCGAGATAGCAGGTGCCGACCGGCACGTTGAACTCTCCCCGCAGGAGCTGTTGAGGGCTGGAATAGCCTATCTTCAGTTTCCTGCAGACCGCCTTTGCAGTGCCGGGCATCAGTTGCATAAGCCCGACCGCGCCTGCCGGAGATATCGCGGCAGGGTTGAAGCGGGACTCCTCCCTTATAACCCCGGCGACAAGGAACGGGTCTATCTCGAACGTATCGGCCTGTCTGGTTACGGTATCCCAGAAGCCGAGCGGGTACATTATCTTAAGCGCCTCGGCAGGCACCTTCCCGCTGCCTGAGTTCATCCCGGCCTGGTACAGTCCTGTGGCCAGTTCAAGCGGCCTGCTGTAGTCTCCTGTGAATATATAGAGCGCGGATATTGCCTTAAGCCCCTCAATGCTTCCGCAGTATGCTGGCTCTGCCTTTTTAAGCTCTGCCGCCGCACCCGTCCGCATCTCCTGTAGTGCAAGCTCGTATGCGCGTGCAAGCTTGGGGTCCTTGTAAGAAGGCTTGAGTTTCGGTTCCCGTACTGGCCGGGCATGCAGTTGCGGGTTTGATGGCTGCCGTGTTGCCGTAGGATGCAAGGAGTCCGTAGAAGGACCAGGGATACCTATGCTCCAGCTGCTTTTCCGCCTCGCGGGCAGAAACGGAGCCGCCCACAGCATCATACGATTTAGACATCCAGTAAAGTGCCTGTGGCGTCAGGGTGGAGTCGGGATGTTTTGACACGAGCGTTTCAAACGCGGTAATTGCGGAAGCGTGATCCCCTTTGAGGAAATATGCCCAGCCCATCTGCCAGAGGACCTCGTCTGCACGGGCAGTATGCGGATCTTCCTCCAGTATCCATTTGAAGATGGCGTCTGCGACGTCGTATTCGCCGTCCTGTGAGAACATGACGCCCAGCAGGTACAGGCTGTCTACGGCCCTTGGGCTATCAGGCGAAAGGTCGGCGCACAACATGGCCGCATCGCGGAATCCTGAATCGTTGCCGGCCCTCAGGTACATCCTCGCATAATAGAAATAGATGTCCTGTGCCTCGGTTATTGAAACGCCAAACCCGAGTGCCGTATTAAAGGCCTCCGAGGCCTGCTGGTCCTCTTTGAGCCTGTAGTGGCAAAGCCCGAGCTTATAATTGAGGGTGCCCCTTCTTCCTTCGTCCTGAAGCCCAAGGGCCATTTGATAGCTTGCCGCAGCCTGAGAATATAGGCCTCGTTTGTAGAGAATGTCGCCCCTGTGTATGAGGTCTGCCGTACTCCATTCGGGCGGCGTCAGGCCGTTCTCTTTCAGGCCATCGATAAATGAATCCTCGATAGACTTGGTGAGCAGCCACGGGTAGTCCAGCCAGAGGGCGCTGTAGTATTGCAACGCCTCCGGGTAGTTGCCCTCTTTCTGGCAGGCCTGGAGGATCAATACCCTGCTCTTGGTGCCCGTCACTTTTTTTCTTCCCAGCAGCGCCTTGAGCGTTGTCCTTGCAGTCCGCATACTTCCCTGCGTCGTAATAGGCATGTGCCGTGTTATATATGTGCGTCGGTCGCCAGTGCGCCGTCCGGGTTTTCATCCGCAGCCTTCCTGTATGATTCGGCCGCGTCCTCGAACATGTATCCGGAGGAATAGTAATCCCCCATCAGATAGTAGGTATAGTCCGACAGGACAGGCATACCCTTCCGCACGGACTCAAAAAGCGCCTGCGCGCCCTGATAATCCTTTAGCTTGCCGGATGCGCGCGCGCCAAGGAACTGGGCCCGGGCCGCCCACGGGGAGTCTGGGAATGCATTTGCAATATCGCCGCGCTTCCTCGATACATTTTTTGTAACGTCCCGATGTGTACTGTTTTAAGGCATGCTTGAACCGGGACTCCGCATCCGGGGCGGGCTGCTGCTCTCCCGGCTGTGGCACAAGCTGTTCGGGCGCAATAGAGAAATCCTTTAAGCCTTCTGGAGTGGGTAATATGATGCTTGAGTTGTTCTCGTATAGGGGTTGGGTGGGGGTATTATTGCTATCTGGATTTGAATTTAAGTCCTGAGTGGTGTTTTGTGGAGCAATAACGGCCTGCTCGTCCGCGAGGATGGCAAGCGGGTAGAGGAGGAGTGCGGATAATAACAGGAGGTGCGGCAGAAAAGAAGATGACAAACGTCTCATTGGTACTGTATTATCCGATACTTTTGAAATTTCCGCAATTTAAAATTTTGTCAGTCCGGTAATTTATCAAAACCGCTTTGTCTTGACTGGTTTTTGTCCATGCCGTACAATGAAAGCATATTATTATGCGTAGAAAGAAAAATAGAGCCTGGCTGGTCCTGCTGCTTATTGTTGGTTGTGGGGTATTTTATATTCCACAAGGCAGCCCCGCCGGTCAAACACCCGGCCAAGCCTCATGTGAAAGCGCCCGCCGAACGGCAGAAGCCTGCTGCAAAGGAAACGATCCCGCCTGCCTTGCCGACCACGCCTTCTACGGCCCCCGGCAGGCATATGGCGCGGGTCGCCATAGTGATAGACGACATGGGGCAGGATGTCAGGCTGCTGGACGAGATAGAAGGCCTCAACATGCCACTCTCGGTTGCGGTGCTGCCATACCAGAGGTTCTCGGCGGATATCGCAAGGAAGGCAAAATCGGCGGGGCTTGACGTGCTCCTGCACATGCCGATGCAGCCCAGGGAGAAGATAGACCGGTCTGGGGCAGGGTGCGCTCACCGAGGGGATGACGGACGAAGAGCTGACCAAAACGGCAGAGGCCGACCTTGCCTGCGTGCCCGGTGCCATGGGGGTGAACAACCACATGGGTTCCGCCCTTACAGAGGAGGCCGCGCCGATGCGCACCCTGATGGGCCTGCTTAAGCGACAAGGGGCTGTTCTTCCTCGACAGCAGGACATCTTCTGCAAGCGTTGCTTACAAGACCGCGCAGGACGCGGGAGTGAAGGCGGCGACACGGGATGTTTTTCTGGACGACTCGAACGACCCGGCAGACATAGAGAAACAGTTTCAGAGGATGGTCGATATCGCCCATAAGCGGGGGCAGGCAGTGGCAATAGGCCACCCGCGCCCGGACACCCTGAGGGTACTGAGGGAAAGACTGCCGGGGCTTGAGGCAGAGGGGATTAAACTGGTAAGGATATCGGAGATAGTGAAATAGATGCTTGTACTGGGTATTGAGACATCGTGCGACGAGACCGCAGCGGCGGTCGTGGAGGACGGCAGGAAGATACTGTCGAACGTGGTATCCACACAGATCGAGCTTCACGCGAAGTACGGCGGGATCGTGCCGGAGGTCGCCTCGCGCGCCCATATTGAGAACATCATGCCGGTCATCCACGAGGCACTGGAAGGCGCAGGCAGAGGGTCTTTATGATATGGACTCCATAGCAGTGACGATGGGGCCGGGCCTGATAGGTGCGCTGCTCGTGGGCGTCTCGGCGGCGAAGGCACTCTCGTATGCGTCGGGAGTCCCGCTCATCGGCGTGAACCATATCGAGGGGCACCTCTCATCCATATTCCTTGAGTCGGACGAGATAGAGCTGCCGTTCGTCCTGCTTGTTGTGTCCGGCGGGCATACGCACCTCTACAACGTGCGGGGCTACTGGCAGTTATGAAAAGCTCGGCCAGACAAGGGACGACGCGGCTGGCGAGGCATACGACAAGGTTGCGAAACTCCTGGGCCTCGGTTACCCCGGCGGCCCGGTCATAGACAGGCTCGCCAAAGCGGGCGACCCGGCCGCGATAAAGTTCCCGCGCACGTATCTGGATAGTGGTTCTCTGGACTTCTCGTTCTCCGGGCTGAAGACCGCCGTGCTGAACCACGTCCGTGGGCTGAAGACGGAAGGTATCCCCGCAAAGCAGGTCGCCGATATATGCGCCTCGTTCCAGGCGGCGGTGGTGGACGTTCTTGTGAAAAAGACGGTCGATGCCGCACGGAAGACCGGGATAAAAAACATAGTCGTCGCGGGCGGGGTCGCATCGAACAGCGCGCTGCGGGAGAGCATGATAAAGGCGGCGGAGGCGGAAGGCAGGCGCGTATTCATACCCAGCCCCGGCCTGTGCTCGGACAACGCCGCTATGGTTGCGGCCGCGGGGTTCTTCCTGCACGGCATGGGAAGGGCATCGGGGCTTGACATGAACCCGCAGGCGAACCTTCCGCTTGAGAGAATGGTCAGGCCATGAAGATAGGTAACGTAGAAATAAACGGCAAGGCGGTACTTGCCCCGCTGGCGGGGATAACCGACCTGCCGTTCCGGCTCCTCTGCAAGGAGCAGGGCGCGGCACTCGTCTATACCGAGATGATAAGCGCCGAGGGCCTGATACGAAGACAGCCAGCCACGGTGGACATACTGGAATCTCTGCCTCAAGAGAAGCCGGTTTCATTCCAGCTATTCGGCAGGAAACCCGATTCGATGGCCGAGGCGGCGAGGATAATATCCGGCCGGGGCGCTGACATCATAGACATAAACATGGGCTGCCCGGTAAAGAAGGTGGTCAGGGGCGGCTCCGGCGCGGCGCTCCTGAAAGACGTAAACGAAGCCCTAGCGGTAATAAAGGCCGTCGTCTCGGCATCGTCAGTGCCGGTAACGATCAAGGTGCGTGCGGGCTGGGGGCCAAGCAGTTTCGTCGCGGCCCAGCTTGCAAAGCAAGCAGAGGATTCCGGAGTATCCGCTATTGCGGTGCATGGCCGGTATGCCACACAGGGTTTCTCGGGTCACGCGGATTGGTCCACGATTAAGGCGGTGAAGGATGCGGTATCGATACCGGTGATTGGGAACGGTGATATCATAACTGCGATGGACGCGAAGCGGATGCTGGACGAAACCGGCTGCGACCTTGTAATGGTCGGGCGCGGAACGCTTGGCAACCCGTGGATTTTCCGCGAGATAAGTGAATATCTTGAAAGCGGTAACTCAGCGCCTCATCCAGGCCGTGCCGAGAGGTGCGAGATGCTGCTTCGGCACATGCGCATGATGACGACCAGGAGGGGTGAGATCGCGGGAGTCAGGGTCATGAGGAAGCACGCCGCATGGTACTCAAAGGGGCTGCACGGCTCGCCCGAGTTTAGAAACAAGATCAACCACGCCTTGGAGATTCAAGAGTTCGAAGAGGCGGTGAAAGAGTTCTTTGGTCAGCAGAGCCCGGCCCTTATCTGATACCATCCTTATTGTGATTCCATCAGTTTTGATGCAAGTTCATGTTGTCCGTATCTATTCAGCAGGTCCGCCCCCTCTTTTTTTGACTCGCCTCTTTCAGGGCAATTAACCGCCATCTTTACAAAAACATCAAACGCATCTTGATATGCTCCAGATTCAAGGTAGGCAAAGCCGAGATTGTAATAAGCCTTGTAATTAAATCGGTTGATTTCGAGGGCTTTCAGGTACATGGGGATAGCTTTGTCAATGCTGCCTTCCTCGAAATATATGTTACCCAGATTGTTGTATGCGTTGTCAAACTCCGGGTTGATCCGTAAAGATTCACCCAGCATCTGCTTGGCAGCCGTAGTATTGCCGATTTTACTTAAAGCCAACCCCAGGGTGTTGTATGATTTATAGCTTTTAGGGTTCAACATTATTGACTTGGTCAAGGCTTGAATAGCCTCAACATACTCCCCCTTCTCAAAAAGATAGTCGCCCAGGTTATGATACGGCCTGAAATAATCCGGGTTCTTGCTTGTAGCATCCACCCAGAGGGTACGGGGCGATGCCCAGACTGTACTTTTATTGACAGCCATGACCCCGGACAAAACTATGATGCAGAGTACAGCGATTGCGGTATATCTGACGGCAGCCTTTGTCGCGCCGACAGCCCATCTCGAGTATGCGGTTGCGATGAAGAGCATAATGCCCGCCATGGGCAGGTAGAGGCGGTACTCCACCATGCGTTCCGGCAGCGGGACTACCATTTCCGGCAGAAGGGCCAGGAACGGCCAAGCAAAAAGGCAGGCGAGGAGCCTGTCCTTTTTGAAGAAACGGGAAAAGAGCATGGACGAAACAGCTATGGTAGCAACCCCCGTCAGAAACCAGCCATCGGTTATCCGCGCGTCCGGAACGTAATGCTCCACGCACAGGCCGGACGGGTTTACGACAAGCGCTATATACCTTGGCAGTATCGACACTTCGGCAAGCCAGTGCTGTATATAATTGTATCTTACGAGTGTCTCGCTTGCCTTGCTCAGGATGATCAGCCTTGCAGCCACAAAGATCAATGCGGCAGCCGCAAATGGAGTTATACGGGCGAAGGATCCTTTGAGTTTATTGCCCTGCTCCTTTTGGAAAAAAAGTTCAAGCAGGAAAATGACGCCTATGAACACGGGCGACGATTCCTTTGTCAGGAGCGCGCACCCGAAAAGTGCTGCCGAGGCGGCAAGAAGCCATGCCTTTTTGTCAGTCCGGTATTTTATATAAAACAAAAAGGAGCCCAGACAGAAGAAGGTCATGATGAGCACGCTTCTTGCCGAGAGGTATATCACAGATTGGGTCAACACCGGGTGGACGCAGAACAGTGCTGCAAACAGGAGCGCTACGGCCCTGTTTTCGTTCTTTGTCAGTTTTTGAAGCTCAATGATTACCAGAAATATCAAAAAGGAATTTATGATATGCAGCAGGACGTCAAAGAGGTGGTACGAGAATGTGTTTAGCCCTGAGAGATAATAGTTGATTGTGAATGACGAGTATAGTATCGGCCTGTAAAGACCGGTGGTATCATTTTCCCCGGTCGGGCTCAATGTGGTAAAAAAACTTGGTATGCTTGACAGATACCGCAGGGTCGGGTTTTCTATTATGACATTCTGGTCGTCGAACACAAACGGATAATTAAGCGTCCGGCCATAGAGTGCGAATGCCAGCAAGGCCAGCACAAAAAATGGTAAAGCATATTTTTTTATCATTGCTAAAGTCATTGCACTTCCATCAGCCTTGATGCAAGTTCAGGTTGTCCGTATTTGTTTAGCAGATCTGCGCCCTCTTTTTTTGATTCGCCTCTTTCCGGGCAATTAACCACCATCTTTACAAAAACATCAAACGCATCTTGATATGCTCCAGATTCAAGATAGGCAACGCCGAGATTGTGATATGTCTTGTAATCAAATCGGTTTATTTCTAGGGCTTTCTTGTACATTGGGATAGCTTTATCAATGCTGCCTTCCTCAAAATAGATGTTACCCAGATTGCCGTACGCGCTTTCAAACTCCGGGTTGATCCGTAAAGATTCACCCAACATCTCCTTGGCAGTCGTGTTATTCCCGATTTTACTTAAAGCCAACCCCAAGGTGTTGTAGGATTGATAGCTTTTAGGGTCCAGCATTATCGACCTGGTCAAGGCCCGGATAGCCTCAACATACTCCCCGTTATCAAAAAGATATTGACCTAGATTGTGGTATGGCCTTGCTATAACGTCCGGGTACTTGTTTATTGCGTCCTCCCAGAGGGTACGGGGCGATGCCCAGACTGTACTTTTATTGACAGCCATGACCCCTGACAAAACTATGATGCAGAGTACAGCGATTGCGGTATATCTGACGGCAGCCTTTGTAGCGCCGACAGCCCATCTCGAGTATGCGGTAGCGATGAAGAGCATAATGCCAGCCATGGGCAGGTAGAGGCGGTACTCCACCATGCGTTCAGGCAGCGGGACTACCATCTCCGGCAGAAGGGCCAGGAACGGCCATGCAAAAAGGCAGGCGAGGAGCCTGTCCTTTTTGAAGAAACGGGAAAAGAGCATGGACGAAACAGCTATGGTAGCAACCCCCGTCAGAAACCAGCCATCGGTTATCCGCGCGTCCGGAACGTAATGCTCCACGCACAGGCCGGACGGGTTTACGACAAGCGCTATATACCTTGGCAGTATCGACACTTCGGCAAGCCAGTGCTGTATATAATTGTATCTTACGAGTGTCTCGCTTGCCTTGCTCAGGATGATCAGCCTTGCAGCCACAAAGATCAATGCGGCAGCCGCAAATGGAGTTATACGGGCGAAGGATCCTTTGAGTTTATTGCCCTGCTCCTTTTGGAAAAAAAGTTCAAGCAGGAATATAACGCCTATGAACACGGGCGACGATTCCTTTGTCAGGAGCGCGCACCCGAAAAGGGCTGCCGAGGCGGCAAGAAGCCACGCCTTTTTGTCAGTCCGGTATTTTATATAAAACAAAAAGGAGCCCAGACAGAAGAAGGTCATGATGAGCACGCTTCTTGCCGAGAGGTATATCACAGATTGGGTCAACACCGGGTGGACGCAGAACAGTGCTGCAAACAGGAGCGCTACGGCCCTGTTTTCGTTCTTTGTCAGTTTTTGAAGCTCAATGATTACCAGAAATATCAAAAAGGAATTTATGATATGCAGCAGGACGTCAAAGAGGTGGTACGAAAATGTGTTTAGCCCTGAGAGATAATAGTTGATCGTGAATGACGAGTATAGTATCGGCCTGTATAGACCGGTAAAGTCATTTTCCCCGGCCGGGCTCAGCGTGGCAAAAAACCTTGGTATGTTCGACAGATACCGCAGAGTCGGGTTTTCGATTATGACATTGTGGTCGTCGAACACGAACGGATAATTAAGCGTCCGGCCATAGACTGCAAATACCAGTAAGGTTAGCACAAATATGGGTAGTAAAAACTTTTTAAACATTACTTCAGGAAAACTCTAGCATTGCTATCCCTGTCTTCTCGTTGACCTTTTTGGCTGCGTTTATCCCCGTAATCTCAAGTAGCATCGCCTCCACCACCAGAAACACGCAGTCGTCTTTGCGTATGCATCCGGTGAGGGTGGTGCCGGCCTTGCCAACCGCGCCGTGCAGGTGTATCGCGGGCTCGCCGTCCTTGAGGAATACCGACCCGACGCCCAGTACTTCACGTCCGTCCGTAAAGCCCTCCCAGATAGGCTCCGGCGGAAGCACCGGCTCCTTCGGTCCGCAGACCATGCCTGCAGCACGCATCCCGCCCAGAAGGTAGAAGAAGCCGGACTTGACGCCCTCTTTTTTTGCCACCTCTATTATACCGTTGAGAAGGCTGTCGCCGTCCTCGAATTTAATTACTATCGCCCTGCCGATGTTGCCGGTACGGTACTGCATTAATCCCCCTTTACTTTAATACCTGCCCCTTTGCCACAACGACTATGCCGCCGGGGCTGACCGTGAACCTCTTCCTGTCTTCTTCCTGGTCGTACCCGATTACAGTGCCGGAGGGGATTTTCACGTCCTTGTCAATTATCGCCCTCTTGATGCGACAGTGTCTGCCTATATCCACCCGCTCCATTATCACCGAGTCGTGGACCTCGCTGTAGCTGTTGACCCTCACGTCGTGCGAGAGCACCGAGTTCTGTACGCGGCCGCCAGAGATGATCACGCCGCCCGATACGGTTGAATCGAGCGCAACGCCCATCCTGCCACCTTTATGTTCCTGTGCGAACACGAACTTGGCTGGCGGGTACTGTCCCTGGTAGGTTCGGATGGGCCAGTTATTGTCGTATAAGTTGAACAACGGTTCTACGGATGCGAGGTCGAGGTTCGCCTCCCAGTATGCGTCTATCGTGCCGACGTCACGCCAGTACTTCGCCCTCTTCTTGTTTTCGTCGTGGAAGTTATACGCCACGACCTTGCTGCGCCTGAACATAGTGGGGATGACGTCTTTCCCGAAGTCGTGGCTCGAACTTTTAGAGGCGTCCTCTTTAAGTATCTCGGTAATTGCTTCCGTATTGAAGATGTATATGCCCATGGATGCGTAGCATTTGGTCTTTTTGCCGGGTATGGTTTTTGGCGTTTTTGGTTTTTCCTGGAATCCTATTATAGTGTTTTCCTTGTCCACCTCGACGATGCCGAAGCTCGAAGCCTCGTCGATATTGACCTCTATGGTTCCGACCGTTGCGTCTGCTTTTTTTCTGCGGTGGTATGCGAGCATCTTGGTGTAGTCCATCTTGTAGATGTGGTCGCCGGAGAGGACGAGGAGGTGTTGCGGGTTTTCCTTCTCAATGGTGTATATGTTCTGATAAATTGCGTCAGCCGTCCCCTGGTACCAGTGCTCGTCCACCCTCTGCTGCGGCGGCAACGTCATAATGTACTCGCCCATCTCCTGGTTCAAGAAGTTCCAGCCCAGGCTCAGGTGCCTCTCCAGGGAGTGAGACTTGTACTGTGTTAGTACTATTATCTTGCGCAGGTTCGAGTTTACGCAGTTTGAGAGCGTGAAATCTATTATCCTGTACTGCCCGCCGAATGGTACCGCGGGTTTGGCGCGGTGGAGGGTCAGCGGGGCTAGCCTCTCGCCTTTGCCACCCGCCATTATCATCGTCAAAACCGTATAAGGCATAGTTTTCTCCAATTTTTGAACTTTAATATTATCAGCCTGATCCGTTATCGGTCAAGACGTTTTATAAGTTTGCTTGTTTTTTCCCCGTCCATTTATTATAATGCCCTAAAAGAAGCCAGAAGGAGATGTGTATATGAAAGTAGCTTGTCCCGGTTGTCATTCGGTCTACAGTGTCAAGGAAGAACTGGTCCCCGCCTCCGGAATCAGGACCAAATGCCCTAAATGCGCCGAGCTTATCACCATCGTGCCAGACCCTTCAGAGGTTTCAAACCCGGAGGCGGATTACGCGCATACCATGATCCTCTTTAACCCTCTGCCAGCCCAGGAGGACGAGCAGTTGAGGGAGGTAAAATCGGGCCTGTCCGGGGAACCTCATATCGTGCCTGGTTTCAAAGCGACGGTCGTGGAGGCCGATGGCTACAGTCCGGGTAAGAAATACGCAATAGTCAAGCCCGTTACCGTAATAGGCAGGAGCAAATCAGAGATCCTGCTTGACGACCCCGAGGTGTCCAGGAGGCATGCCGCCATCGAGGTTTATGGTGAGAAGGTGGTCATAAAAGACCTCGGCAGCACGAACGGTACTTTCCTGAACGGTCTCGGCATAAAAATGGCTATCATCAAGGACGGAGATGTGGTCCAGGTTGGCAATACGACGTTAAAGGTGCAGTTCAGCTGAAGTCCGTCTTTGCGGGCATCGACAGTGTAACGGTCGTGCCTTTCCCGCTTCCGCTCTCTATGAAAACCCGGCCTCCATGGAAACGCAGTATCGAGTCTACTATGGAAAGGCCCATACCCGTACCCTCCTCTTTTGTAGTGAAGAACGGGTCGAAGAGCCTGTCCATGCATTCCTTGGGTATTCCATGCCCGCTATCCCTGAATTCGGCGTAGAAATGGCGGCAATCGACAGAGTCGGCTGAGGATGAATTCATTCCGGTCTTTATCGAGAGTGCGCCGCCTGAAGGCATGGCCTGGAAGGCGTTTATCATTACGTTAAGGAATGCCTGCTTCATGCGTTTTTCGTCGAGGACCATCTCTGGGACCTGGCCGTCCAGATTGGCGGTGATTTTTATACCTTGATGGTCACCCTGAAATTCAAGCATGCCAACCACTTCATCGATTAACCTGTTCGGATGCGACATGGCAAGGGCCAGTTTGGGCTGCTTCGAGTAGCTCAGGAACTCCATTACCGTTTCGTTCAGCCGTATGGCCTCCTTCTCTATGACGTCGATAAGCTTCTGCAGTTCCTTGCTCGAATGGGGTATTTCCTCTTTAAGCAGGTGCAGGTTTATAGTCAACGAATTTAGAGGGTTCTTTATCTCGTGTGCGACGCCGGCCGCGATCGCGCCCATCGACGCCAGGCGGTCAAGCTGGAGTATCTTGGCTTGAGCCTCCTTAAGCTCGCGGTTCAACAGCTCAAGGGTGGACACCTTCTCTTCGAGTGTATGGTAAAGCTTGGAGTTCTCAAGGGCGATCGCTGCGAGGTTTCCGAATATGGTCAGCGTTTTCAGCCGGGTGTCGTCTATTGAACGGTCTCCGCCCGGAGACTCTACGGCCATTACGCCCAAAACCTTCTTTTTGGATAAAAGTGGGATAAAAGCCACCTGCGGCGAGGAAAGCAGTGGAGCGAACTCAGGGTGGATGTTGTCTTTGCCGGTTGTACTGTCCTTGATGAGCCTGGGACGGCGGCTTATCACGGTTTGAACCGGATAACCGGTCCCCCGGGCCACGGGTACCGAGAAGTTTCTCACCTTGAAGTCGAAAGGCGCACGTTCAAGCAGGTCTGCGATATTTTTGCGGCCTGGGCCCGTGTCCTCTTCTTCTATCGCAGTCACGCCTTCCCAAATCTCTCTGGCCTCATCTCCTGCAAGCGGGCCCACTCCAAGCCAGCCTTCCAACGTGTTGCGTTGGTCGTTGGTTAGCATCAGATAGGCGCGGCTGTACCCGAACCCGTCATCCACAGTGAGGGAAGTGAGTATTATATAGAGTTTTTCTTCGGTGTTGAGAGGGGTCTGGAGCAGCCTGTTGATGTCGTATAGCGCCAGCAGCTCCCTGTTGGCCCTCAGCAACTCCTGGATCGGGTTTTCTTCTTTCATTGTACGACTCGATTTGCTGGAATTTCATACAATGATAGCATAAAACCCGGAGCCCGGCAAAGTGAGCGAGGGCAAAGCTTATCCTACCTCGTCGTACTCCCTTATCCTGAGAGGGACGCCCAGTTCTTCCTCTGCCACCCTGCGGCAGGCGGCCAGGTCGACGCCCGGCATCGCGAGGGCGGTCACGACAACCTCCGGGACATACTTTTTCGCCCTGCGCACAAACTCCTTCAGGCTTTCGTAGGAACCTTCCCCTATCAGGGGCCGGCATATCTCGTTGTACTGCTCCTCGTAGGGGGAGTTAAGGCTTACCGAAAGCGCATCCACGAGCCCGGCAATCTCGGGGAGTATGTCTCTTTTGTGTATCATCAGGGCATGTCCGTTCGTGTTGACCCGCACCCGCACCCCTTTCTCCTTTACATGAGCCGAGACCGCCTTTATGATGTCAAGCCTCAGGAACGGTTCGCCATAACCGCAGAAGACGACCTCCCTGTACTTTTCGAAGCCTTCCATTGCGGACAGTATCTCGGAAAGTTCCGGGTCGCGTCGAAGCCTCAGGTTGTGGCCTTTGACGAAGTCGGTCGTGTTCCTGGCGCAGAAGGAACAGGCGTTGGTGCATCGGTTGGTTATGTTGAGATAAAGCGAGTCTCTTATGGGGTAGGCTATCGCGGCGTCCGTGTTTGCCGCTTCAACCCCGAAAAGGGTCAGTGCGTTATGCGTCGTTATGCGGGCTATGTCCTCCGGGCTCAAGCCCTTAAGGCCCGCCAGGACGTCCACCACGTAAGGAAGATATGATGGCTCGTTCCTCTTCCCCCTCAGCGGGTGTGGGGCAAGGTAGGGGCAGTCCGTCTCAAGAAGTATCTTCTCGATCGGCACGGTCTTTATCGTTTCACGCAACTCATCGGCCTTCTTGAAAGTCAACGAGCCTCCGACGGATATGTAGAAGCCCATGTCGAGCGCATGACGCGCCATAGTGGCTCCGCCTGCAAAGCAGTGCAACGTGCCGCCTGCTTTTGCCGCGTCTTCCGACCTCATAATCTCGATGGTGTCTTCTTCGGCCTCCCGGGAGTGTATTATCAGAGGCTTGCCGATATCCCTGGCGAGGTTGATCTGCCTTGCAAAATGAAGACGCTGGGTCTCCCTGGGTGAGAGGTCGTAGTGATAGTCAAGCCCGGTCTCGCCGATGGCGACCGCCTTCTTCCTTGAAGCAAGCTCACGCAGAGCCTCGTAGTCGGCATCCGTCACGTCCTTTACGTCGTGGGGGTGGAACCCTGGTGTGAAATACAGGTTATCGTACTTTTCTGCAAGCCCCGCCGCGCGCAGGCTCGATGCCATGTCCGCGCCTATCGTAATAATATAGCCTACCCCGGCATCTGCCGCCCTTAGAAGCACCTCCGGCAGGTCGTCATTGAAATCCTTCATGTCAAGGTGTGCGTGCGTGTCGATCAGCAAATCGTCTCTCCTTGGGTATTTTGTCTGACGGGCAGGTTCACCGTGAAGGTTGTACCTTCGTTCGGCCTGCTTGCAACAGCAACATCGCCTCCGTGCGCCTCCACGAACGACTTTACGACGGCAAGGCCCAGCCCGGTGCCCTTGATGCCGGTAGTTGACGAAGACCTGTAATATCTGTCGAAGACTCGGTCAAGCTCGTTTTCCGGGATACCGTAGCCGTTGTCGGCTACTCTGTATTTCTACAAAACCGTCCCTGGTGCCGGTAAGGTTTTTAGCGGAAACCGTAACCTTCCCGCCGGTGGGTGTATATTTTATGGCGTTGTTGATCAGGTTTGTAAGCACCCTGCCGATCTTTTCCATATCTCCTTCAATATCCGGGAGGCCGGAAGCTACATCGACTTCAAGGCTCACACGCTTCTCCCTCGCCTGAAAAGACAGGTCGGATACGGTCCCATTTATCAACCCCTCAAGGGCAAATGTTTTATATGACAGTCTGAGCGTCCCAGAATCCATCCTTGCCAGGTCGAGGAATTGTTCCACCATGTCGGTGAGCTTTTTCCCGTTGGCCATTATCGACTCGACAAACTCTTTTTCCTCTGTGCCAAGGCGCGCTTGACCTCCGTCGAGCATAAGTTCCGAGTATCCCATTATGTTTGTGATGGGTGACTTTAGGTCATGAGTCAACAGGGATATATGTAGTTCCCGTTCCGCGCTCAGTTGGCGGGTGCGTTCATCCACCAGCTTTTCCAGGTTCTGGCTGTATGCCTCAAGTTGGGTATACTGCGTGGCAAGCTTTTCCACCATGGAGTTGATCGTCCCCGATAGCGCCTCAAGTTCACGGGAAGAGGTCACATGCGACCTTGCTGTAAGGTCGCCCTCCTTTATCCTCTCTGCAACCTGTTCTATCTCTTTAAGCGGATTAAGTACGAGCTTCCTCATAAGCATAAAAAGATATACCATGAGGCCGGCAGTAACGACGGCCTCAACCTCCGCGCCGGGCGTGTTCTCCCACCCGAGGTAATTAAGCCCTATGTCGGTCAAAAAAGCTGCGGCCGCGGCCGCTATAGACCATATGATAAGCTTTACCGGAAGCCTGTCCGATACCGTCATTGAGAAATACCTTTTAAGGGTAAGGTTACAGTAAAAATGGTGCCTTCCTTAAGTATGCTCTCCACAGAGACCCGTCCCTTGTGGGCGTCCACCAGAGACTTGACCACGGCAAGACCGAGCCCGGTACCCCTTGCCCCAGACGTAGAAGACGAGCGGTAATATCTCTCGAATACGTGCGGAAGCTCCTTGGGATCTATACCGTACCCGGTGTCCGAGACCTTTATCTCAAGGAACCGCTCTGGGCCTTCCGCCGTCTCCCTGGCGGATACCGTTACCTTGGCGCCGTTTGGCGAATATTTTATCGCATTCGAGAGGAGGTTTGTAAGAACCCGCGAGAGCCTTTCCCTGTCGGCTACGATTTCGACCGCCTCCAAAGGCAGTTCCTTGTCTATGGTTATTGCTTTCTCCGCCGCCTGGACCTGGATATCGCCTACCGCCTCGTTGATCAGATCAATAGTGTCGAACCGTGACGTCTTCAGCTCCAGCATCCCGGCCTCCATCTTGGACAGGTCAAGGTATTGTTCGACCATCTCCAGAAGCTTTTTCCCATTCCTGCTGATGGACCCTACGAATTCCGCATCCTCCTCGTCCAGGGCCTTGTCCTTCAGGAGTTCTGTGTAAACTATTATGTTCGTAAGCGGCGATTTCAGGTCGTGGGTTATAAGCGATATGAAGTCGGCCTTCCTTTTTTCGAGGAGTTTCTCCTCGGTGACGTCATAAAAAGTCTTTATCTCCCCGCTGACCTTTTGGTTATTATCCAGCACGAGGGCGCTGCTTATCTTGTAATGCCGGCCCAGTATCTCCATCTCCCTGACCTCGCTGCAAAGCGCCAATGTCTCCTTGTAGAACGCGCAGTCGCTGCAGATGTCCTCCCGCTTCCTCTTAACGCTTACCTGTATACCCTTCCGGCAATAGGTGCCGGAGACTAGCCAGCACCGTATATCTTCGGACATATAGGCGGGGCAATCTTTGTTTTCGCAGTGGTGCACCTCCCAGCAGCGCCGGGTGGGTTTCCCCCCGCCATTTCCAAAAACCAGAGAGGTTTTTACAGGCCCGTCCGGAAGCTCGTCCACGAGCGTGCCTTTAATCTCTACGGCTTTTACGCCCCATATCTCCTCCATCATGGGGTTCACTTCCACTATCTCGCCTGCTACCGATATAAATATCACCCCGTCAGGGATGCTCTTAAAAATAGAGGAAAGCTTCTCATGCTCCACCGACAGGGCAAGGGTCCTCTCCTCGACTGTCTTTTCGAGGTTTTTGTTGAGTTCCACGAGCTGGTTGTATGATTCCGAGAGCCTCTCGATCATCCCGTTGAATGTGTCCGCAAGCTCCTTGAACTCATTAGGAGTCGATACCACCGCCCTGGCGGAAAGGTCTCCTTCAGAGACAATCCGTGCGGCCCTTTCCAACTCCCCGAGAGGCTCCATGACCCTCTTCCTAAGGTAATAGTAGGGGAAGAACAGCAGCGTCGCCGTTAGGACGGCTTCTACCACGCCTTTTCCCGAACGCTCCAGTCCCAGGTAGTCCATCAGGATATGGGCGGATATTACCACGGCCACCGTCGCCACCCAGAAAAAAGGCATTATCCTTGAAAATCTGTTCATGGCGTTACTCCATGTCCAGATTGCTGTGGACGAGGCGGTACATGAACGTGCCTGTTATAGTGAACCTGTCCTTTTTCCAGTTGCCGGGCAAGGGGTTGAACGGGCTCGCATCAAGGAGCGCCTGTTTCGCGGCATCGTCCAGCATCGGGTAGCCGGAGGATTTAAGGATGTCTATATCCTCGACCTTGCCGGATTTGATTATTGAGAACCTCATTACAAGGTTCCCTTCAATCCCGTCTCTCCTTGCTGTTTCAGGGTATCTCCATATGGTCTCGACCCTTTTCTTGAAGGAATGAAGATAGGAGGTGTACTCCATGTCGTCTCTGTCGAGAGTAATCTCCCCCTCTTTTGATTTCGCTATATCCTTCTCGACGTTTGCATAGCGCATCAGGTCTTCCTGCGTGGGCCTGGCGAAAGACGGCGGGGAGGCGGGCGAACCTTGCCTGCGCTTGGACCCCGGTGCCGAGGGCGGAGTAGCCTTTTCACCAGGCACGGCAAGCGGTGCGGGGACTGTCGGAGGCGAGGGTAATGCCTGACCCCTGGGCTCCTGCTGTGGCGAGGCCGGAGTCGGGAAGAATGGAAGCGAAGGCCTGACGGACGCAATCTTCGGGGCCTGCTCAGCAGGTTTTGCAGCCAACGGCTTTGTTTCCTGCTTTTGTGGCTGCTGTGGCAAGGCCGTTTTCGGCCCGAGCATGGACGGCCCTACCAGGTCTATGGCAATAGGCTCCTTCTCCTTCTTCTCTACCTGCTCAAGCCTTATGAATAAAACCAGGAGGAGGTGGAGGGCGACGGACAGGAGGAGGCAATAATAAATCAGACCCTTTTTCATTATCCTTTTACTGCATGGACGGCCCGGAAGTCATCAGGCCAGAATAATCTTTAAATTAGCCTTAAATTATAGCATAATATTAAACCGTGGCAAAGGTTTTTAACGCAGTACCGGGTGCTGCATATCTTTTGGATGACGGGGAGTTATGTCAAAAATCAACCTTCTTACGTTTGGAACAGACGGGCTGAAGTCATTTATAGAGTCGTCAGGGATGTCCGGGTACAGGGCGGCACAGGTGGCCCGCTGGATATATGTCTCAGGTATCGAGTCCTTCGAAGAGATGACAAACCTGTCGAAGGCGGACAGGGAGCGCCTCGACGCGTTGGCCGAGATACGCAACATCGAGCTTGTAAAAAGGCAGGTATCGAAGGACGGCACCGAGAAGTACCTCTTCAGGCTCGACGACGGGGAGATGGTGGAATCGGTCCTCATCCCCGAAGAGGAAAGGATGACGCTCTGCATATCCTCGCAGGCGGGCTGCGCGCTCGGCTGCGTGTTCTGTCTCACCGGCGCGGGCGGCTTCAGGCGCGACCTCCTGCCGTACGAGATAACGGGCCAGGTCTTTGCGGCGCGCAAGCTTGCGGGCGGCAGGGCGGTGACGAACCTCGTCCTGATGGGCATGGGTGAGCCGCTTATGAACCGGGTGAACGTCTTCGAGGCGCTCCGGTGGCTGACCTCCGACAAGATGTTCGCTATGTCCACCCGCAAGATTACCCTCAGCACTGCGGGGGTGGTGCCGGGCATCAAGGAGCTTGGCGAGAGCGACATAGGAATTAACCTCGCGGTATCGCTTAACGCGACTACGGACGAGGTCCGGGACGCCATAATGCCGATAAACCGCAAATACCCCTTGAAAGAGCTGATAAAGGCCCTCAAGGCCTTCCCGCTCGCCCCCAGGAGGCGGATAACCATCGAGTACGTGATGCTGAAAGGGATTAACGACTCCCTGGCCGATGCGCGCAGGCTCTCTGTGCTGCTCCGGGGGCTCAAGTGCAAGGTGAACCTCATCCCGTTCAACCCTCATCCCGGCTCGGAATACAAGAAGCCGGAAAGGTCCGTCGTGTTCGACTTCCAGAGGCAGCTTGAGTATGCCAACTATACCGCGTTCGTAAGGGAGAGCAGGGGGGCGGATATCCTTGCGGCCTGCGGACAAAGTAGGATTTGATCCAGTTAGTAATGCAACTTTTTACCCAGGAGTTGAAATAATTATTACTGACGCATAAAAATATATTGTATATCAGATATTTTTGAAGGCTACCGTGGCCAGCAAGCTTAATGCTAAATGGCAATGATTATTTACAGCAGAATTGCAGCAGTAGTAATAAATAACATTGTCTGTTACGGGCTTATAGGTATCTTAATATGGTTTGGTGTTTATAGGAAAAAGCTACGCACGGACGGCGTGTCAAACGCCCAGAAATAGCTTGACCCGGTTTTTTACTGTTGTATAATGAACGTTTACATTTGATAAAAGGTTAAAAATGGAAGAAAAATTTGAGACGGCCATGAAAAGGCTGGAGGAAATAGTTGCGAAGATGGAGGGCGGGGAGCCCGGCCTTGAGGAGTCCCTTAAACTTTTCGAGGAGGGCATAAAGCTGTCCCGCGTCCTTAACAAGAGGCTTGAAGAAGCGGAACGGAAGGTGGAGATGCTGGTGCGGGACGAATCCGGCAACTTAAAAACCGAACCGTTCGAGGATGGAGACCAGTCTTGACATTCGACCTTAAAGATTACTTAAAGCAGAAGAAGGGCCTTGTGGACGGATTTCTGGACAAGGCCGCCCCGAAGGCGGACACCATGCCCGCAAGCCTGCACCGCTCGATGAGATACAGCCTTGAGGCTGGCGGCAAGAGGGTCAGGCCGGTGCTCGCGCTTGCCGCGGCAGAGGCGGTACTGGGCGAAGGCGCTGCGGACAGGCCGGGCCTTATGGCTGCCGCGTGCTCTCTGGAATTCATACACACCTACTCACTCGTACACGACGACCTCCCTGCGATGGACGACGACGACTTCAGGCGCGGCAAGCCCACGAACCACAAGGTGTTCGGCGAGGCGGTCGCCATACTCGCAGGCGATGCGCTGCTGACGCACGCATTCGAGATACTTGCCTCCCCGGTGTTTACGGGCGGTATGGACCCGGAAGCGAGGCTGGCCATAATAACCGAGTTGGCCCAGGCCTCCGGCAGCATGGGGATGGTGGGCGGCCAGGTCGTCGATATCGAGTCCGAGGGGCAGCCGGATGTGGATTTTGCGACGCTGGAATACATACATACCCACAAGACCGGGGCGCTGATACGGGCGTCCGTCAGGATAGGCGCGATAGCCGCCGGGGCCACGCCTTCGCAGCTTGAAGCCCTTACCCGCTATGGCACGGATGTGGGCCTGGCGTTCCAGATTGCGGATGATATACTTGATATCACCGGCACGATAGAGGAGATCGGCAAGGACGTCGGGAGCGACGTCGCGCGCGGCAAGAAGACCTACCCGGCCTTTGTCGGGCTTGAGGAGTCCAGGCTTCGCGCGCGCGAGCTTTCCGAGGCCGCCGTCAGGGCACTGGACGTCTTTGGCCCGTCGGCCCTGCCTCTTAAAGAAATTGCGGAATATATCGTCTCAAGGAAGGGCTGAGGCGGGCCGGAAGGAGATATTATGGCCTTGTTGGATAAAATTAATGAACCATCACAATTAAAGGGTCTCGGAGTCAAGGAGATGACCGCCCTGGCCGAGGAGGTCAGGGAGGAGATTATCGCCGTCGTATCAAAAAACGGCGGTCACCTGGCTTCCAGTCTCGGCGTGGTAGAGCTTACCATTGCGCTCCACCACGTATATAATTCCCCCAAAGACAAGATCATCTGGGACGTAGGCCACCAGGCCTACACGCACAAGATCCTCACTGGCAGACGCGACAGCTTCCACACGCTCCGCAGGCAGGACGGCATCAGCGGTTTCCCGAAGCGCTCCGAGAGCCCGCATGACGCATTCGACGTCGGACACTCCAGCACCTCCATATCGGCGGCTGTCGGGATGGCTGTCGCGCGCGACATAAAAGGCGAGGACTTCAAGGTGGCGGCGGTGATAGGCGACGGCTCGATGACTGCGGGGCTTGCGTTTGAGGGGCTCAACCAGGCTGGGCACTTAAAGCGTGACCTTGTCGTCATATTAAACGACAACGAGATGTCCATATCCACCAACGTCGGCGCGCTCTCAAACTACTTAAGCCGCATAATAACCGGCGAGCGTGCGGACAAGTTCCGCAGGGACACCGAGAGCCTTATAAAGAAGCTCCCGCCCAAGTTCGGCGAACAGGTTTTGAAGGTAGCCACGAAGACGAGCGAATCCATCAAGGGGCTGTTCGCCCCGGGCATGCTGTTTGAGGAGATGGGGTTCTCGTATGTCGGCCCGATCGACGGCCACGACCTCCCCATGCTGATAGATACCCTGAAGGCCGCACGGTCGCGCAAGGGCCCTGTCCTGGTGCACGTCCTTACCAAGAAGGGCAAGGGCTACGAGCCGGCCGAGAACAAGCCGACCGCGTTCCACGGGACGCCGCCTTTCGACGTCGAGTCCGGCGAGACCAGCAAGAGCTCCGGGGTGTCTTATACATCCGTCTTCGGCCAGACGCTCTGCGAACTTGCAAGGAAGGACAAAGGCATAGTGGCAATATCTGCCGCCATGCCGGAAGGCACCGGACTATCAAAGTTCGCGACGGAGTTCCCGGACAGGTTCTTCGACGTCGGCATCGCCGAGCAGCATGGCGTGACCTTCGCCACAGGGCTTGCCGCATGCGGGCTAAAACCGGTCACGGCAATATATTCGACCTTCATGCAGAGGTCTTACGACCAGGTTGTACACGACCTGTGCATGCAGAAGCTGCCGGTCGTGCTTGCCATGGACCGGGCGGGAATCGTGGGCGAGGACGGCGAGACCCACCAGGGCCTGTTTGATATATCATTTCTTCGGCACGTGCCGAACCTTGTATTCATGGCGCCCAAGGACGAGAACGAGCTGAGGCACATGATGTTCACGGCTTTCAGGCTTGGCTGCCCCGTGGCGCTTCGCTACCCGAGGGGCAACGGCGAGGGCATACCCATGGACGAAGACCTGAAGGATATCGAGGTAGGCAAGGGCGAGGTGCTGCGCGAAGGCACGGACCTTACCATCATAGCGGTCGGCAATACTGTATACCGTTGCATCAAGGCCGCCGAAAGCATGGGAGAAAAGGGTTTGTCGGTAGGCGTTATCAACGCCAGGTTCGTCAAGCCGATTGACAAGGAACTGATACTCTTGACAGCCTCCAGGGGCGGCAAGATAATGACTGTTGAGGAAAACGTCCTGGCCGGCGGCTTTGGCTCGGCCGTGCTTGAAGTCATAGAAGATGCCGGCATCACGGGTGTCCTGGTCAAAAGGCACGGTGTCGATGATATATATGTAGAGCAGGGGACACAGGCCCAGATAAGGCACAGGCTCGGGCTTGATACCGAAGGTATAGAGGCAGCCGCGTCCGCATTCATTAAAAGTGCGGTCGGGGAAGAGGCCTTTTTTGAGAATTGAGTAAGGAGCGGCTGGACAAGGAGATCTTGAGGCGCGGCCTTGCCGACACAAGGCAGAAGGCCCAGGGACTGATACTCTCCGGCCGAGTAGTCGTCGATGGCAGGGTTGCCGATAAGGCCGGAACGCAGGTCGGCCCCGATGCGGATATAAGGTTGACCGGAGACTACCTCCCATACGTGTCACGGGGCGGCTTGAAATTGAAAGGCGCCCTGGACAACTTCAAGATAGATGTCACAGGCCTTGTATGCGCCGACATTGGCGCGTCGACAGGCGGTTTTACCGACTGCCTTCTACAAGAGGGGGCTGCAAAGGTATATGCCATAGACGTCGGCTATGGCATCCTGGACCTCAAGATACGGAACGACCAAAGAGTGACCGTTATCGAGCGGTTCAACGCACGCTTCCTCACACAGGACACGCTTCCTGAAAAAGTGGACCTGGCGGTCATTGACGCATCATTCATTTCACTGAAGCTGCTGCTTAAACCAGTCTTGGCGATCCTCAAGCCGGGGTGTCCGATAATCGCCCTGGTAAAGCCCCAGTTCGAGGTGGGACGGGAGAATGTCGGCAAAGGCGGGATTATCAGGGACGAGGGCTTGAGGGCTGCCGCGCTTGAGGCAATCAAGGAGTTTGCGTCATCGATTGGGGCGTCGGTGGAAGGCGAGATGGAATCGCCTATAACGGGCGCTAAGGGAAATGTGGAATACCTGCTCCACCTGAAAGCGCCTTAAGGCAATGAAAGGGATAAAGGAATGGATGACGAGCTGAAGGAACTCAAGGAAAGGCTGGTGGCGAATCCAGAGAAACTGGCCTCGGAGATATTTGACCTCCCGTACGAGCTCGTCGAAGTTCTGGCTGCCGACACTGAATTCAGGCCGCTGGTTGAAACGGCAATTGTGCGGAACGGTGGGGCACATCTTTCTGGCCAGCCAGGATCCCTCACCCCGGCGGAAATCGCGGCTGTGGTCAGGACCAGGCAGGAAGAGGAACAGCGGGAGGAGGACGATAAAAAGCTCAGCCTGTTGACGAGGATATCGAGGCTTGATGTAGGTTCAAAGGCGAAGCTTGCCCGGAATGGCGATAAGGATGCCCGCACGATCCTCATTAAAGACGCCAACAAGCTTGTATCCATGGCCGTGCTGGCCAACCCGAAGCTGACCATCCAGGAAGTAGAGGTGTTGGCAGCGTCGCGCAACGTCTCCGACGAGGTGCTTAGGGTGATATCCAGAAACCAGGACTGGTGCAAGAGCTATACGGTAATATTTAACCTGGCAAACAACCCGAAGACCCCTGTTGCCATAAGCCTTACCTACCTGCCAAGGCTTCTCACGCGTGACCTCAGGCTGCTTGCAAAGAGCAAGGGTGTCCCGGAAATAATAAGGACGACAGCGAAAAGGCATAATGATAAGAGGCAATTTTGACGTTTTTTCTTAATAAAAATTAATGTAAGACCTTTAATTAAAAAATATTTAAAAAGCCCATTATATTGTAGTCTCCTACCGCTGCCACTACGCCAAGTTGTATTCCCAGTTTTTTTTCTAAAGCCGTAACGCCTTAAAATATCTAAAAAAAGCCTTGACAAAGAAAAATGCTTAGTATACTTAATATACCAAGACGTTTTAAATGTTAAACTATTTTAATTTTATACTTAAAAAGGGCTACTATGGGCATGACTAAAAAAGCCGCAGCCGAGAAATTCAAGACCAAGGATATATGCAAGATATATGATATTTCCAGGTCGACCCTCTTCAGGTGGGAGAGCGAGGGCCTGATCACAGGCGTTGAGAGGGACTGGAGAGGGTGGAGGCTTTACCATCAGAAGAACCTGAAAGAGATAGAGCGGATAATGAAGCAAAAGCAGTAGGGACCGGACGCGGTTTTTAAAAACCCGAAAGCCTCACGAGGTGACAAGTGTTATTCGGCAAGAAAACCAGGATAATCGGGCTTGATATCGGCTCACAGACGATAAAACTTGCCCAGATCGTCGAGCGGGGCAAGGAACTCGTGCTCGTAAAGTTCGGGGTCAAGCAGCTTTCCCCGGAGGCTATAGTCGACGGCACTGTCCTTGACAGGACGCAGGTTGCCGGCGTTATTACTGAACTCATTCAGGAGCAGCAGGTAAAGTCAAAGGATGTCGCCGTAGGCGTCTCCGGAAACTCGGTCATAGTAAAAAGGATATCACTCCCTGAGATGGGCGAGGAGGAACTCGCTGAGTCCATCAACTGGGAGGCTGAGCAGTACATCCCCTTCGCCATAGACGACGTCAACCTGGACTTCCAGATACTCGGCCCTTCACCCAAAGAAGGCGCCAACACTATGGACGTCGTCCTCGTCGCTGCAAAAAAAGACAAGATAAACGACTATGTATCGCTTGTGACAGAGGCCGGCTTGAACCCCGTAATAATGGATGTAGACGCCTTTGCGCTCGAAAACATGTTCGAGGTGAATTACGAGATTGTGACCGGCCGGGTGGATGCATTGATAAATGTCGGTGCCGCGGTCATGAGCATCAACATCCTTCGGGACGGCGCTTCGGTCTTTACCAGGGATAGCTCGATCGGCGGCAACCATTACACCGAAACGCTGCAGAAAGAGTTCGGGGTCAGTTACGACGTCGCGGAGCAGCTGAAAAAAGGCGAAGAGGCTGGCGGAGTGAGCCTGGAGCAAGTGCAGGAGGTACTGAATACAGTATCGGAAGAACTTGCAGCCGAGGCAGGCCGTTCGGTCGACTTCTTCCGGTCTACAACCGGCGTAGAAAATGTCGACAGGGTTATTCTTTCCGGCGGCACTTCAATGGTGAACGGTTTTGCAGACGTCCTTGCCGAAAGGGTGGGCGTCCAGGTCGAGCTGGCGAACCCTTTCAGGAATATTGGCATTGACCCGGGTATAGATGCGGAGATGGCGCGGAACATGGCGCCTGCGGCGGCCGTCGTAGTCGGGCTTGCTTTAAGGAGGCTCGGAGATTAATGATCAAAATAAACCTCCTCCCGCACAAGAAAGTCAAAGCCGTTGAAAAAGGTGTGCTCCAGCTCAGGATTATCGCTTTTGCGATAACCGCCCTGGTTTTTGTGGGGCTTTTATACGGGTTCATCAAAATACATGCAACCAACAGCGAGCTTTCAGAAAAGAACCTGCAGACATCACAACAGCTTGCGGCCCTGAAGAAAAAGGTAAAGGACGTCGAGGGCTTCGAACAGACAAGGAAAGACCTGGAACAGAAGCTGTCGGTAATCCAGGAGTTGCAAAAAAGGCGCGTGCCGATGTCTGTTATATTGAGCGAACTCAACAAGCAGACCACAAAGGACATATGGTTCACGTCGCTGCACATCGGAGGTATCACCTTCGAACTGACAGGCATGGCCAGGGACAGCAGGTCGAACGCGGAGTCCTTTTTCAAGAAACTGGAAGCGGCTGATATATTTTACGACCTTAACCTCGAAGACGTGAAGGAAGACACCACTGGCGAAGCAAAAAAGAAGGAAAGCTCCGTCAGCAGCGGGAAAAAGAAGGAAGGCCTAGTCAACGCCGGGAGGATGTTTGCCTTCAAAATTTCCGGGAAGCTTAAGGGCTACGAAGAGCCCGCCCCTCAGGCCGTCCCGCAGGATACCCAAGTAAAAGGCAAGGCTGTGCCGAAAGCCGCTCCACCTGCCGCACAAGGCAAGGTTGCGCCGAAAGCTGCTCCCACCGGGAAAACCGGCAAATAGGAAAGGATGGGTATGAAAGCGATAAGGGATAAACTAAAGAAAATAAACCCAAAGCATTTGACCATGATGCTTTTTCTCGTCCCCATTTTTTTGATCGCTGTTTTTATGTATGTTGTTTACCTCCCATACCAAAAGTCGAACAGCAACCTGGAACAGAAGATCCAGCAGAACGAGAGCGAGATATCCAAAAGCCAGGTAATGCAGAGGAAGCTTGCCGAGTTGAAAGTAGCCAACTTAAAACTGCAGGAAGACCTGAAAAGCGCAACGGCCGTCCTGCCGGGCACTGAAGAGGCCGCCAAGCTTCCTGATACCTTAACCGACATGATGAAAGCGTCGGGGCTTACGTACAAATCCATCACCCCTGGCAAAATTACTGCAGGTCCAAGCGGCCTGTATTCTGAGATGCCGATAGCTGTAGAGTTCTCCGGAAGTTACCACGACGTAGGCAAGTTTATGGAAGGCATAGACAACATAACCAGGCTTGTGTCGGTATCTGATATCAATATGTCTTCCGCAACCATGGACGGTAGAAGGATGAATATACCGGTAAAAATGACCATCCTTGCCTACACTGCTGGCGGAGGTAAATAGCAAAGTGGAAAACAGAACAAAAAAACTTGTCATATTGCTTGTTATCTTGGCTGTTATAGCTGCCGGGTTTTACGGTTATAAATATTTTATAGCCAAAAAGCCCGCGCCGCCCAAGGTTGTCGTCAAGATGGGTTCTCCCTTGCCAAAGAAGGCTGGGCCGTCACAAATGCCGTCGGCTACCGCCGCGCCTACCGCTGCTGCGCCAGAGAAACCGGCCACAACTATAAGCGTTGTGGAAAAAGGCAAGGAAATAAAGTATTCCAGCCCTGAAGAGTTTGTCGCAAAGACTACTCTCACCCCGCTTGAAGCTGAAGACTTCGGCAAGAAAAAACTCGAAGAATCAAAAAAGAAGTTTGAGTCTGCTAAGGCCGGCAAGGACAAGGCTGCAATAGTGGCGGCGGAAGAAGAACTGAATATCTCCGAAAAGCTGAACTCCCTTGTTGCAGCCCATATGAGAGAGAGCATGGGCAGAAAAACGTATGCATATGCTGCTCTTGGCAAAAGGGACCCCTTTATGAACCCGTTTGAGATCCCAAAGGTATATCCCCCGATACCGGCTAATGCTAAACCGTATGAAAGAGTTCCGGTCGAGCAGATTAGCTTAAAGGCTGTGGTCTGGAACCAGAAGGGGTACCGGGCTATGATAGTAACGCCCGACGGGCGCAGTTTCGTCGTAAAAGCTGGCGAAAGGATCGGAGACAAGCTTGGACTTATAACAAAAATTACCAGCGACAGGATATTCGTGACCGAGAAAATAAAGGATATTCTGGGAGATGTGGAAACCAAGAATACTATAATGCAACTGCATCACAAGGAGGCGGAGTAATGGTGGACGCCGGGTCTTTTATCAGGAAAAATTTAATTCTTTGGGCAGTCCTTCTCGCTTTTATTGCCGGCTGCGCTGGGGGTGCGCCCTCAGTCAAGCAGGGCAGCGGCGAACAGCTTGCACAACTCAAGAATATCGAGGTTAAGGAGACCCCTGACAGTGTTATCGTCGTTATTTCTACCGATAAGCCCGTAAGCTTTACTTCTGTCAAGATAAACGAACCTCCGAAAATGGTAATAGACCTGGCAGGGGCGGACCCTACATCCGTCAAGGGGCCGATAAAGGTCGGCACGGGCGGAATTGATTACATAACCACTTCGGCGGTTGCCGGATCAAAGAAGCTTGTGCGCCTTGAGGTTGGGATGAACGCGCTTCTTGCGTCTAAAACGGCGCAGGATGGAGGGACGATCAACATTGTATTTGAGAAAAAACCGGTATCCGCAACAAATGTCAATGCCCCAGCTTCTCCCACCGAAAAGGTAGAGGCAGCGGAAACGGCCAATGCTTCTGGGACCCAGGCGACTGTCACCAAGACTGAAAGGGTTGTAAAGGAGTCTGCCTCAGAGGTTAAGGCTGCTGCTGTTGTCTCGCCAGCCACAGATTTACCGCAGGCCAGAAGGGTCAGCAATGTCACCTTTTCGAAAATTGGCGAGGGATTCCAGGTCAGGATTGAAGGCGACGGCAGAATCGGCAAAAGGGAAGTTTTCAAGCTGGGCGGAGACAGGCTTGTAGTTGACCTTCCGGCTATGGGTTCGCCAAAGGAGAAGCTTGTCCTTGATGTAGGTGGAAGATGCCTGAAGAAGGTCAGGATGGCAAGGCATCAGGCACCCCAAAAGGTACGCGTTGTGCTGGACCTTGGCTGTGCTGTGGATTATGACGTAAAGGACGATGGCAAGGCTCTTGTTGTCTCCGTCGCACCTGTGGGCACGTTGAAGACCGCGATGGCAGCGCCACAGGGTCCTGCCAAAGCAGAGCCGGCGAAGGCGGCGGCTCCTGCCGGGACCGCCAAAGCGGGTAAGCCCGTTGCCGTTGCAAAGTCCGAAGCAAAATCGTCGTCTTCCAAGCCGGCTGCACCTATAAGCGTATATATATCCAAAACGGACGGCAAGTCAGTCCTTTCTTCTGCACCGATAGAGACATCTGCGGGAACGTCGAAGGCAGGGGGCGAGACCAAGAGCTACGTGGAGACCCCCACGAAGATATATACCGGAGGCAAAATTTCGTTTGATATCCAGGATGCCGATGTTGCCAAGGTTATACAGCTTCTGGCCGATGTTGCAGGGCTTAACCTTGTGATCGACCCCGCAGAGGTCAAGGGCAAGGTCACGCTCAAGCTCACTGAAGTGCCCTGGGACCAGGCGCTCGATATAATCATGAGGATATACAACCTGGACAAAATAGTGGAAGGCAACGTCATGAGGGTTGCCGCAAAGTCAAAGTTTGACGACGAGAAGCGGAAGGACCTTCTACAGGTGGCCGAGCAGAGGAAACTTGAACAACAGGCAGAAGACCTCTATACCAAGACTTTCAAGCTCAACTACTCGACTGCAGCCGACCTTGAAACCAAGATAAAAAAGATACTGACTCCTCGCGGCGATGCTACTGCAAACCCGCGCACGAACGAGCTTATCGTTACGGATACCAAATCCACCATGGAGAAGGCTGAGCAGCTCATCAAGATGCTGGACAAGGAAGTAGACCAGGTACTGATAGAGGCAAGGATAGTGACCGTGGACGTAGGTTACAGCCAGAGCCTAGGCGTTTCCTGGGGTATAAGGAAAAACAGCGGGCCCAAGGGCTCCAACCCAGGCTTTGGTTTTGTCCAGGGCACCGGGGATCAAGGCTCAGGCGGGTCAAGTCTTGCGGTTGGCGCGGAAGGGCCTAATGGCTCTCATTCATATACACTGGACCTTCCGAAAGAGCTTTTCGCATCGGCAGGCGGGGTATTGGGCGCTATGACCTTTGGAAACGTTCTGAAAGACATCAACCTCGACCTCACAATATCGGCTCTCGAATCCATAGACAAGGCCGAGACGCTTGCCAGCCCGAAGGTTTTCACGCTTGAGAACCAGGCAGCTACTATAACGTCAGGTACGACGCTGTACGTCCAGACCACGTCTTCGACAGGTACAAAACCCGAGCCCTTGAACGCAAACTTGAGCCTAACCGTAACCCCCCGGATAACCGGCGACAACTGCATCATGATGGAAGTCACCGCTACCAATAACCAGGCTATTACCAACCCGCCGGCCGGCTCGACCGCAGCCATCAATACCCAGGCTGTAACGACGAACGTACTGGTTAGAAACGGCGACACGATCGTCCTTGGAGGCATATACACCAAGAACAAATCAACCGGAGACGCGCATATCCCGCTGCTTGGCAGGATACCCATAATCAAGTACCTGTTCAGCAACAACACATGGTTTGACAAGACCTCGGAGCTTCTGATATTCATCACTCCAAAGCTGGTGAAACAGACCAACCAAGTTTAGCTTGAAAAATTAATAGATTAGGTTTAAAATGCGCCCTTAGTACGGGCGCATTTTTTTTAATCCGGAGCATGAAATGCTTAGATACCTTACAGCGGGCGAATCCCACGGCCCTGAGCTTGTGGCCATTGTCGAGGGCCTGCCGGCAGGCCTGGCGGTTACCGAAGAGATGATAGGTCACGACCTCGTCCGGCGCCAGCAAGGCTATGGACGTGGCGGCAGGATGAAGATAGAGAAGGACCGGGCCCGTATAGTATCCGGGGTCAGGTGGGGGAGGACACTCGGAAGCCCGGTAGGGCTTATTGTGGAAAACAGGGACTGGGCCAACTGGCAGGAAAAGATGTCGGCCGACCCGGCGCATGCCGGCTCAATGGAAGCAGTCACCCGCCCGAGACCCGGCCACGCTGACCTTACAGGCATGCTTAAATATGGTCATACCGACGCGAGGAACGTCCTTGAGCGCTCAAGCGCCAGGGAGACAGCGGCACGCGTCGCGGTAGGTGCGGTTGCCAAGGCGCTCCTCTCTGAGTTTGGGATAAAGGTCATGGGATGGGTTACTGAAATAGGCGGAGTAGCTGCTGGTGAATTTGACGGCAGGGCCGAGGTTCTAGGCAAAAAGGCCGAGGCATCCGAAGTGCGATGCCCCGATGAAAACGCCTCTCGCAGCATGATGAAAGCCATAGATCGAGCCAAGAAGGTCGGGGACTCGCTTGGCGGCGTGTTCGAGATTATTGTAACTGGTTGCCCTCCTGGGCTTGGCAGCTATGTACAGCGCGACAGGACGCTCGACGGCCTTTTGGCTGGCGCCATTATGAGCATACAGGCCATGAAGGGGGTTGAAGTCGGCATGGGGTTCGACGCCGCGAGAAGGCCCGGTTCCCAGGTACATGACGAGATCTTTTATAATGCCAAAAAGGGCTTTTTCAGGAAGACGAACCATGCCGGCGGCATCGAGGGGGGCATGTCGAACGGCTCGGATATAATCATCCGCGCGGCAATGAAGCCGATTCCTACGCTTTACAAGCCGCTTCAGTCTGTAGATATCGTGAGCAGGAAGGCGTTCAAGGCTTCTGTGGAGCGTTCCGATACATGTGCGGTCCCTGCGGCCGCCGTAGTCGGCGAGGCAGTCGCTGCGTTTGTCATCGCGCAGGCCATGACCGAGAAATTCGGCGGAGACAGCATGGCTGAGATGAAACGGAATTTTGAAGGCTATCTCGAATATATTAAAAAGTTCTAAACCTTACTTTCTTTTCAGGAGAAAAGAAAGTAACAAAGAAAAGCCATTACTTGAAAATTAAACGGGCGGGACTTGAGGCTTAATGGCCAGGAACATTACCCTCGTAGGTTTCATGGGCACAGGTAAGACGACCGTAGGCAGGATACTGGCCGAACGGCTAGGCTATACGTTTGTGGATGTCGACCACGAGATAGAGATGGAGCAGGGCGTAACAATATCGCACATATTCTCGGAGCTTGGTGAACCCTACTTCCGGATGCTTGAGCGCGATATGATAAAGGCGCTTAGCAGGCAGGAGGGGCTTATCATATCGGCTGGCGGCGGCGCTGTGCTGGACACCCGTAACGTGGACGACCTCGGGCGCAGTGGCCCTGTTGTCTGCCTGTCGGCAAAGCCCGATGAGATACTGAAAAGGGTTGGCGGTACGGAAACAAGGCCGCTGCTCCAGGTGCCGGACCCTTTGGCGAAGATCACCGAGATGCTTGAGGCGCGTGCGCCTTTTTATGCGCGCGCTGATTGCACTATAGATACATCCGGGCTTTCTCCGCAGGAAGTCGCCGGTATAATAATAAAGAAGACTGGTTTACAGACGGGAGTAAAATGACGGACGCAAGGATTCTGGAAACCGTGCGGGTGGAACTGGGCGAGCGGTCCTACGATATTGAGATAGGCCAGGGCAATCTCGGAGTGGTTGGCGAAAAGATGAAGGCGTTAGGCCTTTCTGGTCGTGTCGGCATAGTCACCAACGACACCGTTTCGCCGCTATATGCGCGTATGGTATCTGAATCCATAAGGGCTGCCGGGATAGAGCCCGTCCTGCTTGTCATCCCGGATGGCGAGGAGTATAAGTCGCTCCCCTGGGCGTCACACCTCTTCGACAGGCTGCTCTCGATGCGGTTCGACAGGAAGTGCGCGCTGGTTGCGCTTGGTGGAGGGGTCATAGGCGACCTCACAGGCTTTGTCGCCGCGTCGTATATGCGAGGTATCCCGTTCGTCCAGGTGCCGACGACACTCCTTTCGCAGGTAGACTCATCAGTGGGCGGCAAGACCGGCGTTAACCACCCGCTTGGGAAGAACATGATCGGCGCATTTTACCAGCCGGTACACGTATGCGCGGACGTGACCACGCTTGACACCCTGCCGCAGGAGGAGTTCCTCTCGGGTATGGCTGAGGTGGTCAAGTACGGCGTTATATACGACGTCGCATTCTTTGATTACATAGAGAAAAACCGCGAGGCCATACTGAAAAAGGAACCTGCAGCACTCTGCTACATCATAAAACGCTCTTGCGAGATAAAGGCAGAGGTGGTGGGAAAGGACGAGCGCGAGTCCGGGCTTCGGGCCATACTCAATTTTGGCCATACCGTCGGCCACGCAGTCGAAGCGCTAACCAACTACACCGGCCACAGGCATGGCGAGGCGGTATCGATCGGCATGGTGATGGCCGCGAGGCTTTCTCACAAGACGGGTCTATGCGGACGGGAGGTCGAGGCAAGGGTCGAGGCGCTTCTCTCCGCGCTCGGGCTGCCGGTCAAGATGCCCGCGCTTGAGCCGTCCGCTGTGCTGTCTGCAATAGGGCTCGACAAAAAATCGGAGGGCGGGAAGGTCAAGTTCGTCCTGCCGAAAAAAATAGGCGAAGTGGTTATTACGAACCAGTGGGAAGAAGATAAACTTGTGGAGGCATTAAGGTAGTAATGAAATACAACGTATACAAGAGCCATTTGATGGAAGACTGTTACATGTTCACCGACGCGAGCAAGCCAATGCCGGAAGCCATATCGCCCATGTTTTACGGCGAGGACGGCCTGCCTCCCGGGATGATGCCGGAGGCGATATGGGACGAGTTCGAGGGCGAGCCCATGACGGCGGTCGTAGTCAAGGATGACGGCGAGGTAGTGGACGTGAAGACTGACGCGATAATAGATGTTGACCCTGTCGAGATGGCGGCTGACGTCGCCAAAGACGGCTACTACATCGTGGAGCAGTGCAAGATAGAGTCCTACAAGGAGTTCTGCATCAGGCACGGGTACAGCTACCACGGGGACGAGAGCTAAAAGTAACCTTTAAACAATATTGCAGGGGCCGACCTTCGTGTCGGCCCTTTTTGTAGATTATTACCTGCTCATTCTGTACGCACCTGCCTATATTTTAATCACGATATTGCCTAGATAATAATCAATTCGCACCATCAACAATCTCTGATTTCTGAAAAAACAGCCACTTACAAAAGGACACACCCTCGGCATATTCCTTGCAACTGTCCTATGAAGCAGTTTTCTTTAAAAATCAAGGAGGGTCGAGTTGGACGTATTAACTAGCCTTAAAAACAGCGGTGACGTGCTATTTCTGATGCTGGGCGCGGTAATGATCTTCGCGATGCACGCCGGGTTTGCCTTCCTGGAGCTTGGCAGCGTACGCCGCAAGAGCCAGGTGAACGCCCTCGTCAAGATTTTATCCGACTGGTCGGTCTCCACGGTGGTCTACTTCCTGGTGGGCTTCCCCCTGGCCTACGGCATAAGCTTCCTTCGGCCTGCGAACGAGCTGATGGCGCTTCAGGGGTTTGACCTGGTCCATTTCTTCTTCCTGCTCACGTTCGCGGCCTGCATCCCGGCGATAATCTCCGGCGGCATTGCCGAGCGCGCGAAGTTCTGGCCGCAGGTGGTTGCCGGAGGCATATTCGTCGGGCTGATATACCCGTTCTTCGAGTCTATCATCTGGGGCCGCTTCTCCACCGAAGCAGGGCACGCCATAAACCTTCAGAAGTGGTTCACTGATACTTTCGGCGCGGGGTTCCACGACTATGCCGGCTCGGTAGTCGTCCACTCCATGGGCGGCTGGCTGGCACTGCCCGCAATACTGATACTCGGGCCCAGGCTCGGCCGTTACGGCAGCACCGGAAAGAGCTACCCGATACCCATCTCGAGCATACCTTTCCTCTCACTTGGTAGCTGGATACTTGCGGTGGGCTGGTTCGGGTTCAATGTGATGAGCGCGCAGTCATACACGGGTATCTCGGGCCTGGTCGCCATCAACTCGCTCATGGCGATGGTCGGCGGCGTGCTCGCCGCGCTTATCATGACCAAGGCAGACCCCGGTTTCGTGCATAACGGCGCCCTTGCAGGGCTTATCGCCATCTGCGCGGGCTCGGACATCGTCCACCCGCTCGGCGCGCTTGTTATAGGCGGCGTAGGGGCGGCGATATTCGTCAAGGGCTTTACGATCGAGCAGGAGAAGCTCAAGATCGACGATGTCCTGGGCGTATGGCCGCTGCACGGCGTAACAGGCACATGGGGCGGCATAGCGGCTGGCATATTCGGCTCAAAGATGCTTGGCGGTATCGGCGGCGTGAACCTCGCCTCACAGATCGGCGGAAGCCTTCTGGCGGTGGCGGTCGCGCTCACCGGCGGCACCATAGTATATTTTGTGATAAACAAGACTGTAGGCATAAGGCTCTCGGAAGAGGATGAGATGCGCGGCGCGGACCTCGCTATCCACAACATAGATGCATACCCTGAGGGAAGCGTCCACGTCGGCCAAGGATAGATTTGGCTTTACATGGCCTGTTTTTTTTGTTAGCTTTAGAGATTATTCGTTTACAGTTCAAGGAGGAGGTGGGGCGGTTGAAGAAGATTGAGGCCATAATAAAGCCATTCAAGCTGGACGAGGTCAAGGACGCCCTTAACGAGATAGGCATACAGGGCATAACGGTCAGCGAGGTAAAGGGTTTCGGCAGGCAGAAGGGCCATACCGAGCTTTACAGGGGCGCGGAGTACGTGGTTGACTTCCTGCCCAAGGTAAAGATGGAGATAATAGTCGCCGATAACCTTGTCCCGCGCGTGCTTGAGACGATCGAGAAGAGCGCAAAGACCGGCAGGATCGGCGACGGCAAGATATTTGTCACCGAGGTGCTCGAGGTCGTGCGTATACGCACTGGCGAACGCGGCGAGGCGGCAATATAATTAGCAGGGAGCAGGTATTATTTAAACTTGGAGGAAAAGATGACACCGAAACAAGTAGTTGAGATGGCAAAGAAGAACGGAGCGGTAATGGTCGACATGAAGTTCATGGACTTCCCCGGCCTGTGGCAGCATTTCTCTGTCCCTGTGGACGAGCTTACGGAAGCGATATTCAGCGATGGTCTTGGTTTTGACGGCTCCTCGATACGCGGCTGGAAGTCGATACACACCTCGGACATGCTCGTCGTGCCCGACCCGAACACGGCCGTAATGGACCCGTTCACCCAGTATCCGACGCTTTCCCTCATATGCAACGTAATCGACCCCATCACCAAGGAAAACTACGACCGCGACCCGCGCTACATAGCGATCAAGGCCGAGAATTACATGAAGTCCACCAAGATCGCGGACACCGCGTACTTCGGCCCCGAGGCGGAGTTCTTCATCCTTGACGACGTCATGTTCGACCAGACCTCGAACTCCGGCTACTACTTCATAGACTCATCCGAAGGCATCTGGAACTCAGGCCGCGAGGAAGGCCCGAACCTGGGCTTCAAGCCGCGCCACAAGGAAGGCTACTTCCCCGTCCCGCCGACGGACTCCCAGGAGGATATCCGCACCGAGATGGTACTGGAGATGCAGAAGGTCGGCATCTATATCGAGCGCCAGCACCACGAGGTCGCTACCGCCGGACAGGCCGAGATCGACATGCGTTTCAACTCGATGGTCAAGATGGCCGACGAGCTTATGTACTTCAAGTACATCGTGAAGAACGTCGCAAGGCGCAACGGCAAGACCGCTACCTTCATGCCGAAGCCGCTCTTCGGCGACAACGGCTCCGGCATGCACGTCCACCAGTCCCTCTGGAAGGGCGGCAAGCCCCTCTTCGCGGGCGACGGCTATGCAGGCCTGTCCAAGATGGCGCTCTACTACATCGGCGGCGTCCTGAAGCACGCGAAGGCCCTGGCGGCCCTCACCAACCCGACCACCAACTCCTACAAGAGGCTGGTGCCGGGCTTCGAGGCCCCGGTCAACCTGGCGTACTCCGGCCGTAACCGCTCGGCCTCCATACGTATCCCGATGTACTCGCCCTCGCCGAAGGCGAAGCGCGTAGAGGTCCGTTTCCCGGACCCGTCCTGCAACGGCTACATGGCCTTCGCCGCCATGCTGATGGCAGGTCTTGACGGCATAGAGAACAAGATCGACCCGGGCGAGCCGCTTGACAAGGACATCTACGACCTCGGGCCTGAGGAGCTTGCGCAGGTCCCGTCGATGCCGGGTTCCCTCGAGGACGCGCTGGACGCGCTCGAGGCCGACCACGACTTCCTGCTCAAGGGCGACGTCTTCACGAAGGACACCATCGAGACCTGGATCTCCTACAAGAGGAGCAAAGAGGTCGACGCCTTAAGGCTCAGGCCGCACCCGTACGAGTTCTTCCTGTACTACGACATATAAGCCGCATGCGGCAAAATATAAAAAGCCCCCCCGGAAACGGGGGGGCTTTTTTTTGTGATTGGTATTTTTAGATTTAAAAGATACTGGTTATTGGCTATTATGTATCACATGAAGAAAAAATTTATCGCCATAGAATCTCTCAAAAACATGCGCGCCATGCATGTCCTTACCTTGATAATCCTCTCCATCGCAGTATACTTAAACGCCCTCCAGAACGGTTTTGTATACGACGACACCGACCAGGTGCTCCGTAACCCCTGGATAAAGGACATTGCCAACATACCGGCGATATTCAGTACGGGTGTATGGGGTTTTCAAGGTTACGTCTCAAACTATTACCGCCCGGTCATGCACCTTCTATATATGCTCGATTATCACCTTTTCGGATTCGCCCCATGGGGCTTCCATCTTGTAAACATAATCCTGCACACAACAAACTGCGTACTTGTCTTCCTGGTAACGGAACGGCTCCTCAGGGACTACCATACAGACGTTTCGCCTGCTGTGCTTTCGGTACCGTTCATGGCCGCCGTTATCTTTGCAGTCCACCCGGTCCATACTGAAGCGGTTACATGGGTTGCTGGTGTGCCGGACCTCTCCTACGTAATGTTCTTCCTACTTGCTTTTTACCTGTACATAGGTTCACGGCGCGAAGGTGGCGAAGCGAATAAATGGTTTACACTCTTGTCTGTCGCCTCATTCTTTGTTGCAATGCTCTGCAAGGAGCCGGCTATCACCCTTCCCGCCATCCTGTTGGGCTTCGACTATGCCGTTGATAAACGCAAAGACCGGCTGGTCGTATATTTCAGAAGGTATCTGCCGTACCTGCTGGCTATTTGTGTTTACCTTTTTGTGAGGTCTTCGGTCCTCGGAGGTTTTTCACCTGACAAGCCGCACTGGAAGTTAGGTGCTTACCTTGACATCGTCAATACCTTCCCGCTTTTCAGTGGTTATCTTGGAAAACTCTTTCTCCCTTTGAACTTGAACTTCTTTTATGTGTTTCATCCCGCTTCATCCGTGTTAGAGGCAAAGGTGTTGCTCTCTGTTCTAATAACTGCAGCCTTTGTGGTTGTCCTTTTCGCATCGCTTAAGAAGCGGTCGTTGATATCACTAGCCCTTATCCTGATAGTTGTCCCTCTCCTTCCCGTCATGTACATCCCGGGACTAGGCAAAGCTGTTTTTACGGAGCGATATCTTTACCTTCCGGTCTTCGGGTTCGCCCTGCTCCTGCCGCTGATGGGTAACCATATCGCCGCGAGAAGGCCGTCCACATCGAGGCTTCTTGCCGTCTGTTTTATTGGATTAATTGCGTTTTATTCGGTGGCGACCATCTCCAGGAACAGGGTATGGAAGGATGATTACACTCTTTTTTCCGACACCGTCAGAAAATCACCCGATGGTGCGTTGCCGCACGATACGTTGGGGGTGGCGCTATTCAAGATGGGGCGGGTTGACGAGGCGATAACCGAGCACAAAACCGCCATCAGACTGGAAGATGACAGTGCGTTGCCGCATGTTAACCTTGCCGCCGCCTATATTAGCAAGGACATGCTGGACGACGCCTTAAATGAGTGTAATATTGCGCTGAAGCTGGAGCAGGAGAACGGCTTGGCCTACAACCTTCTGGGCGTTATCTATGGCAGGAGAGGGCAGACGGACAAGGCGATCGAGATGCTGCAGACGTCGATTACAATCAATTCCGGCTTTGCTCAGGCCCATAATAATCTTGGCATCGTATACGGGGAGAAGGGCCTGATGGATAAGGCCGTGGCCGAGTTTCAGGCGGCCTTGAACATCGAACCGGGTTATGCAGAGGCCCACAGTAACCTCGGGATCACGTATAATATTATGGGCCAGACGGACAAGGCGGTGGAGCAGTTCAGGGCGGCGCTCAGGCTTGACCCTAACGATGCGATATCAAAGAAGAACTTAAACGAGATCCTTCAACAAAACAATCATTGACACACCCCGTAAGTAACGGATGTGCCGCTTGCGGCAAGATATTAAAAAGCCCCTTCGAAAGAAGGGGCTTTTTTTGTGCGGGTGTCGATGTTATAAGGCAGTCAATATTTTGCCGCGTGGTTTACGTAGAAGTCGCATTTGCGGCAGAAGCTGATCTTTTCCATGACAGTCGCCATCGCGATCTTGCCGTTGTCGCACATGGTGCCTGTCACCTTCCAGCATTCGAGCCCATTGTCCGGGTATGCCGGACACGCAACCCTGGCCTTGTCGCTGCAGGCCTTGTATTCCCAGCAGTCCATATCAGACCTCCTGTTAATTTCGATACAATTTACTAATATCCTGTCGTGTAATGTCAACTTGAATAATCAACTATAGTCTGCTTGATAATCATAGCTTTAATGCACGCGGGGGCGGTGATATAATATGAATATAACCCTTGAAATACGGAGGGATATTATGACAGACATCGGAAACAAGAAGATACTCGTCACGGGCGCAACCGGCAACCAGGGCGGCGCGGTGGCGCGCAAGTTGCTTGAAGACGGCTTCCAGGTCAGGGCTCTTACCCGCGACCCGTCCAAGTCGGCGGCGAAGGAGCTTGCCATGCTCGGCGCCGAGGTGGTGCAGGGTAACCTGAACGACACCGCCTCGATTGCTAGTGCGCTTGAAGACATATACGGTGTGTTCGGGGTGCTCACGTTTTTTGAGGATGGCGTCGAGGGCGAGGTGCGCCAGGGCAAGAACCTTGCGGACGCCTGCAAGGCCGCCGGAATAAAGCATTTCGTATACAGCTCGGTCGCTGGAGCGAACCTCAAGACCGGCATACCGCACTTCGAGAGCAAGAACGAGATAGAAAGGTACATCAAGACAATCGGGCTTCCAGCCACGGTGCTAAGGCCGGTCTTCTTCATGTACAACTTCAACTCGGACTTAATGAAGATGAAACAGTCCATCCTGGCAGGCAGGCTGATGATGCCCATCAGCGGCGACAAGCAGCTCCAGATGGTGGCTGTCGAGGACTTCGCGGACTGCGTAGCACACGCCTTCAAGAACCCGTTCGAGTATATAGGCAAGTCGATGGACATAGCGGGAGACGAGCTTGACATGAACGAGGCTGCAAGCATTTTCAGCCGAGTGATAGGCAGGCCGGTGCGGTTCTCCCAGGTCCCCATCGAGAGGGTACGCGAGTGGAGCCCCGATATGGCGAAAATGTTCGAGTGGCTTGACAATTTTGGCTACGACGTGGACATCCCGTCGCTTCGCGCGATACACCCGGTCATGATGACGCTTGAGACCTGGCTCCACGTGAACGGCTGGACGGATGCAGATGTGCAGTACGACCGTGCGGCCGCGTAAAACCACCCTTGCGCAGGAGGCGGGCATTGCCCGCTTTCTTTGTTTTTAATCTCCGGGTGGTATACTTTAGGTGAGCCCTTTAATTAAAGGAGGGACTTATGTTTGACTTGGGGAACAAGAGGATACTGGTAGCAGGCGCGACAGGCAACCAGGGAGGCGCAGTCGCGCGAAAACTGCTTGAGGACGGCTTCCAGGTCAGGGCGCTCACCCGCAACACGCTCGAAGATCCCGCAAGAAAACTTGCCGTGCTCGGCGCCGAGGTGGTATACGGAAACCTCGAAGACAGAAGCTCGCTCAACCTGGCACTTGAAGACGTTTATGGAGTCTTTGCCGTATTGACCCCGTTCGAGGAAGGCGTGGTAGGCGAGGTTCGCGAGGGCAAATACCTCGTGGACGCCTGCAAGGCAGCCGGTATCAAACACCTGGTATACAGCTCGGCCGCAGGCGCAAACCAGCACACCGGCATCCCGCATTTCGAAAGCAAGAACGAGATCGAGGAATACATCAAGATGGCAGGGGTCCCGGCAACGATACTCAGGCCGGTGTTCTTCATGTACAACTTCAACCTGGACTTCATGGGCGTGAAGCGCAGGATTGCCGACGAAGGCATACTCTCCCTGCCGCTCGGGCCGGACACGTTGTTCCAGATGCTGGCACCTGAAGACCTTGCCCATTTTGTGGCTGCCGCGTTCGAGTATCCGTCAGATTATATCGGCAAGGAACTTGACATCGCCGGAGAAGAGATGACCATGACTGCGGCTGCGGAGGTATTCTCCCGCGTGACCGGAGGTATGGTGCGGTATGTTGAACTGCCCGCCGAGGAGCTGTGGGGCGCAAACCCGGACATTGTGGCCATGTACGACTGGCTTGATAAAACCGGCTACAAGGTGGACATTCAGGCCCTGAAGGCGATGCACCCAAAGATGATGACCTTGGAGAGATGGCTCCACTTCAACGGCTGGACTGATGCGGCCATGAAGTACGAATGGGTCGCAGCGTAGCACAACCTTCCCCAAGGCGGGCATGAGCCCGCCTTTTTTTGTTTGTAACCCCATTTGCTTATGCTATAATTCCGCAAAATCTATGGCATACCCTCTTATTCCTCCCCACCTGCGGGGGAGGTAAGGTGGGGGGGAAGGGAAACCTTGGGGGGGTAGCATTGGAGTCTTTCGAAGGGGCACTGCGGGTCGTAAACGAGCTTGTCGAGCGTTTCGAGCGCAACCTTGACGCTTACAAGAACGGCGCCTACAACGAGGCCCAGGCCCGGCAGGAGTTCATAAACCCCTTCTTCGAGGCCCTCGGCTGGGACATAAACAACAAGGGCGGGCTGGCCGAGCAGTACAAGGAAGTCATACACGAAGACACCGTCAAGATCGGCATCTCCACAAAGGCCCCCGACTACAGCTTCCGCATAGGCCGCGAACGCAAGTTCTTCCTTGAGGCCAAGAAGCCCTCAGTAAACATAAAGGACGACAAAAACCCCGCATACCAGCTCCGGCGTTACGCCTGGAGCGCGAAGCTCCCGCTTTCCATCCTTACAGACTTCGAAGAGTTCGCGGTGTACGAGTGCCGCACCAAGCCTTCTCCCGCCGACAGCCCTAAAATCGGCAGGGTCGCATACTATACCTTCAGGGACTACCCCGCAAAGTTCAGGGACATCTACGATATATTCTCGCATGATGCCGTGTGGAAGGGCTCGTTCGACAGATACGTCCAGAGCGTCAAGGGCAAGCGCGGCACGGGCGAGGTCGATGCCGAGTTCCTCAAAGAAATCGAGAAGTGGCGCGAGGTCCTTGCGCGCGAGCTTGCCCGCCGCAACCCGGAACTCAGCATCTACGAGCTTAACTTCGCCATACAGCAGACTATCGACCGTATAGTGTTCCTGCGCATCGCGGAGGACCGCGGCATCGAGCCGTACGCCAGCCTGCAAGGGCTTGCTGAACGGCGCAAACATCTACCGCAGGCTGCTCGACACCTACAACCAGGCCGACAGGAAATACAACAGCGGCCTGTTCGACTTCAAGGCCGACACCTTCAGCCACCGTTTGCAGTTGGACGACAAGGTATTAAAAGAGATAATCGGCGGGCTGTACTACCCCAAGTCCCCGTACGAGTTCTCGGTCATAGGCCCGGAGATCCTCGGCAACGTATACGAGCAGTTCCTCGGCAAGGTGATACGCCTTACGCCGACGCACCAGGCGAAGGTGGAGGAAAAGCCGGAGGTGAAGAAGGCGGGCGGCGTCTATTACACGCCCGGCTTCGTCGTCGGCTACATCGTAAAGAACACGGTCGGGCGCTGGCTTGAGGGCAAGAAGCCCAAACAGGTGGAAGCCCTCAAAGTTCTTGACCCGGCCTGCGGTTCCGGCACCTTCCTGCTCGGCGCGTATCAACTGCTTCTCGACTGGCACCTCGACTGGTATGTGAAGGACGGCCCGGAGAAATATGCAAAGGGCAAGACCCCGGCGCTCATGCCCGCGCGCGGCGGCGGATGGCGGCTCACTACGTCCGAGCGCAAGAGGATACTGCTGAACAACATCTTCGGCGTGGATATTGACAGGCAGGCGGTCGAGGTGACGAAGCTCTCGCTGCTTCTCAAGGTCCTTGAGGGCGAGAACGAGGAGACGCTTCGCACGCTCAACCTCTTCGGCGAGCGCGCCCTGCCTTCGCTTGAGGGCAACGTCAAGTGCGGCAACTCGCTTATCGGCCCGGACTTCTACGCGGGGCATACCGGCGATATCTTCGGCGAAGAGGACATCAGAAGGGTAAACGCGTTCGACTGGAAGGCCGAGTTTTCGGATGTGATGAAGGCGGGCGGATTTGACTGCGTGGTAGGCAATCCGCCGTATATTCGTATTCAGACCATGCAGGAGTTCGCGCCTGAGACTATTCCATATTACGGAGAAAAGTTTGCCTCTGCTGAAATAGGCGGTTATGACATTTATATTCTTTTTGTTGAGAAAGGTTTGTCGTTTTTAAATAAAACTGGTCGTCTTGGTTTCATCCTGCCTCACAAGTTCTTTCAGGCGCAGTACGGAGAGCGCTTAAGAGGTCTCATCAGCAAAGGAAAGCATCTGGAGCATGTAGTCCACTTCGGAGACCAGCAAGTCTTTGCGGGTGCTACAACATACACAAACTTGATGTTCCTTGATAAAGATGGGGCCGAGTCATGCAGGTATGTTAAAGTAGACAATCTTGATGCCTGGAAGAACGAAGGAAAAGCAGAGGGAATAGAAGTGGTTTCGGATAAGATAACAAGCGCTGAATGGAATTTTGTCGTAGGTGCGAGTGCCGGGCTTTTTGAGCGTCTAAATGAAATGCCAATAAAATTGGGAGATGTAACTGAACGAATTTTCCAAGGCTTGGTTACAGGTGCTGACCCAGTTTACATTCTTAATAATTCTGACGATGGTAAATATTTTTCCGAAGCCGTACAAAAGGAATGTGTTTTAGAAACTGAATTAATGCATCCACTGTGCAAAGGGTCGGTAAATATTCGCCGATACCGAATTGAAAAACCTACCAAGTCTATTCTGTTCCCATACAAAATCATAGAAGGCAAAGCAGTTTTGTTATCAACTCAAGAATTGCAAAAAAACTTCCCACTCGCTTGGAAATATTTAGGGGAAAATAAGGTACGCCTTCAGTCAAGAGAGCATGGAAAATGGAAGCATGATAAATGGTATGCCTTTGGTCGCTCACAGAATTTAAGTGAAATGGAACAAACGAAAATTTTAACACCTAGTATTGCAAATAAATCTTCGTTTACATTAGACAATACGGACTTTTACTACTTTGTCGGTAGCGGAGGTGGGGGCGGAGGAGGGTATGGCATTACTCTTAAGCAAGGCGAGCAGATGTCCTATGGCTATCTCCTTGGCTTACTCAACTCGAACCTCTTAGATATTTTTTTAAAATCATTTAGTAGCCGGTTTTCAGGAGGGTACTACGCTTACAATCGTCAATATATAGAGCGACTTCCTATTCGCCAGATAGACTTCTCCAACAAGCAGGACGCCGCCCGCCACGACCGTATGGTCTCGCTCGTTACTCGTATGCTTGACCTCAACAAGAAGACGGCGGACGCATCGCTCCCGGCGGACAAGGAGATGTACAAGCGGCAGATAGACGCGACGGACAGGGAGATAGACAACCTCGTCTATGAGCTGTACGGGCTGACGGACGAAGAGATAGCGATTGTGGAAAATGGGTAACACCTTCGCCGCCGTCATTCCCGCGCAGGCGGGAATCCAGGGACTTTAAAGCCGCTGGACCCCCGTTAAGAAGCGTCCGGGGGTGACAATAATTTGAGGTGGGGCGGTGAATAAAAATGCTATACTATCAAACAAATGGAACGGAGGCGAATACGATGAAAAAACTGATACTGATACTGGCGGCAATTACAATACTTCTGACATCCCTCTCTGCATACGCAACGACTGCAAAGAAACCCCAGAAGGGCAAGGAGATTTGCCCACCGGTGAAGACGGTGCAGGTCTCATTCATGACCCCTGACGGATTCACTCTTAAGGGCGATTTCTTCCCCGCAAACCCGGCCGCCCCTGTGGTGCTGTGCCTGCACCAGTTCGGCACGAACCGCTCAGAGTTCATCGGACTTGCGAAGGCCCTCCAATGCTCCGGTATAAACGCCATCGCATACGACGCGCGCGGACACGGCGAGAGCGTGCTCAAGGACGGGAAGAAGGTTACGTACGAAACCTTTACCGACAAGGATTTCGCGAACATGACCGTGGACATGGACTCCGCGATAAAGTTCCTGCGCGAAACGAAGAAGATAACCGCCAAATCGCCCATCGGGATCGTGGGCGCGTCCATACAGTCGAGTACCGGCCTTGTTTACGCCTCGGAACACCCGGCAGTGAAGGCGGTGGTGCTGCTCTCGCCCGGGCTTGACTACCACGGTATTGACACCAAAGGCCCGATGTCGGTCTATGGCAACCGCCCGGTGTTCATGGCGGCGAGCATAAACGACTCCGGCTCATACAAGGCCGTAAAGGAACTTGAGTCGCTTGCCAGGGGGCCTTTGAAGAAGGAGATATTCTCGGACGCCGGACACGGCGCGGCAATGTTTCGGAAAGACCCCAGTTTTCAGGACAGGGTTGCCGAATGGCTGAAGGGCAACCTTAAATAGTCTCTGCTACGGGCTGCCGGTGATGTTTGAGAAGTTGAGAAGTTCGAGGCCAACGAAGAGCGACAGCAGTATTATAAACAGGATGATTTTTTTTATCATTGCGGTCCCCTATATGATTAAATGAGAAGCCAAATTATCACAACGGGATTAAACGTACGTTAAACGGAAGTTAAAACACCTTAACCCGCACGAAAAAAGGAGGCTTAAGCATGAAAGTGATTTTGATAACGCACGCGAAGACCTCGAACAAGCCGCCCAAGAGGCTGAGCCTGGTCGGAGGCTTCGAGGTGGAGCAGGTCGTGGACATGATCAAGGGCAAGCTTGGCGAGCGCTACAGGATACAGAAGGCCGTGTCCTCGCCCGCGGCAAGGTGCCTCGATACGGCCCTTTTGTGCCTGGAAGAGATCGGCTCGGAAGATATCAGCAAGATCGACACCGACCACCGTCTGGCAAGGCTGGACAAGGCCGATAAGCTCGAAGGCGTCATAATGGACAACGCGCAGGACGGCCTGGCCATATTCTGCCATGCTGACGTCGGCGGCATACTGCCCGGCAAGGAGAACATCCAAAAGATCAAGGAAGGCTGGTTCCAGGCGAAACCGGTGCTGGTGATAATGGACTGGGGTCCGGGCCGCGCGTGGGCCGAGAACACCGTCGAGGCCGTACTTACCGTGCCCGAGGAAACTTCGCTGATGAAAGAATAGAGAGCCGTCTTCTGGCTCGCTTCCGGCGACTCCCTCCGGTAAATCCAGGGCTCACTTTGCTATACCGGAAAAACTCGCTTCGCTCAGACAGTTTCCGGCATGGGCGCTTCGTTTCGCCGGGATTACCATGTCGGTCATCGCAAGTACGCTCGCTCTGAATACGTCTCCCGCTTTATTTCCCTCCCCACCTGCGGGGGAGGGACAAAGGGTGGGGGGAATAGAAAAGGCCCCGAAAAACGGGGCCTTTTGATTATTATGGCTGGGGGACAGGGATTCGAAACCTAAAAAGCCAGTTTCACCAAATACCCGATAATCAAGTAAATATCAACACTTACAAACAGTTAAGCCAGACTTCCATCTGGATTCAGTCCGTTAAAGTACGTCAAAGTACAGCTAAAATCGCCCTGTATTGCGAAAGTTTTGCGAAAGTCCGGGGGCTTGGTGAAACGGGGGTTGTACCCGCCGCCCTCTTTTTACCTCTTCCTACAGGACAACCGTATCATTATAATGCTGCCACTGCACCATATTGGCATGAACTACCTTATCTGAAAGCAAACCAGCATTCAGCAGGCCTGCGAGAGCGTACCTGAGCATTATTAAGGGATAAACCTTTGCCACAGTGTTTGCAGATAACCGCCTCCGTCTTTATTTTTTCGGCGGGGCACTACTCTGTACACATTCACGAACATATTGCCTGCATTTATTTTAGGTTGGATCCTTCTACGGTAGTCCCTGAGGTCTTTATATTTACAAATGAGCTTGACGTTGAATTGTTGCTATAGGACGCATTCCCGTTCACCAAGGATGGTGCGGTGGCGTCTATACCATCTCGCCCGTTAGCATAGGCTGTATTGTTGAGAATAACGCTATCATAACCGCCTACAATGCCGTCATATCCGTTATTATGAGCCGTATCACCGTTTATGTTGCAGCCGCTGCCGGTCACAGATATGCCATTCCAAGTGTTTCCGCTGACCATATTGCCTATTACGATGCACCCTGTTCCAGACACATAAATCCCATCCCTGTCATTGTCCTCAACCACACAATCCTTTACCAAAACATTATCTCCAGCGGTGCGAACACCTTCTTCGCCGTTTAAATATGACTTGACGTTTATTATTTTTTGAGTTTTGCCCTCGCTATTTATACCCAGACCAAAACCGGTAACATACCCGTTCCTGACCTCCACCCTGTTGGCGGTTATATTTATCCCAACATACGAGGCTGTCGCTTTGCCAGGGCCTGCGATACCGAAGCCATTCATTTCGAGCGTCACGTCGGGAGCAGATATCGTTATTGCGTTGGTAAGGTTGTCGGTGTATTTCAGTGATTTTGCCAGCGTATAATTGCCGGGCACAGAGATGGTTGCAGGCAGGGACTTGATAATAACAGGCCCACCTCCGGCGAAGGCCACGGCGGGGGCAAGCAGTGCGGTGAACATAAACGAAAACAGAATACCTTTCAGGGCGTTCTTCATAACATCCTCCTTTGGCGGGCACAAAAAAACCCTGTTAAAGATTGTTGGGGCGTGATGGTTGCGCCCCTGCGAAATTTCCTGTGCTGAGTGGGCCAGGATATTAGGCCTGATACCACAAGTTTGTATTAGGCAACGGCCATATTCTTTCGTACGCTGACCGGAATCATTATTTCAACTATAAGACCACCGTCGGGGGCATTGGAGACATCAATTGTACCTCCATGCAGCCTGATAGCCCGATCTGTGATGGCCAGGCCAAGTCCAGTTCCACCGGTCTGCCGCTCTCTGGCATCTGATGCCCTATAGAAGGGCTTGAATATATTTTTTAACTCCTCTTCGGGTAACCCTGGCCCGTGGTCACGTACCCTCACAATGGCGGTTGCGGCACCGTCCGTCCCGCCGTATTTGAGAAAGACTTCAACCTTGGAACCATCGGATGTATATCTGACCGCGTTTCGTATAACGTTCTCGATAGCCCTGCTGAGCAGTTCCTCGGAGCCCTCAACAATAATACCTCTGCTCGCATTGCATACCACTGAGCGGTTCAGGCTATCAGCCTCAAAATCTGCGTCTTCAGCTATTTTGCAGACAAGTTCAGACATGTCAACCCGAGTTTTCTTTAGTTTTTCCGCCCCACTTTCCAAAAGAGTAAGCGTAAGTAGCTGGCCTATAAGTTCATTCATTCGCTCAGCTTCCTGTCCAATTCGCCCCAGGTGTTTCTCAGATGACGGACCAGAGTGCCTTCTGGCAAGCTCCAGCGCAACGTTGAGGCGAGCCAGTGGAGAACGAAGCTCATGGGATATATCCCTTAGCAGCCTCCGCTGTCCATCCATCAGCGACTCGATATGTTCTGCCATTACATCAAAATCTCCGGCCAGGTCGGCAAGCTCGTCTTTCCTTTTTGAAAAATCAGGCCCGACGCGGACTGATAGATCTCCGCTCCCAAATTTCTGCGCTGCCAACCTGAGTTTTCGGACTGGCGCAGTAAGATACCAGACAACCAGGAAACAGACTATTCCAGAAACTATAAAGCTCTCCAAAAGTCGCATCATAGTCATGCGCGCATCGAAGAATATTATGCCGAACGGCCCGCTTGGAAGTGGCGGAAGCTCCCCTATGACAGCATACTTTGCACCGGACGTAGTGGTTATCGGCTCTGCAAACCACATTTTGCCTCCAGCCTGTAAAGACTCCGGTCTGTCGGTTTTCATGGTGAGCGCAGCCAGTTCCCTTGTCTCAGGCGCAGTGCGCCCGGCAGGTATGCTGTTAAGCCTGGCGTCATACATGGAAGCCTTTATTCCAGTCGTCTTTACAAGCTTATTGGCATAATCGAGAAACGCGGCGGACCCATTCTTCTCAATCATTTCAGCCGCAGTGTAGCCAAAAAATTCCAGAGTATCGCCGATCCTTTTTTGGTGCCACTCAGCCTCAGGCCCGGCGTGAGTGGCAAGGGCAAGGATGAATATGGCCGAGCCTACAAGCGTCATCGTTAGCCAGAACCAAAAGAACATTCTTATGAAAAGACTTCGCATACGCACCATGACATGAAAAAGGGCCAAAATGGGCCGGTTGAAATATGCGGGCCTGCTACCGGGTGAACATATATCCGGTACCACGAACAGTCTTTATCCGTTCAAGGCCGTCCTGCCTGTTTCCAAGCTTCCTGCGCAAGCTGCTTACATGTACGTCCACGCTCCTGTCAAAGGGCGAGTAGCCGCGTCCCAAGGCATCATTTACTAAATCCTTGCGAGGCACCACCTTGCCTGCCGAGCGCATTAATACCTCCAAAATGTCAAACTCGACGGATGTTATCTCCACCGGGTTTCCTGAACGGCTGACTACCCGTGTCCCCTTGTCCAGTTCCATATCCCCAACGACAAGTCTCTCAGGGAGAGCAGATCCAGGATCTTCGCTGTTGGCCGGTTCGTACCTACGCTGGATTGCACGTATTCTTGCCACAAGTTCGCGCGGGTTAAACGGCTTGGGCAGGTAATCGTCAGCACCCATCTCAAGGCCGACGATCCTGTCCACATCGTCGCCACGCGCCGTCAACATGATAACCGGTATTTTCGAGCTCGCCCGTATCTGGCGCAGCACTTCAAACCCGCTCATGTCGGGAAGCATTACATCAAGTACTACAAGAGAATATTCGCCAGAAAGCGCCAGTTCCAGGCCCTGTTTTGAGACGTTGGCCATCGCTACCTCAAATCCCTCTGGTTCGAGATAGTCCTTGAGCAGTTCGCAAAGCTCTACGTCATCATCTATCACAAGCAGATTGTGCACAGGTAGGCCATCCCTCTTTATGTTTACATTTATCATTACGCTTATATTCTATCAGAATAAACACCCGCATGTTGTAAAGAGTTGTAAAGAAACGTTAAGCCTGTTTACATATATTTACCATTATTTGTCAACACTTAACCCCATTTTTACATGGTGCCTGATACACTCCTGATCAAGGTAGCATAAACCGTATGAGGGTGCGATGGATGAACAGGAATACATGGGCAATGGAACACTGCGGCAGAGAGCCTCCAGGACAGGACTACGGTATCCTGGGCGAAGTTCATCATTCATAAAGAGGAGGAAAAAATGAAGAAGTGGTATTCAATCCCAGTAGCGTTAGCGGCGTTTTGTCTGCCGCTGTTCATGGCCTCGGGATCTTTAGCCGACCCCCGGCCTGATGGCAGCCAAGTGGAGAGGCCCGAAAGAGGAGCCCCGTCGTTCCCGTTCGAGAATATAGAGGGCTTCAGCGAGCTGTCGGCGGAGGATCAGGCGTATATCAGAACAGAGGTAGAAAAACTTAAAGGGCTTCCCCGCGAAGAGTTTATGGAAAAACTCAAGGCATTGTTAGCGGAAAAGGGGTTGAAGCTTCCCGCGCCTCCTGAACCACCAGCGAGAGGGAATAATTAATGTCGGTTATATTATGGCCTGATACGCCCCCGGACAAATAGATAGAACCTAACCGAGAGTGTGAAGTAAGGAGATTGAAAATGAAAAAGCGATTCTTTATCAGTGCAATAATGACAGCGCTTGGTCTTCTGTTGTTTATGGCCTCAGCTTCGTTTGCAGAACCTGGTCACAATGGTAATCAGGCGGAGAAATGCTGCAAATGCGCGTCCTTTCCTCTTGACCGTATAGAGGGCTTCAGTGAGCTTTCAGTAAAGGATCAAGCATATATCAAGGCGGAACTTGAGAAGCTCAAAGGACTTCCTCCCGAGGAGTTTATCTATGAGTTCCAGGCCCTGCTTGACGAAAAGGGCTTAGAGCTACCGGAGCCGCCGGAGCCGGAATATGAGAGAGGCCCCGGGATGAGAAGATACGATGAACGTCCTCTCCACGAAGGGCCTGGCAGAGAAGGGACGACGACGATGAATCACAGGATGGGCAGATTAGAAAGAGACGTTCTGTTTTCGCTTGAAAGCATAAAGGGCTTCCATGAGCTATCCGCGAAGGATCAGGCCTACATAAGGCGCGAGCTTGAAAAGCTTCTTAAAGAAAAGGGGCTGAGACTTCCAGCCCTGCGCGCGTATGAAGGTGAACCACGTCCTCCGTTTCCGGCAAGCGCCCGTAGTCGTCCGATGCCTCCGGAACCGTTCGATCCGGAAGGGGATACTGGCTCAAAATAATGGCACGGGCTGCGGCGGTTTTGGGATCCAGGGATTAACCGGTTACCAAAACCGTCGACCCTGCCTTGGCTGGCCAGCTTTCAAGAAGAGGAGAAGAGCATGTATAACGAAATTTCCTGTAAGACATGCCGGGACAGACTGGCTTTATATTATTACAGAGAATTGGAACCTGCGGATGAAGCATGGGTCAGAGGACACCTTGAATCCTGTACTTTATGTAGTACTGAAATGAACGAACTGGTCAAGGCCTTACAGGCTGTGGTTTTTATATTGAAGGCGTACGACGGGATGGATATCGAAAGCATAGCGGCCTTGTTTGGTATAAGCCCCGGCGCGGTGAAGTCGCATCTGGTTAGGGCTGTTGAAACCCTTAAAAAAGTTATGCATCAGCCCGGCGTACATGCGAAGGCCGCTTATATGCCGGATGGAGAAGATGAAAGATGAAAAGATTTATTTCGGTGGTTTTGCTTCTCATGGTTATGCTTGCCGGAGCCGGAGAAGCCCTTGCCAATGAAACAACAGCGATAGCACTTACAATAAGAGGCGCGATAGACATTGCCCTTAAAAACAATACCGACCTAAAACTATCCGCAAGCCAGGTCGACTTGTCGCAGGTTAACGTGTCGAAGGCTAAGGCGAACTTCTATCCTAACCTCGTCTTGAACTCATCGGCATCTATCAGTCAGGAAAAGGTGCTTTCAGGGAATTCGGCAAGTGGCACGTTCAGGTCGGCAAACGCCGCGCTTTCCTCAAACCTGAACCTCTTCAACGGGTTTGCGGATACGGCGTCTTATGAAAGGTCAAAGATTGAACTTTCGGCGAATGGGGAAGGCCTTTCGCGCACGAAACAAACTGCGGTATTCGACACAATTTCAAAGTTTACACTGGTTCTAACCGACCTGGAACTGATAAAGGTCCAGGAGGAAAATCTGGACGAGAACCGCGAGTTGCTTAAGAAAATCGAAGCGTTCAATAAGGCGGGGAGCCGCCCGGTCAGTGACCTCTATAAACAGCAGGCGGACACCATGCAGTCTGAGCTTGACCTGCTGGACGCGCGCAGGAACATGGAGGTGGACAGGCTTCTTCTGGCCCAAGTTATAGGTCTTGCGCCAAATACGGCATTCTCAGTGGTTTCTTCGGAACTTAACGATACTGACTTTGGTAAGAAAGATTACGATAAAGTACAGGTCCTTGAGGCAGCCATTGATAAAAGGCCGGATATAAGCCAGCAGAAAAATCTGATTAAAGCGGCGGGAAAACAGGTTACTGAAGCAAAGGCAGGCTATTACCCTGCGGTATCCCTTACTGGCAGCATAGGGCCAAGCTTCAGTGACCAGGCTGGCGGAGGCGCGGCAGGGCAGACCTCAAGCAGCAGTGCGAGCGCTTCCATCGGGATTACTATGAGCGTGCCAATATTCGACAGGTTTGTCACAAAGAGTAATGTAGCACAGGCGGAAATAAGCTCACGGCAAAAAGACCTTGACCTTGAAAAACTCGAAAGAGAGGTTGTGGTAGAGGTCGGCCAGACCGTAGAGGACTATAACACTGCTCGCAAACAGGTGGCTGTCGCGGAGGCGCAACTCAAATACGCGCACGAGACGGTTGTTTCAACTGAGGCCAGGTATGGCGTTGGGGCCTCTACCCTCCTTGACCTTGCGGACGCCAGGGCGAAGTACGTTGAGGCAAAATACAACCGCATAAAGGCCGGGTACAGCCTTATTATCAAAGCGGTGTCGGTGGAATATTACATGGGCGGCCTGGATAGCATGATTGCGCTGGTCGCAAGCTCGGAGGATAGATGAAAATACCAGTAACTAAGAAAGTAATATACATGCTCCTTGTAGCGGGCCTTCTGCTTATCGCTTTGCTTGGCATGCATTATGTACACGGCCACGCAAAGCAAAAAGGCCGATGACAACTCTTACCAGTTTGCCACGGTTACTCATGGCAAACTCGAACAGGTCATATCCAGCACCGGCACTATCGCGGCTGTGGGCACTGTCACTGTCGGTACGCAGATTTCGGGCACGATAGAAAAGGTTTTTGTAGATTACAACGACAAGGTGAAAAAGGGGCAGGTGCTTGCTGTACTCGACAGGTCTCTTTACCAGGCGACAGTGGTGGATGCGGAGGCGACGCTCAAAAAAGCCAAAGCTGAATGCGCGCAGTCCGAGACTGAACTGGTAAGGCACAAGCCGCTCTATGAAAAGGGTTATATCTCGGAGCAAGAGTACCTTCCTTACGAGACGGACGTAGAGACCAAAAAGGCCACCGTCACATCTGCCGAGTCAGCAGTCAAGAGGGCAAGGACAAGCCTCGAATACACTGTAATACGTTCGCCAATTAACGGTACTGTCATATCAAGGAGTGTGGACAGTGGCCAAACCGTTGCGGCGAGCCTGAACACCCCGACCCTGTTCCAGATAGCCGAAGACCTCTCCAAGATGCAGATAGAGGTCAGCGTGGACGAAAGCGATATAGGGCAGGTCAGGCTTGGACAGGCTGTGCGGTTCACGGTGCAATCGTACCCGGACAATATGTTCTCAGGCACTGTCACACAGATACGCCTAAATCCGACAACAGTCCAAAACGTTGTGAACTACAAAATAATTGTCAAAGCGGCAAACGACGATGGGCTACTGCTACCGGGAATGACCGCAACCGCCGACTTCGTTGTCAAAACTGAAAAGGACGCGCTCCTAGTTCCAAACCAGGCGCTCGCGTTCAAACCGTTAGCCATAACCGGCGGCCAGGTGTCCTCCGGGAAGGAAACGGAAGCCAAGGATGACAAGGGTACACTGTACGTCTTGGACACAGACAACCGGATAAAGCCGGTGAAGGTCACGCCCGGAATATCTGATGGCACGATTACCGTAGTGCACGGAGAGATACATGAAGGTAGATAAGGTAATAACCGGGGCCAAGACTGTAGAGACGGCTAAAAGCGGTAACCTGATGTCTAAAATTATGCCTAAACCGCCTAAAGGCGGGGCCGGGCCGGGAGGACAATAAATGGATGCCATCGAATTAAGTGCAGTAAAAAAAGTTTTTAAGATGGGTGAAACGGAAGTGAGCGCTCTTCGTGGAGCTACGTTTAAAATATGCGCGGGCGAATTTGTAGCCATCATGGGGGCGTCCGGGTCCGGCAAGTCCACGCTCATGAATATACTTGGCTGTCTGGACAGGCCGACGTCGGGTGAATACATCCTGGACGGCATGGACGTAAGCGGCCTCGACGAATGGCAACTCGCGGATATACGTAATCAGAAGATAGGTTTCGTGTTCCAGGGCTTCAACCTTCTGGCCAGAACTTCCGCCATAGAAAACGTCGAACTCCCCCTTCTATACGACAGAAGCGGACGCATAAAAGACCCTGAGGCCAGAGCGCTTGAAATGCTTGAACTGGTGGGCCTGGGTGGTAGGATACACCACGACCCGAACCAACTCTCCGGCGGCCAGCAGCAGCGTGTCGCAATCGCTAGGGCGCTTGTGAACAGGCCCGCAATTCTCCTTGCCGACGAGCCTACCGGCAACTTGGACAGCCTGACAACCATTGAGGTTATGTCAGTCCTGCAGAAGCTTAACGACAATGGAATAACCATAGTGATGGTTACGCATGAGCCGGATGTTTCGGTGTATGCTAAAAGAGTTGTCGTGATGCGTGACGGGGCGGTAATCAAAGACGGTCCGGTGATGGGGCGCAAGGACGCGCTCGCGGACCTGACATCGGCGAAATTGGTTCGGGAAGAAGATGGGATATGCGTACCTTAGAATATAGAGAGGCAGGGCAACCATGAAGTGGCGGAAGTTGATAAAAGCAGCATTTAAGAGTATCGCAAGAAATAAGTTACGAAGCCTTCTTACCATGTTGGGTATCATAATCGGCGTGGCCTCGGTCATCGCTCTCGTATCCCTGGGCCAGGGCTCACAGCAGAACATCAAGGAAGAAATATCGTCCCTTGGGACCAACCTCATAATGGTGCTGCCAGGCTCTTCCCAGTCTGGCGGCGTGAAAGGCGGCGCCTCCAGCAAGAATACCCTTACCTATGATGATTCAAAAAAGCTTCAAACCGCCAGGTACATACAATATCTCTCCCCGGTTGTTTCGGTGCAGTCGCAGGTGATATCGGGCAACAACAATTGGAACACTAAGATGGAAGGCGTAAACACCGAATATCTGAAAATAAAAAACTGGAGCGTGGATTACGGCTCGTATTTTACGGAGCGTGACGAAAAAGTAAAAAACAAGGTTGCGGTCTTGGGAAGGACAGTTGCCGAGAAACTTTTTGCTGGCAATAACCCTATCGGAGCACAGATACGAATCGGAAACGTACCCTTCAAAGTGATAGGTTTTCTCTCTAAAAAGGGACAAAACTCGATGGGCATGGACCAAGACGACTTGATCCTGGTGCCTTTCCCCACCGCGCTTTACCGTTTAAGCGACGGCGTCCATGTTAATTCCATAATGGTCAGCGCAACCTCCGAGAGCGCTATGGAGGCCGCGAAGGACGAACTGCGCTCCATACTCCGTAGTACGCACAACTTAAGTTCCAAGGATGACGACGACTTCGATATCAGGGACCAGACCGAGATTGCCAAAATGGCCACCTCTATTATGGGCACCCTTACCCTGCTCCTCAGTTGCGTAGCAGGAGTCTCTTTGCTGGTGGGCGGCATAGGCATCATGAACATCATGCTCGTCTCGGTCACCGAGCGAACGCACGAAATAGGCATAAGGCGTGCCATCGGGGCGAGGGCAAGTGACATTCTCGTACAGTTCCTGATAGAAGCTGTTATTTTAAGCTTTATGGGTGGAATAATTGGGGTCATAACCGGAGTTGGCGGGGGTTATGTTCTCGGTGCGGTCCTCGGCACAAATATTGTCGTCAATCTGGCAATTATAGCGGAATCTGTCCTGTTCACGGGTTTTGTCGGAGTATTCTTCGGTTTCTATCCGGCGAGGAAGGCTGCCAGCCTGAATCCCATTGACGCGCTGCGGCATGAGTAATATTGAGATACTTCACAGTAAAAAGGGCTTGTATCTATGCTGCAAGCCCATGTCTTTTGACGTGCTGAAAGGAAAGCTTTGCGAAAGCCCCTATGCCTGCTATCATAACCGATTGATTTTCGGTGAATTTTGGCTGGGGGACAGGGATTCGAAACCTAAAAAGCCAGTTTCACCAAATACCCGATAATCAAGTAAATATCAACACTTACAAACAGTTAAACCAGACTACCATCTGGATTCAGTCCGTTAAAGTACGACAAAATACAGCTAAAATTGACATGTATTGCGAAAGTTTTGCGAAAGTCCGGGTGCATATGTGGCGCATAAAGGTCTAAATGGTTTGTAAATGTTTTTTAGGGTATGGAGGACTATAGGGCGCGAGGATTTCTTCGTTAGTCATTTGAAAGAATAAAAGAATCATATGCGGGTTGTCAGTTATGTACTGGGCGCACCTCTTGGCAAGAATTCGAGCGTCATGGTGGTAGGATTAGATTGTTTTAACAGGTATCATCCGCCTTCAATAGGTCCACCCTCCTCCCAGATGGATTTGCTGGATAAATTTTCAAGAGACGATTTAGTCTGTTCGAGTAGCTCATAGTCCAGGTTCTCCCCTGTCGCTATCTTCTCGAATACTGCTTTTGCATATGGGTTTTTGGCGTTCCTGGCCATGTCGGTGAAAATATCGAAATCCTCTCTCTTCATTCCCATCGCTAAGTCCAAGGCGTCTATGTCCGATGTAGCCGAGTTGGCGAGTCTGGTGTGAACAGCACTCTTCTTTGCTCTTGAGGAGTTCATGATATTACCTCGCATCGGGTAAGCTAATCGTTTTTTAACAAACTCTTAATGAAAAAGATACCAAAGCCCACCCAATGTGTCAAGGTAACCAGCCCTCAGTTCCCATGCTCAAACTTGTAAAAAAGCCGGACCCATGATATCTTTTAAGTGAATCTACTTTTTATTGTTTTTATTTCCAATAAAGTGTTCGGCTCTTCGTCAGAGGTACCTGGATGATTGAGTTCGAAACTATCAAAAAACCTCTACACTCCTTGGCCATCCGGCCGAATATGTTGAATTACGAGAAAACGTGCGCCGCCTTTTCATGGGAAGATATCCGCCGCGAACTCAGCGGACCGTCCGCCGGCAAGGGCTTGAACATTGCCCACGAGGCGGTGGACCGGCATGCCCTCGGTCCGCTTCGAGACCGGCTTGCCATCCGCTGGCTTGGCAGGGACGGCACCGTAAAGGACTTCACTTACGGCGACCTCATGGAGCAGACAAGCCGTTTTGCCAATGTGCTGAGAAATTTGGGAATTAAAAAGGGCGACATGGTTTTCGTCCTGGCGGGCCGTATCCCGGAGTTATACATCGCTGCGCTTGGCACACTCAAAAACGGGAGCGTCTTCTGTCCGCTTTTCTCGGCATTCGGCCCAGAGCCTATCTTCCAGCGCCTGACCAAGGGTGAGGCGAAGGTCATTGTAACTACCGAGCGACTATACAAGAAAAACGTCGAAATATTGCGGGAGCGCCTGCCGCAGCTTAAACATGTCCTCCTGACTGACGTAAAGGAAAACATTGCTGAGGACGTCAGGTCACTCCCTAAAATGATGGCCCAGGCTCCCGGCGAGTTTGAAATACCGTTTACTGACCCCGAGGACATGGCTGTCCTTCACTTCACCAGCGGCACGACAGGGATGCCTAAAGGCGCGGCACATGTGCATAACGCCGTGCTTACCCATTACATGACAGGGAAATATGTGCTGGACTTCCATGACGGAGACATCTTCTGGTGCACTGCGGACCCTGGCTGGGTTACAGGCACATCGTACGGAATCATCGCCCCATTGACGCACGGAGTGACAAGCATCATCGACGAGTCTGATTTTGACGCGGAGCGCTGGTGCCGAATCCTGGAAAAACAGAAGGTGACCGTCTGGTACACCGCACCCACGGCGATAAGGATGCTTATGCGCACGAATATCGTGCCTTGCCGCGAGTACGATATATGTTGCCTGCGCCTTGTCCACAGCGTCGGGGAGCCGCTCAACCCGGAAGCCGTTGTATGGGGGGAAAAGGCTCTCGGGATGCCCATACACGATAACTGGTGGCAGACGGAGACCGGCGGGATAATGATCTCCAACTATGCCTCGATGGAGATACGCCCCGGATCGATGGGCAGGCCCCTTCCTGGCATTGAGGCCGCGATAGTGCGTCGCCTTGACGGGGACAGGCTGGAAGTCATTGATACACCCGGCGTCGAGGGCGACCTTGCGCTCAAGCCGGGCTGGCCATCCATGTTCAGGGGATATCTGCACGACGAGGAACGATACAGGAAATGTTTCGTGGACGGATGGTACATTACGGGGGACCTTGCCAGGAAAGATGCCGACGGCTACTTCTGGTTCGTTGGTCGAGCGGATGACATAATCAAGACCTCCGGCCACATGGTGGGGCCTTTTGAGGTGGAAAGCGCGCTGCTCGAACACCCGGCGGTGGCCGAAGCAGGCGTCATAGGAAAGCCTGACCCTGTGATTGGGGAAATAGTCAAGGCGTTCATAGCCCTCAAGCCCGGCTATGAACCATCCGAAAGTCTGCGGCTGGAACTCATCGGCTTTGGCCGCACCAAGCTCGGTTCGGCCGTGGCACCAAAGGAGATAGCGTTTATAGAGAACCTGCCAAGGACCAGAAGTGGCAAGATCATGCGGCGGCTACTCAAAGCACGCGAGCTTGGGTTGCCGGAAGGCGACATATCAACATTGGAGGCAGGCTGAAACCATGCCGGAACCCAAAATTTCAGCGATGAAGCTCGAAAGAGAACAAGGCCTTCGCCTGCTCAAAATGATGGTGCTTATCAGGCGGTTCGAGGATAAGTCGGCCGAGCTTTATACCGCTACGAAAATACGCGGCTTCATGCACCTGTATAACGGCGAGGAGGCCGTGGCCGTGGGGGTTATGGAGTCCCTGAGGCCCGAGGACGCCGTTGTGGCCACCTACCGCGAGCACGGACAGGCCCTGGCTCGGGGCGTTAGCGCTGGCTCCATTATGGCCGAGATGTACGGCAAGCTGGAGGGCTGTTGCCGGGGCCGCGGCGGTTCCATGCACATATTTGACGCCAATACGCGGTTCTATGGCGGGAATGCGATCGTCGGAGGAGGTCTCCCGGTCGCGGTGGGGCTGGCCCTTGCGGACAGGATGCAGGGTAGGCAGTTGGTAACGTGCTGCTTTTTCGGCGATGGCGGGGCTGCGGAGGGCGCGTTCCATGAGTCAATGAACCTGGCTGCTCTCTGGAAACTCCCGGTCTTCTTTGTCTGCGAGAACAATCTTTACGCAATGGGTACCAGGATAAATTTTGCCCATGCCGTCACGGACCTTGCCAGAAAAGCATGTTCCTACGACATCGCCTCGGCTTCTGTGGACGGTATGGATGTACTCGCCGTGGAGTCTGCGGCAAAAGAGGCGGCAGAATTTGTGAGGTCCGGGGAAGGCCCTTATTTCCTGGAATGCCGCACGTACCGGTTCAGAGCGCATTCTATGTTCGACGCGGAACTTTACAGGACCAAAGAGGAAGTCGAGGAATGGAAGAAGCGCGACCCCATTGAAGGCCTGGCCATCCGGATGAGGGCGCAGGGGCTCCTCGAAGATTCCGACATGGAACAGATCGAACGGGAGGTGACCGACATAGTTGACAGGTCCGTGGCATTTGCGGAGTCTGGAACATTGGAGCCTGTGGAGGAACTGACACGTTTCGTTTACTCTGACCGGAGACCAGCATGAACGGCGGGGATACAGTCAAGATTACGTACCGTGAGGCCATGCGCGAGGCTATCCGGGAGGCGATGCAAAAGGACAGCCGCGTGTTCCTGATGGGCGAGGATGTCGGCCGCTACGGCGGGTGCTTCGCAGTGAGCAAGGGCCTGATGGGGGAGTTCGGCCCCGAGCGCATAAGGGATACCCCGTTATCGGAAAACGGTTTTGTCGGCGCGGGAATCGGCGCTGCAATGGGGGGTATGCGCCCGATAGTAGAGGTAATGACTGTCAACTTCAGCCTGCTGGCCCTGGACCAGATACTGAACAACGCCGCCACGTTCCTCCACATGTCGGGTGGCCTCTTCAACGTACCGCTCGTCATACGCATGGCGACCGGGGCGGGCAGGCAGCTGGCTGCTCAGCATGCGCACTCCCTTGAAGGCTGGTACGCACATATCCCAGGTATAAAGATCGTTACCCCCGCTACACTGGAAGACGCGCGCGGCATGCTTTGGACGGCTCTCGAGGACCCGGACCCTGTTATCATATTCGAGAACAACACCCTCTACAACATGGAAGGTGAGCTTCCTGTGGACGCCGGCCCGGTCGATATCGACCATGCCCGTATCATCCGGCCGGGGCGCGACGTTACAGTCATCACATATGGCGCGAGCCTTTTCAAGGCGCTTGATGCGGCAGAAACCCTCTCTAAAGACGGGATCGAGGCAGAGGTTATAGACCTTCGCACGCTCAGGCCGCTTGACGATGATACATATCTGTCTTCAATATCCCGGACCCACCGCGCCGTAATCGTGGACGAGGGTTGGCGCACCGGCAGTATCTCGGCAGAGATAAGCGCGCGCATCATGGAGAAGGCATTTTACGAACTGGATGCCCCTGTCGAGAGAATATGCAGCGCCGAGGTCCCGATGCCTTATGCAAAACACATGGAACAGGCAGCACTTCCCCAGGTTGAGACGATAGTCGCCACTATAAAGAGGATGGTGCATTAAATGGGTGAGTTCAGGATGCCCAGCCTTGGGGCGGACATGGATAAAGGCGCGCTGTCCGTCTGGCTTGTTGAGCCGGGAGACCCCGTCAAGCACGGTCAGGTCATCGCCGAGGTGGAAACAGACAAAGGGATCATTGGCATAGAGGTATACGAAGACGGCGTTGTGGAGCGGCTAATAGTGGAACCGGGCACGGAAGTCCCTGTCGGTGAGGTTCTTGCGATGATACGCTCTGAAGGCGCCCAGACAAAATCTACGGCAACTGAGGCTCCGCCGCCTCCAACTGGCCCTGTAATTGAAGAAAAGGCGGTTCATGAAGTCAGGCAGCCAGGTCCTTCGGTTGGGCGCATTAAAATATCGCCCGCCGCCCGCAAAAAGGCTGAGGAGCTTGGGATAGACGCCAGTACGATGAAGGGTACGGGACAGGAAGGTAGCTTAACCCTTGCCGATGTCGAGCGAGCGGCAAAGGAGCAGGGGATGGCAAGGGAAGAGTCGACGCCTGAGGCTGTTAAACCTTCCGCGGGACTGGACATGGCCGCGATGAGGAGGGCTATCGCGGCCGCGATGGCACGCTCCAACCGCGAGATACCACACTACTACCTTGAAACAGAGATAGACATGAGCCGCGCACTCAAGTGGCTCGAGGCGGAGAATTTAAAACGCCCGGTAAAGGATCGCATACTGCCGGTAGCTCAGTTGCTGAAGGCCGTGGCGCTTGCCCTGAAGGAAGTGCCGGAGCTGAACGGCTACTGGCTTGACGACCGAAACCAGCCCTTGGAGTCCATACATGTCGGGTTTGCGATCTCCATAAAGAAGGGCGGTTTGTTTGTGCCGGCAATCCACGATGTTGACAAAAAGGGCCTGGGGGAGTTGATGGAGGCGATGGGCGACCTTATTACGCGGACACGTGCCGGGAGGCTTCGGGGGTCTGAACTTACCGATGCAACGATTACTTTCACGAGTCTGGGAGACCTTGGCGTGGAAGCCGTTTACGGAGTTATCTACCCGCCACAGGTCGCGCTTGTCGGCTTCGGCAGGATAACCGAACGTCCCTGGGCGGAAAACGGCATGCTCGGGGTACGACCTGCGGTTACCGTGACACTCTCGGGCGACCACAGGGCCACTGATGGGATCGTTGGAGCGCGCTTTCTGGACACACTAAACCGCTACATGCAGGAACCGGATAAATTATGACTACACTGGAGATCAAAAACACTATTTTCAAAATCCTGGGACAAATTGCGCCTGAGTCTGATTTCGACAAACTCTTGCCGGAAGAAAACCTGCGCGAGGCCCTGGATATAGATTCCTTCGATTTTCTGAATGTGGTTATCGGGATCAGCAAGGAGTTGGGAGTTGATATCCCTGAATCAGACTATGGTAAAATCGGCTCACTTGCAGATATGATCAGCTACCTGTCAGAGAGAATCGGCCAAACACATAAAGTGATGTTGCTTCATATTCAATAACGGGGTCTATGCATTCCGGAGGTGCACCATGCAAAAATACGTAAGGTGGGGGTTGGGATTAGCGGCCGGTATGGTGGCGGGTATCGCCGTTTATAAGTTCATGAACCGGGAGCAGGGAGAGACCTTTGCAGCCACGCCACCATTTGCGGAAGCGGCCGAAAGCAGTGAAAATTAACAAAAATCGCAAGGGCGGATTTCTGGATTACAAATAACTATTACAGGTCAGGAGGCATAAATGGCCAGAGTCACCCTGAGCGTCATAAAAGCCGCACGCGTCCGATTGAGGCAGCTATTTTCCTAACGGACAGACCTGATGCCTGCATACATCACCGCCAAGACAGACTAGGTAAGCGCGTTTAATTAATATCCACGGTAAGTTGCCGCTTTTCATTCTTTCTGATAAATTTAATGTTATGGACAAAAATGAAGGCAGGGTCGTATCTGTCCGGGGAGACGTCGTGGATATTGAGTTCGGCGGCGAGCTCCCGCATATCAACGAGTCCCTGGAAATAGAGTGGGAGAAGGGGCGCATCGTCCTGGAGGTACACCAGCAATTAAACGGCACGACCGTGAGGGCTGTCGCAATGGGCTTTACGGAGGGCCTCAAAAGAGGGCTACCCGTGAAACGCCTGTATACCCCACTCAAAGTCCCGGTGGGAGAAGCAACGCTCGGCAGAATGCTGGACGTTATGGGCAACCCGGTCGATGACCTCGGCGATATAGCCTCTGTGGAATATGCGCCCATCCACAAGGAATCCCCGGTCATGACGAAGCTCGTCTGCGCAAAAGAGGTCTTCGAAACGGGAATAAAGGCCGTAGACCTCCTCGCGCCGTTTATCAGGGGCGGAAAGGTCGGGCTTTTCGGGGGCGCGGGCGTGGGCAAGACCGTCCTCCTGATGGAGTTCATCTACAAGGCGGTCAAGGTGCATTCAGGCATATCGGTATTTGCCGGGATCGGCGAAAGGGTAAGGGAGGGGCACGAACTCTGGCAGGAGATGCAGAATGCGGGGGTGATGGACCGTTCCGTCCTCGTATTCGGGCAGATGAACGAGGCCCCAGGCGCGAGGTTCCGGGCGGGGCTGTCCGCGATCACTGTCGCCGAGTACTTCCGCGACAGGATGGGACTGGACGTGCTCTTTCTCGTGGACAACATATTCCGGTTCGTGCAGGCGGGCAACGAGGTCTCCACGCTGCTCGGGAGGCTTCCATCGAGGGTCGGCTACCAGCCCACTCTCACAAGCGAGCTCGCGGAACTCGAGGAACGGATAGCCTCGACAGCTCTGGCCTCCATAACATCCGTCCAGGCGATATACGTCCCAGCCGACGACATAACCGACCCTGCCTGCGCGGGGGTCTTCCCGCACCTGGACACCTTCATCGTGCTTTCGAGGGAGATAGCGGGCAAGGGACTTTACCCGGCCATAGACCCGCTTCTCTCACGGTCAAAGCTCCTGGAGCCGGAAACTGTCGGCAAACGCCATTACGATATCGCGCTTGACGTTAAGCAGCACCTCTCCCGGTACAGGGAGTTGCAGGACATAATAGCCATGCTCGGCATTGAGGAGCTGTCACCGCAGGACAGGCTGATGGTCTACAGGGCAAGAAAACTGGAGAGGTTCTTGACCCAACCGTTCTTCCTGACAGAAAAGTTCACGGGTGTAGCGGGCGTGAACGTCCCGCTTTCCGAGACCCTCGACGGCTGTGAGTCAATAATATCCGGCGATATGGACGAGGTGGGAGAAGAGGCGCTCTTCATGATCGGCGGGCTGAACGCGAGGAAGGCGGCATGAGCTTCAGGCTCGAAATCATTACTCCATCAAGCGCAATAACGAAGACCGTTGACTCGCTACGCGCGCAGGATTCATCGGGCTTTTTCGGTATACTCAGCCGTCACCAGAACTTCATGACGGTGCTGAACCCGTGCATCCTCGTATACAGTGAGGGCGGCAAGGATGGTTATGTCGCGCTTGACGGCGGGATACTTAGGGTTGAGTCAGGCCGGGTCACGGTGGCGTCCAGGGAGGCTGTGGAAGGCGAGGACCTCTCCGAGCTGAGAGAGACCCTCAAATCCGTATTCTACCGAAAGGCCGAGAAAGAGTCCACGTTCATGGACCTGCTCAGCAACATGGAAAAGCTGCTGGTCGACAACATCGTCAAGTTTGAAAAGGGGTAGGCCGCTATGCGCAGGAAAGACTTCCTGGCTTCAGTGAACAAGGAGTCGCGGCGGATTGAGGCATCCCGGGATGACAGGAAAGGGCTTTGGCATTATGTGGTGACCGCCACGTCCATAGGGTGGGTCCTCGTGTTGCCCGCCCTCGGTGGCGTATACCTGGGCAGGTGGCTCGACCGATTGTCTGGGAAGAGCGGCTTCTGGACCTTAAGCCTGATGCTAGTTGGGTTAGTGGCCGGGATATTCTGGGTGTGGTACACGAACTTCCGCAACGGTGGGGACAAGGTATGAAACAGATCGCGCCGGAGATAATTTTTTCGGTGGGTCCGGTCGGAATCACTGACTCGGTGGTTATTACCTGGTGCGGGATGGCCGTTGCGATTGCGCTTGGATATGTCGCCGGGAGGAGGCTGACCCTTTATCCGCGCAAGTGGCAGAACTTGCTCGAGGCCGCAGTCGATGCCGTGAACTCCGCAATCGAGGAGGTCATGGAAAGGGACCCGTGGCCTTTTATGCCGGTCATATTCACCCTTTGGTTTTCAATCGGCGCAGCCAACCTGACCGGAATAGTGCCGGGGCTTATCTCGCCGACGAGGGATATTAGCACCGCCGCAGCGCTCGCAGCGCTCTCGTTCTTCTCCGTGCATTACTACGGCATCAGGTTCATGGGGCTGCGCAATTACATGAAGCACTACTTCGAGCCGGTGTGGATACTCTTCCCGTTCCACATTATCAGCGAGTTATCGAGGACTCTTGCGCTGATGCTCAGGCTGTTCGGGAACATCATAAGCGGGGAGATGGTGGCCGGGGTGCTGCTTATTGTGGCGGGCTTTCTGGTCCCTGTACCTTTCGCGTTTCTAGAGGTGGTGGTCGCCATACTCCAGGCTTACATATTCGGTATGCTCACGCTGATATTCATAGCGGCCGGCATAAAAACCATAGAATCCGAGAAAAGAAGGGAGGCATCCTGAAATGGACCCCACTACATTGGTGGTTACTGTGTCGATAGCTGCAGCCGCGCTGGCAATTGCGCTTGGCGGGTACGGCCCGGCGAGGGCTGAGGGCGAGGCTGTAGCCAAGGCGATGGAAGCAATCGCGAGGCAACCGGAGTCTTCCGGCCAGATAATGAGGACGCTTTTCGTTGGCTTGGCGTTTATTGAGGCAATAGCGATATATGCCCTGGTCATCGCCATGGTCATCCTTTTTGCTAACCCATTGCTTGACTACTTGAAAAAATGAAGCTAAATCTGACGACCTTCATATTTCAGATCATTAACTTCGTACTCCTGGCCTATATCCTCCACCGGGTACTCTACAAACCGATCAGGGCCATAATGGAAAAGCGCAAGAGACTTGTCATGGAGGACGTGGACCGCGCCCTTCGCATGAAGGAGGACGCGATAACTATAAAGGAGAAGTATGAACGGTTGACGGGCGAGGCGGAGGTGTTCAGGAAGAAGGAGATGGAAAAAGCTATTGAACATGCGGAAGAGACAAAAAAGTTGATAATGGAGAAGGCGGTTCGAGAGGCAGAGGCCGAGAAGGAGAAGGCCCGCGCGGTGATAGAGAACGAAAGGATCGAGAAAACGGCCTCGCTGAGGAAGGACGCGGTGGAAATAAGCTCGGAGCTGGCCGCGCGACTCCTCGTGCCACTTGCGGATGAAACCCTCCACAAGAGGTTGGTAGAGCTGATGCTGCGGGAACTGGAGGAGCGTCCGCCTGCCGCGCCCGCCTACGACAAAGATGGCGCAAAGGCGTCCGTCGTGTCGGCGTTTCATTTGAACGATCCGGAGTTCCGGAGCATCGAGACTCTTCTGAAGGACTACGGCGGGCCTTCGCTTTCAATAGAGTGGAAGGTAGATCCTGAGCTTATCGCAGGCGTTAGGATCTGGCTGGACGGGCTGGTGTTCGACGGATCGCTAAAGGGGCAGCTTGCAGCTTTCAGGGAGCGCGCCTTGAAAGCGGTTGATTGATATGGAAGACGTAATTGGCAGGTTAAAGGTTGCGGCGGCGGCTACGACCTTGGGAGTCATCAGGCAGTACGAGGGAGTCGTGCTCTCGGTAGGGGACGGCATCGCCGCAATCAGCGGACTTCAAGACGCAGGGCTGTACGAGCTTCTGGAGTTTCCAGGCGGTGTACGGGGTGTAGCGTTCGACTTGGAGCCAAGGGTTATAAATGTAGTGCTCCTTGACTGCGCCGAGGGCGTCGGGACAGGCGACCCCGTAAGGCTCACGGGCAGGACACTTTCCGTGCCGGTCGGAGAAGGCTTCATAGGCAGGGTTATAAACCCGCTCGGCAGGCCGCTTGACGGGCTTGCGCCTCCCGATGTCGCAAACTACTATCCTCTCGAACGAACCGCTCCAGGCATTGTAAAAAGGGATTTCGTCTCCCAGCCGGTTTACACCGGCATCCGCGCTATCGACTCCATGGTGCCCATAGGCAGGGGGCAGCGCGAACTGGTCGCAGGCGACAGCACCACCGGCAAAACGTCAATCGCACTCGACACCATAATCAACCAGAAGGGCAAGGACCTGCTCTGCGTCTACGTGGCGATCGGCCAGAAGTCATCCACCACACTGAGGGTCCTGGAACACCTAAGGATGTATGATGCGATGGACCATACGGTGATGGTATGTGCCGGGGCGGACACGCCGCTCGGCTTGCAGTACATTGCTCCTTATGCGGGCTGCGCAATCGCCGAGTTCTTCTTCGACAAGGGGAAAGACGTGCTCGTAGTCTATGATGACCTTACAAGACACGCGGAGGCGTACCGCTCTTTGTCGCTGCTGCTCCGCAGGCCGCCGGGGAGGGAGGCCTACCCCGGAGACATATTCTTCCTGCACTCCCGCTTGCTTGAACGTTCAGCAAAGCTCGCCAGCCGGTACGGTGGCGCTTCTATAACTGCTATCCCAATTGTAGAGACCCAGTCCGGCAGGATCTCCAGCTATATCCCGACAAACCTCATATCCATTACCGACGGGCAGATATATCTTGACGCCGAGCTTTTCGACAAGGGTATACTTCCCGCCATAGACCTCCGCAAATCGGTATCAAGGGTGGGCGGCAAGGCCCAGACGCAGCCGATGCGCGATGTGGCAGCAAGGCTTAAAATCGAGTACGAGCGTTTCCTTGAGGTCGAGGTCTTCACGAAGTTTGGAGCAAAGCTCGACAAGGAGACGGTCTCCGCGCTGAGACGCGGTGAAAGACTCAGGGAAGTCTTGAAACAGGGCAGGTTCATGCCGATGCCGGTAGAGGAGCAGGTATGCGTCTTTTATGCCCACGGGCAGGGCTACCTTGACCAGTTGAAACTGGGAGAGGCCTGGCCATTCCTTCAGATATACCTGAGCAAACTGCGCCTCCAGCAGCCCGACCTGCTGGATGACATCAGGCTTGGAATGACGCTTTCCACGAAGATGAAGGCAAGGCTTGACAAGACGCTCAAAAGGATGACCATTAAAAGGGGGACAGGCGCTGATGATCTCCAGCAGGGAACTGGAACTAAAGACCAAAAGCTATAAGTCCATCCTCGGGATAGTGAAGGCGATGAAGGCCCTTTCAGCGGCCAACGTGCGGAAGGGATCGTCTACGCTCGGGTATACACGCCGTTACAGGGAGTTCATAGATTCGTCTGTCTCGCTTGCCGCAACATTTCCGGGCGTAAGCATATCCGTCCTAGGCAGGAGGAAGCTCCTTGTGGCGTTCGGTTCGCAGTACGGGCTGTGCGGCGCGTTCAACGAACGGGTGCTTGAGGCTAGTGGCTGAGGCCGAGGAAGAGCTCGGTGAAGTGGTCGGGCTCGTGCTGGTGGGGAGGCGTTTTGCGGACCTTGCCCTGGACGCTTACAAGGACGTGCCTGGAAAACCTGTGGAGGTTGTCGAGGCGCCCGGTTCCGTGGAGGGCCTTGCGGAAACCATTAACGTACTTTTGGAGACCCTTTACATAAAATACAAAAACGACGATTTCGACGAAATGTACTTTGTTTTCCCTAGTTTTGTAAACGACGCCCTTTTGCTCCAGAGGAAGGTTGCCCTGCCTCCGCAGTTTACACGTCAAGAGGACGGCACCGAACCCCCGCTTCTTTATATACCTCCTTCCGAGGTGGTTGAAGGGCTAGTGGAGGAATACCTCTATGTGAACCTTTTTTCAACCGCACTTGAGACAGTGATAGCCGAGAACGAAAGCCGCATGAGGAGTATGGACTACGCACAGCGAAGCATAAAGAAAAAGGTGGAGGAGCTTGCATCCTCTTACAACTATGCCCTGCAGGAGGAAATAACGGGCGAGCTTTTGGAGATAATAGGCGGGTACGAGGCATTAAGAGAAGCCGGGCACAGCGGGGGTTGAAAATTATCAATTTCTAAATGTTTAATTATCAGGGCAGGCTTGAGACGTTGTTCCTTGCGATGCCTTTTTCTGGGTATACAATGACCGCCTAAAAAGGTTTTGAGGATGACGGATTCGCTTAAAATAGCGTCTGTCTACATTCAGTCCGCTAAAGTACGTCAAAATTCAGTTAAAATCGACATGTATTGCGAAAGATTTGCGAAAGTCTGGGGGAGATCAATAGCAATATTTAGATTTTCATCGGGTATAGAGTGGGGCTCTCAATGAGAGGATCAAGGTTTTTCGCCTGTGCTGTTGCGAAAGCCCCTTGACCCTCTGTTGTAACCGATTGATTTTTCAGTGTAGATTTGGCTGGGGGACAGGGATTCGAACCCCAGTAAGCAGATTCAGAGACTGCTGTCCTACCACTAGACGATCCCCCAATATGAGAACGCTATAATAGCCAAATACAAAGAGGCTGTCAAGCGTGTTTTTACTAGGCCTTGATGCCTGAAACGGCCTTTTTCAGCCGCGCGAGGCTCCTGTCCCTGCCGAGAATCAACAGCACGTCGTATATGCCGGGGCTCACCGTGCCGCCCGTGAGGGCCACGCGCACCGGCTGGGCCACCTTGCCCATCTTCAGTCCGGTCTCCTCCATCACCCCGTGGAAGACCTTCTCCAACGCCTCGTGGGTGAACTCCGCAGCCTCGATCTGGTCTATCAGCTTCTCCAGCACCGGCTTTATCTCGGGTGTGAGGAACTTCTCAGCGGATTTAGGGTCGAGTTCCACTCCCTCGCCGAAGAAGTACGTCGAAGACTCCACCAGCTCCACGAGGGTGTAGCTCTTCTCCCTCTGCGCAAGGACCAGCTTTACCAGCCAGCCCATGTCGGGCCGCTCGGTTATGAGGCCCGCCTGCTCAAGCAGAGGCACAATAAGCTCCGCTATCTCCATAGGCTCCCTCTGGTTTATCCAGTGGTGGTTTATCCACTTGAGCTTGTCCGGGTTGAATACGGCGGCGGACGAGGATATGTTGTCCAGAGTGAAATGCTCCACCATCTCCTGCATCGAGAATATCTCCTGGTCCCCGTGCGACCAGCCCATGCGGACGAGGTAGTTCACCATGGCCTCGGGCAGATAGCCCATGGTCTTATACTCCATTATGGAGGTGGCGCCGTGCCGCTTACTAAGGCGCGCCTTGTCCGGCCCGAGTATCATGGAGAGGTGGCCGAACTCGGGCGTGGCATAGCCCAGCGCCTCGTACATCTGGATCTGGCGCGGCGTGTTGTTCAAGTGGTCGTCCCCGCGCAGCACGTGCGTTATCCCCATAGTGGCGTCGTCCACCACCACGACGAAGTTGTACGTCGGGTAGCCGTCCGTGCGCATTATTATCAGGTCGTCCATCACCGAGTTGTCGAAGGTGACAGTGCCCTTTATCAGGTCGTTGACGACCGTCTTGCCATCATCGCTTGACTTGAACCGTATGACGGCTGTCCTCCCCTCCGGCGCGTGGTCTAAGCCCAGGCATTTCCTGTCATACTTCGGCGGACGCCCGGCGGCCATGGCCTCCTTCCTCCGCTCTTCTAATTCTTCCGGAGTGCAGTAGCATTTGTAGGCGCGGCCTGAGGCCAGGAGCTTCTCGACGTGTTCCCTGTAAATATCCAGTCGCTCGGTTTGTCTGTATGGCCCGTGCGGGCCGCCCACGCCGGGGCCCTCGTCGTAGTCCATGCCGCACCACTCCATGCCGTCGAGGATAGCCTTTATCGACTCGTCGGTGGAGCGGGTCTGGTCGGTGTCCTCTATCCTGAGGATAAACGTGCCCTTGTAGTGCCGTGCATAAAGCCAGTTGAAAAGCGCCGTCCTGACGCCGCCTATATGTAGGTATCCTGTAGGCGATGGGGCGAAGCGTACACGTACGTTGCTCATTTGTGGTATTTCCTCCGTTTGCTATAAAAAGTAAAAACAAAGTATAATAAAAATAACCCTTTAAATAAAGAGTTATTTCCAGGGCCGGGGATTTATCTTGATTTAGGCTTGACTTTAAAAATCAAGTCTGGGATAATACCAACCTCTTGATAACAAGGGCCTATAGCTCAGTTGGTAGAGCTCCCGGCTCATAACCGGATTGTCCCAGGTTCGAATCCTGGTGGGCCCACCAGTTCATTCCTTGTTATACATAGTTGCTGAGGTGGACCAGGATGAGGCCAACACGGCCAGGTAGTTGCAGGGAAAAGTACAATATACATAAGAAAAGGCAAGGGAGTTCCGCTCAGGGTCCCTGCCATCAAAACACATGATGCACCCGCAAAACGGGTGCATCTTTTTTTTTGGAAAACATGCCAAAACTTAAAGAAATCATAGAGCTGGTCGAAAGGGTCGCACCGCCGTTCCTTGCGGAGGAATGGGATAACTCCGGCCTGCAGGTCGGCGACCCGTCTGCTTCAATATCATCCGTGCTCATCGCGCTCGACCCTGTACGTGAAGTGGTGGAAGAGGCGAGAAATATCGGCGCGGGCCTTCTGATAACGCACCACCCGTTCTTCTTCAGCCCGGTAAGGTCCCTGGACCTCTCAAAGGGGCAGGGCGCACTGCTGAACATTGCCATGCGAGAGGGCATCGCCATATATAGCGCCCATACAAGCCTCGACAAGGCCAGGCCGGGTGTGAGCGACGCCCTTGCAGGGATATTGGGGTTAAAGAAGACCGGCCCGATCGAACAGGACCTGGGCTGGCCATCCGGTATTGGACTGGGGCGTGTAGGCGACCTTCCGAAGAAAATGAGCTTAAGGGAACTAGCGCTTAAGCTTAAAAAGGCACTGGGTTCCGACGGGCTGAGGCTCATGGGCGACCCTGAAAGGCTTGTCAAGCGGGTTGCGGTCTGCGGTGGCAGCGGCGCAGGGCTTATTGACGCCGCATTGGCCGCAGGGGCGGAAGCCTATATTACAGGCGACATAAAGTATCACGAAGCGCTTTATGTATCTGAGGCAGGCTTGGCCCTCATGGACGCCGGTCATTTTTATACCGAGAGGTATTGTCTGGACTGGTTTGCGAAGGCCCTTAAAGGGTTGTTCAATGAAGCAGGCTTCAGGATAAAGGTTGAGGTTAGCGGGGTGCAGTCCGGGCCCTGGATGGATTTATAAGGGAGGGGTAACAAATGGTAGGCACAGGAGGGGACGTGTTGGAAGACATCAAGATTCTTGTAGGGTTGCAGGAGAACGATACCGAAATGTATCAGTTGGAGAAGAACAGGCAGAGGCTGCCCAGGCTGGTGGCGCTTGCCAGGGAGACACTCGATAACGTCGAGGCTGAGATGAACGCGGCCAAGGCTGCGCTTGATGCGGCAAATGCCGGGAAACGCGATGTCGAGAGCGAGCTTCAGACGGAAGCAGTGCACCTGGAGAAGCTGAAGGCGCGCAGTTCCGAGATAAAGAACAACAAAGAGTACTTCGCCCACCTGAAAGAGATAGAGGACTGCCAGAAGAAAATAGCGAAGATGGAAGAAACCTCTCTTGAGTTTATGGAAAAGGTCGAGAAGGCTGAGGCCGAGCTTGCGGAAAAGAAGAAGCTCTTCGAAGAGGAAGAGGTCAGGTTCTCCGAGTCCAAGACGAACATAGAGAAGAGGTTCGTGGACGGCGACATAAGGATTGCCGAGCTTAAGGCCAAAAGGGCGGAGATCATCCCTATGCTCACCAAAGAAGTGTTCGACTACTACGAGTTGAACAGGGAGAGGTACCCGGATTCGGTTGTGGTCGAGGCGGCTGACGGGCTTTGCACGGGCTGCAGGTTGATGTTGCCCCCTCAGATATTCAACAACGTAAGGAAAGGCGAGACCATAGTCAAGTGCAATAACTGCCGCCGTATCCTGTTCTATAAAGAAAAAATCGGGTGACCTTGAAAAAATCCGAACTGCTGGAGTCCTTCTCAAAACACTTGAGTGTCGAGAGGCTTTTGTCCGATAACCCCGGCCTGACAAAGGAAATGTTCTCAGCCCTGCTGAAGGAAACAGCCGGGGCTGTCGGCCACGGTATGATCCATAAAGCTCCAGCCCCCGCAGCCTCTCCAAAAAGAGGCGGAGCGGGGCGGCTTCGGATGTTCACCGACGGCGCCTCGAGGGGCAACCCCGGTGAGGCGGGCATAGGAGTCCTGATAGAGGATGAGAGCGGTCACATAGTAAAAAAGCTCGCCCGCTACCTGGGGAAGGCCACGAACAACCAGGCGGAGTATACCGCGCTCATCGACGGCCTGAAGGCCGCAGCCGAACTCGGCGCAGACGAAATATCCGTCTTCGCCGACTCCGAACTCGTCGTCAAACAGATGAAGGGCGAGTATAAGGTAAAAAACGCCGACCTCCAGGAAAAGCATGGAGAGGCAAAGAGGGTTGCGTCAGGCTTCAAAAAAGCCAGCTATACTTACATCCCGAGAGAGAAGAACAAAGAGGCCGACGCACTGGCAAACGAGGCGATAGACAAGAGACTGTGACAAAAAATCTTAAACTGTCAGTCTTCTATATACTCATATTCCTGTCGCTTTGCGTTATCCACCTGTCGCTTTTCAACTACGCTTACGACGATGCATACATACATTTCAGGATAGCCGAAAACTTCCTCCTCTACGGTAAGCCATATTTCAACCTGGATGAAAAGGTGATGGCCAGTTCTTCACCCGGCTGGACCCTTACGCTCCTTGCGTTGTTTTTCATGACCGGTGTCAAGCTCAAGGCGGTTTCCATCTTCAATGCAGCCGTTACTGCCCTGGCCGTTTATGTCTATGCGCGGGTGGTGGATGAGGCTGTAGGCGTTGGTAAGACATCGCATGACGCGCTTGTTGCGCTGGCATTACTGCCGATACTTGCCTACTCAAATATCGGGCTAATGGAAACTTCGCTTGCGCTGCTTCTTCTGGGAACCGGGGTCCTTCTATACCTCAGGAAAAACAGCGTAGCCTTTCTGTTTTTTGGGATCAGCGTTTTTTTCAGGCTTGAACTGGCGGTCTTTGTGTCGCTTTTTCTGGCCTTCAATGCTTACAGGAAGGCCGTGCCGGTCTGGAAGTCGTGCCTTTATTCGGCGCTTGGCGCTGCCCCGTTTATTGCCTATGCATATTACTACTTCGGTACGATAATACCCCAGCCTGTCCGTGCAAAGCCGGTCGTTTTCTTGTTGAGCAGGGCTGATGTGATTGAGCTGGGGGTTCCAGGCTTTTTCTTTGAGGGTAGCAAAGGGACCATAATCGAGTCTGTCCTGTTGGCGATGCTGTCTTATATAGTATTCAGGACCGCCCTTAAGTACAGGCACAGATTCGAACAAGATGTCATACTGCTGCTGTTGTCCGGCAGCGTGTTGATCTTCCTGACGTATTTCTTCAAAAAGACATATATCTGCAACTGGTACTTGCCGCTTTATTATGCGCCCTTTTTTCTTTCATCCCTGATATATGTGCTGGACAAGAGGAGCGCCTTGCTTGGTGCGTCATTAATAGCAGCGTTTTTGCCTGTTGGTGCAAACTTCTGCATTACAGCATATGCTTCGGTTTTTGATAAATCCGCCTATCCGATATATAGTTACGAAGCGAGGGTCCAGAAGTACCTTGAAGTCGGTCGCAGGTTGTACGAAAGGTATCCGGACTATACATTAATGACCTCGGAGATAGGTGGACTTGGGTTTGCCTTCAAGGGTAAGGTCTACGATGGAGTAGGGTTGATTTCGGAAGGCGCTTTAAAGTATCATCCCATGAAGGTGCCTGAGCAAAGGCCCACAGGTGATTTCGGATCTATACCGGCAGGTTACATAAAAGAGATTCAGCCGGACATCATTGTAAGTTATGATGTTTATATGGATGGGCTCATCACTCCGGATGTTCTTGACAAATATGTCAGGATCAAAGATGACATATACGCGCCAGAGGATTTGAAAATGTTGAGGGATAAGGGGCCTTTGCCCGGCAAGCTGCTATCCATACTTATTAAAAAAGGGCGTTATACAAGGGGATATTAGCTGTTTAAGCAGTCAAAAGCCCTTAGGCTTCGTCAGCCGGGCCAATTAATATATAGACCCGCCTTCGATTATCCCATATAATAGGATTGAACTCAAAGCCGTCCGGGCGGCCGCTGCTTTTGCGCAAGCAGGAGGAGAGGAAAGTCCGAACTCCGCAGGGCAGGGTGCTGGATAACGTCCAGGGGGGGAAACCTCACGGAAAGTGCCACAGAAAACAGACCGCCCCGTAATGGGTAAGGGTGAAAAGGCGAGGTAAGAGCTCACCGCCCCGGTGGCGACATTCGGGGGCAAGGCAAACCCCACCCGGAGCAAGACCAAATAGGGGGACGTTTAAGGGCGGCCCGCCCGTGTCCCCGGGTCAGGTCGCTAAAGGTCCCGGGTAACCGGTACCGTAGAGGAATGGTCGCCATCTCTTTTCCCCCGAAAGGGGAAGGGATACAGAATTCGGCTTACAGGGCGGCTTTGAGTTCTACTCTTACCATATCCCCAAGCTTCTCAACCCCGGCTGCGTCCAGAATGGCTTATGGCCTTCTGCTCGTCGGCCGCGTTTACGCGGATTGCAAGCCCGCAGTCGGAGCTTATGTCCCTGGGTTTTGTGACTACCTTGCAGGCAAGGCCCGCGCCCTTCAGCGCCCTTTCGGCCTTGAATGTGAGGAACGTGCTTTTGAAGACTATTACCTTGAATGTATCAGACATCTATTCGCCCTTTTGTGTATGACCGGAAGCGGCTCACTCACAGGTATTGAAGACTGAGTGTACCCTTTTCATGTTTGGGTATGATCTTCTGGAGCATCTCGATGATACCCCTTCCCATGCCCGTGATGATCTCCGGGCCGAGGTACGAGTCCGCCGTCGGGTCGAACATGACCCTCAGCTTCGAAGGAAATTCGTCCTCCTCCCGCCAGTAGAGCACCAGCATCGGCACATTGGGGAGCGGAAGCAGGGCTACCGCGTAATCGGCATCGAAGCCACCGACGCTCGTTCCTCCGAAAATCCTGAGAAGCTCGAAGAAGACGTCCGTGTGCTCGTCGGCTATGACCCTGAGCGGCTCCTCGAACCTCTTCGAAAAATAACCCACCGTGGTGGCTCCGCTCTTCAGCTCGCCGAAGGGGACCCAGCGGCCCTCAGTGGCCATTGGGTCTGGCGTCGAGGCGTATGTCAGCACAAGCCACTGTATCCAGTTGTTGACATGACACTCGGAGGATATAACGCCTTAGTCGTCCAACAGAAACTCCCTGCCCAGGACGCGCACCGAGAGCCTGTCCGTCTTTGAACTCCGCGCCGAGCCTTGGGGCGGCGGCCTTCAGGTCCGTGACTGCGTACCTTGTCCCTGAGCGCGCCTATGGATTCTAAAGCCGGAAGCTGCAAAGCCACCAGACTGGTCCGCGTCGTCCATACGCCTGCCGATCTTTTCGGCTGCGTCGCCGCTTAAGTGGGGGCAATCTTCCGCGCCTTTGACGCCAGATGCGGCGGACTGGGCGAACGCCATGCATGTGGCAAGGCCGCACTCACCGCAGTTTGACTTGTTCAGGAGTTTGTATATTTCCAGCAGTTGAAGGGCCATGTAGATGATTCCGCCGGGTTAAACTGAAGAGGCGATGGCCTTTACCGCCTCAACCGCCCGGTCTATCTCCTCGGCGGTGTTGAAAAAGCCCGGGCTCATCCTCACTGCACCCGTCGGGTAACTGCCGATCGTCCTGTGGGCGTCGGGCGCGCAGTGGATGCCCACCCGAACCGCAATATCATATTCTGAATCAAGGGCGTTACCGACAGCCGCGGGGTCGACCCCTTCTATGTTGAATGAGACCACGGATGCCCGCCGTGAAGGTTCCTTCACTCCGTATATATGTAGGCCTTTTATCGCCGTGAGGCCGTCCATCAGCCTGCCACAGAGCATAACCTCATGTCCCCGCACCTTCTCTATGCCTGTTTCCATAATGAACTCGATACCCGCACCCAGCCCGGCAATCCCCGGCGTGTTAAGTGTTCCGGCCTCGTGCCTGTCCGGAAGGAAGTCAGGCATCTTCTCAAGGTCGGACCTGCTGCCTGTCCCGCCGAATACCACCGGCCTCAGCCTCAGCTTCGACGAGATATAGAGGAATCCGGTCCCCTGCGGGCCGTATAGCCCCTTGTGGCCGGGGCAGGCCAGCATGTCTATCCCGAGCCTCTCGACGTCTATTGCCACCGAACCCGCCGTCTGTGCGGCGTCCAGCAGAACCGGAATGCCAAGGCCGTGTGCCGCTTCGGCGATTTCTTTAACGGGAGTAATCGTCCCGATAACGTTTGATGCGTGGGTTATAACTATAAGCCTGGTCTTGTCCGTTACCGCTCCAAGTATATCCTTGGGATTTAAAACCCCCTCATTGGATGCGGGGACTTTCGTGACGCTCACGCCCGCCTGGGAGAGGAACCGTAGCGGTCTGACGACTGAGTTGTGCTCCATGGTGGTGGTTATGCACTCATCGCCCGGCTCAAGCAGGCCGTTGATTGCGAGGTTAAGCGCCGCAGTGGCGTTTGGGGTGAAGATGATCCTTTCGGTGTGGGTTATCCCGAAGAACCTTGCAACCGTCTCACGTGCCTCGAATATCACCCGGTCGGCCCCTATCGCCATGCTGTGACCGGAACGGCCGGGGTTTGCCGAAAGCGTACGCAGGACGAGGTTAATCTTTTCGTAGACCGTTTCCGGTTTCGGGTGCGATGTGGCGGCGTTGTCGAGATATATCATGAACCCCCTAGTCCCTTACCCGCATTATCACCCCGAGCGCAAGCACGAATGCAAGGCCCAGGAGGGTGGATATCTGGCCCAGGTGGGAAGGCCCGGAGTTGCTGCTGGTTATCCCCCACGACTGTACTATGGCGCCCCCGGCTATCATCCCGAATACGGACGCGCCCGCATCGGCACTGCCCTGGCCTGCCAGTATAAGCTGGCGGAACGGGCAGCCGCCTATCATTATGGAGGTGACGCCTACAAGCGCCATGCCGAGGAAGCTCCAGCCGTAGGCAAGGTGCGAACCCGGCTGGCCTTCGAAGCCCGGCGAGAATGAACCGCCAAACCAACCGGCCAGGAAGGCGAAGAATACCATGGAAAGCAGGCCCCACAAGTAACTTTGTGTCGCCAGAGACGATGAAGTTACCGATGCTGCCTGTGACGCAGAAACGGGAACGCTGGGCAAGGTAGCCTATAAACAGGCCGGAACCCAGGGCCAATGTGCCGGGGGCTCTCTGCGCCCCGGGGCCTGTAGAACTGAAGTAGAGAAAGTCGGGTTTTATGACCACTGCGGCCACGAGGGCGGCCATGAATATCGGTATTATAAGGCCGTTTATGAAAGGCAGGGGTCTGGTGTCGCCCAGGTAGAAGCCGCGCCTAAGGAACACGTATCCGACCCAGATGCCAAAGACTAGGCCGGCCACTCCCGCTATGGCGGTGAAGTCGCCGTCAGTAAGCCTCAGCACCATCTTTATGGGACAGCCAAGGAATATCGAGCAGCCGACGATGAGCAGCACCCCGGCGAGGAACCTGAGGATGGGAGACGAGCCGCCTTCGGGTTTGAACTCCCTTGCGATCAGGGCCGCAAACGTCCCACCCAGGACGAACCCCAGAAGCTCGGGCCTTATATACTGCATCCTGTTGTTTGCGTGCAGTCCCAAGGAGCCCGAGAGGTTCTCCATGAAGCAAGAGACGCAGATACCGGAATTCCTGGGGTTTCCTTGGAAAGCAAGGAAAACTCCCAGTAGGCCGATGGCGCTGCCCGTCGCCACGATTACGATTATTTCTTTATGTCTGCGCCAGAAATTTATCACTTATACCTGATGAATAATAGTCTTTTACTATAGTTTTAGACGGATTTCCGTCCGTTATTCGCATCCCCCGGCAAGCATCCGCTCAAGATATTTGGCGTCGGTCAGGGCTGCTTTAGCCTTCTCGTCGCCGGGGTTTTTGACGAAGTGCCTCGGTAAACTGAGGCATGCCCTCCTTGACCGTCGCCTTTATCCTTTTGCCTATGAACCTGGGAGACTTGTTGTCAATGTAGTCCGGATCGATAAGCAGGGCTAGCCGGAATTCCCTGACTGCGGAAGGATAATCCATCAGCCTGGAATACCCTTGCCCAAGAAGCGCATGCACTTCACCCGAGGCAGGGTTTGCGGCCTCCAGGGCAGTTAGCGACCCGACCGATTCTTTCAACTGCCCGGCTTCCATCAGGAGCCTTGCGGCCTCGACCTTTTGGATCAAGTCTGGGGATGGGACTGATGAGCATGTCTTGGCATATGCAGCACGGGGCCTTGTAGTATCAGCGCCTCCGGAAATGCCGTAATAGACGGCAGCCCCTGCAAGCAGGGCGGCTGCGGTGAGGTTCAGTATATCGAACCGTTCAAGTTTCATCATTTAGAACTTCTGGTATGGAGGCATATTGCAGGCCTTGGCCATCTCCCGGACCGTGTCGTAATCCGAGTCCTTCACGTCGGCAAAACCCTCTACCATTGCCGATTTAAGGACCTTGAGTTTTTCCCCGTCATATTCCACGGTGTCTTCGGGCTTTATTGAAAGGATGGTATCCTTGAACTTCTTCGCCAGGTCTTCATCTACGTTCTCGCAGACGCCGAAGCTGCAGTACGGAATCGGCTCGGACTCGGCTATTATCCTGAAATCGCCTGGGTCTATCTTGCCCTGTTTTGACATCTGCTCGAAGTCGAGCATCGGCACTGCTGCCGCGTCAAAATCCCCGTACATCAGAGAGAAAAGTATCTTCTCATGCTTGAACGAACCCTGCGGTGTCTTTATTATGATATCCTTCTCCGGATCTATCCCCTGCTTTATAAGCATGTAAGACTGTACAAGATAACCGGTCGGCGCAAAGATCGGCCCAAATACCATCCTCTTGCCCTTGAGTTCGGACAGGGTCTTGATAGGGCTGTCCTTCAGGACCATTACAGCGCCGCTGGACTTGTTCTTGTATTTGCCGTTTACATCGCCGGCAAGTATCTCGACCCCGTACTTCTTGTTTAAATCAATATAGAGCAGTGAGTTGGTGTGGGTGAAGTCCACCTTCTTGTCACGGACGGCCTGATCGAAGTCTATGGTGTCTATGGTTACAGGTACTACGTTCATTCCGAGCTTTTGGGAGAGGTATGCTGTAAGTGGCTTGAACCTTGCTTCGGTCTCTTCCTTGCTGTTGCAGATCATAAAACCTACCCGCACGGTTTTCTTTGCGGCCTCGGGTTGGCTTTCCTTGCCCTTGCAGCCCGCGAACGAGGCGGCCACAGCTATAAAGACTACCGCGAGGACTGCAGGACGAAATAATTTGAACATAAAACTGGCTCCCATAAATTAGTGATAAAAAGCAACAAACGTGCCAAGCCTGTTTATTTTATCACAGGCTTTTTTTAAAAAAAAGAATTTTCGGGTCTAATACTTACATACGGTTTTATGGGACAATCAAGGGATATGTGTGGCAATAGTGTCCCATTTGCCAATTAATGACAAAAAGTCTTTATTAATTAAGATAAATATCCGATAAATGTGGCATATAAGTCCCATATGTAAATCGTTCTTGAAGAACGCTATATCTGCGCTAGTTTTTAAGTATCTGTTTTTAAAGTATTTTATTCTATAACTTCCATCTTGGGGCGGATGGCAGAACTTTTGCAATATTAATGCAGTGGTTTGGTATTTTTATTGGGGGAGGAAGGCTTTTTAGTCGGATATTAATCAAGGAGGTCAGGTTCAGATGATGCTGATTGCTTCCGGTGTTTTAACTGGTTTTCTGTTCGGTTACGTGCTGCAGCACGGGCGCTTCTGCATGAATACTGCGTTTCGGGAGGTACTCCTGTCAAAGGATTTTACCGTTTTCCGTGCGTATATTGTTGCGCTTCTTGTCTCGATTGTGGGCGCGAACCTTCTTGATCATTTCGGTTACATGCACCTTAAGTCCTATCCTTTCACCTGGGTTGCCAACGTGCTTGGCGGTTACCTCTTCGGGATAGCGATGGTCATCGGGGGCGGTTGCGCATCCGGTACCCTCTACAGGGTCGGCGAGGGCATGATAGGTTCGTGGTTTGCGGCCATTGGTTTCATGATAACAGCTAGCGCGACCCTCTCGGGCTTTCTCCGCCCGGTAGCGGAGTTCTTCTGGTTCGGCCCCGGTTTCGATCCGTCAAACCCGTCTACCGCCAAGTTTATGTATTCTGTTGTCGATGCAGAAGGAAACCCGGTACCTGTCAACCTGTACAACATAATAGGCGTCAACCGCTGGATAGTCATCTGCGTCCTTGGCGCTGCCGCGCTGATCTTTATCGCGAAGGGCAAGTTCAAGAAACCCGCAAACCAGAAGGGGTTTGTCTGGTGGACCACCGGCATCATGATAGGCCTCATAAGCGTAATGGCTCTTTATACTTCGGAAGTTTATGGCGGTTTTGCTCAGGCCAGGGGTATTTCTTTCTCCGGGCCGTATAACGAGCTTGTTGCATGGTTCACAAACTCCGGAAACCTGGGCGACCTGAAATCAATGGCGGGTGCCGCACCCGACGCAGATCTCGGCTCGCTTGCAAAGGTTGGAACCGTGACCTGGAGCCTGTGGCTGCTCCTTGGCATCGTGCTCGGTTCCCTGACATCCGCCATTTCTACCAAAGAGTTTGGCTGGCGCGCACCAAATGCCAAGACACTTGTCACCCAGTTCGGCGGCGGCCTCTTGATGGGTTTTGCAGGCACACTGGCAGGTGGCTGCAACGTCGGCCACGGCCTGACCGGCATGGCGTCGCTTGCGCTGGCAAGCCTTGTCAGCCTTATCTTTATAATACTTGGATGTTGGACTATGGTCTACTTCCTGTTCATCAGGGATTAGCCTTTGACATTGATTGTTTCTAAAGGAGGTGATCAAGGAATAAGTTGTGGAAGCCCGGGGAGTTCCCGGCAGGAGCAGGTTTCAGGTAAGGCGATACCGGAGACCGCAATATATCGAGTTTCAACCAATTCGGGAGGAAAAGATGAAGAAAGGTATTTTGGCATCAATCGGGTTAATGTCCGCCGCAGCCGTGCTGTCGGCAGGCATAGTAGTCGCGGGCGCGGCCGATGCTGCCGCTCCGAAGCTTAAGGGTATAGCTTATGTTGCTGGCCACGGCGGCCACCTGGCCGTCTTGAACCTGGCGACCGGCGATCTTGACAGGATAGTCATAACAGGCGCTGGCGGTGAGCTGGAAGGCAAGATAGCCGGCCTCGAACTCGACGCGGCCCATAAGGGCGCCGGTGGCGGCACGCACGGCCAGGCGCTTGTCGGCCGCAACCTCTACGTCGGCCTTTTGAACGGCAAGATGATGAAGTACAACCTCGACACCGAAAAGCTTACGGACCTCGGCCAGGTCGGCAAGAAGTTCTGCGGTACGGTCGAGGGGCCGGGCGGCAACCTCTACTGCGAGGATATGGCCGACGGCAACGTTTACGTATTTGACCCGTCCAAGGACAAGGCTGCCGACGTCATACCGGCCGGCATGTCGGTCTGCGGCATAGGCTGGGACAAGGGCGACAAGAACGCCTTCATCTCAGACATGGTCCAGGGCAAGGTCTTCGTATACGACTGGAAGACCAAGAAGAAGACGGACACCATCGATATCGGCACCTTTATCCACCAGGGCCGCACCAACCCCGCCCGTACCGAGTTCTGGGTAACCTCTCCTAACGAGTTCACCGTCGGCGACAAAGGCCCGGTGCCCAACTCCGTTGACCCGAACCGCAAGGACAGGAGCAAGAGCGAAGTTGTCATTGTCGACATGGCGAAGAAGAAGGTCAAGGACAGGATAGACCTGACCGCCGAGCAGGCGTTCCCGCATGACCTCGCCTTTACCAAGGATGGCAAGTACGCCCTCGTTACCGCCAGGACATATGGCGACGACTCCATCCTGCTCACCATCGACGCCAAGACCCACAAGGTCCTGAACGAGACCTCACTTTGCAAGGCCTGCCACGAGCCGTCCGGCATAAAGGTCAGCATAGACCAGGGCTCCCCGCTTCTCTGCGGCATAGAAGTAGATTGGGCTGCGAAGTAAGAATTGCAACTTGCCAAAACCCCCGGGCCTTTATGGCTCGGGGGTTTTTTATGGACAACATGTAGCCTTAATGTATAATTATAAATAATGTTAAACACGTACGGTTTCAAAGAAATCATCTCTTCAAAGATTTTCAGAAGACAGGCGAAAATTGATAAATAGAAAAAGAGTAACAGGTTTTCTGTTCGGCGGCATCATACTATCCTCGTTGCTGGTCGTGATTTTGCCTCGCTTTGTTTTTCCGGTCTGCGAGTCGCCGATGCACTGCTATTACAGTTATATGGCCGAGCTGGCATTGTCAGCCGTAGCCGTTTCGTCCTCACTTGCCGCCATTTTTTCGAAAGGACTTGAGGCGCCGAGGATGCTATCAATACCAGTGTTTGTCTGCGGCATTTTCGCAATCGCGTTTCCTTCCTTTCTGATAGGGGTTTGCGCCAGTCCGGAGATGGCCTGCCATTATGGTGACCTCCCTGTCTGGAACCTGTCAGGCGGACTGATGGTTCTGTTGTCACTTGCGGTATTTCTGATCTCAAAGGAGGAGGCCGATTGAGGAAGCTCGGGCTTTTTTACCTTGCTACAAGCAATATTAAACGAAAATTATTCAGGACCATCTCGATAGTCCTGTCCGTCGCCGTTGTGGCCGGTACGCTCTTTTCGGCTACGATGGTCATATACAGCGTCAAGAGGAGCATAAACATAGGTACGGAGCGGCTCGGGGCCGACATACTCGTGGTGCCTGCCTCGGCCGAGCAGCAGGCGCGTACAGCGCTTATTTCAGGAGAGCCTGGTACATACTACATGGACCGTTCTGTGCTGGACAAGGTCAGGCAGGTAGAGGGCGTGGAGAAGGCTACCCCGCAGGTTTTTATCGAGTCGTCGTCTTTTTCGTGCTGTTACGTCGGCAATGTGCTTCTCATCGGATTCGACCCGGCAACCGACTTCTCCGTCACCTCCTGGCTTTCTGATTTCTCCGGCAAGTTCGGCTCGGACGACATAATAGCCGGACGTGAAATACCGACATTAAAGGGCAGGACACTGACATTTTACGGCCACCCGTTCAAGGTCGTCGGAACTCTTGCCCCGACCGGGATGCATTACCTGGACAACTCAGCATTTATAACAATGGATTCCGCCTACCTTATGGCGGCGGAGTCAAGCAAGAAGGCCAAGAAGACCATCCAGGTTACGCCTAACCAGATTTCCACCGTACTGGTGAAGGTGAAGGAAGGTTTCACTCCCCAGAGGGTCGCGGTAAAGATAAACTATGCGGTCGACGGGGTAAAGGCCATCGCATCGAGTGAGGTGATCTCCACCGTAAAGGAGCAGCTCTCGACGCTTTTCACCTACCTCTTCACGATAGGCGGGATAGTATGGGTTATGGCGCTCCTCCTTATAGCCGTGGTCTTTTCCATGATAGTCAACGAGAGGCAGCGTGAGATAGGGCTGCTGCGGGCGATGGGCGCTACCAAGGGCTACATGTTCCGCCTGCTCGTCACCGAGGCCTGCATCCTTACCACGGCCGGAGGGGTTACAGGTGTGAGTCTAGGGGCGATAATCGTGTACAGTTTCAAAAACCTTATAGTAAAGGAACTGAACGTGCCCTACCTCTGGCCTTCGGCCTCTTTCACAGCGATGCTTATGGCAGGGTGCGTTGCCGTATCTTTGATCACAGGCGTCATTGCGGCCCTCTACCCTGCATCGTTGTCCGCAAGGATGGAGCCGTACAGCGCCATCAGGAAAGGGGAGTGAGGCTATGATAGAGATAGTAAACCTCACCAAAACATACCATGACGGTGAACAGTCGCTTACGGTAGTCAATGAGGTCAACCTCAAAGTGGCGCAGGGCGAGCTTGTAAGCATAGTAGGACATTCCGGCAGCGGCAAGACCACGCTCCTCTCGCTTATGGGCGGTCTTACGAAGCCGGACGGCGGTACCGTCAAAATAGGAGGTACGGATATCTGGTCGCTTGGTGACGACCGGCTCTCCGAGTTCAGGAACCGGAACGTCAACTTCATATTCCAGTTCGCAAGCCTCATCCCGACACTCAACGTCCTCGACAATGTGCTCCTGCCTTCTGCATTCGGGAGCCAGCACCCCAGGCCTCGAAGATTATGCAGTGGAGCTTCTGAAGTTGGTCGGCCTGGGGGACAAGGTCAGGAGTTATCCGGCCAGGCTCTCAGGCGGACAGCAGCGAAGGGTCGCCATAGCGCGGGCGTTCATAAATTCTCCCAAGGTGGTACTGGCTGACGAGCCGACAGGCGACCTCGACGAGGCTACTGAGGCCGAGATCATGGAGATATTCAAAAAACAGAACGAGGGCGGCACGACGTTTGTGATAGTGACCCACAACAGCGCCCTTGCCGCTATAGCTCCGAAGCGGTATACTATGACTCACGGCATACTATCGGAGAAGATTTGAAGACCATCCATGTAAAAATGGCATGCATCTTTCTGGTCTTCTTCATCGTCCAGGCGATGTTGCTGAGTTCCGTTTGCGTCTCCACCAAGGGCTTTTCCGCCGCCAAGGAGAAGGTCCTGATTTCCCTTGATGTCTGCGGCCACGGCGGGGCAACCGGAGTTTTAAGTTTGACCGACTTCGACATTACGATACCTACCGTGCCTCAAATCTTCCTGATAGAATCAACAGTTTTTCCTCCGACCCCGGGTGAAACCGTCGCTTCGGTTGAACCTGGAGAAATAGACGACCCCCCGAAATCCTGATGGGGCAACCGCCCCCCCGCTGCAACCCCAATAAATTTTAAAAGGCTACTCCTCATTAAGCCTTCATGAGGATGTTCGAGTTCTGCCATAAACAAGCAAGGAGTAGTACGATGAAAGGGTTCATTTTGTCATTGCGCCTTAAATGCGCAGTTACGCTTGGTTTGGTCGCTATCGGCTGGCTGCTGGCGCCGGTGAATGCTCTGGCCTGTGCAAGTTGTGGCTGCACATTGAGTCCCGATTGGGAAAACCTGCCGTCTTCCGTTTCGTACATGCCGGGATTAAGGATGGACTTGCGCTATGACTATCTGGACCAGGACCAACTGCGACGCAGGGGCGGGACTATTTCCGCCCATGACGCCAGCCGGATTACGAACGGCGGCAATCCCCAGGAAGTAGAAAAATTCACCAGAAACAATTACCTGACACTGGGAGCCGATTACAGCATAAACCACGACTGGGGAGTTAATGTCCAACTCCCTTACATAGATAGAGCCCATAGCACGCTTGGGACGGCATCGAACGGGGTGACCCCGGGGCCTGGCGGAGGGCAGTACGACTCGCATACCGCTAACATTGGCGATATAAAGTTGATAGGGCGCTACCAGGGTTTTACCCCGGATTGCAACTTTGGCGTTCTTTTTGGGGTCAAGCTGCCGACCGGCAGCTTCAGGCAGACAGGAAATTCGACCGACCCGACTGCGCCGGGTGCCGTCCCTATCGACCGCGGCTTGCAGCCTGGTACAGGTACTACCGATCTGATTTTTGGCACATATTATTCCGATGAGCTGACTCAGAACGTGGATTACTTCGGTCAGGCGATTTACCAGAAAGCATTGGACTCAAGAGTCCAGTTTAAGCCAGGCGATGGCCTTAACCTCAACCTGGGGTTGCGGTACTTGGGGTTTTCTCGTATTATCCCCCAGCTCCAGTTTAACTTCCGTTACGTCCTGCACGATATGGGTCATAATGCGGACACCGTCAGTACAGGAGGGACATTGATGTATATCAGCCCGGGTATCTCCGTGCCGGTCATAAGGCATGTTTCGATGTATGGTTTTGTGCAGGTGCCGGTTTACCAGTACGTACATGGAGTACAACTCGCGCCGCGTTTTACAACCTCTGTAGGTGTGCGTTACTCATTTTAAGGTCAAGGGGCATTTATCAACCGATTTTCAAAAGGGGTACAAATGAATTCGAAATACAAAAGACGGCTATTTTTTATAACGATTTTAGTTTCTTTTCTATACGGGTCTGTCGCTTGGGCAGGCGGTTTCTGCTGCCAGATGCAGTCCGGTGTGGGGCAGAACGGCCTTTCGGGCGCCGGAAACGTCAGCCTCGGCGTGGATTACTCCTACAGCAGGATGTCCAGGTTCATGCAGGGTGACGACTCGGTGAGTCTTGCGGCAGTGCTTGACGACCCGAGGTTCAGGCCTGCGGCGATGGGAAAAATGATGGGTATGGGTGTAGTGCCGGATGAGATGACTATGCAGCGCGTAACCCTGACCGCAGCCTACCAGCCTACCGACAGGCTTGCATTGTCGTTGTCCGTCCCATGGGTGATAAACGATATGACCATGTTCATGTGGAAAGACATGGGACTGGGTGGCAGTTGGACCAAGATAAAGATGGACCAGGTATCCGGGCTTGGCGACATAACCCTGTTTGGCTCTTATAGGGTCTACCAGGACCAGGAAATGAGGCCCAGGACCTCGCTTTGGGCGGGGGTCGGAATAAAGTCACGCATCAGGTTCTTCAACAGTGGACGAGGGTGGGAAGAGGGTCCACGCACACATGCAACCTGGCACCGGCTCCTGGGACCCAATTCTGAGCCTGAACTACGTCAAGATGATAAGCTCGGCCTTCCTGTTGAAGGCTGGCGGGACGTATCATATCGCGACCGACAACAACCTGAATTATAATTATGGCAACACTCTCGCCGTTGACACCGACCTTGCCTACAACCTGACCGACTACATGAACGTCTCGCTTGGTTTCAATTATTTTCATTCAGATAAAGCCCAAGACCCGGACAATAATTATAACGGACAGAATCCGCACAGGCTGACGGACTATGTAGGATATACCGGAGAGGACAGTATCTGGGTTTCGCCCACAATGCGTATAATGCCTCTGGCTGGCATGGCCGTTGATTTTAAGTTCCAATATCCGCTGTATTATCATATCCCGGTCATCGCGCAGGTCACGGACTTCCGGGTAACGGGAGGCCTCTCCTACAGTTTCTAACATCTGCACAAATCAAAACGGCGCGGGCATGGCCCGCGCCGTTTATTCTTTTACGCTCTACTCCTTAAAACCATTCCGCCCCGGCCTCGACATCGCTTTGGGAGATAACCAGGTTCCCCCCCTCCGCCTTGCTGGGGATTTTAATCGGCACGCAGTTCCCGATACCCGTATCGAGGTTTTCGATGCTGAAGGCCGTGTTGCAGTACCTGCATACCACGCAGCCATTTTCGGTCCTGTACCCCATGTGGTGAGGGTAGCAGGTGATGCAGGCGTCGAAGGCTGTCTTGAACTCCCCGTCTTCCGAACGGGCAACGAGGAACACAATATCCTTGTCGCCATAATGATGGCTGAAGAACCGGACATTCCCTTTTTCAATACTGGCTGTATTAATTATAAACTTGCCGTCCCGTGGCGCGATCTCCTCGCCCCTGGATTTTTTGCCGCAGGCGAATAGGGACACAAGGACAAGAGACAGGATTATTGTCGTCGTGATTTTTTTCATTATCCAGATTAAACCATAAATTGATACGACATGGAAGAGTTTTAGTGCAGGCCTGAGTGTTTTTTATCTCTGTTGATTGACTTCGTTTTTGCATGATGTTATTATTTTGTAACGCCATAAAAAGGAAGCTGATGAGTAACAGGCTTGTTATCGGGAAATTAAGTGATATCCTATCCAAACCCTTCGTTATTTTTATTCTTTTTGCCCAGTTCGCGGCAGCGATAATCATAGCCTCGGCATACCACGGCCGTAGCAGTTCCGACGGCTGCCTCTACTGCCATGCGGACAAGCGGGCCATGGCCCGCATGGGCGCGCCCGGCCTCTATGTCACCCGTGAACAGGTCGAGAAGGAATCCAATATGCCCGGCGTCACCTGCCTGGACTGCCACCTGGGCGACGGCCGCTCACACGACAAGGACACAGCCCACAAGGGCATGCTCAGCCTGATACTTCTCGACCAGGACTTGAACCGCATCCCGCGCAAGGGCAGGATGGATATAATCGCCCCCTCAGGCTCCGACAGGCTCTACGCCATGTTCCCCAAGATAAACTACGACGGCGCCCAGGTCCCCGACCCGGACATCTTCACCGTCCTGTGGCATGACAGAGACCCCATAACCCTCGGTTACGACAAGACCATATCCCAGAAGACCTGCGGTAAGAGCGGCTGCCACCCGCAGGAGGTCAAGCAGTTCTCCGATACCGTTATGGGCGGCAACGTCCGCCAGCGTTCCATGGGTCACTGGCTCGACAAGCATGGCCCAAACAACTGCGGGCCGTCGTTTGCCGACCTGCCTCCCGGCAGCGGGGCCGGTTTCTCCGAAGCCAATTACAAGATCATAAAGGACGACCTGGCGTGCCCGTCCACCTACAGGAACGCCACCGACCGCCAGCGCTTCTGCAACGTCTGCCACGCAGGCTGTCTTGACTGCCATTACCAGCCCGTAAAGAGCATGCATTCCTTCAGCAGGCGGATACCTTCCGAGAACTGCACCGGAGGCGGACGCGGCACCGGCATGTGCCATTCCGGGAGCCAGGAGCGAAGGCGCGGCGACAGCTACCTCGGTGCGGAGTTCTCGCAGCCGCCCGGACTGCCGACGGACGCACACTACAAAAAGAAGATGGAATGCATGGACTGCCATGAGACGGGCGAGAAGGGGATGGGCGACATGCAGCGGAAGGTGGACTGTAGCGGCTGCCATTACGCCATCGTCAAGGCGCACGACGCCGGCGTACACCGGAAGCTCCGGTGCCAGGCCTGCCACATCTCCACGCTCGGGGGCTACCAGATGACCGTCTGGGGCGAGGGCCACGTATCAGGTAGGCAGACCCCGTTCAAGAAGTACAGCCTGTACTACGGCACGATCGAGGAGCCCATCCTCATCAAGGACATGGAAGGCATGTATACCCCGTACAAGGTGTTCCCGAACGTCGCGACAAACATCAAAAGGCCGGAGGCCAAACGCGACGGCATCACGTTCCGCTGGCCGGGAGGGGAGACGAGGGACGCTTACGCCTTCCTCGGCACGTATGACACGCTCCCGAAGGCCAACCTCGCCCTTGCATTCATACAGATAGAGGCGGTCGGCCACCCCCTCGGCAAGTCCCGCACGTGCGAGTCCTGCCACGGCTCGGATACCCAGTCCGCGAAGGCGCAGTGGGAGTACCTGGGCTTCACCGGCTCAGAGGCCTTCAAGGGCGCAAGCCTCGTTACCGCAGGCAAGGACGGCCTGAAGATAAGCGGGTTCAAGAATACCACGCCTATCAATATGATAGGTGATGCGGAACTGGCCGACTTTGCCGCGTGGCTCTACCTCGGCGACATATGGAACGTCAAAGGCGACTTCTCCATCCCGAAGTCCGACCCTGTGAAGTACCGGGAATATCTGAGGCAGGAGGGCGAGTTCAAGAGCCTGCTCGGGAAGAAGGCCGTGACCGCGAAAATCAAGTCCATAGGCGAGCATAACCCGAAGATGGGGCTGGATATTTTGAATAGGTAACGGTGGGCAAATTGATTGACACGCCTCCTTACGAGGTAGTAAGATAAGGAATAGACTGAATTAACCGGAGCCAACGAAATCCATGAAAAAGACCTTCGTTCTTGACACAAACGTACTCCTGCATGACCCGAATTCCATATTTTCCTTTGAAGACAACGACGTAATAATACCCATCGTAGTGATAGAGGAGCTGGACAAGTTCAAAAAGGGTCTGGACGAGATAGGCCGTAACGCCAGGCAGGTCTCAAGGCACCTGGACGAGCTTCGGATGAAGAACAAGCTCTCCGTCGGTGTTAACCTCGACAACGGCGGCACCCTGAAGGTGGAGCTGAACCACCAGCGCGAAGAGCCCTGTCCGCTCCCGACCGACCTGTCGCTTGCCGTAGCCGACAACCGTATCCTGATGGTGGCGCTGTGTTACTCAAAGGAAAGGGAGGGCGTGGTCCTTGTCACAAAGGACACCAACCTCCGCATAAAGGCGGACGCGGTGGGCCTGACGACCGAGGACTACGAGACGGGCACCATCAATATCGACGAGCTTTACACGGGCGAGACCGAACTGGACGTCGAGCAGGCCGCGCTTACCGAATTCTTCGAAAAAGGGGAGCTTGCCGTCCCTGCGGATGTGTACTACCCGAACCAGTTCGTCATGGTAAGGAACCAGGCCAACCCGAGCCAGACCGGGCTTGCAAAGTACAACCCCAAAAGGAAGGCCGTTGTCCAGCTTGCCGGGGCCAAGCAGGGCGTGTGGGGCGTTTCGGCAAGGAACAAGGAGCAGAATTACGCGCTCGACCTTCTGCTGGACGACGAGATAAAGCTGGTCACTCTCGTAGGCAGGGCGGGCACGGGCAAGACCCTGCTGGCGCTCGCCGCCGGGCTTGAGAAGACGGTCGAGGAGCGCATATACCAGAGGCTGGTCGTTTCCAGGCCGATCTTCCCGCTGGGCCGCGACATCGGCTTCCTCCCGGGCGACGTCGAGGAAAAGCTGAAGCCCTGGATGCAGCCTATATTCGACAACCTGGAGTTCCTCATGGGCCCCTCCGAGGGGCGCGGCCGCAGGCCAAAGGACTACCACGGCCTGGTGGACCTGGGGATGCTGGAGCTTGAACCGCTCACATACATCAGGGGCAGGAGCATGCCAAACCGCTATCTCATAGTGGACGAGGCCCAGAACCTGACCCCGCATGAGATAAAGACAATAATAAGCCGCGCGGGGGAGAATACCAAGATCGTCCTTACCGGCGACCCGTACCAGATAGACAACCCGTACATCGATTCGTCCTCGAACGGCCTCACATATGTTGCGGAGAGGTTCAAGCACGAGGCTATAGCCGGCCACATAACCCTCATAAAGGGCGAACGCTCATCCCTGGCCGAGCTTGCGACAAGGCTGCTATAGCGTTTTCTCTTGACTTGGGGGAGGTCTGCCCTTTATAATTTAACTTTGTCGAACGCTTGCAAGAGGTGATATTTGTCCGTACTTTACGCACTTATGATACCCGCAGGTCTATTATGTCTGGGATGGGGTTTCTGGGCAGCGCATAACGCTAAAAAGCCTGTTGACATCATAGGTTCGCTTGCAATCCTTGCAGGTCTGGCGACGGCGCTGCTCGGTACGCTTCTGGTCTGCGTCCCGCGTTTTTTCTCCTGAGGGCCTGATGGAAAAAGCCAAACTCATAAAGTTTCTCAGAAACGCCCTGCTGGTCTTTGTTGTGCTGATTTCGATGGTGTGGGTAAAGACCTATTCTTACGGCAGGGGCCAGTACCTGGAGGGCGAGAAGGCATTCGCGGCTGGCGACTATAAAACCGCCATATCAGATTATGAGACCGCAATACATATGTACACACCCTTAAGCGGCTATGTGCCCGCTTCGGCCCAGAGGCTCTGGGAGATAGGCCAGGGTTTTGAAAACGCGGGGGAATATGACTGGTCGCTTATAGCATACCGCTCGCTCCGGAGCAGTTTCTATGCGGTCAGGAGCTTCTACACCCCATACAAGGACTGGATCGACCGCTCCGAAAAACAGATAGACGTCGTACTTGCCATGCAGAGCAAGCGTAACGGCCAAACGCCCACCAAGGAGGCCTCGCCGTCAGCTCATGAATAGGGTTCTTTTCGGCATTACGCTGTTTTTTTATTTTCTTGCCACCTTCCACTACCTCCTCTTTCTCATCAACCAGAGGGAGAGTATAGGGAAGGTCTGTCAGATAACCACCATAGTGGGGTTCGGTTTCCATACGGCATCCATCATATACCAGATGGTGAGCCTTAGCCACATCCCCCTTACCAGCATAAGGGAATCGCTCGGTTTTTTTGCCTGGGCTATAGTGCTCATTTACCTTATCCTCGAGTACAAGGTGAAGATCCGGGTGATGGGGGCGTTCATAATCCCGCTCGCCTTCATCGCCGTTGCGGTCTCGCTCACGTTCCCCATAATCACGACGCCTCTGCCTGCATATTTCAGCAGCGCATGGCTGGGTATACATACGACGCTTGCCTTCCTCGCTGACGCGTCCTTTGCCATCGCGTTCGGCGTGGGTATCATGTACCTGATACAGGAGCGGCAGCTAAAACACAAGAACCCCGGTGCGTTTTACCACCGTCTGCCAAACCTTGACGTTCTGGACGAACTGGACTATAAGGCCATCGCGCTCGGCTTCCCGCTGCTTACCCTTGCCATCGTCACAGGATCGATATGGGCCAACAGCGCATGGGGTTATTACTGGGGCTGGGAACCAAAAGAGATATGGTCGCTTATCACCTGGCTAATATATGCGGCATATCTGCACGCCCGCCTGGTCGGCGGATGGCGGGGCCGCAAGGCGGCATACCTTGCCGTTATTGGTTTTGTGCTTGTTATATTTACATTCCTGGGCGTGAACCTGCTTCTGCCCGGGCAACACGCTTTTAAATAACCGGAAGAGCCATGAGTATTGTCGTCGTAGGTCTCAGCCATAAGACAGCCTCCGTTGAGGTGAGGGAAAAACTTTCGTTCCCGGAGGCGAAACTGCCGGATGCGCTCAGTTGCATGGGCAAGTGCACCATGGTGAACGAGAACGTCATCCTCTCCACCTGTAACAGGGTCGAGACCTATGCCTTGGTGAAGGACGTCGAAAAAGGCTCCGAGGTGTTGAAGGATTTCTATCTCGAATACCACGGCCTGAAAGACAATATATACAGGGACAGCCTTTATGCCTACACTGGAAGGGAAGCGGTCCGCCACATATTCCGCGTCGCCGCCAGCCTCGATTCCATGGTCGTGGGCGAGCCCCAGATACTGGGCCAGTTAAAAGACGCGTTCGACCACGCCCTTGCGAACAAGACTACCGGCGTGGTGATGAACCGTCTCATGAAGAAGACTATCTCGGTGGCGAAGAGGATACGCACCGAGACCAAGATAGCCGAGTCTGCGGTATCCATAAGCTTTGCCGCGGTCGAGCTTGCCAGGAAGATATTCGGCGACCTGGAAGGCAAGTCGGTAATGCTTGCCGGCGCCGGCGAGATGGCCGAGCTTGCGGCCAGACACCTGGTTAATAACGGCGTAAAGACGGTGCTGGTTGCAAACAGGACATTCGAGCGCGCGGAAACCCTTGCCGATGAATTTGGAGGCAGGGCCGTGAAATACGAAGACTTATCCGATGAGATGGTCCATGCCGACATACTGATAGCCTCGACCGGGGCCCAGCACTACATACTTACCCAGAAGGACATGGCCAAGGTCATAAAGGAGCGCAAGAACCGCCCCGTGTTCCTGATAGACATAGCCGTGCCCAGGAACCTTGACCCGGACATAAACAAGATAGACAACGTATACCTTTACGACATCGACGACCTTCAGTCCGTGGTCGCGTCCAACATAAAAGAAAGGCAGAAGGAGGCGGAGCTTGCCGAGGAGATAGTGGAGGAGGAGATAAACACCTTCATGTCCTGGCTCCGCTCGATCGACGTCGTCCCGACCATCGTAGCAATACGAGACAAGGCCGAATCGATAAGGCAGGCCGAGCTCGAACGCTCGCTCTCGAAGATGGGCGAACTAAGCGAAAAGCAGAAGAAGCAGGTTGAGAGCCTGACCCAGGCGATAGTGAACAAGATACTGCATACGCCGCTGGTCGCACTGAAGCAGAGCGCGGGCGACCCGGAAGGAAGCAGCCATGTAGAGGCCGCGCGTGTGCTTTTCGACCTTGACCGTCAGGAACCGGACGAAGGCGCGGTCGAACCCGCCGGCCATGGTTCCGGGGCGGAAACCAGATAGGGGGATGATTTGTCTAAGAGGGACAAAATTGTAATAGGTACGCGCGGCAGCCAGCTTGCACTCTGGCAGGCGGAATACGTACAGCGCGAGCTGATAAAGGCCTGTCCGGGTGTCGAGGTCACGCTCCAGAAGATAAAGACTACTGGCGACATGATACTAGACGTACCGCTTGCAAAGGTGGGCGGCAAGGGGCTCTTCGTCAAGGAGATCGAGGACGCAATGCTGAGGGGCGAGATCGACCTTGCCGTGCACAGCATGAAGGACGTACCGACCGTGCTCCCGGACAGTCTGCACCTGCGCTGCATGCCGAAGCGCGAGGACCCGAGCGACGCCTTCCTGTCAAAGGAGGCCAAAAGCTTTAAAGATCTGAAACAGGGCGGTACCGTCGGTACCAGCAGCCTTAGAAGGCAGTGCCAGCTCATGAGTGTGAGGCCGGACATAAAGATAGAACAGCTCCGCGGCAACCTCGATACCCGCATAAGGAAGATGGAGGAAGGGCAGTTCGATGCGATCATACTCGCCGCCGCCGGCATCAGGAGGCTGGGCTGGGGCGAGAAGATAAAAGAATACATAGACCCGGAGATGTGCATCCCGGCCATCGGCCAGGGTGCGATAGGCATCGAGTGCAGGGTGGACGACGCCTTCATGAACGAGACGCTATCGGTACTCCAGCACCAGGACACGTGGGATTGTGTGGTAGCCGAGCGGGCGCTTTTGAAAAGGCTCGAAGGCGGCTGTCAGGTACCCATCGCAGCGCATGCCCGGATCTTGCGGGAAAACGGCCGTGAGAAGCTGGTGCTGGTAGGCCTTGTCGGGAGTGTTTCCGGTGACCGTATTATCAGGGACAAAATAGAGACCACAGTGAAAGACGGCGAGAAAGCCGGTGTGGCGCTTGCCGAAACGCTTCTCTCTCGCGGTGCAGGCGAGATACTGAAAGAAGTTTACGGAAGGGATGTCACAGGTTATTAAAGAGCCGTGCTGGCGTTACACAAGGCCTTTTAATAGCAGGAGGAAAGTCATGTCAGGAAAATCGGCCCTTTCTTTGTTAATCACATTATCTCTCTTCTTCGCCGGTTGCGCCGCGTCGAACACCGCCGGAAAACCGGAAGCGGAAAATGTCGATAAAGACAAGGCACAAACAGCCATCGAGGCAAAAGACTCCAAGGTAGAGGCAAAGGACAAATATACCAAAGGGCTGATGGCCATGAGCCACGGCAACATGGTAGATGCCGAAAAGTATTTCCTCGAGTCCATAAAGCTTGACCCCGACCACGTAAGCACGCACATGTTTCTGGCGCGGGCTTATGAAAAACAGAAAAAATATGAAGAGTCCGCCGATCAGTACGAAGCGGCTATGAAGTTAAAGCCTGAGGACCCGAACCCCTATGCCGGGCTTATAGGCATCTACCTTGAGAAGGGCCTTTCGGACAATGCGATCGCAACCGCCGAGAAAGCCGCCAAAAAGGGTATACCGATGAGTACGTACGCCGGGAACCTGGGCTGGGCGTATTATATGAAAGGCGACCTTGTTAATGCGGAGAAATATTTAAAGGAAGCGAAAGAGCAAAGCAAGGACGAGTCCGTCCCGCGGAACAACCTTGGCCTGTTGTATTTCAGGCAAGGCCGTTATGAGGACGCCCTTGCCAATTTCAAGGAGGCTTCAGAGCTGAACAAGCAGAGTGTCGTGCTCCCATACTTTCTGGCCCTTACCTACAATAAGCTTGGCAAGGATGACGAAGTTGCAAATGCCTTGCGGGAGGGTTTGAAGAGGGACCCGGACATCGAGAGTAAAGTAAAGTCCTATAAGAGAAGATTTTTTGCAGATGACCCCGGCGACCTTTCGGCCGTATTTAAGAAGCTTAAGGAAGAGAAGAACTGAGGCACCTTGAGTTTAGATGTGGCAAAAAAGGGGCCTCTTGCAGGCAGGAAGGTGGTAGTTACCAGGACCGCGGAGCAGGCGGGCAGCTTTGTCTCGAAGTTGCGGGCAGAAGGCGCAGATGTAATCGAGTTCCCTACCATTGAGACTGTCCCGCCCGAAAATTATTCAAGCATAGATTCTGCTATAGCACGCCTTCCTCGCTTTGATTACACTATCTTTACCAGCGCCAATGCGTTGAAATATTTTATCTCACGGTTGGAAGAACTAGGGAGGCCGAGCAGCCTCCTGAGAGAAAGCCGGCTGATTGCGGTCGGGCCCAAGACGGCCCAGGAGATGGCGGCACGCGGACTGAAGCCGGATATTATACCTGAGGAATACAAGGCTGAAGGCGTCCTGGCGGCGCTTGAGGGCACCGACATCGCCGGCAAAAGTTTTCTTTACCCCAGGGCGCTTGAGGCAAGGGAACTGCTCCCTGAAAAATTGAGAGACAGGGGTGCCGAGGTCGTTGTGGCGGTTGCCTACCGTACCGTCGCTCCAAGGGTGGAGCGGGAATACCTTAAAGGTCTTTTTAGCGGGGGAGTATCCGCTATTACGTTTACAAGTTCTTCGACCGTCAAAAACTTTATGCTCATGGCGGGCGATGATGCGTCGGAGTTGTTGAAGGGGGTGTGCGTGGCCTGCATAGGCCCCGTGACAGCCAGAACATGTGAGGAGATGGGCGTGGGCGTCGACGTGATGCCGGGTGATTATACCGTTGAAGCCCTCCTCCTCTCTTTAACCGGATATTTTGCAAGGAGAAAAGACAATGATTGAAGTAAGTGAAAAGGCGTTGGGTGAGTTTAAAAGGGTGCTTTCAGGTGAGGACAGGAAGGGCCTTGGAATAAAGATAAAGGCGTTCATGTCCGAGTCTTCCTGCTGCTCATGCGGCCCAAGCCAGAGCTATGAGATGGACCTCGTAGAAAAAGGCGAGGCTGGCGACCTGTCTGTCGACAAGGGTGGGATTAACTTCTACATGGACCCGGCGAGCGCCGGTCTCATGGAGGGCTTCGAGATAGATTTCATCGACGACCACGGCTTCATCGTCAAAGACAACAACGCGGCGCCCTCATGCGGCTGTGGCGGCGGCGAAGGCGGCGGTTCCTGCTGCGGTTAGAAAAGGAGCCTATCATGGCAGAGAAGACAAACCCTGATGCCCAGCCGGTAGGCCTCACGTTCGAGATAAGGCCTGATGTCGATGGAGGGGTGTACTCGAACGTCGCGAGCATAGTGCATAACCCGAACGAGTTCATACTGGACTTTGCCGCCATACTGCCGGGCAAGGAATCGGCTACGGTGCGCGCAAGGGTGATAACCAGCCCGTCCCATGCCAAGCAGTTCCTTGCCGCCCTGGCCGAGAATATCGCAGGGTATGAGAGGAACTTCGGTGAGATAAAGATGCTTGTGCCTCCACCGGTCATAAAAGGCACGGAGACAATTCACTAGGCATAGAAGAAGGAGCCAAACATGTTTTTCCCTTCCTACCGCGCAAGACGCATGAGGTCCTCGGACGCAATGAGGCGGATGGTCCGTGAGACCATTATTACGCCAGCGGACTTTGTATATCCGCTCTTCGTCACGCACGGAAAAGGCGTAAAAAAAGAGATATCGTCCATGCCCGGGAACTACCAGCAGTCGGTTGACAACATCGTCAAGGACTGCAAGGAGGTCAAGTCCCTGGGTATACCCTCCGTGCTCCTCTTCGGCATCCCTGAGAAAAAGGACGCAAAGGGAAGCGAGGCTTATGCGGATAACGGGATAGTACAGCAGGCCGTGAAGGCTATAAAAGACGCAGTCCCTGACCTACTCGTCATTACCGATGTTTGTCTTTGTGAGTACACCGACCATGGCCATTGCGGCATAGTTAAAGGTGACAAGATACTAAACGACCCGACTGTAGAACTGCTGTGCAAAGAGGCGCTTTCCCATGCCAGGGCTGGCGCCGACATAGTCGCCCCTTCCGACATGATGGACGGCAGGGTCGGAGCGATAAGGGAGGCCCTTGACGAGAAAGGCTTCGGCGACACGCCGATAATGTCCTACGCCGTCAAATACGCCTCATCCTTCTATGGGCCTTTCAGGGAGGCGGCGGAGTCAACTCCCGCCTTCGGCGACAGGAGGAGCCACCAGATGGACCCCGGCAATGCCCGCGAGGCCATGAGGGAGGCAGACCTTGATGTTGACGAAGGGGCGGATATATTAATGGTCAAACCGGCGTTGCCGTACCTGGACATTATATACAGGCTCAGGGAGAACTACGACCTGCCTATCGCGGCCTATAACGTCTCCGGCGAGGTCTCCATGATTATTGCAGCGGAGAAGCTGGGATGGATGGACGGCCAGCGCGCTATGATGGAGTCGCTTACGTGCATCAAGAGGGCAGGGGCAGACATTATTATCACCTATTTTGCCAAGGAAGCGGCAAAGATCTTAAACAAGTAGCCTGATTGCTTCGAATAGAAACCAACCTTGACGGTAAAAAGGTCAGGTATTACGAGGCCGGCAAGGGAGAGGCTGTCGTACTCCTGCACGGCGCGGGCGCGACAGCCCGACTCTGGCGGAAGCAGATGGGCCCTCTTTCAGGGCTATTTAGGGTCATTGCGCCTGACCTGCCGGGATTTGGCGGCACCGATGTCTTTCCGGAAACCAAAGACGTTAAGGGTTATGCCGGTTTTATTGCAGCATTCCTTGAGAATGCAGGAATATGCCGGGCCTCGCTCATCGGTAGTTCCATGGGCGGCTGGGTAGCATGCTGGTTCGCGTTGCTTTATCCCGAGAAAATCAACAAGCTGGTACTTGTATCGCCTGCCGGGGCATATCAGCCTGAGGACCCCCCGATGTCCATTCAACGCCTTCTGGAAGAGATAAGACTTTGGCATGGTTCTGCGGGGGTAGCTCAGAACGAGGGCGCTACGAATGAGCTTGAAAAGGGACTTGCTACGGTCAAACGACTGTACGAGAGCGGTGGGATGGAGCCTGATCTTGCAGGAAACCTGTCGAAGATAAAGGCTAATACACTTGTTATCTGGGGCGATGAAGACAGGGTCATACCCGTGTCCTATTCAGAGACTTTCAGTGTCGGCATAAAATACTCCAGGGTAGATATAATAAAGGGTGCAGGCCATCTCCCCTATGCGGAGAAGCCTGACATCTTTAATAAAATAGTGTCGGATTTTTTAAAGGAAGCGTCCTAGGAGCGTTCAGGTGATAAAAGTATTTTTGGTGGACGACAGCCCGATTGTCACTAACCTTGTCTCGGGTTATCTTAAAGGCCGCGGTTTCAGCGTGAGTACCTTTAACAGCCCGTTCGGCGTCATCAATAAATTAAAAGATGCAAGGCCGCATGTCATACTCATGGACCTGGGACTCCCGGGCCTGAGAGGGGATAAGCTCATAGACCTCTGCAAAAAAGAGAAGGAGACATGCGACTGCCGTATAATATTGTTCTCGTCCTCCGATGACCAGGAGATGAAAGACCTGGTGGATAAGGGCATCGCCCACGATTATTTTGTCAAGGGCGGCGCCTTGAAGGAGCTGGAAGACAAGATTATAGCGCAGGCAGGCACGGTGCAGGAGAAAAAGAAGTAAGTGTCCATCCCGAAGATCATCCTCGCATCAGCCTCCCCCAGAAGGACAGAACTGCTTGGTCTCGCCGGCATAGATCATATTATCGATCCGGCCGACGTTGACGAATCCCTCCTTCCGGACGAGGATGCCGCCGAATACGCCAAAAGGATAGCCCTTGTCAAGGCTATAAAGACAGCTGAGAGGCATGCTTCCGGCCTGGTGCTTGGTGCTGACACCATAGTCGTTGTCGAGGGCGAGGTCCTGGGCAAGCCAGCTTCACGCGAAGATGCCGCCAGGATGCTCCAGCTTATTTCAGGGAGGGAGCATGAGGTCATAACCTCTATCGCCCTGGTGGATGCACAGACCGGACGGAGCAAGGTAGGGCTTGAAGTCACGGAGGTCAAGGTGAAAGTTCTTACCGCAGACGATATCGAAGAGTATCTGGAGACCGGAGAGGCGTTCGACAAGGCCGGCGCATATGGCATTCAGGGCAGGGCCTCGGTGTTTGTCGAAGGTATACGGGGCTGTTTTTTCAACGTTGTCGGCCTGCCTCTTGCCAGGCTTGACAGGATGATCAAAGAATTTCAAACATGAATGCCGCAGTATTTGGAATAACGCCCTTTGGCTGCACGATAGCCTGCATGTTAATGGACGCAGGGGTTGATGTGGCTCTTATAGGGCCTGCCGCCAAGGTTGCCCAGGTCAAGCAGTCCGGTGTTACGGTCCGCCAGACCTGGGACGGTAAAGTAATTACCGCATACGTACCTGCCTTTGCAAGCCTTGATTTTGCCCCTGAGATTGCAATATTTGCAACAAAGACCCAGGATACCCTTGCTGCTGCAACCGCAGCGTCACCATGGCTTTCCAACTCAATAATAGCCACGGTGCAATACGGGACAAAGATCGAGCAGCTCGTTGCCAGGGTATTACCCAGAGACAATATCGTAACCTGTGTGCTTACCATGGGCGCGAACTGTCACCGTGCAGGAGACGTTACGCTCAACTTCAAGGGCGACATGGTCATAGGGAAGGCCTACGGCGCGACGGATGAGAAGGTTGACAGGCTTATCGAAGTAATGGGCAGGATACTAACCGTCCACAAGGGCGCAAAAATCGCCCATTTCAACTGTACCAGGCTGTTGTTGAACCTTCCATATTGCATCCCGGCCATAATCGGAGAAAAGGTCCAAACCGCTTTTGCCGACATCGAAATATCGAAGGTGGCCATACTCCTGCTGCAGGAAGGGATAAAGGTGATTGAAGAGGCCGAGGTCCATATAGAAAACCTCCCGGATTTCAGCGAGGCTTCACTTAAGACTCTCCTCGCTGCCCCTCTCGACGAGGCGGCAGTCCATTTCGGCGAGCTTGTGAGGCTGATGAGCAAGACCCCTTGCGAAGGGCCGGTACTCGGTAGCATTGAGCACGGCGAAGTCTCTGAGATAGATTACCAGAACGGCGAGGTTGTGAAGATTGCGGATGTCCTCGGTTTTCCAACACCACTGAATTCGCTAATGGTCGAGCTGGTACATGAGCTTGAAAACACCAATAAATTCATTTCGAAACAACATTTCCTGTCCAAAGTTTCAGAACGCCTGCAGAAATAGGCAAACCGTCCTCTCTCAAACGAAATATCTGAACTCTTACGGCATTAGCGGGTATTTTGGCTTAAAGGATGAAAACCTGCGCCAGCGCGACAACCAGCACAATCCCTTCCGGAATGAGCATTATCCGGAAAATGGGCCACAGGTCTGATTTGAAGTAGTCCTTGGTAAGCACGAGGCAGAGGTGGACCGGAGAGAACATAAGTCCGGCAAAACCTGAGGCGAACGCGAAGGCGAGCATAGGCAGGTCCGGGTGCGCACCTCCGATAAGCGGCAGTATCATGGGGAAGGTTACGCCGACGAACGCGAGGGTGATCCCGGTTATCAGCCCGACGAGGAAGGGCAACAGGAATATTATCACCAGCACGGGCACGCCAGCCTGCTGAAAGAACTGCGGCAGGTGGTCGACCGCTCCGGACTTTGTCATCACTCCCCTGAATATCTCGACGCCCAAAACAAGCAGAAGCGTCTTGTAAGAGAGGCTTTCTTTAAGGGTTTCCCTGATCTTTGCCACAGGATACCGAAAATAAAGAAATAATCCGGTTACCACGATAACCAGCGCAATGGCGATATCAACCTTCAGAAGCATTACGAGCAGCATGACTATAAGTATGGGACTGAAGCTGACAGCCGCGTTCAAAAAGTCGGCCTGCCTGCCCTTTCTAGAGGGTACTGCCTTGCCCGCACGGATATCCTTGAAGCCATAAAGTGCGCCAGTCACCAGGACGGTTGCAGGGAATGCAGCCTGGTACAGGAACAGCCGTCCCATCGGGACGTTCGTTATCGCGGCCATCATTATAAAACCCGGATAAAGCGGCGATATATACTCCCATATATGCCTGAACCAGTAGTTAATGAAACTCATACGTTCAGGTTTAATATGTGAGCCATCCGCAGAGGCCTCTACCATCGGTGCTGAGAAGAAAGCTCCGCCCGCCGAAGGCAGTATCCCGATAATGGCAGGCATGAGAGCCATGACTGCTCGCTGGTCGCCTATGAGGCCCTTGAATGATTCCACGAGTTTTTTTAGCGTCTCTGTCTTTCTGAGTATGTTTTCCAAGACCATTATCAGAGCCAGAGCGATTATCAGGGAGACGGCGGTCTTATCCATAGCCGCGTGCAGTGCAGTCCTCAGGATGTCAAGGGGGGCCAACCCCATCAGGAGGCCAAGTGCGGCCGCTCCGATAAGCATTACTCCGCCGAGGTTCCATTTTAGCTGTAAGAGCCGGATTATAAGGATGAATACGAGGAGTATCTTGATGAGGTCAAACAACGTCAGGCCTCTCCAGGTCATGGAACTGCACGACCTGGTCCTTTCCGAGCCTCTTTGCCTTATACAGGGCCTTGTCAGCCCTCTTTATGAGGTCAAGCCTTTTTGTGGCGTCTTTTGGGTATTCAGCCACGCCGACGCTGATGGTGAGGGGCGCTTTTTTGCGCATGAGAGAGGCGGACTTTATCTTGACCTGCTTCCGTATGCGTTGCGCCATCAGGGACGCCTGCTCAGACGCGACCCTTGGAAGTATGACTGCGAACTCTTCCCCGCCATATCTGGCCGGTGTGTCGGAATCCCGTATAGAAGCCGTAAATATATCGGCAAGCTTCTGAAGTACCTTGTCTCCGAAAGTATGCCCGAATTTGTCGTTTATGCATTTAAAGTCGTCGATGTCGATCATCAGGAGTGAGAATGTCTCTTTGTGTCTTGATGAACGGGATATCTCCTTCTCTAGCTGTTCCTGAAAGTGGCGGTGGTTATAAAGGCCGGTAAGCCCGTCAGTAAACGCCATCTTTCTGGTATTCTCATGCAGCCTTGCGTGGTCGATGCTCATAGCCGCGAATGAGGATAGTATGGAGAGAAGGTTCAGCTGGCTTTTCTCAAACTTCCTCGGAGAGAAGTCGTCCACATAGAGGATGCCGATGATGTCGTCCTTGAAGGCAAGCGGGACGCAGACTATGGATTTAATACCCTCTTTCAGGGCGAGAGGGTTGGTGAAAAACTTTTTATTGGTAGTGTCGTTTATGACCGTCGGCTTGTTGGATTTCAGTATCCTGTCGGTAAGCCCGCCCGGCCTGACCCTCCAGACGGTATTTCCGATAAAGTCCTGGCTCAGCCCCCTGTGTGCATGGAGTTCGAGTTCCTGGGTATCCTTCTTGTAAAGCGCGATGCTTCCGGCGCTTGTGTCGGTCAATTTCATCGCGCTTTTGAGTATAGCTTCGAGGACCTGGTCCATTTCAAGGGTGGAAACTACGAGCCGGGCGACTTCAAGCAGGTCGATAAGGTCCTGCACGTTGCTGCTCTGAATATCAGACGTTGGCACTTTTAGGTTCCTCATCGGGGAAGACTGCGTTGACAAGCTCAAGAAATATATCTACTACGTTCGGGTCGAACTGGTTACCCCTGCCTTGCAAAAACTCTTTTTTTACCACGTCCATCGGGAGCGCCTTCCGGTAAGGTCTGTCAGAGCTCATGGCGTGGAATGCGTCCGCTACTGAAAGTATCCTAGCGCCTAAGGGGATTTCCTCGCCTTTCAATCCCGCAGGGTAGCCGGAACCGTCGTAGTGTTCGTGGTGGCAGCTTATTACCTGTCGGCTCTCTTCCAGGTAGAACGTGTGTTTAAGGATATGTTCAGCTTCTTCGATGTGCGTCTTTATTTTTTCGTACTCGCCCTTTGTAAGTTTCCCTTTCTTGTTCAGGATGGGCTCTGGTATGCCTATTTTGCCTATGTCATGCAAAAGGGCTGCAATCTCGAGGTCCTCTTTTTCCTTGTGAGAAAGTCCAAGCTGGTCCGCTATCATGCCGCAGAGAGACTCTACGCCGTCCGAATGGCCCTTTGTATACGGGTCCTTTGACTCCAATACTGCGGAGAGGACCTTGACTGTTGACAGGTATGCTATCTTTGACTCATTGTAATAGCGTGCCTTTTCTATAGCGATTGCCACAAGGTTGGAATAATTGACCAGTGCTTCGAGCTGTTCGGACGTAAACGGCTTCCCGTCGTGGCGCTGGGTGAAATTCAGGACGCCGATGGTGGATACGCTTTTTAGGGCTACGTTTAAGGCGTAGGGCGTCTGATATTTCAGGTTAAGCGGGACCACTATAAACGACCCAGGCTTGTTGAGTATTTTGAAACGCCGGTCTTTTGTACCGTCCTTGACGCTTTTTATTAATACTGGCTCTCCCGTCTTCCACACATAACCGGAAACGCTTTCCCCGAGGAGTCTCCTCTCGCCAACAATTTTGCGGTCGGTGCTCTCCTTTACTACGAGGCAGTGGCTGCCGTCTGGGTCTTTCTCCACAAGCATGAGAGATGCCTCGCGGCAATCTAGAATGCCTGCACCCTTTTCAATGACAAGCCTGTATATGTCTGCAAGCGAGTTTGTCTGGTTTATTTCCCGTATTATCTCGTTTACGAGCAGGACGCCTTTATTCTGGCGCTCCAGTTTGAGCGCGATACCGCAGTATTCGGCAAGCATCTCCGCAAGCTTGAGGTCTTTACGGGTGAATTTTCCACCGCCGGTCCTGTTGTTGATGTTCAGTACGGCTATCGCAACAGATTCTTCTAGAATAGGTACTATAAGAGAGCTGCTGTACTTAGCGGAGTCAGTCTCAACCTTTATGCCAGGAAAATCTTTTTTAAGCTGCGCGAGGTCGTTTATTATGATAGGTTTCCCGGTCTTGGCAACCATGCCGGACACGCTATGCCCCAGCTTGACCTTCGTATTTTTTACAATGCCCTTTGAAAGGGGGTCGGAATTCAGAGAGGCTGCCGCCTTTATCTTGAGGACTTTCTCCGTACTGTTTACGACCATCAGCGAGCCGTTCTCGGCCTTGAGGTCCTTAAGCGCTTTCAGCAGAAGGTTCTCAACCCCGTCTATAAACCTGTCCAGTGCATAAAGTTTGACCATCTGCTATCCTTGGTTAAATAAATGAATGATTATAAAATATTATAATATATTAATCAACGGATTATAACGTTGTCGATAAGCCTCGTACCGCCGATCCTTACCGCGGCAGCAATAACCGCGCTGCTACCTGTGTGCAGCAAGGGCTTCAGGTTATCAGGTTCTACAACCTCAACATATTCTGGCTCAATCAACGGCTCTTCCCTGAACTTTTCAAGTATGTGAGAGGTAAGCATGTCCGTGGGCACATCGCTTTTTTCTGCAAGTAAACGCGCCGATTCAAGCGCACGATATAATGCTGGTGCGGCATGCCTCTCGTCAGGTTTCAAATACGCGTTACGGGAGCTCATGGCAAGGCCGTCAGGCTCGCGCACTGTAGGGGCTACCACTACATCGACCGCCATATTCAGGTCTATGACCATCCGCCTGATAACTGCGGTCTGCTGGAAATCCTTCTGGCCGAAGAAGGCCTTGTCAGGTTGTACTACATTGAAAAGCTTGGCAACGACCGTTGCCACTCCCTTAAAATGCCCAGGCCTGCTCCTGCCGCAGAGCCCGTCGGTAATTCCCTCGACATTAACGTAGGTCTCGTATCCAACCGGGTACATGTCGCCGGGCTCAGGCATGAAAACAATGCCCACGCCCTCTTTACGGCACTTTTCAAGGTCGCCTTCTATATCGCGCGGGTATTTTTCGAGATCTTCTTTGGGTCCGAACTGAGTCGGGTTTACAAAGATAGAAAGGATGGTTGAGCCGGTGTTTTTTTGGGAGAGCCGGACCAGCGACAGGTGGCCCTCATGCAGGTAACCCATGGTGGGTACAAAGCCTGTCGCCACGCCGGAGGCCTTCAGCCTCCTTGTTGCCACTGTCATCTCCGTAACGGTCCTTATAACTTCCACAACATTGTCTCACAGGTTTTTCAAAAGTTCTTTTGTGGTCTTTTTTAAAACTGGGTGCAGCACATCCGGGTCCAACTCGCAGAGAGGCTCCAGCACAAAAGCCCTTTCGTGCATGAGTGGGTGTGGTATCTCAAGCTCCGGCATGTCGATTATGGAGTCACCGAAAAGCAGTATGTCAAGGTCGATTGTCCTGGGCCCCCAGCGTACAGTCCGGACACGGCCCAGTTGGTTTTCTATTTCATGGCATACGTCGAGGAGTTCATTCGGCGAAAGCGTGGTTTCAATCCGGGCGGCCGCGTTTAGGAATGGTTCCTGTTCCACGTAACCTACAGGCTCTGTCTCGTAATAAGAGGACACCCTGACTGCATCTATCCCCCGCGCCTCCGAGAGGAGCCTGACCGCATCGTCAAGGTTCTTTCTCTTGTCTCCCAGGTTCGTGCCAAGTCCTATATATGCTGTGACAGCTTTTTCCATAGCATGCGTATTACACCACAATCCCTTATAATTGTCAACGCCGCAGGGGTTTTCGCTTTGCAATAAAAAACCATAAATGGTATCTTAATAGTCATCGTCAATACGGAGAAAAGATGATTTATCTGATAGTTCCGACAATAATGGAATCGGCGTCTTTCGCGTCCTGTTTAAAGGATGCCATCCCGTTTGAAGTGGGCCACAGGCGCGGCATTTCTGGCCGGGTCGGCGGAAAGACCGTAAAGGTCCTGGTAACCGGCATCGGTCATGTGAATGTCGCTCAGGCGGTTACGGCCATGATGGAGTATGGCAGGCCGGACATCTTTATAATGGTAGGATGCGCCGGGGCCTATACCGGCTCGTCGCTTAAAGTTGGCGATGTCGCCGTTGCGACAGAGGAGATATTTGCCGAGGCTGGCGTTATTACTCCTGAAGGCTTTAAAGGCATGGAAGAAACTGGTTTTCCGCTGGTAGTGTCTAAAGGGCGTCCTTATTTTTCGCGGTTCCCCTTATCTGAAAGGTATAACAAAATTATTAAGGATGCAAATCCGGGCATATACAACGGCCCGTTCCTGACAGTCTCCACCATAAGCGGGACGGCGAAACGCGGCAGAGAACTATCCGCACGGTTCGGGGCGCTTTGTGAGAACATGGAGGGCGCGGCCGCGGCCCAGGTCAGCCTTATATACGGAGTCCCCTTTGTAGAGGTCAGGGGCATAAGCAATATGGTAGAAGACCGCAACAAAGACAGATGGGATATAGATACGGCTATGAAGAACTGCGCTAACGCAGTCATCGCCTTTATAAAGAGACTGGAGTTGTGATGCGCGAATTGACTCTGGGCTATTCACCATGCCCGAACGACACGTTTATATTCTACGCCCTGACCCACGGCAAGATTGGCCTGAAAGACATCAAGATAGTAGAGTCTCTGGACGACGTGGAGACGCTCAACAAAAAGGCGCTCAAAGGCGAACTCGACCTCACCAAGGTCTCATTCCATGCCTTCGCGTATCTGCGGGACAAGTATGTACTTTTAAGGTCAGGCGGGGCCCTGGGGCGCGGATGCGGACCGCTTGTCGTATCCAAAAAGTACCCGTCTATGTCGGAACTCTATGGCCGTACGATTGCAATACCAGGAAAGTATACGACGGCTCACCTGCTTCTGATGCTCTATGACAGCGGCATTGACAAAGTCAAGATTATGCCTTTCGACAAGATAATGCCGGCCGTGGCCGCCGGCGAGGTGGATGCAGGCCTCATTATCCACGAGGGCCGATTTACCTACCAGGGCTACGGGCTTGTAAAGCTGCTCGACCTGGGCGAGTGGTGGGAGGCCGAGACTGGCCTTCCTATACCGCTTGGCTGCATACTCGCAAAACGCTCGCTCGGAGAGGATACCATCCGGCTCGTCGAAGACGGAATCCGGGACAGCATCATCTACGCCCGCTCCCACAATGACGAGACGAAATCCTATATAAAGTGCCATGCCCAGGAGATGGAGGACAGCGTCATCGAGGGTCATATCGGCCTCTATGTAAACGACTTCTCGCTGGACATGGGCGTTGAAGGCGAAAAGGCGGTCGAGGTGCTCTTTGAGCGCGCAATGTCCAAAGGCGTTATACCGGGCAGTTATACCGACCTCTTCAAATGAAGTTCAAGACGTTCACTGCCCTCAGGCACCGCAATTTCAGGCTGTTCTTTTACGGTCAGGGCTTATCCCTTATAGGCACCTGGATGCATTCGCTGGCCCAAGGCTGGCTGATGCTCGAACTTACCAACTCTGCGTTTTACCTGTCCCTCGTGCAGGCGATGGGCTCGCTTCCCATCCTGTTCTTTTCGCTCATCGGCGGCGTCATAGCCGACAGGTCCGACAAGAAAAAGCTCCTCCTGTTCACCCAGACAACCTCGATGGTCCTTGTCCTCGCGCTTGCGGTTGTAGTAACGCTTGGTATTGTGCGGCCCTGGCACGTCATTGTATTTGCTGGCCTGTCCGGCGTTGTAAACACCTTTGACGTACCTGGACGCCAATCGTTCATAATAGACCTTGTCGGCCGGGAAGACCTGATGAACGGTATTGCGCTTAACTCCGCTGCGTTTAACGGCGCCAGGATCATCGGCCCATCGATCGCAGGCTTGATAATAGGTTACATCGGTCTCCAGTCGTGTTTCTATATAAATTCCTTTTCTTTTCTCGCGATTATCATAGCGCTCCTTATGATGAAGTTCGACGCCCCCGCCCCGCGCAAAGAGCAACGCCCTTTATTAAAAGAACTACGCGAAGGTTTGAGCTATGTAAAGCATGCGCCTGCGGTATCCTCGTTCATCTTCATGGTTGGGGTCACCAGCCTTCTGGCTATACCGTATATCGCACTTATGCCGATTTTCGCGCGCGACGTGCTTCACATCGGCGCAAAGGGACTGGGCATCATGATGGGCTCGGCAGGTGTAGGCGCGCTTGGAGGCGCACTTACCCTTGCTTCTCTGGGCAGTATCAGGAGGAAGGGCCTTGTTGCATTTGTGTCTGCGTTCGCGTCCGCATCCGCGCTTCTGGCGTTCTCTTTTTCAAGGAGCACGCCGCTCTCGCTGGTGCTACTGGCCGTGGTCGGCTGGGGCATGATAACCCAACTCGCAACGGTCAACACAATGCTCCAGAACGACGTCCCCGACGAGCTGAGAGGAAGGGTGATGAGCCTGTATACCCTCGTGTTCCTGGGGTTCATACCCATTGGCAACCTTATCGTTGGCACGCTTGCACACTATCTGGGCACCCCTCATGCGGTCGCGCTCAGTGCGAGCCTATGCATCATCATCTACGCCCTCATGATAGTCCGTAAAAGTGAACTTCTGCGTCACTGATTTAAAAAAACTTTTCTTCAGCCCTTAAGTAAAACTCTCCCCGAAGATTTACCCTGAAAGCATTTTTTCAACCGCTTCGTGCGACATTGAGAACGGCCTCGTTTACCATGCATCCTCATTAACCAAACGGAGGAGTGTATGAGGACATGCGCAAAATGCAAGAAAAGGGAATATTGCTCAAAGGTCTGTGATTATATCGAGAAATACCTGCCATCCGAATATTCCGGTAAAAACCCATATCACGAAATTAACTTAAGCCCTGAAGGACTCGATGCAGTGTCGGATCGGGCCTCAATAGCCGGCTGGAGCCGTTTTGAGAGATTGGGCCTAAGAAGGGAGCTTGACCTTTCCCTCCTGACACCTAAAGAAAAAACGGCGCTGACATTTATCGCATCTGGTATGCCGCAGAGCGAGGCGGCAAGGCGTTTGAAAATTACCCGCTCTTCACTGCGAAGCCGCATCAATAAAGCACGGAAGAGGCTATCGGCCACCCAAAACTTATATCTTATGGAAGGGCAAAACAAGGGCGTTAGGCAAAACGAAGAGGGGTGCGCCAATGGATAATGTTTCATGCCGCCGATGCGGCAACACTGCCATGCTGAAAAGTTTCATAAGCGTCCGCTGTCCCATATGCGGTGAATACAAGTTTATGGAAAAGGCCGGGGACGATCTGCTATGGTCCGAACACAGGCTGGGGCTTTTGTTCCAGAAGGGTGGCTGGCAATTTCTCGGCGTAAACTCGCCGCCGTCATGGTTTATCGAAAACATCGTATAGGTTCCGGAGGGCAACATGGCTCAGAGAATATTGAATGATAAAGTCAACGTCCGCCACCTGAGGGGCTTTAGAAAAATCCAGCAGGAGGTACTGAGGGCGCTAAAGGCCGGCGTGTCTCCTAAGGAGTACAGGTCGGTTGCCGCCGCATACAAAGAGGCGGTGTCAGGCGAGAGGATGGTGCTTGGCATGGAAGGTACAGGACAGTCCGGGTGGCCGGACGAGATGGTGGTCCGGTGGGTGGACGAAGAAGACGAAGCCGGGGAGAACGCCGAAGATGCTTCGTGAGGTCGGCATCGCCTACAAGAAGCTCCCTTCTCAGCGCAGGTTCCACAGCTCCAGGGCAAAGTTCAAGGCATATGTCGGTGGCTATGGTTCCGGAAAGACATACGCTGGCTGCCACGAAGCGCTGAAGCTATCGCTTTTGAACCGTGGTCTGACCGGCATGATGCTGGCGCCGACATACGGGATGCTGGAGGATTCAACGCTGCCAGCGTTTATGGAGATACTTGACAGGGCAGGGCTAAAGTATAAGTTCCGGACGTCCGAAGGCCGGATGATCCTCCCTTGGGGCTCGAAGGTATTGTTCCGTTCCGCGGACAACCCTGCGAGGCTTAAAGGGCCGAACCTGGCCTGGGTCGGGATAGACGAGGGCGCTCTGATATCGAGGGCCGCGTGGGAGGTGGCTATATCGCGCATAAGGCACCCGGAGGCAAAGAAGCTCGCCGCATTCATCACCACGACGCCGGAGGGTTTCAACTGGCTGTATGAGGAGTTTGTGGAGAAGGGCAGGCGTCGAGGGTACCAGGTCATATATGCCCGCACCAGCGAGAATACATACCTGCCTGATGAATACGTGCAGGACCTTGAAGCGGCCTACGACCCCACGCTTGTCAGGCAGTACCTTATGGGTGAGTTTACAAATCCCGCCTCGGGCCGTGTCTATCACTCCTTTGACAGGGCCGTGCATGTCAGGCCGGGAATTACATATGACCCGGCAAGGCCGGTGTCCCTGGCAATAGATTTCAACGTCGACCCGTTGCACGCAGCAGTCATCCAGACGGAAAAAGGCACCGTGCTGGTTGTTGACGAGATTGTCCTGCCATCCTCAAACACTTATGAGCTTTGCAGGGAGACGAGGGAACGGTTCGGTGACGGGCATATAACAGCATATCCCGACCCGACAGGCCGTGCGAGAAAGACGGCAGGCTCATCGGATGCGCCTTCGGACTTCGCAATACTCATGTCGCACGGGTTCGAGGTAAGGTCACACAGGTCTTCACCGGCCATAAGGGACAGGGTTAACGCGGTGAACAGGAAGCTACTGGGTGCCGAAGGGCAGGCGGGTCTGCTCATTAACGAACGCTGCCGAGAGACTATTCGCTCCTTCGAACAGACATGCTTCAAGCCCGGCAGCTCGATAATCGACAAGGCCGCAAGCATGGAGCACATGACCGACGCCATAGGCTACTTCATCGAATACGAGTATCCTATCCGACCGCCGGTGCTGGTCGAATATCAGGGGCTTGGCCGTCGAAGTCATAACAAGGGTTTTTAGTAATTTTCAGCAATGGAGGAGGTCATATGACGGAACTGTCGGAGAGGTTGTGCTTTACACTCGACAACGAGCTTGTAGACATACCGGAATTTGTGCAGGTGTTGCCTGCCGGTGAGGTGAAGCCCAGGGGGAAGACGAACTTCCTCGTGGACGAGGAGTCGCGCGGCCTACTTATGTCCGCGTTCGCCGGGAGCAGCAATGATCTGGTAATCGACTACGAGCACCAGAGCCTTTCGGGCTCGGAGGCCCCGGCCGCGGGCTGGATAAAGGATGTCGAGGACAGGGGCGCGGACGGCGTCTGGGCGAAGGTCCAGTGGACGGAGAGGGCGAAGGAATATCTTGCAAAACGCGAGTACCGCTACCTTTCGCCCGTGGTGCTCATACGGAAGAAAGACGGCAGGGCGGTTGAGCTGTTGGGCGCGGGGCTTACAAACCTGCCCGCCATCGACGGCATGACGCCGGTTGTAAACACAAGCCGGCCGGGCTTGGGGGAGGAGGTGAATGAGATGGAAGAGGATTACAAACAGCTCTATCTGAACGTGCTTGGGTTGTTCGGCCTACCGGATGATTCCGGGTTTGAAGAGGTCAAGGCGAAGGTAGATTCTATCGCAACGCCCAAGGGTTTCGTTGCGGAAGAGGAATACGTAGCTCTCAAAGAGACTTTAAAGATGCGCGAGACGGACATGCTCATAAAGGAAGCGCTTTCAAACGGCAGGCTCACCCCATCACTCACGGGCTGGGCGAAAGCATACGCCACGAAGGACATGGATGGTTTCAGGGATTTCATCGGCCGTGCGATGCCGGTTGTGCCACTTGGAATCAGCGATCTAAGGCATGCCGCACCGCTTGAACACACGCAGACCCAGGTGAACAGGCTTCTCGGCATAACCGATGAGTCGTTCATCCGCTTTTCCGATATGGCCGTACAGACGAGGTGATGATGGCAGAGATGAAGAAAACGCCCGTGACAAGGGAGATAGCGGCTGCATCTATACGCGACCGTTGGTCGGGTTACCCTTCCGCAGGCCTGACTCCAAGGCGGCTGGCCGCTATACTGCGAGAGGCCGACGTTGGGGACCCGCTCCGGCAGATGGAGCTTTTCTCCGAGATGGAGGAAAAGGATGCCCACCTGTATTCCTGTTTGCAGACGAGGAAGCTTTCCGTATCCGGACTTGACTGGGATGTCATCCACAAAGGGACGGGGTCTGGTGGGCAAGATGTTGCGGATTTTGCAAAAGAGGCTTTGGGCGGAATAGATAATTTTGAGGAAGCGTTACTGGACCTGCTTGATGCAGTTGGTAAGGGTTACTCCATATCAGAGATTATGTGGGCGTACCGGGACGGGAGTGTCGTACCGTCGGCGCTTAAGAAACGGCAGCAGAAGAGGTTCACGTTCATGGAGAAAGACGGCGTATCCGAAAGGCCGCGCCTGCTTACTACTGGTGAACCCGTATACGGTATCCCGCTCTTACCCGACAAGTTCATAGTCCACGTATACAGAGCTGGCTCTGACCTGCCCGAGCGCGGCGGACTGTTAAGGGTGCTGGCCTGGATATACCTTTTCAAGAACTATGCGCTCAAGGACTGGGTCTCGTTCTGCGAGGTGTTCGGTATGCCGCTTAGGCTTGGGATATACTCGCCAACCGCATCCAAGGAGGATAGGGAGTCGCTGGTCCAGGCTGTGACCCAACTCGGTAGCGATGCAGCGGGTGTAATATCCGAGAGCACCAGGATCGAGTTCGTCGAGGCAGCGCAAAAAAGCGGTGCGCCATACAAGGACCTTATAGAGCTTCTTAACAAAGAGATATCAAAGGCCGCCCTGGGCCAGACCTTGACGACAGACGTGGGCGATAAGGGGAGCTACGCGGCAGGGGTAGTCCATGACGGAGTCCGGGCGGACATAATGCGCGCCGATGCCCGTGCACTTGAGCGGACCATCAACCGCGATCTCGTCAGGCCGCTTGTGTTGTTTAATTTCGGTCCCGGCATAAAACCGCCGGTATTCAAATTCATATTCAGGCAGTAAATATCAAAAGGAGGTAGAAGATGTCAGCACTTACAAAGGACAGGAACACGGTCAGGAAGGAAGGGGACTACGCCGCATATCAGCTCAAGGCGAACGCGAAGATATTTGCAGGAAGCCAGGTGTGCATAGACTCGACGGGCTATGCCGTACCGGGCTCAGACACCGCTGGTCTGAAGTTCGTGGGAATAAGCCGTGGTTATGCAGACAATACCGGCGGGGCCAACGGGGACCTGAGCATAGAGGTTTGGAGGCGCGGCTCATTTGAACTGGCAGCAACAGGCATGACAAAGGGTAACGTTGGGGACAACGTGTTTGTGGTCGACGACCAGACAGTTGGCCTAGCCGCAATCACCACCAACGACGTGCCATGCGGGAAGATATCCGAGTACAACTCGGCTACCAGCGTATATGTCAGCATAGACTGAACCAATTAAAAGGAGAACTGAAGATGATAATAAACCAGGCTAACCTTTCATCCCTTTACAAGGGCTTTTCGTCCATATTCAAGGAGGTCTTCGACACTGCATCCGCCCTCTATCCGCGCCTTGCCACAGAGGTGCCCTCGACATCGAGACAGGAAGAATACAAGTGGTTGGGGCGTGTACCAAGGATGCGCGAATGGCTGGGCGAACGGGTTATACAGAACCTGTCCGCGTATTCATACACCATCAAAAACCTGGATTGGGAGGCGACGGTAGCTGTAGACAGAAATGATGTTGAGGACGATGCGGTAGGTATATACACGCCGATGGTCAGGGCGCTTGCGGATGCTGCCGCGACACACCCGGACGAACTGGTATTCGACCTTCTGGCGGGAGGATTTACAAACGTCTCATATGACGGAAGGCCGTTCTTCGACATTGCGCACACGACTGGCAGCGGGCCAGCCCAGTCAAATAAAAGTAATGCGGTCCTTTCTACAGCCAGCTACGCAGCTGCGCGGGCAGCTATGATGTCGCTGGTGGACGAGAACGGAAAGCCTCTCAACGTTGTTCCTGACCTCCTGGTCGTGCCGCCCCAGCTTGAGAAGGCCGCGCTCGAGATCTTGCGTGCGGATCTGGATGTCAACGGCTCTTCGAATATATACAAGGACTCGGTCGACCTTGTGGTCGCTCCGTACCTCGCAGGGCATCCTACGGCCTGGTACCTGCTCGACACCAAGAAGCCGGTCAAGACGTTCATATTCCAGAGGCGTAAGGCACCGGTATTCGTGGCGAAGGACTCGCCCGATGACGAGAATGTGTTCATGAAGAAGGAGTTCCTCTTCGGCGTGGACTCAAGAGACAACGCGGGCTACGGCCTCTGGCAGCTTGCATACGGCAGCGACGGCACGGTCTAAACGCAAAAGGTGATCATATGTACATTGCCGTTTCTGAAATCAGTATATCTGACCAGTTGTTGATAAAGTTGACAGATGACGAAGGGGCTGGTGCAATAAATACCTCCCGGGCAGAGTCTGCCATAATCGCGGCACAAGCCATCGTAGATGCTGCCCTGTCAAGGACTTACAGCGTGCCGTTTTCAGATCCTCCTGAAATAATAAAGAGACTGACTGAGGATATCGCGGTTTACAGGCTATACCAGAGAGCCGGCATCCTGACAGATGAGCAAAGATCGGTCTACGATAATGCGATGGCAGTACTCGATAAGGCTGTAAGGGGCGAAGTCATAATCGGCTCATACGCGCCTGGTAGCAGTCCTGAGTTCTCGTGTCAGGAGAGAGAATTCACGCGCGAGTACATGGAGGGTCTTTGATGGCTGAATTCTTGATGAACCTTGGCCTTGACGGTCTTGCCCCCGGTCTTTCTGGACTTGCAGACAGGCTCTCTAACCTCTCCCCGGCCCTTGACAGGGCCGGGGAGGTCATGCATACGTCAATTATGACTAACTTCGCTTCACAAGGGCGGCCACAAGCATGGGAGATATTGAAGCCTGAGACTGTCGAAAGAAAAGGGCATGACAGAATACTGTTTGAAACCGGACGCCTTATGGGTTCGATTTTATGCAGAGCATCAGAGGATAGCCTGAGAATAACCGCGGATGTCCCATATGCGCAGCCGCTTCAGCATGGGACAGGTTCAGCAGGGATGCCAGCAAGGCCGTTCCTGATATTTCAGGACGGAGACTTAAACACGATAACCTCGTTGATTGAAACATACATTGTAACCGGCTAAAGAAGGTAAAGCATGCCTGACTACTACAAGAAAAGCGAGATTGAAACAGCAATACTTATTGCTTTAAGCCCGCTCGTTGTAAAAAATGGAGGGTATCTGATTGAGCTTGATGTATACAAGGGCGAGTTGTCGGCATCAGGAGTATTTAAAGAATCGGTCAGGACGCCATCGGTATTCCTTGCATATTCTGGCTCCACCTATGGCACAGGCAATTATTTGCATGCAGAAGAAACCATAACATATAACCTCGTTGCTCTTTGCAGGACCGGTGCAACGCCTGATGCCTGCACGGTGCTTGAGAATGTCAGAGATCATCTCTGTGGAAACAGTATGGGGCTTGACATAAAACCTCTAAAACTTCTGCGAGAATATTCCGTGGGCGTCACGAAAGAGCTTACAACTTTGTCGGCAGTATATTCGGTCACTCAGAAGGTGTACATGCCATTACAGGCGTGAAAGAACGGAGTTCAAAATGGATGCAGTAACAGGACTTACCATAACGGTAAGAGTTGATACCACTTCCGCAAGGCAGGATGTGTACGAATTTCAGAGATATGCTTTGCAGGTACTTGAGGATATAAGAGCGGCGTATGCCGCTACGGAGCAGGACCTTTTCTCAGGGTTAAGGAGGAGCGTCTAGATGGGGCAGGCAACTTTCATGGTTTCCGGGGCTGCATCCTTGGTATTCTCTGTAAACCCTGTCTACCCAGGCAAGACAACGATTTTTTCCGGGTCGGTTTCAGGTCAAACCGAGGGTGGAGACGAATATGTATACCGCAAAGGCAATCCATATGTCCTGATAGAGCTCAGGTTTGAAGGTCTGTCAGCAAACGTTTTTGACGGTGGATTTGATTATGCTACAAAGAGTCAGAATGTGGGCACGCAGTGCATAGTGAACTGGTATCTTAATGTCTCTGGTGGCAGCCGGGAGCACTTTACTTACAGGGACCCATTTGGAGTTGACCACTCCGTAACCATTTATGGAGACCATATTGATTTTGCACTTACTGATTATGGCCTTTATAGTGGACAGATTTTGTTAAAGAAAAAATTGGACTGATATGAAAACTCTTAGCGAGAACTTTACAACCAAAAAGAACAGCAAGACAGCTTGCCCGTTGATACTTGCGGTTTTTCATTTTAATGCTGGCGACGTGTTTGTGTCAGACCGCACTATTACGGCTGGAAGCGGGAGTCCGGTATTTAATGGCCTGGTGACATCATGGGGTGTACTTACAAATCCTGCGAGAGGACCTTTTGCGGTTTCCATGCCGGAAATAGCTATTGAAATTTCGAATGCCGGTATGCCATCTTTCATGTCCCACCTCGAGAATGGAATTGCCGAGGATACAGAAGTAGAGCTTTTTCTCTGGTTTGATGGATTAACGTACAACGAAAAGGAACCTTTAGGCAGGTTTGCCATAACTTCTCCAGTAACCTATGGTTACGATAAGGTATCACTTGTACTTGTAAGTGCATTCCTCAAGAGAAACAGGGTATTAGGCACAAAGATAAGCCGTGAAGATTACCCCAATGCCGACCCGGATGCCGTGGGAAAGACAGAGAGAATAATATATGGGCAGGCAAAAAATGTAAAGTGTCTTCCAGTTGTGGCAGGCGCTTGCACCACCCTTGTCGCTGATGTTACAGATATTCAAACTGCCGGTATAGAGTTAAGCATTTTGCCGGACGGGATTTCATTTCCTGTAGCTGGAGTTATTCAGGCAGGCAATGAAAAAATTTCCTATTCAGGTATATCGAACAGGGTGCTCACGGGGGTGTCTAGGGGGGCCTCGGGCACGACTCCTGCCAAGCATAACAAAGGATCAGTTGTTTTCGAGCCAAGGACCGATTTTACTTATCAGGTTGCTGGACATCCGGTAAAAAGCATTGGAGATGTTTTCGTGGGTGGGATCCGGATTGCATCGGGAGTGACAAAGCAGGCGAACGCGAACGGTAAAGCGAACGTGATTATCAACAGTAAATTCACGATAGAAAAGTCCGTTTCACTTAGCGTGAGCGAAGGCAGCCACTCGCACCAGAATGAGTCATGGAGCGGCCAAGGGACAAGGACGACGGCAAGCCGCTGGACGGCTTCAACAAACCCAAACTGGACCGTGAACGAGCATACCGGTAAAGCTTTCAAGGATACATCAGGGTATTATTTTTTCATTACCACAAATGGATCAAACTACCTGGACGTCGTGAGTGTAGAGGGCCGTTCCATGTCGACCGGCACTTACGAAGGCTGTATTATGCGTACCCAGCTTGAAAATATCCACCAAGATACTGTCGTTGCGATATACAGCGCACCTAGCTCAGGTACAGCCAATGCCCTCTGTGATGGTACGTTCAACGACATGTGCAATATAATAGCTTCGACAGGGTATGTCGATACAAAACGAGGCGCTGCGTTATCCGACCTGGGCAGTATTGTAGGCGCAAAACTATGTTCCATGCGTGGTAACTCCACCTACAGCGGTACCGGTAAAAGCACTATTTCTGGCGGAATATTCAACGGTCTCTACAGCCAGGGAGGGGGTGCTACTGCTCAAGCTTACAAGGTAAACCTTTCAAGAAATGTGGCTGGTGCGGTGCCTTGGAGCACTTTTGAAGGCATGACAATAAGAGACACTTTTGTTTCCGGTACTTCCGCAGCAAGCTGTTCCGAACAGTGGATCGAGGTTTATTACATACCGTACGGTGGTGGGATTTCTCCAGCGACTGGCGTAGCGCTTTCAGGTAATTCTACAGCTGACATAATAGTGGGAGGAGATATTACCTGTGACGTTGAAGGTTTTCAGGACGATGTTTACGGCACTTATACAGGAGTACCCAATTCGGTTATCCAAAACCCTTCAGATGTGATAAGGCATTTCATGACAAGCTTTATGGATGTACCTCTTGCAGAGGTCGGCACCTCCTTTTTTACAGTCCGTGACAACCTCGCAGCGGCTGTTACAAGTGGATATCAGTTTGCTGGTGTAGTTGAAAGTCCGGTTGAAGCGCTGGACATTCTGGAGGATATGTGCTCGCAGTCAAGAATAATTATTGCACATAACGGGTATGCCGCAAAACTAGCATTCTTGACGAATGCATCGACAGGAATTGGCAAGACAGTTTTGATGGATCAGGTGAAAAAATCCAGTTTGATGGTATCGCGGACGAGAAGTGAGGAACTGATTAACAAGTTGGAAATACATTACAAAAAAGACAACTCAAGAGAAGGTAATGCAAAGTTTTTGGAGGTTGCCGCAAGCTCTGCCGCATACCCTGCTGGAGGTGATCCTGGCTCAATAGCGGCGTATGGTCTTAGGAATCCCAAAAAAGAGTATACTTTTTGGCTTGTGAACGCACAGCCGGTGGCAACTGACTTGAGGGATTTCTACATTACACGTTTCAAAGACAGAAAAAGACGTGTAACGTTTGCGACATTTCTCGATGTATTCGAACTTGAAGAAGGTGACGTAATCGGGTTTGATTATTCAACTCCTGAGATAGATTTGAGTGGTGTCAAGTTTATTGTGGAGAAGGTATCCTTTTGTCCTGGTAGCATGGCGAAGTGCCGATTGGATGAGATCCATATTCAAGCATTGGAGATATAAAATGATTGAGTATTTGATTACATCTGGTTTGGCCGTGCTTGGTTTTATTCTGGGCTTTTTCTACACTCGTACTGTGAGGATGGCCGATAATCTGCCTGAGAAGTATATGACAAAAGAAGATTGCCTTCAACATAGAAACGATTGCAGGCATACGCGTGATCTGGGTAGGGAGGAGGTGCTCCAAAGGCTTGACAGACTTGAAGCAAAGGTGGACAGGCTTTCTGAAAGGCTGTTGGACATTTAATAACAGGAGGTAAATTTGGAACAGAAAAAATGGTATTATTCGAAAACCCTTTGGGCCAATTTTGTGGCTATTATTACAATGACTGTGCAGGGCTTGACAGGGAAAGAGCTGGTGAATCCAGAGGTACAGGGCGCTGTGCTTGGCATAGCCAACCTTGCCCTAAGGCTTATAACCAAATCCGATGTGACCTGGTAAGGCTATTTTAGAAGTTTGTGTTTGCCAATGAGGCGGTGTATTGTCTTTCTATCAATACCCGCCTCTCTGGCAGCCCTGGATATGTTGTTGCTGTTTTTTTTCAACAAGTCAGCCAAGTATTCTTTTTCAAAGTTCATAAGCCATTTTTTCTTTGCGTCCTTGAACGGCATCCCCGCTTTAATAACCTCCAGTGATGCTTTTGCGGTTTTTCTAATATGCTCGGGCAAGTCTTCAGGCATAACAGAGAACCCAGCGGAAAGTGCGATTGCACGGCTCACCACGTTTTGAAGTTCCCGTACATTGCCAGGCCATGCATACTGTTCAAGTAAAGCCATTGCCTCTGTAGAGAATTCTTGAGCTACGCCAGAAGAGTTCTTTCGGTTTTCCTGCAAAAAATAATCCGCAAGAAGCGGGACATCTCCGATTCGTTTCTTAAGAGGAGGCAGGTTAATATTTATGACATTTAGCCGATAGTATAAGGTCTTCTCTGAATGCTCCCGTCTTAATTCCATCTTCCAGGTCACGGTTTGAGGCTGCTATTATCCTGATATCAATGTCGATCATCTTCCTTCCCCCAACCCTCCGGAACTGCCGTTCCTGTAACACCCTCAGGAGCTTTGACTGAAGGTTGATACCCATTTCGCCTATCTCGTCGAGAAAGAATGTACCTCCGTTTGCAAATTCAAGGAGCCCGGGCCTGGTCGAATCCGCACCTGTGAAGGTGCCCTTCTCATGTCCGAAAAGCTCAGATTCAAGGAGATTTTCAGGAAGTGAAGCGCAGTCAACCGGGACAAAAGGTTTTTCGCCACGGCGGCTATTTGCATGTATGCTGCGAGCGACCAGCTCTTTCCCGGTCCCGGATTCGCCAGATATCAGGATGTTTGCCTCCGTTGGCGCCACTTTCCTTATAGTATCGAAAATCTGCCGCATAGCGAGAGAGTTGCCTATCATGCTGTCAAATTCGTAGCCCTGAGCGAGCTGCGATCGGAGAAATTTGTTCTCCTCCGCAAGCGAGCGATGCCTGACCGCGCGTTCAATCGCAACCTTTAGCTGTTCTGCGGAGAAAGGTTTTGAGAGATAATCGAATGCCCCTTCTTTCATCGCTTCGACCACGGACGGTATTGTTGCGTAACCGCTTATAAGAATAATGGTCGTCTCAGGGTCAATCTCTTTGGCAATCCTAAGTATATCCAGGCCGCTTTTGCCCGGCATTGCAAAGTCGGTTAGTATAATGTAAGGGCATCTCCCGCTCAATAACGGCTGCCGCATCGTTGCTGTCGTTAAGTGTAATGCAGTCGTACCCAAGCCTACCTATGATTCTGGAGCAGTTCTCCAGCATGTCCGCCTCGTCGTCTATTACAAGTATCTTGGTAGGTGATTGTTCCAATTAGACGCTCCTTTATCCTGGGCAGGGTTATATTAAATGTAGAGCCTTCGCCCTTCCTGCTAAGTACCTCTATGTTTCCGCCGAAATCCTGGATTATGCCGTAGCTGACAGCCAGGCCGAGGCCTGTACCCTTTCCGACCTCTTTGGTTGTGAAAAACGGGTCGAATATATTGTCAAGTGCCTCTTCATTGATACCTTCGCCAGTGTCGGCAATCGTGAGTTCCACATTATCCGCTGTCACGTCCGACGCTATAATTATCAACCCGCCTTCCGGCATGGCATCGCGCGCATTATTCAGAAGGTCAAGCAGCACCTGTTGCATCCGGTTCCCGTTTGCCATAACCTTTGGTGCTTTTAAAGAGAGGTGTTTTTCCATCTTTATACCCTCCTTCAAAAACTGTTTTCCGACCAGAAAAATCGTATCCTCCACTATGGAGTTTATGTCGACCAAAGACATCTCTGCATGTCCGTGGCGCGCAAAAGTCAGAAGAGCTCTCGTTATATCGGCAATGCGGCCCGTTTGCCTGTTTATCACCATCAGGTCGTCAGTATACTGGCCATCCAAACCCTTGTCTTTCATCTCCATAAGCATGCAATCGGTCCTTGCGGCGATTATACCAACAGGGTTGTTTATCTCGTGAGCTATACCGGCCACCAGTGTGCCGATGGTCGCAAGCTTCTCTGATTGAATCAATTTTTTCTGTGCGGACTGCATGGAGTGGTAGGCCTGCTCGCATTTGACGCTCCTGTCCTCGACTTCGTCTCTTGACTTTCTCAGGTCGGCGATCATCCTGTTGAAAGACTGGGCCAACTCGCCCACCTCGTCCTTTCCGTATACAGGTACCTTCACGTTCAGGTCGCATTGGCCCACTCGTTCAGTGGCGTTAGATATTTCCCTTATAGGCGCCACGACGTTTCTTGAAAGTAGGGTAAGGAGAGTTATAGCAGATGCCAGGCTTGCCACAAGGAGCGATATCAGCATTATGGCGACAAGCAGGTTAGTCTCCGAGTTGACATCGACAGATAGTTGCTTGATCAGGAGCGCGCCGTTTACTTTTGCCAGTTTGTGACAGGTCCAGCACTCCTCTTTGTTAATTATTGGAAGTGCGAGGAGCCTCACCGATTCGTCACCCTCCTGGCTGAAATGCTCGAATTCCTCGCCGCTTTCGAGCATCTTGCGTATCTGCCAGTTATCTGTCCGGGGTCTGTCGTCAATGCCGTAGTGCATTACTATTGCACCGCGCGGATCAAGGAGCGATACGCTCTTTATGCCGTCGAATCCACTGACCTTTCGCAGCATAGTCCTGACGCCGTCGAGCTGGTTCACCATCATCGCGTGCTCAAGGTCACGCATAAGGGTTTCCTTGAAAATCAAGTCGGACTCTTTTTTTGTCTTTGAAAGTTCGGCGGCGAGCGAAAGCTGCTTGAGTACTATTACCCCTCCGGCGCTCATCGGAATGAGGAGCATGGCGGTAATCGTCCAGACGGTTATCCTGGTGCGGAGGCTTTTGAATGTCATTCTAATATGCTGTAAAATAACGAAAAACTGTCTAATTATAGCGGTGTTTTGCCGGGCAAGTCAAGAGAAATAGTTTAAATGGGCGGCAATCTGAATACAGTCTGGATATTTATGATAAAATTATAATGAGGCATTTAACGAGGAGGTGGACTATGTTAAGCGAAAGGCTTACAAAATACCTCGACGCGAACGGTGTAAAGTATGAGGTGCTGAGGCACGGAGAGGCTTACACCGCCCAGGAGGTGGCGGCCGCCATGCATGTGCACGGCAGGATGCTTGTCAAGGTTGTTATTGTCAAGAGCGAGAAGGGTTTCATGATGGTCGCCGTCCCAGCGGACAGGAGGGTTGACATTTCGACGCTTCGCGCAGACCTGGGCCTGCACTTCGCCGCGCTTGCGACGGAATCAGAATTCAAGAAAATCTTTCCGGACTGCGAGGCGGGGGCTATGCCGCCGTTCGGCAACCTCTACGGGATCCCGGTTTATGTGGACAAGAAGCTTGCAGAGGACGAGGAGATAGTTTTCCAGGGCGGGACTCATTACGAAGCTGTCAAGATGCGCTATGACGATTTTGAGCGGTTGGTGGAACCACGTTACCTGGAGGCGAGCAGGCAGGCAGCCTGATAGCTGCCTGCCTTGTGCATATTTAACGGGGGGCTTCCTCTTTATCCTTGTCCCCCTTTTTCTCACGCTGGTTTTTCTGCTCTTTCTGGTCTTTTTCCTTCTTTGGTTTTTGCTTGCCCTCTTTATCCTGATCTGTTGTGCGTGGTTTGTCCCTCCTGAAGCCAGGCTCCCTCGTCTGCTCGGACCCGCCCCTGTCGAACCTCTTTTCGGTCTGGACGCCCTCTACACGTTTATTGGGAGGCATAGTTGTCCTGGAGGGCGGTACAACTTCCCGGCCGGTATCCTTTTGAATGTTCCTGTCGCGTGGCAGGCCCCTGCGTAAATCCTCAGTGGTGCCCTGCTCCCGCTTGTCTACGCTTCCGGTCCCATTTCTGGTTTCAGGGGCAGTTTCAGGGGCTATCACCCTTCCACGTTCTATCTTCTTTTCGTTGCCGCGTGTCTTTTCTTGTTCTGGCCCGCCCGTCTGGATTTCGGTTGCCGGGCCTCTGCCGCCACGTGACTTGTCCTCCCGGATGCGCTGTTCTTTCGGCAGTCGCTGTTCTTTCGGTATGTTTACCTTGTCAAACTTCTTCAAATCCCTCGGGTTCCCTTCCGGGCTTGAAGACGGACTCTTCCGGCGCCTTGGCGGCCTTTCTCTCCTTTATGAATGACGCAGGCTTCTCAAACCTCTCGGGTGGCAGTGACCTCCTGTCCGGCCTGAAGTCCGGCTTGGGCAGCCTTGCTTCCCTTGTAGGCTTCAGCTCCTCCACCGGCGGTCTTCCGATAATCTTGAACTTCCCTCTGTCGCGGCCGGTAAACGGGTTCTCGTCCTTGTTCCTGATAGATATCCTCCTGGTGTCGCCCCTCATGAAGTTGTCCCTATGGACAATGACGATCCCGTTGTTTACCCTGCTGTTGATGTATACATTCGTGACATTGACGACCCTTGTCGTACGGATGTTCACGCTGTTCGGGCCGTAGTAGCCGTAGCCGTAATATACCTCACGCGGTGCAAGCGGCACCCAGCATACGCTGTCTGCGCCCCACACCCAGCCCACGTAGCCCGGCGACCAGTACGCCACAGGGGTAAGCGGCGGGACCCAGCACCAGCCGATGCGGGCCGACCATGACCAACGGCCATAGTGGAAAGGCGCGTACCAAGGGTCGTACGGCAGCCATACGTAGTCGCCCCCGACCCATACCCACCTGCCATTCGAGTACGGCGACCAGTCCGGAGCTACGCCTGTCGGCACCCAAACATTTCCATAATCTGGGGTACTCGTCCAGCGGCCGCCCTCGTCAAACTCGTAGCCGTAGCTGCTCATGTCCTTCGGCAGGTAGCGAGCGCTTTCAGCGGGCCTGTCGTACCTGCTCTCCCTGGAAGCCACCCATCTGTCCCAGGAGTCGTTTCCCGGTAGCGACGATATGTCCACATAGCCGTCACTGTCTATCTCCGCCATCTCGCCGCGCTTGATGGTCGTGATGCCGTCGTCGGTCTCCACCTCGACCTGTCCCCTGCTTACGCCGACCTGCGTCGTGCCATCGGACAGCGCCGTTACCCGGAACATGGCCCTCTTATATACCCTTATCGAGGAATTGGGCGTGTCCACCTGGAACACCGAGTGTTCGCTTTCCGGTTTGCGCACGAAGAAGGACGCCTCGCCCGTGGTCATGGCGAGCTGGTACACGTTGCCGTCCGGGTCACGTGAGAGGTGTGACATGTCAAGCTCGGAGTTGTCGTTTACCCACGCGATGTGACCGTCGGCAAAGGTTACCTCGATGTTTGAATCCTCACCGGCCCAGAGGCGGTCTCCTTCCTGGAGGGTGAAGTTCGGCGAGAGAGCAGACCATTCGTCAGTTTCCGGGCTTGTAAATAGCGCGTCATTGTTCAGGTATGTTACCCGCGCCATCCCGAGCGAGCTTGACTGGTCTTCGTCTGCCCTCGACACTGCAAGCGGCATCGCGACAATCAAGACAGCAAGCAAAAACGCCACCTTTACGAGGTGTTTCTTCCAGTTCGTCAACATGTTTCCTCCTGTGTGCTTATAATCCTTATGTTTTCAGTATAACATGTCGAATTTAATAAAATTATTGAATTTTATTAATATTAGGCCTATATTTTTAAAGGATTCCATTTCTGTTTTCTAGTTTGTTAGACGAACGGCTTGGGCAAAAGGTTACCCCTATTCGGAGGATATTTTGGAGCTGAAAGACGACAGGCAATGCTTCGTGTGCGGGCAGGACAACCCGATGGGCTTAAGGCTCCATTTCGAGGTGGACGAGTCTGCCCGCTCTATAAAGACGGTATTCACCCCGCAGAAGGTACATCAGGGCTACCAGGACGTAGTACATGGAGGCATCATCTCCACCATACTGGACGAGGCCATGACCAAGCTTGCCTTTGCGCTGGGGTACAATGCCGTCACGGCGAAGCTCACCGTGCGGTTCAAGAGGCCGCTCATGGTAGGCGAGCCGGTGGTCGTTACGGGGAGGCTGGCAAAGGAGGCCAAGCGGGCTATGGAGGCAGTTGCAGTCGCGTTGAAGGAAGACGGGACCGTGGTTGCCGAAGCGGAAGGGCTTCTGATGGTGGTGAGGTGAGTGTCCGTGGAAAATAAAGAAAGGCTGAACCAGATGCTGCTCGGGTTGTCCTACCTGACAGCGGCCATCCTGCCAGCATTCATTGTGGCTGCATTGGTCCGCGCACATAGCAAAGTCGACCTCTTCTTCTTCAATCTGGTAGTTTACTTCGTTCTATCGTTCCTTATAGGCTCAGTCCTGGTTTTGACCAATAACGGAAGCATCCTTTTGTATCGGTTGCTTTATGTCATGGCCGTCCTCCTTGTAGCGGTTGACGTCTGTGTCCTGGAGTATGAGATGCTGACGGTTTACAATATAAAGACCTATATCCCTATACCGCTTGTACCCTTGGCCATCCACGGATTTCTGCTTTACGAGTTTGTAAAGATTTACAGGGCAAAGTTCCCGCCCAGGGATACCGAAGAGACTGAAGATGATAAAGCCTGAGAAGGGAAAGAAGAAGAAACCGAACCTGGGCAGGGTACCGCTGCCGAACAAGCCTCCCAAGGTTGAGACCCCTCCCACCGTTTATAAACGGAGCAGAGATAAGAAGGTGCCGGAAGAAGAACAGCAAGGCGAGGATGGGAATACGTCTTAAGGAGCTGCTTCTGGTTTCAGGGATATTGCGAGGTTAATAATGTGGTAAGATGTGAATAAAAGATTAATGTCTTTTAATTTTTAGTTTGACTTTCCCTTAAATAAATATTAGCATACCCCAATATATTTTACTTAAGTTTTATTAACCGAAAAAGGGGGGCTATTTTGAATCAGGGGAGAAGGAAGGCTGGAAATCTTTTCACGGTAGCATGTTTGTTATTTATTTTGGTTACTATATTGGCAGTCGAAGCCGCCATGGCGGCAGAGAAATTGCAAATAGCTCCGGTGAACCCGGAATTCACCCGGTATCTTTCAGAAAAAAAGGCAGGAACTTCAGGAGTTAAATTCACCAAAGATGGCCACGCGTTAGGACTCGTTCCGGACAGCATAGACCGTTCTTATCTCAGGGCTTCTGCCGAAAAAGAGCTGGCTTCAGCCACGAAACTCGGCGTCCTTCCTCCATCCCTCCCGTCATCCTATGACCTGCGCGTGAGCATGAAGGGCAAGATTGGACCCATAAGGGACCAAAGCATGTGCGGCGGTTGCTGGTCCTTTGCCACAATGGCTTCGCTTGAGTCAAGCTTGCCCAAGGGAGGCGATTTATCAGAGAACGACCTTCTCGACTCAAATGGGTTCGACGGTTCTGCCTGCGGTGGAGGTTATTACTCCATGGCTGTGGCTTATCTCACTAGGTGGAGCGGCCCCTTCCCGGAAAACCAGTACCCATACCAATATCTTAGCGCGACTTCTCCATTGCAGGCTAACACTGCCGCAAAGTCTGCAATGGTCCATGTTCAGGACGTCCTTCTGGTCTCTACGACGCCTGATTCTGTAAAAACGGCGGTAAAGAATAACGGGGCAGTTGGAATTGGTTTTTACTGGGATGATATTTATTACAACTCCAGTGCGTCCAGCTATTACAATAGTTTTGGCAATACAGGAAATGGCGGAGGGCATGCCGTCGCCGTAATCGGGTGGGATGACAACTATCCGGCGAGCAATTTTATGTCGACGCCTCCTGGCAATGGAGCCTATCTCGTGAGGAACAGCTGGGGATCAGGCTGGGGTCAGAACGGCTATTTCTGGATGTCCTACTACGATGCATCATTAGACCCGGCATCCTATTACTTCAAGGGTGAGACATCGAAAAATTATACCCGCATATATCAATATGATCCCCTGGGTTATACGGTTGGATTAGGCTTCACAGGGGTGTCTGACGCTTGGATGGCCAACGTGTTCAAGGCTGACCAGCAGAGCCCCAAGATAAAAGCCGTCAGCTTCTACGTAACAGACCTGAGCGCATCATATGATATTTATATCTACGATAATGTCTATACCTACACAGATGGTTCTACCGGCTACCCGGCTGCAGCGGCAACGGATGGCTATCCGGTGGCGCACCAGACTGGAGTGGCGTCTGCGGGTTATCATACGATTAAACTGACAACGCCCGCATCGGTTACAATAGGCACTAACTTTTCAGTCGTTGTACACCTGTCTGATAATAACGGTTATAATTATCCGATTGCGATGGAGATGCCGTTCAATGGATATAGCAGCCGCGCAGAATCATTGCCGGGCCAGAGCTACGTTTCATCCAACGGCAGCGATTGGATGGACCTTTACGGTGTTTTTGTCAACAGCAATGTGTGTCTTAAGGCGTTCGGAGGCAAATAGCTTTTTTTCGTGGTGAAAAAATGGCGGCCCTTCGGGGCCGCTTTTTTCTTTAGCGGCACTCTTCTAAATAAACTGCCTCCCCACCAGGCTGTACACCAGCACCAATAGTACGAACAGCGTAAACCCCACATACATCAAGTCACGCTCCCGCAGGAACGCGACGAGCGAAATCGCCACCCTTGCGATGGGCGTCGCAATCAGCAGCAACAGCCCGAACTGGATAATTCCCCGGCTCTTGAAAGACAGCGCGTCCCGCATGATACCGTCAAGGTGCCGGAGGTCCTGGGGCTCGCCTCTGAATACGTGCAGGCCCTGCGGGTTGCCCCCGTAGTTTATGAGGTAGTGGATACCGCCAATCAGCACGACGACGGCTGCTGTCACCACCCCGGTTATCAGGAGCCTCCCGAGTAGCCTGTCGAGCCGTTGTTCTTCCGCTTTTGCGGACTCATCCTTCATATATGCCCCTTTATGCCGTTGTATATCATCTCGACCGCCATGACGAGCAGTATCAGGCTAAACACCAGCCTCAGGCTGCCGACTCTTGTTTTGAACAGCGTCCTTGCCCCGATCCATGAGCCTGCCAGCACGCCAAGCATTACCGGCATCGCAAGGCCGGGGTCGATGAAGCCCCGGTGCAGGTAGGCGCCCGCGCTCGCGGCGGCGGTGACGCCGATCATGAAGTTGCTTGTGGTGGTGGACACCTTGAACGGCAGGCGCATTGCACGGTCCATCGCCAGAACCTTTACCGCGCCAGAGCCGATGCCCAGGAGCCCGGACAGGCCGCCCGCGACGAACATTATGCTGAATCCGGCCGGGACATGGCGCACCTTGTAGTCCTCGCGACCTTCCGGCGTTGGGTAGTCCGAGTCGAACTTAAGGCGCGTTGCAATCGGGTCGGGTTTCTCATCTCCCGTTGCCTTTGGCGGTTGATGTCTGGACAGGAATGCGGAGTATATGAGAACAAGTCCGAAAATAATCGATATTGTAGATGTGTGCATGCTTGCCGCAAGAAACGCACCGGCTATTGCCCCGACGGTCGTAGCAATCTCCAGGAACATCGCTATCCGGATATTTGTGTAGCCTTCGCGCACGTATGCCGCCGCCGCGCCTGACGACGTTGCGATGATGGACACGAGCGACGCCCCGGCCGCGTACCGGATGTCGATGCCGAAGACAAGTGTCAGCATCGGGACGATTATAACGCCGCCGCCGAGTCCGGTCATTGCGCCGAAGAAACCGGCAAGCAAGGAGCCTGCCCATATAAAGGATGTCATCTCAATGATGCTCATGGCTTAAAGAATAACAGGAATTCGACAAAGGTAAAGCATTTCGGACAAAAATCTGTAACTTTTATTGACTCTGCGTGCCCTCCGTGTTAACTTTTTCTCATGGACATATCAAAACAGAAAATACTGGAGTTTATGCGCTCCCGCACGTACCGGCCCCTTCTCTTCAAGGAGCTGATGAAGGAACTCGCCATCCCGAAGGGCGACAGGGAAGAGTTCAAGGTGGCCGTGCGTGAGCTGATACGCGACGGCGAGATGGTAAAGATACGCGGGGAGCGGTACGGCCTGCCGGAGAAGATGAACCTCGTCGTCGGCAAGCTGTCCGCGCACCCGGACGGATACGGCTTTGTCGTGTCCGAGAAGGAGGGCGAGCCGGACATATACATTGCGCCCCGGAACATGATGGGCGCGATGCATGGCGACAAGGTGGTGGCGCGGGTGGAGCACGAGCGCATCCCGGGCAAGCAGGAGGGCCGCATAATAAGGATACTCGACCGGGGCGTTACCAAGGTGGTCGGCAGATACGAGTCCGGGCGCGGCTTCGGCGTCATCATACCCACCAACCCCAGGCTGACGTACGAGTTCTACGTGCCGCCAAGGGCAAACGGGGGCGCAAAGAACGGAGACCTCGTCACCGCAACAATAGAGAACTACCCCGACGTCCACCGAAGCGCGACCGTGACGGTGGAGAAGATAATAGGCAAGGCGGGCGACCCCGGCCTCGACACCGACCTCATCATCGAGGAGTTCGGGCTGGCGACCGTGTTCTCGCCGGGCGCGCTTGAGGACGCCGACAAGCTGCCGCAGGAGGTCACCGAGCCAATGCGTCAGGGCCGCAAGGACCTGCGCGGGCTGAACACCGTCACGATTGACGGTGAGCGGGCGCGCGACTTCGACGACGCGGTGAGCGTCGAGAGGGTTTCAGGCGGGCTGATCAAGCTGTACGTCTCGATTGCCGACGTGGCGCATTATGTGAAGCCCGGCACCGCGCTCGACATCGACGCGAGGGAGCGCGCGACCAGCGTATACTTCCCGGACAGGGTGCTGCCGATGCTGCCGGAGAAGGTAAGCAACGGGATATGCAGCCTGAGGCCGGACGAGGAGCGCCTCACCCTCACCGCCGAGATGGTGTTCAACGAGAAGGGCGAGCGCACGTCCTACGCGGTGTATGAGAGCGTGATAAAGAGCGTCCAGCGCATGACCTACACGGACATCTCCGCTATAATCGAGAAGGACGACCCGGCTACCAAGGAGAAGTACGCGGCGCTCGTGCCGGACTTCATGCTGATGCGCGAGCTGATGGAGCACTTAAACGTCATGCGCCGCGAGCGCGGCAGCATAGACTTCGACCTCCCCGAGCCGGAGATCATAGTGGACTTGACGGGCACGACCACCGACATTATAAAGAGTGAGCGTAACCAGGCGCACAGGCTGATTGAGGAGTTCATGCTCGCGGCCAACGAGACGGTCGCGTTCCATCTGGAGTCGCACGGCGTCCCGTTCCTCTACCGCGTCCACGACGAGCCGGACGAGGAGAAGATGATGGAGCTTGGCTCGCTGGTGAAGGGCATGGGCCTGCCGTGGCCGGGCGAGGGCAATATCAGGCCAAAGACGCTCGCGAAGCTCCTTGAGAAGCTCGTGGGCAGGCCGGAGGAGCGCTACTTGAACACTGTGATCCTTCGCTCTATGAAGCTCGCGAAGTACAGCCCGGAAAACGTCGGCCACTTCGGCCTTGCCGCGCGCTGCTACTGCCACTTCACGTCGCCCATACGCCGGTACCCCGACCTGACCGTCCACAGGGCGCTTAAGGAACTGATCAAAAAAGGCGAGCTTGCCGGCCGAGCGCAAGACCACGATCGCCGGGTCGCTCCCTGCCCTGGGCGAGCATACGTCGTTCATGGAACGCGAGGCCGAGAATGCCGAGCGGAAGGTGGTGGAGCTGAAGAAGCTCCAGTTCATGATAAACAAGGTGGGCGGCGAGTTCGCGGCCTTCATATCCGGCGTCACCGCCTTCGGTTTCTTTGTGGAGCTTGAGGAGTTCTTCGTGGAGGGGCTGGTCAGGCTCACCGCCCTGCATGACGACTACTATGAATACGACGAGAAGCGCCATGCACTTGTGGGCAGCCACCTTGGCCGGATGTACCGGCTCGGCGACCGCGTGCAGGTGCGGCTTGAGCGCGTCGACCTTGAACGCCGCCAGATGGATTTTTCGGTCATTACGCCGGACGACCAGAAAAAAGGACCAAGGCCGCCGGGCACCTCAAAACCGCCTGTCAAGCCGACCAAGCGCAAGGAGCCTGTCGAGGTATGGACACCAAAGAAATCCGGGAAAGGGAGAAAGTCCGATGGGAACAAAGGAAATAAAAAAGGAAAACGTGGGGGACGCGTACCAGGCCGAAACAAAGTACGTTAGGGGCGAACTCCCGCACAGGGGCATCGACATCCTGAAAAGGCCCCCGCATTTCAAGGTTTACGACCATGCCGCGAACCGGGTGGACCTCCCCCAGCCGGAAAAGACGGGCGGGGAGGGTATATGGGAGGTATTCAACACCCGCCGCACCCGCCGTACTTACAAGCCGGAGCCGCTAACGCTGATGCAGCTTTCCCAGCTCTTGTGGGCCGGGAACGGCAAGACCAAGGAGGGCCGCGAGACCTTCCTGCGTTCCGCTCCGTCCGCCGGGGCGTTCTATCCCATTGAAATGTATGTGATGGCGAACAACGTCGAGGGGCTGGAGAAGGGCATCTACCACTTTGACGTGGAAAACGCCCGCCTGTCGTTCATAAGACCGGGCGATTTCGGTGAGGCAGCCGCGCACGCCGCTCTCGACCAGCCGATGCTTGCAAAGTCCGGCGCTGTCATTTTCATGACCGCGGTGGTGGAGCGCACCCGCTGGAAGTACGACCAGAGGGCGTACCGCTACATATATCTGGACGCCGGGCATATAGGCCAGAACCTCTGCCTCGCCGCGCAGGCCTTGGGGCTTGGGGCCTGCGAGATAGGCGCGTTCTATGACGACGAGCTAAACGTCTATATTAAAGGTGGACGGGGTGGAGGAAACGGTGGTTTACGCAATCACTGTAGGGCGCGTTAGCCCCGGTAAAATTTTCTTGACAACCATGCCATAATACTGTATAAAGATACCCTTCCGGGCGGTATAGGCCGAACGGATGGGGTATATATTGTCCGGAGGTGATTATAATGTACGCGATAATAAAGACCGGCGGGAAGCAGTACAAGGTTTCCCCGGGTGACAGGTTCAAAGTGGAGCTTCTGGAAGGCGAAAAGGGCGCAACCCTTGAATTTCCTGAGGTTTTGCTGATGGAAGTGGACGGCAACATCACGGTAGGCAGCCCGATTGTCTCAGGCGCGAAGGTAACCGCCGAGATAGTGACCCAGGGCCGCGCCCGCAAGGTGCTGGTTTTCAAGCACAAAAGACGCAAGGACTACCGCAAGTGCAACGGCCACAGGCAGTACTTTACGGAACTGCTCGTCAAAGAGATATCCGCCTAACAAGGCGTTTTAAGGAGGATTTTAGAAATGGCACATAAAAAAGGCGTCGGCAGTTCCAGAAACGGCCGCGATTCAAACGCACAAAGGCTTGGCGTAAAGCGCTACGAGGGCCAGTTCGTAACCGGCGGCAGCATACTCGTAAGGCAGAGGGGCACCAAGATCCACCCGGGCACGAACGTCGGCATCGGCAAGGACGACACCCTTTATGCGAAGGTCCCCGGCGTTGTAAAGTTCGAGCGCTACAACCGCGACCGCAAGAAGGTCAGCATATACATGGTAGCGGAAGGCTAGTTGCTTTAATAATTTCTATGAATTCACGGGGCCCCGCCGGCTTGGCGGGGCTTTTTTGTTTGATTTTTTAGGCACTTTGGGATATTTTAAATAGATATGTTTGTAGACTTAGCAAAAATATACGTAAAGGCGGGTGACGGCGGTCGCGGCTGCGTCAGCTTCAGGCGCGAGAAGTTCGTCCCAAAGGGCGGGCCGGACGGCGGAGACGGCGGCAGGGGCGGCAATGTCATTGCCAAGGCCAACGCGCAGCTCAATACCCTGCTCGACCACAAGTACCAGCAGCACTACTACTGCAAGCACGCCGGAGACGGCTCCGGACAGCAGATGCACGGCGCGGACAGCGACGCCATTATAATTAATGTCCCCGTCGGGACGATGATAAGGGACTACATAACCGGGGAAGTTATCGGCGACCTGACCGAGGACGGCCAGGAGATCGTAATCGCCAAGGGCGGCAGGGGCGGGAAGGGCAACACCTTCTTCAAGTCCTCCACCCATCAGGCCCCGAGGTTTGCGCAGCCGGGCGAGCCGGGCGATGAGAAGACGATACAGCTGGAGCTGAAGCTCCTTGCGGACGTCGGACTTGATAGGCCTGCCGAATGCGGGCAAGTCCACGCTCATCTCGGTGATATCCGCTGCCAGGCCGAAGATCGCCGACTACCCGTTCACGACGCTGGTGCCGAACCTGGGCGTGTGTAAGTACGGGTTCTACAAGAGCTTTGTAGCGGCAGACATTCCTGGGCTTATCGAGGGCGCGCACAAGGGCGCGGGGCTCGGCGCTCAGTTCCTGCGGCATGTGGAACGCACGAAGATGCTGTTGCACCTGGTTGACGTTTCCCCGCTGACAGAGGGCGAGCCGAAGGACAACTTCGCCACGATAAACGAGGAGCTTCGCAGGCACAACCCCGAGTTGATGGAGCGCTACATCGTCGCAGTCGCGACGAAGGTGGACGCGCTTGAGGACGAGGAAAGACTGAACGGTCTCCGCGAGTACTGCGATGAAAACAACTACCCGTTCTTCGCCATCTCGGCGGCGACGCACGAAGGTGTCGATACGCTGCTGGAATTTGTGTCGAAGAAGCTTGAGGAGCTGAAGGCGATAAAAGAAGAACAAGAACAGGAACAGAAGCAGAAGCTGAAAGCTAGAGCAAGAGAAAGAGCAAGAACAAGACAAGAGAAGAGCAAGAGCAGGATAACGTGGATAAACGGGTGACTGCATTATTCTCAAGTCATCAAAAAGATTCGAGGTCAGTAAGTAGCCTTTGAACAATGATGCCTGTCCAAAGCCAACTTACTGAATACCTCTCACATTGATGCCTTTCGTAATCACACGTCCTCCTGCCAGCTAAGTGATAAATCATTTCACGGTTTTCTTTGCTGGCTTTCTTTTTTCCAAAAGAAGGTGGGGTTTAGAATAAGGTTATGAGCGCCAAGAAAAATTCACGAAAAGACACACTGAAAGAAAATCCGCCGCGTCGTCATAAAGATCGGCAGCACGGTGGTTGCCAGCCGGACCGCGGGCGTGAACCAGAGCCGTCTGCGCACGCTGTCGGACGAGTTCGCGTGGCTGCGTGAGCGCGGGGTGGAAGTAATTGTCGTCACCTCCGGCGCTGTCGCGGCGGGCATGGGCAGGCTCGGCCTCACCGAGAAGCCCAAGACTATCGAGCTGAAGCAGGCTGCGGCTTCGGTCGGCCAGTCGGCGCTTATGCGCATGTACGAGAAGAACCTCTCCCGCCACGGTATCGGCGTGGGCCAGATGCTCCTGACGTCCGCCGACCTGGTGGACAGGCGCAGGTTCCTGAACGCCCGCAACACCCTGAACAAACTCATCGAATACGGCATCATCCCCATCATAAACGAGAACGACACGGTGTCCGTCGAGGAACTAAAGTTCTCCGACAACGACAACCTGGGCGCGCTCGTGACAAACCTCTCCGGCGCGGACGCGATGGTCATACTCTCGGACGTGGACGGCCTTTTCACGAAGGACCCCGCCAACAAGGACGCGGAGCTTATCCACGAGGTCGAGAAGATCACGCCCGAGATAGAGAAGATGGCGGGCGGAAGCTGCACCATATACGGCACCGGCGGGATGTGCAGCAAGCTCACTGCGGCGAAGAAGACCTCCGCAGGCGGAAGCTCCTGCTTCATCATAAACGGCAAGAAGGCGGGCAACATCCAGAAGCTGTTCGAGGGCGGCGCGGTCGGCACGCACTTCATGCCCTGCGACACATGCCTGTCCTCAAAGAAGCAATGGATCGCCTTCACGATGCGCGGCAAGGGCCGGATATTCGTGGACGATGGCGCGGCGCGCGCTCTCACCCAGAAGGGCAGGAGCCTGCTTTCCTCCGGCATAAAGGCCGTCGATGGCAAGTTCAAGGCCGGGGACGCGGTGGAGATATGCCGCGAGGACGGGACGCCGATTGCGCGCGGGCTGATACATTACAGCCGCGAAGAGGTGGAGAAGATAAAAGGCTTAAAGAGCGCGGACATCGAGACGGTGCTTGGGTACAAGTACTGCGACGAGGTTATACATCGGGATGATCTGGTGGTGATATAAAATGGAAAAATTATTTCCTATATTCTTTGCCGTTAATATAATTTTATGGTTAATTGGTGTTTATTTAATCAATAATTTCCGCTCTTTTCTCAAAAGAAAATATCCAGAGAAATGGAAAGAATTAGGAAGTCCATCGTTAGTTCTGAATAATAGTATGAATAATAGTTTAACTGTAATTAAATTTTTAAAATCAAAAAGTTATCTGGAAATGAATGATCCTGTGTTGACGAAGAAATGTAGTATTTTTTGATCATTTCATTCGTAGGTTATATAATTTTTTTCTTCAGTTATAGCTTTTTGAACATTTATTCATTAGATAAATTGGAGGTCCCCATGGACATAAAATCGTACGTCGAGAAGACCGCGCAGAAGGCGAAAGAGGCGTCGCGTATTCTCGCCAACACGCCGACGAAGGTGAAGAACGCCGCGCTTATTGAAGATGGCGGACAAGATAATGGCCGAGTCGGCCAACCTCGTCAAGGAGAACTACAAGGACATAACCGACGGGTGAGAAGAAGGGCTTAAGTCAAGGCGATGCTGGACAGGCTTACGCTGAACCCCTCCCGCATAAAGTCGATGGCGGACGGCCTGCAGGGAGATTGTCGGACTGCCGGACCCTGTCGGCGAGATAACGAAGGTATGGCGAAGGCCCAACGGCATGGAGGTCGGAAGGCTGCGCGTGCCTATCGGACTGATCGGCATAGTGTACGAGTCGCGCCCGAACGTGACTGCGGACGCGGCATCGCTTTGCCTTAAGACCGGTAACGGCGTGATACTTCGCGGCGGCTCTGAGGCGATACACTCAAACCTTGCTATAGTGAAGATACTCCAGGACGCATGCCACGCAGTGGGCATACCGCGCGAGGCAGTGAGCTTCATAGAGATGACAGACCGCGCTGCGGTGCTTGAGATGCTGAAGCAGGACGCGTACATCGACCTGATAATCCCACGCGGCGGCGAGGGGCTTATAAAGATGGTGACCGAGAACTCGCGCATCCCGGTGATAAAGCACGACAAGGGCGTATGCCATACATACGTGGACGAGTTCGCCGACCTCGACATGGCGCACGACATCTGCATAAACGCGAAGGTGCAGAGGCCCGGCACATGCAACGCGATGGAGTGCATGATAGTGCACGCGGCGGTGGCGGACGAGTTCCTGCCGTGGGTGACAAAGGACTTGAAGGCGCTGAAGGTGGAGATAAAGGCGGACGCCAAGGCCAGGAAGCTCGTGAAGGGCCTGAAGATAGCGAAGGAGGAGGACTGGTCGAAGGAGTACAACGACCTCGTGCTGAACCTGAAGGTGGTGGAGAGCATGGAGGAGGCGATGGCGCATATCGCCAAGTACGGCTCCCAGCACTCCGAGGCGATAATCACGCGCGACCACGCAAACGCGATGCGGTTCCTGAAAGAGGTGGACGCATCGGCGGTATTCATAAACGCATCCACGAGGCTGAACGACGGCGGCCAGTTCGGGCTGGGGGCAGAGATCGGCATAAGCACCACCCGCATACACGCGCGCGGGCCGATGGGCCTTGAGGAGCTTACCTCGCAGAAGTTCATCGTGATGGGGAGCGGACAGATAAGAGAATGAACATCGGTATCTTCGGCGGCACTTTCAACCCTATCCACATCGCCCACCTCTACATCGCAGAGGAGATCCGCGAATCGATGGGCCTCGATGAAATCGTATTCGTGCCTGCGGCAGTGCCGCCTCACAAGGAGGTCGAATACCGCGTCTCGACGGAGCACAGGCTGAAGATGGTGGAGCTTGCCATTGCTTCTAACCCGAAATTTAGTGTTTCTGGCATAGAGCTGACGCTCCCAATACCGTCCTATTCAGTCAAGACTGTCGAGATGTTCCAGGAAAAATACGGCGAAAAAACTAAGCTCTTCTTTATAACCGGGATGGACTCTTTTCTGGACGTCGTAAACTGGCATGCCGCCGACAGGCTTATTACGCTCTGCGATTTCGTGACGACTTTCCGTCCGGGGGCGAAATATGAGAACCTGACAAAGAATAAATATGTCCATGAAGTAGATGTTGTAATGCTGGAAGAACTCGACCTCCGCGCGAAGTGCGTCGGGCGGGTCGAGATGACGTCCGGACGGTATCTGTGGCTGGTCTCGAGCCTCGGCATGGAAATTTCCTCGACCGACATAAGGAAGCGAATAAAGGCCAGGCGTAGCGTCAAATACCTCTTGCCTGAGCCGGTCGAGTCGTATATAATTCAGAACGGGCTTTATAAATAAGGCTTTTTTGCAACAAACGGATGGAGACACACAGAATTTTGCAGCACACAAAAGTAAAGAAAGCAGACACAAGGGAGCGCGCGCTTGAAATAGCCGCCGCAGCACTGGAGAAAAAGGCCGAAGGCCTGTTGGTCCTGGACGTCAGGGAGATAACCTACATAGCGGACTACTTCATAATCTGCTCGGGCTCGAACACCAGGCAGGTGAAGGCGATAACCGAGGAGATAGACTACAGGCTTTCGAAAGAAGGGGTGTTCCCCAGCCATGTGGAAGGCTTCCCGGACTGCCGCTGGGTGCTTATGGACTACGGCGACGTTATAGTGCACGTATTCGACGAAGAGGCCCGGTTCTATTATGACCTTGAAGGTCTCTGGGGCGAGGCCGAGAGGGTAGCGGTATAGATGGCCCTCCTCCTTCTCTTTGTCGGCAAGACCAAAGAGGGCTTCTTAAAAGAGGGCATAAGGAAGTACGAGACACTTGTCGGCCATTTTCTGCCGCTTGAGATCAGGGAGATAAAGGGCGCGGCCTCGAAGGAGAAGCATACGGCCATCGAGGAGGAGGCGGACGGGATACTTTCCCGCGTCCTTCCGGCCGATTTCCTGGTAGTGCTGGACGAAAGGGGCAGGGAGTTCGATTCGGTTTCCTTCTCTAAGGAGCTGGGTAAGCTTACCGAGACCGGGCGCAGGCTTGTATTTGTGCCGGGCGGGCCATTCGGTCTCTCTGACCGGGTGAGGAAGAGGGCTGACCTGCTGCTTAGCCTGTCGAAACTCACGTTCACGCATGAGATGGCCAGGCTGACGCTGCTTGAGCAGCTCTACCGGGCCCTTACTATAATAAAAGGCAAGGCATACCACTACTGATCCGCGAAAGGGGTTGGCATGTTTCTGAGGATTATCCTCCTGATGGTCATCCTGATTATCAGCATTGTGTGGGTCGATTTGTTAAACCCCGGCACGGTCAAGCTGGTCCTGCCGGGAGACAACATCGTCGAGCCGTCCAAGATGGCGGTTATGCTTGGCTCTGCCGCATTCGGCGCCCTGGTTGTTTTCATAGGGCTGTCCAATCTAGGCGACCTTCTCTTTGTTGGCACGGGGTGCGACCGGCTCCACGCTGATCTCGGTGCCATCAAGCAGGGTGGCGGGATTTCCTCAAAGAAAGGCAAAGAGCCTCCTGCGCGATTCTTTGGTGAACTAGCCCGCTAGGACGTCAGTGATACCGGTTGCGTTGTGGAAGAAGCGGTTACAACACGGTTCCTCCCGGCCCGCTTGGCCCTGTAAAGGACCTGATCCGCCACGCCCACGAGGGTCTCCTGGCTGACATCCGGAGTCGGGCAGACGGCGGCTACGCCAATGCTGAGCGTTAGAACGGAAGCGGCGCTGGAATGCTCGTGGGGGATTCCCAGCGCTTGCACTTTGGCCCGCAGCATCTCGGCGATATCAGTGGCATTTTTCGAGTCGGTTCCTGCCAGTAACACCGCAAATTCTTCGCCCCCGTAACGGGCCGCCAAATCGCCTGCCCGGCTCAGGGAACCGGCCAGCGTGCTCGCCACCGTCCTCAAACATTCGTCCCCGGCCTGGTGTCCATTTGCGTCGTTGTACGCCTTGAAATGATCGATATCGATCATGACGAGCGCGAGCGACAAGCCTTCGCGGCAGGCCCTGCGCCATTCGAAGTCCAGGACTTCATCGAAGTGGCGTCTGTTGGCAATCCCCGTGAGCCCGTCCAAGATGGAGAGGCGCTCCAAGACCTGGTTGGCCTGCTGGAGCTTCTGCCGCTGGTCTTCAAGGATCACGTTGGCCTCGGCCAGCTTCCCCGTCCGTTCGTCCACGAGGCGCTGGAGCACCTCCTGCCTGGCCTTTAAGCCTCGCACTCTCTGGCTGTAGATGCCAAAGGCGGAGAGGAGGACGGCCAACGCGCATAGGCCGAGGAACCAAACGGTCTGGTAAAAGAAAGGCTTTTGCTCCAGATCAAGTGAGGCACCACTCTGATTCCACACGCCGTCGTTGTTGCAGGCGGTCACTCGGAAGGTATAGCGGCCCGGAGACAGCTTGGTGTAGTAAGCGACGCGCTGGGTGCCCGCGTCCAGCCATCCCGGATCAAAGCCTTCGAGCCGGCAGCGGAAACGCACTTTCTCGGAACCCATGAAGCTCAAGGCCGTGTAATGAACTTGGAGGTTCCTGCTTCCCGCAGGCACCGTCACAACTCCGGGGCCGCCCATCGGCTTTCCGTCCACCAGCACTTCCTCGATAGCCACGGGCGGTGGCACTCTGTTTAAGGGGATTGGGCCGGGCTGTAAGATGACGGCGCCCTTGGTGGTGGCAAACCATAGGTTTCCGTCTCTCGTGCGGCACGACGCGGGCTGGCTGCTCCCATTGCACTCGAAGCTCCGCATGCCGTCGGGGCGGCCGTAGGACACGCAATCCAGGGTCTTTCTTCTTTTCGAGGCGAACTCCAGGAGTTCCCTCTTGCTGACGCGGGAGAGTCCCCTGTTAGAGCTCATCCAGAGATTTCCATTCCCGTCCTCTTGGATGGTGAAGACACGTCCGCCGAACAGGCCATCCTTGGGCGTGAAGTTCGTAAAGTGCCCGTCCCTGAAGAGGCTGAGCCCCCCATTCGCGGTGCCGATCCACGTGTTGTCCTGCGCGTCTTGGTACATGGCGAAGACATGATTACTGAGGAGCCCTTCCTTGGTCGTGTAGCAGATGAACTCCCCGTCTTTGAAGAGGTCCAACCCTCCAGTTCGTTCCGATCCAGAGGTGGCCGTGCCTGTCTTCGTAGATCATGTGAACTTTGTTGTGTGAAAGGCCGTCCTTGGTCGTGAAGACCGTGAGCCTGCCTTCCTTGAGCCGCTTGAGCCCTCCTCCGTTAGTGGCAATCCACAGGCTTCCGGCCCTGTCCTGGTGGATGGTAGTTACGTAGTCCATCGCCATTTCACTTCTGATGGGGGAAGGGGACGAAGCGGCCGTTCCGCATGAAGCTCACGCCTCCTCCCCAGGTGCCGATCCACAGGCCCCCATCCCTATCCTCGCAAAGGGTCTGGACGATGTTTCCCCCGAGCCCGTCTTTCTTGAAGTAGCTGGTGATATTGCCTTCGAAGTAGCGATTGAGACCGTTGTCCGTGCCAAGCCAGATGGCGCCTTGGCGGTCCTCGTAAATGCTCCACACGAGATTGTGGGAGAGGCCCTCGGCCTGTCCAACGACCGTGAACTTGCCATCGCCGAGGCGGTGCAGACCTCCGTCCAGGGTCCCAATCCAGAGGTTGCCTTCGCTGTCCTCGCAGAAGGCATTTACCTGGTCGCCGACGAAGCCCTGGGGCGACCCGAAATGCGAGATCTTTCCGTCCCTTATGCGATTGATTCCACCGCCCAGGGTTCCGATCCACAGATTCTCGTCTTTGTCTTTGTAAAGAGCCCACACGTCGTTGTTGGACAGCCCCTCGGCAGTGCTATAACTCGTGAGCTTCCCTCCACCAAAGCGCAGAAGCCCATTTTGTGTTCCCAGCCACAAGACGTCAGACGAATCCCAAAGAGCTGTCCTCACGTTATTATTCTGGAGTGACTTCTTCAACACCACGGAGAAATGGCCGCCGTGCCAGCGGTTGATACCTCCATCCGTGACAATCCACAGGTCACCATTGCCCGTGGGATGGATGACTCGTACGCTGTTACTGAGGAGGCCATCCCGGGAGGTGAACACCGCCAGTGCGCCCTTTCTTAAGCGGCACAATCCTTCCTCCGTGCCGACCCAGATGGACTTGTTGGTATCTTCGATGACCGTCCGCACATTGTTGCTGGGGAGGCCGTTGAGCGTGGTGTACGCGGCAATGCGGCCATCCTTCAGGCTATTGAGACCAGACTCCGTGATCATCCAGAGGGTGCCGCTGGAGTCCATGAAAAGGCCCTGCACGACGTCGTTCGAGAGGCCCTGCCGCGTCGTGAGGGCTCGGAACACGCCGTCTTGGTAACTCACGAGGCCCGAGCCTCGGGTTCCTATGTAGAGAGTTCCGTCGTGCCCTTCCAGCAAGACCACGAATGCTTGAGTCCAAGCGCGAATCCAGCACGCTCGCTGTTGAACACGGTGAAGCGAATCCCGTCGAATCGGACCAGGCCCTCTTGTGTGCCGAACCAGAGATAGCCGTCTCGCGTCTGGAGGATTGAAGTGACCGAATTCTGGGGCAGGCCGTTCTCGGTGGTCCAAGCTTCGTGGACGTACTGCGTCATGGCTTTGTTGGGGTCCAGTGCCCACGTACAAAGGCAGGGAGCCGCTACAATCGCGGCGATGACAGAGGCACGATGCATTTTGACCGACAGCTCCCGAAGGAGCTTCCCCGCGGCCACCATTTCGAATTCTCCATCCGGTCTGTGGACAATCTACCACCTTTGCCAGCATTTTCAATTGTTCTCTCCGCTTACGGCCCCGAAGTGGTCACTGCGCTATAATCGGTTGGAGCCGGTAGCTCGGCTTGCGCAGCCCACAAGGCAAGGGCACTTGGGCTGTTGTCACACTCATTTAGTATGGCAAGGTCCCTATGAGAAAATGGTTCGTCTACGTGATCAGAACCCGATCCGGCACCCTCTACACGGGTACCACCACCGACGTGGCGCGCAGGTTCGCGGAGCACGGCCAAGGGGGACCCAGGGGATCGAAATACTTGCGCTCCAGGGGCCCGCTGGAGTTGGTCTACCACATGAAGATCGGCGACCGTGCCCTTGCCGCCAAGGCCGAGTGGCGCATCAAAAGGCTGCCCAAGCAAAAGAAGGAAGAGATAGTCTCCGCCGGGCTCACAGGCAGGGCACTCCTGGCCTTGCTCAACCTCACCTCGTGAGGCTCTAGCAGGTTGGGATTGGTTTGAAGGGCGGCGTGTTTCCATAGGCATCCCGCGCCCTTTCCTTGCTTTACGCCCAACAAGGACTTAAATTTCAAGCGACACCAGAAGGGGTTCCGATGACGCATTGCAGGCTCTCGCGCCTTGCTGTGATCGTCTTTACTCTTAAGGTTCGCACTCTCGGCGTACCCCTCATACCAAGTTGCGTTCAAACGATGATGCAATCCGATACCTCCGTAGGCCCGGATACACATCCCGGCCCGTCGAGGACGGGTATCCTCGCCACCGGTTTGGTGAATTAATGATCGCAACTTGGTACCAGGTCCTAAGCCCATCCACTCATGACGCACCGTTACGGACATGGCGCCATGGCTACAAACGGCTTTCGGGGAGGTTGAACATGAGGCGACGCAAGACTTTCCGCTTGTGGGCGATGCTTTCATTGTTCGTGGCTTGCCTGCCCCTCACGACCGCCTCGCAGGACACCTACTTCAGCCTTCGAAAATACGTCACCGGCACGGCCTCGACCCTTCGCATCTGGATCGCCGCACTGGACACCACGACCGGAGAGGTCACGATCAGCGGCGTGGATACGGCCCAGCCAACGACGCCGTTCACGTTTTCGTGGGGGGATGGGACGATCGACACGGGTTCCTTTCCCCGCAAATACACCTATCAGGACCTGACCCGAAACTACACCGTGAAGATCACGGCCCATTATGCCGATGAAAAGACGGGCGAGGCTGAAATTCTCGTCTTCTTCGTCGCACCGCCGGTGTCGCCCCAACCCTTGCCTTCCTCATTGTCCGTCACCATTCCCGACCATCCCATCACCTTGGGCAGCCATGTGTCCGGCTTCACACCCCCATCCAACCTGACATTTTTCGACGACACGATTTTCACGGTGATCCCCAGGGTCACGGCCGAGTACGTTCTATCGGCGGCGGCCACGGTGGAGGAGGACTTCGTCAACGGGAACCGCCTCACGGTCGGCGGCGGCTTCCAGCAAGTGATCTTGAGGGACCCTCTTTCACAGGGCGCCCAGGCCCTCTTCTACGCCAGTCCGCCAGCCATTGCCTCGGGTGACTACCAGCTCACGGGCTCGTTCAAGTGGTCCGTCTTCATCCACGAGGCGGCGCACAACTTCCAATTGAACTCCCCGGCGGACTTCTGTTTCGGCTGCAAGGTCGATGGAAGGGGAGGGTACTATCTGTGGGAGGGTGTCGCCAGGATCTTCCAGTGCGCCGCGGCTTGCGAATTGATCAACGGCGGCGAACGGTATGGCCTTGGGCAGGAGCTGTCTTCCGACATAGGCCAGAGCACCATCGACATGCTCAAGGAAATCCGGGGCCACTACGAAGATTATTTGCGGACGGGGATGCCCTTCCGCTCTTATGAAGACCCGGCCACGTCAGAAAGGGAGACCTACGACACGTTCTGTACGCTGGCGACCCTCTTCGTCCTCCACGCCGAGGAGGAGGATCTCGGGTATCGCGTGCCCGTCAAGCGGATGATGAAACTCCTGCAGACCTGGGACCAGGCGGCCTTTGACAAGTACGACTCGAAGCACGACACACCCGAGGCTTCGGCCTTCCGTTCCACCTTCATGGTCGCGGCCCTCTCCTTCGCCTTCCGGCGGGACCTGCGATCGGAGTTCAGGGCGCTCAACTTCCCCATCACCGACGCGGACTATGAGGACCTGTGGCAGAAGGCGGACACGGACACGGCAGATTTCAGCCTGAGCGTGACGCCGGCCTCTCTCACGGTTCCCATGGGCGGAACCGCCACGTGCACCATCGAGATCGCCGCCCTGGGCGGGCTCACGCATACCGTCGAACTTCGCAGTCGCATGACTACCCCGATGGCGGGAGTGAGCCTGGCGCTTTCGGACAAGACCGTGGAGCCGGGAGGCACAACGACCCTGGCCGTCACGGCGGACCCCGGCGCCCAGCCGTCTTCGTCTTCCATCCGGCTTCAGGCCGCCGGGGAATACACCGCCCACGGGGCGGACCTTTCCGTGACTGTGATCTCGGTCCCGATTATCAGTGCGGCTTCGTTCGATGGAAAGAAGTCGCTGGTCATGCAAGGTAGTTGGTTCGGGATCAGCCCGCGGGTCCTCATCAATGGGGCCGATCGAACGGCGCGGATCACCAGCGCGACCGACACGGCGATCGCGCTGAAAGGCAAGAAGACCAAGCTCGGCCTCCACAAAGGCGACAACACGCTCCAAGTCATCGATTCGGCGGGAGCCAGCTCCAGCGAATTCATCCTGCACCTCTGATTGACGCCAGCATCGTGCCTGGGTGCATCAGCCTAAGAGCCACGGGGAATTTCAAGAGTTAAAGAGGGTCAAGGAAAGAGGGTCTCATCTTGCATTTCAGCACCAGCCTCCGGGAGCTTTGCGAGAGAGAGCACCTGGTCTCGATCATCTAAGCAGTTCTCTATTCCTCTGGAAATTGGACGAAAGCGTTCATCGGTAAAGTCGTGACGGCGAATGTTCGACTCTGGAAAGTCGCTCCCACAAGAAGTAACTCACCGAGAACATTCCTCTCTCAAAAATCGTATCATTGGAGAAACTAGAAGGAGACTGCCATGAGGACCCTAGCGGCCACGATTCTGGTCCTTTGCCTCGTTGCGGTTACGGCCGCGGCGGCGGAACCGATCACAATCGGCGAAAAGGTGACGATTCAATCCAAAATCTTGGGTGAGGAGCGCACGATCCTCATCTCCACACCGGCCAACTATGCCAGGAGCACCGAGCGCTACCCGGTCCTCTACATGACCGACGGGGACGCCCACCTCACCCACACGCGGGGCACCGTGGACTTCCTGTCCCGGAACGGCCTCATGCCGGACCTGATCATCGTGGGCGTCGTCAACACCGACCGCACGCGCGACCTCTCGCCCACCCATTGGGTCCCCCCGGCAGAGGCCGGCGAACCGCCGCCGGGGCCGAACACCAGCGGAGGCGCCGACAAGTTCCTGGATTTCTTCGCCAAGGAGCTCTTCCCCTACGTCGAATCGCACTACCGCACCTCGCCGTACCGGATCTTCGCGGGGCACTCCCTCGGCGGGCTCCTGGCGCTGCACATCATGGTGGCGAGGCCCGACCTGTTCAACGCCTTCATCGCCGCGTCACCCGCGCTGACCTGGGACGACGACTACCCCCTGCGCACGACGAAGGCGTTCTTCAAGGACCGCAAGGTGTTCCCAAAGACGCTCTTCGTGGCCATGGCGAACGAGGAGGTGGGCGAACCCAAGCCCACGAAGCTTCGACCGGCTGTGCGCCACCCTGGGCGGCGTCAAGGCGGACGGGTTCGCCTGGGGCTCCATGCTCATGGAGGACGAGACCCACGGCTCCGTGGTCCTGCGCTCCCACTACTGGGGCCTCCGCAAGATCTTCGACGGGTGGGCGCTCCCCGTGGACCCGAAGACCGGCCGCTACGCGGGCACCCTGGCGGACGTCAAGAGCCACTACGCCGCGCTCGGGAAGCGTCTGGGGATGCCCCTCCTGCCCCCCGAGCAGACGGTGAACCTGCTGGGGTACCAGTTCCTCTGGGCGGCTCCGGCGAGGAGGCCATCTCGATCTTCCGCTACAACGTCGAGCTCTACCCGGATTCCGCGAACGTCTACGACAGCCTGGGCGAGGCCCTGGAGCGCGCCGGGCGCATGGAGGAGGCCCTCTCCAATTACGGCAAGGCCGTGGAGAAGGCCCAGAAGGCGAAGGACAACCGGCTCGAGGTCTTCACCAAGAACCGGGACCGGGCCGCGGCCGCCGTCAAGAACACGAAGAAGACGCCCTGAGGGGCGGACCAAGAACCGCTACTTAGGAGGGGGACATGTCCATCCTGGCGAGAGTTTTCCGCCTGTTCGCTGCTCGTCGCGGCAGCCGCCGCAGGCCTGTGCGTGCGGGGCCCAGGAAGGGCCCGTGGACTTCGGCTCGGACCGCTGGATGATGGTCGACGCCCAGGTGACCGAGCACCTGGGCCGGAAGAGCCTCGCCGGGACGGCCTTCCTGAAGGACGCGGCGTTCGAGAACGGCGTCATCGAGGTGGACGTGGCGTGCAGCGGCGCCCGCTCCTACCCGGGCGTCGTGTTCCGCATCCAGCGCCCGGGCGAGTCGGAGCGCGTCTACATCCGCCCGCACCGCTCGGGCCCCGGCGGGCTACCCGGACGTGGTCCAGTACGTGCCCACGTTCAGCGGCGTGGACAGCTGGCAGCTCTACAACGGGGAGGGCTTCACCGCCCTGGCCACCATCCCCGCCGGCCAGTGGCTGCACGTCAGGATCGAGGTCAAGGGCACCCAGGCCAGGGTGTTCATCGGCGAGGCGAGACAAGCCGGCCCTCCTCATCCACGACCTGAAGCACGGCGTGAGCAAGGGGACCGTCGGCCTCAACGGGCCGAAGGACGGCTCCGCCTTCTTCTCCAACTTCAGCTACCGGACCGATGACAAGCTTGAAGTTCGACCCGCCGCCAAGGGTCGACACGCCCCCCGGCCTCGTCACCGAGTGGCAGGTCTCCCAGCCCTTCAAGGCGTGGCAGATCGACCGGGACAAAGACCCTCAGGCCCAGAAGCTGCCCGCCCTCACCTGGAAAGGGGTCAGGAGCGACCCCTCCGGGCTGGTGGATATCGCCCGGACCTACGGGCGCCTGGGTCCCGGTCCCGACTGCATCCTGGCCAAGACGGTCATCGAGGCGGACGAGGACGAGATCAGAAAATACCGGTTCGGCTACAGCGACGAGATCACGGTCTTCCTGAACGGAAAGCCGCTCTTCTCCGGCGACAGCACCTACAGGTTCCGCGACCCCTCGTTCCTCGGAATCGTGGGGACCTTCGACGCCGCCTACCTCCCCCTGAAGAAGGGGAGCAACGAACTTCTCTTCGTAATCACCGAGAACATGGGGGGCTGGGGGTTCATCTGCCAGGACGCGAACGCCGTCTTCGAGGCGCCCGGCGTGAAGGAAGCCTGGAGGACGCCGCCCGAGTTCGCCATGCCCGAGACCGTGGCCTACGACCCGTCGCGGAAGGTTTTCTACGTCTCCAGCTACGACGGTTTCAACCCCAGCCTGGGCGAGGGCAAGCAGTCCATCGCGAGGGTCTCCTCGGACGGGAAGACCGTGGACCTGACGTGGGTCGGCGGGCTCAAGAACCACGCGGGGCTGGCGATCTCTGGAGACAAGCTCTACGCCGCTGGAAGCCACCAGCCTGGTCGAGGTGGACATCCCCTCGGCCAAGCTCGTGAAGCGGACGCCGGTCCCGGGCGCCATGTTCCTCAACGACCTCGCCGTCGGGCCCGGCGGCGCGATCTACCTGTCGGACTCCGGCGCGGGCGTGATCTTCCGCTTCGCGGGCGGGAAGATCGAGGAGTGGCTGAAGGGGCCGGAGATCGGCCGCCCCAACGGCCTCCACGTCAGCGGCGGGGAGCTCCTCGTGGGCAACAACGCGGACGGCCGCCTCAAGGCCGTGAACCTCTCCACGAAGGCGGTCCGCACGGTCGCCGCCCTGGGGGCGGGCATCATCGACGGCATCGAGACGGAGCCCGGACGGGAGCATCCTCGTGTCCCACAACGAGGGGCGGCTCTTCCGCGTGTCGCCCTCCGGTGAGGTCACCAAGCTCCTCGACACCTCCGTGCCGGGGCAGCCCATCGCCAACTTCGCCTTCGTCCCCGATATGGGGCTCGTCGTGATCCCCACGTGGACCGACAACCGCGTGGTCGCCTACGCCATCCCGAAGCTGTGAACTGCCGCAGGATGGGAGCGCTTCGATGAGACATCCGCAGGTGTTGGTTTTTTTCCTCGCGGCGGCGCTGGGCCTCGGCGCAAGGAGCACGGCTCGGGCGCAAGCCTCAGACACGGTACCGGCGCTGGCCAACTCGCCCGCTATGCCGCGCATGGCCACGGTGCCCTTCACCCTGGACCACAACCGGATGTTCGTGGAGGTGGAGTTCGTCCGCCCCGGAGGCACGGCCCGGAAAGCGCGTGCGTGGGTGGACACGGGCAGCGAGACCCTCACGTTGGTGGAGCCGCTGGCGCGCGACCTCGGCCTCGACTGTTCGGGGTTGAAGCAGGGAGGGGCGGGCGATTCCGTACATTCGTCGTCCCCGGCCCCGCCATGCGCCTGGGGGGCATGCCCCTCGACGTGGCGGGGATCAAGGTGAAGGTGTCCCCGGGGACCTGCCTGTGGCCGGGCCTGCCCGCCGAGGCGACCCTGCCCGCCAGCGCCCTCAGGCACGATCACGTCATCCTCGACTACCCGTCCCTGCGCATCACGGTCGCCCGTCCGGGCACCGTGATGCCGCGCGGCGAGGCGGTCCCCTGCCGCGTCAATGCCGAGACAGGCCTTTTTGCGATCGCCGCGGTTCTGAACGGTGAGACCGTGCAGATGGGCGTGGACAACGGCTCGGCGGGCACCTGGGTCTCCGACACGCTCACCGCCGACTGGATGGCCTGCCACCCCGACTGGCCCCACGCGATAGGCGCCGCGGGCTCGACGAACTTCTTCGGCTTCCCCTTCGAATCACGGGGGACGCTCATGCGCCTGCCGGAACTGGGGATCGGAACGCTGCGCGCGAAAGACGTCGCCGTGCTCGGGTTGCCCCAGGGCCTGTTCGACTGGTACTCCAAGAAATCGGCCTGTCCCGTCGTCGGGTTCATCGGCGCAAACGTCTTGAAGGGCTTCCGCATCGAGATCGACTTCCCAAATAGAATGACCTACTGGGAGGCAGGCCCACCGCATGGAATGACGTCTTGGTCCGGCGACCTGGACATCGTCGGCCTGACCCTCCGGCCAGAGGTGGGCGGCGCCTATACCATCGCGGGAGTGATCACGAAGGAGGGTAAGCCGGCCGTCGCGGGTGTACAGCCGGGAGACCGCCTGATCTGCGTGGGTTCGTTCGACACCTCGGGCGCGCCCATGGGCACGGTGGTAGACGCCCTGCGCGGCAAGCCCGGCGACACGCGAACCCTCGTGATCGAGCGGGACGGCAAGCGGGTCAACGTCGAAGCAGTCGTAGCGAGACTTCCCTAGACCCCATCCAAAAATAGGGCTTTGAAAGGGTTGGAGCAGGCTTCAGCCGTGCCATGTGGCCTTGTAGAGGCAGGCCGGGGCACCGTCCAGGACGCACTCCGTGTGCTGGAGGCTGACGTCGGTCTTCCCGCCCATTTCCAAAATCTGTTCGAGCCACCGGCAAAGTCCTCGCAGAAGGCCTTCGAGACGGGGTGGAATCCGCTGATGCACGCTACGCCCCCGGCGTCGTGGAACTCCTCGGCGCTCAGGCTCCCGGCGCTGTAATACATGCCCCACATGGATCCAGCAATCTTGAGCCATGTCTTCATGTTGGCGAGCTTGAGGAGGACCTTGTGGAAGGACGTTGCCTCGGTCTTGGCGGTGTAGCGCCCAATTTCTCGGCACAACTTGAAATCGCCCGTGCCGAAAGCCCGGTCGATCCCCTCGTAGAGCCCCACCTGGTACTTGAAGGGATACCATGTGGAGGAGAGTACGGGGGCGCTCAAAGCCTGCCGCAGGTCCGGGTCCAGAAGGGGCAGGACCCTTTCCATGGCCCCGGCGCCGAAGCGCGCTTCCACGAACGCCATAGCGCCCTTGAGGGTGAACCCCTTGCTGCGGATCGTGTCCGGGGCAGGCAGACGGGAAAGGTCCGATGTTTCGGGCATGATGCCCTCCTTACCGCTGAAATATAGGTCCCTCCTCACCGGCGTTCAACAGCGGTCAAGATCTCAAACCGCACGATGACGCGGGAAGCGAGGCGTCAAAGGCCAACGGGGACGGGTATTTAGGCGGCCCCTTGACTTCTGGATCGGACGGTCCTAGATTGGGTTCGATAACTGGTCAGACCTCTTACCAGTTGTCTTACCCGTTGGCCAGGGGGGACCTCTTCATGAAGCCTTCCACCTCTCTTCAAAAACCCGCCTTGCACGCGGAGCAGTCGCTCATCACGGCGATCCTGGAAGGGGAGTTCCCCTCCGGATCGGCCCTCCCGGCCGAGCGCGACCTGGCCCAAAGGCTGTCCGTGACCCGCCCCACCCTTCGCGAGGTCCTTGGACGATTGGAACGGGACGGCTGGCTCAGCATCCGGCAAGGCAAATCAACTATCGTCAACGATATCTGGAGCAGTGGGGGCCTGAACGTGGTGAGCGGCATCGTGAGGCATGCGCGCGTCCTCCCGCCCGAGTTCGTGCCCAATCTCCTGGAGCTGAGGCTGCTCATGTCGCCCTTCTATGCCCGCGCGGCCGTCGAACGCGCCGCGCCCGACGTCGGCACCTTCCTCTCGGGATACACCAAGCTCCCCGACACGGCGCGGGCCTTTGCGTCGTTCGACTGGAAGCTCCACCACCTCCTCACCATGGCCTCGGGCAACCCCATTTTCACCCTGATCCTGAACGGTTTCTCGGGCTTTTACGAGCGGATGGCGCGGGTGTACTTCCGCCGTGCAGAGGCGAGGGACGCCTCCCGGGCGTTCTACGCGGCCCTCCTCAAATCGGCAGCTCGCGAGGACGGCCCCGCCGCCGAGCGCGCGACCCGCCGGGTGATGGCCGCAAGCCTCCAGCTCTGGCGCGAGGCCAGCGCGCCTCCCGAGACCCGTGCCGCGAAGAAGTTGCGCAGGACCAAGCGCAGAGACACAACGCGGAGGCAAGCCATGAGGCGCTGGAACGGCTGCTGTCCTCCCTGGCGCAGGGACATCCGGCGGCGGCCTTCTCCTATCATCCCTTCGCCTTCATCCTGTTGCCTCTATTCCTGGTGCTTGCGACCCACAACTTCCTGCCGATTCCGGTCCGGGCAACGGCTGCAGGCGTTCTGCGGCCGGCACGACCACCTGATCCGGCGGGGCTACCACCGGCTTCATCTACGCATTTGTGGCGTTTGGAGTGCTGCGTATGCTGGCCTTTGCGGTGGCCGGCGGGCTGCAAATCTAGCTTCCGAGGAGGGTTCCCGATGCTGTTTGCACTGGCTATGTTGTTCGACCTGGTCGTCTTCGCCTGCTCGATCATCATCCTGATCCACGCCTTCAAGAATGGCGGGGTGCTGCAGGGATTTCTCTGCCTTTGCATACCCTTCTATATCCTCTACTACGCCTTCGCGAAGTTCGAGCACGAGAAGAAGAACATGATTCTCGGCGCTTGGCTCGGATCTGCTGTGCTCGTGGGAGTGCTGATTGCGCTGCAGATTATGTCTGCGGCTCACTCCTAAGCCCGATTTGCCGTTATTCGGAACGGTCAGGGCGCGGGCCCGGCTTTACCGGCCCCGGGGGTTACGCCGGCCCGGCTGGCGGGACTATAATCGTCCCTGGAGTTCCGCATGAGCCTCACTCGCCGAACTTTGGAATCGCCGCAGCACGGGGCCGCCGCCCGCGGCCTGCATCCCGTGCTGCCGGCGCAGTCGCGTCCCAACCTCTTCGCCGGGGACTAGTCTCTCTCCTCGCCCGTCGCCGCCCCGACGAGTCCTCCGGGGCCTTGCTCCGCCCGTCCCGCAAAGCGGGACCAACCAATCTCGCGAGGAGAAAAAAACATGGCTTCCAAGACGGCAACACTTTCCGGCCCCAGCATCAAGACCAAGCTGCCCGGGCCCAACGCGCAACGCGTTCTGGCGGGCGACGAGCGCTGGATCTCGCCCTCGTACACCCGCTCTTACCCGCTGGTGGCGCAAGCGCGGCCGCGGCGTGGTGGTCGAGGACGTGGACGGCAACGAGTTCCTCGACTTCTCCGCCGGCATCGCCGTGGTCTCCACCGGACACTGCCATCCCGAGGTGGTCGCCGCCATCCAGAAGCAGGCGGCCGAGCTGATCCACATGTCGGGCACCGACTTCTACTACGAGAACATGATCACGCTGGCCGAGCGGCTCTCGCAAGATCGCGCCCATGCCCGGCCCGCACAGGTCTACTACGGCAACTCCGGCGCGGAGGCGATCGAAGCCGCGCTCAAGCTGGCGCGCTACCACACCCGGCGCCAGCACATCATCGCCTTCTTCGGCGCCTTCCACGGACGCACCATGGGCGCGCTGTCGCTGACCGTCGTCCAAGCCGCAGCAGCGCCGCCGCTTCGCGCCGCTGATGCCGGGCGTGACCCACGTGCCCTATCCCAACCTCTACCGCCGGCCCGCCGGCACGGACGCCGCCGAGTACGCGCGCGACTGCGCCCGCTTCATCGAGGAGAAGCTCTTCAAGACCACGCTGCCGCCCGAGGAGGTGGCCGCCATCTTCGTGGAGCCGATCCAGGGCGAGGGCGGCTACCTGCCCGCGCCGCCGGAGTTCCTGCAGGAGCTGCGCCGCATCTGCGACAAGCACGGCATCCTGCTGGTGGCCGACGAAGTGCAGTCCGGCATGGGACGCACCGGCAAGTGGTGGGCCATCGAGCACTCCGGCGTCGAGCCGGACATCATCTGCCGTGGCCAAGGGCATCGCCAGCGGCATGCCGCTGGGCGTGACTCATCACCCGCGCCGACATCATGGACTGGGTGCCGGGCTCGCACGCCTCCACCTTCGGCGGCAACCCGGTGTGCATCGCCGCGGCGCTGGCCACCATGGACGTGATCGAGCGCGAGGCCATCGAAGAACGCCGCCGAGGTCGGCGACCACATCCTGGACCGCATCGGCGACTGGCCCGCCAAGCATCCCATCGTCGGCGACGTCCGCGGACGCGGCCTGATGATCGGCGTCGAGATCGTCACGGACAAGAAGACCAAAGCCACCGCCGCACGACGAGCGCGACCGCATCGTGGAGCTGGCGTTCGAGCACGGCATCCTCTTCCTGGGCGCCGGCGAGAACTCCATCCGCATCTGCGCCGCCGCTGATCGTCACCAAGGAGCAGGCGGACGTCGCGCTCGACGTGCTGGAAGAGTGCATCGCGCTGGTGGAGAAGAAGAAGTAGATGGCAGGGAAACTGACCCGCCTGGCAGTTCGCGTCCTGGATGGGGCGGCGAAGCTCACGCTTCGTCCGCCCGCCGGGGCGCCGCATCTCGAGACCGGGCGCCGCGGGGAAGAGGAAGCCTACTTCCACCTGCGGCGGCTGGGCTACGTGATGGTGGCGCGCAACTACCGCTCCCCGCGCCGGCACGGCGAACTGGACCTGGTCGGCTGGGACGGCGACGTGCTCTGCTTCATCGAGGTGAAGACCCGCACCACGCGCGCCGTGATGCCGGCCGAGGCCGCGGTGGACGCCGAGAAGCAGCGCGACCTGGCGCTGGTGGCCCGCGAGTATCTGCGCCGCGTGGCCGGCTCCCCCGCCTGGCGCTTCGACGTGGTCAGCGTGTATCTGGAGGAAGCCGGCGGCGCTCCCGACATCACCCTATTTAAGAATGCCTTCCCGATGTCGTAAGATACTCCGGCGGCGAACCACCTGCTGAAAGGAGCCGTTTTTTGCCCGAACTTAGAAAAGACCCCATCATCGGCCGCTGGGTGATCATCTCCACCGACCGCGCCAAGCGCCCCACCGATTTCTCCCGCGAGTCACGACCAAGCCGAAGGGCGGCTTCTGCCCCTTCTGCTCCGGCAACGAGGACAAGACCCCGCCCGAGATCCTGGCCTACCGGCCGCAACCCGGAGGCGCGGCCCGCAGCCGGACAGCCCCGGCTGGCTGGTGCGCGTGGTGCCCAACAAGTTCCCGGCGCTGGGCATCGAGGGCAACCTCGAACCGCCAGGGCGAGGGCATCTACGACAAGATGAACGGCATCGGCGCCCACGAGGTCATCATCGAGACGCCCGGAGCACGACGCAGACCCTGGCCACGCTCGCCGCAGAAGCGCGATCGAGGACGTGCTCTGGGCCTACCGCGACCGCATCATCGACCTGAAGCAGGACACGCGCTTCAGCTACATCCTGATCTTCAAGAACCACGGCGAGGCGGCCGGCGCCTCGCTCGAGCACACGCACTCGCAGCTCATCGCCCTGCCCATCGTCCCCAAGCTCGTGGCGGAGGAGCTGGACGGCGCCAAGCAGTACTACCACTACAAGGAGCGCTGCGTCTTCTGCGACATCATCCGCCAGGAGCTGGACGACCGGCAGCGCGCGTCGTGGCCGAGAACGAGGACTTCGTCACCCTGGCGCCCTACGCGCCGCGCTTCCCGTTCGAGACCTGGATCCTGCCCAAGCGCCACGAGTCGGCGTTCGAGAACTCCGCCTCGCCGACGTCTACGAGAGCCTGGCGGGCGCGCTGAAGACGCTGCTGCAGAAGACCGACCGCGTGCTCGACAATCCCGCCTACAACTTCATCATCCACACCTCGCCGGTGCAGGAGTCCGACCAACGACTACTACCACTGGCACATCGAGATCATGCCCAAGCTGACCAAGGTGGCCGGCTTCGAGTGGGGCACCGGGCTTCTACATCAACCCCACGCCGCCCGAGGAGGCCGCGCGCTTCCTGCGCGAGGCCAGCGTGGAGACAGCCCAGCCCGTGGCGGTATAGAAGCAGTGGTTGGTGGTTGAGCGGCTGGAAGATGGCGGCTGACGACGGATCGCCGCGCTACCCGTGGTTTTCCTTGTATTCCTCGTGCCAGGCCATCTGGATGGCTTCGAGCTTGCCCTCATTGGAGAGTTTGGGATCGGCGCTGAAGCCGGGCAGCTCGATGACGTACTTGTGCAGGTCGGTGAAGCGCACCGTCAGCGGGTCCAGGTCGGGAAACTTTTCCGACAGCATGATGGCGATGTCTTCGGTCGTGTCCCAAGTCAGCTCCATCGCTCCCCCTCCTTCACCCTTTAACGAATCAACCCTTCACCCTTAGTGCTCCGGTTCCTTGACGAAGTTCTTGTTCCACTCCGGGATCTCGATGACCAGGTCCTTGGAGCCGTCGGGGACGCACTGGCAGCCCAGGCGGGACTTGGGCGTGATGCCGGGCGCCATGTCGAGCTCGTCCAGTTCGGCGTCGGCGGCCTCGTTGCACGATTCCAGGCCCTCGTGCACCACCACGTGGCAGGTGGAGCAGGCGCACACCCCGCCGCAGGCGTGGTCGAGGCCGAGGTGGAAGCCCTCGGAGATGTCGAGGATCGAGCCCGGCAGCCCGTTGTGGCCGTAGGGAACTTTCTCCGGGTCGAGTTCGACCTCGGTGTCCGGCTGGCCGGCGCGGATGAACTTCACCTTGTACTTCTGGGTCGCCGGCGTGTACTTGGTCTCTTCGATGTATGGATTCTTGCCGCCCATGATTATTTGATCTCCGCGGGAGCGATGGGATGGGGCGCGCTCGGCCCTTCGCCCATATCCGCCTCTGCCACCTGTGCCATGGTCTTGCCCTTGAGCGCCGAGGAGACGGCCGAATCCATCATCAGCTCGGCCAGCCGCAGCGTGGCCTGGTTCAGCTTCTCGATGGAGTCGCGGATGGCGCGGTAGTCCTCGCCCACGCTCACTTTCTTCAACTCCGCCTCCAGCTTCCCGATCTGCTTGCGCTCGGCGTTCTTGAGCTGCCGCCACGCCGGGTTGTTGCGCCCCTTCTCCAGCGCGCCCAGGATGTTCTCCGCCTCGTTGCGCGCCTCGATGATCTGGCGCTGGCGGAAGTCCTCTTCGGCGTAGTCGAACGACTCCAGGATCATCTGCTCCACCTGCTCATCGGTGAGGCCGTAGGTGGGCTTGACCTCGATCTCCGCTTCCTTGCCGCTGCGCTGCTCGCGCGCCGAGACGTGCAGGATGCCGTTGGCGTCGATGAGGAAGCGCACCTCGATGCGCGGCATGCCCGCCGCCATGGGCGGGATGCCCTTCAGGTCGAAGCGCGCCAGCGACCGGCAGTCCTTCGCCAGCTCGCGCTCGCCCTGCAGCACGTGGATGGCGACGTTGGTCTGGCCTTCGACCCCGGTGGTGAAATGCTCGACGGCGGACGCGGGCACGGTGGAGTTGCGGTGGATGATCTTGGCCACCACGCCGCCCAGGGCCTCGATGCCCAGCGAGAGCGGGGTCACGTCGAGTAGCAGCATGTCCGCCGTGGCAGCGGAGCCGCCGGCCAGGATGTTGGCCTGCACCGCCGCGCCCAGCGCCACCACTTCGTCGGGGTTCAACTCGATGTGCGGCTCGCGCTGGAAAAGCTCCTTCACCAGCGCCCGAACTTTCGGGATGCGCGTGGAGCCGCCCACCAGCACGACTTCATGGATCTCGGCGGGCGTGAGCTTGGCATCCGCCAGCGCTTGCTTGCAGGGGCCG
>CAWJRJ010000015.1:0-70755 GCA_963845245.1 Nitrospirota bacterium
GTCTTGAATGAGAAAAGCTTCATGCCCAAGCTCGAATCACGCGGCTTCCAGCGCGCGATTTTCGCCGAGTCGCCAATCGCCCAGCAGGTGGCGCTTTTCAGGCAGCGGAAATCGTCGTCGCGCCGCACGGGGCAGGCCTCGCCCACATCGCCTGGTGCAAACCGGGCACGAAAATTATTGAGTTCTTCCCGAGCCCCGATGGACCGCGCGGCCGCGTCCGAAACGCCACATATGATTACTGGCTTCTCTCGCAGCTTCTGGGCCTCGATTATTCATGCCGCCTTGCGGGCCCGATCGAAACCCGCAATGATGGCTTCAGCATTGGAGAAGATCTGATGACGAGCGCCGTTGAAGAGGCCCTTGCCCGCCCGAAGGTCGAGACCGCGCCGGTTTGATGCGTTTCATCCGTTCCAATGAGGATCTTGAGTGGCATATCGGAAGCCTGACTGAGGCGCATCCGATGTTCGAGCCGCTCCGCGAAGCGGCCGGCGCCGTGCCCGTGCGCTGGCTCGACCGCGGCTTCAAGGGCCTCGTCTTTGTTGTGACCGGCCAGCAGATCTCGGTTGCGGCCGGGAGGGCGATATATGGCCGGCTCGAAGCGGCGCTCGGCGACATCACAGCCGAAACCGTGGCGGCGGCAAACGATGATGTGTTGCGCGCCGCCGGTTTTTCCGCGCCCAAGATACGCACCTTGCGCGCGCTCCGAGACGCCGCGATGGGCGGCGCCCTCGATCTCGATGCGCTGGAGGAGCAAAGCGCAGAGGAGGCGATCCTTTCGCTATGTACACATCAAGGGGATCGGCCCCTGGACCTGCAGAAGGTCTACCTGCTCTTTGCGGCCGGGCACCCCGACATTTTCCCGGCGGCCGACGTAGCCCTTCAGGAGTCGCGCGGCTCGCCTTTGCGCTCGATGCGCGACCGGCGGCGCGCGATTTCCGCGCGATGTCCGATGCCTGGTCGCCCTGGCGCAGCGCCGCGGCGCGTCTCCTTTGGGCCTACTACCGCGTGAGGAAGGGCGGCAAAATGGTCACGCCGGTATAGGACTTCGCTTCTGGAGCGGCGCATCTTGTGCTGTGGGGACGTGATGCAGCTTGAAGGCCGACTTCAATTCGGATCGCGCAAGCGCGGCCCGATATATCGACGGCATACCTGCAGTGAACCGATAAAGGTTCAGCCGCAAGAACGACATCGGGAGTCTCCTTGCCGCCAATCCTCAGTCATCTGAACGCCGTTATCGAGGAAGGTCGCCAGCATCTCTCGCGCATTCTCGCCGAAGTCGGCATCGACAATGTCATTGAATTGGCGGGTTATGGTCGTGTCGCGCATGAACTTGCCGATGTTCTTCGGCTCGCGCTGCGACTTTTACGATCACGGTACAGGCCGCCAGCGGCGCGTGGTTGTTGCTTAGTCGCGTGCTGCTCAACTTCCCAAAACGGCAATCCCTCGATTTTGTAAGCAATTTAAATCGTTTTTGTAACTTTGGCAACCTAACTATAATAATACTCGTGATGTTTTCAGGAATTGTTGAAGAGCCTGCCAAAGTGGTTGGACTTAAAAAAGGAAAGAGAGAATCTACATATTTCCTTAACCTGTTCTTTTGTCGAAAGCCTTAAAATTGATCAAAGTATTTCCCATAACGGTGTTTGTTTAACTGTTGTTAAAAAAGAAGGAAATACATATACCGTAACTGCAATAAAAGAGACCCTTGAAAAATCAAATCTTGGCTTGCTCAAAGTTGGGGATAAGGTAAACCTTGAACGAAGCATGAAAATGGATAGACTTGCTTGATGGTCATCTTGTACAAGGCCATGTTGACCAAACAGCGGAGTGTACAGAGGTTAAAGAAGCGGATGGTAGTTGGTATTATACTTTTAAGTACGATCCCAAGGTTGGAAATATAACTGTTGAGAAAGGCTCGGTATCGGTTAACGGGGTTAGTCTAACCGTAGTAAATTCACAAGAAGGTTCGTTTCAGGTTGCTATCATCCCTTATAGTGCCTGAGGGCGGCATCGTTTGCCGAGGTGATGCTGATGCCGTGCGTATAAAGCTCGCGGCAGTCGCGACGACGATGAAGAACGCGATGAAGTCGGTGAAGAAAGCCCCGAAGAAGACCTCGGCCTTGGTGTAGCCGTACTCCTCCACCTTCACCCCCTTGTCCGCGACGGCGGACTGGAGGAAGAACTGCATCCACGGTGTGATCGTCGTGCCTATGAGCGCGATGGCGAGGTTTATGTAGGACGGGGTCATCTTGAAGGAAGGCGTGACCATGCTCTCCATTACCTGCCCCCAGGGCGGTGAGGCGAGGAAGCCGGAGATGACGTAGGTGAAGTAGAGGAGGCAGAAGAAAAGGAAGACCCGCTCGACGTGTTTGTAGTTGCCCTTGACGACCAGGAACCATACGAAGGCCGCGCCGAGCGGCACGGAGATGAGCTTGCTCACCCCGAACAGCTCCATCGAGGCCGCTACGCCCGCGAACTCCGCTATGGTGCAGGTGAGGTTCGCTATGATCAGGAGCACCATGCAGAAGAAGGTCAGACGTACGCCGAACCGCTCCCGGATCAGGTCCGCAAGCCCCTTCCCGGTCACCACACCCATGCGCGCGACCATCTCCTGCACGACCGCGAGGTTGAAGGTGATGAGGAGCAGCAGCCAGAGCAGGCCGTAGCCCTCCTGGGCGCCCGCTATGGCATAGGTCGCTATGCCGCCCGCGTCGTTGTCGGCGTTCGCCGTTATGAGGCCCGGGCCCATAAGCGCAAGGAACATGAGCAGGCTGCGCCGGTTGAGCTTTTTCAGGTTCGTGAATATTGAACGTAGTGACATAATATACTTCTCAGGGCCGTCTTCCATAGTCAGCCTATCCTGTGCTTTCTGCGCCGCGACTGCGGCGGCAGTACCAGGTCCACCACGTCGTCCACCGTGACTATGCCAAGGAGTTTTTTGTCCTCGTCCATGACAGGCAGGGACAGCAGGTTGTACTTCGATATGATCTCGCGCGACCTCCATCTCGTCCTCGTCCGGGGTCGGCGGACTTGATGTCCGTGCGCATTATCTCGGACATCGAGCTTCTTCGGCTGGGCGAGGAGCAGGTCCTTTAAGTAGCACCTCGCCCAGAAGCCGCTCGTCCGGGTCAGTTATGTAGAGCGACGTAGGCCGAGGACGACTCGATGTCCGGCGCCTCGAGCCGGTACTCCACAAGCGCTTCCTCGACTGTCATATCCGGGCGGGAACGAGAGGTACTCGGTGGTCATCAAGCCGCCCGCGGTGTCCTCCTCGTGTTCCGAGAAGCTCCTGCACGTCCTCGGCCTCTTCCGACTCCATGAGCTTCGAGTATGCCGTGCGCCTTGTCTTCGGACAGGTCCGCCATCAGGTCGGCGGCCTCGTCCGGCGGCATCGCCTCAAGGATGTCCGCGGCCTGTTCCTCGTCCATCTGGGCTATGATGGTCAGCCTGCACGGACGGCTCAAGCTCGTGTATGGTCTCGGCCGCCGTCTCTATGTCCAGCGACTCGACTATCGCCCTCCTGTCCTTGTGCGAGACCTCGGAGATTATCTGCGCGATGTCGGAGGGGTGCAGCCGGTTCATCTGGCCGCGCGGGACGGTCAGCGCGAGCTTCGACAGCTTTGGTTCCGAGCGGCTGGAGGAAGTTCCAGCTTATGAGGTCGGTCGTGTGCTTGAAGCCCAGAAGCCTGGCCAGCTTCTCCCAGCGCCTCTTGAGGCCCAGCCGTGCGGAAAAGCCCGGAAACCCCCACGTCCGCCGCAATAAGGCAGAGGTGGCCCTTTACCTCGCCCAGCTTCAGGTCGTTCACGCGGACGACTTTGGCCCCGTTTATGTCCACTATCTGCTTGTCGAGCAGGTTTTTGCAGACGAGCATCTCGTCCGGCCCATATGGCGGTCGATGTATATGAGTGCGGGAAGCTTCGTGGAGATTACCATCTTGTTGAAGATGGCGACGTCTTCCCAGGGGACCATGTAGCGGGCGCCCTTACGGGTTACGAGCAGCCCGGATACCCTGGGGAATAGCTCGCCCAGGGATATGGTGAAGTCCGCCAGCCGCCCCACCTCGTCCCCGTGGGGGTCGAGCACCTGCTTGCGCAGGACCTCGCTGACGTACATGTCTCCTATGAAATGCATGGCGGCCGCCTGTAGTGAGAGGGAAAACCATTAAAAGGCTAACAACTTATAGCTCAATAAGCATGGATTGTCAAGCGATTAAGGCCGCGCAAGGCCTCCGATAGGCCTATTATAGAGCATCTGGAAGGGCCGCCGGGTCAGGTCCTGCAGTTGCTTTTTTCAATAACATTTCCTAGTCTGTCGTCAAATAAGAGAACCCTAAGTATCCATTAAAAAGTTTAATATTGAAAAGGGTTGACAACCTCCCTTTTTAAATGTTAATTTGCAGCGTTTTCAATAAAAGCCAAAGCTAAAACCATTTGCCGGAGGTACAGGGTATGGTAGATATAAATTACACGATTTTGGTCCAGCTCGCAAACTTCCTCGTCCTGCTATTCATCCTGAACTTCCTTCTTGTTCAGGCCTGTCCTTAAGCACTTCGCCGACAGGGACGGCAAGATATCCACTTCGCACGAAGAGGCCAGGGCCAGCGCGGACAAGGCCGAGAACATGCTCGCGGAGTTCGAGCACGAGCTCGCGGCGAGCAGGGTGAAGGCCAACCAGGTCTACCAGGCGCTCCAGCAGGAAGGCGTATCCGAGCAGAGGGCGAGGCTTTCCGCCGCCAAGGCGAAGGCCCAGGAGATGGTCGACAAGGCCAAGGCCGAGATAGAGTCTGAAGCCGGCAAGGCGAGGCAGACGCTTAAATCCGAGATGGAGAAGCTGCCCAAGGAGATAGCCTCCAAGCTTCTGGGCAGGGCCGTTTAATGCTGAGGAATAAAATGAAAATCAGACCGGAATACAAAAAAGCCGCAAAAACAGCGCTTATAGTCTTTGGAATGGTTGCCCTGACCGCTGCTGTCGCATTTGCTGAGACTGAAGGCGGCGAGGATGCGACGACTACCATGGATTGGGTATGGCGCGTCGTAGACTTTGCCATAATAGCCGGAGTGCTCGTTTACTTTGTCTCCAGGCCCTTCAAGAACTTCTTCAGGAGCAGGGTCGAAGGCATAGAGGCCGCCCTCGCGGAGGCGAAGACCGCCCGCGAGGAGGCCATTGAAGAGGCTTGCCGACGTCGAGGCCAGGCTCAAGGACAAGGACGCGGAGGTACAGTCCCTCCTGAAGGTGGCCGAGGAGAACGGCCAAAAGGAGAGGGCGCTTCTCCTCAAGGACAGCGAGCAGATGGGCGAAGACATACTGGCTTCGGCCAAGGAGAATATAGACGCCGAGCTTCTAAAGGCCAAAGGACGCACTAAGGCGCGAGGCAGCGCTGCTCGCGGTGGAGCTTGCGGAGAAGATGGTCAAGGAGAACATAAAGAAGGAAGACCAGGCCAGGATCGTCGAGGAATACATAGCCAAGGTTGGGGGTCGATAAATGCTTAAGGACATCATAGCCAAGAGGTACGCAAAGGCGCTTCTCTCCCTTGCCGGGCAGTCCGGGCGAGACGGAGGCCGTAAAGAAGGACCTGACCGCGGTGGCGGAGATGTACAGGACGAGCAAGAACCTCCAGAGCGTCTATCTGAACCCGGTCTTCAGCGCAAAGGACAAGTCGAACGTGATCAATGGCCTGGTAGCGGAGATGAAGCTGACGTACGGTTTCGCGCACGGTTCCTAGACCTGCTGGTCGAGAAGGGCCGTTTCAGGTATATACGGGAGGTCGCGGCGTCATACTCCGACCTGCTGGACATCGCTGCAGGGCAGGGTGAAGGCGACGGTCACCGTCCGCCGCAGGCGCTCTCCGACGCAGAGGCTGCAGAAGCTAAAGGAAAGATCAAGGCCATGGTCGGCAAGGACGTCGAACTGAGCATGGAGGTGGACCCGGCGCTTATCGGCGGGGTGAAGCACGAGGATCGGCAGCACGGTTTACGACGGGAGCCTAAAGAACCAGGTGAAGCTGGTGCGCGAAGCGCTTTTGAAGGGCTGATGCAGTCACGGACCAGTACCGGACGAAAAGCAGCCTTTATATAAAATAAGAGCATTACATTAAACGAGGGGTGATTTTATGCAGATCAAGGCAGAAGAGATCAGCGAGCTGATAAAACGGCAGATCGCCGAGTTCGAAAAGGGCGTGGACGTGATGGAGGTCGGCACCGTCATCACGGTCGGCGACGGCATCGCCAAGGTCTACGGCCTCGAGAAGTGCATGCAGGGCGAGCTGCTCGAGTTCCCGAACAGCGTCATGGGCATGGCGCTCAACCTCGAAGAGGACAACGTCGGCGCGGTTCTTTTCGGCGACGACACCCTGATCAAGGAAGGCGACATCGTAAAGCGCACCGGGCGCATCATGGAAGTGCCGGTCGGCGAGGCTGTAATAGGCCGCGTCGTTGACGGCATAGGCCTGCCGATCGACGGCAAGGGACCGATCAGAGTCCACCGAGTCCCGCAGGGTCGAGGTCATAGCGCCGGGCATCGTAAAGCGCCAGCCGGTCCGTGAGCCTCTCCAGACGGGCATCAAGGCGATCGACGCGCTCATCCCGATCGGCCGCGGCCAGCGCGAGCTTATCATCGGCGACCGTCAGACCGGCAAGACCGCCGTCGCTATCGACACCATAATAAACCAGAAGGGCAAGGACGTTGTCTGCATATACGTCGCCATCGGGCAGAAGCGCTCGACCGTCGCCCGCGTCATGAAGACCCTTGAAGAGCACGGCGCGATGGAATATACGGTCGTCGTTTCGGCATCGGCGTCCGACGCCGGCCTCGCTCCAGTTCATAGCCCCGTACACGGGCTGCACCATCGGCGAGTACTTCAGGGACAACGGCAAGCACGCGCTCATCGTATACGACGACCTCTCCAAGCAGGCCGTCGCATACAGGCAGCTCTCGCTGCTGCTCAGGCGCCCGCCTGGACGCGAGGCGTACCCGGGCGACGTCTTCTATCTGCATTCGCGCCTTCTCGAGCGCGCCGCGAAGCTCTCCGACGATCTGGGCGGCGGCTCCCTTACGGCGCTCCCGATAATCGAGACCCAGGCGGGCGACGTCTCGGCGTACATCCCGACAAACGTTATCTCGATTACGGACGGTCAGATATTCCTCGAGGCGGAACTGTTCTTCTCAGGCATTCGCCCCGCGCTCAACGTCGGCCTCTCGGTTTCCCGCGTCGGCGGCTCGGCGCAGATAAAGGCGATGAAGCAGGTCGCAGGCTCCCTGAAGCTTGACCTTGCCCAGTACCGCGAACTCGCCGCATTCGCCCAGTTCGGCGCGGACCTCGACAAGTCGACGCTGGCCCAGCTTGGCACGCGGCCAGAGGATGATCGAGATATTGAAGCAGAACCAGTACTCAGCGATGAGCGTCGGCAACCAGATACTTATAATCTTCGCCGGCTCCAACGGATTTATAGACGACGTGCCGGTGGCCTCCATCCGCAAGTTCGAAGGCGAACTCCTCAAGTTCCTCGACCTCCAGCACCCGGAGCTCTCAAAGGAGATCGAAGAGAAGAAGGCCATCGACGACACCCTCAAGGAGACGTATTAAGTCAGCCATCGAAGCCTTCAAGAAAACCTTTGTGGCATAAGGGGATAAAATGGGCTTAAGGGATATCCTTAGAAGGATAAGAAGTGTAAAGAGTACGCAGCAGATCACCAAGGCGATGAAGGCCGTTTCGGCCTCAAAGCTTCGGAAGGCTCAGGCTGCGATGATGGCAGCAAGACCGTACGCCAACAAGATGGTCACTGTCCTCGGCAGCCTTGCCTCAAGGGCTCCCAGGGAGTACCATCCGCTGCTTGCGCACAGGGGTTCGCAGGAGGGTCGAGTTCCTCATCCTTACCTCCGACAGGGGCCTCTGTAGTTCGTTCAATACGAATGTCATGAAAAAGGCTGTGGTCCTCTTTAACGAAAAGAAGGCCGAGAACTGCGACATAACGCTCAACGTCGTGGGCCGCAAGGGCAGGGACTTCCTGAAAAGGCGCGGATACGATGTGCGCAAGGACTGGACCGGCATATCGGGCCACCTCAGCTATTCCCATGCGTCCATGATAGCTCAAGAGGTTATAGAGAACTACGTGAACGCCGAGGTGGACGAGGTCTACATAATATATAACGAGTTCAAGTCGGCGCTTGCACAGATAGTACAGGCGGAGAAGATACTGCCGATAGAGCCGCCGGAGACCGCAGTGAGTGGCGAGGCTGGAGATTATATCTATGAGCCCTCGCCGGAGACGGTGCTCGATACCCTGCTCCCGAAGTATGTGGAGTTCCAGGTTTACCGCGCGCTTCTTGAGTCCGAGGCCTCTGAGCTTGGCGCCAGGATGTCGGCCATGGACTCCGCCTCCAACAATGCCAAGGACATGATATCGAAGCTCACGCTTAAATACAACAAGGCACGCCAGGCTGCAATCACCAAGGAGCTGATGGAGATCATCGGCGGCGCAGAGGCCTTGAAGTAATAAACCGTTACTTTCTTTTCAGGTGAAAAGAAAATAACGCAAAGAAAAGTCATATTTTAGTACCTGTTTTCTTTGTCTTACTTTCTTTTTTGTAAAAGAAAGTAAGGAACTTAGTTTTAAATTTTTTAAGGGGGAATCCTACGATGAACGAGGGAACGATAGTACAGGTTATTGGCCCGGTCGTGGACATAGAGTTCGCAACCGGAAGCCTGCCGTCGATTTATAACGCCTGCCTGGTAAAACAGGAGGCCGATGCGGCTGCCGGGACTCCGGCATTCAACCTTACGCTTGAGGTTGCCATGCACCTCGGCGAGTCCAGGGTCCGTACAGTCGCCATGACCAGCACGGACGGTCTTGTGCGCGGCATGAAGGCTGTCGATACCGGCAAGCCGATCACGATGCCGGTCGGGCGTGAGATACTGGGAAGGATCCTCAACGTCGTTGGAGAGCCCGTTGACGAGATGGGACCTGTCAATGCGAAGAATTTCCTTCCGATACACCGTCCGGCTCCGGCATTCGACGAGCAGTCCACTTCAACCGAGATGTTCGTCACCGGCCTCAAGGTCATCGACCTTCTCGCACCGTACACCAAGGGCGGCAAGACCGGCCTCTTCGGCGGCGCGGGCGTCGGCAAGACGGTCCTTATCATGGAGCTTATCCGTAACGTCGCCCAGGAGCACGGCGGCTTCTCCTGCTTCGCTGGCGTCGGCGAGCGTACCCGTGAAGGAAACGACCTCTGGCTCGAGATGAAGGAGTCTGGAGTTCTCAACAAGACGGCCCTTATATACGGCCAGATGAACGAGCCGCCGGGAGCCAGGCTCAGGGTCGGCCTGTCCGCCCTGACTGCTGCCGAGTACTTCCGCGACGCGGAAGGGCAGGACGTGCTTCTGTTCGTCGACAACGTCTTCCGTTTCACCCAGGCCGGTTCCGAGGTTTCGGCACTCCTTGGCCGTATGCCTTCCGCCGTCGGTTACCAGCCCACGCTGTCCACCGAGATGGGCGCGATGCAGGAGCGCATCACATCCACGAAGAAGGGGTCCATCACCTCCGTCCAGGCCATCTACGTGCCTGCCGACGACTTGACCGACCCGGCGCCGGCGACCGCGTTCGCCCACCTCGACGCCACAACGGTTCTTTCCAGGCAGATTGCAGAACTAGGCATCTACCCGGCCGTCGACCCGCTCGACTCGACCTCCAGGATACTTGACCCGAGGATAGTCGGCGACGAGCATTACAACATCGCGCGTAAGGTCCAGTCCATACTCCAGAGGTACAAGGAACTTCAGGACATCATCGCTATCCTCGGTATGGAGGAACTCTCCGAGGACGACAAGCTGGTGGTTTTCCGCGCAAGGAAGATACAGCGCTTCCTGTCCCAGCCGTTCTTCGTGGCCGAGGCCTTCACCGGCACACCGGGCCAGTACGTGCGTCTCGAGGACACCATAAAGGGCTTCAAGGGTGTGGCAGATGGCGATTACGACCACATACCCGAGCAGGCGTTCTATATGGTTGGCGGCATCGACATGGTGCTTGAAAGGGCCGAAAAGCTTGGCGTAAAGGTATAACCCATGGACAAGCTCATACTTGAGATCGTAACTCCCGAACGCAGGGTGGTCAGGGAAGAGGTGGACGAGGTAGTCTGCCCGGGAATAGAAGGCGAGTTCGGCGTGCTGCCGGGCCACACTCCGTTCCTGACTGCGCTGAAAATCGGTGAGCTGAACTACCGCATCGGCGACCAGAGGAAGTACATTGCAATAACCTGGGGCTATGCGGAGGTCGACCACGACCGCGTTGAAATCCTCGCCGATATGGCCGAGACTGCGGAAGAGATAGACTTGAGGCGCGCCGAAGAAGCAAAGACGAAAGCAGAGACCAAACTTCGTGGCACACCGGAAGAGGTCGAGTTCGAACAGGCGCAGGTCTCTCTTGAGAAGGCGGTCATCAGGATTCAGGTGGCTGGAAAAAAATAAGGCAAGCCACTCATTCTGAGGGTGGCAGGTGATATATTATAAAAACGGCGTCCGTTATGGACGCCGTTTTTTTTGTGAGCCCCACGTAACTTTACCTGAATAGTCCCAGCCGGTTTCCAATCCGATAGAACCCAGTTGCACTACCCAGCCATATCAGCACTTCTATGTACTTAATTAAAATAATCAATATGGTTGATTCTTGGTATATTCTGGTAAAAAACCCAATTAAAACAGCCAATTAATTAATTTTAATTAATGGTAATCATTATTGACACTAGGGTATGTAATGTATATACTCGCTTTAAAGTTTCTAAGGGAGGTGATAAGTGAAGGGTGAATATTCGTAGTGTAAGGGAGTTCTCAGCTGGAATGTGTGAATATGCAGCAAAGAAGGGAAAAATTATTATGAAGAAAATGATGAAACGTATGTTGATGTCTTTGACAGCGACAGCAGTTGTAATGATAGGGGCCACAGCAGGACATGCCGCATCCCTGGCGGAAGGCACGACCCTGTATAATGCCAATTGTGCCGGATGTCATGCTCCGCTTGCAAGCTCGGATTACCTTGGGGCCACACCATCGATGATTTCGACGGGTATTGCCAATATTTCAGGCATGAAAAAATTCGGAGCAACCGGCACTGCTCCCTTGACTTCCGACCAGATCTTATCAATCTCGATAGCGCTTGGTGGGGCACCTGCTCCGACACCGACACCGACACCGACACCGACACCGACACCGACACCGACACCAACACCGACACCAACACCAACACCGACACCGACACCGACACCGACACCAACACCGGTTCCAATTGACGGCGCAGCCCTGTATAACACATATTGCGCGAGCTGTCACGGCGCATTGGCTAACTCCAGCAAAAAAGGCAGGACCGCTGCCCAGATCCAGAGCGCGATTAATGCAAACATGGGCGGCATGGGTTCAATACAGTTGACCGGTCCGCAGATTACAGCCATAGCTGCCGCATTGGTGCCTGCACCGACCGACCGACTCCGACTCCGACTCCGACTCCGACACCGACTCCGACACCGACACCGACTCCGACTCCGACACCGACACCGACACCGACACCGACACCTGTGCCAGTTGACGGTGCTGCGCTTTTCAATAACACGTGCTCGGGCTGTCATTCCATGTCCTCGTTAAGCGGCAGGACTGCGACGCAGATCCAGAGCGCAATCAGTGCCAATAGAGGTGGTATGGGTTCCATAACGTTGAGCGCATCTCAGATTGACGCTATTGCAGTTGCATTGTCGCCAACGCCCACCCCGACACCCACGCCGACACCAACACCGACTCCGACTCCGACTCCTGCGCCAGTAGTTGGTTCTCTCACGCTTACCTCAATGGTCAAGGGAGATGTTGTAACGCTTAAATGGACCAAGCCTGGCATGAAGGGCAAGTTCACATATAATATATTGAGAAACGGTGCAAGCATGGGCACAACCAAAGGCAAGTCCTATAAGAATAAGGGCATTGCTAACGGTACGTACAGTTATGAAGTGGATGCAAAGGACAGCAACGGGAACCTCATTGCCCAGAGCAACGTCCTAAGCGTAACAGTAAACGCAGTGCCCAAGGGGGCATCTATCATCGACGGCGCAGCACTATACGGGTCAACCTGCGCAGGTTGCCACAAATCGCTCGCAAGCTCTAACGTGATGGGCAAGTCTGCAAGCGACATAAAGGGTGCGATTAACGGCGACAAGGGTGGCATGGGTGCGCTTCGCTTAACCGATGCGCAGGTACAGGCCATAGGCAAGACCCTTACCACCGGTTTTACCCGTCCGGAATGCTCAACCTGCCATAACGCAGACGGTTCGCTGAAGGAAAGCGGATCAGGCGGTGACTCTGTTGGGTCGGGCGAAGGCTCCGGCGACTGAGTTATAAATTAAGATAATCTGCTTGATAAGGCGTCTCGAAAGGGACGCCTTTTTTTTGGCTTGGCTCAATTCTGCGTACCGCCTGTGATGTAATAACGTTGAAATTCAATAGACTGACCTGGTAACTCAACTTTATTTTGAATAGTATTATTTAATTAGAATTTTTATCAGTTTAGGTGTTGAATAACAATAAAGCCAATGTAATCAGATAATTAATTAATATTAATTAATGGTAACAGTTCTTGACTATGTAAAGGATTATGAATAAACTCATGTTAACTTTTTGAATGGGGGTGATGTAGAGAAAGTGAAAAAGATCAGTGACAGGGTTTGTTTAATTGTAATGTTCGTATGTGCAGCAAAGAAGGAGAAAAAATTCATGAAGAGAATGATGAAGCATATGTTGATGTCTCTGGCAGCAACGGCTCTTGTAATGATAGGGGCCACGGCCGGCCATGCCGCATCCCTGGCAGAGGGCACGACCTTGTATAATGCCGATTGTTCCGGATGTCACGGTCCGCTTGCAAGCTCAGACTGGCTTGGTGCCACCCCTGCGATGATCAGCACGGGCATTAGCACGCAGTCAGGCATGAGTAAGTTTGGCGCAATGGGATCTATGATGTTGACGTCTGACCAGATACTCTCAATCTCGATAGCGCTTGGCGGTTCGCCGGTTCCGACCCGACACCGACACCGACACCGACACCAACGCCGACACCGGCACCGAGCATCACATTGACCTCAAGCGTCTCTGGCGGCACCGTGAACCTAAGCTGGATGATAGCCAACCTTACGGGCGTTTCCTCTTATACCATGCTAAGGAACGGCGTTAGCGTGGGTACTTCTATGATGGGATCAAGCTACGCCGACATGGGAATGATGAACGGTACCTACAGCTATGAAGTAGATGCAATCGGCAGCACCGGCGCAGTCCTTGCCAGGAGCAATGTCGTTAGCGTGACCGTGTATGTGGCCCCGACACCGACTCCGACTCCGACTCCGACACCGACTCCGACTCCGACACCGACACCGACACCGACTCCGACTCCGACTCCGACTCCGACTCCGACTCCGACTCCGACTCCAACACCGACACCAACACCAACACCAACACCAACACCGACTCCAACACCAACACCAACACCAACACCAACACCAACACCAACACCAACACCAACACCAACACCTTCGCCTACTCCGACTCCGACCGGAACTGTTGTGATGACTTCAAGTGTATCGGGCAGCAACGTGACACTCAGATGGACGAAATCCGGTCTCTCTGGTTTTGTGTCGTACAACGTACTGAGAAATGGCACGAAAATCGGTTCTACCAGGCACATGGTATACAACAACAAAGGCGTTGCGAACGGGTCATACAGCTATGAGGTGGATGCGGTAGACAGAAACGGAAGCCTCCTTGCCCAAAGCAACGCTATCAACGTTACGGTAAATTATGTGCCCAAGTCGGCAATTACGAACGGTGCGAAACTTTACAGTACATATTGCTCCAGCTGCCACAAAACACTCTCAAGCTCAACCGTGATGGGCAAGTCAGCAAGCGACATAAAGAGCGCTATAGCAGCAAACCTGGGCGGCATGGGTTCTCTCAACCTAACCGACGCGCAGGTCCAGGCGATAGGTATGACCCTTACATCCGGGTATACCCGTACGGACTGCTCTTCCTGCCATAACGGTGATGGTTCGCTGAAGGAAAGCGAATCGAGCGATAGTTCCAGCGGATCGGGTAGCACCACCGACTATTAGTCTAATTAAACGAAAATAATCTGCTCGATAAGGCGCCCCTCCGGGGGCGCCTTTTTTATTAATGGAAGGTTTGCTGATGTCCTTGACAGCTGCGGCAGTTGTAATGATGGGAGCTACAGCAGGCCACGCCGCATCCCTGGCGGATAGTAGGACCTTGTACAATGCACTCTGTGCCAGATGCCACGGCGTGCTTGCTTTATCAAGGGTTGCCAGAGCAAGCTCCGGTGATATACAGGATGCCATTAATGCCAATAAGTGCGGCATGCGCTCGATCAGTCTCACCAAGGCTCAGCTCGCAACAGGAGATGGCTCTGGCCCCCAGTTTGTTAAATAAAAAAAAGTTTGATAGGGCGCCCTAATTGTACACACGATGCCTACATGACCACGACAGTCATATATAATTCATGCTTTTAAGCAATTGAAAATTCATAAGAATTGGAATAGGCAAGTCGACAAAGTCAATAAAATCAGTCCATTAATTAATTTTAATTAATCGTAACTATTCTTGACAAGAGGTTTAATTATTAATATACTCATGTTAACATTTTGGCTGGAGGTGATTATAGAAAAAATGAATAGTCGCAATGTTAAGGTCTTGTTAGTTGTGATACCTGGTCTGCAATGCGTAAGGAGAAAAAATTCATGAAGAAAACTATAAAACATATATTGATGTCCCTGGCAGCAACGACGCTTGTAATGTTAGGCGCTACGACTGGTCATGCCGCATCCCTGGCGGATGGCACGACGTTGTATAATGCCAATTGTTCCGGATGTCATGGCCCGCTTGCAAGTTCAGATTGGCTTGGTGCCACCCCTGCGATGATCTCGACGGGTATTAGCATGCAGTCAGCCATGAAAGGGTTCAGCACATTGACCGCTGATCAGATACTCTCGATCTCGATAGCGCTTGGTGGATCGCCGGTCCCGACACCGACTCCGGTCCCGACACCGACACCGACTCCGACTCCGACTCCGACTCCGACTCCGACTCCGACTCCGACACCGACACCGACTCCGACTCCGACACCGACTCCGACACCGACTCCAACTCCAACGCCTATACCCCCGGTAATTGATGGCGCAGCCTTGTATAACTCAAACTGCGCTGGTTGTCACGGACCGTTAGCTACTTCCGCCAAGATGGGCAGGACCGCTGCCCAGATCCAGGCCGCGATCAACAGTGTCAGTGCCATGGGTTCCATGATGTTGACCGGTCCTCAGATTGATGCCATAGCAGCTGTTTTGGCCTCTGCTCCTGCACCGACTCCAACACCGACTCCGACACCTACGCCAACACCGACTCCTACTCCTACTCCGGCCCCTGTTACGCTTGGCCCCGTGACGCTAAGCGCTAAAGTGAATAAAGATGCCGTCACCATCAAATGGACAAAACCCGGCAAGGGCAAATTCACCTACAGTGTACTGATGAACGGCTCAAGCTTGGGTATCACCAAAGGCAAGTCCTTCAAAAGCAAAGGCATGGCGAACGGCACATACAGTTATGAAGTGGACGCGATGGACGCCACCGGTGCCACAGTTGTCCATAGCAATGTTGTAAGTGCTACGGTAAATTATGTTCCGAAGCCGAAGAAGGCGCCCAAGCCTACGCCGACTCCTGCACCGGTACCTTCACCAGTTCCGGTCTCAATCGACGGCGCAGCCCTGTATAACTCGAACTGCTCGGGTTGTCACGGCCCGCTGGCTTCTTCCAGTAAGAGGGGCAGTAGTGCATCCACGATACAGGGCGCAATCAACGGCGTCGGTTCGATGAGCGGGATGAAGTCGCTTACCGCCGCACAGGTTCAGGCAATAGCGACTGCACTGTCGTCGTCACCTGTTCCTACGCCTACACCCACTCCTACGCCTGCACCGACGATCACTGACGGCGTGTCGCTCTACAACGCGAATTGCGTCAGCTGCCATGGGACGCTTTCGAACTCCACCGTGATGGGCAGGTCTGCAACCGACATACAGAGCGCGATTGCAGCCAACAGGGGCGGCATGGGTTCGCTCCAACTCACCACTGCGCAGGTCCAGGCCATAGGCGAGGTCCTTACCTCCGGGTTTAGTCTTCCGGACTGTGCTACCTGCCATAACGCAAACGGTACGCTGAAGTCAAGCGGATCTGGCGGTAGTGACTAGTGGATAGTTTTTAATGATTTGTATTATAAGGCGTCCCGAAAGGGACGCCTTCTTTTTTGCCTGAAGTCTGTATAGGTTTGCTATACTTCTCGAAAGAGGAGGTTCTCATGAAAGTCGTTATGGCATGCTTGATAATTATCCTGCTGGGTGTGTCCAGTTGCCTCGCGGCCAGCCCCGACGTATCTACTCCGGGTATGGCGTGGGGCGACATTTTCTTCCCGAAGGGAAGCGCAGAGATCTCTCCTGAGGCAAGGCAGGATCTCGCGGAGCTATCGGCCTGGCTTAAGAAGCATCCCGGGGCGATGGTACTGCTTGCCGGATATGATGACCAGCAAACCCCCGAGAAAGACAGTATAGACCTTGGATGGAAGCGGACGAAGGCGGTCCAGGATTATCTGATATCCCGGGGTGTCGATGCGGCCAAGGTAAATGCGATAAGCTTCGGCAACACGCGGGGAATCGTGGCCGGGCAGGGCGAGGAGGTCTGGGCGAAAAACCGCAGGGTGCGCTACCGGGCGGTGGAATCGGAGCCGGGGACCACTCCCGAGGACAGCATCGGCGGCGGTGTCTGCCAGAAGTGCAAACGGAAGTAGCAAGGCTTTAAATTCATAACGTAAACGCCATTTTGGGCTTGACACCGGGTTTATGCGGTGGTAACATTGCCACTCTATTTGGGGCTGTGGCGCAGCTGGGAGCGCGCTTGACTGGCAGTCAAGAGGTCAGGGGTTCGATCCCCCTCAGCTGGCAGCAAGAGGTCAGGGGTTCGATCCCCCTCAGCTCCACCAAAAGTTCACTGCTAAATCAAGCAGTTATAATCATAAATGGGCGATTTTCTTTGAGCTATCCCATAGCCATAGGAAAGTCGCCTATTTGTTTTTTCCTTTCCTAAAGAACCTCTCTCTAATATACATACGCATTACTTTATTGCAAACTCGATGGATTATTATACGTAATAGCGGAATTATTTTTATTCATTTGATATTAATATCACATCGATTATAATACATTAATAAAATTTAACCTTTTAAAAGGTAAGGTACTTGTGAAAGAGGCTACATTAGCCAAAGTTACAAAACCCACAGTCCGGAATGTTTATCAGCGGGGACGCTTGTTCGACAGGCTTTCCGATGCAATGCTGAAGCCTTTGACGTGGGTGGCTGCTCCAGCAGGTTCCGGAAAAACCACTGTTGTCACAAGTTACCTGGACAAGAGTAATATTCCATGCCTCTGGTACCAGGTAGACGAAGGCGACGCCGACGCAGCGAATTTTTTCTATTATATGGGCATTGCGGTAAATGGACTTGCTGGAAAGCAGAAGCCCCTCCCGGTGCTGACTCCTGAATATCTCGAAACCCTCTCAATTTTTACCCGCCGATACTTTGAAGAACTATTCAGCAGAATTAAACCTCCTTTTACAATAGTATTTGATAATTACCAGGATGTACCCGAGACCGCCAGGTTTCATGAAATAATCAATACAGGATTATCGGTGATTCCGGAGGGTATAAAAATCATCTGCATAAGCAGGGTTGCGCCTCATAGTGAATTCGCTCGCATTCGTGCCAACAGCATGATGGGCAGGATCGGCTGGGAAGACCTTCAGTTCAGCATCGACGAAACAGAAGGCGTGCTGCATACCGGCAAGAAAAGAAAATACAGCAGTGAACATATTTCCACGCTTCAGAGGATTACTGATGGATGGGTGGCAGGCATAGTGCTTTTATCTGAAGATACGGAAATTGAGAACTTTGCGCCTCGCGAAGACAATATCGGAAGTCTTGGCGTGTTTGATTATTTTGCTACAGAAGTCTTTAAACGAGTGGATGATGATACCCGGGCGCTTCTCATAAAAACCGCATTTCTGCCGAATGTTGACCCAAAGACTGCGGAAGAGCTGACAGGGATAAAGACGGCAGGCAAAATACTTTCAAGCCTTAGCAGAGAAAACTTCTTCACAACCAATTACCGGCAAAAATCACTTTACCAGTATCATCCGCTGTTTCGAGAGTTTTTGCAGGCCCAGGCGCGCAGGCTCTTGAGTGACCAGCAGATATTGGAAGTCAAGAAAAACGCGGCAACCCTCCTCCGGGAAGCCGGGAGGTATGAAGATGCAGTGGATATATTCATCAGCATCGATGAATGGGCTTCTGCTTCAGAACTCATACAAAACCACGCAGAGGGCCTTCTGTCTCAGGGCAGAAGCGAGACAGTCAGGGGATGGCTTGATAGCCTGCCGCCTCAAAGGGTGGAAGATGCACCGTATCTTCTTTACTGGAAGGGTGTTTGCTATTCTTCAGTAAACCCGATTGAGGGTATAGTCCTCTTTGAACGAGCTTTTAGGCTTTTCATGGCACAAGGTGACCGTATGGGGATGTTTCTTGCCTGGTGCGCGAGCGCCGATCTTTGTCTGCACAGCATGGAATACGGCCATATAGAGGGATGGGTAGCCAATCTAAATAACTTGCTCCTGGCTGACAATACGTTCCCTTCGCCAGAAATGGAAGCGAAGGTGACGATGAGCATGTTCAATGCTTTGTCTCTTCGGCTGCCAGATCACCCTGATATGGAAGCCTGGACGGAGAAAGTATTTTCTATAATTCACCTGCGGGACGACATTGACATAAACCTGAGACTGTTGGCCGGGATATATCTCCTGGTATATTCCACCTGGCTCGGGAAGTTGGGACGGGCAAAGGCGGTTATGGATTTATTCGAGAAAACATCCATGAAGGGCATATCAGGGCTTGTACAGACGACAATCAAGACGGGAGAAGCCCTCTATTATATGGTGACTTCCTCAAAAGAACTCTGTTTAAGGAAAGTAGATGAAGAATTGCGGATTGCTGAAGAAACCGGAGTACATGTATGGGATTCCCATATCATTATGCATGGTATGGCATCCGCATTGAGTGAAGAAGACGGTAAGGCATTTGAAATGCTATCGAAAAAAATGCCCACAGAATCGAAATTTGCCCGGAGGATGGACCAAGGTTATTATCATATTATATCTAGCTGGAAAGCTCTCTTGGAGGGGAATAAAGTCGTTGCGGAGCATCACGCCAGATTGGCAATGGATATTATGACGATTATCGGTTTTACGCAAGGGCAAACAATTTGCATGTTCTCTCTATCTGAGATTCTATATGAAAATGGGAAAATAACCGAGGCGGAATCACAACTTTCGAAGGCGTTAGAGATAGCCTGCAGTATGCGTAGCGGTATATTCGAGTACCATTGCTACTTGATCAAATCCAGGATTGCATTTGGCTGTGGCGACAATGACGAAGGACTCGATTGCCTGCGGAAAGCTATGTCACTTGCCAGTGAGGGCGGTTATGTCAACATGCACTGGTGGCGGCGCGACGTTATGCTTGGACACTGTATGAGGGCAATCGATGCAGGCATAGAGGTAGAGTTTGTAAAGAGGCTAATAAAAAAGCGTGGGCTTGCACCGGCTGAGCCGCCGATCCATCAGGAAGAGTGGCCTTGGCCTCTCAAGATTTACACACTGGGTTGTTTCGAGATCCGGAAGGATGATGTACCTCTTGTGTTTTCAGGAAAAACACCACAAATGCCGCTGCTTCTCCTGAAGGCGCTTATCGTGCATGGGGGAGCAGGAGTGCACGAGGCCAGTCTGGCCGACATCCTCTGGCCAGATGCGGACGGGGATGCTGCCCATAACACTTTTAAGATTACCCTCCACCGGCTTCGTCAGTTATTGGGAGTGGAGGGTGCCGTGTTCCTTAAAGAAGGCAAGGTTGGTCTTGACCCAGCCCGAGTATGGGTCGATACATGGGCTTTTCAGGCCTTATGCGCAAAGGCCGACGAGCATATTAATAACGGATCCAGTAGTCCTGATGATATGATTGTGCAGAAGGCGATCAGGCTTTATAACGGACATTTTATTCAAGGCGACTCCTATGATTGGGCTATAGCCACTCGCGAAAACTTAAGGAGTAATTTTGTAAAGCTGATATTCAAGGCAAGCGAGAGGATGGAATCCTTCGGCAACTACGAGGCCGCTATAAGCCTGTATGAAAAGGGCCTTGAGGCGGATGATCTGATAGAAGAATTTTATCAAAGACTTATGGTTTGCAACGACAGGATTGGACGTCGCTCTGAAGCTGTCAGGCTTTACAATAAATGCGTTGAAAAGATAAAAAAAGGCTTGGGCCTCGCTCCTTCCTCAAAGACGCAGGCAATCTACCGTACACTCCTTTAGGTTTACATCTACGTTCCGCATTCTGTGAAAAACATCCGCATCTGAATTTTTTTTCATATCTGTATCCTATCTGTAACCTTTCAAAGTTTATTCTCTCCCGTGAAAGAAAGGGGTGGGCCATGACTACCTTCATCGTGCGCATATACAGGGCCCAGGATGATGCACCGGATAATATCATTGGGGTTGTTGAAGAAGCTGGCGGCCAGAGAGGCGGCGAAATATTTTACAACAGAGAGGAACTCTGGGCTCTGATGGACCCGTCTACGTCCGTTGGCGGGAACCTTAATGATGGGGTGCGGGGGACAAAAGATGAATAACGCGCCTGAAAAGATTAAAGAATCAAAGGGAATAAAAGGGATGGGTTCCACTGCACAAGAAGTGCCACAGGGATCTTGCGATGCGGCAGCCCTTCCGAACACCTGCTCTATGCTTGCCCACGACCTGCGGTCCGGATTGGCGCTTATTCTCGGATATTCTGAGCTGCTCCCCCAAATGGAGGGGGAACAGACGAAACAAGTATATGATGGGATGCAAAAATGCAGCCGTAGGCTTGTCAGGATGCTCGACAACCTGCTGGTGTCCGAGGAGCTTGGAGCCAACGGGCGCGGCCTGAGACTTGAGAGCGTTGACGCAGTAGAAGAGGTCATGAAAGTTGCTTCGGAGTTCGCAGCTAAAGCTAAGGCGCAAGACGTTTCCCTGTCAGTACATGTAGGTAGCCGGCTGCAAAATGCCATCTTTGACAGAGACCTGCTGGAGAGAGCGGCCGCAAACCTGGTGGACAACGCCATCAATCACTCGCCTCCTGGCGCCGCCATCTCAGTGGGTATCGAGGATTGTATGCGCGCGGGCCGCAAATACCTTGCCGTTACGGTCTCTGATGAGGGACCCGGCATCCCGCTTGAGGAGCAGGCGCACGTCTTCGATAAGTATTACCGTTCCAGCTCAGCATCGCGCATGAAGGGCAGCGGACTTGGCCTTGCCATTGTAAAGGCTGTTGCAGAGGCGCATGGCGGGTTTGTGGAGCTTGAGAGCAATGTGGGGAAGGGGAGCAAGTTCATTGTTTTTTTACTGTTGGATTGATAAAAATACGCATGTTCTTTTATTTAGGATATAAATTAGCAAAACGGTAGCTACTATTAATAAATTAAAATTTCGCTATTTTGAGCGATTTCGCTATAAATAACTGAGCTAATATGCGCGCAACGTGAAGCTTGTATGATATTAAACTATTGTTTTATTATGACAATATGTTATTGGTGTGTCTTGGCATAACATTTGCTAGTCCAATAACAGACTTCCATAAGTTATTTTGTCAGGATATCTACCTGACGACTAAAGCACTTCTCAGCTATCAAAGTACTTCCCGTAATTGCAATATCTACTAAGTACGTCTCATCGACCAGTGCACTTCTCGTGAATTGAAATACCTGCGTTCTTCATTTCTATAACTTTAGTTATATCCGGAGGGAACATGGAAAATTTCACGACGAGGTTTTTGGCGGTTGTATTTGTAATTCTACTGGTTGGATCGGGGCTTGTGGGAAATGCGGCAAGGCACATGGCCGTGAAGTTATTGGTGGTATTATCAATCATCTCGTTTTTCGTTCTTGGTGCGGCAACTGGCGCACTCGCCTCGAGACCGTATGCATATATTCCAAATTCGGGTGATAATAACGTTTCGGTCATAGACGCCTCTACGAATTCCGTCGTTACCACGGTAGGTGTCGGTTCGTCTCCTCAAGGCGTTGCGGTCAACCCGACGGGCACAAGGGTTTATGTTACAAACCATAACAGCAATAATGTTTCGGTTATTGATACCTCGACGGATATTGTCGTCGCCACGATAGGGGTCGGAACTAATCCTGTCGGAGTTGCGGTCAACCCGACCGGCACAAGAGCCTATGTTGCTAATTTTGGCAGCGGGAACATTTCAGTGATTGACACATCCACGAATTCAGTCATTACCACTATAAGCGTTGGGGACTGTTTTGGTGTCGCGTTCAACCCGGCGGGTACACTTGCCTATGTGACTACCCGGGGTAGCAATTCCGTTGTGATTATCAACACCTCAACGAATTCCATCGTCGGCACGGTTGGAAACATACCCCCCGACCCCTCCGGCGTCGCGTTTAACTCGTCCGGCACAAGGGCTTATGTGACTATCAATGGTTGGTCCCAACCTACAGTTTCGGTTATCGACACATCCACAAATTCTGTCATCGCTAATGTAGGAGCCGGAGTAAAAAGCTGGGGATGGGTTGCAGTCAACCCTTCTGACACAAGGGTCTATGCGGCTAACACGGGAACTAACAATGCAGAGGTTATAAATACCTCGACCAATACCATCATAACCACGATACCAGTCGGGTCAACACCCTGCGGTATTGCGGTCACCCCAGACGGCACGAAGGTTTATGTGACGAGCGTAGACAACAACAATGTTTCGGTCATAAACACCTCGACGAATACCGTCGTTGCCACTATAGGAGTTGGGTTGAATCCGTATGCCTATGGCCAGTTCATAACAAACGTTCCCGACAAAGTGCCTACTTTCACAGGCACTCCCGCGATAAGCGGGACGCCGAAGGTGGGCTACACGCTGAGCCTGACCGGCACCGGCACGAACGACTTGGACGGTGATACTGTAACGCTCAGCTACCAGTGGAAGTCTGGCGATTCGAACATCTCCGGGGCTACGTCCTCGACGCTCCTGCTTGCGTCCGAGCAGGAGGGCACAACCGTCACCTGCGTGATAACGGCGAACGACGGGCATAGCGGGACCGCAACCGCGACCACCGCGGGGGTTCTCGTTGACAGCATCCCGCCGGTCGTGAACGCGGGCGGGAACAAATCTACCAATATACAGTACACGCAGACTGCGACCGCGACGGATGTGAATACCATGACATATTCATGGAGCAAGGTATCCGGGCCAGGGACGATAACCTTTGGTACTCCTACTGCGCTTTCCACGACGGTATCCGCAAGCTTAGACGGGGCGTATGTGATAGGTATCACCGCCATAGACGCAGCTGGCAATTCCGCCTCCTCGTCCATGACTCTGACGTGGGATACCACCGCGCCTTCCTCGGCAAGCACCGCGCCCGCCGATGGTGCTTACATCAAAGGCACGAGTGCTGCAATCGCAGGCACGGCTTCTGACAACCTGTCCGGCGTGCAGAAGGTCGAGGTAGGGATCACCCCGAATGGCGGGACGACTACATGGCATGACGCCTCTGGCTGGGAGAGGACAACCGTTGACAGCGCTGGGGATGTGGGTGGATCAAACTCCATGGTGATAGACTCAAACAACAAGACGCACATAAGCTACTATAACGCTACAAACGGCGACCTCAAGTATGCCACAAACGCAAGCGGGTCGTGGGTCACGACCACAGTTGTCGGCACCGGTAATGTCGGTAAAGGCACAAACGGGACAGATGGTGGGTTGGGCACTTCAATCGCCCTCGACGCATCCGGCAAGGTGCATATAAGTTACTATGACAATACCGACCAAGCCCTCAAGTACGTTACTAACACAACCGGGGCGTGGGTTGTTGACACGGTTGACTCCGGTGGTTATAACAACTCTCTGGCTATTGATGGCAATAACAAGGCGCACATAAGCTATTCTGTCAACGTCTCCGGTGTGCATACTCTTAAATATGCCACGAACGCAATGGGTGATTGGGGTACCACTACCGTGGATTCACACGGCGGTGACTGGGGTACCTCCATTGCCGTAGACAGTAACAACTACGCGCACATAAGCTACTACAGCTATACTGCCTATACCTACAATGGTCACCCTGTGTATGCAACAAATGCCTCAGGCGTGTGGGTTACAACTCCGGTTGACAACACTGGTGGAGAAGTGGGGGGGCAGGGTTCCGCCATAGCATTAGACACTAATAACAATGCCCATATAAGCTACTATGGCATCAATGGCCTAATATATGCCACCAATTCGTCAGGGACGTGGGCCACTACCACAGTGGACAGCGGTGTTTGGGCAAATTACGCCAATACGTCCATCGCCCTCGACGCAACAGGCAAGGTTTACATTACTTATTATAACCAACCAACCCAAACCCTAAAATATGCCACCAATGCATCAGGTACATGGGCTACTACCACAGTGGATAACACGGGCGTCATAGGGTCGAATACTACAATTAAGCTAGATTCCAATAACAAGACATGTATAAGTTACTACGATACTACCAACCATGACCTAAAGTATGCGACCAGTTCCCTCTTGTCTGCATGGACATATTTCTGGACCTTGCCTGCCGACGGAAGCTACACCATAACGACTCGCGCCACGGACGTCGCGACCAACGTGGAGACGCCCGGTACGGGCGTAACTGTGACGGTGGATAATACCCCGCCCTCTTCAACTATCACCGCGCCGACTGCTGGCGCGTTGTTAACCGTCAAGGGCACGACCATCACCGGTACAGCATACGATCGCACAGGCTCCGGCGTGCAGAACGTCGAAGTGGGCATCACACCCAGTGGCGGTTCTACCATTTGGTATTTGGCCACCGGCACCACAAGTTGGAGCTTCTCCTGGACCCTTCCCACCGAAGGGAGCAACTACACCATAACAACACGCGCCACGGACAACGCAGGCAACGTCGAGACTCCTGGCGCAGGGGTTTCCGTGACCATAGGCAGAAGCACTGTCTGGGACTGGGGCTGGAATAATTATGGCCAGCTTGGCGACCTCACTACTACCGACAGTTATACCCCTGTGCATGTCGTTGGCCTGAGTCACATCACTGCAATCGCGGGCGGATTTGAACACAGCACAGCCCTGAAGTCTGACGGTACTGTCTGGGCTTGGGGTAATAATGAAAAAGGAGGGCTTGGTGACGGCACTACTTCTCTGAGTACTACACCTGTGCAGGCCATTGGCCTGACTGGAGTCACGGCGATAGCAGCCGGAGGATATCACGGCATAGCTCTGAAGTCTGACGGCACTGTCTGGTCCTGGGGTGATAATGGCTACGGTCAGCTTGGCGACGGCACTACGATATCGAGAAGCACCCCGGTACAGGTCATCGGCCTGACGGGGGTCACGGCGATATCAGGTGGACATTATCATAGCATAGCCCTGAAGTCTGACGGCACGGTTTGGGCCTGGGGTGAAAATGGTTTCGGAGAGCTTGGCGACGGTACCACGATATCGAGAAGCACCCCGGTGCAAGTCATCGGACTGACCGGAGTCACAAAAATTGCATGCGGGGCGTGGCACAACATAGCCGTGAAGTCTGACGGTACTGTCTGGGCATGGGGTTGGAATTATAATTGTCAGCTTGGCGACGGTACTACGATATCGAGAAGCACCCCGATACAGGTCATTGGCCTGACGGGAGTCACAAAAGTTGCGTGCGGGGCGTGGCACAACATAGCCATGAAGTCTGACGGCACTGTCTGGTCCTGGGGTGATAATGGCTATGGGGAGCTTGGCGACGGCACTACGACGTCGAGAAATGCTCCGATACAGGTCATTGGCCTTACGGGAGTCACAGAAATTGCGTGCGGGGCGTGGCACAGCATAACCCTGAAGAGTGACGGCACCGTCTGGGCCTGGGGTTATAATAGTTTCGGAGAGCTTGGTGACGGTACAACGGCACAAAAAAATATACCTGTACAGGTCGTTGGTTTAAGCGGCGTCACCGCAATCGGAGGTGGAGGGCTACACACTATAGCCCTGCGTAGTTCTATCGATATTCCGCCACCCACGTCTGTTATCACATTCCCCACTAACGGGGCGAACCTTACTGTTGCTAACACCACCATCACTGGCAAAGCATGGGATTCAGGTTTAGGAGTCAAATCTATAGAGGTTTCTACTAACGGCGGTAGTTCATGGGCTAATGCAAGCGGGACTACCTCATGGAGCTACAACTGGAATATTGGATCGGTTGGCTCGTACAATATAAAGAGCCGCGCGACGGACAACTCGGGCTATGTAGAGGTGCCAGGCGCTGGTATAACAGTTAATGTTTCAGCTATGGGCAGATCTGAACTCCAACACTACAACTGGAACGCGGTATTATCCGGTGGTAACTGCAACGCTTGCCATACGACTGCGAGCACATTCCTTTCGCCCAGTTTCCGAAATGATAATTCATTCTGCTACTCCTGCCACAACCCGGCCGGGGTGTCGCACAATCAGGCCCTGTATGGCAAGAACCATTCAGTCATGGTGAACGCTTCTTCTGGCGGCGCAAAGATTCCAATATACGGAAACATTACCACAGGCGAGTACAACAATCAGCCCTTCTCACGGTTGGACGCGGGTAAGGTCGTCTGCGTCACATGCCATAACCCGATGCAGAAGTCTGAGGACATGGGTAGGACGTGGGAGTACACGACAACCTTAGATCAGAAAACATATACCATGCAGAACGGAGGCTGGGCGGGATACAAGAACCTAGTCCCAAAAGTATACAGGGACACAACCCTTTGGTCCGGGCCAACATACTCCAAGATTAAAAAGAACTACCTGGTAGATCCTGCGGAATACAACTACAACGAGACTAATGGAACGGTTACGTTCCAAGTAGCACAGGCCCCGACTTCTTACATATACGTCTCGCTTGATTATCAGTACCTGCGGGCTTCTAATGCGAACAACGCACTCTGCGCCGACTGCCACACGCAGATAACGCACAAAGGAGAGAACTGCCAGACCTGTCATACAGCGCACAACACCGCTAACATAAAGGGCATATGGGAGTCATTGAGAGCTCCCAACCGTACATCGATAGCAGTGAAGTTCCTGCGGTATACAGGATTTGGTTCCTTCGCTGACGGAGACGCAATTTATAACGGCATTTGTGAGGTCTGCCACGCGCAGACGAAGTATTACAGGAGAGACGGCTCAGGCTTTGTGAACCATTCTGGCGGCGTAAACTATGACAGGAAGGATTGCACTGCCTGTCACAGCCACTCGACCGGGTTTGCGAGATAATTAAATAGCTTCATTAACACTTTGTTAAAAGGAAAGCTTGGGATGAATGGTTTTTTTTATTCTGGTAAGTTTGTTGAATTGGGACGTATGGGCCGCAAAAAACTTGATTGGCCGGGTTGCCACAAGTCCCGTGAGATGACCGAGGAATTGTGCCTGGAATCAATGAATGTTCTGGCTGAATGCTCTTTATGCAATGTAAGAAGGAGAGAACTTGCACGCATATATAGGGCTCGGGCTAGAGCCAGGGCCAGGAAAACCGGTGAGGTTGATTTAAAAGCATAGTATCGGCACCTCTTGGGCCAATACGTACAGTGAAACGTACACTAGAGAATAAAATTCTTACTAGTCTACACAATGGAACAATGGGTGAGTGAGTTTCCTTATCGTTGATTTACAAATAGAAACAAAGAGACACAATGGAACTCAATTAATCCAAGAGCTTGGCATTGCTCTGGCAGTCAAGAGGTCAGGGGTTCGATCCCCCTCAGCTCCACCAAAAGTTCACTGCTAAATCAAGCAGTTAAAATCACGAGATAGGCGGCTTTCCCCAGACTTTCCCCAAAGGTCTCTGCGGTGGCCGCCTTTCTTGTTTTATGCCGCTACGCAAAGTCTTCACCGAAGTACCCCCGGATTTTATCGTTGTCGGTCTCCACGCCTGGTATGTAGCTTCCGTAGACTTCGAAAACCATCTGTTTGGAGCCGTTCCCCACCCTTAATACCAGCCTGTTTGGTCAAAACTACGGGCCAAGTCCGTAGGTCTAACTGCAGAATTTTGAGCATTAACACTCAGGAAAGGCTATCTTTTGAGCGTAAATAATACGCTTGAGCAGGTCGTATACATGACAAGGTTTATTAGATTTACCCTATAAGATGTTGTTATTTTTAAGGTAAGGTGTTTACTGTATGGCATGGTACAATATTTGCATGAAAAAATAGGTATAAGGCTGTATTCTAATCAAAACTTTAACTATTCTTTACAGGGGGCTTGACGCCTTTCTCAAAAATCGGTAGTGCATCACAGGAGAAGGGCATTATACATATAGGACTACGAAATACCTCCCGATAGCCCGCTAATTAGCAGGTGGCTTAATGAGCAGGAAAGCCATAATAGCAAGCGGCATTATAGCGTTGTTGCTGGCAGGCAACACGGTTTGGGCGGTAACGGTAAACTCGGTCCATACAAACTACAGACCGGGTTACACATCAGGGTGCAGCACCAGCACTGCATGTCATACGATATTTCAGGGTAGCTTCCTTCCAGCACAACTCGGCACTTACTCCAATAGAGCGGACTATACGGCTTTCTGCCTTTCATGCCACAACCCGTCGGGCGAGGCTCATGAAAAGTCAGCCGGGTCCCCTTCCTCGATAGGCTACAAAAACCTTACCGGTTTCAGGATCAATACAAGCTACAGAGGGGTATCCCATAGCTGGACCGGCAAGATCGGCAACGCCGGCACCCGCACCCCGACGGCTACGGGTTTCGGAGGCACGACCTACATGCCGGACCAGAAGGTAGTCTGCCAGACCTGCCACGGCGCCATGGGGAAAACGACGGTCGACAACGTCCCCCTCGCGTCATCAAGCCGTCCGGTGGTCGACACTACAACAGATGCCGACAGGAGGAAGTACCGGCTGTTCGGCAACTATGCGCCTACCGGGCAGTACCTCAACCAGTACACCAAAGTTTACAGGGACAACGGCTACTGGCAGAATGTGGAAGAGCCGCGCAAGAGAAAACAGTACCTGGTGAACCCGTCCGAGTATGTCTACAACAACCTCAGCGGGACGGTAACATTCAATGTAGCACAGCCCTCCTCGGCCTATATCTATGTTGAGATACCGGAGCCGTACCTGCGTGTCGGGAATTCCGCCAACCAGGTATGCGTTGACTGCCACAACGATCGAAGCGGAGGCATGGTCAACCACCCCGGTGATATCCTGAAAAGATCCCAGCACCCGGTAGGCGTCCCGTTCGGGCACGTCAACGGTACTGGCGAGACACTCCGCAACATCACAACAATAAAGCTGTATATGGAAGATGGGAAAGTGCTGTGCACCTCCTGCCATGACCCGCATAATGCAAAAAGCAACGACGGTAAACTGCTTCGCGAGCCGGAATCAGCGCTGCTGTGCCTTGACTGCCACGACAGCTCGAAAGTAAGCCTGCATAAAGGTAAAAAACATCCCAGATACCTGAACACAACAAGCGTAAAGGCGACGGTATGCACCGACTGCCACGGCCCGCATAATTCCGGGAACCTGTACCTTGTCAGGGACAAGGTGAATACGCCGTCGCGGGGTGTCAGGGAGGCCGACTTCAAAAGTTTTACCGGGGCGGAGAGCTTCGGCGCAGACAGCGGCAACTCGATCTGCGAGGTCTGCCATACCGCCACGGACTACCACAGGGCGGACGGCTCCGTAAAGGGCCACAACCCGGGCAAGAAATGCATTACATGTCATCTGCACAAAAAGGGCTTCAGCCCGAGCGGTGGGACCGCCCCGTGTTATGGTTGCCATGCGCCGGCCAAGGGCTCAAAGGACATCAAGAGCCTGATGGGCCTTGGAACGAGCTTTGCCGAAGGCGGGAAGACGTCGAGACATAAAATCATGTACGACAACATAAGCGGCAGCAGCTGCCTTTCGTTGTGCCACGTCAGCGGACATAACACCGGTTCTCCCAACCTCAAGGTGGATAACGAACTGTCGCTCTGCAGCGGTTGCCACCTCAACGGCCCCGGACTCACAAGCTCAGGCAGGAGCATAAACGCTATCAATTACTATGCCGGATCGCAACACAACTACTCTGCGACTGTGCCGGACGAGTTCGGTTCATTCAGTTATACAGGAAACTGCACAAAGTGCCACCTGCCTCACGGCTCTGACAGCTACCCCAACCTAAGGCAGAGCATAAACGGCAAACCGACCGGCGGCAACACCGAGGAGCTCTGTTTCGGCTGCCATGACGGCACGAACGTGAAGGCCGCGGACATAAAGACGCCCTGGAAGGGAAACCCTGCCAACCACGGCCATTTCGACTATGCAAACAACACGCAGATGGCATGCGTGAAATGCCACGGCCCGCATGGTACACAAAACGACAAGATGATGCAGGACAGCCTTGGTGGGCCGTCACAAGGCCAGCCGATGCTCGCCAGAGACGGGATATGCCGTACCTGCCACAGCGGAAACGGCGGAAGCGTGTACAACGTGATGGGCACCGAGCCCGGCTCGTACGGCCCGGACTTCAGCGCAAGGTCGGTGCACGACTTCGGCCTGGACGTGGCAATGGGAGGACGCACGGTGGACCTCACCTGCGCCGGATGCCACGACCCGCACAACACGCTAAATGCAAGGCTTATACGCGACAGGATAGTCTTCAACGGTGTTACAGGGGGAGTGCGTTCGGTGCAGGTAAGGGTGGCCGCAAACATTCAGCAGGGGGACGGTATCAAGGAATATATAAGCGGCTGGAAAGACTACTGTGTCACATGCCATACCTCGATGGAAATCACGGGCGGCCAGTCTCCCTACAGGCGTCATCCGGTAGGTATCCCTCCGGGAGTTTTCTATCCGCACACCTCAGGGCTTGGCATGAAGAAGCTGCCTATGGAGTCGGGTAATATTACATGCGTAAGCTGCCACTACACCCACGGCTCGCCCAAACCATCGCTTCTCAGGTTTGAATCGGCCGATACCCCCGAGAACATGATGTGCCTGCAGTGTCACGACAAAGACAAGTTCCTGGAGGGCGGCGCGGGTTCGCACGGCGGGTTCATGCAGAACCAGGGCCGGTGTGCCGATTGCCACGATATGCATTCCAAGGCGAACAGGATGCTACTGACGGACGCGACCGAAAGCGTGCTCTGCCTGAAATGCCACGGCGGCGGGAGCCTTTCGAAATACAACGTGTGGAGAGATATAACGACCACGAGGGACGCCTCGGCGCTTAAGGGTACGGGAGGTACTTTCGGGACGTATTCGGAACTCAGGGGCGGCACGTCCCACAGCCTGCACTCCGTCAACGACGAAGCGAACCCGGCTCCCGGCGGCATTACGACAAAGCACCGCTGCGGCACCTGCCACAACCCGCATGGGAGCAAAAACTACAGGGTGCTCCGTACGGCCGTGAACAACATAACCGGCATCTACGTGACGGCCAGGACTGACGTAGACGGGAACTTTGTAAACTACTCGACAGGGCTGGTCAAATTCTGCTCTGCATGCCATACGGACTACAGGACGACGGACGACGGGAACGGGAACTGGATAAGACACCCTGTAGGCATAAGGCTTACCGACTATCCAGCGGAGTACTACAACTTCTGGACGAACACCAGCTACACGCCGAAGGTTGAGCTAGAGACAAACGAGACCATCTCCTGCGTGAGCTGCCATTTCGCGCACGGCTCGGCGGAACCGGCAAACCTGAAGTTCCCGGGCGGCAGGTCGGTCAACGCGTGCAAGACATGTCACAACAAGGGCACGTTTGATGCAGGGACGCCCGGCTCGCATGCGGGTTTTGCCGGTAACGACGGCACGTGCTCAGACTGCCACAGCATGCACGCCGAAGGAAACGCAAAGCTCCTAAAGGCGGACGCGGAGACGGCTATTTGCGTCAGTTGCCACGACAACCCCGGCACCAGCACCAACAAGAACGCAAGCCATCTGGACGTCTGGAAGGGCAACGTCTTTGGTTCTCCCACATCATGGTTTGGCACCGCGGGTTCGTTCGGCTCATACGACCCGGTAAACGGCGGCAACGCGCCTTCGATGCACCCGGTAAACAGCGACGCGAGGATAGCGCCTGGCGATTCGGCAACGGTAGTCCACTGCGGCACATGCCATGACGGCCACGGCAGCACCAACTACCGCCTGCTCAAGACCACCCTTAACGGCAAGGCGAACATAGTGGTTTCAGCCAACGTGGACGCGAACGGTCATACGGTATCTTATAACGGCGGGATGTCCGGATTATGCACCGCATGCCACAAGTCGTATATTAACTGCGGGAGCGCCGCCGGATACACCCGCCACCCGGTGGATGTGGCGCTCACGGCGCAGGAGATGGCCAACTACGCACACGCGCAGGGGCAGAAATACCTGCCTCTTGAGGCGGGGAACAGGATCACCTGCACCACCTGCCACTTCGCGCACGGCTCGCCGTATCCGAATATGCTGAGGCTGCCTGGCAACCAGACCTGCCAGACCTGCCACGCCAAGGGCCTGGACAGCGCAAACGGCTACAGGGACGTCCAATATACGCACGGCGGTTTCAACGGGAATGGCGGCAACTGCTCGGTCTGCCACAGCATGCATACCGCCAACCACAGGAAGCTGCTTCTGGCTGCGGAAGAATCAGAACTCTGTTACGGCTGCCATGCCCCGGATGGGAGTATGAGGTCTGACCACCAGACCGCCCAGCTGGTGTGGGCAGGGGACAAGCCGGCAACCCCTGACGGCTGGGACGGGACGGGCGGCTCGTTCGGCGCATTTTATAACAGCACCACGGGCGGTTCATCAAAAAGCCACCACGACATAAACAAGACCGACTCCCAGGCGCCTGGCGGGACTACTACGGAACACCGCTGCGGCACATGCCACAACCCACACGGGAACAACAACTACAGGATATTAAGGGACGACGTGAACGGCAGGAGCGGAATAATAGTAAGAGCCGGGGCCATGGGCAATTACTCAAGCGGCATGACCGCGTTCTGCACGGCCTGCCATTCGGTTTATTCTCAGACCGGCTCCGGCGTAGACGGCTACCGCCGCCACCCGGTCGGACTTACCTTGACAAAGCAGGAGCAGTCGAACCTCTCCAGCTTCGAGGGCGCGCCCAGGGCGCAGGTGGAGTCGGCGAAGGTGATGTGCCTGTCATGCCACTTTGCTCACGGCTCGGCCAGCTATGCCATGCTCCGTATGCCGAATTTCACGTCGAGTGAAAGCGCGCTTTGCCAGCAATGTCACAAGAAGGGTTACAACGCCTCCGGCATCCAGTATAAGAACACGCACGGAGGTTTCAACGGGAATAACGCGAACTGCGGTGTATGCCACAGCGTCCATGCAAAGAACAACAAGAAGCTGCTTATGGAGGCGAAGGAATCACAGCTGTGTGACAACTGCCATTCCGGTATCAAGAATTTCACGGAGTTCAAGTCGAATGACCCGGAAGTGAAGATAAATGCGCCCAGCCGCTTCAACGTATTTTCCTCGATAGGCAACTCCTTCGGCAACTATTCCGTCGGTGGCGGCGACGTGCAGTCATGGCACGAGGTTGACGGCACGCATACGGCGCCTGGCGGCAAGACGCTGGAACTGCGGTGCGGCAAGTGTCACAACACCCACGGCGGCGACAACTTCGCGATGCTCAGGGAGACCATAGAGAACGTAACCGGGATTCGGGTGTTCGGCCACTTAAGCTCGACCGGTCCGAACAATACTTATACGTCCGGCTTCGGGAAGTTCTGCTCCTCTTGCCATACAAAGCTGAACAGGTGCGGAGGCAATCCGTGGACGAGGCATCCTGTCGATTTCAGGCTCACGGACAGGGAGTACCGGAACTGGTCAGGCTCGGCGTTGACGCCGAGGGTGCCGCTGGAGGAGGGTGACATGGTCACCTGTATCACATGCCACTCAAGCCATGGTTCGAAGAACTATTCGCTGCAGAGGCAGGGCGGTAACAGGATGTGCCAGCAGTGCCATAAAAGATAGAGAGCATCATATGTTTTGGCCCTCATGAGGAAGTTCCTATGATACGTAGATTTTTAATATCGATGCTGTCCCTGGCTATCGTCGCCGGGCTGGCTCTGAGCGGCACGCAATCCATGGCGGACGTGACGGGCAGGCCGCACGACCTGAGCATAGACAACGACGAGGGCCACTGCATCAACTGCCACGACCTGCACCAGGTAAACCTGGGCGAGGGCTACCCTCACAACCTGAAGCGCGGCAACGAGATAAAGGTATGCTACCAGTGCCATGCAGGCGCATTCAGCGACTACAGCAGCATAGACCCGTCGCTTGAAAACAGCGCCAGCCTGCTCAGCCACTACGACATACGTGCGGAGTTCAGCCAGCCTCATATCCATTTCCCGAGGTATGGCATGGACGGCGAGATAAACAAGTGCTCCTTCTGCCACAACCCGCACGGCGTCTTCAACCAGGGTTCCACGACCCGCAAGCCGAAGCTCCTCTCAGCCGGGCCTGATGCGGTGACTGACACGGACGAGTACTGCTTCGTATGCCATAACAGCGACCCCAACCCGCCGCATGCAAAGTTCTCGAACGTTTCGGTGGGCAACCAGTACAAGCTGTCAAGGAACACGTACAGGCAGATGACGCACTCGACCTTCTACCGCGCAACGACGGTTACCGAGCCGGTGCCGGACTCGGCACTGAACTACGACGACAACCCGTACGGCAAGGGTAAGGACATCTCCTGCCTCACATGCCACAGGCCGCATGGCTCACCCAACGACCATATGCTGAAGGCGGCCGACAACCAGGATTTCTGCCTCTCCTGCCACAACGGGACAAAGGCACCGGACCTCAGCTCGTTCAACGCCACCGGCCACGGGAAGCCGGGCGCTGCCAGGATCTGCCAGGACTGCCATTTCCCGCACGGCACCGGCCAGAAGGCGGCCATCAAGACCACCATCACCGACCCGCACACCGGCACGGCCAATCAGGCTGCGGTCAACGCCTCGGGCGTCAACGAGGCCTGCTTTGCCTGCCATGTTACGGTGTCTGCCCCTGTTGCAAGCTACAGCTTCGACAGCAGCCTGTCCGGCTGGAGCACGGGCGGTCTTACCCAGACGCTTGATACGGCGGTCTACTACCTGGGTGGCGGCTCCATGAAGCAATACCGCACTCCGGCTGCCTCGACCTATTCCTACTCCCCGCTCTGGCAGGTATCGCCCAATACCCAGTACACATTCACGGTGTTCCGCTACATCCCGGCAGCGATCACCGACGGCGCGGCCTATGTCAGCCTGTACGAATTCACGAGCGCGGGCTCCAGTGTAAAGAGTGTCAACGTGGGGACGTCTTCTGCGGCTACCTCAAGGTGGGATAGGGTCACCTATACGTTCACGACTTCCTCGACAACGGGGCAGATCAGGATATATCTGTTCCTGTCCGGCTCCGGCACGGTATACTGGGACGAACTCAGGCTGGGCACTTCCTCCTCTATCAGCTATTACCAGGGCAAGACGGCCTACAATTCCGGCATCCACAAGACGAGCGTAAATGCACTTAACCCCGGCGGCACGCACGGGGAGGCGGCAGGGGACTGCGACAACTGCCATAACCCGCACGGCAGGGGCTATGACAAGATGCTCGTGGATACGCGCGACCAGAAGCTATGTTACGACTGCCATAACGAGATAACGCCTAACACAAAGAGCGGCAGGGACGTTAAGGCCGACTTCCAGATGGTGTCCCGCCACGACCTGGCCAAGGTCGCTTGCGTCAACTGCCACAACGTGCACAAGGCCACCCAGTCGCAGGTGATGATGGACCCGCAGGACGCGAGCCAGTATATGACGGATAAGACCGTATTCTGCCTTTCCTGCCATTCGGGCGTTATGCCCGCAGGCGTCACAGGCGCGCCGAACATTAACACGGAGTGGTCCGGAGGCGGGCATGACAATACACACTCCCTTACATGCTCTGACTGCCATGAGAGCCACAGCTCGCAAAACACCAAGAACCTCAACTATACAGCCAGGGCATATAACGGGTATACCGCACGGTTCCTTGCAGGGATGAGTTTCGGCTCACGCGCGTTCTGCGAGGCATGCCACAACCGCACGAGGGCGGGGTACAAGGGCGCAAAGATAATACCTACAGGAAGCGGTTACGTGGGCCAGCATGGGCAGTCCGACCAGACTCCTTGTTCCAGTTGCCACACAAGGAAACATAACCCGGCTATTGCAAACTACACGGGCAGTTCCAGCTATTATACATCCAGATGCCTTGACTGTCACACACAGGGTACCGGCAACCCCTACCCCAACCCGGACGCCGATTTCAACACCCCGCGAAATGGTGCCGACCCTGACACACGGGCCTCGATACACAATATAAACTATAATCCTCCGACGTCGGTAGACTGCATAAAATGTCACGGGTCCAGGCATGAGATCAACCACAGTCCGGCAAGTAAGGTATTCGATCCGGACACTTCGCACGGCTCTTCCGGCCCGTTCGATGTCTCTTCCTCGTCCGCGTTCTGCCTTGAATGCCACGACCAGACGCCTGTCAGTATCGGCGGCAGGACTCCGCAGAACATTCTAGACACGTATACCTCTGCGGGACACGGCTCGACACACGGAGGACAGGTGGTGTGTTCGGCATGCCACACACACCACGGCTCAACCAAGATAAAACTGATAAAGGATACGATAAACGCAAAGCCTGTACTGGGTACATATTCCGGGGACAACGTAACCGTATGCACCGCATGCCACTACGGCACCGATGCGCGCCTCCCGCAGTGGGGCGGTTACCAGGTGTATTCAGGCTCGGTGCACGCCTTCGGCAACAGGTCCACCGGCAGGTATGTCACGGACGGCAGACACGGAAGAGGTACCTGCGTAAACTGCCACAACCCGCACGGCTCGCGCGTGGGCGGCAAGACCGTCCCGAGCATGCTGTATAAGAAGGAGGAGGAAGTCTGCTACACATGCCATAACTCGGTTACGCCCAATACCGCGAGCGGCGAGGACGTTCAGGCCAGGTTCAAGATGCTTACCCACCACAACATCTCGGACGCAGACCAGCTGGGGCCGGACGGGATCGCCGGGACCGCGGACGATTCAAAGATCGAGTGCGAAGACTGCCACGACCCGCACACGATAACCGAACGGCTTATGGCATTCAAGAACGTGAGCGACGCCGGTGGCCGGCATACGATGTCTATCGAGGCCGACCAGGACTTCTGCGTAAAGTGCCACAGCCCGAACCCGCCGGCAAGGGTAAAGTATCCGGCAGAGGGCGTTTGGGACAAGTCGAAGTATGACCAGTCCGCGCACGGCAACCACCTCAAGCGGAGGAAAGGGTTCGGCAACTATTCAAACGGCATAACCTATCCGTGCAAGGTCTGCCATAACCCGCATGGCTCGAACCAGGCCGGCCAGCAGAGGGAATCGTGGGATATAAACCGTGACGGCATCCCTGACGATATCGACGGCGACGGGATACTCGACTCGTCCGACACGGTCGGGTTCATAGGCTACTCCACCGGCACCCACAGGGTCATGCTCGTGTCCAGCATATCGGGCATACCTTCCAGGGCCAGCTTCAAGAGGATATCGACGACCATACCGTATCAGGCGAATGGCAGCATTGACGTCGAGATATGCCTGAACTGCCACGACGGCTCACCCGCCTACGACGTTGAGACGGACATCAAAAAACGTTCACACCACCCGGTCGAGTATTCCCAGCAGGTAGGGCTCGGCGGCGCCAAGATCGAATGCTACAACTGCCATGACCAGCACCGCGCCCAGGCCACAAATGAAGCGGCTGGCGAGTACGCCACTACAAACCCGGACGCACCGAGGGAGCCCATGCCGGGTGACGCGTCGTTCTGCCTCAGGTGCCACGACAACACCCTCCCGCCGGGGGTATCGTTTGGGAGCAGACACCTCAAGAACATAAAGCTGAGCTACAACCCTCGCGACCACAGGGATACGAAGGGCTACGATGTTATAACCACCTTCATGGGCCATTATGTCCAGGCTACCGGCCGTCCGATGATGTGCCGCGACTGCCACAACCAGCACGGCAGCAACTATACAAACATGCTTCGGGACAACACCGAGCCGGGCAAGCCGGGGTATGACCCCGCACAGCCCGTACAGCTGATGCAGCCGGTCGCGCTTGGATTGACCGACCCGATGGGCGGAGGAGACAACGAGCCGCTTACCTCTACCACCGAACACTGCCTCGCATGCCACAGCGGGGTCACGACATATAACGGCAACAGGATCCCGCTTCCGCCTCCTCCAGACGCCTTCGAGAGGGGCCTGACGGTCTCGTCGGTCGGCAAGCACCCCGACCTCAAGCCGGACGTGACTGTTGCGGACGAAGCCGGTGGGCATTTATACAAGGGCACGTTCGCCCTGGTGACGACTCCCGGGAGCGTGAAAGAGGAGTGTACCCAGTGCCACGATTCGCACAACCCGTTCATCGCGACGGTGGATGGCCAGTTGACCAACTGCTACCAGTGCCATAACGAGAACACATCGCTTCCCGATACCCAGTCGGAGTTCAACGACAACCCGACAAACCCGACGAGGTCGAACTCGATACATCCAATAAAGTTCGACCCCAGGGCCGCCGGGCCGTCAGCGGTGGAATGCCTGAAATGCCACGACCAGTCCAGGCACATGCAGGGCAAGGTACGCCTGAGGAAGAACCCTGGCACGTTCATAAACTACAGCTCGGATTCCAGTGTCTGGGCAGACCCGGTCGCCGCACGCACGATAAACAGTTTCTGCCTCGAGTGCCATGGCCCGGACACCACAGTCGCAACCAGCTTCTGGCGCGGCGGGGTCGAGCATGTGCCGCCAAGGCTCCCGGCCGGCCATGTCGGCGGCGCGCACTTTGTAAACGCGAACCTGTTATGCACCGACTGCCACGAGTACCATGGCTCGAAGAACAAGGGCCTCAGGAAGAATGCGAAGGGGGACGAAGAGACGTTCTGTTACAACTGCCACAGCGACCCGGCAAAGAGCAGGAACGGCATCGACATACAGGCGAAGTTCGAAGGTACTGCAAGCCACCACATAATAAATGCGGCGGAACAGTCGGCCAAGGGCGCAAAGCTTGAGTGCGAGGACTGCCACAACCCGCATGTCGTCACCCGCACGGCCCCTGTAGTGAAGGCGGACGACAGTTCCACTGCGGCCGTCTCTGACACGTCATTCTGCATCTCCTGCCACGACTCAAACGGCGCGCCCGGCGTGAAGTTCCCCGGCTACTCCACCGGCACATCCGGGGCCGAGTGGGACCCCGCCACAGGGAAGTGGAATAAATGGAACAAGGCCGCATACGCAGGCTCCCAGCATGACGCCGCCGGAAACATCTCGTGCAAGAAATGTCACGACCCGCACGGCAGCCCGAACACAGCGACGCTGCTCCAGAACATAAGCAGCACCTCGGGCATAAGCGTAAGCTTCGGCGCGCATTCCACCATTCGCGGTAAACGCATGGAAGAGCTTGGGGTAAACAAGGTATGCTCCGCATGCCACAAGTCGTCCATGGGGGTGTACAACGGATATGCCGGCTATACGGGCCTCACGTTCGGCAAGAAGCACGGGGTGGACAAGAACTGCACATACTGCCATAACCCGCACGGGACCGGGGCTGCCAATCTGGTAAGGTCTACGATGCCACTCTACATGAACATGACGTCGCCAAAGTTCGGGAGCGTCTACAACTTCAAGGGGTTCGGCAACCCGACTACCGGCAAGCCGTTCTACGTATTCTGCAGCAGCGCCGGCTGCCATGCGAGCGAGAGGGCCCAGATCGACACGTTCGACATGGACCTTGCCCCCGATAACTTCACCCGTAACGTCGCGTCCAGCTCGCACCACCCGATGAAGGAAGGCGTGATGGGCTGCACAGCCTGTCACAAGGAACACGGCTCAGGCTTCGCGCCGGACCTGCGGGCGGCTTACTTCAGGGAGAGCAACTGGCCGAAACTCTACCACAGCGGGCGCGGCGTCTATTCCGTCCAGCACGGTGGCGGCTGCGGCGACCCTGACCCGTTCGACGGCAGCGACTTTTTCGAGGACGGCACGCGCAGGGGCCAGGTCACGTCGGTCAACCCGCCCTCAAACGCCAACGACCTTTGCTTCATGTGTCACCAGGTGGACGATATCATAGGCACGGCTTCCGGCGGCATGGCTGCCGCTAATACGAAGTTCCTGGGCCACGAGGCCGTGAAGGGCGGCGCAACCATAAGCCACAACATCTCGAAAAACGGCAACGGCGTGGGGAGCGACTACCACAATTTCTCGTGTTCCGCATGCCACTTCCCGCACAGCTCCAGCATGAACAAACTCCTGAAGCAGGGCTGCATGAGCCAGGCGGACGCGACCCAGGACCCGAACCCCTCATATGGCAGCATTTTCCAGTGCCACTCCTACACGAAGGTTTGGTCAGGTGGCTATCAGGGCTGGAGGAACCTCACTACCGCCAAGGCCGACTTCAAAAGGCCGCCCAACCCGGTAACTAACCTGGCGGTCTCGCAGGACCCGGACCTCACTATCCACCTGTCATGGACGGCCGTTGCCGACGCACCCGGCCAGGGCGCACACCATTACAACGTCTACAGGTCTAGCCAGCCTATCATGCAGGATACCAAGGCTGCGGCCGCCAGGATATCAAACAAGGCGCTTTCAGGCGGGGTGCCGGGTTCGGGCATGGCCTATGACGACAGGACCTGCCAGCCTAACACCACCTATTACTACGCGGTGGTGGCCTGCGACCCGGAGAACAACGAGTCGTTCGTGTCAAACTGTGTGATGGCAGCCATGGGCGCCGACACCTATGCCCCGGCTACAATTGCCGACCAGACTACCGCACAGGTAGACGGCACATACAACGTAAAGCTGACATGGCACGACCCGGGTGACAACGTGAACGTTACGCAGTACAAGGTCTACAGAAAGTCTGGCCTTGTCACTTTGGCGAACGACGATATCGTTTCAGGCAATTTCCTTGGCGTCGCCGGTAACCCGGTAACCGACACCAGCCTCAGCGCAGACGGTAGCGCGGACACCAATAGTTACACGTTCACCGATGCCACTACCCAGCTCGGGCAGGATTACTCCTATGCCGTTGTCGCATTGGATGCGGCAGGCAACGTATCCCCGGTACCTGCCGGGACCAGCTTCAGCGTGAGTATAATCGATCCGGCCCCGGCTGCCTTGACTACGCTTACCGCAAAGCCGGTGTCCAAAGAAATGCACGCCCAACTTACCTGGACCGCGCCGGGTAACCAGGGAAACATATCAGGATACAAAGTCTACAGGAAGTCGGGTCCGGCGTTTGTACAGGCAGACCTTGTCCCTGGCAACCTTCTAACGACTGTAACAACTCTCAGCTATACGGCGGATATCCCAGCGGCCGGTACGGATTTCTACTTCGCGGTCACCGCGCTGGACCAGTCTTCCGGCAGGGAATCTAAGCTCGGCAACAACGCCCTGATCAACGTGCCGCAGCCGCCGTCAGACCTGTCTTCCGCAAGGCTTTTCAACAGCGGCTTGAAGCTGAGCTGGACCGCACCGTCTTATACCGCCGACTTCAGGAGCTACAAACTTTATGTCAGACGCAACTCAGGTGCCTGGGCGCAGATGAACCCGGTGGACAACCTGGTGTCAAACGGAAGCTTCGAGGTCGACCTCACAGGCTGGACGGCAAGCTCGCTGACGGCCGCAAGGGATTACTCCAGTTCAGCGGATGGCGTGTCCTGCGCAGTGCTCACCGGCACATATGCCGGCGACAAGTTCCTTGGGTCTGGCATGGTGGCGGTTGCGCCGTCTATAGCCTACACCTATTCAGGCTATGTAAAAGTACCCATCGCCCTGGCGGGCGGCACGACCGCGCTCAAGGTCATAGAATACAACTCATCCGGAGGCTACGTAACCGAGCATACCGCTACGGGGGTGTCGGTCACATCCGGCTGGCAGAAACTTACCGATATGTGGACAACATCCGCCACCACTACGCAGGTCAAACTAAAGCTTCAGATGTCGGGTACAGGGACCGCATACTGGGACGACGTCCGGCTTGGCTCATCGGTATCCGTCGGGACCTCAGCCAGGCTTGATTTTACAGGGCTTGAGCCCGGCAACTACGAAGTAGCGGTAACCGCCAACTACGGGACATACGGCGGCAGCACCCCTTACGAGTCCATACCTTCGGCGTCCGTGCCATGCGTCATTGACGATACGTCCACGCCGGTTGACATTACAGTCTCGGGAGCCCTCACCCCTGCCTCGAACTATACGACGCCCAGCCTGTCATGGAATGCGCCGGCGGACAGAAACTTCACGGGCTACACGCCTTCCGGGCTGTCCTCTTACCGGATACAGTCCTCCCGCGACCAGGGCAAGACCTGGCTGACCGTGCACCGCAGCAGGCTCACAAACCCGGGGTTTGAAACCCATGGCGGAATAGCCGACGATGCCAACACCGACACTTTTACCGGATGGGGCGCGAGCAACATAAATATGTTTGCTGTCACGGACGCGATATTCGACAACAGGGCGTTAAAGATCAGGTATGCCGGTTCAGGCGACACGTATGTCAATTCGGCAGAGCCGACCACTGGACAGTCGGTGGCTGGCAAGGCATACTCGATGTCGTTCTGGGCGAAGGCCAGCAAGCCCGCCACCTTCCAGTATTTCATACAGGCGAACGGCGGGAACTACGAATCCATCGGTACGGTTTCTCCATCGATCGGTACGGAATGGACGATGTTCACTACTTCCGGTTCGTTCAGCAGCAGCGCAACCGCCTCCGGCGCAAGGGTCATCATCCGGCCATCGTCCGACACATCCGTCGATATAACATTGGACGGGGTAAGGCTTGACGCAGGCAACGGCGCGCTCCTGGCAAACGACGGCAGTTTTTATCAGCCTGCGAACTACGGCGTCCCAGGCAGTGCCCAGGGCTTTGACGACCCGACCCCGCTGGTCGCCGGGACGTCCGCAAGATACCGCATACAGGCGGTCGACGCGAAAGGCAACATATCCGGTACTGCTGCCAGCACCGTGTTCGCGAAACCGGCGGCAATAACCGACCTTACAGCCACTAGCTCGCAGACAAGCTCCGCAAACGTCCTGATGTTCAGTGCGCCCGTCACCCTTGCCGGCCTCTCCAGCTATAAGGTATACGGGAAAGAGCAGGGGACGGCGCTGGTGAACCTCAACGGCGCGACCTTGCTTGGTACAGTTACACCGGCCATAAACCACGGGGGGAACATCGCGGCCGAGTCCACGCCATCGGCAAGCCACGTCTACTCAACCGGGACAAATTACGCTGCGTCAAATGTCGTCGACGGGAACACCTCCACCTACTGGTACGGCAAAAACGGCGTCGGGCCGAACTACCTCACGCTTGCCTTTGGTTCACCCATACCGGTTTACAAGGTGTCGTTGTCCTTCTATAGTTCTACATCTTACTGCCCGAAGGATTACCTTATACAGACATACGACGGCTCAGCATGGGTGACGCGAGTCACGGTGACGAACGATACTTCCATGGCCCCTACCTATACTCTCTCCGAACCGGTGAACGCGAGCCAGGTAAGGATATACATCACGGAGACACGCGGCGGCATGGCGTCATACTTCCCGATAATAGGGGAGTTCATGGTATATCCGGGCGAGAAGTTCACGCACAACCTCCAGAACACGGCTCTGAAGGCCGAAGTCGGCCATACCTATGCATATGCCGTCATCGCCGAGGACGTGAATGCGGTCAGTTCCGACATCTCCAGCGGCCCGGCCACAGTAAGGGCCGTACAAGACAAGGACGGCCCCGACAAGGTGACCGACTTGAGCGTAACGAGCCCGGTGGGCACAACCCAGGTCATGCTCAACTGGAGCACGCCGCTCGACAACCTCGGGCGCGGGAGCACGGGGGCGACAGGCTACGAGATATACAGGCTGCCTACCGGCCTCTCAGGCACGCCGATGCCGGTTACCGACAGCAACTTCAACACTGCGAGCCTCGTCTACAGCGGCACCTACGCATCTAGCCAGGCCGGCACCCAAAACAGCTATACCGCGACATGGTATGACCACGAAGGGGTCAATTACGCGGTACGCTCAAAGGATTCCATCGGCAACTGGTCGCCAATATCCAACAGCCCGTTCATAGTAGTGGGCAAGGATACGCAGGCCCCGTCTCCTCCGGTGATCACCGAGTGCATCCCGGTCGATTCGCCTGAGGTGGACGTATACTGGAACGCGGCTGCCGACAACATCGGCGTAAACGGATACAGGTTGTACCGCGCCGACGTGAACGTCGAACCTTTCCTGACCGATAAATGCATCACCGAGAACAACATCGGCAGCGCTCAGGTAGCTGTGAACCTTATATCCTATTATATGAACAGCGCGGCGGATGAAGGCGGGACGCCCGGAAATACATATTACTATGCGCTTCGGGCCTGGGACGACGAGAACAACATGTCGAACATATCGAACTGCGCCGTCGCAACCGTCAGGACTACCGAGCAGGACACAACGTCTCCGACATGGAGGGGGGCGTCTCTTACGGCGATACAGCAGCCCTACCCCGACATAGACCTGATATGGACATCGGCTGCCGACCTGAACGACTCCGGTGGCGCGGGTAGCATAGACCATTACGAGGTATACAGAAGCCAGACAAGCTTCAGCTCGACCACAGACCCCGGCGTGTCCATGATCGCGACCGTATCCGGCATAAGGAACTCATATTCTGACAGGACCGGCGACCACGAGGCGACGTATTACTACGCGCTGGTGGCGGTGGATGCAGCGACGGCGCACAACAGGAGCGCGATCTCAAACGTAGCGTCTGCACAGGTGGCGCCTGCCCCGTCGCCTGACAATGCGCCGCCCTCGATACCCGGCTCACTTGCGGTATCTACCGGCGTCTACCCGGACATCAACATATACTGGACGGCCTCGACTGACGTGGACGATTCGGGCACGGGCCAACAGCTCCTGTACTACAAGCTCTACCGGTCCCGCTATCCGCTCGACATAACCGAAGCCAACAAGCAGAACCCCGCCGAGGTTGATACGGTCATGATAGCGTGCGATGCCACCAGCTATACCGCAAGGGGCATCGGAGGGACGCAGTACAACTACAGGCTCGAGGCGTTCGACATGGCAGGAAACGGGTCGGGACTGAGCGTTCAGCTTATGGGACAGGTGGCGCCTGCCCCGTGCGTGGATTCCACCCCGCCGCGCGCCCCTGCCGACCTGAACGCGACAATAGGCCCCTCGCCCGATATAGACCTTTCATGGACCGCATCCATAGACGACGGAGGCGTCTGCTCCGGGCAGATCGACCATTACCTTCTCTACAAGGCCAATTACGAGATAAAGGCCGACACGGACCTGCGGTCGCTTCCGCATATCTATGTAGGCGGGAAGGGCACCTCGTATACCGATTCCACAGGCATACCCAACACGCAATACTGGTATGTCCTGACCGCTGTGGACACCTCGGCAAACGAGTCGGCCAGCTCCAACATCATAACGGGGACTACAGGGGCGGACACGATGGCGCCCGCGTCGGTTACCGACCTGAAGGCTACCCCGGGCACGGGCGAGATAAATCTTACCTGGTGCAGGCCTTCGGACAACGTCGGTATCCACCATTATGAGATCTACAGGAAAGAACAGGGTACTATCATGACGGACGCGGATATAACGCTGGCGAACAAGTTGACCTGCTTCGCGAATGGCGGTGTCTGCCTGTCATGCAACGATGCGGCCGTCCTGGCCGGCCATACTTACAGCTATGCGGTCATCGCGGTGGACGGTTCAGGCAACCGTTCGACGATCAGCAGAGGGCAGCACGACGGCGATACCGTCGGGATAATGCCATGAAAAACTTTAATCGGCTTGTAACGGTTTTATTGTCTCTTGCTCTGACGGCGGTCTTTGCCGCATCGTCACGCGCGTCGGTAGATACTCCGCCGGGTGTCTATTTCGGGGAGACCATCTTTGAGGTAAAAGACGGTTCGATCATAGCTCCCAGGGCAAGGCATCTGCCATTTGAGCCCCCAAAAGAATTCGGGCGGTTGAAGGCCGGCTGGACCCCGATGAAGGATGGCGAATATGTAGCGTATGATACCGACGGGATATTAGACACGGAGCAGGGGACATTCGAGGTTGACCTGGTGCTTCTGGGGGATGAAGGGAAACCCTTGATAACGCACAATTACGTTCAAGCGCTCATCACCTTGTATGACGGCAGGGAAAAGGCCTTCTTTACCATAGGCATAAACAACACCGACCTGGTGATAGGCAGTTTCCCGATCCACCCGATGCTGATGGAGGATGCGTTCGGCGGGGCCAGCTTCCCTTACCTGTCCAAGCTCGACGGCCCGCTCAGAGAAGGGACGGAGTTGAAAGTCACTGTAACCTGGGGACCTGGCCCCTCGGATGGCCGTGTCTATGTCAACGGCAGATACATGGGCCTGGATTCAAGGAGGGGGCCGAAGGGCCGCGGCGCGCCGCCGGGGTATCAGCCGACAGCCTCATTCAGTTCGTTCCTCAAAGGCTTTGAAGGGTTTACGGGTGGTCCGGTAGGGCCGCCAAAGACGCTCACCATAGGCAGGATAGGTACCGACAGGAAGATAAACAGGACGGGCTCTCCCATGACGGTGGCTATTAAAAGCGTCAGGCTGTCGGGACGGGCGGAGGTCCCGTAGGTCGGGGGTCAGGTTGTTTGTATCTCAGTACTTCTCTTCCAGGAAGTTCCGTGCATAATGCTCCACAGCCTCGTCGGTGTGGAGCATCGCGTCCATCTGCCGGGTATACGATATCAGCCTTCCGAGCTGGTCGAGTATGGGCTCCATCCCATCCTTTGAGAGGTTCGAGAGTTTTGCTATTATCAGGTCGCCCTTTTCTGTCACATTGAAACCGAAATTCCCCAGAATTATGGAGATCAGATGTATCCTGCGCGAGCGTTTCGTTATATCGGTCGCACCGCCGGTAAACCTGAAATAGATATGGTTGTTCCTTGCCGTCTCGCTCATGTAGCAGTCGAGCATGTTGAAGTGGTAGCCGAACTTCAGGCTCAGGTTGACGTACTCAGCCGATACCACAGCTACGTTATATCCCGCATATTCCCCGGCGTTGGCTGTTATGTCCGGCATCCGCATCATGCTCGACAGGAAGTCGCCCGCGGATAGGGCTACAATGTCTGAGTGCCAGACCCCTTCATGTGTCATGCCACCCAATATGGCCCGAAGCGGCATGGAGGATACGTCGTCCACTGTGGCAGTGGCTTTGCCCTTGTCCGTGCCGAGGCCGCCGCCGATGTCTATCACCATTATCCCTGCCGGTATAGGAAGCTCCAGTTTTACAGGTGCCCGGCCCTTCGCCTGCTCGCCCCACTGCCTGGCGTTCTCCACAAGCTCGGCCACTGATTTCTCGTGGATGAACCTGAGGATGTCGTGCAGTGTCCTGCAGCCTTCCGGAGAGAAGTCCTCCCTCAGGGGGTCGATCAGGTTCAAAGGAGCTATGTGTCGGAGGATCCGCCGTTTCTTCCTGTATTCGCCCACGCCCTCCATCCCGAACACCTTGGCCTGTGCGTACTCGACAAGCTCCCTCAGCACTCCTTCATACACGACGGGGCTTCCGTCTTCGTCAATGTACAGCGTCACAGGCTGGCCATCCGTAAGCGTCCTGGTTGCGTTACCGGTGTTGACAAGCGTAGGAAGGCGGAACTCCCTGCACACCGATGCCATGTGGCTGGTCAGGCCGCCGACGTCGGTGATTATAGCCGAGAGGCGGTGCATGGCCTTGGTGATATTTGATGAGTCGGTGTGCGCTACAAGCACCGCGCCGTCCGGGACCCTGTCCAGGTCGTCTTCATGCTTCAGTATGAAAACCTTGCCCGCACCTGCCCCGTACTGTACCGGCATGCCCTTGCCGGACATCAGCACCGGGGCGTCGGGCGATACTGTATGCGCCACTTTTTTCTCTGGAGCCCCTTCCGAGACCTTCAGGGGTCTTGCCTGTAGTATGTATATTACGCCGTCGTTTCCTATGGCCCATTCTATGTCCTGCGGCCCGCCCAGATGTTTCTCTATCCTGACGGCCTGCTTCGCGAGTTCCAGTACCTGTCCGTCGGTTAGGCAAAAGGTGTCGGTCTTCTCGACCGGGACAGGCAGACTCTCGGTGCCGCCTCCCTGCCGGAGGACTCACCATGCGGTCCTTCTTTCCGGCCTTCTTGTCACGGATCGCCGGTAGCTCCTCGTTTGTGGCGGGCTTACCTACAGTGTACAGGTCGGCGTCTACACTGCCTTCAACGACGCTGACGCCAAGGCCCCAGGAGGCGGTCATCAGGAGCGCATTCCGGTCCCCGCCCGGGCTGGCGGTATAGATCACGCCGCTCGATGCGGCGTCCACCATTATGATACAGCCAACAGCCATCTTCATTAGTCCCGCATCGAAGCCGAGACGCCTCTGGTACGCCACCGAGCCGGGCGAGTAGAGACTGGCTATAACTTTCTTATATGCCTCTTCTAGTGCAGCCGAAGATGCCGGTACGTTTAATACCGTTTCGAACTGGCCCGCGAAGGAGAACTCTCCGTCCTCTTCCTCGGAACTGCTCCTCACGGCAAGAAAGAATTCGGCCTTCTGCCGCTCTCTCATCTCTTTAATGGCGGCATCCATGGCAATGCTCAGTTCGGCCGGGACCTCGGCCGCTTCTATCGTGGCCCGTAAGGTCTTAAGCCCGTTCTCCTCGTCTGCGCCGCCTATGGTCTCCTTGACCTTTGCGTCGAGGCCGTTATGCCTCATGAACAGGTCGAAGGCCCGCGTGGTTATGGCAAGCCCGTCCGGTACGTTGGATGTCCCGTGGTTCTTCAGTTCGGCGAGCACGGCGTTCTTGCCGCCTACTTCCCGTGCGGCATCCGTGGAGATATCTTTGTAGGGGATTATCAAGCTAGCGGAAGTATTGACCGGCCCTTCGATCTCTGCCGTTATCAAGGCGTCGATGCGGCGGAACGCTTCGCCCAGGTGCGAATATTTTCCCTGCGTAAGTTCCTCGAACCCGGAGAGGGATGTCCCCATCGCGGCGGCAAGGTTTGAGTGGGCCTCCCTGACGTAGACTACGTCGAATATGTAGTCCCCGCCAAGCTTCTCGCCCATGTCCGTGATCACCTCGAGAGCGTGGTTGTTGCTGTCCAGCACGCCCTTGAAAAGGCCGAACACGTCCTTCAACGGCAGCCTTTTCTTGAACAGCCGTCCAGTTAGGAAACCGCGGAGGTTCAGCATGGAGTTTAAGACCTCACTTGTTCAGTGCGCGTGCGATCGAGGCCTTCAGTTCTTTTATCTTGACCGGCTTTGGGAAGAAGTCATGGACCTCGTTCCGAAGCGCCTCGATAGCAGCGTCCAGGTTGGCGAAGGCCGTTATCATTATGACCTTAGTGTCGGGGTAGCGGGACTTGACGGTCCTCAGCACCTCCATGCCGTCTATGCCCTTCATCTTGAGGTCGGTCACCACCACGTCGAAACGCTCGGTTTCCAGCCTCTTGAGAGCGGGTTCGGCGTTGAGGAAGGTCTCCACCTGATAACCTTCCTGTTCCAGCGACAACTTGGCCATGTCCCCGACGATCTTTTCGTCGTCTATCACCATTACCCTATAAGTGCTCATCCGATGTTTTGACTCCTTTGCTTATTGGAAGTTCGACAATGAACATAGTCCCTGCCCCCACCTGGCTTTCAACCCTTATATTGCCCTTGTGGTTCTTGATTATACCATAGCTGACGGAAAGGCCTAGCCCGGTGCCATCGACACCCTTCGTGCTGAAGAACGGGTCGAATATGTGCGGCAGGAGGTCCGGCGGAATGCCGTTCCCCGTGTCGGTAACGTCTATCTCCACAAACTCGTTCCCGGCACCCGCGCGTGTAGTGATCGAAAGCATGCCGCCTTCGGACATCGCCTGGATCGAGTTCACGATCAGGTTTACAAGGACCTGCTCTATCTGGTGCTCGTCCACCATTATATGCGGGAGCCCCTCTCCGAGGTTCAGCCTGGTATCGATGTTCGAGATATCCAGCATGTTTTGCACCAGGGTGAGGGTCTTTTGCACGACGTTGTTCACGTCGGCATCCCTGAGGTCGGCATCCTTTGGTTTTGAGAAGTCCAGGAGGTTCCTTACGATAGTCTTTATCCTCTCGGTCTCGCCATCCACCTTGCTCATGAACTCCAACCTCTGCTCGCGGCTCAGGTTGTCGTACAGCTCATCATAGGTCTGCGCAATCATCGATATGTTGTTCAACGGGTTTGTAAGTTCGTGCGCGACCCCGGCGGTTAGGGTGCCGATGGACGCGAGCTTCTTGGCCTGTATTATCTCCTCTTCCCTGTTCCTGAGTTCCACGGACATGGTGTTGAATGCGTTCACGACCGACCCAAGCTCGTCTTTCGACTTTACGCCTTCGATCTTGCTGAACCTGCCGCCGGATATGGCTTTGGCCGCCCTCTCGATCTTTCTGAGCGACTCCAGTATCCTGTGCGACGCAAACTGGCTGACCGCGATCGCCAGCAGGAAAACCGCGCACAACATATAGAATAGCAGCTTTTGAGATTCGGATATTATCTCGTTGACGCGCGCCCTCTCAAGGAGCGTAATATGTTCGGAAAACTCCTTGAGCTGCTTGCCCTGAGCACGCAGCTTTGCTTCGAGGCGGCTGTCCAGCCGTCCGCCACGGCGTGCCTCCTCCACGGCATCTGAATAGCCCCTCATGTAGTACAAGAGCGAGTCAAGGTCTTTTTTGCCGACCGCGCGGATTATGTCTTCCCTTTCGTTGCCGATGGACTTGCTCGTCTCGTCTATCTTATCCTTTATCGCAATCAGGGCTGACTCGTCTTTGTAGAGGTAGAAGTTCTTCTCCGAGAGCCTCATTTCCAGGAAGGAGGCGTTGAGGTCGTCGGCTATTTCCACGAACCGCAGCTTGGTAAGCACGAGGTTCAGGTTCTGATAGGCGAAGAAGCCTATAAGAACTATGAGGGTGAGGTTGAATAAGTTGGAGAGTATCGTCTTGTGCTTGATCTTCATTGTTGCTCTTCTCTGACGGGACACCGGATAAGGCCGGCCTGTTCCCTCCGGACCGGCATGTACCACAGCACACCGTCAGCGATCATGAAAAGCCCCGCAGCGAAGAGCGCAAGGTCCACAATCGAAACGATGCTCACGCCGAAATACACCGTAAGGCCAAGCCCGAGACTTGTGAAGGCCACGCCTGTCCTTATGAAAGCCAGCCCTGTCCGGGCACGCGCATAAATGGTCCTGTAGCAGGCGTCGATGGTGCGCTGAGAGGCAAGCACGTTCCGCTCTCGCGCAAGGTGGGTGCGTTCCTTGCTTGCCGGTGATGGAAAGAGGATGGTGGAAAACGGCGCGAGGAAATCTCCAAGGCGCGCCAGCATCGTCTTCTTGGTCGGCGCAGCAACGCTTGCGCCTTCTATGAAGTGGTAGCCTTCAAGGAAGCAAATTGTTGCGGCGGTCACTTCGACCAGCGTATGGTGGCCGGGCTGCCGCATCTTGCGTCTTCTGATATTCAAGTACCCGCTCAACCCGTACACGGCTACTATAAGCCCTGACAGAAGCACCGCCCAGTGGAAGACGGCGTGCTTTCCAAGCTTGTCAGCCCGTATCAATGCATCGGAGATAGCCACAAGCCCGAGCCCTCCACGTAAAGAGGCGAGGTCAGTCCTTGCGAGCGCAAGGTCCGTCCTGTAGCAGGCGAGCCTTGTGCGCCACTGGGCCATTATATTCCTCCAGTACGCATGCCCCGTCCTTTCCGTGCCTATAAGACGGCCCGGCACGCTGTGCAGGAAGTCCTGGATGTACCAGCGTATGTCCTCTGAAAGCGCCACCATGAACTCGACGTTCATACCCTTGAAGGCCTTCCCCGTCTCTTCGCGGACGCCGGGGTCGGCTGGGTTTCTTGCGGCGACTATCACGGTGTCACCGTCCTTTATTACCGGGAACCACCTGCTGTAGAACAGGCCATCGCTGTCAAGCCCTTCGAGCAGTTCAGGGGGTATGGGCATCCGTTCGTCGTACTTCACCGAGGGTATTCCATAATATTCGGAGAGCGCCTTCAGCAACGCCTCCTTTGGCACACGTTTTTCCCTCAACAACACCGTCTCGAGGTCGAGGCCCCGTGCGACCGCAGACACCTGGGCGGCTTTAAGCTCCGCCTCGGGTATGAGGTTGCTTCCCGTCAGGGCAGCATACAGGTGGTCGCTGGTGCCCTCAGATATCATCATGGCTGAAGACCGCCTTTTTCCACTGCCTTACGGGCTTTCCGTAATCGGGGACCGTTATTTCCATGTCTGCGAAGCAGTAAGGGAACTGTTTACGGGTATTGTTGGCGGGTATGTGCCAGTACAGCCCGTCGCCTATTATGGCAAACCCCGAGGTTATCATGAGCACGTCGAAGACCGTCCATGCGATGCTTCCTGCCCCGAAGTAGACCAGCAGGCCTATGCCGACTGATGATATGCTCATGCCTGTCCGTATGAATGCCATGCCCGTCCGTGAACGTGCCATCACCGTACGAAGCCTCGCCATAACGCCGCGCCTGTCCGCAAGCACGGTCCTCTCAAGCGCCAGCCCGGTCGTGGCCCAAATGCCCGATGCCTGGCCTTCCCTTATGGGCAGGGGCTTGGAGAAGAAGTCCTCCGGGTCCGGCCCCTTGTGCCTGGGCGGGAACACGAAGTCCCATATGGTGTCCCTGCCCTCGGCGGTCTTTATGGAGGCGAGGCCCTCCACGCCCGCGCTTCGTCCAGGGATGTACCAGTAAAAGCCCTCCAGGGCCATCAGTACGCCGGTAAATATGAGCAACGAGTCAAAAACCGTCCAAGGCCCAGTATGGAAGGACCGTATGAATGCGATGCCAAGGCCTACGAAGGCAATGCCGGTGCGCGCGAAGGCCAGACCGGTGCGCGCCTTGGCCATGGACGTCCTGTAGCAGGCAAGCGTCGTCCTCTCCTCGGCCATGTCAGTCCTGTCGCTCGCAAGGAACCTCCGCCTCATTACAGGCGAGAGGCTTTCCCAGTCTTCCCTGAGCGTTGCGGCCGTCTCGACCATCGCCGTGCGCATGAAGACAGGGTTGACGCCGGGGTTTGACGCTTCGAGGTTTGTCGTACCCCAGGTCGGTTCCGTGGAGCTGCAGTCGAGCCGGATCTTCCCGTATTGCCTGGTCGGGAAATACCACATAAGGCCATCAACCGCCGCCGCCGCGCCAAGCAACAGCAGACCCGCTTCGGCTATTCCCAGATATCCCAACCCGAATATCCTGTATAAAAGGACAGCTATAGTGATGAACGAGATCCCGGTCCGCATGAAGGCCAGGCCCGTCCTTCCCTTGGCCAGCTCTGTCCGGAAGAATGCGAGCTGTGTGCGCCTGTTGGCAAGGAACGTCCTTACCTTTGCGAGAGGCGTCCTGCCCGATGTGTTGGGTAGCCTGGGGTTTATGTCCTGATGGTTCTCTATGATCCTGACGAGGTCTGACGGGAGGGCGACCATGAACCGGATATTGTCCACGCCGAGCGTCTTTTTTACATCCTCGACGGTGGCGGGGGATTCCGGGTCGTACGCTATTACCTCGGCAGCGCCATGCCCCACTGATACGGGTATCCAGAGAGCGGTCTTGAACCTTTCAAGGTCCATCCCCCGCGTAACGGTCTGTGAGATGACTACTTCCTCGTCGTATTCGACAAACGGGCGGCCGTAGTGTTCCGAAAGGGAGAGTAGCACCTCGTGCCTTGGGACGCCCTTCAGGATCAAAATCTCTTCGATGGCATTCCCCGAACGCCTGGACTCCTCCTCGGCTTCGTGAAGCCCGGTCTCAGTCACAAACCCCCGCTGGATCAGCCTTTTGTGTTTCATGGGTTTAGTCCGGGGATGTTGAGGGCATCGATTTCGACTTCGTATGTCTTTGACGGGTGTGCATGTAAAGCGTTGACCTGTATGTGTTTGACACAATGATAATTTTTTCATTATAATCTTCCTTCGCAACCAATGTCAATAAAGATGTATTTTAAGAATACGGGCGGCCCTTGCATCCCCGTTTATCCATGAAAGAGGTATACTGATTAATATAAATCCAGCAAGTAAAAGTTCCGGTGGCTGCAATTATTATCCCTCACGGAGGCTCATCATGAACAAATTCTTTAGGGTGGGGTTGGGGTTGGCGTTTGGCGTGGCGGCGGGCATTGCCGTATACGAGATAATCAAGAGGCAGAGGGTAACGTTTGAAGCCAGGCCGCCGTTTGCGGAAGCCGCCGAAAACGACGAGACCTAGCAGCCTGCGCCGCTTTTGCGAAAGGTGCATTAAAGGAAAATCCTGAATACCTTGTTTTATAATGCTTTGGGGTGATTGACAATCTAGGTAAGTCGTTTTATCATGAATCATCATTCAATGTACATTCAGGAGCAGACACCATGCCTGAAAAGAAGAGCATCCTAATAGTCGATGACAGCCAGGCATACCTCTTGAACCTATGTACGCTCATGAGTCGGATGGGTTTTGGCGTTATCCCCGCCGAGAACGGTCTTGAAGCAATGAAACTCCTCAAAATCAAGACGCCCGACCTCGTCCTTCTAGACGTCAATATGCCGATGGTTGACGGTATCAAAACCCTCCAGCACATAAAAGATACTACACCGAACATCCCTGTAGTGATGCTCTCGGCCGTCAATAACAGCGCAATGGTCGCGCGGTGCAAGGAACTCGGCTGTTCCGACTACCTCCCCAAGCCGTTCCATGTCCGCGAACTCCACGGCGTGCTCCAGGAATGGATATATCATCCTGTCGGCGGGAAGCGGAAGCACCTGCGGGTGGATATCGCAGCCACCGTTCATGTGCTTTTCAACGGGATGTTATACGGGCTGCTGTCCGAGACGCTGTCCGAAGGTGGCATATACGTCAAAATGGAAGTTCCTCTTCCTGCCGGTTCCCATGTCAGGATAACTCTAGAGGTGAGAAACGGGAAGGTACTGCTCCTGAACGGCCACGTGATATATACACGTGGCTTCAAAAATTACGCAACGGACATTTCACCCGGCATGGCTATCGAGTTCACGGACATGAACGATGACGACGCGGCGGAGTTAAGCCAGTATGTCATTAGTCTCGTAAACGACAACCTGACGTACAACTAAATTTACTTACCGCTCTTCACGAACTTCAAAGCCGCGGAATTCAGGCAATAGCGAAGTCCGGTCGGCTTTGGGCCGTCGTCGAACAGGTGCCCGATGTGTCCTTCACACCTTGCGCAGAGCACCTCGGTGCGCGTCAGGAAGAAGCTCCTGTCCACACGGGTGATTACGTTCTCTTTTGCTATGGGCTGCCAGAAGCTGGGCCAGCCGGTGCCCGATTCGTACTTGGCGTCCGAGCTGAACAGGTCCAGGCCGCAGGCGGCACACTTGTATACACCCTTCTCGTGGTTGTCCCAGTATGCGTTTTCGTACGCACGCTCCGTTCCATCCTCACGCAAGACATCGTACTGCTCGGGCGTTAGCAGTTTTTTCCACTCGTCATTGGTCTTGATCACCTTCTCGCTCATGATATACCCCTTCTTTTCCACCGAGTAGACCTTGATCATCTGTGCATGGCTTACGGGCGGTTTGGTCTCGGCGGCAGATGCGCTGAGCAAAACCAGACACAGGAAGGCCAAAATCCCGGGAAATATCAGTCTGAGCATGTCATTTCTCCTTTTTTTTGATATTGTATATATTATACCAATAATGGATTAAGCCTGCGGGTTGGACGTAAAACACTGATTAGGAAAAAGTCATTGGAAACAGTCAAAGCGGGTTTCGGGCATATCGGCCCGGTGATAATCCTGTCGGCCTATCTGGTACTCCTCATTTTCGAGACCGCCTTCCCGCTCCGGGCAAGGAAGCTGCCCAGGGCAGGACGTTTCGCGGTCAATGCCGTTATGACCCTGCCCGTATTTCTTATAGGAGGTTCGATAGTCCGAACCGTCGGCCTGTCCCTCGCGGCGTGGAGTGAATCAACACGCTTTGGGGTCCTTCAACTGGTGACGCTGCCTTCTTCCGCACGTCTCGTGCTGGGGTTCCTGCTCATGGACCTCTCCTTCTACTACTGGCACCGGATAAACCACGAATGGCCCCTGCTCTGGCGGTTCCATAACGTGCATCACTGCGACCCGGACATGGACGTAACCACGTCGTTCCGGTTCCATTTCATGGAGGTGCTGTACTCCACCGGTTTCCGGGCGGTGCAGGTGCTCCTCATCGGGGTTTCACCCGTCACCTATGCGGTCTATGAAATATGTTTTTCTTGCGAGACAGTCTTCCACCACAGCAACCTGCGGCTACCGGTGGCGGTCGAGCGTATGCTAAACAAGGTTATAGTTACCCCCAGGATGCATGGCATTCACCATTCGTTCGTTACGGAAGAGACAAACTCGAACTACTCGACTATATTCAGGTGGTGGGATTCCATCCACGGGAGCCTGAACCTGGGCATAAGCCAGTCGGAGGTAACGATTGGCGTCCCGGGCTATAGCCTGCCAGACGACAACAGTGTCCTAGCCCTTACCGCCATGCCTTTTAAAAGTCAACGGGATTACTGGAAGACGCCGGACGGAACTCGTCCGGTGCGCCCCGCACACGACAAAAAACAGATGATGGAGTAAAAGAATATGAGGACGTTTGAAGAAAATGTAGCGGAATGCTCAGGAGGTGCGCTTTACTGCCGTGATATCGGTACGCTTCAGGTCAACCTCGGGTTCAGATGCAACCAGCAGTGTGCACACTGTCACGTATCGGCATCACCTGCGCGGACAGAGGCTATGGAGTTGCATACCATGGAGTCTGTACTTGCGGCGGCCCGTAGTACGCGGCCGAAGCTTGTCGACCTCACCGGAGGCGCACCTGAGTTGAACCCGCATTTCATAAAGTTCGTAGAGGCTCTCAGGACTTCCGGACACGAGGTGCAGGTACGCACCAACCTTACGGCCCTTCTTGAGCCGGGCCTTGAGGGCACTGCGCAGTTCCTGGCGGATTTCAATGTCGGGCTTGTGGCGTCCATGCCGTGCTATCTTGAAGAGAACGTGCGAAAACAGCGCGGGGCAGGCGTCTACGAGAAGAGCGTAGCGGCCATGAAGATGCTGAATGAACTGGGCTACGGCGTCAATCCGGAACTGAGGCTCGACCTGGTTTACAACCCCGGAGGGGCGTTCCTGCCGCCTGCACAGGCAGCGCTTGAGGTGGACTACCGAAGGGAGCTTTTCTCGCGGTTCGGGCTCGTGTTCTCAAACCTGCTCACAATCACGAACATGCCGCTTGGCCGTTTCTGGTCGGACATCAAAAGGATGAAAAAGGACGACGAGTATCTTGAGCTTCTTGGTGGTTCGTTCAACCCGGCCACCATCGAGGGGCTGATGTGCAGGCACCAGGTGAGCGTGGGCTGGGACGGCAGGCTGTACGATTGCGACTTCAACCTCGCGCTCGGCCTGCCAGTGAATGAGTCCGCACCGCAGACGATAGATGAGTTTGATGTATCGAGGCTCACAAAACGGAGAGTAGTGACCGGCCTGCACTGCTACGGCTGCACGGCCGGCTGCGGCTCGTCGTGCAAAGGCGTGCTGGTATGAGAGGCCCGAATCCGCCCTGGCGACCCATTGCCCTTGTTGTCCTCATCGTGGTCCTCTTTGGGCTTTCCCTGCATTTCAATGTCGGCGGCAGGATAGGCGAGGCGCGCGACTGGATAGGCTCATTCGGGACCTGGGGACCGCTGGTATTCGGCATTATATATATCATAGCGGTCGTGGCGGCGGTGCCAGCCTCGGCGCTGACCATAGCCGCAGGCGCGCTGTTTGGCACCGTTACCGGCGTGATACTCGTAAGCATATCGGCAACGGCTGGTGCGGGGCTTGCCTTCCTGATTTCCCGCTACCTTGCGCGTGAATCCGTGCAGGGCTGGCTTTCAAAGAACGAGAAACTGAAACGGCTTGACCGCATGACCGAAGAGCACGGCGCGGTCATCGTCGCGCTGACGAGGCTGGTCCCAATATTTCCGTTCAACCTCCTGAATTACGGCTTCGGCCTGACCCGAGTGCGCTTTTGGACGTACCTGTTCTGGTCGTGGCTCTGCATGCTGCCGGGCACCGTCCTTTATGTTGCCGGTACTGACGTCGTCGTGCGCGCCGTAAAGGACAGGAAGGCCTCGTGGCCCGTCATAGCAGCCTTCGTCGCGGCGCTTGTACTGCTCGTGTTTCTTGTACGATTTGCCAAAAGAAGGATAAAGGCGGGGCCTCAGTCTTTGTAGTAGATTTCAGCCAACGTTTCGGGTTTGATACCCAACTTATAGAGTATTCTCAGGATCTGGTTTCTTATTACAGAATATAACGGCCCGTCCTTGATGTATTTCCTCGCGGATGTAATTGCTGTCTCCCTCAGTATGCATATCCTGTCGCTCCTCCTTTTTATCCTGCCCATCAGCTCCACGTCTTCCATCAAAGAAATTTCCTTGTAGCCGCCTATCGCGTTGAAGTACTCCCTGTTGATGAATATCGCCTGGTCGCCGAAAGGGATGCGTGTCATGCGCGACTTCAGGCTCCCGCATAATGTGATCAGTCTTATGTCGGGGCGGCTTGAATCGAGCATCAGGTCGAAGGCCCCGCCGACGTATTTGCCGTCTTCCAATGCGCCGGATATCAGTTCTAACGCGTTTTCCGGCAGGCGCGTGTCGGCATGCAGGAACAGCAGGGTCTCGCCGGCTGCAACCCCAGCGCCTGCGTTCATCTGCCTTGCGCGTCCAGACTCCGACTCAAGCTTTATCACCCCGCCGTCCCGTATGGCGTTCAAGGTATCGGCCTCAACACTGCCATCCACAACTATTATCTCACAGGCGTCCGCGCCATCTATTGAACGGACGTGTCCGATGACGGTATTAATGTCTTCCGCCTCATGAAGCACCGGGATTATTATAGACAGTTTCTTGGTCAGGAGCCCGTCCGGGAGGTATTCGAGGTCTTCAGGACTGTCGATGTCCCGGAGCCTTGGCAGGACGCTTACCTTGGCAACGCATCTTGCTAAAACATCCATCGTCTCGTCGAAAACGGTACCAGTGCTCCACACCATGCCCCTGAAAATTTCCGGTGTAAACTTTCCCGCATTGAACCCTATCAGGCAGTAGCCGCCGTCGAAGGTGGGGACGATCACAGCATCATGTTCATCCAGAGCGGCGAACGCCTCGTCCACAACCACTCTATCAAGGCCGGGTATGTCGCTCCCTATCAGCACGGTCTTTCCTGCCCCACCCGAGAAGGCATCCCTGAATGCGTTCTCCATCCGCTCGCCCAGGTCGCTGCCGCGTTGCTGAAAGTAAGAAAGTCCATCTCCAAGCCAGTCCGAGACCATCTCTTTCGCGTCAGGCGGATAAAAGCCGACCTTCAAGGTGTAAGTGCCGTCTTTTACTGCGTTCAATGTGCGGACTGCAAGCGCCTTATGGATATTTAATGCGCGGTCCTCCCCGATGCCTGCTGCGAGGCGGGTCTTCACCGTTCCCCTGATCGGGGCCTTCACAAAGTATATGAGGCAGTAGTCGTGCATAATCAATGATATTGCTATTGTGCCTTTGGCGTCAAGGGGTTTGGATGATGTTATAATTATATTAAGATTTGCTTAGTTGTACGTACGAGGTGAGTCCCATGTTTAAAATAACGCTTACATCGATTGCTTTTATGTTGATTGTGTGCGGCGGCCAGGATGTCTTGGCCGTTTCAAATACTTCATCTGGTGTGCCCAGATACGAGACGGCCATATTCGCCGGGGGCTGCTTCTGGTGCATGGTCCCGCCTTTTGAAAAAATGCCAGGTGTCAAGGAAGTCATATCCGGATACATCGGCGGACGCACGAAGAACCCGACCTACGAGGATTACGCGGAAGGGGGCCATGTCGAGGCGGTGGAGATAATATACGACCCGGCGAAGGTCACATACGCCCAGCTTCTTAGCGTCTTCTGGAGACAGATAAACCCGACCGACCCGGGCGGGCAGTTCGTAGACCGCGGGCCGCAGTACCGCTCGGCGATATTTTATCTGAACGACAAGCAAAAGGCATTGGCCGAAAAGTCAAAGAAAGAGCTTGCACTGATCCGGCAGGTTTAAAAGGCCAATCGTCACCGAGATAATCAAGGCCCCCACGTTTTACAGGGCGGAAGAATACCATCAGGACTACTACAAGAAGAACCCTATAAGGTACAAGTTCTACAGGTACAACGCGGGCCGCGACCAGTTCCTCGATAAGGTATGGGGAAAAAACAGATAGGACCTAGTATACCTCGATGAAATCAACATAGGACACGGAGCGCTCTCCGGTGTTGTCCGAGTCGTTCATTATGGCGAGGCTAGCCTCGGCAGGAGGATCCTCGCCGAACGCGGCCCTGTAGTCGTTCAGAATGTTGGCCTCCTCGGTCTCCCACTTCCCGACCTCAGCAGGCCCGCTCTTTATTATCATTCTCGACTTGTCCGTATACGGGCTGGGGAACACCTTTCGCGCGTTCTCCCTGTTCGCCCATATGTAGTTCAGCGAACTCTTTGGCGGGTACTCGCCGTAGATGAACTTCAGGATGTTGTATTTCACCCTTTCGCCGACGCCTGCCTTGTCCGGGTCGTACCTGAATATTACGTACACCCTGATCGGGTAGTCGTCGCCTGCTTTCGACTCCCCGCCGTCTCCCTTTTTGTAGACGTTATCCGCCTTCCAGCGCCACCTGATATTGGGGTGTTTGTAGACGTTGAATGACGATTTGTATACGATGGCCGAGGCCGAGGCGTCGCTTTCCGCCTTCAGTATATCCTTGCCTTCGCCCGGGACTATCGAGTAGGTGGTATGTCTTTTTATCTTCGGGAAATAGAGCGGCTTCCAGTTGGCCAGGCTTTTGAACTCCTCGCGGAACAGGACCCCGCCAGCCTGTGCGGCGAAGACAGACGAGGCAAGTATGACCGAATCAGAAAAAGCAGCCCCGTTATGGTTTTTCCTGCGCGCCGCATGCCCTGCCCTTCAGGTGGAAGAAGAACTGAAGCCCCTTCCGTACCTTGTCGCTGAAAAGCTTCTGGGAGAGAAGCGACCCGGCCACCTTTCTGTTTATCTCGCCGAGGGTGGGGTAGGGGTGCACGGCGGACGCGAGTGTCGAGAGCCTGACGCCACCGTTCATCGCCGCTGACCCATTCGGATATCAGCTCGCCCGCGTGCGGCCCGAATATCTGCACGCCGATGGGTTTTTCGTCCTCGCCCAGTATCATCTTTATCCTGCCGGTATGTTCTCCTTCCGCAAGGCTTCGGTCGTTGTCCCTGAACTCCTCAGTCCATACGGAGTATTTTATTCCTGCCTGCTTAGCGGCCGTCTCGTTCATGCCGATGCTTGCAAGCTCCGGGTCGGTATAGGTGCACCAGGGCAGGAGGGTGTAGTCTGTCTTGCGCGGCAGATGGAATATAGCGTTGGCGATGACCACGCTGCCCTCGTACCCGGCCGCGTGTGTGAACTGGTATTTCCCGGTAACGTCTCCTGCCGCGTATATGTGCTTCTGTGTGGTGCGGAGCCTCTCGTCCACCTTGACGCCCCGCCTGTCAAACTCCACGCCGATGCTTTCCAGGCCCAAGCCCGAGACGTTGGCGGCCCTGCCCGTGGCGACAAGGATAGTGTCGGCCTTAAGCTTGAGTGTACTTCCGTCCGCCGCCTTTACGGCTACCTCCCGCTCGTTGCCCAGGTCTCTCACGCCAGTGACCGCTGCTCCGAGGTGAAAATTTACGCCCTCAGCCTCTAGGACTCCCATCGCCGCCACCGGCCATGTCCGGGTCTTCCTTGCCGAGTATCTGCTTGCCGTACTCCACCACTGTCACGGATGTGCCGAGGCGCGAGAATGCCTGCGCCATCTCTATTGCTATGGGGCCACCGCCGATGCATATCATCGATTTCGGCAGGCTGTCTCAGGAAAATATCTCGCGGTTGGTGATATACGGCGTCTTGTCGAGGCCGTCGATGGGCGGGACCATTGCAGAGGACCCGGTGGCGATTACCCAGTTCTTCGCGCTTAGAGTCCTGCCGTTTATCCTGATGGAATGTTCGTCCGTAAACTGCGCATCGCCGAACTCCACCTTTACGCCAAGGCCGCAGAAACGCTCCTCGGAGTCGTGAGGCTGGATCTCCTCTATGACTGACTTAATCCTTGCCGCGACGTCCCGGAAATCCACCGCCTGTGGCGTGACATCCGGCAGGCCGAACCTGCGTGCGTTCCTCATTAGGTGGTAGACCTGCGCCGTCCTGATGAGGGTCTTGCTCGGGACACAGCCGTAGTGCAGGCAGTCGCCGCCCAGCCTGGGTTCCTTCTCCACCAGCAGCGTCCTGGCCCCGAGCTGCGCCGCTCCCGCCGCGACAGTCAGCCCCGCCGAGCCCCCGCCCAGTATCCCTATGTCAAAGTCGAATTTCGGCATAACCCTCTCGTAAATGGGTAGTTACTTAAATATAGCATACCGGGTCTGCATTGCGGCCGGGAGGTCTTTAAAAGTTGTTGATTTCGTGGTATATTTTATATAGAGGTGATGTAAATGAAACACAACATGGGGATACTGGAAAGAGTGCTCCGGCTGGTTTATGGGGCAGGCCTGTTTGTTTTGGGCTGGGTGTTGTTTAACACCGCCGACCTGTTCAGGGGCGGTGTAAGGGTTGAAACGATAATCGGGCTGATAGTCTCGATAATAGGCATTGCGGCGCTTGTGACGGGTGTGGTTGCGTACTGCCCTATAAACGCCCTGATACATGCCAACTCATGCAGAAACGAGACGCACTCACATAAGCCCGTTTAAGGTACTGGAAGGCAGACGATATGTTTTGACGGCCGTTCGTGGCCGTTTTTTTTGTTCATGGTAGACGGCTACTCAAGCGTGATATCGACGATCTCGGGCGTGTTGCCGGTGCGCATCGGCGGGCCCCAGGTCCCTACGCCGCTGCTGGTATAGATGGAGTAGTCGCCGAGGTGATGCAGGCCGTAAACGTATTCTTTAAAGATACGCCGGGAAATATACTCGATCGGAAAAAGCTGGCCCTTGTGCGTATGGCCCGACAACTGCAACCCCACCCCGGCGTCCCTCGCCTCGTTGATAAAAACCGGAGCATGAAAGAGCAGCACCGTGGGCTTGCCGGGGACGAAGCCGGGAAGCGTCTTTAATACCTTGCCCGGAATTTTTGGTTCACGTCTGCCCCTTTCGGGATAACCGATGCCAATGAGTTGAAGCCCGTCGATATCCCTTACCTCGTCGTTCAATATCGTCACCCCGGTCTTTTTCAAAACGGAAAACGCCTTCTCGACTCCCAGGTAGGTCTCGTGGTTGCCCGTGACGAAATAGACCCCCTCTGGGGCGTGCAGGTCGCTTAACGGCCCGGCCAGCTCGGACAGATCCCCGTCCATGCCGTCGAACAGGTCCCCGGTTATCACTACCATGTCGGGGTGCAGGCCGTTGACCTTTGCCACGACCTTTGACAGAAAACACGCCCGGTATACAAAGCCAAGATGTACGTCGGTGAGCTGTACGATCGTCCTGCCCTTCCAGTTGTCGGGCAGGCCTTTAATCGAAACCCGGACGTCCGTTACCTGCGGGTTGGATGCGTTCCATGCTCCGTAGACCGAATATGCAAACGCGATAAAGAAAAACAGGACGCCGGTTATCACGGTATTTAGCCTGCGTCCTGCCAACCGGGCCATGCCCAGTATAAGCCAGCAGGCTATCGCTGCCATCAGCAGGTACAGGAACAGGCCCAGCCAGAACCATCCGAAGAAATAGAATGCCCTTGTTGCGGCGTTGTCGTAAAGGTGGGCAACGTAGCTGGCGAGCATGGCGCTGATGTACAGGAAGGTCAGCAGGCCGGCGAGGCCCCTCCTGTGCGCTTTTTTGGATATCCCGAAGAAACGGATGATCGTGAAATACAGCAAGACGTGGCCGCATAGGGCCACGATCAACGAGACAGTCAGGATCAGCCTGAAATTCAGCACGTTGATCACCTTTCAACCCAAAAGAAAAAACAGCTATTTAATGATCCTTGATAGTATTATCCAGGCAACCGCGAGCACGGCGGCTACAAACAGAAAAGAGCGGTAGCCGTGGATCATCGCTCCAATTTGAAGGAGCACGCCCGCCTTCGAATGGCCCCCGCAGGCCGGGCAGTCCTCGTCGAATACGTCCATCTCTGCTTTGCAGTGCGGGCAAGGTCGCAACATATATTCTCCTGAATATTGTTTAACGTTTTGATTTTAATACCGACAATATAACTTTACCGGAATCCGGCGGAATTAGCCAAACAAAAGTATTCGCATAGTTGCCTAAAATATGTGCATCTGTAAGCCGATTATGCAAAGCTAGTCAGCCTGCCTTGCCGTGCAGCCTAATAAGTAATCATAGAAAACAGTTATTAATCAATATTATACCCATGGCATATCATGTTTGTAGTATGTTGGCATGCATCTTGTATATTGTGTTTGCGTACGCATTTATCGGGCTGCATGAAAGACCTAATCTGTTGTGGATGCGGTTTTAGAGGTAAAACTCAAAATAGGGAGGAAATGTGAAAGTGAGAAAATCTAGGAAGATATTGGTTTATATAGCGCTGACCCTGGCGCTACTGCTGGGTCTGGCGGCATTTGCCTTCTCTGAAGACAAACCTGCATCATCTGCTGCTCCGGCAGCCAATATGACTACAGTCGCTCCCACATCCACTGCAGCTCCGGCCCCTGCCGCCGCGACTGCGGCCCCGGCAGCTCCAAAGGTAGACACCGGTGATACCGCATGGATGCTGATATCCACCGCGCTCGTCATGCTGATGACTCCGGGTCTTGCACTGTTCTACGGCGGCATGGTACGCAAGAAGAACGTGCTCGGCACCATAATGCAGAGTTTCATCATGCTCGGGGTCGTCTCGGTGCAGTGGGTGCTGTTCGGCTACAGCCTGGCCTTCGGGCCGGACGTACACGGGATAATAGGAGACCTGTCCTGGGCCGGGCTGAGCGGCGTGGGCCAGACGCCGAATGCGGATTATGCGGCGACCATACCGCACCAGGTCTACATGATTTACCAGATGATGTTCGCGGTGATCACGCCCGCGCTTATCACCGGCGCGTTCGCGGAGCGGTTCAAGTTCAAGACCTATCTTGTCTTCACGCTCTTATGGACAACCATAGTCTACGACCCGATCGCGCACTGGGTGTGGGGGATGGGCGGCTGGATAAGGAACATCGGCGCGCTCGACTTCGCTGGCGGCACGGTCGTGCATATAAGCTCCGGCGTGGCGGCCCTCGCCGCAGCGCTCATCGTCGGTAAGAGGAAGGGTTACCCGCACACCGCGATGCCCCCGCATAACCTGACGATGACGATTATCGGCGCCTGCCTTCTCTGGTTCGGATGGTTCGGTTTCAACGCCGGTAGCGCGGTCGGGTCGAACGGGCTTGCCGGTGCGGCCTTTGTGACGACTCACCTGGCCACCGCGGCTGCCGCCATGACCTGGATGTTTGCTGAATGGCTCCACCACAAAAGGCCGACTGCGCTGGGCGCGGCCTCCGGCGCGGTTGCTGGGCTTGTGGCAATAACCCCGGCTTCCGGGTTTGTGAGCCCCATGGCCGCGCTTGTCATCGGCGGCATCGCAGGTGTTCTGTGCTATACGGCCGTATCGATGAAGTCGAAATTCGGGTATGACGACTCCCTTGACGTCGTGGGCGTCCACGGTGTCGGCGGTACGTTTGGTGCGCTTGCCACCGGGCTGTTTGCCACGGTCGCAGTGAACGCCGCAGGTGCGAACGGGCTGTTCTACGGAAACCCCTCCCTGTTGGGTAAACAAGCGATTGCGGTGGGTGTCAGCATAGCATACTCGTTCATCGTTACCTCCATACTCCTCAAGGTGCTTGACTGGACGATGGGCCTGCGCGTGGATACCGAGGACGAGAGCGAAGGCCTGGACCAGAGCCAGCACGGTGAATCCGGCTACATCTTCGACTAAGAGAGGTAAAACATGAAAAAGATAGAGGCCATAATAAAGCCGTTCAAGCTGGAGGATGTAAAGGATGCGCTCAACAAGGCCGGAATCGCGGGCCTGACCGTTACAGAGGTGAGGGGCTACGGCAGGCAGAAAGGACATGTTGAGCTGTACCGCGGCGCTGAGTACGACGTGAGCTTCGTGCCAAAGGTCAAAGTCGAGTTGGTGGTTGCCGATTCGGCGGTGGAGGCGATAATCTCCGTAATAGAAGAGACTGCCAAGACCGGTAAGATAGGCGACGGCAAGATATTCGTACTCCCCGTGGACGAGACTGTCCGCATAAGGACTGGTGAGCGCGGGGAAACAGCAGTTTAAGTTTACTCCCGAGGGGAGCGGTTTTATTTTGTGAACCATCATATTCGCCAATTACCCCGGATTTACACTTCTGAAACGTGTAAATCCTGTTGAAGGGGGCTCAGGATGATGTCTCAAAAACAAAGCCGCTCCCTCTTTTTTAATCCAGCCACACTTGCCAGAAAACAATTCCACAAACCAGCCAAATATTATTATGGCCTGCTGTCTCACCCCCTCCTTAATATTTAGCCATTTTTGTTTCTGTTCTTGACAGAACTATTTCCAGATGCAATAATAGTTACTAATAGCTTTATGCTGATAGGTTTAACGTCGGGTTTTGCATGCATTAAAAATGCATGGGGAGGAGAAAAGGATGAGTGTAGTACAAATTATTTCGGCAGGCAGTCTTAAAGTGAAGAAGAAAGGCCATCCGGTTGGACGGCTGGGCGCCCACATAAAGCACGGGGTTGGAGCAAGCTTCGAGGCCTATTTAAGGGAAGAGAACAGGATGGCCTCGCTTGCGCAGTCCGGCTATGTGGTTCAGGCCGTTAAATAGCCGACATTAAAGGGTCTCGAATAAAAGCGGGTTCGCCGCCCGTCTTTAGGCGACAATAAGGGGTTGCAGTTTTTTCTGCAGCCCCTTATTTGCTTTTTAGTTGCCGTTGGTCGGTTGTTGTGTTAGTTGTTATTCTCCCTGGAACTGGATATTCCTGGATCAAGTTTATATTATGTGTGATGGGGGAAATGTAATGGCGCAGCCCTGGAAAGTCATTGAGAGCATAACCACAGGCGAAGGCGTACTTGAACTGCGGCAACGTGGCGAGGGCGACTTCCTGATTACCATGGGCGGGCTGGTGCTCATGAACAGCCTGGCGCATCGGTCAGAGGCGGCTCTGGGAAAGCTTTCATGCAGCCACCTGAAGGTCAAAATGGGACCAAAGGTGTTGGTCGGTGGGCTCGGAATGGGTTACACGTTGAAAGCGGTGCTGGATGAACTGCCCGAAACCGGCAGGGTGGTGGTAGCCGAGGTGAACCCGGTGGTATTGGAGTGGTGCCGGGGACCCTTGGCGGGCCTGACTGGCTGTGCCGCATGCGACCAACGTGTCACGGTGGAGATTGCTGACGTGGCAGAGATCATTAAAAGGGGCGCCGGAGAACGAAAAAAGGACGGGTTTGACGCAATAGTCCTGGACCTCTACAAGGGACCCCATGCCCGGACACACCAGCGCGACGACCCACTGTACGGGAGCCGAGCCGTAGAGGCTGCGCGGGCAGCCCTTAAGCCCGGCGGAGTCTTCGCCGTGTGGGGCGAAAGCTACGATGAAGGATTTGACAAGCGGTTGTGCGATGCGGGTTTTAATGTCTCGACTTCGCGTCCGGGCAAGGGAGGGCTGAGGCACATGGTGTTCCTTGCAAGGCTGCCGGGCTAAAGTTTGTGCCCGATTCTGCTGGACATGGTATGGCCTTGGGTGATATTATGATAACACATCAAAGAGGCCGCCATGAACACTAAGCTGCTGCCAAGGATTGTAGTCCTGGTTATCATAATACTCTTCTCCGAGTTCATGATCATGATGCTGCTCGATTCTATCGGAGTAGCTGACGGGTTCCTGAAGGACATCTGCGACGTATCACTTCTGTTCGTTATAATCGCGCCTTTTATATATACGCTTGTCAAGACCCAGGACAAGCTGATAAAGGCGAGAGGCGAGCTTGAGGCCAAGGTGGACGAGAGGACGAACCAGCTTCAGGAGGCGAACGAACAACTGGCCTCCTGGACTGGAGAACTCGAACAGCGATACAACGATTTCAGTCTTCTGATCCAGCTAGGCGACCTTCTCCAGAAATGCAAGACCATCAACGAGGCGTATGCGATAATAAGCCGGTCCGCCCTCCATATTTTCCCTGCGGATTCAGGAAGCCTTTATCTGTTCAACAATGCTCAGACACTCCTTGAGTCCGTATCCTCATGGGGCGGTCTGCGCCTTGCCGAGGACTTTCCGCCGGACGACTGCTGGGGCCTCAAACTTGGCCAGCCGAATTTCTATGACACCGCGTCCACAAGTACCGCCTGTGCGCACATCAAAGAAAACAGCGAAGCCAACATTTGCATCCCCGTGATAGCCCAGGGCGAGACTATGGGTGTACTTTACCTGTCCTGCGCCGATGACGCGAAGCTTGAGGCCAAACAGCGCCTCGCAGTGAGCGTGGCCGAACATATAGGGCTTGCCATCCAGAACCTGCGGCTAAGCGAAATGTTGCGTGAGGTGTCCATCCGCGACCCTCTCACGGGCCTCTTCAACCGGAGGCACATGGACGCATCACTGGAGCGTGAGATCAGCCGCGCGAAGCGCAAGGCGTCCGGGTTGGGCATAATAATGCTGGACATAGACCATTTCAAAAGGTTTAACGACACTCTCGGGCACGAGGCCGGTGACGCATTGCTGAAAAGTCTTGGAAACTTCCTCCTTAACAGCATGCGGTCAAGCGATGTCCCGTGCCGTTATGGAGGCGAGGAATTCCTTCTCATTCTTCCGGACGCGTCGATGGAGTCGGCGTTGAGGAGGGCGGAGCAGATGTTGTCCGAAGTCAGGGAGCTTCGGGTCGAGTTTAACGGCCGCCATCTGGACAGGATAACTATTTCTTTTGGGGTATCGGCCTACCCCGATTCCGGATTGACGAAAGAGGAGATAATATCGGCTGCCGATGCGGCACTGTACCAGGCGAAAAGGGACGGACGAAACAGGGTCTGCGCTGCTGCCGCAAATTAGGGCATGCGGCTGGTCGCGTGTTGACGCGTCATGGATTTTGCCCCGTGGCGTAGACCCCGAGTGCGTCGTCGAGACGTGCCGCCTTTTCCATTATTTCGTCTGACAGAAGTACGCTGCCGCCGGGACGGATGGCCACTAATGCATCCGACAGTTCATCGGATAACTTCTTTATCTTGGATATCCGCTTGTTGTTGTTTTCCACCATATCCGCCAGATGGCGCCCCAGTCCGGGAAAGTCTTCCTCCTCCATGCGTGCGTCGAAGTCCAGCCGCCCTTCACCGAACTTGTCCAGCACCTCGACCAGCCCGTTGACCATCCTGCCCATCCTCCTGGAGTAATAATACGAAAGCAGGGCGACGATGAACACCCCGAGCAGGAAAAACAGGATGTTAATCTTCACCGTCACAGGCAACATGATATCGGTCGTATCCAACAATTTCATGTGGCTGCGATAGAGGTTTTCCTCGACCCGCATCTTAAGAAAATAATACATGGCAGAGACAGTGGATGCGATGCCCAGCAGCGAGACGCCGATGAAGACCGCGATGAATTTCCACTGGTACTTTTTGTTAATCAGGTATATTTTTCGTTTGTTCATTTTTCCCTACAGCTTGAACTGCGCTATGTCCGCCCTCAGCTCGTCGCTTTCACTTATTATTTTCCCCCTGAGCCTTGCCAGTTCGTCATCCGACAGGGCCCCATGGGCGGAGACCTCGCGCAGGTAGCCGATGTCCTCCCGGATCTGCCGCGCCATTTCCTTTAAGCCGGTTATTTTCGTCCGGAACCCTTCGACAGTGCCGTCCATCTTAGCCGCAGCCTCTTTCATCTCGTCCTTGTCCCGGATGCGCACATGCACCGTCAAGTCCCCGTCCGCCAGGGCTTCCGCCGAACGTTCAAACCTGTACGCCGGTCCCGAGACCCTGTGCGACATCAGCATCGATGCGAAAAATATCAGGGGGATGATCAATGCCAGGATATAAGCGGTAATAGAAAGGATGGTCGTCAGGAGTGTTTCGTCGATATTTTGGAGCAGGTGGAAGGCGTTGGCATAGGAGTCCCCTAGAGGTTTCCCGGCAAGAATGAAGAAGGTCAGGTTTGAAAGTATCAACCCCAGAAAGAGGTAAAACGCCAGCCTTCTTGAGAAAAAATAGTGGAATCCGCGTTTCTGCATATATACCACCGCCCATAGGATGCTTGTGTTTTATATATAATATCAAAAAAATGTGTATAACAAAGAATAGCATAAAACTTGTTGATTTCAATGAAGTTGTCGCTATATTCAGCCGGGTATAAGTTTTTCCAAGGCTTCCTGCCTTCCTATATGTATTTTTGACAAAAAATACTGGACAAAATAATTAACCTGCGTTAATATATTCGCCGTTGTCT
>CAWJRJ010000016.1:0-232755 GCA_963845245.1 Nitrospirota bacterium
GGCAACGACGTCTTCGTGTTTACGAGGAAGGGCGACAGGGACGAGAAAGAGTATACTGTCACAGACGAGGTGCAGGACGGGGTAAAGATAAGAAGGGTAGTAAATAATTTTACCGATGCAAACAAGTACCTGGATTTCTATCTGAATGACTATATAGAGGAGCTTTTCTCGGAATATCTAAAAGAAGTAAAACCCGATGTAGTGCATTTCCAGCACATGATAGGTCTTACCTCGTCTCTGGTCTATATTGCCCGCAAGGCAGGCTGCGCCACCGTACTTACCCTCCACGATTACTGGTATATCTGCCCGAGAATACAGCTTATAGACTCCCGTGACGAGATCTGCGAGGGGCCGCAGGAGGGCTATCGCTGCGCGAAGGTATGCTCAGGGCATTTAGTCGCTCCACCGGAGGTTCTGGCCGGCACACCTTTGTGGCGCTTCCTGAAAAAGGTTACCCCGCAGCCTGTCCAGAGGTACATAAAATACAACATGCTTGGCGTGAACAAAAATTCGGAGCCGGATATCCGGGACCTGCCTGAAAACGACGAGAAGACTCCGTCCAGGCCGAGGCGCATATGGAACCCCCCTGAGGACGTCCTGATCCACGTGATACTTAATTACTCTTTCAGGGTAAGATATCTGAGAAGGGTGATGGACTCTGTAGACCTGCTTGTAGCCCCTTCTGATTTTGTGCGCAAGAAGTATATGGATTTTGGTATTGACGGGTCAAAGATAAAGAGGATATACCATGGGACGACGCCGGGCCGCCTTCACGGGATAAAGAAGGAGCCGTCTGGAAGACTTCGCATAGTGTACCTTGGGACTCTACTTAAGCACAAGGGGATAGATGTCCTGATAAAGGCTTTTAACAGGCTGCCCCAAGGCAGGGCGGAGTTGAAGGTATATGGCTACGGCGACGAGAGTGAAAGTACTACGCTGAAACTCTTCAAGCGCATGGTAAAGATGGAAGGCGTCAGTTTTATGGGCGGGTACGCCAACGAGCAGTTGCCTGATATGCTTGCCAATGCGGATGTGGTCGTGGTGCCGTCCAAGTGGTATGAGACCTTTAACATAGTGGCGAGGGAGGCGTTGATCTCCGGCACCCCCGTTATTGCCTCGAACGTAGGGGCCCTGCCAGAGGCAATTATTGACGGGGTCAATGGGTTTTTGTTCAATTGCGGCGACCCGGTCGACCTTTCAGCAAAAATCATGCGCCTGCTTGATGATCCCGGTTTGCTCGAATCGCTTTCCAATGGGGCCTCCGCAACGGAAGTGAAGGGGATGGCCGGCCACGCTTCCGAGTTGCTGGACATCTACGGTTCTTTAATCAAGAGATGAAGATACTTTCAGGTATGGATTGGGATTATTCATGTTCATGAGGGACGTGGCGAAGCGCATTGTCAAAACGGTCTTTGGGGACAATCAGAGGGTGCGCGAAATACTCCGGAAGCTCGACGGCTGGTTTGGCTCTATGTCCCGTCCGCATGCGCCGGCCATAGCGTCCGGTCTCGACGAAACGCTGGACTTCGGCGTGAATGTCGCCGGGTTCTTTGGAGGGGACTTCGGTGTGGCGGTAGCTGCCAGGGCGGACGTTAAGGCGCTAACAGCGGCAGGCGTTCCGTTTGTAATCAACAGCATCGAATCCTCACCGGACAGGGACGGGCACTCGCCAGGCATGGGGCATAGTAAAGACAACCCATACAAAGTGAACCTTGTCCATGTGAACGCGGAGCAGTCGTACGAGTTCTTCCGGAAGGCGGGTCCAGGGTACTTCGCCGGAAGATACAATATAGGCTACTGGGTGTGGGAACTTCCCCGCTTCCCGGATTCTTTCGCAGGGGGGTTCGGATACTTCGACGAGATATGGACGCCAAGCACTTACAGCATGGATGCGATATCAAAGCTCTCACCGGTCCCGGTGGTGCGGATGCCGCACGCCATAGACCCAAAAGAAATGGACGTGCCACCGGACAGGGAACGCTTCGGAATTAAAAAAGGGGAATTTTGTTTCCTGTTCATGTTTGACTTCTATAGTGTTTACGAGAGAAAGAACCCGGCAGCGGTCATTGAGGCTTTTAAGCGAGCGTTCAGTGGCGATGGCAATGTTAGGCTTGTGATAAAACATTCCAATTCTGGACGGTTTGGTACGGACCTTGAAAAATTTAACCGGCATGCAGGGAGGGCCGGGGATAATGTCACAATCATCGACGGACGACTAAGCAGGCGTGAGATATGTTCGCTTATGTCATCGTGCGACTGCTATATCTCACTTCACCGAGCAGAGGGTTTTGGGCTGACGGTTGCCGAAGCTATGGCGATGGGCAAACCAGTTATTGCGACTGCGTATTCGGGCAATACCGACTTTATGGACTTGAACAACTCTTTCCCCGTACGCTACGATCTGACCGTGCTCGACAGGGACCTGCCCCCGTATGAGAAAGGGATGGTATGGGCGGAGCCAGACGTAGGCCACGCTGCCGATCTTATGCGGCTAGTATACGAGGACGAAGGGGTTAGGAAACGGATCGGCGAAAAAGCAAGGGAGGACGTGTTACGCACACTGTCTCCGGAGGCGGTCGGCATGCTTTACAAGCAGAGGCTCGGACGGGTCCTAGGAGAAGGCGGGTGTTCCGAGGGGCGGGGTGCACTCCGCAGATGAAGACGACGGCGATCGAACCTGTCGAGAATGTATTACTACGTCCTCGGCGTTGAGTTCATATTTTGGACATCCAAGTAGCATAAAATATATGTGGAGGATTATTTGAAGGCTCTGATTATGGCAGGCGGGCAGGGGACAAGGTTCTGGCCGCTCTCACGCGAGCTTTACCCGAAGCAGCTTCTGAAGCTTGGAGACGGGCATACGCTTCTACAGGAAACGGTGCTGAGGCTTGACGGTTTCATTAAGCCCGACGAAGTAAGCATCATCACCAACCAGAAGCTGTTTCAGGACATCAGGACGCAGCTTGCGGAGATAGGCGGTGCGGTGCCTGACAGGAATATTCTTATGGAGCCCGAGCCAAAAAACACCGCCGCCGCTATCGGCCTGTCTGCCCTTTATCTCAAAAGGGAGGACAACGACTGCGTGATGGCCGTCCTGCCGTCCGACCACGTCATAAAGGACACTGCCGGGTTCCATGCGGCCCTCAGGAAGGCCGAGGCGCTCGCGGCCGAGGGCTACCTCGTGGTCTTCGGTGTGAGGCCTTCAAGGCCCGAGACGGGCTTTGGTTACATCAAGACTGGAAACGCCATTGCGGGTGGCACGTTCAAGGCTGAGAAGTTCGTTGAAAAGCCGGACAGGACAACCGCCCAGGCCTACCTCGAGTCGGGTGATTATCTCTGGAACAGCGGCATGTTTGTCTGGAAGGCCGAGGCCATCCTTGACGAGATTAAACTTCTTATGCCGCCGCTCTACAAAGGTCTTAAAAAGATATGGGGCGCGATCGGCACCCCTGATGAGCCCGGTATTGTCGCGGCAGAGTTCAAGAAGATGAAGTCCGTATCAATCGACTACGGCATCATGGAAAAATCATCCAAGGTGGCCGTAGTCCCTGTTGATTTCGGGTGGTCTGACCTCGGCAGTTGGGACGCAGTCGATGAGATACTGCCTCCGGACAAGGACGGGAACGTCACTTTGGGGAAGGTCGTCTCCATAGGGTGCAAGAATACGACGTTCTATGCCGAAGACCGGCTCGTTGCCGCAATAGGGCTTGACGACCTGGTCGTCGTGGACACCCCGGACGCCACGCTTGTCTGCCGCAAGGACCGCGCGCAGGAGGTCAAGGACGTTGTCGGTCTTCTCAAGGAGAAGGGTTTCAACGAGTACCTGTCCCACAGGACGGTTCAAAGGCCCTGGGGTTCGTACACCATCCTTCAGACCGGCCCCATGTTCAAGATAAAGAGGATAGAGGTAAAGCCGGGCGCCAGCCTGAGCCGCCAGATGCACCACCACAGGAGCGAACACTGGATAGTCGTGGCCGGCACTGCATTGGTCACGAACGGTGATAAAAAATTCAACGTCCATGTCAACGAATCTACGTTCATACCGATGTCCACAGTCCACAGGCTTGAGAACCCCGGCAAGGTGCCGCTCCAGATTATCGAGGTACAGAACGGAGAATACCTTGAGGAGGACGATATCGTGCGCTTTGACGATGTATACGGGCGTTGATGAAGGTCTCGGCGGTCACCGTAACATGGAACAGCATAGACGTCGTTGGAGGCTGTCTTGACGAGCCTTGTCAACGACGACGGTGTCGGTGAGATAATACTTGTAGACAACGCCTCGACTGACGGCACGCCGGATTTCGTCCGCAGCTCCTTCCCCTCTGTAAGGATAATAGAAAACAGCGAAAACCTGGGTTTCGCGCCAGCCGCAAATACGGGGATCAACGCCTCTTCGGGTGAATACGTTCTGCTGGTCAACCCGGATATCACTTTTAAGCCAGGTTTTGTGGCTGCTCTTGCTGCGGCCCTAGACTCAGACCCTGACGTGGGCTCTGCTGCGCCCTTGCTTCTGCGTCCGGACGGCATGACTATAGATTCGGCGGGCCTGGTCATGAAGAGGAACAGGAAGGCCTATGACAGGGGGCGCGACCTCCCGTTAAGGATGGCAGCTGGAGCCAAGGCCAGGGTTTTCGGCGCATCCGGCGCGGCGGCGCTTCTGAGGCGTTCCATGCTTGAGGACGTAAAAATACAAGGGGAATATTTCGACGAGTCCTTTCATTCCTACAAGGAAGACGTCGACCTGGCCTGGCGGGCAAACCTTTTGGGCTGGAAATCTCTCTTTGTCCCGGAGGCGATAGCGCTCCACGAGAGGGGCTGGAAGGTGTCCGGCCGGAAGGCCATGCCGCGCGCCGTAAGGATAAACTCGCACAGGAACCGCTACCTCACGGTAATAAAAAACGACGACCCGGTTAATTTTCTGTTTCACCTGCCGTGGATACTATCTTATGAAATCGGGCCTCGTTGTATATTCCGCCATTTTTGAACCCTTCCTTTTTCTTGCGTTCCGCGATATAATAAGGCTTCTTCCGGAAATGCTCAGGAAACGAAAAGAGATAATGCGGAGGCGCAAAATAGCGCCTTCAGAGGTCAGGTGCCTCTTTGGCTGACGTGACCATCAGCATAGTAAACAACAACAACCGCGAACTCATACTTGGCTGCCTCGACTCCATATACAGGACGGCGGACGGGCTCGATGTCGAGGTTATTGTTATAGATAACGTAAGCTCGGACGGCAGCGTCGGGGCGATCAGGGAGCGTTTCCCGCAGGTCAGGTTCATCCTGAACGAGAAGAAGGAGGGTTTTTCCGCAAACCACAACAAGGCGTTAAGGGTTGCAAGTGCGGACTTTATTTTTGTATTGAACGACGACACCGTCCTGCACCCCGGCGCGCTTAAGACGATGCATGACTTCCTGCGCGACAACCCTCAGGCAGGTGCCGTAGGCTGTATGCTGCTGAACCCGGACGGGACGCCCCAGCGTACCGGCATGAGGCGCCCGACCCTGCTTGCGGCGGCAATGATATCCATGGGGCTTCACCGGCTTTTTCCCGGAAACCCGGTCACGGCGGGATATTTCAATATCAAGCCCGAACACGCAGGGCCGGAAGAGGTCGAGAGCATTAATGCAGCCGCAATCATGGTGAAGAAGGAAGTGCTGGAGAAGGCGGGTTATCTGGACGAGGGGTTCTTCCTGTTCTGCGAGGACGTCGACTGGTGCATAAGGATGCGCGAGGCGGGGTTCAAGCTCTACTTCCTGCCGGATGCGAAGGTGACCCATTACAGGGGGGCAAGCACCGGCGGCAGGCGGATGGTCCTGATATACCACAAGAGCCTGCTCCGTTTTTACAGGAAACATTACGCAGGAAAGAACAACCTTCTCGTCAACGCGGCCGCATACATTGCGATACTGCTGAGGTTCATTGTCTACTGGCTCTATGGCGGAGTGCGCAGGAAATAATTGCTAATTAATTTGTTCTGTGGAATAATTATATTTGGTTATTGTAATGGCTGGGGGATGGATGGAAGACCAAAGAAACATAAGATGGCATCACAGCACCGTCACCCGCGAACAGCGGGAAAGACAGAACGGCCATAAGGGCTTGACCATTTGGTTTACCGGACTTTCCGCGTCAGGGAAGTCCACCGTCGCAAACTGTCTCGAAGAAAAGCTGTTCAAGATGGGCTGCCATGCCATGGTACTGGACGGCGACAACATACGGCACGGCCTGAACAAGAACCTGGGGTTTCTCCAAGGATGACCGCGAAGAGAACATACGGAGGATCGGCGAACTCGCCAAACTCCTTACCTCGAAGGCCATAATAAACATTGCGGCGTTTATCTCCCCCTACCGCGCCGACAGAGCGACTGCAAGGGAACTTCAGGCAGACGGCGACTTCATAGAGGTGTTTATAAAATGTCCGATAGAGGTCTGCGAGAAAAGAGACCCCAAAGGCCTCTACCAGAAGGCCAGGGCTGGCATCATAAAAGATTTTACCGGTGTGAACGACCCATATGAGGAGCCTGAGGACCCTGAAGTCGTCATAGACACCTCGTTAAAGGACGCCGACCAGTGCGCTGACGAGATAATAAAATATCTAGAGAGGACACGGGTATTGATGGGGGACCCGTTCGAGGCCACGCTTTGAGTGCAGGCAGGTTCGTTACCGTCGTCTCGGGCCTCCCCGGACCGGCACATCCATGATGATGAGGATGCTTGAGGCCGGCGGCATGGAGGCAGTGTCGGACGACATACGCAAGGCCGACATAGACAACCCAAACGGGTACTATGAGTTTGAGAGGGTCAAGAAGATAAAGGAAGATTCATCCTGGCTTCCCGATACCGTCGGCAGGGTATTCAAGATGGTCTCGATGCTCCTGTTTGAGCTGCCGGCGTCCTTTCAGTACAAGGTCGTCTTTATGGAACGGGACCTGGACGAGATGATGGCCTCACAGGACAGGATGCTGGCAAGGTGGGGAAGGCATCGACGGATACGGACCCTGGGAAGATGAAGGCCCTTTACTCCAAACACCTGTCGGATATCAAGGCGTGGCTTGGGGCCCAGCCAAATATCGACGTGATCTACGTGAAGTACAACGATTTTATAGCCGACCCCCGCTCTATGGCATCAGCGGTGGCGGCCTTTCTTGGCGGCGGCCTCGACGAAGAGAAGATGGCCGCAGTGGTTGACAAAAACCTCTACAGGAACAGGGCGGGCATATGAAGGTAGGGATCGTAAGCCTCGGCTGTCCAAAGAACCAGGTTGACTCGGAAGTAATGGCAGGCCTTCTAAAGAAGGCGGGCCACACCCTCACGCCTGACGAATACCAGGCGGATGCAATCGTAGTGAACACCTGCTCGTTCATAACCGAGGCCACTGAGGAGTCCATAGACACCATCCTCGAACTGTCCGAGTTGAAGGAGACTTCACGTCTTAAATACCTGATAGTCGCGGGCTGCCTCTCGCAGCGGTACAAGTCTGGCCTTGTGAAAGAGCTGCCGGAGGTCGACGCATACATCGGCACAGGGGGCTTTGAGTCCATAGCAGAGGTGCTGAACGGCCTCACGCGTTCAAAGGCAAAGAAGGGTGAGACCGCATTCCCGGAACCGGTCTATCTTTACAGCCACGATACGCCGCGCGTCCGGTTCACTCCCAGGCACTGGGGCTACGTCAAAATATCTGACGGCTGCAACAACAGGTGCACGTACTGCATGATTCCCTCAATCAGGGGAGACCTACGAAGCCGCACCGCCGCGTCGGTGAAGGCCGAAGCCGCGATGATGGCGGCGCAGGGTGTGAAGGAGGTCTGTCTTATCGCCCAGGACATCACCGCCTACGGGGATGACAGGAAGAAGGGCAGCGGCCTAACGGGCCTGCTTAAACAGCTTGAAGGGGTAAAGGGCATCGAGTGGATAAGGCTCTTGTACACGCATCCCGCACATTTCTCTGAAGAGCTTATCGATTTCCTTGCAGCCAGCAAGAAGGTGGTAAGGTACCTGGATATCCCAATGCAGCACATAGACGATGACATACTTAAGGCCATGGGCCGCAAGATCGACTCGGCCGGAATCCGGTCGCTTATTGGCAGTATAAGGGCGAAGATGCCGGACGTCGCCATCAGGACATCGCTTATGGTCGGGTTCCCCGGAGAGACGCGCGAGAAATTTACGAAGCTCCTGCGGTTTGTCAAGGAGATGGAGTTCGACCATGTTGGTGTGTTCGGCTACTCCGATGAGGAAGGTTCGCCGGCTTCCGCATTCGGCAAGAAGGTGAGCGAAGAGCTTATCGCCGAGCGCCGCGACCAGCTTATGAAGGCCCAGAACAAGATTACCCTCAAGAAAAACCGCGCCCGCGTAGGCAAGACCTACAGGGTGCTAGTCGACGGCCCGTCAAAGGAGAGCGAGATGCTTGTGGCGGGCAGGTCATATTTCCAGGCGCCGGACATAGATGGCGTGATCTACATCACCGAGGGCGAAGTTAAGCCGGGTGCGTTTGCCGACGTGGAGATCACGGAGGCACACCCCTACGACCTCGTCGGCCGTGCCCTCTGAGACGTACCATGTTTTATTTCAGGATAGCGGCGTTTTTTCTTCTCATCGTATTTGTTCCGGCCCTGCTCTTTGCTGCCGGCGATATGCAGGGCCTTGCCGGGAATAAGGCATACGCCGTGAAAGAAGTGGTAGCCAGGCCCACCATATCCCGCGTGTCGGCGCTTCCGGGATTGCCTGTCAGTTCGCGCCAATACGAGTTCCTGCTTGACCGTCCGCGCCTGTCCATGGCCCTTGCCCACATCTGCGACCCCTCCCTTGACCTGTACAAGATAGAGGTACGGCCCGACGGCACTTGCCACGTGGACGACCCAACAGGCCTGGCGGGCGACATGGAACTGGTCAGCTCAAGCCCCGGGAAGCGGGTATACTTTATATCCGGCCATTATGATATCCTGAAGATGAGGTTCAACGGCCGCATGGTCCTCGAAAGCGAGTATTCCGAGCATACCTGCCTCGAAGGGGCATTCGTGGACTCGAAGGCCGTGAGCTACGTCAAGGTGGACAGCTCCTTCGTGGGAGCCTTCGCGAAGCTGATGGCGTTTCTCTTCCCAAAGAAGGTGGACGCAAGGATAGGGCGGTTCTCAAACGCAGTGAAAGGCGTAGCCGTAGCCGTGCATAACGACCCGGTGGGGATGTACAAAAGGCTTGCCGCGACGGGAGAGTTCAGCCCGGAGGACCTCAGGGAGTATAGCCAGATGTTCCTGAAGAAGCAGGAGGCATTAAGATGATGGATAAAGACATGAAATTGAGGGCTGCCGGGGTCATAACATCGCACGCCTCTTTCTTCACGGGGTTCGCGCTGTTCTACTGGTGGCTGAGTTCCCAGGGCATCCCCGAGTTTCAGCGGCTGTTCTGGGGCGCGGTGGCGTTCTTCGGCGGTTTCTGCTTCGCAGGGTTCTTCATCATGAAGCGGTTCCGGCTGGCTAAAGAGGAGTTCTCCGGCAGGATAGAGAAGCTGGAGGGTAAAAAGGACTGACCCGGCTATGGCCTTTTAAATAATAAAAAAAGCCCCTCGTTTCCGAGGGGCTTTTAATTTTGTCCGTGTCGATACTACTTCACGAAGATGTTGTGCGGGTTCGTGAAGAGCATGATGAGAACCACGACGAGGGCGTAGATGGCAAGGGACTCGATCATGGCAAGGCCGATGATCATGGTTGTCATTATCTTGCCAGACGCGCCCGGGTTGCGGGAGATGCCTTCGACGGCGCCGTTGGCGGCGATACCCTGGCCGATACCGGTGCCGAGGGCGGCAAGGCCGATACCAAGGCCTGAACCAAGGGCTACCCAGCCGTAGATGCTGGAGTGGTCGGCTGCTGCTGCGCCTGCGGCTGCAGCGGCTTCCTCAGCCAAGGCGACCGGGGCGGCAAGCGCGACGGCGACGAGGCTCATGAGGACCATAAAAAGTGTCTTTTTCATTAGTGTAATTTCCTCCTTTCCCAATTGATGGATCCTGTATTATGGCGGCCTTGGCCGCCTTTAATATCTTAGTGTGCGTGTTCCACAGCGCCGGACAGATAAAGCATCGTCAGAAGGACGAACACGAAGGTCTGCACGAAGCTCGTGAATATCGCAAGCCCGAACATGACGGAAGGCACCAGCAGCGGGACCAGCCCGAAGAGGATGGCCACGACCAGGTCTTCACCCTTGATGTTGCCGAAGAGCCTGAGCGAGAGCGAGACAAGACGAGCTATGTGGCCGATCACCTCGATGGGGAACATGAGCCATGCCAGCCACCACACGGGCCCGACGAAGTGTTTTATGTACTTGAAACCGTGCTTCTGGAGGCCGACTATGTGGGTTGAGACGACCACGACCACGGCGCATGCGGCGGTGGTGTTAAGGTTCGCGGTCGGCGACTCGAAACCGGGTATGACGCCTATAAGGTTCGAGAGGAGAATGAAGAAAGCGAAGCTCCCGATCATGGCGAAGTAGTCCATGCCGTGCGGCCCCATCGTGGTGATGGTGAAGTCCCTAAGCCCGCCTATGAACGCCTCGGCGAAGTTCTGCAGCCCGCCGGGGATGGGCTTGAGGCTTCGAGCGTACCGCAAGGGCCATTACCGTAAGGATGGACCATAACAAGCCATGTGTAAACTATGAAGGCCGGCACCTGCCATGAACCCAATGTCAACCCGTGAATAAAAAGTGGCGCTTCTTTCACCTTTCACCTCGTTTTCTTTTAAGTGCAGTTCCTATAAATATCAATTAGTTGCGTGGCTTTTTTTGCAGCTTCGATGTTATATCATTAGGCATTGCCTGTCAAGGATTTTCAGTATAAAAAATTTTAATAAGACCCAAAGAAAATCAACATTATCCATCTTGAAAAGCCTCTTATGAAAAAGAAGGAATACATGGTTTTACCTAAGCTAAAGCTGTGGTTTGTAGTTAAATATATTTAATAATGGCCGTTGGTCATGTTTTTTGTGAGCCTCAACTGTGACCAAAAGCGTGTGTCTTCTTTAGACTTCTCAAATATTTACAATTAAAAACCTGTTGCCATGATATTTCAAAGATGCTATAATCCCGCAACTCTAAAACTGTCCCGGAGAAGGCCATGAGTCTGGTTGGACGACTGGAAGACCTTGCGCTTTCAGACATCTTTCAAATAATAAGTCTGAGCAAGAAAACAGGTACCCTGGTCCTAAAGAGCAAGGCGGGCGCGGCCGTCGTTGTTTTCAAGGATGGCCAGGTGATCCAGGCGGCCACGGACAACCTGCGCGACACCTTGGGGAATATCCTTATTTCCAAAGGGCTTATAAACGAGCAGGACCTGGGGCGGGCACTTGAACTTCAGAAGAAGGTAAAGGGCGGCAAACGGCTCGGGCAGATACTGGTCGAAATGGACGCCCTCCGGCACGATGACCTCGAGGGGGCCATCAGGGAGCAGATAGAGAACATGATTTACTCCCTGCTTTCCTGGGAGGACGGTTTCTTCAACTTCGAGCTGGGCGACGTAGGGACAAGCGACAAGATAGAGGTAATAACCCAGGAGTTCCTCCTGAAGGCCGGTATAAACCCTGAGTACCTGCTCATGGAGAGCGCCAGGGTGATGGACGAGCGGAAGCGGGACAGCAAGACCCCACCGCCCCCACCGCCCCCCAAGGAACCGGAGAAACAGGCGGCGGTCTCGGAATTCTCTGAGATGCTCCGGGACGAGGGAATCGCCCCTCAGCAGAGGGTGTCCGGAGAAGAGCGCGCCGTCCTTGAGCGCTCGCGCGAGATAAACACGCTCAAGGCGATGTTCGAGGAGCTGAGGTTCCCGTCGGCCACGGCCGAGATAACCTTGCTCGTCCTTCGTTATGCGAGCGAGATAGTCAACCGCGCGGTGCTCTTCATGGTAACAAAGGAAGAGGTGCGGGGCCTGGGCCAGTTCGGTATAGAGCTGACGGACGGCTCGGCCGACCAGAAGGTCAGGAAGATAAAGCTTCCCGTGTCCGAGACCACTATATTCTCGGACGTGATAAAAGAAAAAAGGAGCAAGATAGGTACTTTTACGGAGAATGCCTGGGATGCGTATCTTGTCAGGGAGATGGGCGGTGTCGAGCCCCAGGAGTTTTTCCTCATCCCCTTGATAAGCAACGGCAAGGTGGCCGCAATACTTTACGGCGATACCTTGCCGGATAAAAAGGCCATCCCTGCCATATCCGGCCTTGAGATATTCGTGCACCAGGCCGGCCTGGCGATGGAGAAGGCCCTTCTTGAAAGAAGGATTATGGAACTGGAGAAACATGGCCGGAAAAATCAGGGAGGGACGGATTGAGCACCCACCCATGCGAAGATGGGAGCTGTAAATGAACAAGAACGTCCTTATAGTAGAAGACTCGCGAGCGATGAGAGGGCTTATCCGGGCCACTGTCGAGCAGATGCCCGGCTTCCTTACGCACGAGGCCGGCAGCGGTTTTGAGGCGCTCAAGGCGCTGCCAAAACACCAGTATGACCTGATCATCACCGACATCAACATGCCGGACATCAACGGCCTTGAGTTGATCAGCTTCGTGAAGAACCACCCGCAGTACAAGGACATCCCGCTTATCGTGGTAAGCACCGAGCGGAGCGAGGAAGACCGCAAGCGCGGGATGTCCCTCGGGGCGTCAGGCTACCTCGTTAAGCCGTTCAAGGGCGACGAGCTTCAGGAACTCGTAAGGAATGTCCTGGGCGCCTGAAGCCGGCTGAACCCAAGAAGTTTTATGGAGTCTCCGTGAAAAAAGACGAAAGGTCCAGGGGAGAGTTTTTGGCCGAGGCCGAGGATATCCTCGACGACCTGAACCAGCACCTCACTCAACTTGAATCAATGGTCGCGTCCGGCTCCGTTGAGCCTGACGTTGTTAATGCCCTTTTCCGCGGCGTGCATACCCTCAAGGGCCTGTCCGGCATGTTCGGTTTCGAAGCCGTGTCGTCCCTTTCCCACCAGCTCGAAACTCTCCTCGACGCGCTACGGCTTGGCAAAGTCGATGCGACAAAGTCTGTTACTTCAGTTATCTTCACCGCCCTGGACAAACTTAAAGAGCTTTCAGAGGACATAAGCAGGAGCGGTTTCGAACGCGCCAACTCTTCAGAAGTCCTGTCACTTATAGAGGAGGCCCTCTCGAAAGGCGGGGGCGGCGAGAGGAAGTCCCTTATCGACGAACTCGACATGGACCCCTCAATCATAAACGTGCTCACGGAGTACGAGGAGCACCGCCTCAAGGAAAATATCAAGAACAAGAACACCATAATAATGGTGAAGGCCTGTTTTGACTTGATGACCTTCGACAAGGAACTCACTGCGCTAAACGACAAGCTCAAGGCCGTAGGCGAGATAATAAGCACCCTGCCCTCTTCAGGTATGGGCCTGGACGAGGGGATTGAGTTCAACCTTCTGGTCGGTACGAAGGAGCCTCCGGAAAGGGCACTGGAGGCGGTATCAGGCCCCGGCCGTGACGTCACCCTGATCAAATACAAAGAGGAACAGAAGAAGGTCGAGGCGGTCCAGGCCTCGGTCAGGAGCATGTCGAAGACCGTAAGGGTCGACATCGACAGGCTGGACAGCCTCATGAACATAGTCGGCGAACTGGTCCTGAGCAAGAACACTATCGCCCAGCTGAGCAAAAACCTGCGTGGAATGCAGGGCTTCACCGGCCTTGCGGTCGACCTCTACAAGGCCAGCCGCGCGCTTGAGCGTAAGCTGAGCGAGCTGCAGGAGGGCGTCATCGAGGTCAGGATGGTGCCGATAGGCCAGATATTCACCCGCCTGACCCAGGCCGTGAGGAAGTACGCCGGGGACGCGGGCAAGGACATCGTGATGGAGACCTTCGGCGAGGACACCGAGCTGGACAAGCTGATGGTCGAGGACATGTCCGACCCCCTGATGCACATGATAAGGAACGCCATAGACCACGGTATCGAACCTGCCGACGAGAGGTTAAGGCGCGGCAAATCGCCCAAGGGCTACATCAGGCTGGACGCCTTCCCCAAGGGCAACAGGGTCGCGATAACAGTCGAGGACGACGGCGGGGGCATAGACCACGAGAAGGTGCGGAGGCGCGCGGTAGAGAGGGGTCTGCTGGAAGAGTCTGCCACGCTGACCAAGCGTGAGATGCTCGATATCATCTTCCTGCCCGGCTTTTCCACAAAGGACGAGGTCAGCGAGGTCTCGGGCCGCGGTGTCGGGATGGACGTGGTCAAGAAAAACGTCTCGAAGCTCTCAGGCCTTATAGACATCGAAACTGACCATAGGGAAGGGCACTAAATTTACGATCACCCTGCCTATCACGCTTGCGATAATCAAGGCGCTTATAGTCGAGGTCTCGACCGAGACCTATGCGGTCCCGCTCTCATCCGTGCTTGAGTCGCTCATGATAACCCGCGAGAAGATAAAGACGGTCGAGAAGCGGGAGGTCATATCGCTTCGGGGCGAGACCCTGCCGCTATTGTGGCTTGACCGCGTCTTCGGACTTCCCAAACAGGACGAGGCTGAGCACATCTTCGTGGTCGTCGTGGGGATTGCCGAGCGCAGGCTCGGCTTCGTGGTTGACCGGCTGGTGGGCCAGCACGAGATAGTGATAAAGAATATCGGAGAAAAGCTGAAGAGCACGCCGGGCATAGCGGGCGCCACAGAGCTTGGCGACAACGACGTGGTCCTTGTCCTGGACGTGGAGTCGCTCATAGACGAGGCGACCAGAAGATAGCGGAAGGAGGTTAGGGTATTATGTACGAAGAATTCTACGGACTTAACAAAAAAATGTTTCTCCAAGACCCCGGACCCCTCGTTCCTGTACAGGAGCAAGGCGCACGCGGAGGCGCTCGTGAGGCTCCAGTACGCGGTCGAGGAGCGCGACATCGTCCTCCTCACCGGCGACATAGGCTCCGGCAAGACGACCCTTTCGAGGGCGCTCATCGATTCGCTCGGGGCTGAATACAAGCCGATCCTGATAATAAACCCGAGGCTCTCGCCCGCCCAGCTTTTGCGTACGCTTGCCGGCAGGCTTGGGGTGGAAAAACCGAAACATTTCAAATCCGACCTCATCGAGCAGATAAACTCCAGACTTTATGAAATGTACGAACAGGGCGTCTGCCCGGTCGTGATAATCGACGAGGCGCAGCTGATACCGGGCAAGGACACGTTCGAGGAGATAAGGCTGTTGACCAACTACCAGTTGGACCATACCAACCTCATGTCCCTTGTCCTTATAGGACAGACCGAGCTTAAGGCCAGGTTGAAACATCCGGCGTACGAGGCCCTGAGACAGAGGATAGGGATGGCGTTCCACCTTTCACCGCTGGGGCTAGAAGAAACAGGCGAATATATAAAACACCGGTTAAAGGTAGGCGGGCGCGATACACTGCTGTTCTCAGCAGGAAGCGGTGGAGGCCCTGTACAGGCATTCAAAAGGAGTGCCGCGAGTTATAAACACTATTGCGACAGGCGCGCTTTTAAACGGGCTTGGCGCGGGGGCTGAATCAATAGACGGCGCCGCGGTCGAAGATTTCGTCAGCGACTTAGACCTTGCGGGGATTTAGGGAACATATATGGACCTCCTTGAGATAAGAAAAAAGGCCAAGGAAAAAGAGGGCAAAGACGCGGGCCAGCCATCGCCTGAAGCCGCCTGTGGCCGCACCGGCTGTAGAGATCAGCCGGAGGTCCCGGTCGAGTCAGCGGCAAAGAAAGAAAAAAAGCAAAGGCGCAAAAGACAAGCGGTCAAGAAGGCCGCTGTACCTGCCGCAAAACCTGAAGGACCAGAGCCTGCGTCCGCCGTAGACCATGGCGGAAGAGGAGGAAGCTTCCGCAGAGGAGTTCGCCGGGGTTCCGATGACCTCTCCCTGCCCCACCGGAAAAGACGGTGGTTGCGCCTGCACCTGCCGAAATCACGGCTGAGGTTCCAGGTGGGGATGACCAGGTCATAGAATACCTCGCATTTATGCTGGCAAGCGAGGAGTACGCCGTAAAGGTCGAAGACGTAAAGGAGATAATAAGGGGCCAGAGCATAACCGCCGGTCCCCAGGACGCCCGAGTTTCGTATTGGGGATCATCTCGCTGAGAGGTGTCATCCTGCCTGTTTTCGACATCAAAAAACGGCTGAGCCTCGAAGGAGGCGGCAGCAGGAAGACTTCTAGGATCATAGTTGTTGCAGACAAGTTCGGCCTGCAGGGCATCGTGGTGGACAAGGTAACCGGAGTGGTTAAGCTAAAGCAAAGCGCAATCGAGCCGCCGCCAGCGGTCATAGGCGGAGTCGAGGCCGAATACCTCCATGGACTCGGCAGGATAGGCGACAGGCTTTTGATACTCTTCAACACTGACAAGGTCCTAACGGTGGGTGAAAATGCACATTAGCCGTATGCAGACGAAGATAGTGGCGATAGTGGTAGCGGCTCTGGTCGTCGGCTTTGGTCTTCTGGTCTACAACAGCATGAAGAAGGAGACCAGAGACCTTATAGAGGCCAACCTCTCCAAGACCGACCTGCTCTCCTCCTCCATTATAACCAGCATGGAGAGCACCATGATGGGCGGGACCGCGGAGTCTCTCCAAGGTATGGTAGCAGACCAGAGGAAGATTGCCGGTGTTAAGGAGATAAGGGTGTTCGGCAAGGAAGGCGCTGAGGTCTTTCCCGACCCTGAGTACAAGCCCGTGGACGAATATTCGGCAGGTGCCGTGAAAGAGACCCTGTCATCCGGCACTGCCCGCAAGACCGAGACGGCCTCGGTACTCACACTTTACAAACCGCTCTTATCTGAGCAGCGCTGTAAGGGCTGCCACACCGAAGGCGAAAAAGTGCTTGGCGTCGTCGCGGTATCTGTGCCGCTTGAAGGAGTCTACAAGGAGATAAGCAATAACCGTTTCTGGGGCGTACTGAACGCATTCGTCGCGATAACGCTCGTGGCGCTCGTGCTCGCCTTGTGGCTTAAGAGGGTAGTCCTCACCCCGGTGGAAAAAGCGGTAAAGGTCATGTCCCGTATGGAGGATGAAAAAGACCTGACATCGAGGATGGAGGCAAGGACCTATGATGAGATCGGGCGTCTGGGCAAGGCGTTCAACGCTTTTATCGACAGCGTCCAGAACATGGTCCAGCAGATCAACCGTGGCAGCTACCAGGTGAGCTCAGCCTCGACCAGGATCGCGGTCAACTCCAGCAGGGTATTGGAGGGTGCGCAGATACAGGCCCGGTCGGTGGAGTCAACATCCGGCGCGATAGAGCAGATAAACGCCTCCATAAAGGAGATTGCGGGCTCAGCGAACATCCTTTATAAATCGGCCGAGATGACCTCCTCCTCGATTATCGAGATGACGGCATCCATCGATGAGATTGCGGGGAGTGTATCGGTGCTGTCATCTTCGGTTGATTCGACGGTCTCGTCCATAAGCCAGATCGGAGCTTCCATAAAAGAAGTATCCGGGACGGTAGGGATCCTCTCGGATGCGGTCAAGACGGGCGTCGATACGATGGCCAGGATCAGCGGCCTGATAGAGAAGGTAGAGGTCGCCGCCAAAGATTCCTCAAAGCTGACGGAGACTGTCACGGGTGACGCGATGAACCTCGGGGACGGCGCGATGTCCAGGGCCATAGATGGCATGCAGAAGATAAGCGACTCGGTCGAGCGCTCGGGCGAGGTTATAAACCGCCTGGGTGCCCGCTCAAAGCAGATCGGCGAGATACTGGACATTATCGATGAGGTCGCGGACCAGACCGAGCTCCTGTCGCTCAACGCGGCAATCCTGGCCTCGCAGGCGGGTGAGCACGGCAAGGGGTTTGCGGTTGTCGCCGATGAGATAAAGGACCTGGCCGAAAGGACGGCATCCTCTACAAACGAGATATCCAAGCTCATAGCCACCGTGCAGGCCGAGGCTGCCGAGGCCGTAGAAGCAATGGAGGCCGGGAAACTTGCGGTCCGGGAAGGTAAGGCCGTCGTCCACGAGGCGAAAGAAGTCCTTGAGGGTATAGTTGCGTCGTCGATCAAATCGAGCGAGATGTCGAAGGTCATAGAGCAGTCCACAGCCAAGCAGTCTGCGGGGGCGTCGAAGGTCGAGGAGTCGATGCTCAATATCCGCGACATGGTAGACCTTATACAAAAGGCGACCCGCGAACTGACGGATGGCAGCGAGCAGATACTTCGCGAGGCCTATAAGGTGAGGGATGTCTCAGACCAGGTGAAGATATCCACGGACGAACAGTCCAAGGGCAGCGAGATGATAATAAAAGCGGTCGAGGACGTCAATTACCAGGCCAGGCAAATCGCCTCCGCCACCGCCGAGCATCAGGAGGGCAGCGAGGACATAGGCAAGTCTATCGAGCGGATAATGGACGTGGCCAGGGAGAACGAAAACCTTGCCGAGGAGATGAACCTGGCCGTCGAAGACCTGGCAATGCATACGGAGAAACTTAAAGAAAGGGCCAGCTCATTCAGGGTCGAGGCTTTGGGTACGGAGATGATAAAGCTCGGCATCGTGCCGCTTGAGAGCCCGGCCCAGATGTACAAGAAGTTTTATCCGCTGGCGGAATACCTCTCACAAAAGACCGGTCGTGAGGTCGTCTTCAAGCTCACATCCTCCTTTACGGATGCGGTCAAGGACCTCGGGACGGGCCTGGCGGACATATGCTACATGACGCCCTCTACATACATCGAGGCGAACGATAAATACGGCGTGACCCTGCTTGCGAAGGCGGTAAGGAAGGGGCTGCCCTACTCTCACACCATCATAGTCGCAAGGGCCGACAGCCCCTTGAACATCCTTGAAGACCTTAAGGGCAGGTCTTTCGCGTTCGGCGACAGGATGTCGACGTCCAGTTACCTGGTCCCCCGCTACATGCTTGAAAAGGCAGGCGTAAGGCTTTCCGACCTCTCAGAGTACCGGTTCCTTGGCCACCACGACGACGTGGCAAAGGCTGTGCTCCTTGGCGAGGTGGATGCGGGCGGGCTCAGGGAGACGACCGCTTTCCAGTACAAGGACAAAGGACTGAAGTTCCTTAAGGTCTCTGAGAATATCCCTGAGTTCAATATTTGCGCCAGGCCGGGGCTGGACCCGGACCTCATGGCAGTTATCAAAGAGGCACTCGTGGAGCTGGACGCCAAGTCGGCCGGCGGTGCCGAGATAATATGTTCTATCGACAGAGACTATACAGGGTTCATGGAGGCGCGTGATTCGGATTACGCGGCCGTCCGGGAAATGGTTAAAAGGACTATGGCTGATGAAAAGGAGGCAATATAATGGTTAGAGGGAGGATCGGGCCCAAAGCATTAATAGGTTTTATAATGGTAGTGTCCTTGACAGTTTTAGCGGGGTGTTCGGCAATGATGTCCTCAAAGCCGATAATGCCGGTGAAGGAGTACGAAAAACTCATAGTCGGCCGTTTGGACGCGGATTACGTCGGCGACCAGGCATGTCTGTCCAAATGCCACGAACATGACCAATATAAGAAATACTTTGATGCCTCGACGATGGGCGCACAGCTCTCGCCTGAGTCCGGGCTCCCGCTGGTCAACTGTGAGTCCTGCCACGGACCGGGAAGCCTGGCGATTGCCGGCATTAAGACAGTCGACGGAAAGCCGACCTGCGACTTCAGCACGTTCATCGACCTGAAGAACCTGCCCAAGGAGGCCCAGTCCCTCATCTGTCTCAAATGCCATACCGCGAACGCGACGTTCAACCTGCATAACTGGAACGCCGGGACGCACAACTTGTCCGGGGTATCCTGTTTCGACTGCCATAACGTCCACCAAGGCGCGGACCTAAAGGTCCACCCGAAGGACGTTGCTGGTCTTTGTTACCGCTGCCACCCGTATACCAAGGCCGAGTTCGCCCTGCCGACTCACCATGCGGTACCTGAAGGCAGGATATCGTGCCTTGACTGCCACGACCCGCATGGTTCACCTAATGAGAAGCAGCTCAAGGAGTCCACGACCAAGGAACTCTGCACCAACTGCCACGCCGAAAAGGAAGGGCCGTTTGCATTCGAGCATGCGGACGTGACCGACGACTGCCGCAACTGCCATGTCCCGCATGGGTCGGCGAACAACAACCTCCTTACCGCGCGTGTACCTTACCTCTGCCTGCAGTGCCACATGCATCATTCCATCGGGCAGGAAGTGGGAGGTGGCAATAGTAATACGACCGTAGCTAAACCGAGATATTTTACGAATTGTACCGACTGTCATTCCCAGATACATGGGACGGATTTACCGGGGAACCATGTGCCCGGATCATTAATCAGGTAGAACCTTTTGAAAAATATATATGGAGGCATATGATGAAAAGGATTGCGCTCTACTTGTTTATGATTGTGGCCCTGGTAGGTATTTCTCCCGGGGCATGGGGGCAGGAAGGCGATCCGGCCGGCACGGCCGTCGATACGTCCGCCGATACAGCCGTTGAAGCGGCAGATGAGGGCGTGGTGGATGAAGGCATCGCCGAACCGCCGCCTATAATGAAATATGACTTGAAACCCGAATTCTATACCTGGTTGGGCGGCAGGTTCGTATCAGTTGACGGCTCAAGAAGGGCCTTGGAATACGGCTGGCCGTACTCAAGCCCCACTGGAGGGCTCAAGCTCCACTACAGCCCGCTGCCGCACCGTATGGACTCGGAGTTGGACTGGAATAATCCTTATGATTTTATGGCCGACCTTGCGTATTCCTATAAAGATGTGTTCAAGCTGGCCTACCAGGGGACAGGACTCTGGCATAACCTGGACCACTTTAAGCCGCAGCCGGATTCCATAGCAGATGACAGGAATCCGAAGGCCGACTACCATGTCTCCGTCAGGGACGACAAGGTTTTCGTCAGGCTGAAGCTTCCGGAGAGGCCGTACCACGTATTTGCAGAATACCGCCAGTTTGAGAAAGATGGCACCATCCAGCAGAGGTTCTATAACGGACTCAAAAAAACAGCCGAATCCCGTAATATAGACTGGCTGACCAGGCGTCTGACTGCGGGTATAAACGGCCATTTCGGCCCAGTAGAGCTTGAGTACAGCCACAGGATAAAGACCTTTGAGCCGCACAAGGACGTGGCGCTGGGGCCGGAACCTTATACTACAACTGATGCAGGTGCTACCAATACCTATCCGGCACACCACAACGTTGTTCCGGAGACTGAACAACATACCGATACGCTGAAAATCCACACAGACCTGACAGGCAGGGTCGTGGCTTCAGCTACCCTCACCAATGGCAGGAAGGAGAATGAGACCTCCGGCGCCACGGCGGACTACAGGAGGGCATTCGGTGACCTTACGATCATTCCGTTCGAACACGTAACCGTTGCCGTCCGGTACAGGTACAATGAAATGGTGGAGAAAGTGCCGAACATCGTCGGGCATGACTTCAACCCCTATGTGGTTCCAGAAAATTTTACGAAGGACCCGTTGAACAACAGGACGAACAGGGCCGAAGTCGCGGTGCGCTATGTGCCAACTAGCGCAATTGCGGTAAAGCTCGAATACGACTTCCTGAACACAAAGCGGTACAATGTCAAGCAATGGAGCGAACCGGGGGTATTGGAGTTCCAGACCATACCCACGGACCAGAACGAACATACAGTGAAGCTTTCGACCCAGCTAAAGCCGCTTAAGGGCATGATGTTCAGAGGTACGGTCGGATACACGTACAATCAGGACCCGGAACTCCCGAATAAGCCACAGGACGCCTTCAACGGCAGGTTCGATACCGAGTATATTGTCCGTCCAGACCTCAATCTGGACGCGCACTACAGGTTCGCAAGGGAAACCAACAATACTGCAAACATGAATCTGGAGAGGGACAACCCGGGTATTTCGGCAGTATGGACTCCGGTTGAAAGGTTGGCTGTTACGGGTGGGTACGACTATTTCAGGTATATGAACGAGAGGGATATGCGGTTCATCGCAGGGTCCGGGACTACTTCCGTCACCTTCCCGGTTCAGCGCGTGCCATATGAGGACTCCACGCATATTTATTATATCAGCACGGGTTACCAGTTCGCTTTCGCGCTTGCTCTGGATGCCGAATACCATCAGAGCTGGTCCAAAGGCAGGTTCAGGACCAGCATTCAGGGAAGTGATGGTGCGCTAGGCGTAGTCTCTACATCCGGTATCGGTGAACTCACCGACATGAAGATAAGGGAGACGGGTGGCAGCGTCAGCGCTAAATATGACCTGAGTAAGGGATGGGGTACGTCTCTTACATATACTATAAACGACTACCAGGACCTGCAGGACAAACCACAAAACGGGCCCCAAGACGGGACCGCGCACACTGTGATGTTGATTGTGAGCAAAAAATGGTAGGCTATATCTCTATTTTTTACAGTTCAGGAGGAATCATAAAATGCTCAGATCAGCGGTAGTGACACTGGCACTGGTCCTGGGGCTATGGTGCAACGCCCTGGCGGCCGAAAAGTCGGTCGGAGTCGTCTTGTCCGGGGACCTGCCTCGATATCAGGAGGCCCACAAGGCGTTCGTCAATGCCCTGGCAAGGGCGGGTTTTGACCAGAACAAGGTATCCATCATAGTCCAGGCGCCCAACCCAGATCCGATGTCGTGGACGAACAGCATAAGGAAGTTCGTAGGCGTCGACGTCGACGTCATAGTGGCTTACGGGGCACCAGCGGCCCTCGCCGCCGTCAAGGAGACGTCTTCGATCCCGGTCGTCTTCGCGTACGTATATGACCCCGTTGCGTGCGGCACCAAGAGGAACAACTCCACGGGAATTAGCTCGAAGGTCCCCATGGTGACGCTCCTTAAGACTCTAAAGTCCATAGTGCCGTACAGCAAGCTCGCGGTGCTCTACAACCCCGATGAAAGGGACTCGGTTATCCAGCTCGACGAGGTGAAGAAAAATTCTACGGCCCTCGGTTTCAAGGTCATCGAGGTGGGTACAAAGTCCTCCGCCGAGGTCAGGGGCAAGGCATCAAGGGTGGCAGGAGAAGCCGACTGCTTCTATGTTTCCTGCAGCGCCGCCGTAAACAAGGAAGCGTCGGGCATTATCGGGATAGCGAACAAGAACAAGATCCCCGTGGTCACGCAGGTAGGCGGCCTTTCGGAGAAGGGCGCTCTCCTTGCGCTTGCCCCGTCGTCCGCGGAACAGGGCGAGCTTGCGGCAATGCTGGTCGCCAGGATACTTAAGGGAGAAGCGGCCGGAGGGATGGCCATTGAAAATGCAAAAAAGGTAGACCTGGTTTTGAACCTCAAGGCGGCGGGTTCGCTTGACCTGAAAGTGCCATTTGATGTCCTTAACGCGGCCACAAAGGTCATCAAATAGGGAGGCGTAAATGAAAACAATATTATCGGCCAGGTCCTTGAAGATAAAAGCGCTGCTTACGATAGCCGTGCTGCTGCTGGTAGTCATAGGAGCGCTTACCGCTTACCTGTCATACGATTTTACTGGAGCCTACACCGAGGCCGTGCTAAGGAGCTCGTTTACGGTTGGCGAAGGGTTCAGAGATGATTTGTCGAAGTCCATTAACCTCGGGCTCCCGCTGGAAACCCTTGGGGGCGTGAGCGAGAAGTGCGCTGAAATAACAGCAAAGGACAAAAATACTGGCTATTGCATGATTACCGATACCAAGGGCAAGGTGCTTTTCAGTAACGATGCAGCCCTTGTCGGTACTGAAATGAAGGATGTGGTAAGCCAGGCAGCCGCAAACTCGCCCAAGGAGGGCTTCTGGGTATTCAAGTACAAAAACAAGAGGTATTACGATACGGTAGTACCACTTAAAGACGCCGAAGGCAAGCATATAGGCGCGCTCAGGGTCGGCATCGACTACGAGGGCGTCGCAAGCCAGAAGAACACCATTTTGATCAGGGCTGCGCTGGTTGGGCTGGCTTCGCTCGTCGTTGCCATGATAGCGTTTGCCATCTTCATAAGCAGATTCATAACGACCCCTATTGAATACCTGGTTAGCACAGCCACCCTGATTGCCCATGGCGACCTCACCAAGACGATAGACATGAAAAGGAACGACGAGTTCGGGGAACTGGGAAGCGCCATCAATACGATGGTTTCCAACCTCAAAAATATGCTTGCGAAGGTGAAGGAGGCCTCCATAAGCGTCGCCAACGCGACCGAGAGGATAGCCGTCAGCTCCAGGAAGCTGACGGAAGGCGCCCAGACACAGCACGAGATTACCGAGAGCACCTCGTCCTCTATGGAGGAGATGAACGCATCGATAAGGGAGGTCGCAGAGAGCGTCGAGTCTCTTTCGGCGTCCGCGGAGTCTTCTTCGTCTTCGATCATGGAGATGGCCGCTTCGATAGACGAGGTTGCGGCCAGCACCTCGGAGCTGTCGTCGTCGGCGGAATCGACTTCTTCCTCCATCGTGGAGATGGCGGCATCGGTCAAACAGGTCGCCGAGAACGTGGACATACTGTCGTCTTCCGCAGAAGAGACCACCGCGTCTGCGACACAGATGGGGGCTTCGATAAAAGAGGTCGAGACGGTGTCGAAGGAGTCCACAGCTATATCCGACAAGGTTACGGCCGAGGCGGCAGGCATAGGGATGAAGTCCGTCGAGAAGACGATCGAGGGGATGGAGGAAATAAAGGGTACCGTCGAGAAGGCTGCAAGGGTCATCGAGCAGCTTGGCGGACGATCCGAGGCAATCGGCGAGATATTGAACGTCATCGACGAAGTCACCGACCAGACCTCGCTGCTGGCCCTGAATGCCGCCATCCTGGCGGCTCAGGCGGGCGAGCACGGCAAGGGCTTCGCGGTCGTGGCTACGGAGATAAAAGACTTGGCCGAGAGGACTTCGTCTTCGACTCAGGAGATCGCCAAGCTGATCAACTCCGTCCAGTCCGAGGCGAAAGACGCAGTGGCGTCGATAAGAAGCGGCCAGGCAAGCGTAGTGCAGGGCGTAAAGATTGCACACGAGGCCAAGGACGCCCTTATGAAGATACTTGAAAGCTCACAGATGGCGGCCACGATGTCAAAGAGCATCGAGAAGGCCACCGTGGAACAGGCGGAGGGCATAAGGCAGGTCACCGGCGCCATGTTCTCCATAAGCGACATGGTGCAGCACATACTCACTGCGACCCAGGAACAGAGCAAGGGCTCCGAGCAGATAATGAGGGCCTCGGAGAAGATGAACGAGATAGCCCAGCAGGTGAAAAACGCTATGGTCGAGCAGGCAAAGGGAAGCAAGCAGATAACCATGGCGGTTGAAAACGTCTCCGACAAGGTACAGCATATCGCCTCTGCCACATCTGAGCAGAGGAAGGGGAGCCAGGAGATAGTGGGCGCGTTGGGCAAGATCCGTGATATCACTTCCAAAAATCTCGAGCTGGCCGAGGAGATGGACCAGTCGGTCATGGAGCTGAGCATGCAGGCCGACGTCCTCAAGGAAGAGATCGGCAGGTTCATGCTTTTGAACGACGCCGGCAAGAAGGCGTAGACGTCACGATGACGGAAAGAGGTTGACATGGCAGGAAATATGGGGAAACCTGACGTCCAGATATCCGGGGGCGAGGTGCAGCTTGCCGTTTTCAAGGTCGGCGGCGAGGAGTTTGCCGTAGACATCATGGAGATAATGGAGATCATCCGCCCCCAGAAGATAACAAAAGTGCCGAAGGCCCCTGCCTTCGTCGAGGGCATCATAAACCTCAGGGGCAAGATAGTGCCGGTCCTGGAGATGAGGGGCAGGTTTGGCGGTGCGGCATCGGCCGACCCGAAGCATGCCAGGATAATAATCGTTAAGGCCGAGGAAAACCTGTTCGGGATCGTGGTCGACGAGGTTTCAGAAGTCATGTACCTCTCCCGCGACCTCATAGACAGCACTCCTGACGTAGTAAAAGGAGTCGATGTCGAATACCTCAAAAACGTCGGGAAGGTCGGCGACAGGCTCATCCTGATCCTGGACACCGCGAAGCTGCTGACGAAAGAAGAGATAAGGGAACTAAGGGGTGTCGGAGAACAGGTTGAAGCCTCTGAAGCAAGGCAGGAAGGTTAAGGAGCGGATTTGGAGAAAATGAAAGAAGCGTTGGCCTTGTTTGCGTCCCCCGACCCTGAGCTCAGGCGGCAGGCTGTCATCGAGTTCGCGAATGCGGGCTCTGCCGTGCCGCTGTTGCAGGCGATAAACGACGGCGACTGGCGCGTCAGGAAAACGGCTGTCGACGCCTTGGTTGATATCGGTGGCGAAGAGGTCTTCGAGGGGCTTTTCAAGGCCCTTTTCTCCGAGGACAACGCGGGCGCAAGGAACTCCGCCGCCGAGGCGTTCGTAAAGACGGGCCCGCATGCGGCGGCATCCCTGTGCAAAAGGCTTGGCGAACCCGATGCCGACGTCAGGAAGTTCATAGTGGACATAATCGGCGAGATTGCCGACAGGGCGAGCATCCCCGCGCTTATAGGAATGCTGGAAGACCCGGACCAGAACGTCCGCGCTTCTGCGATAGAGCACCTTGGCAAGATGAAGGCTGTTGAAGCGCTTGACATGCTTGTCCAGATAATGAAGACCGAGGACCAGTGGCTCGCCTTCACCGCGGCAGCTGCGCTGGGCGAGATTGAGGACAGAAGGGCCGTCGCCCCGCTGATTGAGGCCGCATCCGATAAATACCTCAGAGAGGCTGCGCTCGATGCGCTCTGCAGGATAAGCGACGAGTCGGCCTGGGACGTGTTCCTTGAGTACCTTTCAGACCCTGCGCAGGTCATAAGGCAGGTAGCGGTCAAGGGGCTCGCGAAGGTCCTGGCGTCCTCAGGTCAAAAGGAGCAATATCTCAGACTCACTCAAAAACGGCCTGACGGGGGACACGCTGTCCTTTCTTGCATCATGCCTGAAAGAAGAAGATCCGGAACTGCAGAACTCGGCCCTGCGCCTCATTGGCGAGGCGGGAATTAAAACGCATGTAGAAGATGCCGCAAGGCTGCTATTACATGAAGAAACCAGGGGCGCGGCCTACAACGCCCTCCTGGGGATAGCGCGGCAGGGCGTCGAGCCCATGCTGTTTCTGCTGACAAACCCGGAGGCGCTCATACGCTCTTCCGCAGCCTCTATCCTCGGCGAGGTGGGAGACCCGCGGGTCGTGAACTTCCTGATCCCAATACTTCAGGATGAGAACGGACACGCGAGGGGCGCGGCTGCAACGGCGCTCGGAAGGCTCGGCGACCCTAAATCGGTCCAGCCGCTGTTCGAGCTTCTGCGCGACGAATACGAGGACGTTCAGGAACAGGCGATCTCCGCACTCGGCCAATTGAGGGGTGCCGGCCTTGCCGAAGGGCTCAAGGACCTTGCTATTGACGAGGACCCGGATATAAGGAGGAACGTTGCATCCCTGATCGGGCTGCTTGACGGGCCGGATGCGTCGGTCATACTTAATGACCTGTTGAAAGACGAAGACGCTGAGGTCAGGAGGACAGCGGTATGCTCTTTGGGCAAATCCGGACCTCGTAACCTGAAGGTTATCCTTAAAGCGGTAACGGACGAGGATTCCTATGTCAGGCTTGCGGCGGTAAACGCACTCGCCGAGATCGGGTCCGAAGATGTGGTCGAGGCGCTTGTGCTTCTGCTTGGCGACGTTGACCCATGGGTGCGCTCGGCGGCTGCGAGGGGCCTGGCCGGGACGGGCTCGAAGAGGGCAGTGGAGGCCCTGATGCCGTTGCTCAAGGATTCGTACGGCCCAGTCCGCATCGCCGTGGTCGAGGCCTTGGGCGAGACACGGAACGAGGCGGCCATCGGGCCTATAAAGGAATCTCTCCGTGATAGCGACCCGGAGATAAGGAAAGCCGCTGTGGGCGCCCTTGTGAACTTCCCGGGCGCCGAACTGGGCCGCGACCTTTCGCCGCTTCTGGAGGACGAGAACTGGAGCGTACGCAAGGCGGCGGTAGAAACGATAGGCGCGCTTGGCGTGCCTGGATTGAGGGAGCTTCTTGGGAAAGTTGCTGTTTCAGACGAGGACGACATCGTAAGGGAATCCGCTGCAAGGTTTCTAAATGGATGATTTAATAGAGCTCCCGGAAGATATCTTCAGGCTTCTCAGGGACTACATAAGGGATTACTGCGGGATGTATTTCGACGGGAACTCGAAATACCTCCTTGAGCGTAGGCTGTCGCGCAGGGTCCGCCTTCACCAGTTCAAATCGTTCAAGGACTACTACCACTTCCTGACCTACGACAGGAGGAGGGAGACCGAGCTTGTGGAGGTCATAGACTGCCTTACTACGAACGAGACATATTTTTTCAGGGAGGAGGCGCAGTTGAGGGCCTTCACGGACGAGATTATCCCGGAACTTGCCGCGACGAAGAAGGACAAGACTCTCAAAATATGGAGCGCCGGTTGCTCGACGGGTGAGGAGCCGTACACCATCGCCATGCTCCTCCTTGAGAAAGGGCTGCCTGAATGGGCTGGGACATCGAGATTATCGGGAGCGATATAAACCAGAAGGTACTGACGTCCGCCAGGCGGGGCATATACAAGAGGGGCTCTTTCAGGACGACGGACGACAAGCTTTTGAACAAGTATTTCAAGGAGGAGTCCCCCGGCAGCTTCAGGATAGGCGACGAGGTTAAAAGGCTCGTGAGCTTCAGCTACCTGAACCTGTTCGACCCGTACAAACTGAGTTTCATAAAAGACTTTGACATAATATTCTGCAGGAATGTTATAATTTATTTCGACGCGGTGTCAAAAAAGAAGCTTATCGAGACATTCTACGGCAAGATGGCGCCCGGCGGGTTCCTGCTTCTCGGACACGCGGAGTCGCTGCTGAACATATCCACGTCCTTCAAGCTGGTGCACCTTAAAAACGACATGGTGTACCAGAAGCCGCTTACGGCTGCACCTTCCCTGGTGCGGTGAGAAAGATAGGGGACAAAGCTTGATGAGGTTGATAAAAGTACTTGTGGTAGACGACTCTCCGGTAAACAGGAGGGTGTTGTCTGAGATGCTGGAGTCGTCGCCTTTCATAACCGTGGCCGGTGTGGCCGGGGACGGCGAAGAAGCGATCCAGCAGGTGGTAAAGCTCAAGCCGGACCTTATCACGCTTGACCTCGAGATGCCCAGGATGGACGGCTTCACCTTCCTTCGCTGGCTGATGAAGTCCGCGCCGGTACCGGTCATCGTGATAAGCTCCAAGGCCGACGACAAGAGCGTAATAAGGTCGCTGGAGTTCGGGGCTGTGGATTTCCTGCCGAAGCCGCTCGCGCAGGGGGAGGCCCTCGAAGAACTCAAGTTCGAGCTGATCGAGAAGGTCAAACTCTTCGCGCCGCTGGAGATGGCCAAGGTAAAGGGCTCCCTGGCCATATTGGACCAGGCCTCAAAGTCCAAACCGCTGCCGCACAAGGCCGGACAACCTGCTATAGACGTGGTGGCAGTGGGGTCGTCGACAGGCGGGCCGCCGGCGCTGCAGGCGATAATCACAAAACTGCCGGTGAACTTTCCTGCAGCCGTCGTCGTATCGCAGCATATGCCGGCAAACTTCACGAGGTTCTTCGCGGAGAGGCTGGACAAGCTTTCCGCCGTTGAGGTGAAGGAGGCCGAGAACGGAGACATACTGCAGCCCGGCCGTGTTCTGATAGCCCCCGGCGGCAGCAATATGACCTTCGGGCGGACCAGCGGGGGGATAAGCGCTATAATCCAGAAACCCAGGCCGGAAGACAAATACGTGCCGTCGGTCGACGTCATGATGAAGTCCGCCGCATTGAACTACGGCAGCCGGGTCATGGGGGTGATACTGACCGGGATGGGCAACGACGGTAAGGAGGGTATGGGGCTTATAAACGGCATGGGCGGCCCTACCCTCGCGGAGTCAAAGGAGACGGCGGTGATATACGGTATGCCCAAGGAGGCTGTTGAAGCCGGTTTCGTCGACAAGGTCGTGCCGCTCGGACAGATTGCGGGCGAGATTATAAAAGCGTGCGGCTGAAAGCGAAACCGCCTTACGCCGGGAGACGGAGGTATTTGTGGACGACAGGAACAAGGAAGGCTTCGGCCAGATAAAGAGCAAGGCGGAGGAGTTCCTCCAGATATTCAGGAAGGGCGAGGAGTTCACCCAGGAGATCCTTAAAGAGAACGAGAAGCTCCGCTTCAAGATTGTCCAGCTTGAGGAGGAAAACCTCGCGCTCAAGGGTTCGGACGGCGGAAAGATAAAGTCAATGCAGGAAAAGCTCGCCGTCCTCGAAGAGGAGAACCGCAGGCTGATGGAACATTACCGCGCGGCGGAGCTTGAGAACAAGAACTTCGCCGAGAAATACCTCGAGGTGGAGCAGGAGAACAACAACCTGGCTAACCTTTACGTCGCGAGCTACCAGCTTCATTCCACGCTCGATTTCAACGAGGTGCTGAAGACCGTCCTAGAGATAATTATGAACCTGGTCGGCGCCGAGAAGTTCGCCATCATGCTGCTGGACGAGAAGACAAACCAGCTGGCGGCCGTGGCAACCGAGGGGGTTTCCGTCGAGGAGATGCCGCAGATAAACATCGGGGACGGGATAATCGGCAAGGTCGCGCTGATCGGGAGACAGCCATTTCTCCGACAACGGAACGGTATCATCCGGCCTGACCGACCCCATCGTATGCATACCCCTCAAGATAAAAGACCACGTGATAGGTGTACTGGTTATCTATCACCTTCTGCTGCAGAAGGAGGGCTTCACGGACGTCGATTACGAGCTGTTCTCGATGCTGGCGGGACATGCGGCTACAGCTATTTTCTCATCGAGGCTCTACTCGCAGTCCGAGAGGAAGCTTGTTACAATACAGAGTTTTCTGGAACTTATAAAAGACAAACCTGCGGGCGAGTAATAAGCCCTTATTTCGGAGGTGGAGATGGCGGAAGTGAATTTCCTGGTAGTCGAAGATTCCCCGACTATGCGTCAGCTTATATCGTTTGCTCTTAAAAGGGTGCACGGCTCGAAGATCGTCGAGGCTTCTGACGGAATAGACGCGCTCAAGAAGATATCGGCGCAGAAGTTCGACCTTGTCCTTACGGACATAAACATGCCGATCATGGACGGCCTGAAGCTGGTCTCGCTCATACGCGGCAACGAACAGCACAAGGATATGCCGATCATAATCATTACGACGGAAGGCGCGGAAGAGGACAGGAAGAAAGGCCTTGCATTAGGCGCTAACGGCTACTTGTCAAAGCCCATCCAGACGGCTGAGCTTTTAAAACTCGTCAACCAGCTTGTAGCGAAATAGGGTCAGCGCGTGAAACCCAGCATCCGCTGGCAGGAAAGTAGAGACACCGCCCACACGACGTCGAGCGCAATATGTCTGCCGGCGGTGGAATCGAATAGAAGGCTTATCCTCGCCTGGAACTCGTCATCCTCAAGCCACAAGACGAAAGCCATTGAGACGCGCGGGAAGAAGTTGAACCTGAAAGCCGCGTCCCCAAGCATCAAAGGCTCACCGCCCATGGCCCTGCCAGCTTCCTCAAAGAGCTCCTTGTCTCGGCCGTACTTTTCCGAGAGCGCGTCGAGCGGGAGGGTGTGCGACCCCCTGAAGAAGAAATCCCCTCCCTTAAACTCTTTTACGAGTTCACCGGAAGCAGGTATCTCCCTGGCCGTCAGCATGTAGGCAGGTATTGAGAGGTTCAGGAAATGCTCGTGTTTCCTGGTTGGGTTGGTGAGGTTTTTTACCTTCCGTGCATTCGGGTCCACCTCGTAATGCTCGGCCAGCACCACGATATCATAGGTCTCGGAGTCAGGAAGCCAAACAGCAAGGCTTCGTCTCGCCACTGAACGAGGGTCGGCCTCTGAAAGCTCGCGCCAGGCCTTCTCCTCGCCGGATTCCAGGTTGTATTTTTCCTCCATTACTTTTTATTGGTCTTCACAAGTTTGATCCCGGCGCTTTTGTAAAGCTGACCGAAATCGAAATATGCATCCATAAGCTGTCTGGCACGCGCGACCTTGTTCTCCTCCCGTATACGCGCCTTACCGAGCATGCCCTCCAATATTTCTACCGTAGTCAGTGTGTCGTGCTTCACCGTGATGAGCGGGACACCCGAGAGCTTCGCCTTGGATATTATGAGGGAGTTGGGCAGCAGGTCGCCGGTGAGGACAATGCATTTTGTTGACGTCTCGAGGGCGGCGAGCTGGATGTCGGAGCGGTGGCCGCCGGTTATAACCGCCTTGTTAGGTATCCTGCGGAAGTACTTGATGGCGCTGTCAACGTCCATGGCCCCGATGGAAAAGTTCTCGACGAGTTCTTCCAAGCGGTCCTCGCAGCAGATTACGCTGCCTCCGAGAGATTCGCTCAACTGCCTTATCGTGATGGAGTTTAAGAGTTTGTCCGAGGGCAGCATGCCCAGGAGGGCTATCCCGTGCCTTTCAAGGAAGGGTGACACCATGTTCCGCAGGTAGTCCATACCCTCCTGATGGACGCGGTTCAAGACCACGCCTATGAGTCTATCTCCCAAGGTTAATTTTAATGCTAGAATGCAGTCGAGGCAGGCGTCGCCGTCGAAGGGGTCAACGATTACCACCTTTGCGTCCATTTCTTTTACCAGTTTCAATCCGGATATCCCGAGCATTGTGCCGTCATGTATGTCCCTTGCGCCGCCGATCAGCATGGCGTCCTTGCCTTTGCTTACGCTCTTGTAGGCCTGCATTACCGCGCTGAGCTGGTCCTTGCCCTTTCCGCTTATGGCCTCGGCTATCAGGTCGTGCGAGAATACCACGGGGCATAGATTGTTTATAGGGTCCGGCAGCCCTAAAGTCTTTTTTATGAAGGCAACGTCGCCGTCAATGAGGATGCCTTTATCAACGACCGGGATCTTCCCGTACGGTTTCATGTAGCCGACCTTCAAGCCGTCCTCCTGCATCTTCAGTGCAAGGCCCAGGGACACCAGGCTCTTGCCGGAGTAGCCTTTAGTAGAGCCAATGTATATAGGTACCATCCGGACGCCTCCCTAAGTTAACGTGATCCGAGAATCTATAGCCACCGCGCCGCCGCCGTCGTCCTTGACCAGCAGTGGGTTTATATCCATCTCCACTATTTCCGGGAAGTCGCATACAAGCTGTGACAGCCTGATGATTGCCTCCCTTATTGCGCCGATGTCTGACGGCCTCTCGCCCCTGAGGCCTTTCAGTATCCTGTACATCTTGATCTCCCGCATCATCTCCTGCGCGTCAGACTCTCCCAAAGGCGCAATCCGAAACGAGACGTCTCCCAATGCCTCGACGTATATGCCGCCCATACCGAACATGATAAGCGGCCCGAACTGTGGGTCCTTGCTCATGCCCAGGATTATCTCCCTGCCGCCAGTCACCATCTCTTGCACCATGCAGCCTAGCACCATAGCGCGCGGCATCAGCCGCTTAGCGTTCGAGGTTATCTCAAGGAAAGCCGCCTCCACCTCTTTGCCGTCCTTTATGCCGACCCTGACGCCGCCAACGTCCGTCTTGTGGAGTATGTCAGGTGATGCTATCTTCATTACTACTGGGTACCCGACCTCTCTTGCCCTGGCCACCGCTTCTTTGGATGTGACGGCCAGGAAATTGCCCGGTATCCTGAATCCGTATGCAGCTATGACTTCCCTTGCGTCCCCTTCGCCAAGCTCAAACTTCCCCAAGGCACGCGCCTTGTCGATGGCCTGGCGTACTCGTTCCCTGTCGACATCAAAGGTTTTGATCACGGGCTTTGAACGGCCCTTTGCCGCGCGGTAGCGGACAAGTGCCTCGAAGGATTTGACCCCGTCCTCGGGGTAAGGGTAGACCGGGACCTGCTCGTCACGGAGTATCTCCGAGCCCTTCCTGACTCGTTCTCCGCCCATGAACGAGGCCAGAACAGGCTTGGCTGTCTGCTTCTTCAGGCGGGCTATCTCACGCGCCGTGTCCTCGACCTCGGTCATTGCCTGTGGGGTAAGGACGACGAGTGCGCCGTCGACGTTTGGGTCGGCCAGTACCGCCTCAAGGGCATCAGCGTATCGGTCCGCCCGGGCGTCACCAATGACGTCAACCGGGTTGAAAAATCCGGCTGAGGTTGGCAGGTCTTTTCTGAGCCTGGCCACAGTGGCCGGGGTGAGTTCCGCCATCCTCGCCAGCGAGCGTTCGCAGGCGTCGGCGGCTATTATGCCTGGGCCGCCTGCGTTGGTGACTACAGCCAGGTTTGGCCCTTCAGGTATGGGGTTGTCCGCGAAGGCCAGCGCGTAGTTGAAGAGATGTTCGATGGTGTCGGCCCTCAATATACCGGTCTGCGTGAATACTGCCTCCCATGCCCGCTCAGAGCCTGCAAGCGAGCCGGTATGCGACGAGGCGGCCTTTGCTCCAGCCGCGGTCCCACCGGCTTTGGCTATGACAAGGGGCTTCTTACGGACCGTATCCCATGCCCGCTCCATGAACTTGCGGCCCGCTCCGACGCCTTCAATGTAGCCGAGTATAACCTTGGTATCCGGGTCGTCTGACAGGTATTCCATCATGTCGAGCTCGTCGATGTCAGACTTGTTCCCGAGGCTTATAAACTTGGAGAACCCGACGCCGCGTGCGAGCGACCAGTCGAGTATGGCGGTGCAGAGAGCGCCGGATTGCGAGAAGAAGGCTATATTGCCCTTGAGCGGCATTGACGGCGCAAAGGAGGCGTTCAGACCGTTTCCGGCGTTTATGAGTCCAAGGCAGTTCGGCCCCAGGATGCGCATTCCGTAGCTTGCCGCAAGCTCAAGCAGGGACTCCTCAAGGATGCGGCCATCAGAGCCGGTCTCCTTGAAGCCTGCCGTTATAACGATTGCGGCGCGCACCCCCTTCATCCCGCAGTCCTTTATCACATCCATAACGAATTCCCGCGGTACGGCTATGACTGCAAGGTCTACCTTGGCGGGTATGGAGCTTGTCTTGTCGAAGCTTTTAAGCCCCATTATGGAGTCTGCGGATGGGTTGACCGGATAGATGCCGCCTGAATAGCCGTTGTCTTTCAGGTTGCCAAGGATGCTGGAGCCGACCTTGCGCGGGTCTTTTGAAGCGCCTATTACAGCGACTGATTTTGGATTGAAGAAGTTATCAAGCAAAGTGATAATTATCCCATGTTTTTTTATAATAATAATAAAAGGTGCGGTGAAAGTCAATTCGGAGGCGGGAGGGGAATGTCAGGAGACCTCTGCTGCCTTGCCGTTGTCGATGAGTTTTTCCACCCTCTGCGTCAGCTCGGCTGGAGTGAAGGGCTTTGTGATGTAATCGTTTGCCCCTGCCGCGAAGCCCTTTTCAAGCTCGTGTTTCTGTGCGGCGGCTGAAAACATCGCGACCGGTATATCAGCGGTATGGCTGTTGTCCTTAAGGATACGGCAGACCTCGAAGCCGTCGAGCCCGCGCATCCATACGTCCATCAGGATGGCTTCGGGTTTTTCATTGAAGGCCATCTTGAGGCCCTCAAAACCGTCCTTGGCTACAATCACGTTGAACTTTTTTTCCAGAATAAGCTTCGTGAATATGACTGTATCTTCGTCGTCTTCGACCAGTAGTACTGTCCGCTTATGTTGGTCCGCCCTGTCCTTCTTTTCTTCCGGATCAGGCGTGGCAGCCTTTACTGCAGGTATCAACGGCAACTCCGTCTTGGCGGCGGGCTGTTTCATCGGCAGGAGCATTACAAACCGGCTACCAGGGCAGCGTTCGGCGTCTTCGCCCTCGCTCTCTGCCCATATCTGGCCGTTATGTGCGGTTACGATACCCCTGACGATTGATAACCCGAGGCCTGTGCCGCCTCCAAGGAACTTTGACTTGCCGGTCGAATGGGCGTCCACGTCGCCGACCTCGAAGAACTTGTCGAAGATCTTTTCAAGGTGGTCTTTGGCTATACCTATGCCGGTGTCTTCCACCACGATCTCCAGATAGGTGTCCGCCGAAAGGATGGAGTTGTCGAATGCCATGTGTTTCAGACGTCCGGTTTCCTTGTTTATCTTTACCTTCCTGCCGCTCAGGGTTATGCCTCCGCCATCCGGTGTGAATTTAACGGCGTTGCCGATCAGGTTTGTCATGCACTGCTGAAGCCTGTCGAAGTCCGCTTCCAGCTTGGGCAGCAGGTCCAGGTTCGAGGTCTTGATGTCCACGTGCCTTTGGTTTAGGAACGGGCGTATCTCGTCGAGCGAGGCGCTTATCACGTCGGACATTGATATCCACCTGAGCTTAAGCGGGAGGCGCCCGCCTTCAATCTTGGCGACTATCAGAAGGTCTTCAACTATATCCCTCAGCCGGGAGGCTCCTTTTGTCGCAATCTCAAGCATCTCGCGCTGCTCCCCGGTTATCTCTCCGAGGTCGCCTGCGATCATCAGGTTTAGATAGCCCATAACCGAGACGAGCGGCGTCCTGAGCTCGTGGGAGGCGAGGGACAGGAAGTTTGTCTTCGTCTGGTCAAGCATCCGGAGTTCCTTGTTGGCCCGCTCAACTGTCTCGAGGTTTTCCATGAGCTGACGGTAGAGGTAGGCGTTTTCCACCGCCATTGCCGCCGTTGACGCGAACGTGGCCAGGATGTCGAGCTTGTCCCTGCGCATCGGCTTCATAGTCCTGCGGTTGTCGACCAGGATGACGCCGACGCAACGGTCTTTTCCGACCATTGGGATTATCGCGAACTCGTTGAGGTTCAGCTGTTCCGCAGTTTTCTCGGGTATCCTGGAGTCAAGGGACGCCTGCGCCACGTACTGGACAGAGCGTTCTCTTACCGCTGCCGCGAATATGTTGTTGTTATCGAGAGGCTCCGACAGAAGTTCCCGCTCCCTGCCTCCCATCCCGATGCTTATCTTTTCTTCCAGGGTCCTTGCCTGCTCGTTTACAAGCGCCAGGAGGACCCTGTCGTAGCCGACTTCCTCGGTTATGTCTTTTGCGGCGGACGAGAGTATGTCGTCCAGCTCCATGCTCTGCCGCAGGCGGTCGGTGGCGTCGTGGAGGAATGAGAGTTCGCCGACCTTTTCTTTTAGGTGCTGGCTTTTAAGCTCAAGCTCGCCTGCGGTGTTCTCGAGCTGCACGTTTGAGTTCTGTAGCTCGTCGTTTGCCTTCTCCAGGTCTTTAAAGCCCTGCTGTACCCGTTCTTCCCTCTCTTTGATCGATTCTGCCATCCAGTTGAAAGATTCGGCGAGGTGGCCTATCTCACTATGCGAGCTGATGTTGAGGCGCCGGCTCCAGTCTCCCTGGGCAATGAGCGAGGCTGTGGAAGCCATCTCTATTATAGGGGCGACGACCTTGCGGTTGACAAAAACGGAGACTATTACTGCAGCGAGTATGAATGTCAGCAGCGCTACGGCAACGGACTCCCATAAAAGAGGGTACACTTTTTCAGAAACAGCGGAAGCTTTGAGCCCCAGTCGTAGAGACCCCAGAAGCTTTTGTTCCGAGTCCAAGACCGGGATGGAAATGTCGTAATAGTCGACTCCGTCGTCTTTTCTGTTTTGTATCTTGATGTCGCGCGCGCTTGCCGCGGCCATGCTTGCCGGGTCGCGCAGGAAACGGCCGGCCGAAAGCGGGTCGTTGTGGTAGAGGACCCTGCTCTCCGTGTTGACCAGCATGCAGTAGCCGATCTCCTTGTTGTTGTCGACAATGTCATGGCAGGATTCGTTCAACCCTTCTAGCGATTCCAGGTTAAGGCCGAGGTTGACGGCCCTGCTCAGTTCATCGCGCAGATGTTCGCCGATCATGCGTACCTGGTTCTGCAGGGATTTTTTCTGGAAGGAGACGAACGAAACGGAGAGGAACGCCGTGTTTATGGCGAGTACCGCCGAAAGGATAATGAAGACAAGTATCAGGGATTTAGTTTTGAGGCTGTTTTTCATACCTTATCCAAGGTTTACCTCAAATTGTAGACGGTGAAAAGCTAAAAATCAACCTTTTTCGCGAGTATCCGATAATGTAGCGCGGTAGGCGGTACACCGGTTACGGCCGTGGCCCTTTGACCAATAGAGTGCCTGGTCCGCTTTCTCAATAAGATCGGCCTTGTCAGAGGAGTCATCAGGGCATGTCGCGAAGCCGATGCTTAAAGTAATTGGTATGTTGTTGCCGTCAAGCTTGAACTTGGCCGTCTCGACCGCAGACCTTATACGTTCCGCCATCTGTTGGGCGCCCTTTGAGTCGGTGTTCTTAAGGAGAGCCACGAACTCCTCTCCCCCGTACCTCGCGGCCACGTCTACCTGCCTCAGGGCGCCCTGGAGCAGCTTGGATACTTTTCTTAGGACCGCGTCGCCGACGGGGTGGCCATAGGTGTCGTTCACCTTTTTAAAGTGGTCAATGTCAAGAAGAAGAAGGGATAGGGGTTCCGGGTAGCGGGCTATCCTGACAAACTCCTCGTCAGCCTTCTCCTGGAAAGAGCGGTGGTTCACGAGCCCGGTCAGGCCGTCCGTAGTGGCCATCTGATGCATCTGATGGTGGAGCCTGGCGTTTGTTATGCTGGTGGCGACCTGGTTTGCGACTATGTTCAGCATGTGCTGCTGGGAGGCGCTGATGTTTCCCGTCCGCCTTAGCGCGAGGGTGATTATGCCTGTCACCTTGTCGTTGTTTATAAGCGGTATGCCGAGGAACGATTTGTAGTCGAGTTTCAGGAGCCCGGCAGGGAAAATCGGGAGCTTCTCCGCGCGCTGGTCGAGGTCAGAGAAACTTAGAGGCTGGCGGCTCTCCACTATCCATTCAAGCAGGCTGCCTGCAAGCGGTACTGGTTCGACGGGCACTTTCAGGCCGTCGTACCCCTCAAGCTTTTTGAAGGTTATGTGCCCATTCCCCTCGACAAATGAAACGGTGAGGTAGTCGTACGGCAGGATATCCCTGCTGAGGTTCGCAAGCTTATCCAGGATAGTGGGGATATCAAGGCTTGAGGATATGCCTTCGCTCATTTTGTGGAGTGCAGCGGAGATGGCGGCCGACTCGTCCACCTGCCTGCTCTCCCTCACGCTCTGGAGCAGATAGACCATCAGCCTTCCGAAGCGGTCCAGGGTTTCTTTGTCGTTGTCGGTGAATACCCCTTCGGCGAGCGAGTCGAGAGCTATCACACCCTCCATGTAGCTCCCGTTCATCACGGGGACTGCAATGAAGGATTGCACGCCACCGTCGTCTTTGACATAGCACAGCCCGCGCGCCTTCTCGGCCACCAGCACCGGCGCCCTCTCCTTGGCTACCCAGCCGACAAGCCCCTGCCCGACTGGTATGGTCTTGTCTTCCAGCACGTCCGTGCCGCCTATGTGCATCTTAAGGTAGAGGCTTTCACCACTGCCATCAGGCATGAACAGCAGTGCGGTATGGGAGGGTATGGCCGTGTGCACCGCCTCCAGGAGGTCTTCGAGCGCCCTGTCGAACTCGGCGGCTGACTGGAAGCGCCTCGCCTCGATACCCGCGGGCGATATGCTGGCCGCAGCCACGGATTCCCCGTCTTCGGGGCTTATCGCGTTAGCGCCGTCCTGCATCCGCCTTACCGCCTGAAGCACCTTCTCCTTCTTCTTGTGTTCCGATTTGAAGAGCCTGCCAAGGATTATGGCTATGCCCGTGAGGTATGCGCCGAAGACCGCAAGGTTAACTGTTGTCTCAAGGTGGGCCCCGTTAGGGAGCAGGAGCGCGTTTGCGCCCTCAAGCCCGAGGATGAGGCCTGCAGCCAGGAAGTTGAACCTTATGGGGTAGAACAGGGCGCAAAGCGCCACAAGGAGGTAATACATCGGCTGTAGCCAGTGCCTGCCAGGCCCGAGCGCGACGGAGATGACGTTAATGGCGAGCATGATGGATACTACGAAGGCCAGGTCCGCGGTGGGGTATGAGGCCAGCGGCCTGACGTAGCGCCACAGGCTTGCGGCGAGCAGCAGGAGTATGGAGCCAGACCAGAAGGCGAGCGAGGGCGACTCGAAGCCAAGACCCCACAGCGGGCTGACGCAGGCCCCGGCGTACGCCCCGAGAACGGTTATCAAAAAGAAGTTCCTGTTAAGGAACCCGTCGTTCGTAATGCTGCGCAAAAGCTTCCCGCCTCCCGGTGCCTAAGACTTTCCCTTCTTGTTAAGCTCTTCCTGGTAATGTTTGTTGTAGAGCACGTCCCACTCCGGGCTGCCCTCGAGTATCTTCCGGGAGTACGAGAGCACCTTCTTTCTAACGATGTCGTCTATCTCGTCTTCCTTCTTCACCCAGCGGGCGATGAGCTGTTTCATCTCGCGGCGGACCTTCGCGTCCTCCTCGGCCAGTTCAGCCGCCTTGGTCTTGACGAGCGAGTCGAATATGACGTGTGCGAGGTGCGATATCTTGTCTTCGGATAGACGCATTGTGCCTCCGTTTTAAAGTACGATGCCGCGCTCGCGCACGAGTTTCTTTTTCACCAGGTCGAACATGGTCTTGTAGTCCGCCTTGCCCTGTTCGATCTCTTTCTCGTACACCTTGAGCAGGTCCTTCACCTCTTCGTTCAACCTGTCCTCCACCAACAGGTCGTCCACGATGGCCTTCTCGATAAGCTCTATAGCCTCCTCGTGAGAGACTTTCAGCTTGATGAGCTTTTTCTTCTCGACGTCGGCCAGGACCTCCGCCGCGAGCGCCTTTATCTGGTGCTGGGTCAGCTTCATTTTCTCACCTGCAATGAGGGGTTAACTGCCTGATTTATGGCTGGGTTATTATACCTGAAAGGCGGCGTTAGTTAAATAAATAATTGCATAAGCCCGGAATAAGGCCTATATTATTAAAAATCTACTCATAATCAAGGGGTTAAAATGAAAAAACTATTTGCCGCCGCAGGACTGTTGCTTGCTCTTTTCGGGTGCGGACACGCCAAGGAATTGAAGGCCGCCGAGGAAAAAGGCACCGCCTCGAAATACGAGGTGGAGGGCAACACCGTTCGCTGTGCCACACCCACGCTCGCTTTCGAGATATCCTACCTGTCTCCGGAACAGACAGACATGTACTTCTCCATCTACAAGGGCGGCAAATACAAAAACCCGTTCCCGCCTTCGGTGGTGGTTTTCCTGATGTCGATTGAGAACAGAGGCAAGAATACGGCCTTGTTCAACCCGGGGCTCGCCTGGATATACCCGGAGAAGGGCATGCCTTCCTCCGCGAAGGACTACACATCCCTCTATACCGACTTCGACCTCACGAAGACGGAGGATATCGACGAGCGGATGGAGGCCTTTAAGGTGTCTTCGTTCGATGGCACGGAGTCGATTGCCCCCGGCACAACCGTGAAGAAGCTGCTGTTATTCTCACGGGGCAAGGAACCGTTCGACAAGGCGGGCCTCAGGCTTGAGAACATATACTCAGGTAAGGAGTGCGACAACGTGAAGTTCATATTCCCGGGAGGGCTGGGATTGGGGCCGGAATGACGGGCCGTGTCTTATAAATTAACAAGGCCGCCCCTTTACCGGGAGCGGCCTTTAAGTTTGTTATTCTATGTTTCTATGTGGTCTGTCGCCCTTACGGCGTGTTCGTCCCAAGTGTGTTGCCCGCCCCGAAAATGTTTGCGTTGTTGTATGTCGCGTTGCCGTCCACCAAAACCGGCCCGTTGCTGGTGACTATCCCGTTTGCGGTGTTGCTGCATGCGGAGTTGTTTTTGACCGTGCAGCCGGGTCCCGCAAAAATCCCGATACCTGTATTGGCATAGCTGCTGTTGCCGATGATAACGCAGGACGGGCCATACACATAAATGCCCCAAGCGGGTGAGTCTACTGTTCCGTTATTATACGCGACGTTGTTTGTAATGATGCTGCCCGCGGCCTCTGCTAAAATCCCGTAACTTTTGTTCGTATACGCCATGCAATCCTTTATCACTGCGCCAATTGCTGATAAGGCAAGAGATATACCCACCTGATTATCGTGTAGCCTGAGATTTGATGCCTTTGTGGAAATGCTGTTGACGTCGGCGTATAACCCGGATGAAAAGCCGGAGATATACCCGTTCCGGACCTCCACCCCGTCGCCGTTGATGGTTACCCCGTTGAATGAAGCGGTTGCTGCGCCGGGGCCGGTAATGCTGTAGCCGCCCATGTCGAGGGTGACGTTGTTGGCGGATATGGTAATCGCATGCGCGAGGTTTGCGGTGTAGGTCAGGTTGCCCGCCAGTGTGTAGTTGCCAGGGACGGATATCGTGTATGGCAGGTTTTTGATTGCGATGGGGCCTTTGGCGAAGGCCGTAGCCGGGATTAACAGCGCCGCGAACAGGGACACAAATGCGATACTTCTTAATGCTTTCTTCACTTCTTTCTCCTCCTTTGAAATGGGTGTTTTGTTGTTAAATTTATAGCGGATATTTAATGACTTTACAATAGTAAAGTGAAAGGGGAGGCATAAATCAACAAGGCCGCCCCTTTACCGGGAGCGGCCTTGTTGTTTGCTATGCTATGCCTCTACGTGGCCTATCGCCCTTACGGCGTGTTCGTACCCGTTATCGTGCCGCCGCTCAGTAAATATTGGGTGGTGTTCCCGGTAGATGCGTTGCCGTCGAGCAGGACCGTACCGAAAGTAATTATCCCGGTGTCCGTGTTGCCGCATGCGGAGTTGCTCTTGACAGTGCAGCCGTCTCCCGCATAAATTCCGGTACCTGAATTATGGGAACTGCTGTTGCCAATAACACAGGATCCGGAATTCACGTAAATTCCGTAATTGGCTGTGTCTGTTCCGTTATTGTACGTGACGTTGTTTGTTATGAGGCCGCCCGCGGCAGCCACATAAATCCCAGTCCTTCCGTTCGAATACACCTTGCAATCTTTTACCTCAGTGCCAAATGCGGATGATTCAAAATCTATACCAAAAAGATTATCGTGTATCTTGAGATTCGATGCCTTTGGGGAAATACTGTTGTTGGCGAACAGCCCGTAGTAAAAGCCGGAGATATACCCGTTTCGGACCTCTACCCCATTGCCGAAGATTGCTACACCCTGGTGCGCGGCGGTTGCCATGCCGGGGCCAGTGATGCTGAAGCCGCCCAAATCGAGGATAACGCCGTCTGAGGTGATTGTTATCGCATCCGTACGGTTGGTTGTGTAGGTCAGGGACTTTGTGAGGGTATAATTCCCAGGCTTTGATATGGTGTACGGCAGGTCTTTGATGACGATCGGGCCACCTCCCGCGAAGGCCGTTGCAGGAATTAACAGTGCCACGAACAGGGAAACCAACGCGATGCCCTTTAGTGCTTTCTTCATTTTCTCCTCCTCAATAATGGGTGTTTCGTCGTTTAGGTTATAGCGAATATATAACGACGTTACAATAATAAAATGGAAGGAGAGAGGTGTATTAATCAATATTAATCAGGGGACTACCCGAAAGGGTTAAACGAGGGCCATGCGGGATAAACCTATGACGCGGGAAAGGTTGTGGGCGCGGGAAAATCAGCGGGGGGCCAGCGGGTCCTCGTAGGGGTAGATCTTCAGGAACTCCAGGAACTCGCTCAGCGTGTGCGAGGTGAAGCCTTTCTTGCGCATGATAAGAGAAAAATGCCTGGTAATCTTCGCGTCCTTGAACCGGTTGGCGACCAGCGTGCCCGCACGGATCTCCTTGCGCGCCGCCCATGCGGATATGATGGATACGCCTAGCCCGTCCTCGACAGCCGTCTTTATGGCCTCTGTGCTCCCCAGGTAGAGCGACACCATCAGTTCGTCCACGTTTACCTTGTTTTCCTCAAGGGACTTTTCTATCATCTGCCTGGTGCCTGAGCCCTTCTCGCGCATGATGAGCGGTTCTTTGGTAAGCTCCGAGATCGATATGTTCTTCCTTCTGGCCCACTCGTGGTCCGGGCTCATTATGAGCACCAGCTCGTCAGGAAGCAGCTTCTCGACGACAAGGTTGTGTTTCGCCACGTCTCCCTCGACGAGGCCCAAGTCTATCTCGCCTGCCAGAAGCTTCTCTATCACAAGCCGGGTGTTGCCGACTATGAGGTTCGTCCAGATGCGCGGGTGGTTCCTCCTGAACGAGACTATGACTGACGGGAGGAGGTAGTTGCCTATGGTGGAGCTTGCGCCCACGGAGAGGTTCCCTTTGACAAGCCCTATCATGGCGTTTATGTCGCGCCTCGCGGATGCGTAAAGGCCCAGTATCTCCTTGGCATACTTGTAGAGCAGCTCGCCCGAGTTCGTGAGCGTCACCGTGCCGCCTGAGCGGTCGAACAGCTTCGTCTCGTACATCTCCTCCAATGCCTGCACCTGAAGGCTGACCGCAGGCTGAGTAAGATGTATTATCTCGGAGGTCTTCGAAAAGCTTTTGGTCTCCGCAACGGTGCAAAAAACCTTAAGCTTGTGGTCGTCCATCTTCTGTTGTCCCTTTCAAATTGCGCTTGATATGCCTAGATGATGAATTCGAAATCGTGGCTCACCTTGTCAGAGTCCATCAACTCCTTGGACTCGTCGCAGAGGTCCTGCAGGGTTACGTTCGACAGATAGTCTGTGATGGTCTTGCCGAGCCTCTTCCAGAGGATGAAGGTTATGCACTTTTCCGCCCGGTGGCAGACCTTGTTCTTTGCGCCGTGTTCTGTGCAGCTTACGGGCACTATGCTGCCTTCGACAATGCGTATAATCTCCTCCACCGTTATTTCGGAGGGTTTTCTGGCAAGCTTGAACCCGCCGCTCGGCCCACGCACTGACATCACAACCCCGCCTTTTCTGAGCTTGTTGAAGAGCTGTTCCAGATAGTGCAGCGAAATCTCTTCCCTCTCTGATATCCTGGAAAGCGGGACCGGTTCGCCCTTGGAGTAAAAGGAGAGGTCGAACATCGCCCTTACGGCATATCTACCTTTTGTCGATAACTGCATGGATCTTCTCCCTCTTTTAGAGTCCTGTCGCCTTTAGCCGAACAGGCCTGTACTCAGGTACCGCTCACCACTGTCCGGCAATATCACCACTACGCTCTTGCCCTTACCGAGCTTTTTGGCAACCTTTATGGCGGCAAAAAGCGCCGCTCCCGAAGAGATGCCGCAGAGCAGCCCTTCTTTGACCCCGAGTTCCCTGGCCGTCTTTGCTGCCTCCTCGTTCGTCACCTGTATAATCTCGTCGTAAACCTGGGTGTTAAGCACAGCGGGTACGAAACCCGCTCCTATCCCCTGTATCTTGTGGGGCCCGGGGCTTTTGCCAGAGAGTACGGCAGAGTCGGCCGGTTCAACGGCGATTACCTTTATAGCCTTGTTCCTGGCACGGAGCACTTCGCCTACGCCGGTGATCGTTCCGCCGGTCCCTACCCCGGCTACAAAAGCGTCGATATTCGGGCCGAGCGCTGCAAGTATCTCCCTCGCCGTCGTCTTTCGGTGTATCTCCGGGTTGTCAGGGTTTTTGAACTGCTGCGGCATGAACCAGCTCGGGTTTTCGTTGATGATCTCCTCTGCCTTTGTGACTGCGCCGCGCATCCCTTCGGAACCGGGGGTCAGCACGAGCTTTGCGCCGTAAGCTGCAAGCAGGGTGCGCCTCTCGATGCTCATGGTGTCGGGCATGGTAAGGATGAGCTTGTATCCCTTGATCGCCGCGACCAGCCCGAGGCCTATGCCGGTGTTTCCGCTTGTCGGTTCTACTATCGTACCGCCTGGTTTCAGACGGCCGCTCTTTTCGGCCTCCTCCACCATGGCAAGCGCTATCCTGTCTTTGACGCTGCCGCCGGGGTTGGCCCCCTCCAGCTTGGCATAGACAGCCGCGTCCTTTTCTCCAGTCATCCTGGTGATATGGACCATGGGGGTCTTGCCTATAAGCTCAAGGGCTCCCTTGTATATCTTCTTATTCAACTGTCACCTCCGGAAAATGCCAGAAGCTCGCCCGAAGGCGCGTCCTGGACCCACTGCACCAGCGCATCGAAGTCTTTTGATATCTCGCGGTCTATCTCCATTGCCCTGGGGAGGCCGCTGACTTCTTTTTCATCGAGCAGGCGCGCCTTTAACTCCTTGTGCCCGGAAAGCCTCTTTAAGGCGGCGTCGGATACCGATACGGTCGTGCTCCTGCTGCCGTCCCTGTTCCTGAGTGTCAGTGCGGCGCGCCCGGATTCTTCGTAAACGATGTTGCCGTTCCCGAGGGTGCAGCCCGTCACGAACTGTATGCCGTCGAGTGCGCAGTTCTTCGAATGGAATACCGCCTCGATCCTGAACTGGTCGGCTTTCGTGACGCCGAGCGCGGACATCGCGGCCGCTCCGAGCCTGGCGCCCATAGTGGACATCGGGCAGCGGTGGCCGTGAAAAGCATATAGACCGTCAAAATCGATATTCATAACCTTATAGATCCCACAAGTTCCACGGAGCCCCAGGCGCCGACCTTGTCGCCGGAAATGACGACCGCGCCCATGACACCCGCTATTTTCGAAGACACCGCAAGGGCCTCCTCGACATGGCCCTCTTTTTTTACCGCGTTCCCCACCGCAGAGGCGGCGGCATCGGCAAGCGCCGCGGAGTTGGCGACCACACAGGCGGCATGCGCGACCCCGAGGGACAATGATGGTCCCACCTTTCCCGACGAGGTACATACCCCGAGCGGGTTTGCGCCAGGGCCTATGTTTATGCCCATCTTTCCGGAAAGCGGCGAGTCACCCGCGTATAGGGCGACAACCCTGGGCTTATCCGTTTTTATATATATGTCCCCGCCGTTCTCGACTATTACCTGCGATGATTCCGCGAGCAGCGCCTCGCCGACCAATTCGGCAAATGCGCCGGCCACGGCGGCCATAGGCCCTACTCCCGCGGCATCAGCCGCCGCCGACATCCTAACTGCCGACTCCGGCGCGCCGGGCAGCAGCCTGACAGGCACGAGCGACCTTAAGAATTCGGGCTGCCTGTTTATATAACTCTCAAGCTGGTGGCGGTGGTTTATGACAACCTCAAGCGCCAGCTTTGTCAAGTCCCTGTCGGCCAGTATAAAAAGGTCGGTCTCTTTGACTACGACCGTGAAAGAAACAAGGTCGTCTGCCTTTACGGATTCCCTGTAGTCCCGCTGCTCATACATTCTTTACCTTATATTGATTTTAAATACAGGTATAAGAAGGATAAAATACACTACCTTGCTTGTCAAGATAAATATGTATTTATATTCTGAGAACATTTTTATTTTATGCATATTTCTTCCTTGACAGTGCAAAGAAAGCATACTATTCTTGAAAAAGTAATACTACGCCTTCGGAGATAACTAGATGCATATACCGGACGGATACCTGAGTCCGCAGACTTACGTACCATTATACGGCGCCTCGGTGGCAATCTGGTCTGTTGCCTTGAGGAAGCTCAAGAAAGAACTGTCCGTCAAGCAGGTGCCGTACCTCTCCATGGCGGCAGCGTTCTCTTTCCTTATAATGATGTTCAACGTACCCATACCAGGAGGGACTACCGGCCATGCGGTCGGGGGCGGGATCATTGCGATACTTTTGGGGCCTTGGACCGCAGTGGTTGCGGTCTCGGTCGTCCTTATAATCCAGGCGATAGTCTTCGGAGACGGCGGAGTCACTGCTATCGGCGCCAACTGTTTCAACATGGCGGTGGTGATGCCTTTCGTGTCGTATTGGGTATTCAAGCTATCAAAGGGAAACTCGACCGGAAAGGGAAGGCTTTACATCTCCGCCTTCTTATCCGGGTATGCGGGGCTTGTCGCTGCTGCGGTCCTGACAGGCATAGAGTTCGGTATACAGCCGATGATAGCTGCCGCACCGGACGGCTCGCCGCTTTATGCGCCATATCCGCTTTCGATAGCGCTGCCCGCCATGGCGATAGGGCACATGCTTTTCCTGGGCCCGGTGGAAGGATTGATAACGATGCTCTTGGCCGGGTATTTCTTTGAAGATGTGTCTGCCCATGTCAGGGGAGCGGTAACGCCCTCTACGGGTAAATCCCGTAAAGTGCTCTGGATAGGGATAGGTATCCTGGCGCTCCTGACCCCTCTCGGGATATTCCTTCCGAAGCTATTCAAAGCTGGAGCGGCATGGGGCGAGTGGGGCCCGGAAGAACTGAAGAAGCTGGTCGGCTTCGTACCCGATGGGATAAGGAGGCTTGGCGAGCTGTGGAAGGCGCCTCTTCCTGATTATGGTTTCGGCGGAAACGGCCCGGTATCCGAGACCGTATCATATATGGTATCAGGACTGGTCGGCATCGCCGTGACCGTCGCGGTGGTCTACATAATAGCAAAGATATTGACAGGGAAAGGCCTTAAGGGCTCAAGGGTCAGGACATCCTTCGTGGACAAGGGGCTCCACCATGTGGCGAATGTGATCAAGACCACGTACATACAATGGGAGACGTCATCCCGCAAGGGCCTGTTGCAGGGGCTGGACGCAAGGGTCAAGGTGCTGTTCCTGGCCGTATTTCTGGTGGCAGTATCTTTGAAGAAGGATGTGACTTCAGAACTATTGATTGCGGCATTGGTGTTGAGCATTAGCCGCAGCTTCACGTGTCGGGTTCGTGTCATATTATAAAAGGGTGCTCTTCCTTGGTTTCTTCTTCGGTTTTCTGGTTGCGTTGCCCGCTTCACTGAATATCATAACGAACGGGACGGTCGTCGTCCCTATCATAACGCTCCCCAGGGCCTATGATTTCTGGGTATACCGCATCCCCATGAATATAGGGTTCACAAGTGAGGGGTTGCACGGGGTAGCAGTGCTTACCCTGAGGGTTGTCAACTCCGTTTCGCTGTCTCTGCTGGTGCTTTATACGACACCGTTCCACGAGGTGATAAAGGCGCTCAAGCTGCTCAGGGTGCCGGATACTTTCCTGATGGTCATAAACCTCACGTACAAATACATATTCATATTCGCGAAGACGATTGAAGACATGCACCTGGCAAAAAAGAGCAGGATGGTGGGGGACACAAGCGATTCTGAAGCAAGAAGATGGGTGGCGGGCAGGATCGCGCTGGTTTTCAAGAAGACCCAGCTGCGGTGCGAGGATATATTCCGTGCAATGGTGAGCAGAGGGTTCTCGGGAGAGGTAAAGATGTACGGGTTCAGGAAACTGGCTGCAAGGGACTACATTGCAGGGTTTTTGTTTCTAACGGCAGGAGTTGCGGCGATATGGATGTGAGCTAAATGGAATATATATTAGAGGCAAGGGATATATCGTACAGCTATTACGGCAAGATACCGGCCCTGAACGGCGTGAGCATCGGCATAAAGGAAGGCGGATGCTTCTCCATAATAGGTTCCAACGGGAGCGGCAAGTCTACGCTTCTGCAGATATTGAACGGGCTGATACCACCCTCAAAGGGCGGGGTATTCTTCCGTGGCGCGGAGGTGACCGAGGAGTCGCTCAAGGACAAAGAGTTCCTCCGCTCATTCAGGAGCAAGAACGGGTTCATCTTCCAGGACTCAGACGTCCAGCTGTTTTCGCCGACGGTGCTGGACGAACTGATATTCGCCCCCATGCAGCTCGGCCTGAAAGAGGACGAGGCGCTCGATAGGGCGGCCAATGTGATGCAGATGCTGAACATAGAGGCCTTGAAGGACAGGCCGTCCTACATGCTTTCCGGCGGCGAGAAGAAGAGGGTGGCCATAGGTTCGGTGCTGACCATGGACCCGGAAGTCCTGCTCCTGGACGAACCGACGAACGGGCTGGACCCCAAGACCCAGTGCTTCCTTATCGAGCTCATATTCAAGCTGAACGACGCGGGGAAGACGATAGTCATCGCCACGCACGACCTGGGGCTTGTTGACGAGCTTAATTCCGAGGTTGCCGTATTGTCCGAGGAGCACAGGGTGGAGAGTTCAGGAAACACCGATGAAGTGCTCAAGGACCTGGACCTGCTGCTTAGGGTGAACCTGATACACGAGCATATGCACAGCCACGGGCAGACGACCCACAAACACCCGCATCAGCATTACCTTCCGCACAAGCATTGAGAGAGGTTAATATGAAAGGTCTTGCAAGGATAGCGATCTCGATAGACAAAAAACTCATGGACCGTTTCGACAGTTCCATCGAGGAAAAGGGGTACACCAACCGCTCCGAGGCGATACGCGACCTCATGCGCGACTCGCTGGTGGAGCTCGAGTGGCAGGCGGACGCAGAGGTGGTGGGCACGATAACGCTGGTGTACAACCACCACACCCGCGAACTGCCGGATACCCTGAATGAACTTCAGCACAACTATTTCCACTCTATCGTGTCGAACCTGCACATCCACCTGGACGAGCACAACTGCCTCGAAGTGATGGTGGTGCGGGGAAAAAGCACCGAGGTGAAAAAGCTGGCCGACAGGCTTATAGGCACTCGCGGGGTAGTCCACGGCAAACTAACCATGGCGACTACCGGCAGGGCCCTCGCCTGAGTTTTCCGGTATATTTTAAATCCAGTATCTGTCCATCTTGTACGAGGTAACGGCATGATTAATCCATTGAAAAGAACAGCCATATATTTATCGCAAACCGGGACACGGTTCCTGTTGCACTTCACGGCTTTATTTGGCTTGTTCATTACCACATCAAACTGTCCATGTTGCGGACAACCCGCTTCCGCTTGCCCAACTGGAGTTGCGGCCATGGGGGGCCTGGCAGCAATCATCTCTGCAGTGACCGGTAGACGGCGGCATGCTTCCCAATCCGGGACAGGCCCACATCTTCCCGCTTCCCGGCAGGAACCCCCTCATTGCCCAATCAATTTTAAGCGGACCGGCTGACCCCCCACAGACGCTTTCCGACGGCCTCCGAGGGATATTCGGCCTGATTTCGGGGTTCGCCTGAATTTACCTCCGGCAAGGTCCTCGTCTGAATTTTTCAGTATATTTTTAATATGGCCCATATTTTGCTCTTGACTTTAATGCAAAAACATACGATATTATAAAAAGTATGCTGTATAGTACCACTAATCATACAATAATAATACTGCAAGCCAAATGAAAAATGTCATAGTTGTGATAGATGGTCAGGGCGGGAAGCTGGGAGGCCGGATTGTTCAAAGGCTTAAACCCTCCCTGCCTGCCGGTGCGGAGATTGTAGCCCTGGGCACAAATGCGCTCGCCACCGCACAGATGATGAAGTCAGGCGCGGACAGGGGGGCGTCAGGCGAGAACGCGGTTGCCCATACTGTAACATCGGCGAGAGTGATATTGGGTTCGTTGTCAATAGTTATGCCAAACTCCATGCTGGGCGAGCTTACAACAAAGATGGCCGAAGCCATCCTTGGTTCACCCGCCACCAAGCTGTTGTTGCCGGTAAACAACGAAGGTATACGAGTTATTGGGGTAAGCAGGGACCCGTTGTCAAGCCTGCTAGACGACCTCTGCAAGGAAGCTGTAAAGGCTGTAAGCTGACAAAGGCCACGAAGGTCTTTGACGGTGCATAAGTTGTAGTCCCACGATTTATTTTATTCAAATGAAGGCCACGAAGGCCTTACACGGTGATGGTGCCGTAGTGAGGTTTTTGCGGCCTTTTTTTGTTTGCAACCGAAAGTGAAAGACGTAAAGGAGGGAACGTGAGGAGAATTATAGTTTTAGCGATCATTATTGCCATGACCGCTTGCTTCTTATGGTTATGTTTTTGCCGCTGAGCAGGACATGACGGCGGAGGCGCAGGTTGCTCAAACAGTCGAGGCTTCTGATGCTGCGGCAGGAGTCGAAGGCGACCGGTTACGTTCAAATGCCCCAACTGCGGGGAGACAATCAATATCGGGCGGCACGGGCAGGCAAGCGGCGAGACGATGAAGTGCCCCCACTGCGGCAAAGAAATATGCACAAAGGAAGAGGCGGAGAAAGGCGTCTGCTTCGGAGCGGACATGGCCTTTATGAGCAAGTACGTCTCGCGTGCCGCTGACTATTACCGATGGCCCTGTATTTGAGCCAAACGTCTGGGCCTCGTACAAGGGTTTTACGGCAAGCGTCTGGGCGCAACATGGACCTTACAAACAGGAACAACCAACGTGCGGAGAGTTCACCGAATTGGACTTCACCCTCGACTATTCAACCAACGTTGGAAAGCTTGGCCTTTCAGGAGGGGCATATATTATGACCTTCTCCATACAGCGGCAAACGACACTGCGGAAGTCTACGCCGGGGTAGGCTACGACATGTTCCTGAAACCCAAGCTGGTCTGTTTATTACGACTTCTTGGCAGGCGGATGGCTTCTACGGCGTATTTTCGGTAGGCCACAGCTTCGACCTGCCCCAGCCCACGCCGTGGATGAAAGCCGTCGCTTGCGCTTTCCGGCCAGGTCGGCTGGGGTTCAAAGAACTACAACAGCTTTAACTGGGGTGCGGAACACAGCACGTTTACCGATATGGTTTTTACTGCCAGCCTGCCGGTATCAATTTCGGATTATTTCACGATTAAGCCTACCGTCAGCTATTCCACCGTCCTGGACAGGACAATCAGGACAAAGAACTTTAAAAACGACAACGTGATATGGGGCGCGGTGCTTTCCGCGAGCCTGTAGGGGAGGAAACGATGCATATACCGGATGGATATTTGGGACCTCAGACATACGTGCCGCTTTACGGGGTGTCGATTGGTTTCTGGGCAGTCGCCCTGAAGAAAATAAAGAAAGAGCTTTCCGCGAAGCAGGTGCCGTACCTCTCGATGGCGGCGGCTTTTTCGTTTCTTATAATGATGTTCAATGTGCCGATACCCGGCGGTACGACCGGCCACGCGGTTGGAGGGGCGATAATAGCAATATTGCTGGGGCCATGGACTGCGGTAATTGCCGTGTCCGTCGCACTGATAATACAGGCCATCGTATTCGGCGACGGGGGGATTACGGCTATCGGGGCCAACTGCTTCAACATGGCCATAGTGCTGCCGTTTGTTTCCTACTGGATATTTAAACTCGTGAACGGAAACTCAAAGGATGGCGGAAGGATGTACATAGCATCGTTTCTTTCAGGGTACCTGGGTCTTGTCGTAGCTGCAACGCTCACCGGCATCGAGTTCGGTATCCAGCCTATGATTGCCACTGCCGCCGACGGTGCGCCCCTTTATGCGCCATACCCGCTGTCGGTTGCGGTGCCGGCAATGGCAGTTGAGCATCTGATACTTTTCGGCCTGGTCGAAGGAATGGTTACGGCCTTGCTTGTAAAATCCTTCGTAAAGAACGAGGCCGAGACCATGTTCGCTTTGAGGGAGGCATAATCATGACTAAATTTCAAAAGAAGCTATGGACAGGCATCGGCATTATGGCGCTCATTTCACCGATAGGCATAATTCTTCCGGAAAAGTTCAAGGCCGGTGACGCCTGGGGAGAGTGGGGAACGGATACCATCAAAGAGATGCTCGGGTACGTCCCGAAAGGGCTTGAGAGGCTGAGCGGACTTTGGAACCCGCCCATGCCGGATTACGGATTCAGGGGCGAGAACGCGGCCCCGGCTGTTCAGTATGGCGCCTATATCGTTTCCGGGATTTTAGGTATTGCCCTGGTCTGGCTTGTCGTGTTACTGATAAAAAAGACGTTGCTTAAACAGACGGAGGATGGCCAATAATATCCAGACTTTTAACTTGACAACGAAGTACTGTTAGATTATATTTTAAAAAGTTTTGGTGCCCTTAACCGGGCTTAATAGGGAATCCTGTTAAAATCAGGAGCGGATCCGCCGCTGTAACCGGTGACGAAACCCAATTAGATGCCACTGCCCCGTTTATCGGGGTGGGAAGGCGTGGGGAGTAGGAAGACCCGGGAGCCAGAAGACCTACCAGGATATATCCCTAATTCAGTCTCCGACGATAAAGGAGTTTAGGGCGCACAATATACAGGGTGGATTATAAAAACGGATAATCCCCCCAGGCCTTTAAGGCTGTGGGGGGATTTTTTTGTTTCTTCAGAATTTTTAACGGAGGTGTGAAGTGAGTGGAAAACGCTTTGTTGTCATAGGTGCAGCCCTTATGCTTTTTGCAATACCTGCTAATGCGCATGCGATGCACATCAGCGAGGGAATACTGCCGTTCAACTGGGCGGCGTTATGGTTTGCCGTGGCGACGCCTTTTGTGGCCATGGGGCTTTATAAACTTAAAAAGGACAAGACCGTCGGCAGGATAAAGCCGCTTCTCGGCATGGTGGCCGCGGCAATATTCATAATCTCTTGCATGCCCATACCTGTGCCGACGGCAGGCACCTGCTCGCACCCGGCCGGGACCGCGATGGCGGCGATACTGATAGGGCCGTTGTACAGCATACTCGCCACGGCAGTAGCGCTTTTGCTCCAGGCGCTCTTCCTCGCGCACGGAGGCATAACCACCTGGGGGGCCAACATCACTTCCATGGGGATAGTCGGTTCCTTCGCGGGGTATGCGGTATTCAAGGGGCTTACAAAGCTCAACGTGTCTTTGGTGGTAGCGGCCTTCTTTGCCGGGGTCATCGGGGACTGGGCGACGTACACGACAACGTCTTTTGAGCTTGCCTCCGCCCTGCATGGGCCGGGTGAGTTTGCACGCCTGTTCTATACCATACTGCTCGCATTCGTGCCGACCCAGCTCCCGCTCGGCATCCTCGAAGGCTTCATGACGGCGGGGGCGGTAAAGTTCCTGTACAGCCGCAGGCCGGAGCTTTTTGGAGCAAAGAGTATTAACGCCGGCGGTAAGGGAGGTGGAGGCATGAAAAAGATAGTACTCATTCTTGTATGTTCACTGATGTTGTGCCTTTCGGTTGTCGTTGGCTTATGCCGCCGAAGAAAAGTGGCCAGGGCGTGGACGACACGGTGGTGGAAAAATATGCCGAGGAGCATGGCCGTCCCCCAAAGCCACACCTTATAGAGCCTGAGGGCGATGCGCTGCTGTTCGCATTTCTGATTGCGGGCGTCGTCGGAGGTTTCACTATGGGCTATTACTACCGGGATTTCATGGCAAAAAAGGGCGTCGAAGGAAAAACAAATGCGGGTTGAGACGTTCTCCGAATCCTACGTCAATAAAGACGGGTTTATACGGGGCATGGATTCCAGGGCCAAGATACTGTTTGTCGCGGCCTGCCTGCTGCTTGCCGTGGTCTCTTCAAACCCGGTGGTGCCGGTTACGGTTGGCGCGGTCTGCCTTGTGCTTGTTGCCGTGTCCGGCGCGCCTCTTTGGGCGGTGGCGCTTCGGATGTCCGAGCCGCTTATATTTGCCGCCATACTTGCGGCCATGCAGGTGTTTCTCACCCGTGGCGAAACTATTGCAAGCCTCGGCCTTTTCGGAATGTCCTTTTCAATCAGCGCAGTTGGGCTGCATAAGGGCATCCTGATAATGTCGAGGGTATTCGGCGCAGTGTCGTCCGTGCTTTTCCTCACCATGACGACGCCGGTACACAGGCTTCTCTCCGCCGCCGCAAGGCTCAGGGCGCCGAAGGCGCTCGTCGAGATATCGCTTTTCGCCTACCGGTATATTTTCGTTCTGATAGAGGACGCAATCACCATATACCATGCGCAGAAAGGGAGGCTTGGCTACGCAGGTTTTGGGCGCGGCATCAGGTCGCTGGCAACTCTTGCGGGCTCCGTGTTTCTCCGCGCGTTCAACCAGGCCGAGGCGACCGGCGAGTCTATGGCCATGCGCGGGTATACCGGCGAGTACATACCTTCCTTCAATGAAAAACTCCGGCCACGTGATGCACTATTACTTGGGACGCTTTTCTCTGTCTGCCTTGCCGTGAACCTATGGATGTGATAACCGCAACAGGCCTTTCCTATTCCTACCCCGACGGCACAAAGGCGCTGGAGGACGTGAATTTCCGCGTCGGCAAGGGCGAGTTCATAGGCCTTCTCGCCTCGAACGGCTCCGGCAAGACTACGCTCCTTAAGATGCTCTCCGGCATGATAAAGCCCGAGAAGGGCGCTATCGAGGTGAACGGCAGGCCGCTCTCGAAGATTGCCCAGAAGGAGCTTTTCCGCATGATGGGGATGGTGTTCCAGAACCCCGCCGACCAGCTCTTCTCCGCGACCGTCGCGGACGACGTCGCCTTCGGGCCGACCAACATGGGGCTTCCTCAGGCGGAGATAGAGAAGCGGGTATCCGATGCGCTTGATGCCGTGGGTATACGCGAGCTTGCAAAAAAGCCGGTGCAGAGGCTGAGCTTCGGACAGCAGAAGCGCGCCTGCATCGCGGGGCTGCTCGCGATGGGGCAGGATATCATGCTGCTGGATGAGCCGACGGCGGGGCTCGACCCGATGGGCGAGTACAGGATAATGGAGCTTCTGATGAAGCTCAACCGCGAGAAGGGCATCACGATGGTGATGTCCACGCACAACGTGGACATGGTGCCGCTGTTTATAGACAGGCTCTATATACTGAGCAAGGGCAGGGTGGCCCGCGAGGGGACTCCCGCCGAGGTGTTCAACGCCTCGTCAGACCTCTCCGGCGTGAAGCTGCGGCTTCCGCAGATTGCCGAGCTTATCGAGCAGATGAAGGAGAAGGACTCGGTGCATTTCGAGAGGCTCCCGCTCACCATCGGCGAGGCACGGCGTGCGCTTGTAAAGAAGATGCCGGGGAGAGGGTAGGTTAGTTTTTATTTGCCCCAGATTCTAACAGTTCCTTTTCAATGCCGAGAGTACCGAGATCTTCCTCAGGCTTTGTAACCTCGTCCCTGAAGTTTCTGTACGGCAAACCATAATACTTAAGGGCACTCGGGCCGTCTTTGAACTTCCTTTGTGTAATAAATTCTTTATTAAGTGTGAATGTTAAGTTTTTGTTGTCCCATGTGTAGATACTTATTTTATATGTGTGCGGGTCGTAATGAGCCGCATCCCATTGAAATTCCCAGGTAATCATTCCATAGCCATATTTGCTGTTAATAAACCCGAGATAGATGCCGTTCTGGATGGACATAAAAATTGACTTGGGATTCAACAATGATATTTTCCCAGTCTTTTCCGATATAATTTTAATTTCAAAATTCACGTCAGACCCGCCCGGTGATACGGCAACGGCAAGCAATATAGGGTCTGGTAAACCTTTGATGTTAAAAAACCTGAAGCGAAGAAATGAATTGGTATATGCAAATTCATCAGCGGAGGTAAAAGACTTGTCAAATTCTGCAGAAAATACAGTGTTCTTCCCATGCTGTAATATAATCATTGGAGGTTTGCCAAGTTCCTCAACTGCCATCGCAATCAAATCATCGTTGACCTTAAAATTAATTGATGCCGCTTGAGTTACCTTCGGCGATGCATAAGCTTGACCAGCCAATGCGAAGCTAAACAGGATGGCCACTATAGCTAATGATATTATCTTCATTATTTTTTTATCCCGTCATTGTCCAGCCGCTATTTTTGTTTTCTGCAATTCCTATGTTTACTTATAAAACAATTAGAACACACCGTCAAGAAGTATTACTTCAAATGAATATAATTGGTTTCAAATAACCTGTTTGACTTTCCCCTCCGTATAATCTAATCTTGAAACCCATGCAAGCTTCCGCAAGATTCTCCCGTATCATCATAATAGTCCTCGACGGCTTCGGTGTCGGCGAGCTGCCGGACGCAGCATTGTACGACGACGTCGGCTCGAACACGCTCGGCAACATGGCGCGGGTGCTGGGCGGGCTGTCACTTCCGAACCTCGAAGCGTTGGGCCTTGGCAACATCGGCGAGTTCGACGGAATAAAGAAGGTCACGGCCTGCACCGGGTGCTTCGGCAAGATGGCCGAGGTCTCGGCGGGCAAGGACACCACCACCGGCCACTGGGAGATGACAGGCATACACCTGGACAAGCCATTCCCGGTATACCCGCACGGCTTCCCGCCTGAAATAATCGAACCGTTCAAGAAGGCCATCGGCACGGACATCCTGGCAAACCACATGGCTTCCGGCATCGAAGTCATAGATAACTACGGGCAGCAGCACCTTGATACCGGCTTCCCCATCGTATATACATCAGTTGACAGCGTGTTCCAGATCGCAGCGCATAAAGATATCATACCAGTACCCCGACTTTATGAGATATGCCTGGAGGCCAGGCGGATACTCACCGGAAGGCACGGCGTCGGGCGTGTTATAGCCAGGCCGTTCGAGGGCAGGCCGGGCTCATTCAGGCGCACGTATGAGAGGAAGGACTTCTCGCTGATGCCGCCGGAGGACACACTGCTGGACATCGCGAGCAGTGCTGGGCTTCCTGTGGTTGGCATAGGCAAGATAGAGGATATATTCTCCGGGCGGGGCTTGACGACGAAGGTGCATACCGAGGGAAACGCGGACGGGATGCGAAAGACGCTCGACGCGGTGAAAAAAACCGAGAAGGGCATTATATTTACAAACCTTGTGGACTTTGATATGCTGTTTGGACACAGGAACGACCCGGTAGGCTATTATGGGGCGCTCCGAGAGTTCGACGGCTGGCTTCCTGGGCTGATGGCGGAGATGAAAGCTGACGACCTGCTGTTTATAACCGCAGACCACGGCTGCGACCCGGTGACGCCTTCTACTGAGCATTCAAGGGAATACGTGCCGCTCCTCGTATATGGGCCGGGAATAAAAGGTGGGATAGACCTGGGGATACGCGAGACGTTCTCGGACCTTGGTGCGACTGCCGCCGAGGCGCTGGGGTTGAGGTTTTCTAAGGGCAGCAGCTTGTTAAATAAGATAACGGCAGATTCTTCGCAGCGCCCAGATTGACAATTGGCGGGGCGGAGCCCGGCATGAAAGTTTCTTTGGTTACTTTCTTTTTAAAGAAAGCAACAAGGGGTTTTTTGAATATACGACAACAGACTGAAGACATAGAGTTGCGGATATTGCACCCGAGGGCGGCGCGCGCTGCCGAATCGAAGGGACGCGCCAAGCCCGAGAAAGAGGGCATAATCCGCACCGCCTACCAGCACGACCGCGACCGTATACTCCATTCAAAATCGTTCCGCAGACTGAAGCACAAGACGCAGGTGTTCCTCTCCCCTGAGGGCGACCACTACCGCACCAGGCTAACGCATACCCTGGAAGTAAGCCAGATAGCCAGGACGATTGCGCGCGCCTGAGGCTGAACGAGGACCTGACAGAGGCGATCGCGCTGGGGCACGACCTGGGGCATACGCCGTTCGGGCATGCGGGCGAGGCTGTGCTGAACGCCATATACAAGGACGGCTTCAACCACTACGAGCAGAGCCTGAGGGTGGTGGACGTGCTTGAGAAGGGCGGCCAGGGCCTGAACCTGACATTCGAGGTGCGGGACGGGATATTATGCCACTCGAAGGGCAAGGGCGGGGTCTTCACAAAGGACGCGAAGGGCCGCGCGGAGACGCTGGAAGGGCAGATCGTGCGGGTGGCGGACGGCATCGCATACGCCAACCACGACCTTGACGACGCAGTGCGGGCAAAGGTGATAAAGATATCAGACGTCCCGGCCGGGATAATAAAGATCCTGGGCAACTCACATGCAAAGAGGATAGATACGATGGTCAAGGACGTGATTTTCTCGAGCCTTGACGGCGGCCTTGAGGAGATAAGGATGGGTGACGAGGTGCGTATCGCCACAGAGGAACTCCGGGCTTTTCTGTTTGAGAACGTATACGAGAACAAGGCCACCCATGTTGAATTCATGAAGGCCACCAAGGTGCTGACCGACTTTTTCAATTACTTTATGGAGAACCCCGGCCCGTTCGACAGGCCCGGGCGTGAAGCCACAGATGACAGGGGCAGGCTGGTCTGCGACTTCATAGCGGGGATGACTGACAGGTACGCCCTGAAGCTCTACGAGGACCTGTTCATACCCAGACCCTGGGCGGAGCTTTAGGATGGAAGACAAGAAAAACTGCGTCGGCCCGCTTCTTAATGGCGACATACATTACTTCAGGCTCCCGGAGGTGCTGCAGCTTATTGCCATGCAGTGGCTCACCGGGCGGCTGTCCCTCCGCACTGAAGACAAGAGGGTCGATATCTATATCCGGAAAGGGAAGGTCGCCTTTGCGACGGGTGACGACAGGGGGGCGAACGAGCAGCTTGGCTCACTACTTGTAAGGATGGGCAAGCTCGACCAAGGTGCCGTGGATAGGGCTCTGGCCAAAAGCCGCGAGACAGGAGAAAAGCTGGGCAGGGTGCTTATAGAAAGCGGTGTGGCAGACAGAGACGTAATCCGTGCCGCACTTTTCAAGCAGACGGAACGCTCCATATACAAGGCCATGGGGTGGGGCGAGGGGAGCTTTTCCTTCGAGCGCTGCGCAATGCCGGATTTCGTAGAGGACATCCCACTCGAGCTGACGGTGGAAAGCCTGATACTCGAAGGAGTGCGGCGCATAGGCGAGGAGCGCGCAATAGCGGAGAAGATACCGAGCCTGAGCGTTATATTCACAAGGCCTATGTACACCCCGGAACAGCTCGAAGGCTTGGGCCTTAAAGGCCATGAGCGGCCGGTGCTGGAGCTTGTCGACGGCAAGCGTGATATCAAGGAGCTTATCAATATAAGCGGCCTTGGCGAGATAGATATGCTTAGGGCCCTTTTTGCGCTCTACTCCGCAGGATTTGTCAGGAAATACGAGCCCACCGCAAGCCCTTACCGCACCCAATACCTCTAGACGCCCCTTAAAAAACAATTAATCACAAAAACATTGATTTTAATTATGTTTTGTATTATAAATATCAATGGGATATTATCCATAGGTATGTCGCCATCTTATAGTTTTAGTTCATGGCTCGGGAGGGCTAAATGGCTCACAAGCTTCTTTTGGCTGACGACAGCATAACGATTCAAAAAGTGGTTGAGCTGACACTTTCCGAAGAGGATTTTGAAGTCACGGCAGTCGGTGATGGTGAGTCGGCCCTTGAAGCCGCGAAAAAACTTGTACCGGATATTATCCTTGCCGACGTGTTCATGCCCAAGATGGACGGATACGAGCTTTGCGGAAAGCTCCGGCAGGAGCCCTCACTGAAGGGCATCCCGGTGATCCTGCTGGCCGGAACGTTCGAGAACTTCGATGACGCGCTCGCCGCGAAGGTCGGCGCGGACGACCACATCACCAAGCCGTTCGAGTCGGCCGAACTGATCGCAATGGTAAAAAGGCTTGTCGAAAGGCGCTCAGCGCCTCCTGTCCTGGAGGCTGAGCTAGTCGAAGATGCCCTGTTCGCCGATGAGATAATCGAAGCGGCGCCTGAGGCTGAGGCAGATGCAGACGACCTCTGGAGCGTCGTCGACATGGCCAGCGAAGAGCAGCCGTTATCCTCCGCTACTGAAATACTGTCAGAGGAAGACCTCTGGAAACGAGCCAACATCCATGAAGAGGAGGCCCCGTCCAATGCGCAGGAAGTAGGCATTGCCTGGGATGACCTGTCAGCCGAGCCACTGGAAGCTGAACCTGCAACGCTTGACGAGGATTTCCTCCCGGAGGTGCAGATAGAGGAAGAGTCTGCGATGGAGGCAACGGCAATCCTGAACCTGGACGATTTCGGCCCTGCGCCCGAATTTGCAGAAGCTGAAGATGAGGTTGAAGAAATCAGCGCCGTGGAGGTTGCCGACGAGCCTGAATCCACGCAGATTTTTTCCTTTGAGAACCTGAGTCAGGCTGCTTCGGAGAAAGAGTTCCTGCCCGAGCCCGAGCCCATCTCCATGCCTGCGCAGCGCCCGGTCCAGTCTGCCGCGCCGGGGATGTCTCAAGAAGCGATGCGAGAAGAGGTTGCGAGGGCGGTCCGCGGTATTATAGACCAGAAAGTAAAAGAGGCCCTTGCGGGCATAAGCAGGGAGATGATCGAGCAGGTCGTATGGGAGGTGGTCCCGGACCTGGCTGAAGAAATAATCGAAAGAGAAATACAGAAATTAAAAACAGGTGTTATCTGAAATAAAAAATGAGCAGTAGGTTTTGAAAACGGGTGAAGCTTAACGGTTCGCCCGTTTTTTTATCAACCGCGGTTTTCATAATGAACCTCCCGGATACCGAAAAGCTCTTCGAGGACAAAAAATCAGAGTACGCGGCCCTATCAGCTCTGATAGCCGTTGCAGCCTTGTACAGGTGCTGGGATTTTTACAAAACCTTTGCAGGCGGTATACCGGAGATAAGCCATGTAAGTTATGACGGCGTCTATTATGTCCAGACTGCCAGAAACATCCTGGCAGGCGACGGCCTCGGCTGGGAAGCCACGATATTTCCTGTCCTTCAACCCATCCTTATCGCCCTGCTCGCTTTTGTTACCGGCATAAAAAACCTTGCGTTCGTGTCTTCCTGCGTCTCAGAAGTGGCAGGCCTGCTCCTGCTTCTATGGGTCTATTTACTCGCCAGGGACATATACGGGAAAATGCCGGCCTTAGCGGCGGTACTCCTTCTCATACCATACCCGCACCTTGTGGCCATCGCCGGTGGGGACACCGCCGAGTCCCTCTATGCATCCCTCATATGCCTGTCTGTCCTTACCGGTTATAGGGCGTTGAAATCCAGACGGATGGGCGTTTTTTTCCTGGCTGGTCTGAGCCTGGGTCTGACTTATCTCGCACGGCCCGAGGGTTTTGTCTTCTTCCTGGGCTTTTTTGTTCTGTCGGCATGGACCACATCAAGGGAGGGAGCCCTGAAGGCAATAAAGCCGGTCGCTCTGGTCACTGCCGGTTTTCTATTGTTTGCCCTGCCATACATAACGTTCCTTACTAAAAGTTACGGCCGTCTTATAATAAGTTCGAAATTGCCATACGAGTCCATTGCCATGAGGGCCAAGGTATACAGGGAGCCCATGCAAATGCAGGAGATAGAGGGGCTTACTGAGAACGGAAGGCTGGCATGGCAGGAATACGGCGGTTCGGGCGTGGTTTTCGGTTATTTCAGGAAGGACCCGGGCAGGTTTATCCGTACCTATCTTGACGACCTTTCGAGCGAACTTCCATGGAATGTCAAAAACAGCAGCCAGCTTGACGGATACCCTATAGTCTACCCGTTGTATTTCTGGTTCCCGGCGATCATAGGAATGGTGTTGCTTTTGCGGCGAAAAGAAACCATGTGGGTGGGGTTGCTCATTTTCTGTCCGCTGCTGAACATGTTTGTTTACCCTGTCTTTGCCAGGGGTTTCTGGATATACCACGCACCATACATACCATTACTCGTGATATTGGCGGTCGGGGGCGTTATATATATAAGCGACAGGTTTTCCACGATGGGCCTGCGTGTGCCTTTGCTGATGGTTTTTGTGGCAGCGTGGATCGGGTATTCGGCTTATGTGAAGCTTACGAGCAACCCCCAGTCGGTAAACACCATAGTCATCAAGGAGATAATCTCTGAAGAGTCCATGAAGGCGGGGGAATGGAGCAGAAAGAACCTGGGCACCAACACGGCTTTTATAATGGATTGGAGCAGGCTCGTCTGCTACTTGGGCGGCAGGTGGGTCCCGCTACCCGCCGCCTCTCCTGAGTGCGAGGTGGATTACGGCCGTAAAAACGGCGCCGATTTTCTTGTGGAGGAGCTGGTGGGTGATAGTTTGATGACCGGTTCGAGGTTCGAGTCAGTGCCATACCTTGAAAAGACCTATTACTATGCCTCAGACAGCGCACCCTATGCGGTTATATTTTGGCGGATAATGCCGGAACCGGGCAACCGAGGTCTTACGAATTGAGCATGTTAAAATATACAGTAAAGATGATGAGGCCGCACCAGTGGGCCAAAAACCTGTTCATCTTTCCCGCGCTATTGTTTTCAAGGCACCTCTTCATCCTCCCATCTTTGTTGGCCAGTATTGCCGCGTTCGCTATCTTCTGTCTATTATCCGGCTCGGTATACATATTTAATGACATCATGGACGCGGAGGAAGACAGGCATCACCCTGTAAAGAAGGCCAGGCCGATTGCCGCAGGGATGATTACCAAATACAACGCCGGTATCATCTTCGGGCTTACTTCCGCTGCGGCCCTCGCGCTTTCCTTTGCGGTAAATACAGGGTTTGGAATAATCGCCGCGGTTTATTTCGTAATCAACGTAGCATATTCGGCATACCTCAAGCGCATAGCCATAGTGGACGTGATGGTCGTCTCGTTGGGGTTTGTATTGAGGGCCGCCGCAGGCGGGGTCGCGATATCGGTGAGGGTATCTCCGTGGCTTCTGGTCTGCACCATACTTATCGCCCTGTTCCTTGTGCTCGCAAAAAGGAGACACGAACTGACCCTGCTGGACGAGCGCTCAAACATGCTGATAGAGCTGTCGATAGCTACAGAGGATGTTGGGCGCGCAATCAAGTACAGGAGGAGCCTGGATGAGTACAGCGCGTATTTCCTGGACCAGATGATAGCCGTGACCACCGCATCGACGCTGATGGCCTATATACTATACACACTTTCAAATGACGCGCTGTCACAGTTCGGCGAACACCTCATATATTCTGTGCCGTTTGTCATATACGGGATATTCCGCTACCTCTACCTGATACACCAGAAAAGGGAGGGTGGAAGCCCTACGATGACGCTTCTGGGGGACAGGCCCCTGCTGGTCGATATCGCGCTCTGGGTGGCGGCTGTCGTGGCGGTCATTTATTTTTGATACTATATCCGGAGGGATGATTATTTATGACGTCAAAAGTCGCAGTACTTAAGACAACCCCTGAGACAGTCCTTGCCGATTACGGGAAGGCCATGAGGATGGCCGGTTATCAGGATGTGATAAGGAAAGACCGGGACACCGCACTTAAGATAAACATATCCTGGCATGTCTTCTACCCTGCGTGTTCAACTACGCCCTGGCAGCTTGAAGGCGTGATAAACACGATGCTTGAGGACGGCTATGATAAAGAACTGATACATGGCTGCCACAACCGCACCGTCGTCGTCTCGGCCAAGCGTGGAGAGGTGGACAACAAGCACAAGGTCGTGATTGAGAAGTATGGCCTGAGGAACATCCACCTGTATGAGGACGAGGAGTGGATAACCTACGAGCCCAAGGGGAAGATGCTGGTGCTGGACAAGATCTACCCGGACGGCATCCAGATACCGAAGCGGTTCATGGGCGAGAACATAATCCATCTCCCCACCATGAAGACGCATGTGTTCACCACGATGACGGGCGCCATGAAGAACGCGTTCGGGGGCCTGCTCCACGAGAAGAGGCATTTTACCCACTCCGTTATCCACGAGACGCTCGTCGACCTGCTCACCATCCAGAAGGAGATTCATCCCGGTGTTTTCGCGGTGATGGACGGGACGTTCGCCGGGGACGGCCCCGGCCCCAGGTGCATGGTCCCGCACGTGAAGGACTATATCCTGGCGTCTGCCGACCAGGTGGCCATAGACGCGGTATCGGCGAAGATGATGGGTTTCGACCCCATGAGCCTCCCGTTCATAAGGCTTGCCCACGAGGCTGGGCTTGGATGCGGAGAGGTTAAGGATATCGAGATAGTAGGGGAAGACATATCCGAAATAAACTGGAAGTTCAGCAAGGGACAGAACACCTTCGCCTCAAAGGGGCAGAAGATGATATACTGGGGCCCGCTTAAGCCGCTTGAAAAGCTGCTGCTTCGGACGTTCATAGCGCCGTGGTCCTACGTCGCTTCTATAGCCTACCACGACTGGTACTGGTATCCGATTATCGGGAAAGCGAGGGTGAGGTGGGCGCTTAACGAGACGAAATGGGGCAAGCTTTTTAAAAGCTATTAGCCTAGGAGAACAGGTTGTACTTAACTATGCAACGCAGGGCTGAGAGGCCGTCCCTCCAGCCTATCTTCTTGCCTTCCTTATAGGTGCGGCCCCTGTAGGAGATGCCCACCTCATAGATCCGAAGCCCCCTTGCCGCGACCTTTGCGGTTATCTCCGGCTCGAACCCGAACCGCTTTTCCTTGATCTCGATCCCTTTTATGGCATCTGTCCTGAACGCCTTGTAGCAGGTCTCCATGTCGGTGAGGTTCAGGTTTGTGAATACGTTTGAGGTAAGGGTGAGGAACTTGTTGCCGATGCTGTGCCAGAAATAAAGCACGCGCCGCTCCTCGGTGGTCAGGAACCTGGAACCGAATACCGCGTCGGCCCGGCCTTCGATAAGCGGCTTGAGAAGCTTTCCGTACTCTTGCGGGTCGTACTCAAGGTCGGCGTCCTGGATTATAAGGTAGTCACCGTTGGCAGCCGATATGCCGGTGGATACCGCAGCACCCTTACCCATATTGACGTCGTGGAATATAACCTGTTTCACCAGCGGCTTCAACTCGTTGAGTATTATATCGCGGCTCCCGTCGGTCGAGCCGTCGTCCACTATTATAACCTCTTTATCGGTGGGCTCAGCACTCACCCGCGCCACCACTTCGCGGATGGTGTCCTTCTCGTTAAAGCACGGGATTATAACGGAAAGCGTCATGCGGCAACCTCCATGAGAATTGGAGTACGATATAAATTAACATGGAATTGCATCATATGTCAAACATGATGGGAGGCTGCCCCGCGTTTTATTATTTACATATGCATCGCGGTAAATTAAAATAAGCAAGCTTGGCATCGTAAATTTACTCAATTGAGGAGGTACTGATGTCTCAGTTCCTGGAGGTTGTGGAGTTTCTTGACCCGTCCGGCGAGGACATGGTCCATCGTATTCCCGAGGAAGGCTCAGGCGAGCTGAAGTTCGGGGCCCAGTGCGTCGTGCGTGATTCCCAGGCCGCGGTATTCTTCAAGGACGGCAAAGGCACCGACATACTCGGCCCCGGCCGCCATACCCTGTCCACAAAAAACCTCCCGATCCTCACCAAGCTGCTCATGCTGCCCTGGGGGTTTGAGAGCATATTCAAGGCGGAGGTCTACTTCGTCAACCGCAAGATATTCACAAACCTCAAGTGGGGGACGCGCGACCCGGTCGCATTCAAGGACAGCGAACTGGGCATGGTGAGGCTGCGGGCCTTCGGGAACTACACGCTCCAGATCAACCAGCCGCTGCTCTTCGTAAACTCACTCGTCGGCACGCAGGGAGTCTATACGACCGAAGCGATAGGCGACTACCTCAGAGACGTTATAATCTCGCGGCTCAACGACCTGCTTGGCGAGAGCCTCGACACCATCCTCGACCTGCCCAAGAGCTACGATGAGCTTGCAGTAGCCGTGAAGGCCAGGCTCGTGGACGATTTCGGCCGCTACGGCATGGAGCTTAAAGACTTCTACGTAAATTCGATCACGCCTCCCGAGGAGGTCCAGAAGGTGATCGACCAGCGCTCCGGCATGGGCGCGGCAGGCGACCTCGACCGCTTCATGAAGTTCAAGGCGGCGATGGCGCTTGGCGATGCGGCAAAGTCCGAGGGCGCAGGCGCGATGGGTGCGGGGGTTGGTATCGGCGCAGGCGCGGGCCTTGGCATGATGCTGCCGGGGATGATATTCAAGCACGATGAACAACGGCAACGGCTCGCCTGAGAAGATCGCGGCCAGGGGGACGGTGAACTGCCCCAAGTGCCACAGCGACGTCGCGCTGGACGCGCGCTTCTGCCCCAAATGCGGCCACCAGATGGTCGTGATGAACAAATGCCCGTCCTGCGGCAAGGACCTGCCCGCGGAGGCCAACTTCTGCATGGCCTGCGGCATGGACCTGAAGCAAAAATTAAATTGCCCGAAGTGCAGTACGCCGCTTCCTCCCGGCACCAAGTTCTGCACCGGCTGCGGCGAAAAGATAACATAGCTAGAATGAAAACCTGAGATGCCTTTAAGCGTTTCCACAAAATGCCCTTCCTGCGGCGGGGACCTGGAATTCGAGCACGGTTCAAATGCCGTACGCTGCGGTTTCTGCGGCTCAAGCCATGTCGTAACCGGACACGGCCGTTCGCTGTCCTATTTCATCCCCGAGACAATAAGCGTAAAGATGGCCGCGGGTAAGGCGTTGGTGAAGCTGAGGGAGGATGGCGGCAACTGGAAGGTGAAGGAGGCTACACTCTTCTTCGTGCCGTTCCACCATTTCATCGGCCAGGACCTCTACTGGGAGATGGAAGAAGAAACCATAAGCGAAGGTGATGAAGGCGGGGTATTAAACGTCAGGATAAGCTCTTTCGGCGGGATAGGGTTCGGCGGATTTCTGGGCAGCCTCGGAGATGAAGTCGGGCATGGGGCTCCTCGGCTGACGGAAAAGCGGTTTGAGATGTCCACCCGGCACATTGACCGGACGCTCCCGGCTTTGGACGTGCCGGAGCTTAACGTGTTCTCCCTGGGCCTTCGGCCCGAGGTCTTAAAGCTTTCTCTGTTCCAGAAGGATGCGGTACTGGAGCGCGGGCAGCTATCCCCTGTAAAGGTGGAGGGCCGGGATGCCGAGGAGCGGGGCTATTCCCCGTTAAGGCCCGGGGACATAATCGCGCGCAGGGTCATAGGCAAGACGAGGAGCATCATACACTTCCCGTTCTGGGTAATAGAGGCCTCCGAAGACGGGAGGGAGGATGGGGCCATAGCCGTAGTGGACGGTGTCAGCGGAGACGTAACAAATACCAATGCCCCGGTTTCCATGCTGGACAAACTCATCGACAAGGACGGCGACCATTATGAGATCGTTGGCCTGAGGCCCTTGAAATGCCCGGACTGCGGGGCGGACCTGCCGGTGCGACCGAAGGACGTGGTGTTCTTCTGCGCAGGCTGCGGCAAGGCATGGTATATCAGCGGGACGGAGCTTACCCAGGTCCCGTATACCGCGATGCCGCCCAAAATGGGGGCGGCCGAGATGGAATATATGCCCTTCTGGGTCGTCGAGGCAAGGGTAGTGTCCGGCGGCGAGTCCATCGAGAACAAATATGAACTGACAAAACTGGCCCCGGGCGTCAGGGTACCTCAGGAGGAAGACAAAAAGGTCCCTCTGCGCTTCTTCGTGCCAGCCTTCGAGTTAGGCAACCTCAACATACTGTCGAGGTTCGCTTCAAGCTTTACACGTTCACAGCCGGTATGGCAGGTGCAGGACGACGGGCCCCAAGGCCGTATCACTCCGTCCCGGGGGTGCTTCATCTCGCCCGAGGATGCCCTTGAGCTTGCCCCTTTGACCCTTTTCTCCCTCATCCCCAAGGGGAACAAACGGGCGCTGAAGTTCGCCCTCGAGGCAAAGGTGGAGGTGAAAGGGGCGGCCCTGGCCCTTGTGCCATTTACGAAGTCCAGGACGGATTATGTGGACGGGATCCTGGGCCTTTGCATGCCTGAAGCGGCCCTCCGGGACTAGGCTTTAAAGCCTCCGTAAATAACTCGATTAAAATTATAAATAGACCCTTGACATCCCCATATATTGTGTGTAGTATTTCTTCAGCTACAACATGGTATACAGTAATTCGCTTTAGCCAGCCGTTTTCCCCTTTGATTTAAATAGCAATACCGGTCTTAAAACGTTAAAATATATATTATAAGGTATTTATTCACGCTGGAGGCATCTTATGAGCGCATTTGACGAGTTCGGTGCTGGATCAGTTGACGGAATGTCTCTCTTTGACACTCGCCAGAACGACATTTTCAGCCTTGGGCAGGACGCCACTGCCGAGCAGACGAAAAGGCCCGTCGCGTCTTCCAGCCCGGAACCTGCTGAAAGCGTAATGACAGCAGAAAAAAAGCCGGAGAAAAAGAAATCATCCGGTCACAAAAATAGAAAGGAACTAAAATTGACACCGAACGCCATGACGGTGCTTGAAAGGCGGTACCTCAAAAAGGACGTCAACGGAAAGACGATCGAGCGGCCTGAGGACATGTTCCTTCGCGTTGCGGGTAACATTGCGCATGCGGAGAAGAACTACGGCGCTACTGACGCGGACGTGGAGGCCCTCACTGAGGTCTTCTACGGCATGATGACCGCGCTCGACTTCCTGCCGAACTCGCCCACGCTGATGAACGCGGGCAGGGACCTCCAGCAGCTCTCGGCGTGCTTCGTCCTGCCTATCGAGGACACGATGGAGAGCATCTTCTCCACCATAAAGAATACCGCACTCATACACCAGTCGGGCGGCGGGACGGGTTTCTCGTTCTCACGCCTGAGGCCTGCAAACGACAAGGTGGCCTCCACCGGCGGCGTGGCATCCGGGCCGATATCGTTCATGAAGGTATTCAACGCCGCGACCGAGGCGGTGAAGCAGGGCGGGACAAGGCGCGGGGCCAACATGGGCATCCTGCGCATAGACCACCCGGACATCATCGACTTCATAAACTGCAAGCTGGACAACGACGACCTGAACAACTTCAATATCTCGGTCGGCATCACGGAGGCCTTCATGCACGCGGTGGAGGAAGGCACCGACTACGAACTGAAGAACCCGCGCTCCGGCGAGCCGGTAAGCAAGCTTAACGCGAAAGAGGTGTTCGACAGGATAGTGGAACTGGCCTGGAAGACGGGCGACCCCGGCATCATATTCCTGGACAGGCTGAACCGCGACAACCCGACGCCGCAGGTGGGCGAGATAGAGTCCACGAACCCGTGCGGAGAGCAGCCGCTCCTTCCGTACGAGTCATGCAACCTTGGCTCCATAAACCTGTCGAACATGGTGAAGGCCGGCGCGGTCGACTGGGACAAGATAAAGGACACCGTGCACAAGGCGGTGCATTTCCTCGACAACGTCATCGACATGAACAACTACCCGCTTGACCAGATAAGCAAGATGACGAGGAGCAACCGCAAGATCGGCCTCGGCATCATGGGCTTCTCCGACATGCTGATAAAGCTCGGCATCCCCTACAACTCGGAAGAGGCGATATCCGCCGGGCGCGAGATAATGCGCTTCATAGACGAAGAGGGCAAGAACGCCTCCGAGGACCTGGCGAAAGTGCGCGGCACGTTCGATAATTTTGCAGGCAGCAAGTTCGACAAGCCGGGCGGCCGGAAGCTAAGGAACGCCACGGTGACGACCATTGCGCCCACAGGCACGCTCTCCATCATAGCGAGCTGCAGCAGCGGCATCGAGCCGCTCTTCGCCGTGTCCTATGTGCGCACCGTTATGGACAAGGATGAGCTTATAGAGGTGAACCCATACTTCGAGGCGGTGGCGCGCGAGCGCGGCTTCTATTCCTCGGAGCTGATGAAGATGATTGCGCACCATGGCACGGTGGCCGACATAAAGGATGTGCCTGAGGACGTCAGGCGGTTGTTCGTTACGGCGCACGACATCGAGCCCAAGTGGCACGTGAAGATGCAGGCTGCGTTCCAGGAGCACACCGACAACGCCGTCTCAAAGACCGTCAACTTCCCGCACGACGCGACCCCGGCCGACGTCGCCGAGGTGTACATGCTCTCATACCGCACCGGCTGCAAGGGTGTCACGATATACCGCGACGGCTCAAAGGACGAGCAGGTGCTCTCGACCGGCAAGACCAAGCAGGCCAGGAGCGCGGAGGTTGCACCGCAGCCGACTGAGGCTCCGGTGGTCGGCAAGATCATGCCGCGCCCGCGCCCCGAGCTTACCCGTGGCTACACACGCCAGATAAGCACCGGCTGCGGCAGGCTGTACATCACGATCAACGAGGACGAGCAGGGTCTCTGCGAGCTGTTCGCCAGCATGGGCAAGTCCGGCGGCTGCGCCACCTCCCAGACCGAGGCCACAGGCAGACTCGTCTCTCTTGCGCTTCGTTCCGGGGTTGACCCGACCTCCATCGTCGACCAGCTCAAGGGCATACGCTGCCCGTCGCCCGCATGGGTGTCAGGCGCAACGGTCTATTCCTGCGCGGACGCCATTGCGCGCGTGCTCGAAGAATACATCGCCAGGGGCAAGGCCGACGCGGGCGGGAACAAGGCATACGGCAGCGACAACCTCATGAACGTATGCCCGGAGTGCCCGGAGTGCGGCTCGATGGTCTCATTCGCGGAAGGCTGCGTGGTCTGCCATTCCTGCGGATTCTCAAAGTGCGGCTGAGTCTCAGGTTTGTACTAATTGCAGACGGAGGGATCGTTGAATTATAGTATCAAGGCCTTCATTTCCAGGGACGGGGACGGTTATACCGCCGAATGTCTCGACGTGGCCGCGAAGGTCCACGGAAAGACCCTCGACGAGACGGTCGAGAACCTGCGCCACGAGATATGCAGATGCATGACCGGCGTGGACCTCGGGATGCTCGGCCTGGTGGACGACCCGACCCTGTTCATCACGTTTGAGGACGTTCCTATCCCGGCCAGGCCGATGGTGTGCCATCCCCAGATACCGATGCTGGCGGAAGAACATTTCTCATGATGACGGAAGAGCAGAAGAAAAAGATCCGCGAGGCGGCGAAGGACAACAAGCTGCCCTGCGCGAAGGCGTTCCAGCTATCCAAAGGAGCTTGACCTGTCGATTAAAGCGATAGGCGAGTTCTGCAACGAAGAAAATATCCGCATCAAGAACTGCCAGTTAGGTTGCTTCCCGTAACCCCGTAGTTCTCTCCGGCATTGTTTTTTCTGCCTGACGCAGGTATCGTCGACCTCGCAATTGGCTTGACCGTGAATTATTTTTATGCTCTAATATCATTATGAAGATACGTGTGGTAATAGAAAAAGATGAAGACGCTTTTGTGGCGCATTGTCCAGAACTTCCAGGTTGCCAGAGCTTTGGATATACCGAGGAAGAGGCAAGGAAGAACATCGAAGAAGCCATAAGGCTCTACCTGCGGCCCATCAAAACCGCTTCCGAAAGATGCCAGTGTCTATGAGATAGCAGTTTGACTCCGAGGATGCCTCGACCATCCGTTGACGAGTTAATACGCGCTATCAAGAAGGCAGGATTCGAACTCATAGACCAAGAGGGCAGCCACCAGAAATGGCGACACCCAATTACAGGCAAACAGACCATTATTCCCTACCATAAAGGCGAGACGGTAAGACCGAAACTGCTTAACAGCATCCTGAACGGTGCTGGGCTTACTGTGGACGATTTCGTAAAACTATTAAATAAATAATTAGGTCACAGAACATTTGACCCCCAAACTGAGATACTCCCAATTTCTTTCATGCCTTGACATCTAAATACCGAAAAGAGATAATAATGGCGGGAGCAATCCCGCCGTTATAGTTTTAAACCCGCAGGTGTAAAAGATGAATCAGGATAACCGGACTAAAAGGAACACCGCGAATAGTGGTGATAGTCCTGGTCTGTATCGGGCTGGCGCTAAGGGGCCTCCCGAAGTCCGTCCCGGACCAGACGAAGGCCGTGGCGGTCGTGGTCGTCGCCTTCGCGTTTATCGGATTAATAATCTTCGGGTTTATCAAGGGCAGGAAGAAAAAGCCGAAGGTAAGCGGCAAGGACAGGAAGAAGTTCAAGACGATAAACGGCGGACTGTCAACCGTACCCAAACCGAATAAAAAGTCCCCTGAACACCTCAAGGTCATCTCATCCGGCAAGAGCGGCAAGCGGCAATAGCCGACCAAAGTTCTGGATTCCCGCAGCCCTCACCCGGCGCTTCGCGCCACCCTCTCCCATAACATGGCGAGGGTTATATGGAGGATATCCACGGAGGGCGGGAATGACGATCAAATCTACCGTTACCTCTTTAACTCCCTCTTCAGAATCTTTCCTGTCGGCGTCATAGGTAGCGCGTCCAGAAACTCGACCTGCCTGGGTATCTTGTACGCGGCGAGCCGATCCTTGAGGAACACCTTCAACTCACGCTCGGTCAGCTTCATCCCTTCATTGACAGTGACAAACGCCTTCGGCATCTCGCCCCGGCCCTCGTCCGGTACGCCGACCACGGCGGCCTGCCTGACTGCCGGGTGGCGGTAGATAGCCTCCTCCACCTCACGCGGGTATATGTTCAGACCATGCGAGATTATCAGGTCCTTCTTCCGGTCAACGATGAATATGTAGCCGTCCTCGTCCTTGTAGCCAAGGTCGCCGGTGAACAGCCAGCCGTTGCGGATGGTCGCAAGGGTCGCTTCCTCGTTGTTCAGGTACCCCTGCATGACGTTCTCGCCGTGTACTATTATCTCGCCCACCTGACCGTGCGGAAGCTCAGCCTCGTCCGCATCCACGATCTTTACTTCCACGCCCGGAATGGGTACGCCGACGGAACCGGCCTTATGTGGGCCGTCCAGCGGGTTGCAACTTACCACCGGAGATGCCTCCGTCAAGGCCGTAGCCCTCAAGCAGCGGGACGGGATAGTTGCGAGCGAACCGCTCCAGCGCGTCCACGGATAGCGGCGCGGCCCCGCTTATGCAGACCCTGAGCGGGAGCAGCCAGAAGATGAACCGGGGGAACTTCTTCGTGGAGAGTATGTTGTAGACCGGCGGTATGGCGACGAAAAAGGTGGCCCGTCCGAAGACGACGGCCTTTATGACCCTGCCGAACGGCTTCACGGATGTGAGAATAATAACCCGCGCCCCGAGCGAGAGGGGAAGGAGCAGGCAGACCAGGAAGGTGAAGGCATGGAACATAGGCAGGAACAGCACGAAGCGGTCCCTCCTTGTCACCTTGTAGGCCTTTGCGGCCTCCTCGGCGTTTGCCAGCAGGTTCCTGTGAGAAAGCACCGCGCCTTTTGGGCTGCCGGTGGTGCCGGAGGTGTAGAGTATCGCGGCGGGACCAGAGCCGTCGCATGTGCCGCCGCTAGATTCTGGTATGGCAATGGCTTCATGGGAAACCATACTGTCGTATGAAACCACGCCATCGTGAGCCTTCCCGGTGACGATTATATGTTTTAAGGAGGTGTTTTGTTTTATTGGCAGTATCTTGTCGAGGAGGTCTTCGGAACAAACGATAACCTCCGCGTTGCAGTCATTCAGGATGAACTCTATCTCTGGCGGGGCAAGGAAGGTGTTCAGTGGCACCAATGCCGCTCCGGTTGCCGATGCGCCGAAGTATGCGACGGCGAACTCTGGGCAGTTGGGCATAAGCAGCGCGACCCTGCCGCCCTCAGTGGCTCCAAGCGACCTGAGCCCCGCCGCAAAACCGGATGTCAGACCGTAAAACTCTTTATACGTGTACTTGCGGCCCTCGAAGACCAGCGCCACCCTCATGGGATGATTAGCGGCGACCTCCTTCAGCCGACCGGCCAGAGTCAAATCTCCTCGCCCTCCGTTAACCTGATTGCGTCGAGCAGCTTTTGGGCCTTTTCGTAGTCGTGGGCCTTCACCATGACCGATATCTCACCGAGTCTGCCTATAGCGACGGGCAGTTGGGAGACTCGGTTCGACTCGGCACGGCACTCCATACCCTCCGACTCCAGAAGCCCCTGCGCGATCGTGGCCTCTGACTCATCGTCCGTCTTCAGGACCTCCATCCAGTTCTCAAGTGGTTTCTTTTCCATAAAGCCCCCTGTCTGTAGGCCGGAATTGATGTAAAAGCTTGAAATTTCCTCCGACTGCCTTTATTATATCATGTCATCGCCTACAGGTATCAGTATAATCTGGTATAATTATGTCTTTATATTAATTAAGAAGAATGCCGATAAAGTGTAACTAAAAGGAGGATTTAATCATGGCAAAGAACACGGAGAAGCTGCTGGCGATGAGGCCGGCCCAGGTTACCAAGAAGCTCGGAGCGAATACGAAGGTCTGCCTTGTGTCGTCCGCGCCGATATTCAGTGCGCTGAAGGACGAAAAGGTCATCATAATGGCCTGCAATACCAGCATAAAGCACGTCATCCCGGGCATCATGAGGGCGGCCAAGGAGCTGGACGCTATCGTCGCGTACGAGCTTGCCAAGTCGGAAGGCAACCTCAAGGGCGGCTACACCGGTATGGACCCCTTTATCTACTTCGACACAGTAGTAGGGTATGCCGATTCCATCGGGTTCGACCTGCCGTTCTTCATACATGGCGACCATGTCACGACAAAGTCCACCGAGCCGGATGTGATTGCGGACTCGCGTGCGCTGATAAAGGCCGAGCTTGAGGCGGGCTACACGTCCATCGCGATCGACGCGTCGTTCAACCACGTGCCGGAGAACATCATCGTATCGACTGACCTCGGCCGCGACGTGATTGCGGCAGGCGCGGGCCTTGAGGTCGAGGTGGGCGAGATAAAGTCCACCGGCTACGAGGGCGACATAACGACCGTCCCCGAGGCGTACGACTTCATAAAGGGCCTGGCCGACAACGGCATACACCCCAACCTGCTCGCGATAAACAACGGCTCCAAGCACGGCAACTACAAGCCGGGCGAGGAGGTCCACATAGACCTGAAGCGCACCGGCGAGATATACGACGCCATCAAAGGCTTCGGCGTGACGATCGCACAGCACGGCATAACCGGTACCCCGCTCGACCTGGTCGGCAACTTCGCTGACTACGGGATAAGGAAGGGCAACGTCGGCACCAACTGGCAGAACATCGCGCATGAGGGCCTGCCGCCGGAGCTGATGAAGGAGATGCGCGACTGGGCTGCCAAGGAGGGCAAGGACATAAAGTTTGCCACCAAGCAGTTCTACAACGAGATAAACAGCATACCGGAGAAGTACGTAAAGAAGATCGAGGAGGACTCCTATAAGTCCGCCTGCGACTTCATAAAGGCATTCCGTGCGGTCGGCACGGCCTCGAAGTTCATAGAAAGCCTCGGTTAGGATTTCATATCAGGGGGATGGCAGCGATGCCGTCCCCTTTTTCATCTTACGGCCAAACGAGCGAGGTCTTATGAAACGGCTCCTGTTCTTCCTGTCCGTCATCATCCTGATCCCATTACAGGCAGTTGCGGCCCAGCCGGAGATAACCGCCGAATCTAAAATCACGGCTGTGACGGTCTACCCCGACCGGGCGATGGTAACGAGGAAGGCTACCGTAAAGCTTGAAAAGGGCGATTACAGGGTATTGTTCCCGGACCTTCCCGGCGAGGCGCTTGAGGACTCCATCCGCGTGAGCGGACAGGGCACCGCAAAGGCAAGGATAGGCTCGGTAGACACGAAGAAGGCCTACCTTGAGTCTGTGGGCAAAGAAGACGTAAAGAAGCTCCAGGATGAGCTTCAGGGGCTTATGGATGAGGACAGGAGGCTTGCCGACGAGCTAAGCCTGGCCGCAAAACAGAAGGAGTTCTATCAGGCGATACAGTTCCACAATGCCGAGGTCTGGTCGAAGGAGATAACGCAGGGCAAGCCCACTGTGGACGACTGGGCAAAGGTCGTCACGTTCCTGCAGTCTGGCCAGCGCGACGCGGTCACACAGGCACAGGGCCTGGACATAAAGAGGCGCGATCTTAAGGACAAGATAGAAGCCCTGAAGAAGCGCCTTGCCGAGATGCAGTCGGCGGGCGGCAAGGTAAGGCTGGCCGCGACCGTAGAGGTCACGGCGCTTACGGAAGGAAACCTGGAGCTTGAGCTGAGGTATCTCGTGATGGGCGCGACATGGTCTCCCTATTACGAGGCTAGAGCGGATGTTGATTCCGGAGCCATAGAGCTTGACTACATGGGACAGGTGAGCCAGCGTACATCGGAGGACTGGAAGGACGCGGAGCTTGCACTCTCGACCGCCCGCCCTGCCGCAGGGGCAGCACCGCCCGAGCTTTTCCCGTGGTATGTAGGGATATTTGAGCCTGTGTTGCAAAGGTCGGTGGGCGGCATGATGATGAAGAAGGCCGCACCCGCGCCAATGGCCAGGGCGAAGGACGAGGATATGGGCGGGATGAATGAGGCTGAGAACGCGCCCATGCCCGCCGAAGTGGTAACGGCGCAGGCCGAGACCGCAGGCACGTCGGTTGTATTCAAGGCACCTGGCAGGGTCGACATACCAGCCGACGGGACGTCCAAGAAGGTCACTCTTTCGCAGGAGAAACTTAAGGCCGCGTTCAGTTATTTCACCGTGCCGAAGCTCTCGCCCTTTGCATACCTGAACGGCAAGATAGAGAACACGACATCATACCCGTTGCTTGCAGGGCAGGCCGGCGTGTTCATGGGCGGGGACTACCTCGGCAAGTCGACCATGCCCCTTACCGCGCCAGGTGGGACGGCGGAGCTTTCCCTTGGCATAGACGAGGGGATAAAGGTGAAGCGAGAGCTGGTGAAGAGGCAGGAGGAGAACACCGGCATTATCTCCAAGACCCGCCGGATAAGCTTCGCATACAGGATAACGCTGGAGAACTTCAAGAAGACGAAGCAGAGTATTACCGTACAGGACCAGCTACCGGTATCCCAGCAAGCGGAGGTCGTCGTAAAGGAAGTGAAGATCGACCCCCAGACTACGGAACGGGGAGACAACGGGCTGCTGAAATGGCAGCTGGATATGGCGACAGGCGAGAAGCGGGAGATATGGCTTGAGTTTTACATCGAGTTCCCGCGCGACAAAAACATCTCCGGTATATAAAATATAAATACGAGGACCACAGATGATTGAGACCATTACCGACGCGTTGAAGCAGCGCACCGACATCACGGCCTGGCAGGTGAACCGGGTCTATACACGCAGCAGCCAGCTCTTCCTGATAAGGGAGGAAACAGAGTCCATAAGGCGCGTGGAGACCGTTAAGTATTACATTACCATCCACCAGGAGCGCGAGGAAGACGGCAAGAAGGTGCTCGGCGAGTCATCGTTTGTCTATATTGAAGGCGAGGACATGTCCCCGAAGCTGGACCTTGCGGTGCGGATGGCGCTTGGCGTGGCGAACCAGCCGTGGACGCTGCCCGGGCCTGACCAGCGCTACCTCGACTGCGAGATAAAGGACGCCTCGATAGAGACCAACCCGGAGAAGGTGATAGACCATATAAAAGAAGAGATAATATCCTCGGTGGGCGCGCTCGAAGGGGTGAGGCTCTCGTCCGCAGAGGTCTTCGCGGACTACCAGGAATACGAGTTTGTCAACAGCCTTGGGTTGAAGGCGAACGCAACAGACACGAAGATACTGTTCGATTTTGTGCTGCTCACTGGCGAGGGCCACGACGAGGTGGAGTCGTCCGGTTACAAGACCGTCAGGTTCTATAAGGACCTGAAGGTGCGCGAGACCCTGAAGGAGTACGCGGCCTTTGCCGTGGACAGCCTTACGGCGAAGCATACCGAGACTGGCAAGTTCGATGTCGTGTTCGCGGAAGAGGCGCTCGACAACCTGTTCAACAGCTTCATATCGCACGCGGGCGGCTCGTCGGCATACCAGGGCTGGTCGCGGTTTACGAAGGGCAAGCCGGTAATCGAGGACCCGGAGGGCGAGCTTGATTACGCTTTACAGCAGCCCGCAGTTACCGGGCGGGCTCAAAAGCGGCCCGTTCGACGAGAACGGCCTTGCAAGGAAGCGCGTCGAGGTGATAAAGGAAAACATTTTCAAGAAGCGCACCCTCGACAAGCGGTACTCGGACTACCTTGGCGAGGAGCCGACCGGCTCTTTCACAAATATTGAGATAGAGACGGGCGCAAAATCCACCGAGTCGCTGCTTACGGAAGGCTGCTATTACCTCTTGCGGTTCTCCACGTTCGAGCCGAACCCAGTCACCGGCAACTTCTCCGGCGAGATACGCACAGGCTATAAGATAGAGAACGGGAAGAAGGTGCCTATCAAAGGCGGGAGCGTGCAGGGCGTCATTCAGGAGGCCTTCAGGCGCGCATGGTTCTCAGCAGATAAGACGACCCGCCCGGCATACCGCGGGCCTGCTGCGGTGAAGCTTATGGGGCTGGAGCTGGCCGGGGAGTAAGCCTGTAGGGCAAGAAAAGCAGGAGCAGAGTCAAAATGCTTATTATCTTCCCGGCTTTCCTGGGCAGGGTGTCACCGAATTCTAATGTGATGCTATGCTTTCCGGGTGGCACGTCAATTAACATCGCGCCAGTACCGGCTTCGGGATATAGCCTGTATTCGCGGCCATCAACATAACCGCGCCACCCGGGAAAGAAAAATGACTTTATCCGGAGTCTTCCGCCGCTTGTGCTGTCGATATCGATCTTCCTGCTTATATTGCCCCACTCTTTTATTTCTGCGTTAATGCCGTCGCCGGTTAGTATCCGGTCGTCTGCGCTCGTGGAGCCAGCCGTCGAGTCTATCGGCAGGTATTCCGCCATATCCATGTCTTTGTTGACCTCCGCCTCTTGAGGGACAGATGCCGGCGCAATTGCGACGAGAATCAGGTCATAACCACCCAAAGCGAGCAAAAGTAATGCCGCCGATAATATCATTATCACGTTGGGCCTGGCTTGGATAAGCCTGTCGGCCGCTACTCCGAAAACGGCCGGGACGAAGATCATGAATATGGTAATAAAACGGAACGGGAACGCCACCGAGGAAAGACCGGGTAGTACCTTCCATAAAGGCAATGACAGGGAAGATATCATGAAAAGGCAGACGCACACAGTGAGTAACATGAATGTGATTTTGCGTGAAAAGACAAACAAGCCCTTGCGGACTGCGAGGTAAACTGCTGCTCCGGTGAATACCGTTTCGGCAATTATCGAATTCATCAGGATCTGCGGAAGGCGTCCCGTTACGGATGGGCCAGCCGTGCCGGTAAAGTCGAATACGAAGCTGGGCCGTGTAAGATAGATGTTAAGCCTGTCCAGATGTACATATCCGCGCTCAAGAAGTACCGGGAGAAAGAAGAAGGCGGCAGCAGCCATGCCCGCAAGAATACCTGATGCAAGCCTGGGAAGAACCTCCTTTGGCGGTCTTCCCGTATAAAGAAAAGCAAAGGCAATAAGAAAAGGGGTGAAGATATATGCGGTGGCAAGGTGCGAGAGTATGAGGGCCGAATAAGAGAGGGCCATCCATGCGAGGTTTCGTCGTTTAAAAGGCCCGTCAATAAGACGCCATGTAAAAAGCAGCGTTAAGGGCATCAGCGCTTCGGCAAATCGCCCGGCATAGGTATTGATATAGTAAAGAAAAAGGAACCTGGTCGGGGTGAGGCAATAGGCGGCCGCCCCTATGAGCGCGGCCCTCTGTCCAAATGGCCTGTCCAGGAGGTAATATAGGGATACGCCGCCCACAAAGAGCGATAAGAGCTGGAAGAAAGATAGTGGAAAAATCCGGGCCAACCCCGGCCAAGCCCGCAATCCCGGCCAGATAATACAACGAAGGGGAATAATAGACAAAGACCGGGGAGCCATATCCGCCGAAGCATTCAGCCATCCAGCGCGGGTATAGTATCCCCTGCCTGAACGATTCGGTGAACTGCAGTATGTACTTATGCGTGTAGGCTACGTCGTTCTTCCAGATGCAGTAGTAGCCAGGATGAAGAAGCTGCCAGCCTATGGCGGCAAGGGCGCAGGCAAGGATCAGCGCATATGGGCGCAAGATATGGGTTTTGTCTGGAACAGGCAAAGGCTTCTCACTCATAAGTTATATTTTCATAATAATATTGTACAGACATTGAATTGTACACTGAAAAAATAGTCTATCTGGAAAAAATCCGTTTATACGGGAACACCATGGCGGCTAGTGTAAATATGCTGAGCGCCGCCCCGACGTTCCGTGCAGGGGTATTGGTAAATTTAAGGCTGACGATATGCCTGCCCGCCGGGACATCTATCAGGATTGCCCCCGTCTTAGCCTCGGAGCACATATTAACCTCATTGCCGTCTACCCACACCCTCCATCCGGGGAAGTTGAATGTCTTTACCCTGACCCTCGCGCTATTTGGCGTGTCGATGTTGAAGTATCTGTCTACGTATCCCCACTTGGTGACATCTGCCTTGAAGCGTCCTTGAGACGAAATCAATGGACAGGATTCAAGCGCATTAATGCCATCGAGATCTACCCCTTTCGGGAGATATTCCAACTGGAAGTCAGGGTCGTGTATAAACCTCATAACATAACTGTCCGTGAGCCCGGGTGAAAAACGTATCATGCCGAAAGCGGACAGCGGGGCCACCGTCAGAAGGGCGATGTGCAGGGCAGTGATCAGCCGTGGCCGTGTGACCTGTCCTATCATAGAGTCCGCGGCAATACCCAGCAGGGCGGACATGAATACTAGGTAGACGGCCAGGAAGCGGGAAGGGAAAACTATAACCTTTAACACCGTAATGTTCTCCCATAAGTACCCTGACAGGAACGACATCATGAACAGGCAGAATAAAACGGATGCCAGGAAGAAGTATGTCTCGCGGTCAGGACGTGAGCGCTGGCGAAACCGTACGATTAGAACGATTGCAAGGAGCAGCCCGGCTTCCAACAGGAGGCTGGCGTAGAGGCCCCCGTAGATCGTGTCGAAATATTTACCTCTGACATGTGCCGGGCCGGTAAAAACGAGATGCTTCCAGTACTGGTATTCTTCGCGGGTGGAAAGATAGCTTATATGTACGTAGGCGCGTTCGAAAAGGACCGGCAAAAAAAAGAACGACGACAACAGCAGACCAGCGCCGAGTCCCAGCCCGGCCTTTAACATGACCCCGGCCCTCTGCCCACGTTTGCCCGTGACGAGCATGTAGGCGAGCAGGAAAGGCGTAAACAGGAATGCGGTGGCCAGATGCGATATTACAAGCCCGGAATACGAAAATGCAAGCCCTGCGAGATTTGCGCGGTTGAACGGTTTTAATTTCAAGTTCCGTGCGAAGAAGAGCGCCATAGGTAGGAACGCCTCTCCGAACCGTCCGGCAGGTGTGTTAATGAAGTAGAGGTCGTATGCCCTCGCCGGCAGGGTCACGTAGAATATTGCCGCGATAAGTGCCGCCCTGTAACCGTATCCATCCTTCAGGAACTGATAGAGGAATATGCCTCCGATGCATAGCCCGGCCAGGTTGATTGCCGCAATTATAAGCGGGAGGCCGATGTTTGAAAAGCTCGCGATGGATGCGATGAAGTAAAGGAGTGGGGAATACAGTACAAAAACAGGCGAACCGTAGCCCCAGACGTCCTCGGCCATCCACCTCGGATAATATATGCCCTGCCTGAACGATTCCCTGAACTCCAGGACGTACTTCGGCAGCATGGCCGCATCCTGGTAGTACACGTGGTAGTAACCCGGATGGATGAACTGCCATGCGAGCGTAAGGGATGCGCAGGTAAATATTATTGCATAAGGTAGCCAGTTTCGGTGTGCGGTCGAAGTATGCAATGTCACTCTCGGTTTGACGTTTAATGTGCGTTACCAGTCCGTCGCCTGCGGACGGCACTGTACGGGAACACAAGCGCCGCAAGCGTCACAAGGCTTATGGCCTTTCCCCACATCCTCGGAGGCGTATCCATAAACCTAAGCCGGACATAATGCCTGCCAGCCGGGACCTCCATCATTATGGCGCCTGTGCAAGCATCGGAGAATAAACGGCATTCCTGCCCATCTATGAATCCACGCCAACCTGGGAACAGGATAGCCTTCAGCCTCAGCGCCGAGCCATCCTTGCCATCGAAAAGAAGCTCTCTGTCGATATAGCCCCAGTTCTTTATCTCGGCTGAACCTCTCGTGGCGGTTAACCGGGGGTCATCAAACTTAAGCCTGCCTACAGACTCGGGCGAAGCCGTTGTGGGCAGATATTCCAGCATGTCCCAGCTTGCACCGATGTGCCCCGCATCTGTCTCGGTTATTGGCTGAAAGGCTTTGATCACCAGCCTGACGTCATAGGTAACCAGAACGAGTACGATGACTGCGGCTGAGACCGCCATAAGCAAAGGAATCCTTCTTTGAAGCAGCCTGTCGATGGCAGCACCCAACAGGACAGAGACGAAGACTATATATATTGGGACGAAACGGGACGAAAAAGCGACAGTGGGAAGGCCCGGCAGGTTCTTCCACAAAGGGGCCGAGAGCGAGGACATCATGAAAAGACAGACAAAAATGGAAGACGACAGGAATATAACATCCCGTCCAAAGGCAAGCCCTGTCATGCGCCATGAAAGATAGACGATAGCCAGGGCTATGCCGGTCTCTGCAAGCAGCGAGACCATGAGGAGGTTTCTAAGCTGCGCTGTAGATTCAAAAGTGTGATTGCCCGTGAGGTTCAGCACGAAGTTGGCGAGGTATGAATATGCGGGGGTGCTTGCCAGCAGCCCCAGGTGGACATGAGCACGCTCCAGCAGGACCGGCAAGAAGAAGAATGAGGCCAGTCCCATCCCGGCGAGAAGCCCAAAGGCAATCCGAGGCAATACTTTCTTGGGAGGTGTGCCTGTATATAAAAAAGCAAAGGCGATAAGGAAAGGGGTGAAGATATAGGCGGTCGCAAGGTGGGAGAGTATGAGCGCCGCATAGGAGAATGCAGTCCCGGCCAGGTATTTCCGGCTGAATGGTCCATCGACCAGCCTTGAGGTAAAGAGGAGCGTCAGCGGCAAGAACGCCTCGGCAAAACGGCCCGCATAGGTGTTCAGGTAATATAGATTGATTATCCTGCCCGGGATGAGGCAATAGATGATTGCCGCAATGACTGCGGCCCTTTGCCCGAACCGCATCTTTACCAGATAAAAAACGGATAACCCGCCGATACATAATGATATCAATTGAAGTATGAAGATGGAAAGAGACGGGCCTATGCCGCATAGACCTAGGATTCCTGCAAACCAATATACCGCGGGCGAGTAATATACGAATACCGGGGAGCCGTAACCGCCGAAGGATTCGGCCATCCAGCGCGGGTATAATATGCCTTGCCTGAAAGAGTCGGTAAATTGAAGGATATATTTATGCGTGTATGCCACATCTTCCACCAGTTTGCAGTAATAACCGGGAGAGAAAAGCTGCCACACCACCGCTATAAAAGCGCATGCGATTATTGCTGCCAGGGGAGGCCAGTTACGGTGCGTGGTTGAAGTATACACGGTCTCTCTAAGATGTAAGGTTGATTATCCTTTAACGGTTCGTCGCATGCGGACCGCCCCGTACGGGAAAACAAGCGCCGCAAGCGTGAGGAGGCTTATGACCTTACCCCATCTCCTTGGCGGAGTATCCACGAACCCGAGTCGTACGAGATGGCTCCCTGCCGGTACGTTTAAAACTACAGCACCGGACTTGTCCTCCGGTGAAACGGCGGTCTCGCTTCCGTCTACCCACGCCTTCCAGCCGGGGAACCAGAAGGTCCTCACGCGGAGACTGGCTCCGCCGGGTGATTCGGCCAGGAACAACCTTTCCGTCGCGTCCCATTTTTTTATCCGTGACGTGAATCCATTGCCTGAAGACAGCAGCGACTGGTCCCGTTTGAGCCCGTCCAAGCCGCCCACAAACACCGCCTTGGGCAGGTATTCCGGGAAGTAGATGTTTGTGGCAACATTCGCGGCCTCCCGGCTGGTGAATGCGTATGAACGGGCGACAATCACTGCGTCATAGGCGATAAGCACTGCGAACACCACAGCTACAATGGCGGATAACCCCCTTGGTCTTCCTTGCCAGCCAAAGAACACTGAGAATGCAATCCCGAGCAGCGCCGAAACAAACAGGATGTTAACGGTTTCAAACCTGGACGGGAACTGGACGGTTGCCAGGCCTGGGATAGCCATCCACAGGAATGCTGAAAGAGAGGACATCATGAAAAGGCAGACCAGCACAGCCCCGAGATAAAAACCGGTTTCTCTATTCAACATCCCGGATGCGCGGCGCCATCCAAGGCGCAGGAGCAGGGCCAGCAGGACGGCTTCCGCTGCAACCGTGCCTGTCAATAACGAGGAGAGTTTTGCTTTGTCCGCCGGGATGGGCCTTATTATGAAATCGAAAAGGAAGTAGTCCCCGTAGGCGAACCTTTTCATGAACTGGAGCTGGATGTTTCCTCCTTCAACAATGACGGGAAGGAAGAAGAATGCAGACAACAGTAGGCCCGCCGCTATCACGAGCGCGGCCTTAGTTACGGTACGCGCGTTCAACCTTGTGCCTGTGCCGAGAATGCCGTAAGCGAACAGGAACGGGGTGAATATGTAGGCCGTGGCCAGATGTGAGAGGACCAGCGCCGCATAGGAGAAAGACGCGGCTGCGAGGTTGAGGCGGCCGAACGGCTCCGCCATGTATCTCCTGGTGAAATAAAGAGACATGGGCATGAAGGCCTGCGCGAACCTGCCCGCAGGAGAGTTGACGGAGTACAGGTCCAGTATCCGCGTCGGGAGAAGCGTATAGAAGAGCGCGGCCGCGAGTGCGGCCTTTGTGCCGTGGTTCTCCTTCACCAGCAGGTAAAGGAATACGCCGCCGGTGCAAAGCCTAAGTAGCTCCAGGATTGTCTTTGCGGATACGATGTCTAACCCTGCCAGGTTTCCTAGCGCGGCAAGAAGATAAAGCAGTGGAGAATAAAAGACGAATATGGGAGAACCGTAGCCGTTGAAATCGTCAGGCATCCAGCGCGGCAGAATTATGCCCTGCCTGAAGGATTCCACGAACTGGGGGACGTACTTGAACATGATGGCGGCATCGTCGTTGGAGGTCTGGTAGACCGCCGGGAACACGAACTGCCAGCCCATGACAAGCATTGCCGCCAGGACTATGAGGGCATAGTGGCGCGCGTCACCGGGAAATGGTTTTTTGTTGGGCCGGGTCTTTGGCATTGCTGTATATTGTACTTTAAAAAATGTCTCTGGCACAATAAAATAAGTGTATTTTATTACGTGGGAAGCAGATGGGGGGTTACACTATAACTTCCTTGACCATGAGATATGTTTATGTTCTAATATCATTATGGAATTACGGGTTGTAATAGAAAAAGACAATGATGCTTTTGTAGCGTACTGCCCTGAACTTCCGGGTTGCCAGAGCTTCGGGCATACCGAGGAAGAGGCAAGGAAGAACATAGAAGAAGCCGAGAAGCTCTACCTGCGCCCTTCCAGATCGCTCCCTGAAGACGCACGAGATAGTAGTATGAACCCCACGATACTCCGTTCACCATACGATGAACTGATTGCAGTGCTAAAAAATGTTGGGTTTGAACTCATAGACCAGGAAGGGATCCATCAGAAATGGCGGCACTCCTATGGCGACATACAGATAGTTATTCCCTACAGCAAGGTCGAAACCATACGCCCAAAACTCCTAAAGCAGATTCAGGCAACAGTTCAAGGATGGTGTTATTTGGGCAAATTGCCTATCCTTGGCAAAGTCTGATGATGTAATCCTCGTAACCAAAGATAAAGCTTTTTTTGATAAACGAGAATATAAGAATGGTCTGGCAGCCACACTTTTACATGAAGCAAAATCTCAAGGATGCAATATCTCTATTTATAGTAGTCTTACTGAATTGATAAAGGATATCAAAAGTGATGTTCCCGTTAATGAAGAGAAGCTTTTAGATGCTATCCACAAAGAAACATACGAAAAATTAAAATCACTTGCTGACAGGAACGACTTTTACCTGAAAGATATAACCAGTAAGAAATTTGAATTATACGCAACTACAGATCCGAATGAAGTATCAGTGGTATTTTGTTTAAGGTATGATTTAGAAGATTACAAGCCTGACAGTAGAATAAATCCCTATGCAGAGAGCAGGGGTGAATTTGTATTAAATATTTCCACATATAATATAAAAAACTTCTTTAATAAGGGAGAGTTAAGCGTATTTTATTCATGGGAAGCTGGCGGGGGAGAAGGTCTCTAATGCACGTAAATTCTAATTTCATGTTGTGGCGTAACGCAAGCATTCATAAGTTGCTTTTTTCCCAGAAAAATCATAAAATATCTTCCTTTAAGGCAGTTTCCTGCCGATAAATGTAAAATACGCCAAAGGAGAACAGAACGTCTTGACCGCTAACGAGCTACGCCAGGCATTCATTGACTATTTCGCCTCGAAGGGGCACACGCCCGTAAAGTCCTCGTCCCTGATACCCGAGAAGGACCCGACCCTGATATTCACGAACGCGGGGATGGTCCAGTTCAAGTCGGTGTTCCTGGGCGAGGAGAAGCGGGACTACACCCGGGCGGTGACCTCCCAGAAATGCGTGCGCGCGGGCGGCAAGCACAACGACCTGGAGAACGTCGGCCGGACGGCCCGCCACCACACCTTCTTCGAGATGCTCGGCAACTTCTCCTTCGGCGACTACTTCAAGGAAGACGCGATAAAGTTCGCCTGGGAGCTGGTAACGGAAGTGTACAAGCTCCCCAAGGACAAGCTCTGGGCGACGGTATACAAGGACGACGACGAGGCATACGCCCTCTGGCGCGACATGATAGGCGTGCCGGAGGAGCGCATCCTGCGCCTCGGGGAGAAGGACAACTTCTGGCAGATGGCGGACACCGGCCCGTGCGGCCCGTGCTCCGAGATAATGATCGACCAGGGCGAGGAGATGTCCTGCGGCCCGGACTGCGGCATCGGCAAGTGCGACTGCGACCGCTACCTGGAGATATGGAACCTCGTCTTCATGCAGTTCGACAGGGACGCAAGCGGGAAGCTGAACCCGCTCCCGAAGCCGAGCATAGACACCGGCATGGGCCTTGAGCGGCTGACGGCGGTGGTGCAGGGCAAGCACTCGAACTACGACACCGACCTCTTCATGCCGCTGATAAAAGAGATCGGCGAGACGGCCGGGGTGGCATACGGTGACGACCACGACAAGCGACATATCCCTGAGGGTAATCGCGGACCACCTGCGCGCGATGAGCTTCCTGATCGCGGCGGGCGTAATGCCTTCCAACGAGGGCCGGGGCTACGTGCTCCGGCGCATCATGCGCCGCGCGATGCGCCACGGCAAGCTCCTTGGGCTGGACAAGCCGTTCCTGTACAAGCTGACCGGCAAGGTCGTGGACATGATGGGCGACGTCTACACCGGAACTGAAGGATGCGCGCGAGTACGTGGCGAGGCTGGTGCTGGTGGAGGAGGAGCGGTTCATCGGGACGCTTGAATACGGCACCAGGATGCTGAACGACATCATAGCTGCCACCCGCGCAAAGGGCTCGGATACCCTGCCCGGCGACGAGCTCTTTAAACTGTACGACACGTTCGGCTTCCCGATGGACCTGGTCGAGGACGTCGTGGCCGAGCAGAGCATGCGCTTGACATGGACGGCTACCAGGCCGCCATGGACGGCCAGAAGGCGAAGGCCAAGGCCTCGCAGGCGACCTTCGGCGAGGACCGCACCAAAGAGGTATACAGGCAGGCGCTTGAGAAGACCGGCAAGACGGTATTCAAGGGGTATGAGACTACCGAGTCCACCGCGAAGGTGGTGGCGATAATAAAGGGCGACGTGCTTGCCGATGCGGCGACGCTCGGCGAGGATGCCGAGATAATACTGGACTCCACGCCGTTCTACGCGGAATCCGGCGGCCAGGTGGGCGACCGGGGCGCGCTGGTATCGGATTCGGCGAGGTTCGAGGTGTCGGATACGACAAAGCCGCTGCCGGGCCTGTTCGTGCACAAGGGCAAGGTGCTGCGCGGCGAGGTGAAGGTGGGGGATGTCGTTACCGCAAAGGCGGAAGAGGGCTTAAGGACGGCGACCGAGAGGAACCATACCGCGACACACCTGATGCATGCGGTGCTGCGCTACCTGCTTGGCGACCATGTGAAGCAGGCGGGTTCGCTCGTCTCGCCGGACAGGCTGAGGTTCGACTTCACGCATTTCGCCCCGCTTACCCAGCATGAGCGGGAACGTGTGGAAGAGCTTATGAACGAGAAGATACTTTCCTCCATGCCGGTTGGCGTCGAGGAGATGGATACCGAGAATGCCCTCAAGAGCGGCGCTATGGCGCTGTTCGGAGAGAAATACGGCGACAAGGTGCGTGTGGTGAAGGTGGGCGACTTCTCGTCCGAGCTTTGCGGCGGCACGCACCTGAGAAACACCTCCGAGGTTGGGCTTTTCAAGCTCGTCTCGGAGGCGGGCGTTGCGGCGGGCGTCAGGCGCATAGAGGCCGTGACGGGCGAAGCGGCATACCGCATGGTGCGTGAGCAGGAGGACGAGCTTCGGGACGTGGCCGCAGTGTTCAAGTCCGCCGACCTGAAGGTGGCGGAGAGGGTGCGCAGGCTCTCGGACGAGGCGAAAGAGCTAAAGAAGGAACTGCGCGAGCTGAAGGGCAAGATGACCTCTACCGACCCGCTTGCCACCGACAGCCTGAAGACGATAAACGGAGTGAAGGTGCTGGGCTGGATCGAGGAGGACAAGGACGCCGAGGACCTCAGGAGCCTGGGCGACATCATAAAGAACAAGATGGGCTCCGGAGTCATACTTCTCGGGTCGGCCAGGGAAGACAAAGTCTCTCTCATCTGCATGGTTACCAAAGATTTAACAGGAAAATTCAGCGCAGGTGATATAATTAAGGAAGCGGCAGCGGTTGTGGGCGGCGGCGGAGGCGGAAGGCCGGACATGGCCCAGGCCGGAGGCAAGGACCCGGAAAAGCTGCCGGAGGCTATAAACAAGGTTTACGAGTTCGTTGAGAAGAAGGGATAGAGCCGAAAAGCCAACTCAAACGGAGGTGACAAAATGGTCTACGATGTCGTGAGGAAGGCGCTTCTTGCAGGGCTTGGGATGCAGGAGAAGGTAAAGGAACTTGTAGACGACCTTGTGAAAAAGGGCGAGCTGAACGACGCCGAAGGCGCGAAACTCATGAAGGAGTGGGTGTCGAAGGCGAAGACCTCGTCGCAGGATATATCGAGGGTGGTCTCGGAAAATATACACATGGGGCTCGACAAGGTGAACATCGCCACAAAGGATGACCTCGACGCCCTGAAGAAGAAGGTGCAGCAACTCTCGGTGCGGGTCAAGAAGCTTGAAAACGAGGCAGACGAAAAATAGGAAGCATTAAATAGATAAATGCCCCTGACATCCCTGATACCCAAGAAGTACCGGAACATAGGCCGGATAAGCCACATAGTGGCGGTTTTCCTGGGCCACGGGTTCGGGCATTTCATAAGCGAGATGGGCCTCCACCGTTTCCTGCCTTTTGGAAAGCGCTGGAAAGCGGCCTATGTGCGCGACCACGAGCTGGACACAGTGCCCGTGAGGCTTCGACATGCCTTCGAGGAACTCGGACCCACGTTCATAAAGCTGGGCCAGGTCATATCAGGCCGTCCAGACCTGATTTCCGCCGAGCTTGCGGAAGAACTCCAGAAACTGCAGGACGAAGTCCCGCCATTTCCCTTCTATGACGCCAAAATGATAATCGAGGCCGACCTCGGCGGCAGGCTGGAGGACATATTCGCAAGCTTTGACGAAGTCCCCGTCGCCGCCGCTTCGATTGCCCAGGTGCACCACGCTGTCCTGAAAGACGGGACCGAGGTCGCCGTGAAGGTGAGGCGGCCCGGGATTGAACGGGAACTGGAGCAGGACATCTACATACTCACTGCCGCCGCTCCCCTTTTGGAAAGACATTTCCCTGATTTTCGCATATACAACCCGACCGGCGTGGTCGATGAGTTTGCCCGTACCGTAAGAAAGGAAATAAATTTCGAAATAGAGCTGGACAATGCCGTCAGGTTCGGCGAGAACTTCAAAGACAGCGACACAATAAAAATACCTGAAGTCTATACCGTCTATTCGAGCCGACGGGTCATGACGATGGAACGAATATCCGGCATACGCATCAACGAGCTTGGAAAGCTGAACGAGGCCGGGTTCGACAGGGTGGGACTGGCGTTAAACGGCGCGCGCGCGTTCTTCAAGCAGATATTCGAAGACGGATTTTTTCATGCCGACCCGCATGCGGGGAACATGTTCGTAATGGAGGACGGCAGGATCGGTCTGCTAGACTTCGGTATGGTCGGGCGGCTGTCCGAGGAGAACATGGAGGTGATAGCAGACACCTTCCTGGCCCTTGTGAACCGCGATTTCGACGGGCTTGTCCAGCAGTATATCAACCTTGGTTTCGTCTCCGAAGACATGGACCTGGACCGGTTCCGCAAAGAGTTCAAGCGCGACCTGGTCGACCTGATAGACCCGCTCTACGGCAAGGCGATCGGGCAGATAAGGGTGGGCGATTACCTGGGGCGCGTGACGGAGATAGCGTCGCAGCACGGCATGAGGTTCCCTAAGGAGCTTGTGCTGGTCAACAAGGCGCTTTTTACGATAGAGGGGATAGGGAGGCAGCTTGACCCCGAGTTGGACTTCCTTGAGGTGGCCAGGCCATATTCAATAAACCTTGCAAAAAAGAAGCTGTCGCCATCCAGATACCTTAAGAAGGCAAGGAAGAACCTGGAAGAACTATCAAACTTCACGGAGAGCCTGCCCCGCCATCTGCGGGTGATAATAGGCAAGATCAAACGCGACGACATAAAGGTGAACATGGAGCTGATCCACCTGGAGCGGTTCATAAAGGAGTTCGACCGCTCGACGAACCGGGTGTCGTTCGCTCTGATAATCTCCGGCCTGACCATTGCCTCGTCCGTCATAATACATGCCAAGATGGGCAGGTACATGTTCGGCTACCCGGTCCTGGGCCTGACGGGCTATCTTATCGCCGGGGTACTCGGGTTGTGGCTTGTGTGGGGCATAATCCGCTCTGGCAGGCTGTGATGGACAGGGTGCTGGGCCTTGACGTCGGCGACAAGACAATAGGCGTTGCGGTCTCGGACGGCCTGGGCATTACCGCGCAGGGCGTCACGACGATAAGAAGGCAGAGCTTCGACAAGGACTTCGCGGCACTTGAGAAGATAATAGAAGAATACGAAGCGGCCCGGATAGTTATCGGACTGCCGAAGATGATGGACGGCACCGAGGCGGTACAGTCAGGGAAGGTAAGGGAGTTCGCAGCAAAGATAGAGAAGAGGTTTGAATTGCCAATCACCTTTGTGGATGAAAGGCTCTCCACCGCACTCGTTCAGAAGATGATGATCGAAGGCGGCGTAAGGCGGGAGAAGCGCAGGGAAGTGGTGGACATGCTCGCTGCCCAGATAATCCTACAAAGCTATATCGACAGAAGACGGGCCAGACCGGGCCTGGATTAGCCTGCAAAGGAATTTTCAATGCGTTCGTCTTTATTTCTGCGTTTTTATTTCCCCTGTTTTATTATATATCTGCTTTTCCCGTCGCTTTGCGCATACGCGCAGCCGGTTGTCGAGGCCAATGCAGCGCTTGCCAGTCTGGCGAAATACCGAAGCTCCAGGTGAGCACTGAATGTCTTAAGACAGGGCTGGAGTCGGTCGAGAGGACTGATCAATGGTTACGATGATGGGTCGGTGGACCCGGGGCCGGATGCGCTGGCGGCAACTGCCTATGCGGCGGACCTGGCCTATCAGGCGACAGGGAACCATCGATACCTTGATTTTACCCGAAGGCTTGCCACCCGGCTGATAAATACCCTCGAATCCTCCAGCACTGGCCCATGCGAGGGACGCGCGATGGCAGTGGCGGTCTTGATGGACCTTTACCATATAACGGGGTCGGAGGCATACAAGGAAAAGGCACTTAAAGGCTTGAAAGGGCTGCCGGACGACTCGCCTGCCGCGAGAAAATGCCGCGAGACCGCCTACGAATTTATAGTCATCGGACCGACCGGAGAGTTCCGGGACGGAGGAATTGCTCAAAAAGTCGTTCATGTTCGAAGAACCGTGCAGGGTAGTGGTAGTCCTGGAACCGGCAAGGGACAAGGCCAGGCTGGATGAGCTTGGATATGAATACAAGGGGGACCCCGTTTTATATGTCTGCTCCGAGAAGGCCTGTTTCCCGCCTGTGGCCCCGGGGGAGGGCTTGAAGGGTATCGGCGAGTATATCAGGAAGGCCAGACAGGCGGAGAAGAGGTAAATGGCAGCATTTACGAGCTTTCAGCGCCCCGTCCATTGTTATTGATTTCAATCTGCCGCCCGTGTTATAGTAAACAGATAATTTTATTCAGGAGCAGATAAAATGAAGATGGAATTTATCCCGAAATGGATCGCATGGGAGGTCACGAGGCGCTGCAACCTGAGCTGTGTGCATTGCAGGTCGGCCTCCGGCATGAACTCCTTCGATACCGCCTTTAATACCGACGAGGCGAAGAAGCTGATCGACGACATCGCGTCGTTCTCCACCCCGGTCATAGTCCTCTCAGGCGGCGAGCCGCTGCTTCGGCAGGACCTGTTCGAGATAGCCACCTACGGCTCCGACAAGGGCCTGCGGATGTGCATCGCCACGAACGGCAGCCTGGTCACCGACGAGATCTGCGAGAAGATGAAGGCCGCACGCATAAAGATGGTCTCGATGAGCCTGGACGGCGTCAAACGCCGCCACGCACGACAACTTCCGCGGCCAGCCGGGCGCGTTCGAGGGCGTCAAACGCGCGGCCGCGCTTTTCAACAAGCACGGCATCGAGTTCCTGATAAACTCCAGCTTCACAAAACGCAACCAGAAGGAAATACCCGACGTGATGAAGGTCGCCAAGGGGCTGGGCGCGAAGGCCTGGTACATGTTCATGATAGTGCCCACCGGCCGTGGCGAGGAGATAATGTCCGAGCTTATCAGCAAGGAGGACTACGAAGACCTCCTGAAGTGGCATTACGAGACCGAGAAGAACGAGACGGACATGCTGATGCGCCCGACCTGCGCGCCGCATTATTACCGCATAGTGCCGCAGATGAACAAGCTGGCCGAAGAGGGCGACAAACTGGAGAGAAGGACGCTGAAGTTCTCCACCGGCGGCTCGAAAGGCTGCCTCGCAGGACAGGTGATATGCCTCATCACGGCCGAGGGCGACGTGTTCCCGTGCAGCTACTTCCCGCATTCGGCGGGCAACGTGAAGCAGACGCCGTTCAAGGATATATGGGAGAAGTCCCAGCTATTCCAGGACCTCAGGGACTTCAAGAAGTACAAGGGCAAGTGCGGCTCCTGCGAATACATAAACGTATGCGGCGGATGCCGCGCGCGCGCCGACGCGATATACGGCGACTACCTCGAAGAAGAGCCGTTCTGCAATTACGTGCCATTGAAAATGCAAAAGAAGTAGACCGTACTTTCTTTTCAGAAGAAAAGAAAGTACCAAAGAAAAATCGTTATTTAAAGTCATAGAAGTTTTTGGTGTTACCTTTTTACAAAAAAGGTAACGGTTTTTGTCTTTATCCCCTGGAGTTTTCCATGACCACTGATTACAGGTTTTTAAAGGCCTGCCGGAACGAGCCGGTCGACGTCACACCCGTATGGCTGATGCGCCAGGCGGGGCGGTACCTGTCCGAGTACAGGTCGGTGCGCTCAAAAGTCAGCTTCCTTGAGCTTTGCAAGTCACCGGAGCTGTGCACCGAGGTATCGATCCAGCCGATAGACATACTTGGGTGTGGACGCCGCGATAATGTTCTCGGATATCCTTGTCCCGATCGAGCCGATGGGCATGAAGCTGGACTTCAACCCCTCGCCGGTCTTCGAGAAGCCTATACGAAGCCAGGCGGACGTTGACGCGCTTCGGGTGATAGACCCTGAGGCCGACGTGCCGTACGTCATGGAGACGATAAAGATGCTGAGGCGCGAGCTTGAGGGCCGCGTGCCGCTGATCGGGTTCTCCGGCGCGCCGTTCACGCTTGTCAGCTACATGGTGGAGGGCGGCGGCAGCAAGAGCTTCATGAAGCTGAAATCCATGATGTGGAACGCGCCGGAGGTATACAGGAACCTGATGGAGAAGGTCACCGAGACGGTGATAAGGTACCTGAAGGCGCAGACCGTTGCGGGCGCGCAGGCGCTCCAGATATTCGATACATGGGGCGGCATACTCTCGCCGGGCGATTATCTGAACTTCGTACTGCCATATACGATGCGCGTCATACAGGCGGTGAAGACGCCGGAAGTGCCAATAATAAATTTCGTCGGCAACAGCCAGGGTATCATGCCCTTGGTGGCGCAGGCGGGCGGAGACGTCATAGGCGTGGACTGGCGCATAGACATGGCCGAGGCCAGGCGTCAGATCGGCAAGGACAAGGCGGTACAGGGCAACCTCGACCCGATTGCACTTCTTGCCCACCCCAAAGAGATAGACAAGCGCGTCAAGGAGATACTCATTTCCGCAGGCGATACCGGCCACATATTCAACCTCGGGCACGGCATAGTGCCGGAGACGCCGCCGGACCATGTAAAGGCACTCGTGGATTCTGTCCACACGCACGGCGTGTCGCACAGGGTCAAGTAGACCTATCCGGCCGAGCCATCTTATTCAAAAGCCCATTGGGACAACCCGATGGGCTTGTTTCTTATATTTTGCAGGTTTTAAAGAGGAGAACGCGTGCAGGTTCGAAAGCAAGTATATGAACTGACCCCGGACGACCTGACGAGTTTCCCTGTCTGGGAGTTCTGCCTCGACGAAGAAGGTGTGGAAGGCCAGGACGAGGCGACCGTGCGGCCGTATGAGAAGCCAGGCCCGGTTGACCCTGCTTCAGGGATGTTCGCCGTAAAGGCGATATTCACCCTTGCCGACGGTACGGAATTCACAGGGTATCTGACCCCGCCTGAACAGGCCGACCGCGAGGACATAGGCATCATCCAGCCGATTATAGTGACCGACAAGGGCCAGCTTATGTTCTGGAACGGGCTATTGAAGCCGACCAAGGCAATCCTCGACGAGAACTACGGGTTGCTAGAGAAATCCGCTTCGGAGGTCTTCCCGGTCAGGTACCGTTCGGCTGTAGAGCTCGAAGGGGGGGCCGTTGAAGGTACTATAGGCGGTTTCCTCTATTGCAGGAAAAAGAAGTTGCGGCGGGATTATGTTGTTGAACTAGTAACATAGTACACGTAATGACTGCATATAACAAAAAACCGGTTGGCGTACTCCTTATGACCATGGGAGACCCGCCTTCACTTTCCGCTATATTCCCGTTTCTGGTGCGGCTGTTCTCAGACCCGTGCGATCATACACGCCCCGGCCCCGGTCCGTTATCCGCTCTCGATATATATATCCCTGAAGAAGCTCTCGTCCATCCGCTACAGGTATGGGCTGATCGGTGGCGGCTCGCCCATGAACCACACCACATTCATGCAGGCGGCGCTGCTTGAGAAGAAGCTTAACGAGGACGGCCATTTCAGGGTATACATAGCAAACCGCTACTCCAGGCCGTCGACGGCCGAGTCATACAGGCTGATGAAGAAGGACGGCATCAGAGAGATTGTCGCGCTCCCGCTCTACCCGCACTTCTCCTCTGCGATAACCGGTTCGAGCTTCAAGGCGCTTGAGGACCTCATGGCAAAGGACTCCGACCCGCCGCAGGTAACATGGATAAGGAGCATCTCCGCAGACCCGGGCTATGTGGCAGCATACGCGGCGAAGGTTATCGAGGCGCTCGATAGCTTCCCCCCTGAGGAGCGCAAGGAGGTGCATGTGCTGTTCTCCGCGCACTCGCTCCCGCACGACTTCATAAAGGCTGGCGACCCTTATATTGACGAGATACAGAAATCCCTTGAGTTGGTGCTGAAGGCCGTGCGGCCCGCACATTTCAGGCTTTGCTTCCAGAGCAAGGGCAGGGCCAGTATGGAGTGGCTGAAGCCGGAGACGGATGCGGTCATGCGCGAGCTTGCCGGTGAAGGCGTCGACAAGGTGGTGCTGGCGCCCATAAGCTTCGTCGCAGAGAACATCGAGACGCTGTACGACTGTGACATACTGTTTAAAAAACACGCCGCCTCTCTGGGGATTACCAAGTTCGTCCGTGCAAAATGCATGGACGAGGACCCCGCCTTCATCGGCGCACTAGCTAAGATAGTGCTCAATAACCTCGGTTGAATCTTCCTGTCCTTTAAGTTCAAAATCTCCGTAAATTCCTGAATCCTTTGTTATAATAGAATTATAAGGATAGGAGGCATTTTATGACAGAGAAAATCGTTGGAACCGAAGTCTACAGCCCCGGCCTGGAAGGGGTAATCGCGGGCGAGACGTCGATAAGCGAGATAGACGAGGCGCGGGCGAGCCTTACATACCGGGGATACGACATACGTGAACTGGCCGTAAAGTCGACCTACGAGGAGACCGCGTATCTTTTATTGTACGGCAGGCTCCCGAGTGCATCGGAACTGAAGGAGTTCGAAGCGACCATAAGGGCGGAGCGCTCAGTGCCGGGCGAGGTGGTGGACCTGCTCAGGAGGATACCGCGGACTTCGCACTCGATGGACATCCTGCGTACCGGAGCGTCCATACTTGGCCTGTATGACCCCGAAGCCTGGGACAACTCGCACGCAGCCAACCTCAGGAAGGCCGTGCGTATTATAGCGAAAATGCCCACCCTGGTCGCTCTCGGCTACAGGCTGCCCCACAGGTTGAGGCCGGTCGAGCCGAGAGACGACCTGAATGCCGCCGAAAACTTCCTTTATATGCTGCACGGGAAGAAGCCTGAAGGGCCGGAAGGGCAGATATTCGACGCCTCGCTTATCGTCTATGCCGAGCACGAATACAATGCCTCGTCTTTCTCGGCGATGGTAACGGTATCCACTCTTTCAGACATACATTCCGGAATTACCGCCGCTATTGGGGCACTGAAGGGGTCACTGCACGGGGGCGCCAACGAGGCCGTTATGAAGATGCTCCTTGATATGGGTACGCCGGACAAGGCGGAAAAGTGGGTGATGGACGCGCTCGCACGAAAGGAGCGCATAATGGGCTTCGGCCACCGTGTGTACAAGCACGGAGACACCCGCGCCCCGATACTGCGTGAAGCCGGGAAGAAGATATGCGAGTTCGAGGGGTACTGCCGCTGGCACGAGATATCGCTAAAGGTGGAGGATGTAGTCAAGCGGGAGAAAGGTCTGCTTCCGAACGTGGACTTCTACACGGCTTCTATATACTACCTGCTCGGCCTGCCACTTGAGACCTTCACACCGATATTCGCCATGGCGCGCTCGGCAGGCTGGTGCAGCCATATAATAGAGCAGTTAGATGACAACAGGCTGATGAGACCCCGTTCGATATACACCGGGGAGAGGGGCAAGGAATACCTGCCGTTAGAGGAGCGGGGTTAGGCTCAGGCCTTTTTTTCCTCGACCTTGGCTGTTTCCACAACCTCGGCCTTGACATCGGCTTTGCCCTCGGCCAGGGCCTTTTTGAATTCATTGATGCTCTTGCCGAGGCCGGAGCCGATCTGCGGCAGCTTGCCCGGGCCAAAGATGATCAGGGCAATAGCAAGGATCAGGATCAGGTGCATGGGCTGTAAAAGACCTTCAAACATGTGGACCTCCAAAATTTAGAACTAAGACATTATAATCTATTTTAAGCCCGAAATAAACTGAAATATTGAACTGGTCGGGTATCCGTTTGTCAGCCCTTTAACACCTTGGTAATTACCCCAAAACCATACCCGCGTCTTCTTAGGTAATCGGTCAGCCGCCTCCTGGCCTTCTCCCGGTCGATGCCCTTCATCGACTCCATCTTCTTTTTGGCGATGCGGAGCGCGACCTCTTCTTCGTTTTCCGCGTCTTCGCTGCCGAATAGCTCCTCGAGCCCGGCCTCGATGTCTGCTTCCGACACGCCCTTTCTTTTCAGCTCAAACCGAAGCCCATACCGGCTTAAGCCCTTGGTCTGTATGAGGTATCTTGCGTACGTGGTAGTGAACTTGCGGTCGTCGATGTAGCCGTAGCCTTTGAGTTCTTCGATAAGCTGGAAGATGTAGTCCTGACTGATTTCTTTTTTTTCGAGGTAGGAAACAAGCTCGGCCAGGCTTCTGGGCCTGGCCGTAAGGTAACGGTACGCCAGGTTTTTTGCCCTGGTATACCCTTTTTCTTCCATTAGTCGCCCAGCCTGTCGATCTTGAATTCAGGCTCTTTAGGTGCGGCCGGTGGCGCGGTCGGGCTGTCGTCCCATGATAGGTCGGATGTGGAGGATACGCCTCGTATCTTTAGGGCGAAATCGTCCGGGTTGGAGCTTCGCCTTAGGGCCTCTTCGTAGGTTATGAGCCCTGACTTGTAAATAGCCCGAATAGCGACTGGTCGAAGGTCTGCATCCCGTACTGGGAGGTGCCGGCCGCTATGACGTCGTGTATATGCCTGGTCTTGTCCGGGTCGATGATGCACTCACGAACTGTCCCTGTGACCACGAGCACTTCGCAGGCGGGCACGCGGCCGTTGCCGTCCGCGCGCGGCACGAGCCTCTGCGATATGACGCCCTTCAGGACGGACGCGAGCTGGAGGCGCACCTGTTTCTGCTGGTATGGAGGGAATACCGAGATTATCCTGTTTATCGTCTCCGTTGCGTCAACAGTGTGCAGGGTGGAGAGAACCAGGTGTCCGGTCTCGGCGGCGGTCAGGCCGACGCTTATGGTGTCGAAGTCGCGCATCTCGCCGACCAGTATGATGTCCGGGTCCTGCCTCATGGCCGAGCGCAGGGCAAGCGAGAACGACTCTGTGTCCATGCCTACTTCGCGCTGGTTGACGAGAGAGCGCTTGTCCCTGTGGAGGAACTCGATAGGGTCCTCGATCGTCATTATGTGTTCGGTGCGGGTGCTGTTTATGCTGTCTATGATCGATGCGAGCGTGGTCGACTTGCCGCTTCCGGTCGTGCCGGTGACAAGTATCATACCCCTGTTCTCCTCGGCGAGTTTGCCGATTACGGGAGGCAGGTTCAGCTCTTCGATACTCGCCATCTTTGTGGGTATCGCCCTCATGACAAGTCCGACCGTGCCGCGCTGCATGAAGACGTTTACCCTGAAGCGGCCGAGGCCCGGCACGCCGTAGGCGAAGTCCGACTCGTTCTTCTGCTTGAACTTGTCCTTCTGGGCCTGGCTCATCATGCTGAACGCGAGCTTGACGACGTCTTCCTGTGTAAGCCTCTTCTGCTCGACCATTGGGACGAGCCTGCCGTCGATGCGAAGCACGGGCGGGCTTCCGACCTTCAGGTGCAGGTCCGATGCGCGTCTTTCAACTGAAATCTTCAGTATGTCATTAATGTTTATTACTGGTTCCATTTTTCACCTCACGCTACCGGTGCTGCGGGCAGCCCCGCCTTTTCCCTGACCTTTGCCTCGACTTCCGCAAGCGCCTCGGGATGGTCTTTCATGTAGCTCTTCACGTTCTCGCGGCCCTGCCCGATCCTGTCCCCGTTGTAGGAGTACCAGGCGCCTGCCTTGTCTATGATGGCCATGTTTACGCCGGCGTCTATTATCTCGCCAAGCTTCGATATCCCCTCGTTGAACAGTATATCAAACTCGGCCTGCTTGAATGGCGGGGCGACCTTGTTCTTGACCACCTTGACCCTCACCCGGTTGCCGGTGATTTCCTGGCCGTCCTTTATCGCCTCCGCCTTCCTGATATCCAGGCGCACCGATGCGTAGAACTTGAGCGCGTTGCCGCCCGTGGTCGTCTCCGGGTTGCCGTACACTATGCCTATCTTCATCCTTATCTGGTTTATGAAGATGACGGTGGTCATGGACTTGGATATGGTGGCCGTGAGCTTGCGCAGGGCCTGCGACATAAGCCTGGCCTGAAGGCCCATGTGTGAATCACCCATCTCGCCCTCTATCTCGGCCTTGGGCACCAGGGCCGCTACCGAGTCGACGACTACTATGTCGATCGCGCCGCTTCGCACAAGCGTCTCGGTGACTTCAAGGGCCTGTTCGCCGGTGTCCGGCTGGGATATGAGCAGGTCGTCGGTACTGACGCCCAGCTTCCTTGCATATGTGATGTCCAGCGCGTGCTCGGCGTCTATGAAGGCCGCGATGCCGCCCAGCTTCTGGCATTCGGCGATTGCGTTAAGCGCAAGCGTGGTCTTGCCGGAAGACTCAGGCCCGTAGATCTCTATTACCCTGCCTTTCGGGTAGCCGCCGACCCCAAGGGCGATGTCGAGCCCGAGCGAGCCTGTCGGGATGACCGCGACGTCCGGCACAGGCTCGTTGGAGCCCAGGCGCATTATGGAGCCCTTACCGAACTGCTTCTCTATCTGGGACACCGCAAGGTCAAGCGCCCTCAGTTTCTGGTCCCTCTCTGTCTTCTCGGCCATCATGCTCTCCCTTTTCTTTGTGTTACTTTCTTTTTAAAAAGAAAGTAATGGTTAGTCTTTGAATTTAATTTCATGTAATTGCGTATATACCGCACCCGATGGTTTCAGCTCGCTCTTCATTATGGATACCGACTCCGCCTTGAACCCGCCGAGTTCCACGTTCTCGAAAGACTTGAGCGCGTCCATCAGGGCCTTGCTGCCTTTGGATGATTTGACCCGCCCGAGCGTCAGGTGAGGCTTGAACGGCCTGCCCTCCGGCTTGAAACCAAGCCCCTCGCATGCCGCGTCGACCTTCCTTGCAAGTTCGGCCATGGCGGCAATATCGCCGGCCAGCCCCAGCCATACAACCCTGGGCGCGTGTGCATTTGGGAATACCCCGGTGCCCTTCACCTCAATTGCAAGAGGCGCTTCGTCCTTTATTGCGGTTTCCAGCGCGGCAGCGAGCTTTGGTATCAGTCTGTGCCTCTACAGGCCCGAGGAACTTGAGTGTGAGGTGTACTCCCTCAGGACGAGTCCAGCCGACGTCCGCGCCGGTCTTTCTAAGCGTACCCTGCACGTCGGCCATTGCCGCCTTTATGCCATCCGGTATCTCAATGGCTATGAATGTGCGGATAAGCTCACCCATGGTCACCTAGAAGGTATCGTCTCAACAAATCAAGCGCCCTCTGGCTTGTTGCCAGCCTGACGGCGTTCCTGTCGCCGGGGAAGTTGTAGCCTTTGACGCTTACCCCGTCCGGAGTAGCAAGTCCTATGAACACGAGCCCGACCGGTTTTGCGATAGTGCCTCCGGTCGGCCCTGCGATGCCTGTTATCGATATCCCGATCTTGGTTTTTGCCGAACGGCGTATGCCCTCAGCCATCTCCTGCGCGGTCTCTTTCGAGACAGCGCCGTAGTCCTTCAGGACCCTGGTTGAGACGCCCAGCATCTCCTCTTTTGCAAGGTTGGAGTATGTTATCGCCCCGCGTTCCATATAGGCGGAGCTTCCCGGCACGTCCGTGAGCCTCTTCGCGAGGAGCCCTCCGGTGCAGGACTCGGCTGTCGCCAGGGTTATCTTCTTTTCAGTCAGCAAACGGGCTACGATCTCTTCCATGTCTTCATAGCCTGTGGTGTAGACATATTCACCAAGTTTTTCGTTGATGGCCTTTGTCGCATCTTTTAAAAGCGTCTCAGCCTTTCCGGCTGAACCGCCTGTAACCGTAATATCTATATCCACACCCTCGTATGACGAAGAAGTGGTAAGAGAGACATCGCTGCCGTCCATATCGTTGAGGGTTTTCCTTGCGGTGTCCTCGTCGATGCCGTAACAGCGTATACGAGCTTGCCGCCTCCATAGCGATTGCCTGCGGCCTGCCGAAACGGTCTTGATTGCGTAAGCCGGCAGAGGGCGTTCTCCATTGAGGCCGGGCAAGAAAAAGAAAATGCGGCCAGACTTCTCCAGATAAAAACCGGTCGGTGTCCCTTCCCCGTCCTCATACGGTCTGGCTCCGGAAGGAAGCAGCGCCATCTTCTCTATGGCTGCCGAAATATCGGCACCGCGTGACGCGTGTGTGGATTTCAGCCGTTCAAGAAGCTCAGGATGAAACACCAGACGCTTCTCAAGCACCTTGGAGAGTGCCTTTTTCGCGATCTCCCCGGCATCCACGGTCTTCACTGCACCCGGGGCGCCGGTGATGAACAGGAAGGATGAGCGCTTCAGGGCAAGCTTGATCGCTTCCTCTACCTCGGCCTCTGACAGGCTGACCGCCGTTATAGAGCCAAGCGATATGCCCCATTCGGAAAGCGAGCCGGAGAGTCCAGCCCATCCGCACAGGCGCGCACCGCCCAGCCCGATTATCAGCGCCTCCGCCCTCAAAGGCCCGCCGCCTTCAGCAGGTGTAGGCTCAGGTTTGCGTATATACCGGCGACGATATCGTCCAGCATTACGCCGAGGCCTCCATGCATGCGTTGGTCGATCCTTCTGGCCGGGAACGGTTTGACTATGTCAAAGAACCGGAACGCGAAAAAACCGACTATCAAATAAGGCCATGTGGCGGGTAGGAGGTAGAGGGTAACGAGCATCCCGGCGATTTCGTCCACCACTATCTTTCCGCTGTCTTGCTCGCCGTATATCTTCTCGGCCTCGCCTGCAGCCCAGACCCCTGCGATGAATATCGCGGCAGACAATATGACGTAGAGAGGGCCTCCGATATCACCCCCGTTTAGCGTGAAGGGAAAGGCGATTGCGAGCCCCAAAAGGCTGCCTGCGGTCCCGGGCGCGACGGGGAAATAGCCCGTGCCCAGTCCGGAGGATATGGCGAGTATTAATTTTCGCATAAATGATTTAAAAAACAGGATTATCTTATCATCGGGTGTAAAAGGTGTCAAGGACAAACGGGTCGTGCAGGGCCACTTAAGTATTGACACGATGTTTTGGTAAATGCTAAAATTAAAACGATTTTTAGCTACAAGCAAGGGGAATTCATGCCGTTCGTGTACAGCGAAATAAACGGGGTAGGTTTTTATGAGGTTTCGGCATGGGCCGGAGCGCGCGGTATCTTCACCACTCGCAAAGGAGGCCTGAGCCAGAAGCCTTTCGACTCCCTTAATTTGGGAGCAGGCGGGGGAGACGACCCTGGTGTCGTTGCAAAGAACCGGGCCCTGCTCGTCCAGACCCTGGGGCTTGGGGGCGAGATCAAGGCGGTAAGCCAGGTGCACGGAAACGATGTATATGTTTTGAAAGACCCGAAGGGGGCAAAGCCACTGAAGGGTTATGATGCGATAATAACCGTCCTGCGTGGCGTGCCTATCGGGGTGCTTACCGCTGACTGCGTACCAATACTCCTTTATGACCCGATAAAAAAAGTGGTGGGCGCGGTACACGCGGGCTGGAAAGGCACGGTAGGAGGCATCCCGGCAAGGGCCGTTGAAGAAATGGCGGCCAATTTCGGCTGCCAGCCCTCGGACATACGCGCAAGCATCGGGCCTTCTATAGGGGCATGCTGTTACGAGGTCGATGACAATGTCGTAGGGCCGCTCTGCAAGGAAATGAGCGGGTTCTGCGAAGACCTCATCTCGGCTTCGAGGCCGGGCCGCTGGCAGTTCGACCTCTGGAAGACGAACCGCCGCGCGCTGCTGCTTGCGGGATTAAGGCCGGAGAACATAAACGTCTTTGGAGTCTGTACTTCCTGCAATACCGACAAGTTCTTCTCGCACAGAAGGAGCGGCGGCAGTACCGGAAGGATGTTTGCCATAGCACAGCTATTGGAAGACGGGGGGCGGGGATAAATAACATGGATACTGCGCAGGACAAGAAGGGTTTTCTGGAGAGGCACCCCTGGGTGCTGCCGGCAGTGCTTGGGCTCTATGTTCTTCTGCTTGCTGTCGGCACCATAGGGGAGGTCTTTGATATACAGTGGATCAAGGACCTGCCGATATACAAGGGGCCATAGCATTTGGGTATCTCCGAGAACCTGAATGGTGTCATATCGCGGATACGGGCCGCCGCGCTAAAGGCGGGCAGGGACCCAGGCCATATCAGGCTGGTCGTAGTCTCGAAGACGGTCGGGCCGGATAAGGTGATGGAGGCGGTCTCCGCTGGCGCTGTCATCCTGGGCGAGAACCGGGTGCAGGAGGCGGCTGCAAAGATGGAGGCGCTCACAGGCCGCATACCGGCGGGCGTGGAGTGGCACCTCATCGGCACCCTCCAGAAGAACAAGGCGAGACATGCGGTCGGGGTCTTCGCGCTGATACATTCCGTCGACAGCGTTGAGCTTGCGCGCGAGATCGACCGCCAGGCGGCAAAGCGCGGGCTGGTGCAGGATATCCTGCTTGAATTGAACATTGCGGGCGAGGCGAGCAAGCACGGGTTTGCGCCGGATGATGCGAAGGCTGCGGCAAAAGAAGTCTCGGCCCTTGAAAAACATAAGCCTCAAAGGGTTGATGTGCGTGCCTCCGTTCACGGACGACCCGGAGGATTCGCGGCCTTTTTTCATAGAGATGCGCGGGCTTCTGGCGGAAATAAACGGTATGGGGCTTAACCTCACCGAGCTTTCGATGGGGATGACACAGGACTATGAGATCGCCGTTCAGGAGGGCGCGACGCTTGTAAGGGTCGGCACCGCAATCTTCGGCGCGAGGAGTTACGCATAATGCAAAAGAAAGTTGCTTTCATAGGCGCGGGCAACATGGCCGAGGCGATGGTCAAGGGGCTCATCATGTCCGGCCTTCTCACGAAGGACGATATCGTCGTTTCCGACTCGTCAGCCCACAGGCTCCTTCACATGAAGAAGAACTACGAGACCCATGCGGTTCACGAAAACGCGGCGGCTGCGAAGGGCAGGGACATAATAATACTCGCGGTGAAGCCCAAGGACATGGCAAAGGTGCTTAAAGAGATTGCGCCTTCGGTCACGGGCAAACAGCTGATCGTATCCATCGCGGCGGGGGTTACTATCGAAAGCATAGAGAAGGCGCTCGGCAAGAAGGCGAGGGTGGTGCGGGTGATGCCCAATACTCCGGCTCTGGTGCAGGAGGGCGCGGCGGCGGCGTTCGCTGGGCAAAACTGCAAGCCGGACGATCTTGAAACGGCGAAGATGCTGCTCTCGGCTGTGTGCAAGGTTGTAGTGGCAGTGGGTGATGAGAAGCTCATGGACGCGGTCACCGGCCTTTCAGGCAGCGGGCCGGCGTATGTATTCCTGATGCTTGAGGCGCTCTCCGACGCCGGGGTGCGTGTGGGCCTGGGCCGGGAGGAGTCGTTCACGCTTGCCGCCCAGACGATGATAGGCTCGGCACACATGGCGATGCAGACGAGGGAGCCGCTCTCGAAGCTCAAGGACATGGTAACTTCACCCGGCGGCACGACCATTGCCGGGCTTCAGAAGCTTGAGGAGGGCGGCGTGCGCGCGGCGCTGTTCGCTGCCGTAGAAGCCGCAACCAAACGTTCACAGGAACTAGGGAAGTAGCGCCCCCTCAGTTGATATCGTATTCCGGAGGGTAGTATGTTTGTTTTCGGGAACCTGCTTCAAGCCGTAGCCAGCGTGCTGGATTTCCTCCTTACGGCCTACATGTACATCGTGATAATAAGCGCGCTCCTGTCATGGGTGAACCCCGACCCGTACAACCCCATTGTCAGGTTCCTCTATGGCGCGACCGAGCCGGTGTTCCGTGTCATAAGGCGCAAGCTGCCGATGAACATGGGGATAGATTTTTCTCCGTTGATAGTCATCGCGGCAATCTACTTTACCAAGATATTTGTCGTTAAGACGCTGATGGACTTCTCATACAGGATGCATTAGGAGGACCAATTGAATATCAGCCCCTTGGACATAAAGCAGAAGCAGTTCAAGCTTGAGTTTCGCGGCTTCGACAAGAACGAGGTGGACAGCTTCCTCGAAGAGATAACCACCGAGATGGAGAACCTTGTCCGCGAGAACGAGGCCCTCAAAGAGGAGAAAGAGAAGCTGGAGGCGCAGGTAGCTGGATTACAGGCAGTCCGAGAAGGGCCTCAGAGACACCCTGATGACCGCCAACAAGATGGTCGAGGACATGAAGTCCGCATCCGAGCGCGACTCCCAGATGAAGATCAAAGAGGCCGAGATGCAGGCAGAGAAGATAGTTATGGAGGCCCGCCAGCAGCTTGCCAAGGTCGAGGCCGAGATAGCGGAGATGAACCGAATAAAGGAGCGGTTCAACCTCAAGATAAAGGGCGTCATAGAAGACCACCTGAAGATGCTCTCCTACGAGGAACGGCAGGAGGGCCGGTGACCGAAGGCCGCTTCCACAAAGTCCTGCTCGCGGTCCTCGCTTGTGTATTCCTCTGGTCGGCAATTAAACCGCACGACTACTTCACATGGTTCCTCGAAGTCGTCCCTGCCATCGTCGGGACGTCAATCCTTCTGGCCACCCGCAAAAAATTTCCGTTCACGCCGCTTGCATACTGCCTTATGGCCTTCTTCATGTGCATACTGATGGTGGGCGGGCATTACACATACGCCCTCGTACCCGCAGGGCGGTGGGTTAGCGACGCTACTGCATCTTCAAGCGCAACCACTTCGACAGGTTCGGCCATTTCTTCCAGGGCGTCATACCCGCAATCGTCGGACGCGAGCTGCTCCTTCGGAAGGGCGTTGTGAAAAAAAGGGGGTGGCTGTTCTTCATCTGTACCTGCATAGCCCTCGCGATCAGCGCGTGCTACGAGTTCGTCGAGTGGTGGACTTCGCTTGCCACCGGCACGGCAGGAGATGCGTTCCTCGGCACACAGGGCGACCCGTGGGACACCCAGTCGGACATGTTCATGGCCTTCATAGGCGCAATGATCTCCCAGCTTGTCCTCGGCAGATTGCACGACACCCAGCTTGAGGAGTTCATGGATACAGACGCCCCGCGCATCTATCCGTTCAAGGGCAGGGCGTGATAGAGGTCAAGGAAAACTGCCGACGGCGTAACATTCGCCGTGCGGGTCCTGCCGCGTTCGTCGCGGAATGAAATCGTCGGCGAGGCGGAAGGCGTACTCAAGATAAAGCTTACCGCACCGCCTGTCGAAGGCGCCGCCAACCAGGCGCTCGTCGAATTCCTATCCAAAAAACTCAAGGTCTCAAAATCCAGGATAAGCATCATCACGGGGCAGACCGGCCGGTCTAAGGTCGTGGCGATTGAAGGGATTACCAAGGCGGATTTGTTAAGTTTGGTCGCTTAGGAAGACCGAGTAACTTTGTGAACGGCATAGGGACCTATGGTTTACTTAAAAATAATATTTCTCGTGTTAATCGCCGCCTACGCCCTGTCCTGCGGCCTGCACCCGTATGAGTACCATTTCATTGACGGGGTGAACCTCCTTTTTCACGAGGCGGGGCACCCCATCTTCGGGCTCTTCGGGAACGAATTCCTCATGGTGCTTGGCGGCACGCTCGGGCAGCTTGTAATGCCCCTTATCATCCTGGTCTATTTCTTTTTCACCGGACAGCGTTATTCCTCCGCCGTGGCAGGCCTCTGGTTCTCGGAGAACTTCTTCCCCATTTCCACCTACGCAAAGGATGCGACAATGATGGAGCTGCCGCTCGTCGGGAACGGCGACCGCATACACGACTGGAACTACATGCTCTCCGAGCTAGGCATGCTGAACCGTGACCAGCATATCGGGAATATGTTTCATAGCGCCGGGTTTGCCCTACTTGCGGTGTTTTTCCTGATGGGTGTATGGTACAGCCGGACGCCTGGCGAACCGGTAAGAAATTAAACAGGCCTGAACTGCGACTCGCTCAAGCAGATGTCAGTCAGCAATGCGGAAGCATGACAAAAATCATTAAAAACGCTGACAGTGCCGGTAAACAAGGCCAAAGAGATTTGGTATAATCTAGACATTACAAATCACCAAACGGAGGTAATGTCATGGCGGAAGAGAAAAATGTATGTGTGAGCTGCGGTACCGGTAGCGGGGACAGGCTCCTGATATCCTGCGAGCAAAACGGCAAGCCGGTCTGGGTGTGCGCGAGGTGCCTGCCGATGTTCATACACGGGTCGCATTGACCCCTCACCCCCATCCCCTCTCCCGTAAGGCGAGGGGAGTAAGGGAAGGAGAAGATAATGGATAAAGAAGTCGTATGGTTTATAAGGCTCAGCCTGACTTACTTCCTCGTCGGCTCGCTAATGGGCGTATGCTTCGTCATATGGCCGGAGATGGCGAACACCGACCACATCTCCATGCACGTACACTTAAACCTGCTCGGCTGGATGTCCATGATGATATTCGGGGTCGGCTACCACATCCTGCCGCGTTTTTCCGGCAAGCCTCTGTGGAGCCGCAAACTCTCCATCGTCCAGTTCTGGATGGCGAACATCGGCCTTGTCGGGATGATTGCCGGCTGGGGTATGAGGGCACATGAAAATACAGGCGGGCAGACGGTACTCGGCATCTTCGGTTCGGTAATGTTCGTCTCCATACTCTTGTTCTTCTTCAATATGATAAAGACGGTGAAGGGGCCGGAATAACAGCCACCCCCACCCGGCGCTTTGCGCCACCCTCCCCCGCAGGTGGAGAGGGTAACAAAAAAAAGGCCGCCCAAACGGGCGGCCTTTTCATTTATAATGCATATATTACCAGTTGACGACGCTGTCCGCGTCGAATATCATGTCGACTATCTTGGAATAATCGACCTGGTTGCCGCAGCCGACGCCACGCGCCTCGGCGTCTTCCTTGCAGCAGAAGCTGTTTGCGATCGACGCTGCAGGAGAGCACCGCGTCCTGCAAAAGGACCACCTTTACATCGTCGCCCCCGGTCTTCTGGGTGGCGGCTATGCTTAAGGGGTAGGCGTCGCCTTTCTTCCTTATTATGTGAAGTACCTTCATGTCCCCCCCTTAATAGGTTATGACCGCCTTGGCGTCCTTGAGGATGGCGGCTATCTCGTCCCTAGACTTGAGCGTCGGCTCGTGGTTGAACTCGGTTATGCCGCGTTCGTCCGCCGACTGCTTGTCAACTATCAGGTCGAACTCAAGCTCCTTCAGCATCTCAAGGTGCTTGTTCCAGTCGAACCCTGAAATCACTGGCTTCCCCTTCGCGGAAAGGGCATAGATGCCGTCTTCCACGAATACCATCGTAAGCGGAGCGTCCCCCATGCTGAGGCCCACGCAGGAGCGGAGCGCCTCATGGACCCTGACGCTGTTGAAGGGGGAGCGCCGCAACATTATCGCTAAATTGTCACCCATTGTCGTATCCCCCTCAGCAGAATGTTATCAGCCGGTCTACTTCACCGATTATGCCCGAAAATATGTACTGGCTTGCGGATTTCACGGGGTTGCCCTCCTCGTGGATCTTGCGCTCCTCCGAGTTGTGGTGGCACTGTGAGATCTGGACACCCTTGGGTATAAGGTCCGTCAGGGTGTTGCAGTACGAGCCGTAGACTCCGTCGCACATCATGAAAAGCTGGACTTCCTTGCCAGAGGCAAGGGCGGCTTCGCAGAGCTTCACGACGGTGTGCATGTCTTCGTTTTCCGGGCTGGTGGTGAGGAGGATGCCTAGTTTGGTTCCTGCCATTTTGTTGACCCCCTTGTGATTAGCCCTTCTCTATGGTTATCTTCCAGACGGCGTCCCCGGCCTTGTCAACGGACACGACCTTGTGGCCGGCCTCTGTCGCCCACCTGGGTATCTCTTCGGATGAGAGCGGGTAGTCGAGGATCACACAGACCTGATCGCCGGAAGCCATCTTGGAGTTTACGAACTTTTTGGTCTTAACTGTTGCGTACGGACAAACTTCACCTTTTACGTCCAATTCAAAAGTAGCCATTTTGTTTAACCTCCGTTTTGGAAAATACAGGGACGATTAATCACCCTGCCGTTATTGTTTCAGTAGTGCCCTGAGGAGTCACCTCCTTTCCTTAGCCACTTCACGCGCGCGTTTGAGAAGCGCGCTCTCGATAATTTCCTTGAAATTTTCCAGGTCCACCGGTTTGTACATATAATAGAAAATGCCCAGTTCCATTATCCTGCTCCCGGTAGCGACCGTAGTAATCGTCCGATATGACTATTACTGGAACCTGCGGCTTGGACTTTTTTAATATCTGGATAGTCTTTGCAATGGGCAGGCCCTTCAGGTTCGTATCTATTATAGCCAGTTCTACTTCGTTGTCAATGGCTTCCAGCAACAGGTCGGATGTTTCGGTGACCCCCAGGACATGCTTGTCAAAAGACGCGATGACAAAATCGACGAGGCTGGACTTCACTTCCGCCTCTGCGCTGCCAATCAAGATAGTCCCGCGATTGTTACCCTTGGGCATATGTAACCCTTTAATAAAAAATATTAAGCCAAAACATTGACTTGCAAAAGGGCTGCCAGAACGGCTCTCATATGCTTAATTGATGTTCAGTTGTAACTTGTTGATAACAATGCGATATAAAATGGGGCAGGAAAATAGTCGGGAGTCTGTTCCTGGTATCGTGGCGTTTTGAGGGACATTATTGCCACAACAAAAAGTGTATTACCCTGAGTTTAGCGGTAGTTTATCTCAAAAAAACAAAAGTTGAGGCAAAATTGCCTCAGCTATACCATAAGTGTCCCAGTCTTTGGGAGCTATGCGGCCTTTCCCGCAGCTTCCTTTAATGACTTCATAAATGCGTCCAGGTCCACCTTGTCCTGCGCGGCCATGTCGCGGAGAGACCTCGCGCCCCCGCAGCATGAGTCTATATTGAAGCGGTTGAATACCCCTATGGTGTTAGGGTACTTCCTTATGACGTCGTTCAGGGTCATGTCCGGGGTGATGATTATCTCTGCCATGTCGGTCCTTCCTTCTTTCTATGCCGGAGACGGTATTATAAGCGCGAGGACGACCATCCTCTCGCCTTCCGAGCGGAAGCCGTGCGTCTCGTTGGACCTTGATACCACAACGTCCCCGGCCTTCATCGAAAGCTGGCTCTCGCCCACTATCACGGTCCCGCTTCCCTTGTACACCTGCATCATGACCTCCGATGGGCTGGTGTGCCGTGGCACCCCCTGGCCCTTATCAAGGCAGAACAGCACCGCCCTGAATTTGGAGGAGTCATATAGCATCTTAGTCCTCGGGCGTTCTTCCGAGAACTCGATTTCCGATTCCAGGTCTATCGGCAGCATTACCCTCCTTCTACCAGTGCGTCTTGAAGCTTCCCTCTGATAGCACCTTGCCCGCAAACGATGCGGAGTGGCAGGTGTTGCAGACCTTCAGCATCAGTTCGCGGTTCTCTATTGTTATGTTCACGTTATGCGTGCGGTCCGGCATGTGGCAGGTCTCGCAGGTCGCGCTGTTTCCCGCCCCCAGCGTATCGTATACCACGCCCATCTTGGAGCGCCTGTAGCTCTGCACGTGCTGGGAGCTTAGGTGGCAGGTCATGCATATCTCCGGGTTCCTGGCCACTTTCAGCGAAAATGTATGCCTGACGTGGCATGAGGTGCATTTCGTCACCCCGTTGTGTTTGCTGGCCATGAGCTCCTTAACCCTTATCGGGTGGCACTTTATGCATTTGTCGGGGCCGGGCAGCGCGGTAAAATCCGGCGAGTCGAACCCGGCGTCGTGGTTCCCGTGGCAGTCCGGGCATTTGATGCCCTTCGCGGCGTGGGCGCTTTCGAGCCAGGTCTTGGTTATCCATGGCGTGATCTCTTTTTTGCTGTGGCATTGGTAGCATGCGAAGTTGGTGTCGATGCCCGCTGGTGCTTCATCGGCCGGGAATGCCGTGCCTGCAGCCCCGAACAGGAACAAGAAGGAAACGGCCCAGAGTAAAGATACCCGCCTGATTGAAGAAAACGCCATGGAATAGCCTCCAAATGACTGTGTTGGGGTATTATTGCGCGGTTTAGGCTTTTAATAAATGTAGCATCTGGTGGGCATTGTGTAAAGGCTTTTGAAGTGTGTGGCCATAACGTTTTTCAATTCGGAGTGAGATTTGTCTTTTTGTGTCCAAAATATCACCTGCCCCACGTGGATCGCTGGTATTCCTTTTTGTTTATAATGACTTGGCCTTTTTTGCCCCATCCCGCCCATGTGTCTTGTACCGCATAAGCCTCTGATTCTAAAAAGATATTTAACCCCTGCGGTCATGTTCATATTCCCGCGTTTTCCGGCCGTTTCCCGCAATATTCCCGCAAAAACACCGCGTTTCCCTGCACGTTTTCGTGCGATTTGCGCACACTGTTGCAAACATGAGCGCGGATGGGGTATATTTTAATTATCCCTTCACCCGAGGTCTACAATGTGCGGACGCTTCACCCTCTCTGCGGACAAGAAGTCTCTTGAGAACGCCTTCCCCGGCGCGGCGATCCTATCCGACATCGCGCCCAGGTACAACATCGCCCCGTCCCAGCCTGTAGCAGTCATCCGCGATTTCCACACGAAGGCCGTCGAGTTCTTCCGGTGGGGGCTGGTGCCACACTGGGCGAAGGATGAGCAGGTCGGCCACAAGATGATAAACGCGCGCGCCGAGACGATTGCCGAGAAGCCGTCGTTTCGGGAGCCGTTCAAAAGGAGAAGGTGCCTCATACTGGCAGACGGTTTTTATGAATGGCACAAGGACCCGGCAGGCAGGCACACGTTCCCCATGTATATCAGGCTCAAGAGCGGCAGACCTTTCGCCTTTGCGGGGCTATGGGATAGCTGGCGCACAGGCGATGAGGAGGTTCGCACATGCACCATCATCACGACCACTTCCAATGAGCTGGTCGCGGCCATCCATGACAGGATGCCGGTCATCCTTGCGCCGGAGAATCTATTGGGAATGGATCAGTGCCGATGTGAAGGACCTGAAAAGTCATGAGGGGCTGCTGGTGCCGTACCCCTCGGATGAGATGGAAGCCTTTCGCGTGTCGGCGCGGGTGAATGACCCGAAGGTTGAGGGGCCGGAGTGCGTGGATAGGGAGAGATGAAGTGCAATCGTTAGCTTGTTGGTAGTGGGTCAGGTTGGATTTAATATGTTTTCGTAGAAGTGCTTAAGCGAAATGCTTCGCTTGACGAACATGGTACAATGAGTTATTTAACGTCCGATAATGGGGTTAATCACTAACCTCTCCTTCCTTGAACTCAAGTCGTAGAACACATCAACTCGGGCGGTGGCTCTGATGTTCATTCCCTTACCAAGCATCCTATTACCTGCGTCCTTTTCTTTGTGCGTTGTCGTTACAAAATTTCATAATTTAGAAATTTTCACATTTAGCTATTGACAGAACGCTTAGAATTAAATATAATCAGGTCATGGAGGCAACTTTCAAAGACAAGCTGTTTGACAAGTTGGAGACTGACGCTGCATTCGATGGCGGCTATCAGCAATCCATTGTTAAGGCGTATCGGAAAAGGATGCAGCAAATTAGGGCTTTTGCTGATGAAAGAGATTTTTACAACATTAGGTCACTAAATTTTGAAAAACTTAAAGGTGCGCGGTCGCACCAATACTCGATTAGGCTGAATGACCAATGGCGGCTGATTTTAGAATTTGGGGGCAGTGGCCCCACAAAGACCGCTATTATAGTCGGCATCGAAGATTATCATTAAAGGAGAAAGAAAATGACTAACAGAAGGGCTGCCGAAGTTTTCCCGCCCGGAGAATTTATCCGGGAGGAGTTAGAGGCGCGCAACTGGAGTCAGCTTGAGTTGGCCGAAATCATTGGACGCTTGCCGAAAGTTGTCAATGATTTAATTCAGGGGAAAAGGCCAATCTCGCCTGAATTAGCCAAGGCACTCAGTGATGCTTTTGGAACAAGTGCGCAATATTGGATGAATTTAGAGAGTTCTTATCAGTTGTGGCATACAGAAGATGCTGACCAGCTTATTTCGCGGCGCGCAAAACTATACGAAAAAGCTCCCGTAAAAGAAATGTTTAAGCGGGGCTGGATAGAAAAATCTGAAAATATAGAAGTGCTAGAACAAAGAATTGCTAAGCACTTTGAACTGAAAAATATTAACGATGCGATATACCATCCACTTGCAGCAAGAAAAAAAGGGGACGAGGATGATATAACGCCTGCTCAGTGGGCTTGGTTTTTCAGAGTAAAGCATCTTGCATCTGCTGCACCTGCAAATAGTTATTCTACGCAGGGATTTAAAAAGTGTTTAGAGCAATTACGCGAATTATTATCTGATATCCATGCAATTAGGCATATCCCTAGAATATTAGCAGAAGCTGGTATAAGATTTTTAATCGTAGAACACTTACCACATACTAAAATTGATGGGGTTACATTGTGGCTTGATAAAAAATCTCCAGTTATTGCACTATCTATGCGCTACGATCGAATAGATTACTTCTGGTTCACTCTTTTACATGAATTGGGGCATGTATATAATGGAGATGGATTACCCGGCGATATAATATTAGATGTTAATCTTATTGAACGGGAGCGAGGGCAGGTTATAAAAGAAATTGAAAAACTGGCCGATGATTTTGCAGAAAATTTCCTGATTAATCAAGATGCTCTTAACAATTTCATTGTTAGAGTTAAGCCTATTTACACTAAAGATAAAATTGTTGGATTCGCGCTACTCAACAAAGTACACCCTGGGATAGTTATTGGCCAATTACATTTTAAGGGTGAAATAAATTATGATACTTATCGAAAATTGCTAGAAAAAGTTAAACATATTTTAATACCATCAGCACTAACGGATGGGTGGGGTCAAGCCATTCCAGTTTAGGGAGGTAAACGTGATTACGAAGAACAAAGCACTACAGAATCTTGTGATTGCCTATATGGAAGATAGGCAGCCTTGGCCTGCAACTGCTAGAGAGATTGCTGCATGGGCAATCAGGGAAAGACGCTGGAGACCCGAACCATCTTCGATGATTGAACAGTGCTCCAATCAGCTTTCACAGGCTATGCGTGATGAACACATTGTTGACCCACAGGGCCGTGTAGTTCGCGCTAAGCATGTTGCCAAGATTGAGCGCAACGGAGAGTTGCGACTAGAATGGGCAGACATCCGAACGGCTCCCCGGGAGCACATGCATATTGCTTTTCAGAGTCGTAGGCAACAGATTGTAGGGGATTGCAGACAGTTAAAGACTGACGCGGATAGTTACAATGATAATAAATGTCCAGATAACCCAATCCAGCTTATTTTTGATTTCACACAGGACTTAGCAGAAATCGCAGCGGCTACTTACCCCAACGCTTCATAGCAGCTTTACGAGCTATTTCTTTTCGTGCTTCGGGTGTGAGTTTTTCCGCTCTTGCTCTGCCACCCTTAAGATCTCCAAGCCGTCCAAGCTCTACGGCGGCTTGATTCTTTTCTACGGTCTTAGGAGCGGCCTTGCTTTCTCCAATGGCATCAACCACAATGGACGTGGCAAGTTTATTCAGGTCTTTTGGTAATTTCTCCTTCATCAGTATAATTAGGTACACATCCCATATTTAACTGGTGTATGCCTCACCCCTGATCTTCTGCCCCATCAGAAACACCACCGGCAGGAATATAAACACCCCGACCACCCTATCTTCCTCTACCCCTCCGTGACACCTAACCCAAAAAAAGGTGCGCATTGCGCACCCTGCATTTCTACATTAGAACGCGGCGAAAAGATCTGTGCCCATAAGTTACATAAATCAGAAATTATCCCGGAATACAGCCGTTTGTAATCATTTGGGGTAATTGACATTGAGAATAAGAGGGCTATTATGATACTGCAGGTACGCTTTTACAGTAAAGGGGACAGCCAGTGCATAAATGCTTTAAAGATGAGATAAGTTATCAAATGAAAACTCACCTGAACAGGTATACGAAGGTGAGTGTCGTTACGGAAGGGGATGACGCCCTACGTGTTAGTTACGAAGGGTCATGCTTTATCTGCGGGGCTCCCATAACTGTACACAAATTATGGCAATGTCATGCATCTAAAATCCCCTCCTCTATAAAGGGCCGGTTAGTTTGTGGCCAGCACGGTTGATTCATTTACTGTTGTTTGATTACATACCCTTTTGTCACTCCCCCACCGTGGCACCTTCCCTATTCCCCTCGCCTCACGGGAGAGGGGACACAGGGGTGAGGGGTTACCACAATAACGCCTCACGACTCACCATAAATTTGATGAATCACATTTAACCGCGCATTAACCGTCCCTTAACAATGATTGTGATAAGCTTCAGAAGATGGGGGCGGCGGTTGTTATCTGCCTTTTTTACTGCGTGGTTGTCTTCCTGTTGCGCGCAGTATTCAACGTACCGAATATGTTAATAGGTAACAACAGCCCCGCCCACCATTTTATCAGGAAAGGAGGGATGCCATGCACCCACCGAGTACCCCTTGCTAAGCCTCGGTACGGTATCGGTTGAGGGGTTACCACATAAAAAAACGGGGACCTTTGCGGGTCCCCGTTCCTGTTGATTCAAAACCTCTCCCTTACTTCTTCTCTTCCACCGCCGGAGCAGCGATCTCTGCCGCTTTGGCTTTTGTCTTCTTCGCTTTCTTCGCTTTGGCCTTCACTTCCACCGTGCTCTCATTGGCAGGTATGACGTGTCGCGGGGTAAAAGGTACATCTGGGCATACGAACGGCTTTGTGGTCACAGACGTGGTAGCTGTATACGCGCACGTATTGCCTGCCGCGAATGCCGCCGTCGAGGTAAATACCGCGAGAATAACCGCTGCGCTGCTGACAACTTCCTTAATACCATAAAACTCTCCTTCTGAAACGGTTTTGCCTGTTTGGAGCCATAGCTTCCACTCTACGTATCGGGCATGACTTTGTCAATGGTATTGTGTTTAATTCCCCTCTCCCTCTGTGGCACCATCATTTAACTTCCCCCTTAAGATAAGGGGGATAGAGGGGGTTATGAAAAACTTCCTCCCCACCTGCGGGGGAGGGCAGGGTGGGGGCTGGGAGAGGGGATACAGGGGTGAGGGGTTACCACTAGTTAAATCATGTCGCCTTCCCAACCTTTCTCAAGGTAGTAGCCGCTCCCGACAACCCAACCGAACGGTTTAAACGGGAGCACAAACGACCTTTTGGGCTGGGGTGAGGTCGCCCCCATCTTCTCGAACCAGTAGTCGTAATACCCGCCGCCGTCTTTAGCTATTGCCAGCGCTTCCTTAATGATGTACGCGCCCATAGCGTCTTTGGTTTCGAGACGGTTCTTGCCCTCCAGGTCTTTTCGTCCGTAGAGGACCACATTGACGCCTTCCTCCGTGTCGGCCCAGATGTATCCGTCGACCCCGTACCTGATTTCCCGAAGGAGGTCTGCCCCAAGCTTCTTTGCCTGCTCAAGGGTCAATTCCCCCTTCTTGTGCTTTGCATCGAGCGCATGAAGCATGCTGACCGCGGTCTCCACCTCACACTTTATCACCAGGTCGTCAGTCACAGAACATTTCGGCGTTTCAGCCTTTGCATTGGCGGATAAGCTCCTTTTCATGAGTTCGCCTCCTCTCGTTTCCATCCGTTATTCATTCATAACTTCCCCCCTCGCCCTCCGTGGTAACTACCATTATCCCTCGCCCACTTGCGGGAGAGGGGCAGGGGGTGAGGGCTAGAGGGGGCGTTACTTACTTACGGCAGCTCCGCAACCATCTTCATGAACTCGTCTTCCGTGAACAGCCGGTGCGTCTCGGATCGGGCGTTCCCGACAGAGGCGACGGTGAGGACTATCTTCGCGACAGATTCGTCGTCGGGGGCTTCCAGTAATACCATGGTGTCGAACTGGCTCCCGAGTATCCCATGGAAGGATTTGAACACCCCGCCGTTGGCTTTGATTGCTTTTTTCACCCCTTCCAGCCTGGCCGGGGAATTCTTTATGGTCTTGACTCCCTGTTCCGTGAAACCGAAGAAAACCACATAGGTATGCATCGCTGGACTCTCCTTTTTCGTTTCGTTATCGGTGGCCGCAAATCCGGGCATAGGGCTACATAACGCGAACAAAAAAACCAAGGCTAGCGCTCCCATCATGATCGTCTTCATGTTCCCTCCTTGATACAGGTTTACCCACGTAATACCTTAAATCTATCTTTAAGCGCGGGAACTGTCAAACCGGTGTTTTTTGCCGGGGAGGGCAGGGTGAGGGGATGTACTCTCCCCCTCCCAACCAGTCTTTTATATTTGTGATATATTTAACATTATTATCTGGTTAAAACATAACACATCCCACAAGTAAGGGTGCCGTATGGACTCTGAACGAAAGATCAAAGTGGACGTTGAAGAGCCCGCTATCTATCGTTATGATGACATACTTCCCGCCGATTCCGCACTGTTGGCGGAACTGCTTTCGGCGACCGAGATACAGCAGTTGTTCGAGTCGTATTACAACCTCATCAAGATACCCGTCGCCATCATAGACCTCAATGCCAATGTCCTTCTCTCGTCCCGCTGGCAGCGCATCTGCACCCAGTTCCACCGGAAACACCCTGTGACGTGCGCCCGCTGTCTGGATAGCGACAAGCAGTTGGCGCTGCAACTGCAGGAAGGCAAGACCTACACGGTCTATTCCTGTAAGAATGGCCTGACCGACTGCGCCTCGCCGATCATCATCGAAGGAAAGCATGTTGCCAACGTCTTTATCGGCCAGTTCATGACCAAGGAGCCCGATGAGGCCTGGTTCCGGCGGCAGGCCGATGAGTTCGGTTTTGATGTCCCCGATTATATCGCCGCCCTTCGCGAAGTCCCCGTTGTGGATACGCAGAAGGTCCCGGTTATTCAGGAGCTGCTGGTCCGCATGACCCGGTTGCTTACCAACCTCAGCATCGACCGCAAACGCGCTGTCGAAAACCAGGCCCGGCAGTCCATCATTCTCGATACCATCCCCCAGTCCGTCTTCTGGAAGGACCTAAACGGCAGATACCTCGGCTGCAATGCGCCCTTTGCCAGGGCCGCCGGTCTTGCCACGCCGGATGATATAATCGGCAAGACCGATTTCGACCTGCCGTGGCCACGCAACGAGGCCGAATCCTACCGCGCCGCCGACCAGGCCGTCATCGCTTCCAACCAAAGCAAGCTTCACATTATCGAGCCACTTCAGCAGGCCGACGGCTCCCGCATCGTGATCGATACCTCCAAGATCCCGCTCGTCGATAGCGGCAACACCCCCTACGGCATAGTCGGCATCTATGAAGACATCACCGAGCGCGAGCGGACGGAAGAGACCCTTCGTGAAAGCGAGGAGAAATTCAAGGCGTTGTTCGAAACGGCAAACGACTCCATATTCATAATGGACTCGAAAGTATTTGTGGACTGCAACCTAAGGACGGAGGCCATGTTCGGTTGCGCAAAGAATGATATCGTCGGCCACTCGCCGGCTGAATTCTCGCCGGAGCTGCAACCCGACGGCCGGTTGTCGTCCGAGAAGGCCGCAGAGAAGATACGCGAGGCCTTCGGCGGCGAACCGCAGTTCTTTGAATGGAAGCATACCCGCATTGATGGCACGCCATTCGATGCAGAGGTAAGCCTGAGCCTGGTAGAATCGGGCGGTTCCTCCTATCTGCAGTCTATCGTCCGCGACATCACTGAGCGCAAGAGGGCGGAGCAAGCGCTGATAAACGAGGTCGCGGTCACAGGCGCGCTTCTCGAAGCCGCCAACATCACAAGCAAGAACCTCGTATGGGACGAAATAGTCGGTAATGTCGCGGCCTTGATACACGGCCTCACGGCCAGCAAAAGTGTTTTTGTAGTACAACTCGTCAGCGACGGGCTGCTGATGCCTCAATGCGCAGTCGGGCTTTCCGGTGATGCGATTACGCATTTCAACTCTTTTAGGGCCAGGATAAAGGATATAAGATGTTTCAACGACGTGTTTACCCATAAGATGACGCTCCTGGTGAAGAGAGACGAACTTCAGGGTTATGGGCTTGCTGATCATTCAGGCCCCCTTGGCCTTGAGGAACTGCTGGTCGTCCCGATACCCGCGAGGGAGGATACGGTAGGTTTTATATGCGTCAACTTCGAGGCCCTGCCGTCTGACTCCAGGGTCATGGCAATTATTGAAGGCATCGCAAAACAGCTGGGCGTCGCCCACGACAACAGCCGCCTCTATCTGGAAACGCAGAACAAGAGTATAGAACTGGTGAGGTCGCTTGAGACCATGAAGGTGCTGTCGGAAATCGACCGAAAGATACTCTCCACCCTGGACCGCGACCAGGTCATGTCCGGGTCCATCTCTCAAATACGCCGCATCGTGTCGGCAGACACAGCGGGTATACTGCTCATCGAAGACGATACCGAACGTCTCGTATTCAGATACGGCTGGAGCCAGAGTTTGAAAACAGGGGATACGATACCCTTCGACTGCTGCCCAGGCTATCCCTCCATCGGGTCGGGCAGGACACTGGTCCGCAAGAACATCGCCGAAGAGGCGACTCTGTCCGGTATGGACAGAGGCCTGCTCGATGGCGGGATAAAGTCTGACATATTCGTGCCCATCATCTGCAAGGATAAGGGGATAGGGCTTCTCCACATCGGGAGCTATCGTGTCGCCGGCTTCTCGCTTGAAGACGTCAGGACCATTGAGAACCTGGCCGCACAGCTAGGTATCGCCCTCTCTAATGCAAGCCTCCTGTCCGACCTCGAAGACCTTATCATCAACATGGTAACCTCGTTCGCCTCCACAATAGACGCGAAGAGCCCATGGACAAGCGGCCACTCGGCACGTGTTACCATGTATGCTGTGGAGATCGCCCAGAAGATGGGATTGGGCATTGCCGATATAGACAGGCTGAAGCTCAGCTGTCTGCTGCACGACATAGGCAAGATAGGGACCAGCGATACCGTACTGGACAAGCCGGAAAAGCTTACGGTTGACGAGTTCGCGCTCATCAAAAAACACCCGGAGGCGGGCGCAAACATCCTCAAACCGATACGACAGTTCAAGGATATAATACCGGTCATACTCCATCACCACGAACGCTGGGACGGCAATGGCTACCCCGCCGGGCTTTCGGGTGAGGAGATACCGTTATTGGCGAGGATACTGTGTGTGGCGGACTCGTATGACGCGATGATGGCGGACAGGCCTTACAGGCCATCGCCCGGAGTGGAGTTCACAATAGCAGAGTTCAGACGATGCTCAGGCACCCAGTTCGACCCCATGGTTGTGGACGCATTCTTATGGGTTTTATTGATGGGGGATAAGCCGGAGGCCGCGTAGCGCAATTCTAATAACGGCAGGTTATGACCTTGGAAAGGGGCTCTTTCATGGATGTCATTGAAGCTCTAAACTCACGTTTTACCACACGCGCCTTTAAGCATGACCCAATCGACCGCAGCACGTTAGAGAAGGTCATGGCGGCGGCGCTCAAGGCGCCTTCCTGGGCAAATACCCAGCCGTGGGAAATATATGTAGCAGGCGGCGAGGTATTGAACAGGGTGCGCGAGGCCTATGTGAAAAACCTGAAAAACTGCGTGGAGCGCAACCCAGACATCGCCATACCGAAAGAATGGCCGCCGGTGCTCCTGAAACGGATGCAGGACCTGAAGTCCGAACGCATGGAGGCCATAGAACGGGTCTGTCCGGTTAAGGCTGAAATCAAGGACCTGATGGAAGTGAACTATTATTTCTTCGATGCGCCAGTGGTCGCATACATCTGCATGGACCGTACGCTTGGTCCCTGGTCGCTCTTTGACCTTGGACTTTTCTCCCAGAGCCTCATGCTTGCGGCGCGCCAGTTCGGCATCGACTCAGCCGCCGGCAGTAACCCTTGCGGCCCATCCGGACATTATCCGCAAGGAACTTGATATCCCGGACGACCTCTCCATTGTCATCGGGATAGCGCTCGGGTATGCGGATGCCGGACATCCTCAGAACAAGTTTCGAAGCACCAGAAGGTCCGTCCAGGAGGCCGTCACGTTCAAGGGGCTATAGCGCGTACTTACTCTTGCCCCATATTGTACCTGCAATATAAAAACGGGGACCCTTGCGGGTCCCCGTTTCTCTGTGCATAACTCCCCCGGCTTCGCCTCCCCGCATGCGGGGGAGGGTAGGGTGTGGGGGATTACTTCCCGTGTTCCTTCCTCAACGCGGCCGCCTCTTCCTTTATATCCGCGAGGTCGCGCTTCATCTCCGCCCAGCCGTACCAGTGCATGTAGTCCGGGTTCATGTGGAACGCGCCCTGGAACGTGCGCATCCTGTGCTCCAGGAGCATCACGTAGAGCTTCTGCTCTATCTCGGTCGGCGCATCGTAGAACGTAAGCAGGTCGACGGTGAACGGGGCGTCCTTGGGCTTCTCCAGTATCCCGTCCTTATACAGGCCGTTTACGGTCGTTATGGCCTCCGCCATCAGCTTGTCGGACTCCTTTATTATCTGGTCCGCCTTTGCCAGCTCGTTCTTCGCATAAACTTCGGCATGGCACCTGGAGCAGACCTTTATCATCTTGTCCCTCGGGACTTGCCATTCCTCCTTCGTGAGCCTTGCAACCTTCCCGGCCTTCACCACATCCAGTCTGGCGGTAGGCTTGCCTTCCGCGTCCAGGATGTCCAGCGCCTGGAGTATGATGACCCTGTTGGCCATCCATTCCGGGTCGTCCTCCGGGAGCCTGAGGGCAAGGAAGCCCCAGCTGGTTATGACGCCGTGGTCGCCTTCGTTCATGTGGCAGGTCTGGCAGGTAGGCGCGCGGCCTGTGTTATTGGCCCTCTCCATCGCGAATATCATGCCGTGCTTGGAGGTGCCCCACATCTCCCACTGCGGGTGGTCGAATCCCATGTGGCAGGTGCCGCAGGCCTCGGGCTGCTTGGCCTCTTCCTTGGAGAACCTGTGTCTGGTGTGGCATGAGTCACACTTGCCGCCCTCATAACCCACTCTGTGGCAGCCGCCGCAACCTTTCATGCCTTCCATTATCTCATGTGGCTGCGAGCCCGTCTTCGGCATCGCCATCAGGGCCACCCATGCTGCGGAATGCTTGCCGTTATTGAACTGCTCCACCTGCTTGCCGTGGCACGGTTTGCATGTGGCAGCGGTCGGCATCGTCGCCTTGGCGAAGTCGGTAGCAGTCTTGTGCTCATTGCCGTGGCATTTGTCGCAGGCGAAAAGCGGCGACATCTTGCACGACTTCCAGTCGGCGACTATCTGCGGCGTTACCTTCTCATGGCATGTCACGCACGCGTTTATCACCGGCTTCTTCGCAGCCGCATAAGCCTGGCTGCCGAGTGTGACGGCAAAGAGCGCCGCCATTAATACTATGACCGTCCCCGCTAATCCTTTAGACGTCATCCTTGACCTCCTCTTCAATAACGGACCAATATGCGGGCGATATTCCCGCCTGCAATCCTGGAGACCTCCTCGTCCGTAATGCTGGGGATATCCCTGATCTTTTCCACCTCCCTGTGCATCTTTATATATGGTGAGTCGCTGCCTGAAACAAACCTGTGCGCGCCGACCTCCTTTACCGCATGTGCCAGCCTCTTCAGGTTGAAGTATCCGGTAGTACCGAGGTATATGTTCGATGCGGCCTTTGCCGCCGCTACCGATTCGTCTATAAGGCTTATGTGCGCCATAATAATCTTCAGGTCCGTGAATTCCGTCGCAAGTTTTGCAAACCTTGACGGCGGCGACATCTTCTTGCAGCTGTCGAATATCACGGGCATGCCCATCTCGCTTGCAGCCGCAAGTATGTCGTACAGCCACTGGTTGTCTAAATAGAAGTTCTGGCTTGTCGGGTGCAGTTTTATGCCTCTCAGGCCAAGCTTCCTTGCCGAACGCTCAAGCTCCATCAACGCCCTTTCCCCGTAGTTCGGGTCGAGGCGGCAGAACCCTGTGAGCCTGTCCGGGTGCATTTTTACTGCAGACGCTATATAATCGTTGCAGCGTGAGAAAGAGATGCCAGGATTTTCCTCGTTGAACGGGAAGACTATCGCACGTTCAATGCCCGCGTTGTCCATGGCTGCGAGTATCTCATCAGGGCTCTGGCTCTTCCCGTCACCCTTGTCAGGGCCGCCCAGGTGGTTATGTGCATCTACCAGCAATCGAAAAGCCTCCAAGAGTGTGATTATGAGATAAAATATACCAGATTTTTCATTTTTGGCTTTGGGCTGCATAAGGAAAATATATGATATTTGTCAGGTTTGGCTTTACCTCGGAACGCTTTTCTGGTAGATTGTCGGCACAAGTAGTGGGAAACATTAATAATGAAACACAAACTCTCTTTTATAGCGTCCGCCCTGTTATCCTTCTTGATTGGCGGGTGCATGGCGGGTTATAATGTTTCGGAGCCTTCCCTTGTCTCGGATGGGTTGAAGGTTAAAAACCTGCTGTACCAGCCATCGACTTTGGAGCCAGGCAGAAAATACCCCGGCGTCGTCATCAACCATGGGGGTATTGAAGGGGTGGAGTTCGAGACCCGCGGTCTGGCCAGGGAACTGGCCGTCAATGGTTTCGTGGCAGTACTTCCTCAGTTTCGCGGGGAGGTCGGATCCGAGGGCCATTTCGAGTTCTCTGGCGGCGAGGTGGATGACTCGCTTGCCGCACTGGGATATTTGAAAGGGCTCGATTATGTCGATGCGGGACGCATAGGGATGGTAGGCTACAGCCTCGGCGGGCTTGTTACTCTAAACGCCCTTGAAAGAGACCCCGGGGTAAAGGCGGCCGTCCTTATGGGCGCAATCTCGAACCCGGCGGCATTCTATAAAGAAAAATTAAAAAAGAAGCTTCCGGAACCCAATGCCCGGTTTGAAAGGCACAAAAGGGAAATGCAGGAGCGGTCGCCGCTGGGCGGGCTTGAGAAGGTCAACGCATCCATACTCATCCTCCACGGCGCACGTGATACCCGCGTCAGTCCGGAACAGTCGAAAAAGCTCTACGAAATGCTAAAGGCTTCGGGCAAGGACGTTGAAATTATAATTTATCCGTACATAGGCCACAGTATGCTCTGGTATGACCGGCCCGTGGTTGAAACCGTCGAGTTCCTCAAGGCGCATCTTAGCGTCATGGACAGGCCCCATTGACCCGTTACCTTCTGGCCATCGCGGCATTTATACTTCTACTCAGCGGCGCATCCGTATGCCTGCCCCAGGAAGAACCTCCCCTTGTCGAGGCCAGGTACCTGGGGTCGCACAGCTATGCCGGGTTCACCAGGCTTGTCTTCGATACGGGCGGTGTCGCCCCGGGCGAGTTCAAGGTCAACTTCGTCCCAGAGCGGCGGCAGGTGATCCTCTACCCGCAGAGCGGGCTTCTCTCCTACTCTTTTGCCCCTGTCAGTAGTGTAGACGATTTGGTGACCGGCATAGATTTCGTCGAGGACGAAGCGGGGAAGCGGGGAATTGTGGCAAGCCTCGGTCCGGGGGCGGGCGAGGTCGTGCAGTCATATCTCACCGAGCCGTACAGGCTGGTGCTCGATATCCGCAAGAAAACCAGGCCCGAAGGGTTCCTTCCCTATGGCCGCCCGATCAGGACGATCGCCATAGACCCCGGCCACGGCGGTAGGAACGCCGGGAATGGCGCGCATGGCGGCAGGGCCGAGAAAGACATAGCCCTCGACACCGCCATCCGGCTGAAAAACGCCCTTACAAAGATGGGGTACAAGACGGTACTCACGAGGTCCAACGATACCGATGTCAGCATGGACGCGCGAGTGGGCTTTGCGAATAACCAGAAGGCCGACCTGTTCATCTCGATCCACGCCTCCGGCGGTAATTTCGCTACTGGCGGTGGCCCGGCTATCTTCGTCCTTGACGCCGAGGACCTTGCTGGCGGCCCCAGGAAAGGCGCGCTTTCCTGGGGAGAGCAGAATGCGCCTTACCTGCCCGACAGCATGCGCCTCTCCCGCAAGCTGTGGGACGCTCTCAAAAAACTAGAAGCCGGGCAGCCCGTGGTGCACAACGTGCGCCTGGCGGGTTTTTCCGGCCTTGCCATGCCTGCCGTGATGGTTGAGCTTGGGAACCTTGACAACCAGGCAAGGGCGGGACTTTTGTCCGAGGACTCTTTCAGGGGCAAGGTGGCCGACAGCCTTGCCAGGGGTATAGCCGAATTCTCAAAAGGTGACCATGACTGAGCGCATTCGTGTGAAAGGTGAATCAGGGGTGTTGGTGTGGGTCGTGCTGGTGGCCGTGCTTGCGGTTGTCCTGGCGGTCGCCGGTTACTTCTTTTTCCGGGAACAGACCCCGAACAAGCTGCCGCAGGCAGCCCCGGCCTTCCAGGGCCCGACCTCAATCCAGGGGGCCAAGGCAAGCTTCAAGCTGTATTTCCCGTCCAGCGATGGCTCAGCCCTACTGGCAGAGACGAGGGATGTCCGAGAGTCGTCCGACAAGTCCGTCCAGATACGCGAGGTAGTGGCGGAGCTTCTGCGCGGCCCGATGAAGGAGGGGCTTGTCTCATCCTTCCCGGCCGGGAGCCGTGTGAAGAACGTGTTCATTGATTCGTCCGGCACCGCGTATGTCAACTTCTCCCGCGAGCTGCAGGCCGATTTCCCCGGCGGTGCATGGACCGAGACGCTCGCAATCTATTCCCTCACCAACACCCTGGCGATAAACTTCCCCGATGTAAAGCAGGTGCAGATACTGGTCGAAGGAGTCGTACCGGAGACGCTTGCAGGCCACATAGACATTTCCCGCCCGTTCACGCCCAGGCTGGCGCTGAACAAGGAACAGTGATGAGTTCCTCAAAACCAATCGGCATTTTCGACTCAGGGATCGGCGGGCTGACGGTGCTGAAAGAGATAAGGCACCACATACCGGATGAGAACCTTATCTACTTCGGCGACGAGGCGCGGTTCCCCTACGGCATAAAATCGGCAGAGACCGTTACCCGTTTCTCGCACGAGATCGCAGACTACCTGCTCGGGATGGACATCAAGATGCTCGTGGTCGCGTGCAACACCGCGACGGCCTGCGCGCTGGGGAGCCTGAGGGAGCGGTTGCCGATACCGGTGATCGGGGTGCTCATGCCCGGTGCCTATGCCGCCTCGCGGGCGACCGTAACGGGCAGGATAGGGGTTATCGGCACCGAGGGCACGGTAAGCTCTGGGGTCTATGCAAGGCTGATAAGGAACATACGTCCCGGTACCGAGGTCTTTGCGCGGGCCTGCCCGCTGTTCGTCCCGCTTGTCGAAGAAGGCAGGCTCTCAGGCGATATCACAAGGCTTGCAGCCGAGGAATACCTGGCCCCGCTGAAGGAAGAGGATATAGACACGCTCGTCCTGGGCTGCACGCACTACCCGCTATTAAAGCAGGTAATAGGCCAGGTGATGGGATCTTCTGTTGTCCTTGTGGATTCCGCCCACGAGACGGCCCAGGAAGTAAAACGTGTACTCGCGAAGAAAGATATCGCTACGCTTCCCGGAGGCGAGGCCGCTACGCGCTATTTCGTCACGGACGCGCCCGAGCGTTTTAAAGCGATCGGTGAGCGTTTCCTCGGTTATGAGATCAGGACGGTCGAGAAGGTGGAGTTGTAAATAAAAAAAGGCGGGGTAATGCTCCGCCTTTTTATTTTATACGATGTATTTCACGTCTTAGTATTCGTCGCGCTCGTGTTTCAAATTCTTGCGTTCCTGCTTTTGTTCATACTTCATTTCCTTGTTTTCCCGCTTTTGTTCATTCTTTAAGTCCCGGCGATCCCGTTTTTGTTCACGCCCTAATTCACGGCGTTCGTGTTTGTACCAGCCCCTGTGCCTGCCCATATCCTCATGGCCTACATGCCAATGGCCGTGCTCGGTATAGTAATGCCTGCCGTCGTCGATATATACGTGGTCCGGGTCGTAATGAGGCCTCCTGTGCCTGTCATAATAGAACCATCCGCTCCTGTTGTCGTCCCAGAACCAGTATGCGGGAGGTCCGGGCGCTATCACTATTGTTGGCGGCAGCGGCGGGAAGACCACCACACCCGGGGGTGGCGGCGGAGCCTGGGCTACCACTACAGGCACCGGTGGAACGGGTACGCCTATGCTGATATTGACGTTCCCGGCCATGGCCGCCGATGTGGTAAAAAGCATTGCTGCGAATACAGTAAGCGACATAAATCTCTTCATCTTGTACCTCCGTTTCGTGTGCCCAGAAATTTATACCTGCCGCCTTCTAATGTCAATGGAAAATGTGGTTTGTCGACACAGGACAGGGAGGATGTGTCTCGTATTCTTAAAATTAGTTAAATAAGTATAGCATAGTGTTTTCAGTCAGTTACGGCGTAGACGGCTTGACAAAAACGGCATTTTAGCTATAATTAAATATGAGGGATGAGGTTAAAAGCGATTAATCTCTCCCGCCGGGCAACATGGGTTTTGAGGAGGTGATTACGTTATGTTCCCGCTGACTAAATGGTCTCCCTCCAGGGAGCTTTGGACGCTCCAGAGGGAAATGGATGACTTGGTAAACAGGGTATTTGGCAGGGGCGAGAGAGGGATGCACTTCCTTCCGACTCTTGGCACGTACAATTTCCCGGCCATCGACTGCGTCAGGGAAGGTAACAACGTCATTGTACACGCTGAGCTTCCGGGAATCGAGCCCAAGGACGTTGATATTACCGTAACTGGCAACCTGCTCACCATCAGAGGCGAGCGCAAGACGGAAAAGAAGGTGGAGGAGGAGGATTACTTCCTCCGTGAGATAGGAGTAGGGACCTTTGAGCGCAGCATTACGCTCCCGGTCGAGGTGAACACAGAGCACATCAAGGCGAATTACAAGAAGGGCCTGCTTGAGATCACGATGCCCGCTCAGACCGCCTTGAAGGGCAAAAAGGTTGAAATAACAATGGAAGAGGAGCCAAGGAAGATCAAGGCTGCATAATAGATCCTGTCTTAACCCCGTCGCCCGGATGGGGAGAGTAATTCGGACAAGGCGGATACAATCTCCGCCTTGTTTTGTTTCTGTTTGCAGGCGCGCGCAAATGCCTCATAACAAAAAAGGTTTGACTATAAATATTGTTTTTGTTAAACTCTGCCATTAAATTTCATTCGCCCTGTCGGGCTTAAGAAGGGATGGCCATTTGATGGACCGTAAGATAACTGATTTAAAAAAGAAGCTTGAAGAGCAGAGGGCCGAACTCCTGGCAGAGGCGGGAGAGACCATAACGGAAGGGCTCAAGCCGGAAAAAGAGAATTATGCCGACCTTGGAGACCAGGCCAGTGCGGAGACAGACCGTAACCTCCTCCTTAGGCTCAGGGGCCGCGAGCAGCGACTTCTCAAGAAGATCGACGAGGCCCTGAAGAGGATAGAGGACGGTACTTTCGGCATCTGCGAGACATGCGGCGAGAAGATAGGCGCAAAAAGGCTTCAGGCCCGCCCCGTCACCACGCTCTGCATAGACTGCAAAACCGCCCAGGAAGAAGAAGAGAAACTTAGGAAGTAACCAGCCCGGAGGCCGAGTGGCAAAGGTCCTTATACTCTACTATACAAGGTCCGGCAACACCGAGAAGATGGCCCGGCTGGTGGAAGATGGAGCCAGGGATTCAGGTGCCCAGACTGTGGTCAAGCCCGTTTCCGAGGCCACGCTCGACGACCTCACCGCCTCCGACGGTATAATAATCGGTTCACCCACCTATTATGGCCTTCCGGCCGCCGAAATCATAAAATTTATCGATGAAAGCGTCAAGCTCCATGGCCGCCTCGAAGGCAAGGTCGGGGGCGCGTTCTCCTCGTCCGCGAATATCGGCGGCGGGAACGAGACGGTCATACTGTCCATCCTCCAGGCGATGCTGGTGCACGGCATGGTCGTGCAAGGCATACCCAAGGGCGACCATTACGGGCCCGTTTCCATAGGCGCGCCGGACGAGCGGGTGTCGAAACAGTGCAGGCTTCTTGGCGAACGCGTTGCAAAGCTGGCCGACAGGCTGGCCGGGTAACTGTTTTTTTGCTCGAATAAACATATTACAAATTGTAGGGGCCGACCATCGTGTCGGCCCTTTTGTATGTTAACGTTTGTATTGCTGAACAGATACCGGCAGTTTGACTTTTCCCTGTAAAATGATAGACTTTTATTATAAGGATAGAAGAAGGAGGTTGGTATGATACTGGAACTGAACGAGAAAGAAAAAAAGGTATTGACGCTGGTTCTGAAGTCGTTCGATTCGGAACTGAAGGAAGAAATCGGCAAGACCGATAACCGGGATTTTAAAGCCGACCTTCGCGGAGAGGAAGAGGTTGTCAAGGAGCTGCTTAAGAAAGTAGCTTAGCCTAAAAGGCGGCTCGTCTCTATCTGCATCATACGGAAATCTGGCCCATTAATGGGCCTTTTTTTATTTTGATAGACATTCCCCCTACTATTAAATAAAATCTAAATCAAAAATCCAACCTGATGGAGGCATAAATGGAAAAAATCACACTCGGCCCGCAGACGATGCTCTACCCTATGCCCACGCTCCTGATAGGCGCGGAGGTTGACGGCAAGCCGAACTTCATGGTGGCCGCGTGGAGCGGGATCGCATGCTCGACCCCGCCGATGATATCCGTCGCCATCCAGCCGCACCGCCACACATACAAAGGCCTGCGGGAGCACCGGGTATTCTCGGTCAATGTGCCCCCGGTCTCGCTTATGAAGGAGACGGACTACTGTGGCATCCATTCCGGCAAGCAGGACCCGGACAAGGCCGCGCTCTGCGGGTTCGACATCTTCTACGGAGAGACGAAGGCCCCGCTCATATCGCAGTGCCATATCAATATCGAATGCACCGTGGTCATCACCCTCCAGCTCGGCAGCCACGACCTGGTCGTCGGCGAGATAAAAGAGGTCCACGTATCGAAGGACGTCCTCGGCCCGGACGGCAAGCCCGACCCGGCGAAGATCGACCCGCTTATCTTCTCCGTGCCCGACAGGGCGTACCGGCGCATGGGCGAGGTGGTGGGCAAGGCGTTCAGCGTCGGGATGGATCTGAAAAAATAATGGGCTATCTTGGCAGATTATTCGTAAGGCCATCGCAGGTCTCGGAACTGGCCTGTCTCGATATCGCAGAACGAGGAAGGGTAGTACGTTCCTGCAGGTGGAAGGCGTTCCGAAACTGGCGGTTTTGGGCACTCTCTTTGTTGGTCACTGTTTTTTCCTTGTTCATTCCGTGGCCGTTAGTCCTCTTTTATATGAACTTACAAATTAAAACGTTTAGTTGGGGTTGGTTGTCCGCTCTTTCTTTGCTGTCTATCATTCTTATCGTGCTCTATATATCCCTTGCGCTCCGAGTGTCGATATACTTTGCAGCCCCACACATGGCCGAGGAGGTCTGTAGGCTCTTTCCAGGGGAGGCGTACATGGCAGAGCATGCGAGCAATCAGTGTATTAGGAAAAAAGAACTGACCAGGATGGTCTGGACTGTTGCTATTCTTGTATTTGCGACAATGACCGGAGTTGTATTAATACTAAGGAATGTCCAGGATAGTTTCGCCATGAAGGTGCCGGATGAGCTTAAGACGCCCCGTGTTGTTACGTCAATGCTTGGGTTAAAGAAGGAGGTTTATCTCTCGGACCAGAGGCTCGGCCGCATTACAGACATTGTTTTCAATAAGGACAGAGCTGTTTTTGCAGGAGACGGAGGTGCCCTTATAAGGGAGAGTGGGGCCGAAAGGTTTGTCGGGTTCGAGCGCGGGCAGGATGATATAAATTTTATAAGGATAGACAAGGCTGACGCGTTTGGCTTTATGAACAGGGGTTCTTGGGCTCACGATGCGCGGCTTATGGACATCGAAGGCCGCGTCCTGTGGAGATACGGCGGGAGTAGCGGCGTTGACGACATGGCCTCTGGGGACGTGGATGGTGACGGATATCCGGAATACGTTGTTGGATTTAATGGCGGCGGAGGTATACATCTTCTGGACCAGCATGGTAGAAAGATTTGGCAGTTCGACGACGGGAACGTCTGGCATGTTGAGATAGGCGACATATTTGGCGACGGACATAATTATATAGTGCACAGCAATGCGGGCGGGGAAGTCACCGTCCGCGACATAAGCGGAAAGGTTATCTCTAGTGCGAAGCCTTCGGCGTATTTTTCTAGTTTCTCGCTTATACGCTGGCCCGACGCAGCGGGATCCGCGCGCCTGTTGTATGCGGAAGATAACCGCATATGGATACTTGACGCGAGGGGGACGGTTCTTGCGAAATTTACGGCTCCTGGCTCAGGTAGCCTAGGAGAGGCTAGGGGCGCTGTCCTGGAATACAATAAAGGAAAAGTTCTCGGTACGGTTATAGACTACAAAAACTGGAAGCGGACGCTGTTATTTATCCACGACGGGAACGGGAACATACTTTATCGGGAGATATTACCCGAGTCCTGCAAGAGCATAGTCATTATTCCGGGCGAAGAAAAGGGTTTCCTAATCGGTGGCGAAGGGAGGATAATAAAGTACAGCCTAGATTGAACGGTTGCATTTTCTTAAATATATGACAGGGATGTCCGTCCTCGCAAAACCTGCATCTGTTGTGGGAATGGCGTTCAGCGTCGGTATGGAGTTGAAGAAATAAGGGCTTTCTTCTGGACCGCCCCGCGCTAACCTCGGAAACTACCCTCGGTAAGCGGTGGGGACCCCCCTTTCTTTTACCTTTTGATAAGAAAGTACGGTTCTGGTATAATTCTTGCTCTAAGCATTAAAGAAGCAAAATATTTCCCCTGAGGAGTACGCAATGCACAAGATCCTTTCGCATATCTATTACGAAGTACGTAAGCCCCAGATGACCTGGGACATGGTCGGCGGGTTTCAGGATATAAAAGATACCCTGAAAGAGATGGTCTGCCTGCCGCTTACAAAGGGCAAGGAACTCGCCGAGATGAACGTCGAGCTGCCCACCGGCACGATGATATGGGGGCCGCTGGGCGTCGGCATCACGATGCTGGCAGAGGCTGCCGCGACCGAGGCCGGTGTGGGGTACGTATACATATCCGGGCAGGAGATGCTCGGCAAGCCGGAGGCCCTCAGAAACGCCTTCCACGAGGCGATACACGAGGCACCGTGCGTGCTGTTCATATCGGACACCGAATGGCTCTGTCCGCGCGCCGGAGCGGACTACGAATGGGAGAAGGGAAACTTCAGGGGTATCCCGCCGACCTTTGCGGATAAAGAGCTCTCAGAGGTCTTCATCCAGGAGATCGACGCCCTGCACGGCGTCAGGGATGTAGCTCTTGTAGGCTCCTGCTACCGCGTTGACACCGTAGACCAGGCTATAATAAAAGAGCACCGCCGGTTCAACCGCAAGGTGTTCATGCACCCGCCCACGATAAAAGACAGGGAAGGCATACTTAAGATATACTTTGACAGGATGAAGCTCTACGATAAGGTAGACAAGGCGGTAACGATTGACGGGCTCGCCGGGCTTACCGAGGGCTACGTCGGCTGGGACATAGAGTCGCTCTGCAAGAGGGCGGCGCTCACGGCAGTCAAGAGGGGCGACAAGGTGATCGGGATGGAACATTTCGAGGCCGCCCTTAAAGAGATCGACCCATGGCTGACGCCCGGAATGACCAAAAAATACTATGAACTAAGGGAGAAGGACTGCCCTCATCATTACGCGTTTTAGAGTTATTTTGTTGACATTCCGCCTGCCATTGGCAGATTTTCGTCATACCTGACCCCAGGGTCTGGTCTGGTGGAGGTGTGCATTAATGCGCAGTTTTCAGGGCTCAAAACCGCGTTAACGCGTTAACTGGGCCACAATGAGCGCTGCAGGAGTGGTTTAGCTTGGCTAACATGTTGATTTTATAAGCATTAATTAGCGCCATCCGGGTTAAGCTTTTGGCGTGATATTTGCATGACAATCCGTCAGGACCCTTGTGTCCTGCTGGAACTTTTAAGGAGGTTCTTTAAGATGGGGAAGTTCCCGCGGCTCTTTGAAAAGTTTATTCTGACTTTTTCGCTTATGGCGGTGCTTTTCCTGCCTCTGGTGTTTTCGGGTTGCGCCACTTCCACGGCGGCGGCCCCGGCCAGGAGCGGCTCCGGTGTGACCGGAATGGTTTCGGCGCCCGTTGAGGGAGCATACGTCTTCATATACGAAAAAGGCGCGGACCCGCACGGCCCTCCGTTTGCAATGACCCAGGCGACCGGGCCGGAAGGCTCGTTCGAGATGGGTCTTCCCGACGGCGAATATGTCCTGGTGGCCCGCAAGCACAAGAACGGCCGCCCCGGCAGCCCGCTGTCGAAGGATGACCAGAAGAGCGAGCCGGTCAACATCTCGGTCAAGGGCGGCAAGATAGAGCGCCTTGACCTCGTCCTTCTGAACAAGACGGACGACGTAAAGCATTTCGGCGCGGCTGGAGAATCAGCGACGGCGATAACCGGAAGGATATTCGACAGCGAAGGCAACCCTATGAGGGGTTTCAGGGTCCATGTTTACACATACGCGCAGATGTCCGAGAGGCCTAAATACGTATCGGCGGCCTCAGGCGCGGACGGAAGGTACATAGTCTTCCTTCCGAAGGGCGGCACTTATTATCTGGCGGCGAGGGACAACTTCGGCGCACCGCCCAAGATAGGCGATTTTTTCGGCAGGTATGACGAGGGGACGATAGACCCCTCAGGAGTTATATTAAGGACGGGACAGAAGCTCGAGAACATCAATATCACTGTCCATAAAGTATGGTAAATCGGGTTTTATTTAATTTTCTGAAAGGAGGAAGTATGAAAAGACTGGGAAGGTTTTTAATGCTTGCCATGGTCGTCGGACTCGTGACATATGCGGGTTCTGCAACCGCAGGCAAGACACTCACGTTTTTCACTGACGGTACGGAAAAGGCGGGGGTGGGCGACAAGGGCCACGGCAAGGGCGTGATCCTGAACGACTACGACAAGGACGGCAACATAGATATATTCAAATCGAACAAGGGGGGCCATAACGTCCTCTATCACAACAACGGCGACGGCACCTTTACCGACGTCACTGTCAAGGCCGGCCTGTATGACACAGGCTTCGCCATGGGTTCAGTTATGGCCGACATAGACAACGACGGTATACCAGACCTCGTGGTCGCCAAGGGCGGCAGGACCGAGATCGACCAGAACCGCATTTACCGCGGCCTCGGTAACGGCAAGTTCCAGGACGTGACGGAATCATGCGGCGCGGGTACCAAGGACTTCACCTACGGCGCGCTCCTGTGCGACTTCGACCATGACGGCAAGCTCGACCTCTTCTACTCAAACTACGGCGGAGACAAGAAGAACAGGCTCTTCCACAACGAGAGCACGAAGGGCCACATCAAGTTCAAGGAAGTAACGGACCAGGCGGGCCTTGGCGCATATGGCTGGAGCTGGAGCGCGACCGCTGTCGACGTCAACGAGGACGGCTGGGATGACCTCTACGTATCGCGCGGCCGCTATCCGGCCGGCGAGCCCAACAAGATGTACCTCAACGTCAGCACCCCGGGCCACATCAAGTTCGCCGACTTCTCCAAGGAGTCCGGCATCGACGACAAGGACTGGACACTGGGTTCCGCCTTCGCCGACTATGACAACGACGGCCACATGGACGTCTACATCTCCAACTACGTCGGAAACAACAAGCTCTTCAAGGGCGACGGCACCGGCCACTTCACCGAGGTCAGCCATTTCGCGAAGATTGACGACAAGCCGGACCACTGGGGCAAGGGCCCGAGCTGGGGTGACATAAACAACGACGGCTTCGTCGACCTCTACGAGGGCGACTGCAAGTTCGCCAACCAGCTCTACCTCAACAACGGCGACGGCACCTTCACCAACGTCACCGAGCAGAACCCCTGCGTGAAGTACGAGACGATCCGTACGAAGGGCACGGCCATGGCCGACTTTGACAACAAGGGCGCACTCGATATATACGTTGTCAACTGGGCGGTCGCCAGCGGCCTGATGAAGAACATAAACCACGACAAGAACTGGCTCGAGGTCGACTGCAAGGGCACCGTCAGCAACCGTGACGCGGTCAGCACGAAGGTCAAGGTCTACGATGCAGGCTTCATGGGCGACAAGAGACATTTCAGGGGCATAAGGGAGGTCCAGACCTCCACTGGCTTCTGCTCCCAGAACCCGCTCGTCCAGCACTTCGGCGTCGATGCCAAGAGGCACTACGACGTACAGGCTATCTTCCCGAGCGGCCTCATCGCCTATGCGCTTGACGTCAAGACTGCACAGAAGATAAAGATGGTCGAGCCGGCCACACTCGCCCAGCAGAAGGAACTCTACCCGATGGCAACCGCCGATGCGGGCCAGAGGTTCCCGCTCTCAGTCGCGGTCCTCGCCCCGTGGACCCCGTCCACCAGCGACGTGATGAACGCGAAGGCAGTGGTAAAATAGCTTTGATGTGCAGCACCAATAAATGATAAAATGGCCGTCTGAGGTGTAGTTGCTCAGGCGGCCATATTTTTTAGCATTCCAGGGAAAATATGAATATCAGGTATCGCACATTAATAATTATTTCAGTCTTGTTTATCTTGTCCTCGCCCGCATACGCAGCACTTACAGCAGGGCCCGGTGGCCGGGTAGAGGGTCGCGTGATGTTCCACGACCAACCGCTTACGGGCGCATTCGTTTACGTTTATAAAGACCCCGGAAGGCTTTTCGCCAAGGTCCCGGAGGTACCGCCTGTTGCTACCGACGCACAGGGGGCCTTCAGTATAGAGCTGCCCAAGGGCCAGTATTTCCTGGCCGCTAAGAAAAAGGGGACAGGCACAAAGGAGATTCTTGAGCCGGGCGATTTGTATTCTTTCTACGGCGGCAACCCGGTCTCGGTTGACCCGGTAAGGCCGGCCAAGGCCACGCTTAATATGATGGTCAAACCCGGTATCAAGGACGATACTGCATCCGGCGACGACAAGGGCGGGGTCGAGGGAGTAGTCACCTTAAACGGCGAGCCTGCATCCGGTGTGGTGCTCTACGTCTACCTGAACGCAAACGACAACTTCCGCGGCATGGGCTATTACATGTCCCCGCCGACCGGGGTGAACGGTGCATTCAAGATGCGGATGAACGAGGGCACGTTCTATATAATCGCCAGAAAACGGATGGACGGCAGCCTCGCAGGGCCGCTTCGCGAGGGCGACTACTTCGGATACCTCGACGAGAACCCGGTTGTTGTGAACAAGGGCAAGGTACGCCACGTCGAGATACCGGTCGTGCGGAAGGTCGAAAGGGTATCTCCCGGCGGCCAGGGCAAGACGCTTATCGCGGGCGTTATCAAAGATAAGGAAGGGAAACCCCTTTCAGGTATGTACGCCTGCGTATACAAGAACGAGGGCATGACCGACAGGCCCGCTTTCGTCTCGAAGAAGACAGGCCCGGACGGCATCTTCGAGCTTGAGGTCCCGCTCGGCGGCAAATATTTCATCGGCGGCAGGAGCGCCATCGGCGGGCCGGTGGAGCCGGGCCAGTACTGGGGCCGTTACGGCGGCAGCACCGACCATTCCATAAGTCTTGATACCGGCGGCAAGGCCGAGGGGCTTGAGATTACCCTTGAGAAGGTCATCGAATGAGACGTGTGCTGTTTTCAGTATTAACAGCGGCGCTGCTTCTTACCCTTGCAATACCTGTTCTTGCCGAAGAGAAAATAAACTCATATCAAAGACGGGGACGTCATAGCCTCTGACACCTCTTGGTCCGGTAGGATAGAGATAGAAGGAGTCGTCCTGGTGCCGGAAGGCGTAACCTTGACGGTTGAGCCGGGCACAATTGTCGCGTTCAGGAAGTCCGCTGCCCAGTACAAGGAGGAAGGCGGCGAGGGCAGCACCTCCGAGGTACTGATACCCGGCAGCGGCATCAGGGTCGAAGGCAAGGTTGCAGCCATGGGAGAGAAAGCAAGGCCCATTACCTTTACATCAGCCGTAAGTTCTCCTGTTCCCGGCTCCTGGGGCTGCATTTTCCTCGACCACTCAAAGGGAAGCCTGTTTAAAAACTGTATCTTTGAGTACTCCGCGTATACCCTTCATTCGCACTTCTCCCAGTTCGACGTCTCACGCTGTATTATACGGCAATAACGAGGACGGCAGCCGCCTCGGCGTATCCAGGGTCTCATTCGACCACTGCGACATCTACAGCAACACCGGCAAGGGCCTCAACTTCAGGCAGTGCAAGAACACGGTCACATGGTGCAATATCACCGGCAACCGCGACGGCATATTCCTTAACGAAAAGGACTCCGCCTGCACGATAGAGAACAACAACATCACCGGCAACACGGGGATGGACCTGCGCTTCGGCGACTTCCATGCGGAGGATGTTACCCTGAAGGGCAACTGGTGGGGGACGGCTGAGGCCTCGCAGATTGCGAGGAAGGTGTGGGACAAGGAAGACGACCCTAACATCGGCAAGGCGGCAATAGAACCTGCAAAAGCGGAAGTAATCGGCGCGGGCGTCGATGGTGTTACGCTTTCGGTCAAGTGGAAGTTCAAGACCGGCGGGTTCGTTGACTGTTCGCCCGCAGTGTCGGAAGGGATCTGTCTACTTCGGCTCATGGGACAAAAAGTTCTATGCGGTAAATGAAAAGACAGGCGAGCTTGTCTGGAGCTTTCAGACCGGCGATTGCGTTGACTCCTCTCCTGTGGTCTCTGAGGGCAGGGTCTTCTTTGGTTCGTGGGACAGAAATATCTATTGTCTCAATATAAAGGACGGCAAGCTTGTCTGGAAGTATGAAATGGCCCCTTCGAACTTCGACGACCACAGACAGGCCTCGCCGGTAATAGATAATGGAAATATTTATATGGGAGGCTTCAATCGTAGATTATACAAGCTTGATGCACTTACAGGTAAAAAAATCTGGGAATATTTAACTGGAGGAGCGATTCGAAGTAAGGCATTTGATATTTGAACTCGAAGATTCCATCGAAGTAATGTTCCGGGTGTCTTTGTAAGCGAATAAAAATAATATATAGGTTCCGGTGACGGTTCGTTGTATATAATGATGACGAAACGGGTAGGGAAGACTTTTCAATATATGTTGTCCGGACCGGCAAAGCAGTAAATTCCTCTCCCTATAATTAAGAACAAAAGTTTATATTTCGGTTCAGGTGATGGCATATTATACAGCTTTGATAGCTGGTATATGAGTGAAATCATGGAACTATGACACCGGCGGCCGCATCGAATATTCCTCCCCCTTAATGGCTGAAAATCTTGTCCTAATCGGCGACTGCAACGGTACCCTCCATGCCGTTAATAAGGATACCGGCAAGCTGGCCTGGAAGTTCACCGGAGGGGGTGGCATATATTCGTCACCCCAGAGGGTAAATGACAGAGGCGTGTACGGCGACAACGCAGGAAACGTGTACTGCCTGGACCTCAAAACGGGCAAACCGGTAGGCCTTTTCAAGGCAGGAGATGCCGTACAGGGCCTGTCAGTGGGGCCTGACGGCACAATATACGCCGGTTCCCGCGACGGATACCTTTACGCCCTCTTATTAAGCCAATGATGGTATAGTTTTTGCACTTTATCCTTCCGGAATAAAGTATTTCTCCGGAGTCAAAACAATATGAAAAGATTTATCCTGCTATTTCTTCTAATTGTCCTTGCCGCCGCACCGGCGTTCGGGCAAGAAACCCCCATAAGAATGTCCTCGGACATCAAAACCAACGCAACATGGTCCGGGACTATTGTCGTCGACCAGCCCATCAGGGTCCTGAAAGGCGCCACGCTGACACTCAAACCCGGTACTGTTGTCCGCTTCAAGAAGGGCGCGGGTATTACCGTCGCAGGGGTCCTGAAGGCCGCCGGTAAAAAGGGCAGCCTTATCACCTTCACCTCCGATGAGAAGGTCCCCGCCGCCGGTGACTGGACGATGAGCCTTGACGGCGCGGGCGATGGCACCATACTCAAAAGGTGCAGCATCAGCTATGCGGCGTCAATAGGCATGGCGGCCTGCTCGGTCCCGGTCCAGAACTGCGACATAGTTAATGGCGGGCAGGGCCTGGTGCTTGCACGCAAGGCGCAGCCCCTGGTCGACGGAAATACCATCAGGTCGATGACGCAGGGTGGCATCAATTGCCAGATGGGCTCGGCGCCTGTCATATCCGGCAATATAATCGAAAAGTGCGGCCCGTTTGGCATTGCCGCGTCACAGGACTCATATCCCACGATAAAAGGCAACACCATATCCGGGTGCGAAACCGGCATATCCCTTTCGAAACCGGTACCGCCTGTAGAGAACAACACAATAAAGGACAACAAGGCCGGGATATTCCTCTCATCGGTCGGCAACGGCCTTGTAATCAGGAATAACCGTCTGAGCGGCAATGAGAGCGGGATAGTCTGCCAGCAGTTCTCCTCCCCGCTTATCGAGAAAAACGACATCAGCGGAGGAAAGGAGTCGATTGTCTGCTTCAGGGCATCGAGTCCGGCAATCAAGAACAACAACCTCCACAACAGCGAAAAGGGTATTGTCTGCGTCCAGCTCTGCAACCCGCATATAAACGCCAACAACATATTCGAGAACAAAAAGGCGATATACCTGGACCTTTCCTCCTATGCCCTGATCAACGGCAACAATATCTACTCGAACGATATCGAGCTTGAACTTGGCAACATGTCCTCGGACTGGGAGCGCAAGGTAAACAATAAGCCCGAAAGGGGCAGCCAGGCGCAGAACGCATCCCTTGCCAGCAAGGGCAGGGCTGTCCGTCAGCAAGTGGACGACGGCGCACAGATAATGGGCTTTGTAGACGCCACAAGCAACTGGTGGGGCCAGGCCGTGACCGCCGAGATGGAAAACAAGGGTTCTGATGCCAATATAAAGAGCTTCACGGATTACTACGACACCCCGACCCGCACATATGAGGGCTACTCCGGGGTTTACATCCAGGACCGCATAAAGTATGATGGCTGGAAGAAGTCCAGGATAAAAACAGCCGGATTCCAATAATAAAGAGGATATTATCATGTCACGTTTTCTGTTCAGTCTCGCCGTCTCTTTGATGCTTCTGTTGCCCGTTGTTGCCAACGCACAGGGCGATGCGGCCATCAAGGGTAAGGTAAACTTCCAGGGCAAGCCGCTCGAAGGGGCTTATGTCTACCTCTACTCGAAATACGACGGGGGTTTTAACGGCAAGGCCGACTTCCAGGCCGGGCCTACGGCCAAGGACGGGGCCTTCGAGGTTAAGGCCGCAAAAGGGCGTTATTACCTCGTCGCCAAAAAATATCTAAGCGGCAAGGAAGGCGTCCTTGTGCCGGGCGACTATTACTCCTATTACGGCGGGAACCCTGTCGTCGCGGGAGAGGGCGAGACGATCAACATCGGCATAAACTGCAGCCCCATAATCGACATGGGCGTCAAGGCAAAAGCGGGCGGCACCGGTATACGCGGCAGGGTATTCGCCGACGGGAAGCCGCTTGACCGCGCACGCGTCACGCTCTACCAGGACGGCGAGACGATTTTCCGTGGCATAGGCTACGCATCGGTGCTCACCAACAAGGATGGCGACTTCGCGTTCAACCTCGACGAGGGCGCATATTACGTCGTGGCCAGGAAGAGGGCGGGCGAGGACAAGATGGGCCCCCTGGGCGAGGGAGACTTCTTCGGGTTTGCCCACGAGAACCCGGTACCGGTCAAGAAGGACAACTATACGGTCATCTCGATTAGCATGGTCAACAAGCTCATCAAGGTGAAAGAGGGCGGGCAGGAAGTCACCCTCGGCGGCACGGTCAAGGCCGGAGAGACGGTCGTAGAGGGTTTTGTGGTGGACAAAGACGGCAAGCCCGTTGCTGGCGTGTACGCGAGCGCCTACCGCGATTCCATGATGACCCAGAAACCCGATTTCATCTCGAAGGTAACCTCGCCTGACGGTAAATATGTGATCAACCTCTCGGAAGGTGGAGAGTACTTCATAGGGGCCAGGAACACCATCGGCGGCCCGGCCGAAAGGGGCGACCTCCTCGGGCGTTATGCCGGGAGCGAGGACCATTCAGTAAAGATAAAGACCGGCGAGAAACTTAAGGGCATAGACATTACCGTGGAGACGGTGCAATGAGACTCTTACTACTGCTGATGTTTGCCGTAACACTGTCATTCGGCGCGACGATTTCTCTCGCGCACGAGGAAGGCTCCGCTCACAACATGCCAGCGGCCGCAAAACCCGCAGCGCAGACGCCGAACACAGGCTTTGAGGGCAGGGTGGTCTCAGACGGCCAGGTCATAGCCGGGGCCACCGTATATGCCTACAACAGCTTTGCAGACCTCGTCGCGATGAAGCCCGCTTTTGCGTCAGCCCTTACCGCGGACGACGGCACATGGAAGCTAGACCTCCCCACCGGCAGGTATTATCTTGCAGCAAAGAAAAGGCAGGCCGGGCCGGGCGACGGCCCTACCGAGGCGGGAGACTACTTCTCCTTCCAGGGCTCGAACCCGATAACCGTAGTGCCGGGCAGGTATACACATGTCGGCTTCTCGATGGTCAAGTTGGACGCCAAGCCGTCCTACACAGATTCCACTGACGCAGGCTCCGGTTCGCTTACCGGCGTGGTGTCCTACGGCGGCGTCCCTCTCGACGGCGCAAACGTCACACTCTACTTAGACGGCAAGAACGATTTCAGGGGCATGGGCTACTCCTCGTCGCCCCCGACAGGCAAGGACGGCGTCTTCAGGGTGGACTTCCTTCCGGAGAGCGACTACTTCGTAATCGTCAGGAAGAGGGCCAACGGCAAGGGCGCAGGGCCGCTCACGGACGGCGACTACTTCGGCTACTACGTTGCGAACCCCGTCCCGGTAAAGGCCGGCAAGGTGGCGAAGATAAGCCTCGGCGTGGTAAACAAGGCTGGTGAGATAGGCAAGGACGACAGCCTGTTCCGCGACACCGGAACGCATATAACCGGACGGATACTCGACAAAAACGGCAAGCCCGTAAAGGGCGTTTATGCTTTCGCCTACCTAGACAAGGTCATGGCGCACAAGCGGCCCGAGTACATTTCGCGCGCCGTCGACGAGAACGGCAAGTACGTGCTTAACCTTGCGCAGGGCGGCGTGTTCTACATAGGCTCGCGCTCCGACTATGGCGACACGCCCGGCATGGGCGAGTGGTACGGCCGCTACGAGGGCACGGGCGACCACTCTGTAAAGGTCAAGACCGGCGACGTACTCGAAGGCGTCGATATAACCGTCGAGCAGATACTGCCGTAAATACCGTATTGTAGGGGCCGACCATCGTGTCGGCCCTGCATTTAAAAATGCAAAACACAGGAAGGGCCGACACGATGGTCGGCCCCTACAATAACGTAGAAAAGAAATGTCAAAAAAAATCTATTACATATTTATGTTGCTCTATTTGGTTTCCGCCCCAGCCTTCGCCGCCGATCCGCTCTATTACGACAAGGGCTATATCACCAAGGACACCACCTGGAGCGGCACGGTGATCCTTAAGGGCCAGAACGTCGTTAAGCGCGGCGTCACGCTCACGATACTGCCCGGCACTTTAGTCAAATTTGTATGGGTCGACGAAGACGGCGACAACATCGGCGACGGAGAGCTTACCTGCGAAGGCAGGCTGATCGCGAAGGGCACGAAGGACAAAATGATTACCTTCACATCGGCGCAGGATAAACCGAAGATGAAGGACTGGACTTTCGTCCAGATATCCGTCAACAAGGACTCAGAGGTGGAGTACTGTAAGTTCGAGTACGCCTTCTCCGGGCTCCAGGTGCACTACTCCACCGCAAGCGTGAAGAACTGCATCTTCACAAAAAACTTCGAAGGCATGCGGTTCTCGACGACGGACGTGCTGATCGAGCACAACGACTTCATAGACAATTACTTCGGCATCAGGTATGAGGCACACGGCTCCCGCACCACTGTGACGAAGAACACGTTCAAGGACAACGAACAGACGTTCTTCCCGGTGCAAAAAAGCGGGAAGACGGTAAAGATATACGACAACAATATTGTCGGCAGCAAGAGCTACAGCGTCAAGCTCGGCGAAAACCAGAGGGAGGACATGGACTACACCAACAACTGGTGGGGCACGTCCAACCCGGACGACATCGATGCTGGAATATTCGACAAGACAAAGGACGGGGCGCTTGGCCTGGTTACGTGGAAGCCATTTTTAACCGCACCCGTCAAAGACTGCGGGATGATGTAGGAGAAGGCCATGAGCTATGAATCTGAGAGGCGCAGGTTTTTAAAGGGGGCGCTCGCCTGCTCCCTGGCAGCGGGCGGGTTGCAACTCCTCAAAGGGAGTCCGGCAGGGTTTGTCGGCGAGGCTTTCGCGGCAGATGCAGGGAAGCCGACGATAGCCGTAGCCAAAAACGGCACGCCGGAGTCCATGACCCGCGCGGCCGTGATGGCGCTTGGCGGGATGGGCAAGTTCGTCAGAAGGGGCGACGTCGTCGTAGTCAAGCCGAACATCGGCTGGGACCGCACGCCCGAGCTTGCGGCCAACACAAACCCGGACGTCGTAAAGACGGTCGTGAAGATGTGCCTTGAGGCGGGCGCAAAGAAGGTGCGTGTCATGGACGGCCCGTGCAACGACCCGAGGCGCTGCTACAAACGTAGCGGCATAAAGGACGCGGTCGAGTCACTGAACAACCCGGCCGCCACCATAGAACACTTGGACGAGCGCAAATACGTGGAGATGCCCATAAAGAGGGGTACCACACTCAAGAGCTGGACGTTTTACAAGGATTTCTTCGACGCAGACAGGCTCATAAACATCCCGATAGCCAAACACCACAACGCGGCGCGGCTCACGATGAGCCTTAAGAATATCATGGGCGTTCTCGGAGGCAACAGGGGCAACATACACCACGACCTTGATCATAATATAGCCGAACTGAACACCGTCATGAAGTTTGACCTGATAGTGCTTGATGCGGTGCACATCCTTACAGGCAACGGCCCGCAGGGTGGCCGGATACAGGACGTAAAGACCATGAACACCGTCATCGCCGGGAAAGACCCGGTGGCGATAGACTCGTACGGGTCTACGCTTTTCAACATTACCGGCAAAGACGTGCCCCATGTGCTTTACGCATCGCAGATGGGGCTTGGCGAGATCGACCTCAAGAAGGTCAAGGTAATGCGCGTTGACCTTGCCTAGGTCCCTGCTGATCTGGTTGCTGGTGGTGGTTGCGCCTGCGGCGGCCTTTGCAGCCGGCCCGTGGTTTACAGACGTCACGGAGACATCGGGCATACCGTCGCTCAAGTACGGCGAGGGCGTCAACTTCTGCGACCTCGACGGCGACGGGTTACCGGAACTCTTCCTGCCGTGTGTCAAGGGCAGGGACAGGCTGTACAAGAACATGGGCGGTTTCCGGTTTGCAGATGTCACGGACGCGAGAGGTATTAAGGAAAAGGACGGCATAGGGGCCGTATTTGCGGACTTCGATGGCGACGGCCAGTTCGACCTCTATGTCGTCAGGGGCGCATACCCCTATGGAATAAACGTTCTTTACAGGCAGGGACGCGATGGAAGGTTCATCGACATATCGGAAAAGTCCGGGGCCTCGGGCAGGAAAAACGGCATATCGGCCGTTGCCGGAGACTTCGCGGGAAAAGGTAAGCTGGATATATTTGTATCCAACTGGGGCACGAATACACTTTACAAGAACAGCGGGGGCGGAAAGCTCCTGTTTTCAGACGCTACCGAAACATCAGGGCTCTCTGAGGAGGGCAAAAGCTGGGGCGCGCTGATATCCGACTTTAACTGCGACGGCAGGCCCGACATCTTCGTGATGCGTGGCGGCTTCGGCAAACCCGAGGACAGCAGGCTCTTTATAAACACAGGTACTGGTAGTTTCAGGGATACCGCAAAGGCTTCAGGCGTCACGGGCATCGGCTGGTCGATGGGTGCGGTCTCGGCCGACTTTAACGGCGACGGCTTCCCCGACCTGTTCGTCACCAATTACGACGGCCCGGACCATTTATACCTGAACGACGGGAACGGCGGTTTCAGGGACGTGACTGCGGAATCCGGTATAACGTCCGGCCACAGCATAGGCGCGGCGGCGGGCTGCATAGACGGAGACAGTAACCCCGACCTTGTCGTGGCGGGCTATGCCGGCCCGGTCAGGGTCTACAAGAACCTGGGCAGCGGGAAGTTTGCCGAAGTGAAGGACACAGGCCTCGCCCTGTTCACAAAGAACGAAGGGGTCGCGCTTGCGGACGTGGATGGTAACGGGAGCCTCGACCTCTACGTCGCAAACTACGACGGACACAATAAGTTGTACCGCAACAACCTTGGCGGTAAGAGCTACATAAAGGTGCGGCCGGCCGTCAAGGGCAGGGCCGCAGTGGGCGCGGTCGCAAGGCTCTACAAGTCTGGCGGTCTCGGCAAGAGGGAAGCCCTGCTTGCAAGCCAGGAGCTTCAGACGACATACGGTTTCTGTTCGCAGTCCCCGATGGAGCTTTTATTCAGGCTCCCCGACGCGGGACCTTATGATATAATGGTGCAGTTTCCCGGCGGCGCAAAGGTCAGCAGACGCGCAGTCAGTCCCGGGGTTATCGAGATTTCTGAGGAATGATAATACGTAACGGAGGTTTTGTGATGTTGAGAAAGGTGCTCCTTTTAGCGTTGTTTGCCGTCTTTATGTTTTCAGGCGCCCAAAGTTCAAACGCCTGTGTCGGGAAGTCCCTGGTGATCGGGAGTGTCAACGGGCCGGACAATACCGTAATGGCCGATATGCTGTCCATACTCATCACGGAGCGTACCGGCACGACAGTGGTGGTCAAGACCTTTAACGACTATAAGTCGCTCGGCGAAGCGATGAAGAAGGGTGAACTAGACATAATGCTCGACTACACGGGCCGCTGCTATATCGACGTCCTGGGCAAACAGCCCGAGGCGGACGAGGCTAAGGTGTTCTCCGCGTTGAAGGAAGTCTACCAGCGCGACATGAACCTTATCTGGCTTGAGCCCTTCGGTTTCTCTGACTCTGGCGTGCTTGGCGGAAAAGGCGGGAAGACCCCGTCCGTCGCCGCGCCTATAGTGAAGAAGGATACGCTCGGCAAGTTCCCTGCCCTGCCACGTGTGATAAACAAGCTCTCCGGCAAGATAGACAACGCCGTCATGTCAAAGCTTATCGCCGAGGGCGGCAACGGCAACACCAAGAAGGCGACCAGGAAGTTCCTGAAGGACAACAGACTGATATGAACAGAAGGGAATTCATAAAGTCCGCCGCGGTCGTAGGCGTCGGCGCCGCAGTAGTTCCGGGGGCATTGCTCGGTAAGGCCTGGGCCGCGTCCGATGGGCCTGTCGTTGTCATTGCCAAAGGGAGCTCTCCCAGAAAGCTCGCGCGTGAGTCGGTCAAGGCACTGGGCGGGATGTCCGCCTTCGTCAAGAAAGGCGATGTTGTCGTAGTGAAGCCGAACATCGGCTGGGACCGCACGCCCGAGCAGGCCGCAAACACCAACCCGGAGCTGGTTGCCGAGGTCGTGCTTATGTGCCTTGAGGCCGGAGCGGCTAAGGTGCGCGTATTCGACCGCACCTGCAACGACGCACGCCGGTGCTATACAAGCAGCGGTATCGCGCCCGCGCTCGAGGCCATAAAAGACAGCCGCCTTGAGGTAACGCATATAGACGAACGCAAATTCAGGCGCGTCGATATCCAGGGCGGCAAGTTCCTGAAAGGCTGGGACGTCTACGAGGACGTCCTGTCCGCGGACAAGTTCATCAACCTCCCGGTGGCGAAGCACCACAGCGCGGCTGTCCTCACAATGGGCATGAAAAACGTGATGGGCGTGATTGGCAGCAACAGGGCGGTGCTGCACAAGAACATCCACGAGGCGCTGCCGGATCTGAACCGCGCGGTAAAGTCCCACCTCGTCATAGTCGATGCGACCCGGGTGCTCATTGCAAACGGCCCGCAGGGCGGCAGGCTCGAGGACGTGAAGGTCATGAACACGGTGGTCGCGGGCAGGGACATCGTCGCGGTGGACACGGTCGCCGCTACGCTTTTCGGGAAGACGCCCAAAGAGGTACGCTACCTCCAGTTCGCGCATGACTCAGGCCTCGGCGTCGCTGATATAAACGGCATAAAGCTGAAGAAGGTCTCGGCATAGGCAGGCTGTATTAATGCGGATTTTAAGAAGGCTCTCCCAGTTCCTGGTGTTCCTGGTGTTTGTGTTCCTGTTCCTGAACACCGAGTACAAGGACAACGACATACTGCCCTACGCCGTGAACGTGTTCCTCAGGCTCGACCCCCTCGTCGCCGCGGCGGCGGTGTTCTCCGGGCGTGTGCTCATATCCCTGGTCTGGCCCGCCCTTATCACCGTTGCCCTAACATTATTGATAGGCCGCTTTTTCTGCGGCTGGGTCTGCCCCCTGGGCGCTGTGCTCGACTTCACCGACGCCACCGTCTTCAGGAAGCTCAGGAGGAAGAATAAAGTCCCCCAGTCGTGGAGCAAGTTCAAATACCTTATCCTTCTGTTCCTTCTCGCGTCCTCGCTGTTCACGCTCCAGCTGGTGTTCCTGTTCGACCCGATAAGCCTTCTTATCCGGTCGTTCACAGCCACGGTCTTCCCGGCGGCGAACTACGCGATAAATACCACGTTCGATGCGCTGTACAAGGCAGGCCCGGTATCCAAGGTCTCAGAGCCCGTCTACAGTTTCCTTAAGGACCACTTCCTCGCCTTCGAGCAGCCGCATTACAGGATGGCTGGGCTCATCGGCCTTGTATTTATAACCATCCTTGGCCTGGAGTACTACCAGAAACGGTTCTGGTGCAGGAACCTCTGTCCGCTTGGCGCGATATTCGGGTTGCTTGGCAGGTTCGGCATCGTAAAAAGAAGGGTATCCGAGCCGGACTGCATAGACTGCGGGCTTTGCAGAAGGACCTGCCGCATGGGTGCCGTGGAGGAAGAGTTCATAACCACGTCACGTCAGGAATGCATCGGGTGCATGGACTGCCGCGCGGTCTGCCCCGAGAAGGCGATAAGCTTCACGGGCGACGTACAGGCAGAGGATACGACGCTCGACCTCTCCAGAAGGGGTGTCATCTATTCGCTCGCATTAGGCGCGGCGGCAGTGCCGGTCCTGGGGTCCGAGGCTTACAGGAAGGCCCCGGCCCCGTCCGCCATAAGGCCGCCCGGCGCATTGCCGGAGGACGATTTCCTCGCCCGCTGTACGCGCTGCGGCGAGTGCATGAGGGTCTGCATCGCCAACGGCCTCCAGCCCTCGCTCTTCGAGGCCGGCCTTGCCGGGCTCTGGAGCCCGGTGCTTGTGCCGCGCATAGGATACTGCGAATACAACTGTACGCTCTGCGGTCAGGTCTGTCCGACCGGCGCCATAAAGAGGCTCCCGGTCGAGGAGAAGCACAAGGTGAAACTCGGACTTGCCGAGGTGGACCGGAGCCACTGCCTGCCCTGGAAGGGCGATTCCGACTGCATCGTGTGCGAGGAGCACTGTCCAACGCCGAAGAAGGCGATAAGGCTTCAGGATGAGAAGGTACTCACCATGTCCGGCGAGGTCAAGACGTTCAAGAGACCGTTTGTCGACGAGAGCCTCTGCGTGGGTTGCGGCATATGCGAGACGAAATGCCCGCTTACAGACCGCGCCGCGATAAGGGTCACATCTCGCGGGGAGTCGCGCGCTAACAAGCAGGAATTTCTATAAATTCTTGAAATAAATGTGCTTTTGTGCTAATTTTAAACATCTGTTTTGTGGAGGGACGAGTATGCTGAGGGTCGCGAGTCTGGTTGTGGTTGCGGTTTACCTTGCACTTTTTATCGGATGCGCATCGGTCAAAAATTCCGCTGATATCCCGAAGTATGAAGAGCTTTCCGCCGGGGGTGACCAGTCCGCAACCAGGGCGTTGATAGACGCGCTCCACTCGCGTGACAGGGCTGAAAGGGACGCAGCCTACAAGGCCCTGATTGACGCAGGCAGCCCTGCGGTGCCGGAGCTTCTGAAGAGCCTGAAGGACGACGACCCGGATATCAGGGAATACGCGGCGGCGGCGCTTGGAGATATAGGCGATAAAAGGGCGGTAAGCCCGCTTCTCGAAATGTTAAAGACCGAGCCCAAGAGACGTTACATCGCCGCATGGGCGCTTGGCAAGCTGAAGGCGGAGGTCTGCGATCGACCCTCTTATATCGGCGCTTGCCGAGAAGAACGACGCGCTCCAGAAGGAGTCCACCCGTGCGTTGATCGCAATCGGCGCGCCTGCGGTGCCGGCGCTGATAAGGGCGATGGACAGCCCCGACAGCGACGTCAGGGCTTTCTCGGCCAGGGCGCTTGGCATTATAGAAGACAAGAGGGGTGAAGACCCGCTGATAAGGCACATAAACGACGAGAACGACGACGTTGCCGCCGCCGCCGCGCTTGCGCTGGGTACGGCAGGCACCCAGAAATCGGTCGCCCCTCTTGTAGCCGCGCTTAGGCTCAAAGCACATGATGACGAGGGTGAACGCCGCCATATCGCTTGGCACCTTGAACGCGAAGGACGCGGTCGCGCCGCTCACGGAAATAATGGATAAAGACGAAGACCCCTATGTCAGGGAGTGGTGCGCAAGGGCGCTGGAGAATATCACGGACAACAGGTACAAATATAAAGACGAGCACGGCATGATGGTATTTCCGTACAACCTGTACCGGTAGCCTGGCCGACAAAGTCTTATTGCCGAGGCAGGTGGCCCGTTCCATCTGCCTCTTGTTTATTGTTTTAAGCTTCAGGGGTGCGATGTTTCAGGCCAGGCTCTTATTAATCGCTGTCGTATTTTTCATGCTTACCGGTTGCGCCGGGCAGGGGGGCCCGCCTGTTGCAGGCGTATCTTCCGGCGGTGTTGAAGGCGTCCTCACCGGCCCGGATGAAAAACCGTTATCAGGCGCCGAGGTCTATTTCTATACCGACCCGTCAAAGAGGTTCCGCGGTCCTGCGGATTTCATGGCGGAGCCGACGGGTGAGGACGGGAAATACATAACCGAGCTCCCCGCGGGTAAATACTATGCGGTCGCCAGGAAGAGGACATCCGGCAGCATATCGGGGAACCTGCAGAAGGGCGATTACTATACGCCCGAGGCGTACGGGCCTATAGATGTCGGCGGTTCGGGATACGTCAAAGTGGACCTGAAGCTTGAGGAGCTTACCGGCAACATGCTGTTCAGCGTCTTCTCCGGGCGCGGCGGGGGCCAGGGCATCAAGGGCATTATAAAGTCAAGGGACGGGAAGCCCTACGCCAAGGCGTACGCGTTTGCCTACAAAGACCCAAGGATGACCGGGCGGCCCGATTACGTATCGGAATGGACGCGCGAGGACGGCGTATTCGTAATATATGTCCTTGAACCCGGTAGATATTACGTGGGCGCCAGGACCGGATTCATGGGCGTCCCCAAACCGGACGAGCCGTACGGAAGATACGACGGCAGCGGCGACCACTCCGTAGACGTGAACGAAGGTGCGACGGTCGAAGGGATAGACATCACCCTTAAAAGGTTTTCAGGCTCAAGGTAGCTATAATGCCAAGACCCCTCCCGGAAAAGATCACGTCCTTTTTCTCCTCCATGAGGCTCGCGGTTTTTCTTCTTATTATCCTTGCCGCGGTCTCGGTGATAGGGACCTTCATACCCCAGGCGCAGGACCCGCAGATATACATCCAGAGGTATGGAGAAGACACCTACACGAAGTTCAGGCTGCTGGGTTTCATAGACCTCTATCACTCATGGGGGTTCAGGGCTATTGTACTCATGCTGGGCCTGAACCTTCTCGTCTGCAGCATTAAGCGCCTCAAGAACATAATCAGGCGCACGTTCAGGCCGGATGTCGAAAAGAGCCCGGAGTTCATAAGGGGACTGAAGATCCATAACGACCTCCCGGCGCCGGACAAGGTCCATGTGCTTGAGAGGGCGCTCACCGACAAAAAATACCGGATTATAAAAAGCGGGAACAACATCTATGCCGCGAAGGGAATACTCGGGCCCTGGGGCGACATGATAACGCATTTAAGTATCCTCACGGTTCTTGCCGGTGCGCTCATCGGGAGCCTCGGCTTTGTCGGCACGATAAATATCTACGAGGGCGACTGGTCCGACCAGTATTACAACTGGAACCGCGGGCGTGACGAGTCCTTGGGTTTCAGGCTTAACGTGGACAACCTCTCAGTAATGCATTACCCTGTCTCGTTCAAGCTTCGGGTACGTGAAAGGGCTACTGGCGTCAAGGTCGGCATATATAAGGCGGTGGAAGGCAGCTCGCTCCGGTTGCCTGATAAGAGGTACAAGATAATCCCGGAAAAAGCAGACCTCGAAAGACATGAAGCGGTCCTGGATATCTATTCAGACGACAGGGTCATCGGCACCTACGATACCGGGTTGCCGGAAGGTGGGCCTCTGGCCCCGCCGCTTTTCACCTACAGCTTCGAAGTACAGTCCATGGGGGAACCGGTCACAAAGAGCATCGCGAGCAGGGTGAGGCTGACGAGGGATGGCCAGACCCTGAAAGACGCAGTCGTCGAGGTGAACAACCCGCTCAAGTTCGAAGGACTGGTCATCTACCAGACCGCCTACGGCAAGGACCCGCAGGGCAGGAACTATTCGGGGTTTCAGATTGTAAGGGACCCGGGCGTACCTGTTGTATGGGCGGGTTTTATAATGCTCATGGCCGGCCTTTTCCTGTCTTTTTATTTCTTCCACAGACAGGTATGGATATGCATCGAGGACGGCAGTGTAATAATCGGAGGGACGACAAACAAAGACCCGGCGGGTTTCATGCGTGAATACGGCGGGATTATAAAGGCCTTTATGCAGGAAGTGGAGCCTTAGATGAAGGTCGGTCTCAGGGCGAAGGTAATAATCTTTGTCAGCCTCCTCGTGATAGCGGTCATATCGATAAACGCCGCAATCACTATCCGTACCGAGAGGAAGGAGCGCGAACGGCAGCTCTTTGAGCAGGGCCGCCTTTTTGCAAGGTTGACGGCGACTGACGTCGCGCGTTCGTACGGCTCTCTCTCGTGGGGAGGCGCCGGCAGCCTTGGCACGCCGGATATGCAGGTAGCCAAGTTCTTCAGCTATTACCCCGACCTGTCGCGTTTGTCTATTATAAGTCAGAGCGGGCTGGTGCTTTACGATTCCGGCTCCGGCAGGCCAGGGCCCGGCCAGGAGCGGTTGACCGACCCCGACCTGATAAAGAGGCTGAATTCTCCAGAGATGGATGTGCGGCAGTTTACCGGGCCGGACGGCCAGAGTTACATGGATATCCTCGCCCCGGTAACCGAGACGGGCGGGCCGCAGTTCCTGAAGGTGCGTTATATTATATCATTCCGTTCTCTTGAGGAGCGGCTTTCCGCAATCAGGGAGGAGTTCCTTCTGCTGGCTGGGTTCTTCATCGCGGTCGGCATAATCGGTGCGACCCTGTTCTCGACCAGGCTTACCATGCCCATCCTCAAGCTCAAAGACGGAGCGGGCGAGATTGCAAAGGGAAACCTTGAGCACCTCGTGGAGGTTTCGGCAAAGGACGAGATTGGCGAACTTGGACGCTCGTTCAACCGGATGGCGCTTTCGCTTAAGGAGCACAGGAAGGAGCTCGAGGAGGCTAACCTCAGCCTGAAGAGCAGGAACGACGAACTGAAGGAACTCCACAAGGAGCTTATCCGCTCGGAGAGGATGGCCGCCGTCGGCGAGCTTGCGGCTGGTCTTTCGCATGAGATAGACAACCCCATCGGCGTTATACTGGGCTTTGCGGAACTGCTGCTGGAAGACATGCCCGCAGACGACCCCAGGCGCGAGGACCTTGTCACCATCCTCGAGGAGAGCAAACGCTGCAAACGGATAGTGAGGGGGTTATTGGACTTTTCAAGGCCGCCCGTGTTAGGGGTGGTTCCCACCCAGGTCAACGAGGTGATAAGGCGGACGGTGCATGCCGCCCGGTCACAGCGCATATTCAAGGCGGTCGAAGTCGCGCTCGACCTCTCTCCCGAAATCCCGGAGATAGCCGCCGACCCCGACCGTCTCAGACAGGTGTTCATGAACCTGCTGTTAAACGCGGTTCAGGCCATGCCGGAGGGCGGCAAGATTGTGGTCTCGACCGGTTACGATAAAGATGGGGGGCTGATAAAGGCGTCATTTGCGGACACCGGCACCGGCATACCGCAGGAAGACCAGGAAAAGGTTTTCGAGCCGTTCTTCACCACCAAGAGGCCCGGCGAGGGTACCGGCCTGGGGCTTGCCATATGCGCAAGGCTGCTTGAGGAGCACGGCGGGACGGTCGAGGTGCAGAGCGAGCCGGGAAAAGGTTCGGTCTTCACCGTCACACTGCCCGTCGCAGGCCCGGCTATAAATCCCGAAAAAGCTTGAAGCGACAAGCGTAATTGTAATATAATTACTTTTCGGCCCCTATAACTTAAAACCAGGAACTTTTACTAATGCCCGGAGAAAAGATACTTGTTGTAGACGACGAACCGGGGATGAGGAGCCTGCTTTCCAAGGTGCTCACGAAGGGCGGCTATTTCGTCAGCGCGTTCGAGAGGGGCCAGGATGCGCTCGACTCCATGTCCGGGGAGGACTACGACCTGGCGGTGCTCGACATCGAGATGCCCGGCATGAGCGGCATCGAGCTTTTAAAGAAGATAAAGGCGAAGGACGCCGGGCTTAACGTGGTGATGATAACCGCCTACGGCTCGCTCCAGTCCGCAGTCGAGGCTATGCGACAGGGCGCGTACGACTACCTGACCAAGCCCTTCCAGATGGAGGAGATCAAGCTGGTGGTCGAGAAGGCTCTGGAGCGGGAACGCCTGATAAACGAGAACCGCGAACTCCACCGCGAATTAGAGGAGCAGTACCGCTTCACCGGCATAATAGGCAAGAGCCGGGGCATGGAGGAGGTCTACGAGCTGGTAAGCAGCGTAGCCTCAACCAACGCCAGCGTGCTTATACAGGGCGAGAGCGGCACAGGCAAGGAACTCATCGCGCGCTCCATACATTACAACAGCAGGCGCAAGGGAAGCCCGCTAGTTATATTAAACTGCGCGGCTCTTGCCGAAGGCGTGCTCGAGTCCGAGCTGTTCGGCCATGAGAAGGGCTCGTTCACCGGCGCAATAAAACGCAAGGCCGGAAGGTTCGAGCTTGCCCACGGCGGGACGCTCTTCCTTGACGAGATAGGCGAGATACCTGTCACGACCCAGTTGAAGCTCTTGCGGGTGCTCCAGGAGCACACGTTCGAGCGCGTGGGCGGCGAGAAGACCATACAGGTGGACGTGCGCATAATCGCCGCCACCAACAAAGACCTCATGACGGCGGTCAAGGAAGGCCGTTTCAGGGAGGACCTCTACTACAGGCTGAACGTGGTGTCCATTACCATCCCGCCGCTTCGGGAAAGGCGGGAGGATATCCCTGAACTCGCCGCGCATTTTCTGGCCAAGTTCACCGCCGAGACCGGGAAACACATCGAGGCGATAGACCCGGTTGCCATGGACATGCTGGTCCACTACGACTGGCCGGGGAACGTCCGCGAGCTTGAGAACATAATAGAACGCGCGGTCGTGCTTGAAAAAGGGGGTTCCATATCCCCTTCAAGCCTGCCTCTTACGTTGCGTTTCGACAAAGGCGAATCCGGTGGTTACCAGGCCCCGGCCGAAAAGGGAAGCCTGACCGACGTGGTCGAGGGCCTCGAAAGACAACTTATTGTCAAGGCGCTTAAGGACTGTGGCGGCTCTCAGACCGCCGCTGCCGCATCACTTGGGCTTAAAAGGAGCACGTTCCGCTATAAACTCGAAAAATATGGGCTGGTTTCGTCTGATTTGACGGATTAGTTATAAGTTGTATGCACAATGAGGGGCTCTAGTGGACGGTTGGAACGAAAATTGCACTTATAACGGCCTGATGGATTTCGTTATAAAGAGCTTCAAGTATTTTCTCGCCGGACTCTGCCTGGCGCTCGTATTCTCCATGAAGGTGTTCGGCGCAGAAGCTCCGGTGTCAGCACCGGCGTCGATGCCGTTGCAGGTGGAGGGCGCAGTCACGCACGACACCACTTGGCTGGGGCGGGTGGTGGTGGCCGGTGACGTGCTTGTCCCCGAGGGTATCACCCTTACGATAGCTCCCGGCACTGATGTCATGTTCATGTCCAGCGAAAGCTCGAAGATCGAGCCTGCATTCCTCTCCATGCAGACCGAGATAATGGTGCGTGGGAGGCTGGTCGCGGAAGGCGAAAAGGGTAAAGAGATAACCTTCGGCCCGGCGCCGGAAGATATCAACGGCAAAAAGCCTGAGCGCGGCGACTGGGGCGGCATCATATTCGACGGCCCTGAGTCCGGGAAGAGCAGAGTCGCAAACGCCATGTTCACCAAGGCCGATACGGCGCTCACGTTTTACGGTTCATCTCCTGATATCGCAGCCTGCACAGTCACAGACTGCAGGTACGGCATCGTCTGCATGGGTGCGGCAGCTCCGAAGTTCGAGGCATGCAGTATAACCGGGAACGAGATCGGCGTGGTGTCCGGGGCCGGCGGCAGCCCTTCTTTTGAAAAATGTAGTATATCCAAAAACGAGCACGACTTTCTTAACAGGGACTAATGAACACGAGCCTTACGGATATTCTCACGTGGTTACAGGGGAGCGGACTTGCCGGGTTTTATATAGCCGCGTTTATCCTGGGCGCGTTCCACGCCCTTGAGCCCGGGCACGGGAAGACGGTCGTTGCCGCATATCTTGTCGGCTCCAAGGGCAGGACGTACGAGGCGGTGCTTCTCGGCATCATAGTTACGATCACCCACACGTTCAGCATAATCGTGCTTGCAATAATCGCGAAGTTCGCGGCAGCCAGCTATACCGACCAGCAGCTACACACCTATCTCGGGTTTATTGCCGCCGTCCTTATCCTTGGCGTCGGGTTATCCATGATATATGCCAGGTGGCGTGCCATACACAGGCTTCATCACCATGAGCATGAAAATGGACACAGCCATTGCGGGCATGACCACGGCCATCACGACGACCACGAAGGGCACTCGCATGACCATGACCACGACCATGACCATCACGAACACGAAGAGGTACACCCTCCGGTGATGGAACACGAGTGGGAGCACAAGCATTTCCACGAGGCGCACTCACACGGCGGACATAGCCATACCCATTACGCGCCCAAGCCGGGAGAGAAGCTTAGCCTGTGGAAGCTGGCATGTTCTGGGGATTTCGGGCGGGCTTGTGCCGTGTCCTGCGGCGTTTGCGCTGCTGCTGGCTGCCGTATCGGCAGGCGCTCTTGCAAAAGGGGTCGGCCTCGTCCTTGTCTTCTCGCTCGGCCTTGCGACTGCCCTTGTCGCGATAGGCATAGGCGTGCTGAAGGCCGCAAGCTTCTCTGGCCGTTTCATGGACACCGAGAGGATCGCGCCCTACATCGCGATGGCTAGCGCGGTCCTTGTAACGCTCATAGGTGTAGCTACGCTATATAACTCTATAAAAGACTTTTCGTTGTTATGAAGACCGTAATCGCTATAATAATGGTGATGCTTCTGCCTTCGGCTGTCCTTGCTGCCGATGACGGTGTACTGCGGCTGCACGACCACACCTTCAACAAAGACCAGACGTGGAGCGGCACCGTTCTCATAGACGGCGTGGTGCAGTTCGCGCCGGAGGCAAACCTCACTATTATGCCGGGCACGACGGTCGAGTTCACCAGGACGGACACGGACAAGGACGGCATCGGCGAGAACGAGCTTTACGTGCAGGGCAGCATCACGGCCAACGGCACAAAAGACAAGCCGATAGTCTTCACATCCGCCGAGGAGCACAAGAGGCCGGGCGACTGGGGCGCGGTGAACATCATGGTGAGCGAGGGCCGCAAGAACGAGCTGTCGAACTGCATCATAGAGTACGGATACCGCGGCTTCCATATGCATTTCTCCAAGGCGACGCATAAAAGACAGCCAGTTGCGCAACAACTACCTGGGCATCCAGTGCCAGGATTCCCAGCTTGATGTTATAGGGTGCACCATCTCGGGTAACAAGGGCGCACTGGTCTTCAAGGACTCGAAGCTCCTGATCAAGGACTGCATTCTGACCAATAATTACTGGGGCGTGCGTTTCCTCTACGGCGAGGCCGAGCTGACCGGGAATACCGTCATAGGCAACATGATAAACGGCATCACGTTCAGGGAGACGAAGGTGCGCGCATCAGGCAACAGGCTGAGGGGCAACCGCAAGGGCTTCTCGGCCGAGCTTGCCCAGGTGGAGCTTAAGGACAATATCATGGAGAACAACGTCGAGAGCGGCGTCTACCTCAAACACTCAACCGGCACGGTTTCTGGTAATGTTATCAAGGGAAACGGCAACTCCGGCATATCCATCGAGGATTCCGACGTGAAGATAACGGATAACGAGATAACCGACAATTCTCTTTACGCAATAGACAACAACGGCTCTATGGACGTGGACGCGCGCGGTAACTGGTGGGGTACTACCGATGCCGCCGGCATAAAGGCCATGCTGTTCGACAAGTCCAGGGACCCGGCTATCGGCGCCGTCGAGTTTTCACCCGCGGCACAAAAACAACTGAAAAGCAAGAGCTTGCTATGGTTAAATTAATATTAGCTGCGGTACTTGTCCTGTTGCCGTCTCTTGCCTTCGCGCATTACGAGGGAGAGCTCCTGCCCGACTCCGTCGCGGTGATGGAATACTCGATGGTTATTAGCATGGCCCCGAAGGACGTCCTGACCCGCAACAAACTGGGTATGGTGTACCTCAGGCAGAACAAGGTCGCGAAGGCCAGGGAGCAGTTCAAGGAAATACTGAAGTTGGACCCGGTCAATTTCGACGCGCTTGACAGCATGGGCCTTGCCTGCGATAAAGAGGGCAAGTTCAAGGAGGCGGCCGACTGGTACGGGAAGGCGTTGAAGGTGAAGGCGACGGATGCCGGCGTGAAAAAGAGATATGAGACTGCATCGAACAAGGCAAAGGGCATGTAGCATAATACCATGAGGAGGCTGAACTTGAGCATATTGACGCGCGTGTTGTTGTTATTGTCATCAGTGTACGCTTTTGTGCTGCTGTCCGGATGTGCGCCCGAAAGGCCCATAGTGAAGGCCTATAATGCCGAGGAGCTTACAGAGAAGAGCTACGGTCTGCTTACAATCGACAAGGACACGGTGTGGGACGGCAGGATAAGGATAACGGGCGACATACTGGTGAAGGAGGGTGCGACTCTCACCGTAATGCCGGGCACGGTAATCCGCTTTGACACCATCGAGCCGAAGCTCGACACTGACGGCGGCCGCAACATGCTTGGGCTTGATTCCCCGTACTTCCCCGGCGCGGAGATCATCGTAAGGGGCCGTATCGTTGCGGTCGGCACGCCGGACTCCCCCATAACGTTCACGTCCTCCGACAAGGCCGCAAAGCCGGGCATCTGGGGCGCGATCAACCTGCTAGGCAGCAACGGCAACGTCGTCGAGTTCTGCAGGATATATTACGCATACAACGGCGTCCACAACCACGCCTCCACTGCGGTGGTTCTGAACAGCGTTTTCTCGCATAACGGGACCGCGCTCTCGTTCAAGAAGGCGGACTTCAACCACCCATGCTGGATGTTCATAGAGCACAACACGATAGTCGGCAACAAGTCCGGCATATCCGCCAGGAACTCCATAGCGAACATCGCGTTCAACGACATCTCGGATAACGAGTTCTACGGCATCTGGCTCAGGGAGGGCGTAGACGCGCGGATCGCCTACAACGACATGACCAAGAACGGCAAGGGCATCTACCTCTACAAGGCACAGGCGGTCAAGATAAGCTACAACAACATATACGATAACATTGAGTACAATATGGCCATGGCGGAGGACAACCCGGCGGATATAGACGCCACCGACAACTGGTGGGGTACCCTGAACACGGCTGAGATATCGGCGAAGCTCTTCGACAAGTCCTCCGACCAGTCTCTTGGACGGATCACGTTTGAACCGATGAGCAAGACAAGGATCACCGGGACGATAAAATGAAGTTTATCACCACAATAGCGCTTGCCGTACTTTCCATTGCCTTTGCGTCGCCATCGATGGCGCAGAGTCTGGCAAAGAGCGCGCGCTGGTCCGGTACCGTAAAGGTGGAGGGCCAGCTTGTGGTTGAGAAAGGCGCGACACTCACCATCGAGCCGGGCACGAAGGTCGTGTTCCTGCCGGGCAAGCTGGACGAGGAAGGGCTTGCGGATAGCGGGCTGCTGGTGAAGGGCACGATAGTAGCAAAAGGGATGCCCGGTAAGAGGATACTTTTCACCTCCGGGGCAAAGAATCCCGCGCCCGGCGACTGGGGCGAGGTGAAGCTGCTCAATAGCACCGGCAGCGCATTCTCCAATTGTGACTTCCGGTTCGGCGGCTGGGGGCTCCACCTGCACGACAGCGACATAAAGGTTGATGGCTGCACCTTCTCTGACAACAGCTACGGCGGGGTGCGTGGTGATGGGTGGCAACGTCGAGATAACCGGCTGCACCCTAAGCGGTATGGAAGTAGGAATACGCTACTGGAAGTCGAGCCCGTCCATACACCACAACACGATCATGAGGAACAAGACCGGCATATTCCTGCGGCAGGATGCAGAGGGCGCGACGATAAGCTTCAACAACATTTACGCCAACACGGAATATGACATCAAGCTGGGCGACGGCCAGACCAAAGACGTCGACGCAAGCAGGAACTGGTGGGGGACGAAAGAGGTGTCCTACATCAGGCGCAAGATATACGACAAGGAACGCGAAGACTATATTGGAAAAGTGATTATCGAACCCGTGCTGCCTCAGAAGGTGGCGCTGCCTTAAAAGAGGAGTTTATGCGGAACATCAGGAGGAACCCGGACGTCGTATGGCGCGAGGAGGAAGAAGCACGGCAGGAGATAATAAACGCGATGGAGCGCGGCGAGGACGCCTCGTCCGAAGGTACGGTGCTCCTCATCGTCTCGGGCATGATGCACCAGCTCAACATCCTCGGCGGCGAGATATGGAAGCTTGCGGACGGCCGGGACGAGGATGCAATTATAGACGAACTCATGCAGGTGTTCGATGTAGACAGGGAGACGCTTTCAACAGACGTCCATGCGTTTCTTGAGGATATAAGCAACAGAGGTTGGATCAGCCATGAGTGACAAACAAAGGATACCTTCCGCGCCCATCACGATAAACTGGACGCTCACGTTTCGGTGCAACTTCAACTGCATGCACTGCTACTCCCGCGTGGAGAAGGCCGAGGAGCTAGACACCGCGCAGGTGAAAGAGATAATGCGCAAGGTCGCGGTCTACAAGGTCCCGTTCATAAACTACGGCGGCGGCGAGCCGCTTCTGCGCAAGGACCTCTTCGAGCTTACGGAGTATGCGACCTCGCTCGGCTACAACGTGTCCATGAACACGAACGCCTTCCTCATGACCAAGGAGAAGGCGAAGAAGGCGCAGCGAGTCCGGCTTCAAGACGGTCGGCATATCCATCGACAGCACAGACCCGGAAGTCCACGACCGCTTCCGCAACACGCCCGGCAGCCACAAGAAGGCGGTCCAGGCGGCGAAGTGGCTTACGCGACGAGGGCGTGCGGCTCACCATCTCCTCGGTCATATGCAGGATAAACTTCCACGAGTTCGAGAAGCTAGTCCAGCAGGCCAAGGACCTGGGCGCGGAGCAGATATCGCTGCACAACTACAAATGCACCGGCAAGGGCATGCAGAACAAGGACGAGCTCGACCTCACGCCTGAGGAGTGGCAGGACTTCTACATGAAGGCGCTCGCGTTCAAGTCCGCGGAGAAGGACATCCGCATATCGTTCGACGACCCCATCACCGCGTCCATACACAAGGCCCCGGAGAATACGATCGTCAAGGGCAGCACCTGCGGCAAGCTCTCGCTCAACATCCGCGCGAACGGCGACGTCACGCCCTGCGGCTTCATACCCGTCGTCATAGGCAACCTCCTGGTGGACGACCTCAAGGACCTCTGGGACGGCTCGAAGGTTCTGGAGCGGATGCGCAACAAGAAGCCCAAGGAGAAGTGCCTCACCTGCAAGCATTACGAGGACTGCCTGGGCGGCTGCACCGCGCGCGCATATGCCACCACCGGCGACTTCGACTCGCCCGACCCGCACTGCTGGGTAGGGAAGTAGCATGACGGCTGGGTCTTACACGGCTGACCAAAAATAAAGGGTTACTAGCTTTGGATACTTGGATTAAAGAATATATAAACTATCTTAACAACGCACAGCTTTCTGAAGCGTATGACCTAAAGAGAAACCATCTTCCTGATAAAATATTCAGATACCGGCCAGTCAATAAACACGCTTTAGATAATTTAAAAACTGATACCACATGGTTATGCTCCCCGCGTGAATATAACGACCCTTACGATTCCGCATTTACATTTGATTTTGAACGAATTAATCGGGCTACAGTCAACTCATTGTTTGCAAATGTTACTGGTTTTTCAGAAGAAGATATTGAAACAATAAAATCAAATCATGACCCGTTGGGCGAACTCTTAATATTATTACTTAGAAAAAAACTTCCGCAAACTAACATACCTGACGATTTTCTCGAACAATGGCTAGCGATATTTAAAAAAGCCGTTAGGCGATATTACGAAAAATTAATTGAATCAATGAATCGTAGTAATCATGAGAAGCTAAGGCTTTGTTCATTTAGCTCATCACGTTCTTCTATAGTAATGTGGGCGCATTACGCTAGAAACCACGAGGGTTTCTGTATTGAATATGATTTGACAGCTCTTAATCCAGATGATGAACGTAAACGAAAATTATTCCCTGTTATTTATTCAGATATATTATGCGATCTTTCTCACGCCATTGAATTCATACTTCAAAATATCACTGCGACAGTTATTAATGATATTGCAACTGTGATAAATAAAGGCGAGGGACTGACGTTTGACTTTGTTGACACAAAAGAACTTAATGATTATGATAAGATAGAAAAAATAGGTATAGGTTCCCTTCTGATACCGTTATATAAATCGAAAGAATGGTATTATGAGAGAGAGTGGCGTTTATTAAACATTAGTGACTCATCAAATACCGACCAAAATTATTCAATGCCCACTCCCAGTGTAATTTATCTAGGCGCCAGGATGAGCGAAGATGATAAGAAATTAATATCAGATATTGCTGCTTCAAAGAATATAGACATTTTTCAAATGAAGCTATCTAAATTTGAATTTAAACTCCTTGAAGATAAAGCAGGTGCAGGCGAATTGTCGCCTCTTGAACAGATGAACTATGAGGTTGAGCAAGAGCTTATCCCTGCGTTAAGGGACAAAATGCAAGAAATGCCAAGTGTAAGCCAAGTCGCCTTTTCAGATGGTACAGGTCCTTCCATATCTTCTTCCTAATAAAGTTGTTATTGTTTAGTTCTTCGGAAGCCGCCTTCATTTGCAAATTTCCTTCATTAGTATTATGATACCCCTGCGTCTTTATAACAGGAGGATTGGATTATGAATTTCAAAAAGTTGGTTTTCTTATTAACGGGTGTCATTGCACTCTCAATGCTTACGTGTCCTGCGCGACGGGGCCTGCCGTCCAGCCGCAGCCCCATACCAAGGCGAAGGTCGCGCTGGTGCTTGGCGCGGGCGCATCCAGGGGTTTCGCGCACATAGGCGTCATAAAGGTGCTTGAGGCCAACGGCGTGCCTGTCAATATGGTTGTCGGCACGAGCGCCGGGAGCTTCGTGGGCAGCCTTTACGCATCCGGCATGGACGGCTATGCGCTCCAGAGGCTTGCCTTAGGCATTCAGAAGAGCGACATAGCGGACTTCGGCATCCCCGACAACGGCTTCATAAAAGGCGAACTCCTTGCAGGCATTCGTAAACAAACAGGTGAAGAACCTCCCTATGGAGAAGCTGAAGCTGCCGTTCTATGCCGTCGCTACGAACATCCAGACCGGCAAGGAGATGGTGTTCGGCAGGGGCAACACGGGCACGGCGGTGCGGGCAAGCTGCTCCATCCCCGGCGTGTTCAGGCCGGTTGTTTTGGGTGGCCAGATGTTCGTTGACGGCGGCGTGGTCAGCCCGATCGCCATCGACGCGGCAAGGAGGCAGGGCGCGGACATCGTGATCGCGGTGGACATTTCCTCAGACCTTGACCGCTCCCAGCCCGACGGCACGGTGGCCACGATACTCCAGAGCGTGAACATCATGTACTCGAAGATCTCCGAGAACCAGCTCCCGCGTGCGGATGTGGTAATAAGGCCAAAGGTGGGTGCCATCGGCTCGGCCGATTTCGACAAGAGGCACGAGGCTATAATGGAAGGCGAGAAGGCCGCAAACGAGGCAATGCCCAAGATAAAAGAATTGATGGACAAGCTGAAACAGGCGGGCAGACTCTAAAAGATAACTGGCAATAAAATCTGGGAATCATCGAGGAGAGAAATATGGAAGAAAGTAGTGTCAAGAACTGGCATCAAACCCATAAAGCTTCTTTAACAACCGGGCAACGTATTGCAGACAAAGTAGCTTCATATATGGGTTCGTGGAGCTTCATTATTTTACAAAGCGTTCTGGTTTTCTTATGGATGGTTTTAAATATCTTTGCCTATGCCTCTCATTGGGACCCGTACCCGTTCATACTTTTAAACCTGCTGTTCTCCACACAGGCCGCATATGCCGCGCCGATTATTATGATGGCACAGAACCGTCAAAATGAAAGAGACAGGCATCAGGCTGATGCGGATTATGCGATTAATTTAAAGGCGGAAAATGAAGTCAAATCAATCCTTAAGCATCTGGAAGAACAAAATGAGCTTATTTTAAAGATTCTTAGTAAACTGGAAAGCAGATAAAACAGTTAATCCGGCAGACGAACTGTCATGGTGACTGGCCTATGCCAGAACCCCTTTCACGATAACGTCCACCGCCTCCTCAGGCGAAAGCCCGTGGGCCATCAGTGTCTCCAACTGTTTTTTGTCCACGCTGCCTATGGCCGCCTCGTGTGTCACCTTTGCAAGCGGGTTTGTCACGTTAACAATCGGTATGGCCTTTGCCACCGCATGGCCCGTCACGATCTCCATGCAGTCAACGTGGCCCCTCGCGCCCTCGGCGTTCCCTTCCGTTATGCCGGTCACGACTGCGGACGCCTCGCCCTCAAGCGCTATCCTGGTCTTTATCAGGCTTTTGGCCCGCTTTCCGTCAAGGGCCACACTTTCCTTTATCTTTATGTCATCCTTGCCGTGGCCAAACACCCTTGCCGTCATTTCCGCCATCGCGTCCTCGCCCGCCTCGACGGTGTAATCTATATCAAGCACGCCGACCCTCCCCGTCGTCAGGCTGAAGTCAGAGAAGTAGCTGCCTCCCTTCTCCACCACAACCGACGCCTTCGGTATGACCACCACGCCCCCGTACTCCCCGTGGTAATGGGTCTCTGAATAATGCATCTGTGCGTCCTCGCCCACATTCACCTTGGCGTCCATGGCGTGGCGGACCTTCTCCGCCCCGGGAAACATGCAGTGGGCGATGAAATGCGCGGACGAGCCGCGCTCAAGCCGCACGTCCATCACTATCTCCTGAGAACCCGTCTTGTGGAGTATGCCGAAGCACATATGGACAGGTTTGGTAAGGTGTACCCCTTCCAGTACCCGCACCTTCGCGCTGATGCCCCCGGGAGTCTCTTTTGCGTCCACCTCAAGCCCCTCCACGGACCTTGAGCTGAGTATCCTGTTGTCGCTCACCACAAGGTGCGCAATCTCCTCGTCGTCAAGGATCGCCCTGTCACCCTCAAGCATAGTGTATGACTCCATCAACTGGTCAAGTTCTGACATTCGCACACACCCCGCCCTCACATAACATGCATTTCATGGATTTATAGTATTCCGAGACGGTCCCTGGCAGTCCGGAACAAACCACCCTGCCTCCGCACAGCAGGCAAGCCTTGTCCGCAATGCGGGATATCTCCTCCCTGTGGGTGATAAGCAGTACGGCCGCGCCGTTATCCCTCAGTGTGTTGACTACGTTTATGATGTCCCCGGTAGAGAGCATGTCGATTCCGGAATCCGGCTCGTCGAGGATTGCGAGCCTCGGTTTCAGGGCAAGGATCGAGGCAAGCTCTATCCTCTTTCTTTCCCCGCCGCTAAGGGATTTGTCCGCCATCCTGCCCAGGTACCGCTCAGGGGAGAGCCCGACCATCTCAAGGCAATGGGCAGGGTCGCTGTCCTTACTGTTAAGTGTGAGATAAGTCTTGACGGGGATACCCTCGAATCTCACAGGCTCCTGCCATGCCATCGTGATTCCTAGCTGAGCCCTTTCATAAATGCCCAGTGAGGTGATGCTGTTGCCGTCGAATAATATGTCACCTGCTGAAGGCCGGTAGCCCTCGCATCCCATTATCAGGCACGCGATGGTTGTCTTCCCCGTGCCGTTTGAACCGAGGATCGCCTGCACCTCACGTTCCCCGATATCAAGGTCAAGCTCGTCCAGGATCATCTTGTTGCCAGCCCGGAATGCAACTTTTTTCAGTAGAAGCAGTGCCATGAGATAAATAGTCTCCGTTATCCATTCCCAGACGCCATGCAATCAAGTATATCAAATTTCATCCAATAAGCCATGTTTGATGATGCAACGCAAATTATACTTGACAACACTATGTGTCTTGGCTAACATATAAGTATCTATTTATATATAGGAGCCCTCAATGGAAAAACTGTCCGCATATTTCAAGGCCCTCTCAGACGAGACGCGCCTCCGTATTTTGAAGCTCCTCGAAGACGGGGAACTCTGCGTCTGCGACATCACCGCAGCGCTTCAAATGACCCAGCCCAACATATCGTTTCATTTATCGATCCTTAAAGAAGCCGGGCTGATAAAAGACAGAAAAGAAGGCCGGTGGAACCATTACCAGTTGGACTTAACTGATATAATGAACCGGGTCGTCCTGCCTACGTCCCTATCCCGCATCGATGGCGCGAAGGTGGCCGAGGACCGGGAGAGGCTTGTAAAGTTCAAGAATGAGAAGTCCTCAGTAAGGTGCTGCACCGCCAAGGCGGCCGAATAAAGGAGAACAAATGGGCATCTCGGGCAGGCTCTCTTTCCTTGACAGGTTCCTCACCCTCTGGATATTCCTTGCGATGGCGGCGGGAGTGGCATCCGGGTATTTCCACCTCGGCTGGGTTGACTACATAACCCGCTTCCAGGTGGGCACCACGTCTATCCCCATCGCCGCCGGGCTTATACTTATGATGTACCCGCCGCTCGCGAAGGTGCGATACGAGGAGATGGGCCGGATATTCAGGGACAGGAAGGTCGTCGGCCTCTCGCTCGTCCAGAACTGGATCGTCGGCCCGGTGTTCATGTTCCTGCTCGCCGTAATCTTCCTGCGCGGTTACCCCGAGTACATGGTCGGCCTCATAATGATAGGTCTTGCCCGCTGCATCGCGATGGTCATCGTATGGAACGACCTGGCCTGCGGGGACAGGGAGTACGCCGCCGGGCTGGTCGCCTTCAACTCCATATTCCAGGTGCTGTTCTTCTCGGTATACGCATGGTTCTTCATCACATACCTTCCGCCGATGTTCGGGCTGTCCGGCACGGTTGTCGAAATCAGCATGGCCCAGATCGCCAAAAGCGTCTTCATATACCTGGGCATCCCGTTCATCGCGGGTATGCTTACGCGTTTCGTATTCCTCAAGCTCAAGGGCCGCGAGTGGTACGAGAGGGAGTTCGTCCCGCGCATCAGCCCGATCACCCTTATCGCCCTCCTTTTCACCATAGTCGTGATGTTCTCGCTCAAGGGCGAGTACATAGTGCGCCTCCCGCTGGACGTCCTGAGGGTTGCCGTCCCGCTCCTGATCTACTTTATCGTCATGTTCCTCGTCTCCTTCTATATGAGCTGGAAGGTCGGCGCGACCTACGAGCAGTCAGCCACGCTCTCCTTTACCGCCGCCTCGAACAACTTCGAGCTTGCAATAGCAGTTGCCGTAGCGGTCTTCGGCATAAACTCCGGCGCGGCCTTCGCGGCCGTGATAGGCCCGCTTGTGGAGGTTCCGGTGCTGATAGGGCTCGTTAACGTCTCGCTGTACTTTCAGAAGAGGTATTTCGGCCCTGCACGTTGCAAGGTAGCAGGTCTTAAGACTAATTAAATTGCCTGAAATTCGATGTAAACGGGAGGAATACCATGAAAATTGAAATCTACGACCCGGCACTTTGCTGTTCCTCGGGCCTCTGCGGGCCAAGCCCGGACCCTGTCCTTATAAAGATGAACGACGCCGTACTTGCCCTGAAAAAGCAGGGCGTGGAGGTCGAGAGGTTCAACCTCGCGCAGCAGCCCAAGGCATTCATGGCGAACAAGGGAGTCGCCGACCTGCTTCACAATAATGGGAAGAAGATACTGCCTATAACTGTGGTCAACGGAGAGATATTCAAGGCCGAGGGCTACCCGGCATATGAAGAGTTATGCGAGAAGTTGGGCATAGAGCCGCTTAAGGCCGTCCGTCCGTTAACTCTAAGGGGAATATGACTATGCCAAAATATGTATTTTTCTCCGGCAAAGGCGGTGTCGGCAAGACTACGATGGCCACCTCTACCGCCGTCCATTATGCGCTTGAGGGGAAAAAAACGCTTATTGTCACGACCGACCCGGCGTCCAACCTCGCCGATGTCTTCGAGCAGGAGATAGGGCACAAGGTTACTCCAATAATACACATGGACAACCTTTATGCTATGGAGATAGACCCGGACGAGGCGACGAGGGAATACAAGGAAGGCATTATCGGCCCGTTCAGGGAAGTCATGCCGGAAGACGTTATCGCGTCCATGGAAGAGAACCTGAGCGGCCCCTGTACCACCGAGATGGCGTCCTTCGACAGGTTCATAGACTTCATGGAGGACGACGATTACGATATCATAATATTCGATACCGCCCCCACAGGCCACACAATAAGGTTGCTTGAGCTACCGGTTGATTGGTCCAAGCACATCGAGGAGGCCTCGAAAGGGAGTGGACAGACCTGTCTTGGGCCGGTCCAGTCCATCCAGGATTCCAAGGACAAGTATGACCGGGCGACAGCCCTTCTGAAGGACCCTGAAAAAACTACTTTCATATTCGTCATGCGGCCCGAGGAGCTTTCGCTCTATGAGACGCTAAGGGCTTCCAAGGAGCTTGAGACCATAGGCATCAAGTCGGGCGAGATTATCATCAACGGTATATTGCCTCTGGAGGTCTGCAAGGCCGAGTTCTTCAAGAAGAAATATTGCAGGCAGCAGGTTGTGATGAAAAAGGCGGAAGATACTATTGACAAGCCAAAACGCTATATGCTCCTCAGGGACAACGAGGTCAAGGGCGTCGAGGCGCTGAAAAGCGTGGCGGATGAACTGTTTTATGGCAAAAAAACGACCCTCGGCGCAGGTGGCAGGACATTATCTCTGCCGGAATCGACCATAGAAAGCCCCGATATAGACGCCCTTTTTCTGCCTGAAAGCGGGGCTAAGGCTTTGTTTTTCACAGGCAAGGGAGGGGTTGGCAAAACAACCATTTCCTGTATAGTTGCGTTGTATATTGCACAAAAGGGTTTTAAAACCCTTATAGTGACTACCGACCCTGCGGCACACCTCGGAGAAGTATTTGATGTCAAGGTGGGAAGCAAGCCGACAGAGATAACCAGCAACCTCCATGCGGTGATGATAGACCAGGTTGAAGCGTTCAACGAATACAAGGAACAGGTACTTGAAGAGGCAAGGGGTAAGTATTCGGAGGACATGGTTGCCGCAATGGGAGAAGAACTGAACTCTCCATGCACGGAAGAGATGGCTGCCTTCGACAAGTTTGCCCAGTACATCGAGAGCAGAGACTATGATGTAGTCGTATTCGATACCGCCCCAACCGGTCACACGTTACGTCTCCTTGACCTGCCGTTCGATTATGCAAAGCAGGTCGAGATGATGGTTGCTACCAGCGAGAGTGCCGGGCTGAAAGAAACGTCGCAAAAGCGATTTGGTAAAATCATCCAGACCCTTAGAGACAAGCGAACAGTCTTCAGTGTCGTCCTGTACCCTGAATCCACGCCGATAATGGAATCTTACCGCGCTATGCTGGATTTGAAGGAAGCGGGCATTGAGACACAGTTGGTCGTTGCCAATATGGTACTGCCGGAAGGTGCGTGCTCGAATGATTTTCTTTCTAACCGGCGGCAAATGCAGCTTAAGTACCTGAATGAGATCAAGGAGAGGTTCAACCTGCCGTTGCTTCAGTTCCCGTTGATGCAGGAGGAGATCAAGGGGCTTGACCGGCTGAAGGAGGCGGGCGCAGTCTTGCAAGGGTTGAAACGGTAGTGAAGTTGTAAATGTCGTTACATTTAATCGGCTACATATTCAACGCGGTACTGTGAGGTAAATATGCTTACATGTCCGGTATGCGGCAGGGAACTTGAGGAAGAAGAAAAGAAGGAAGGCGGTTGGGATTGCCTTTGCGGTGAGTTCATACCCGAGGGCATGGTCATCGACACGGAGAAGCTTGACTGCAAAGGCGGGTTTATAAAGCGTCCCTTGCATTAGCATAACAAACTGAGGGGGGTTTGCATGGAGATCAAAGTTTTGGGGCCCGGCTGCCCGAACTGCCACAAGATGCACGACATGGCGAAGAAGGCCGTGGCCGAATTGGGGGTCGACGCAAAAGTAGAATATATAACGGACATTATGGAGATAATGAAGTACGTGATGTCCACGCCCGGACTTGTCGTAAATGAAAAGGTAAAACACGCAGGTAAACCGCTGCCTTCACCCGATAAGGTCAAGGCGCTCATACAGGAGGAGATTTAATGAATAAGTTAAGAATAATCACTTTAGCTGCAATAATACTAGTTTGCTCTATCGGTATTGCCGCCGCAGGCACGGGCGAGTCGAAGGTTGAGGCCGCAAAGGCGAAAGGCATGCCGGTCTTCGTCGATGTCGGCAGGACGTCCTGCAAACCATGCAAGATGATGGTGCCCGTGCTTGACACCCTGACCAAGAAGTACAAGGGTAAGATGGAAGTGGTGTTCGTCCATTCGGATGAAGAACAGGCATACGCCCGCGAGCTGGGCGTTACGATGATACCGACCCAGATACTGCTTGATAAAAACGGCAAAGAAGTCTCGCGCCATGTAGGCTATATCCCGGTTGAAGACTGCGAAAAGATGATAGGCAACATTGCGGCTGTGGCTCCGGGTAAAGCAGGCGCTAAAGGGAAGGTTGATAACACCGGGAAAACGTGTGCTCCCGGGGCGATCTGTAAATGAGCTGGAGCGAGAGCATACCTGCCATAGTGCAGGGCCAGCCCCTGCTCGCGTTCGGCGCGTCCTTCCTTGGCGGGCTGCTGTCGGCAGCCAACCCGTGCGTGCTTGCGACCATCCCGCTCGTCATAGGATACGTAGGCGGCTATTCGGGCGGCGACAGGAAAAAAGCCCTGTTCTATTCACTGTCATTCATTTTCGGCCTCTCGGTGAACTTCACGCATATTGGGAGTTGCGGCGTCCGCGGTTGGACACCTGATGGGCAGCCTGGGCGTATGGATGTATGTGTTCGTCGCCGTGGTGGCCGTCGTGATGGGGCTCTCGCTTATGGGCCTCTTTGAGATGCCGACATTGGTCAAGAGCGACATAAGGCCGAAGACCAGAGGGCTTCTTGGCGCGTTCATGATGGGCTTCATATTCGGTGTCGTCTCCTCGCCCTGCGCGACCCCGGTCTTAGCTGTTATAATTACATATGTAGCCTCGGAAGGCAGGGTGCTCTACGGTGGTGCACTCCTTTTTGTGTACGCCCTCGGCCACTGTGTTCTGATATTAGCGGCTGGAGTATCCGTTGGTTTTGTCAACGGCTTCATAAACTCGAAAGGGCTGGTCGCGGCGTCAGGCTATATCAAGAAGGCGAGCGGAGCGCTGTTGGTCGGCGTTGGCGGATATGTAGCCTATGTTAACATCTTTTAGGGTGCATGTATAACGTAACGGTTCTTGGTGACATATATGGAAAAGAGAAAAGGGAAATCTTAAATGAACGAGCTTAAACTTAAACTTCAACCGGCGAAAGATCTGGCATTGTCGCCGTGCTCTTGCTCAAGCAGTACTGCAAAGATGATGCCACCTGCTTGGGTCGTCGGCACTGTCAATACCCCGGTGGGGACTGTCCAAAAAGTCACAACCGAGATCAGCCAGTCTGAGCGCTGGGAACATATAAAATGCAGGGCCACCGCCTTCAGGAACAGCTATACGGTCCCGCCAGGACTGTATGCCGTCGGTGCACCAGACAAGGACTCCCATGTCCTTGTGAGCGCCAATTACAAGCTCAGTTTCGATCTGCTCAGACGTGAACTGAAAGGATTGAATGTCTGGATACTTGTCCTCGACACAAAGGGGATCAATGTTTGGTGCGCGGCGGGGAAGGGCACCTTCGGGACTGATGAACTGGTCCGTCGTATTTTATTGAATCATCTGGACAAGGTGGTAGACCACAGGAAGGTTATCGTCCCACAGCTCGGCGCGCCGGGTGTCAGCGCCCACAAGGTAAAACAGGCAGCTGGTTTCAGGGTCCTCTATGGGCCTGTAAACGCCAAAGATATCCCCGCCTATATTGCGGCCGATTGCAAGGCTTCAAGGGAGATGCGCACCGTCGGTTTCAGTGCCAAAGACCGGTTTGTCCTGACGCCCATGGAGATCAACCCCGCGATGAAGAAATATCCCATCTATGCCCTGCTTGTGCTCGGCATCTTCGGACTTCAACCATCAGGGATAATCTTTAAAGATGCCGTGAATTCCGGGTTCCCGCTTCTAGTCTTCGGCCTCGTTGCGGTTCTGGCGGGGGCATTCTTGACCCCTGTCTTTCTTCCGTTTGTCCCTTTCAGATCTTTTGCAATAAAGGGCTGGATCGTAGGCATGTTCACAACCGTTATAGCCGTGCAACTGTTCAGTCCTATGAATGAGACGCTAGTGTTCTTCACCTACATCTTCTTCCCGCTGGTAAGCTCTTATATAGCCTTGCAGTTTACGGGCTCGACGACGTTCACCGGGATGTCAGGGGTCAATAAAGAACTTAGGACCGCGATACCCGTGTATATGTTCTTTGGGGTGGTTTCAATCCTGGTTTTGACTGTGTTTAAGCTTAACCAGTGGGGTGTGCTATGAAATATCTCGCAAATGTGACGACCATTTCTGTGGTTCCGGAAAAATGTACAGGCTGCGGCATGTGCCTGGATGTCTGCCCGCATAACGTGCTTGCGCTCAAGGACAAGAAGGCCGTCATCGTCGACAGGGACGGGTGCATGGAATGCGGAGCTTGTGCGTCCAACTGCGCTTTTGGAGCAGTGAACGTAGACAAGGGAGTCGGTTGTGCTGCCGCCATTATCAACAGCATTATCTACGGCGGCGAGCCGACCTGTGGCTGCGATACTAACACCGGCTCCGGCTCCGGCGGGTGCTGCTGATACGCAGGGGATCCATTCATGAAAATCGCGGTATTCGGGGACATACACGGAAACATCGAGGCGCTCAAGGCAGCCTATGACGCCGCAGCCGATGCCGGTGTTGACAGAATGTACCATCTAGGCGACCTTGGCGGTTATGCGCCTTTCATAAACGAGGTGGCGGACTTTCTGGTCGAACACAATATCGAGGGCGTGCAGGGCAACTACGACGAGACAGTAGGATTCGACCGCGAACACTGTGGCTGCCGGTATGAAGACCAGGTCCAGGCAGAGATGATGGACGCGGGCTTTAACTGGACGAAGGCCCATGCTACACAGAAGACCATAAAATATTTAAAAGCGCTTCCGGCCGAGATCTCCTTTCTGTGCAGGGGGCGAATAATAAAACTGTTCCATGCCACTCCGACGAAGAACAACCTGTACTGGACTGAGGAGCGGGACGAGAAGTTCTTCCGGGAGATGTCGCAGAAGGCGCATGCGGACGTAATGGTTTACGGGCATACCCACAAGCCGTACAGGCGTGACCTGGACGGTAAGGTCTTCATAAACGCGGGGAGCGTAGGCAAACCCAAGGACGGAGACACCAGGGCATGCCTGGCTGTTATAGAGATAGACGAGACGAAAGTGGTGTCATCGTTTGTCAGGGTCCAGTATGACTTGGAGAAGACTGCCAAGGCTATAATCGAAAGCGGCATGCCCGCATATTTTGCCGAGAGGCTGCACGAGGGCAGATAGTAGAATAAGTTTCTTCAAACGTTAAACAAAGCCCGGTGGCGAGATGCCTCCGGGTTTTTTGTGTCCTGATTTAAATCATTTTTTTTGATGAGACACATTAAGGAATTTCAATTAGTTCTGTTGTAAACTTCAAATCATGAATACAGGGGAGTTATAAACTCAAATATCAACACAAACGGAGGGAATTAAAATGAAGAAGTTCATAATGACAGCAGCCGCAGCAAGCATGATCGCATCATCCGCAATAATGGCATATGCATCAGACTCGATTGATCCGATGGGCAAGGCCGCAATAGCCATTGCAAAACCGGCCACGAAGGTTGTCTATGTAACGGAGAACGAAGTCAGTCTTGACAGCATTGGTCTCTTCACTGCATCGGCGCCAGTGGTAACCCATGCGGTCGCGTCTGCAAAGCAGGATAAGACGGATAAGATCTGCCTCGACAGCATCTGCAGGATCGACCTAAAGATGTAATACTCCAAGACCTGATATATAAAAAGGCGCCTTTTCGGCGCCTTTTTTGTTTCTAAGGGGAGACATCTGTCGCGCCATCCGAAACGGACGACTCATCGTCGTCGGGACCAGGCTCCTCTTCTGTAATTTCCTCGGCATCATCTTCGACCGCTGGTTGGCCACCATCGCTCACTCCGGGGCTGGTCCCACCATGCGCGGTCAGAGGGTCGAGTGAAGCCGAGGGAGGGGCGGGAACCTGCGGGGTTGCCGCCTGAGCGGGTTGTGGTTGCGTGGGTTGTGGTTGAGCTGGGGGTGGCGCAGCCGCTGCCGGGTCTGGTTTAAGCAGCTCACCCGTCGACGAGAAATTCGACACCTTGCCATCCTGGTTGGTAACGGAATTAACCAGAGAGAGCGGGAAAGATGCATACCCTTCCTTGAACTTGACGTTTAACTTGTTACCCTCCACCTTGCAGTCCTCAGCCTGAAGTACCTCACCGTTTTGCAGATTTATATTATAATAGGCATGAGAAGGTATTGGTACAAGAACAGCCAGGAAGAATATGGTTGTGAAAATCAATGACTTCATAGACATAAATATACCACAGACACGTGTCATTATCCAGCAAGTTTAACGCCTGGAGTATGTCAACGTTTATAATTCTGGCTAAGATGACTTGACAACGTTGTTATCAAGTTATATACTATTATGCATATAAAGACAATAAAGGAGGAAGACATGAAAATAGTGAAATGGGACCCTTTCAAGCATGTGATGATGGTTGACGATTATTTCGACCTGAACGAAGGGCAGATGGACAGGCCCAGGACGTGGGCGCCCGCTGTGGACGTATACGAGACCGACAAGGAAATAGTTCTGACCGCGGAGCTCCCTGGCGTACATCAGGCGGATATATCGCTCATGGTGCATGACAACGTGCTCACGCTGAAGGGGGACCGCCGCTTTGAAAGGGATGTCAAACAAGAGAATTTTTACAGGATAGAACGCAACTATGGCTTTTTTTGCCGGAAGTTCACCATGCCTTGCGAGGTTGAAAACGACAATATCAGCGCCGTTTTCCAGGATGGTGTGCTGAAGGTGACTGTACCAAAGGCGGCTACCTCCAAAAAGATACATGTAAAGATAAAGTCGTGATGGGAGCAATCAGATGGCTGTAACCAAGGACTATTACGAGCTGCTTGGCCTTTCCCGCAGCGCGGACGTCAAGGAGATAAAGAAGGCCTACCGCAAGCTTGCGCGCAAGTATCACCCGGACGTCAACCCGGGCGACAAGGAATCCGAGCGAAAATTCAAGGAGATAGGCGAGGCCTACGAGGTCCTGAACGACCCAAAAAAGAAAGAGATGTACGACCGGTTCGGCAGCGCGGCATTTGAGCAGGGTTTTGGCCAGAACGCGGGTGCGGCCGGAGCCGGCCAGGGGTACGGCGGCTATCAGGGTGGCTATCATGGTTACGGCGGGTACAGCCCGGAGGACTTTGCGGGGTACGGCCAGGGCGTGGACTACTCGGATGTATTCGGCGATATCTTCGGAGCCAGGGCGCAACCTGTAGGCCCGAGGAAGGGGCAGGACTCGCAGTATGCCATGGAGTTGAGCCTGGAAGACGCAATCTTCGGCACTACTACACAGCTTAACGTCAGGAGGGAAGTCGCCTGCCAGGTCTGTGGCGGCACCGGTGTAAGCCCGGGCAGTGCCAGCACGACCTGCCCTGACTGTAAGGGGACAGGCAGGTTGAAGGCATCCAAGGGTTTCTTCAATATGGCCCAGACCTGCCAGAGGTGCGGTGGCACCGGCAAGGTCAACCCGAACCCGTGCAAGATATGCAGGGGCAGGGGCACCGTACCGAAAACGGAACAGCTCTCCGTAAAGATCCCGGCCGGGGTGGACAACGGCTCCAAGGTGCGGCTCGCCGGTAAGGGAGGCGCGGGTGTCAACGGTGGCCCGCCGGGCGACCTCTATATTATAACCAGGATATTGCCGCACCCGTTTTTTGAGAGAAGGGGCGACAACCTATACTGTGAAGTTCCAGTCACCTATACAGAGGCGGCGCTCGGCGCAAAGGTGGACATACCCACCAAGGACGGGGTCGTGACGATGACGATACCGCCCGGTACGCAGCCGGACCAGGAACTGAGGCTTCGCGGCAAGGGTGTGCCTCATTTCGGCGGGAGCGGGGTTGGTGACCAATACGTTAAGATCAAGGTGGTGGTCCCGGCCAACCCGACGGACAAGGTCAGGGAACTCCTGCATGAGCTGGATAAGGCGCAGCCCTTGAACCCGAGGGCAGGGATTGCATTCAAGGGGTTCAGGAGGGGAAGATGACCGAGAGGGAAAAAGCGGTTTACATGATAAGCGTGGTCTCCGAGCTTCTTGGGGTACACCCCCAGACGCTCAGGCTCTATGAACGGGAAGGCTTCGTGCGGCCAAGCCGCACCGAGGGCGGCGTCAGGCTTTATTCCCAGGGGGACGTCGAGCAGATAAGGATGGTGCTCAGGCTTACGCGCGAGCTTGGCGTCAACCTTGCCGGTGTCGAGGTAATACTTTCCATGCGCGAGAAGATGGAAAAGCTCCAGGAAGAGATGGAGAAGAGCATGGAGGAGATGCGCGAGGAGTTCATGGCGGAGTTGACCCGGCGTCAGGAGATGACGAAGAACCCTCTGGTCAAGGTCAAGCCCGGCAGGATTATAAAGATCAAAAATACTGAGAAGTAACCGTTTTTGGAGGTTGTTATGAGGCTTGACAAATTTACAGTAAAATCCCAGGAGGCCGTGACGGCGGCCCAGGACGAGGCGTCCCGGCACGGGCAGCAGCAGGTGGACGTTGAACACCTGCTCCTTGCGCTACTGAAACAGCAGGATGGTATTGCGGTCCCGGTATTCTCAAAACTCGGCGCAAACCCAAAGGCGCTTGAAGCCGAAACGCTCGGCGCGGTCGAAAGGCTCCCGCAGGTATCCGGCGGCGGGGCGATGGGGCAGGTATACGTCAGCCTGCGGCTGGAGAAGCTTTTCGAGCGGGCGATGCGCGAGATGGAGGCGCTGAAGGACGAGTTCGTCTCCTCCGAGCACCTCCTGCTTGCCATGTCCGAAGACGGCGGCGCGGCGGGGAAGATACTGAAGAAGGCCGGCGTCACCAAGGACAGGATACTCACCGTTTTAAAAGATATTCGCGGCAGCCAGAGGGTGACCGACCAGAACCCGGAGGAGAAATACCAGGCGCTGGCAAAGTACAGCCGCGACCTGACCGACCTCGCCCGGAAGGGCAAGCTCGACCCGGTCATAGGCCGGGACGAGGAGGTGCGCAGGGTCATACAGGTGCTCTCCCGCAGGACGAAGAACAACCCGGTGCTGATCGGCGAGCCGGGCGTCGGCAAGACGGCGATAGTCGAAGGCCTTGCCCAGAGGGTGGTCGCGGGCGACGTGCCGGAGAGCCTGAAGAACAAGAGGGTGGTCGCGCTCGACATGGGCTCGCTCATTGCGGGCGCGAAGTTCAGGGGCGAGTTCGAGGACAGGCTGAAGGCCGTAATAAAAGAGGTTGAGGAGTCGGACGGCAACGTCATCCTGTTCATTGACGAGATGCACACGCTCGTCGGCGCGGGCGCGGCGGAGGGCGCGGTTGACGCCTCGAATATGCTCAAGCCCGCACTTGCGCGCGGCGAACTCAAGTGCGTAGGCGCAACCACGATAGATGAATACAGGAAGCATATCGAGAAGGACCCGGCGCTTGAGCGCAGGTTCCAGCCGGTGATGGTGGAGGAGCCGGACGTCGAGGACACGATATCGATACTGCGCGGTCTGAAGGAGCGCTACGAGGTCCACCACGGCGTGCGGATAAAGGACAGCGCGCTCGTGGCGGCGGCGATGCTCTCGCACCGCTACATCACGGACAGGTTCCTGCCCGACAAGGCGATAGACCTCATGGACGAGGCGGCCTCTAAGCTCCGTATCGAGATAGACTCGATGCCCGCCGAGCTTGACGAGCTAGAGAGGCGTCTGAGGCGTTTGCAGGTGGAGCAGCAGGCGGTAAAGAAGGAAAAGGACGCTGCCTCCGCCGAGCGGCTTGCCGGTATCGAGCGCGAGATTGCCGAGATAAACGAGAAGCGAACAGTCTTGCATACCCGCTGGAAGAACGAGAAGGAGTCCATAAAGAGGATACGGGACATCAAGGAGCATATCGAGCAGGCCCGTCTGGATGCGGACAAGGCGGAGCGCGAGGGCGACCTTGCGAAGGCAGCGGAACTGCGCTACGGCAGGCTTATAGAACTGAGCAAGGAGCTGGAGACGCAGAACGCCGCGCTTGCCGCACTCCAGGCCGAGGGCTCGCTCCTGAAGGAAGAGGTGGACGACGAGGACATCGCCGAGGTCGTCTCCAAGTGGACCGGCATCCCCGTCAGCAGGATGCTTGAAGGGCGAGATGGCGAAGCTCACGAAGATGGAAGAGCGCCTCAGGCAGAGGGTGGTCGGCCAGGACGAGGCGGTCATTGCGGTATCCAACGCCGTCAGGCGCGCGCGTGCCGGGATACAGGACCCGAACCGTCCCATAGGCTCGTTCATCTTCATGGGCCCCACGGGCGTCGGCAAGACCGAGCTTGCACGCGCCCTTGCTGAGTTCCTGTTCGACGACGAGAAGTCGATGATACGCATCGACATGTCCGAGTATCAGGAGAAGCACACCGTATCGAGGCTCATCGGCGCGCCTCCGGGCTATGTCGGGTTCGAGGAGGGCGGCCAGCTTACCGAGTCGGTCAGGCGCAGGCCCTATTCCGTTATACTCTTCGACGAGATCGAGAAGGCGCACCCCGAGGTGTTCAACGTCCTTCTGCAACTCCTCGACGACGGCAGGCTCACCGACGGCCACGGCCGGACGGTTGACTGCAAGAACACGGTCGTCATCATGACCTCGAACATCGGCAGCCAGTACATACAGGAGTTCGGGGACAACGAGGAGGAGATGCGCCGGATGGTGATGGACACCCTGAGGCAGAACTTCAGGCCGGAGTTCCTGAACCGCGTGGACGACATAATCGTCTTCCACCCGCTCGACGAGGAGCAGTTGAAGGAGATAGTCGGCATCCAGCTCGACCAGCTGAAGAAGCACCTCGCGCAGCGCAAGATCAAGGTGGAGCTTACGGACTCGGCGAAGGAGCTTCTGGTAACGCTCGGCTACGACCCGGCATACGGCGCAAGGCCGCTGAAGCGCACCATACAGAAAGAGATACTGAACCCGCTTGCGATGAAGATACTGGAAGGCCAGTTCACCGAAGGCGACACCGTGGAGGTGGACGTGGAAGACGGGCGTCTGGCATTCAGAAGGCTCATCGAGGCCGAGGCGGCGTAATAAAAAAGCCCGCAACGAAAGTTGGGGGCTTTCATTTAGCACGTCATTCCCGCGAAGGCGGGAATCCAGCGACTTTGTTTTTTTGGGGGTCATTATGAGCTCAGCCGAAGAATCATTCCTTAGCTCCTGCATCCTTCAGCACTTTCACAAGGTCGGTATAGCCTTTGGCAGACGCAATTTTCAACGCCGTCCAGCCATCGGCCGTCCTCGCATTTATATCCGCACCCTTGGTTAGCAAGACGCGCACTACGTCAACATAGCCGTTCCGAGCTGCGACAATCAACGGTGTCCAGCCTTGTGTTATTCTTGTATCAAGTCCAGTGAATTCTTCTCTCCCATTTACACACGCTCCATTTTCAAGCAGTACGAGCACGGAGTCAGCATGTCCGCCAGCAGTCGCCTGCATCAACGGAGTATGGCCGTCTATCTCCGCTGAGTTGACATCTGCACCATGTTTGAGCAAAGTGCGGACTAGGTTCACGTCCTTGACAGCAGACATCAAAGCTGTCCAACCAATTTCCGTCCGTATATTAACATTCGCGCCTTTGTCGAGCAAGGCGCGTGCAATGTCCACATGACCAACTGGAACATACATCAATGCTGTATATCCATCATTATCCCTTGCATTTACTTTTGCGCCCTTATCGAGTAATTCGTGCACTATTTTAGTATGGCCATACTGTACCGCTCGCATCAGCGCAGTTTTACCATCGTTATCCTTTGCATTTACTTTCGCGCCATTGTTAAGCAGGACGCACACTCTGTCCTCATGGCCGAAAGAAGCTGCAGTCATCAATGCTGTTTCGCCTTTTTCGTTTCTAATATTTGCGTCACCAGCTCCGAATTCGAGCAAAACACGAACCACGTCTACATTGCCGAACTCGCCAGAAGCTGAATCCAACGCTGTCCAGCCATGCTCCGACTTCAAATTCGGGTCAGCGCCTCTTTCAAGCAAAACGAGCGCAATGTCTGCATGCCCACCCCCTGCCGCAAGCATTAAAGCTGTCATGCCTCTTTCATAACTGGTAGATCCCATAGAGTATCCAGTTGTTTTCATGTTAACGTCAGCGCCTTTATCAAGCAAGGTTTTTACAACGTCAATATCGCCTTGCATAGCCGCCATTGCTAGCATTGGATAACCCAATTTAGTCCTTATCTTTAGGTCAGCTCCCGCCTCCACCAAAGCACGCACATTGTCAGCATGTCTGCTCCCAACCGCAGCCATCAATGCTGTACTGCCATTTTTCCCGACAGCATTAACTTTCGCTCCTTTGTCGAGCAATAAGCGCACGACATCTGTAGTACAGTTGCTGGCCGCACTCATCAACGCTGTATAGCCTTTCTTGTTTTTTGCGTTAACGTTTGCACCGTGGTCGACCAAAATTCGCACTATGTTTGCATTGCAGCGCTCATCGACCGACTCCGAATCGTCATCATCAGCATCATGAGTTCCAATAGCGGACATCAGCACCGTATCGCCGTCGTTGTCCCTTGCATTGATGTCCGCCCCATTTTCGAGTAGGAGGCGGACTATTTCCTCATGGTCTTTCCCTGCCGCATCCATTAAAGCCGTTGAGCCGTGACTAGACTTCGCATCTACTTTCGCACCACTTTTAAGAAGAATGCGCACAACTTCGGTATGGCCATTAACTGAAGCTGCCATTAAAGCTGTGTAACCTTTTGCATTAACAGTTGCACCTTTGTCAAGCAGGATACGCACAATATCCGCATAACCGTTCAAAGCCGCACTGGTCAACGCCGTCCATCCGTCGTTATTCCTTGCATTAGCATCCGCGCCTTTATTGAGTAAAGAACTGACTATGTCCGTATGGCCATTTAAAGATGCCCAAATCAACGCCGTCCATCCACCTTTGTCTTTTGCATTGACATCTGCTCCCTTGCCGAGCAATATGCGCACCTTTTCTGATTGCCCGTTTTTAGAAGCTTCGATTAGCGTATTATCAGGTTTCCCCGCTACCGAGGTTGTCGCAAATGTTAACAGCAATACCATGAAAAGCGTTGCTGAAAGGAAATGTTTCATTCTGTATCTCCTTCATCAAATCAGTATTTGTGGGAAGCTGCCAAGAAGAGATATACTGATAATATTGCAACTAAGCCAAGATATAATCCACCTCTTCTGTGGATAGATGGGAATAAATTTACATATATTCGTAATATTTATAGCACGAGCTGTGCAAATTTACAAATGCTATATCTAATTCAGGCAGGTGTGGCTTGTGTTCAGGAGGCTTATCGAGGCCGAGGCGGCATAACAAAAAGCCCGCAACTTTCGTTGCGGGCTTTTTTATTATTACTGCTCTCCTGTGTTTTATCTACTCGTTGCTGAGATACTCCAACGTGATGGTCACCGTGCGGTTGAACGACCGGGCTTCCGGTGACATGTTGTCGTACAGCGGGGTGTTGGGGCCGACACCCGAGCTGGTGGATACGGTCGCCGGGGTCTTCCTCATAGGCAGCTTTCAGCAGGTCGTAGACTGCCTGCGCACGACGTTCCGAGAGCTTGAGGTTGTAAGTCCTCCTTGCCGATGTTGTCGGTGTGGCCAACAATCTCCATCTTGGCCTCGGGGAGTGTCTTGGCACGGGCAACGATCGTGTTGACGATATCCTGGTTGCGCGCATCGATCGTGTTCTTGTCGAAATCGAAAAGGATCAGGGCATATTTTTCCTGCACCTTCAGGCCCTCCTTCAGCGCCAGCCTCTGGCTCTTCTGGATGAAGTTGACCTTGACAGGTACAGGAGAGAGCTGCATGTCATGCCCCTTGGTGTCCTTCAGCTCCATCTTCACCGCGATGTCGCCACCGGTGGCCAGCGTCCCGAGGTCAACCTTATCGAGCGGGATTTTGATCTCCTTCGCGGGCGCCCCATCGCCGGACAGGTCGGCCAGGCTTCCCGGGGTATTTGATGCGGTGAGCTTCCAGCTCGCGATGCCGTGCGGCGAAACCACGTCCGGTTGAACCGTCAGCGCAGGTGAATCGATCCGGTTGGAGAAGTAGGTGCTCTGTATCGGGGCAAGTATCGCCGGTTCGGTCGAGTGGATCTCCACCCTGCCGGTTTTCTGCCTGCCCTTCCTTCAGCTTGGTTGCGCTCGGCATCGCAGGCAGGTTGCGCACCTCTATCGTAATGCGCTCCGGCGCTATGCCCCAGGCCATCAACAGATAATCCCTCACTGCATCGGCGCGCTTTTCGGATAGCTTTTTATTCCCCTTCTCCTCGGCTGTGTTGTCGTTGCACCCGACCAGCGTGACCGTGGCCCCGGGGTTGTCGGTCAGGCGTTTGCCTACGATATTCAGCACCTGGTAGTACTTCTCCAAGCGCATCGCGGAACTTATGCTCGTCGAAACCTTCCGTTTCCTTGGGCCCGGTGAAACGGATATAACGGGCGGGGATCTCGCTTGACCCCTTGTCGAAATAGACATGGTTCAGCATCGGTGATGCGTCTATGGTCTTCATCTCTTCGATTGTCAGGGTGGCCGGGACTACAGCCAGGCTGGCCGTGGTCTTTGTGACCTCCACCTTGACCGGCGCGGCGTCCATCGCCAGGCTCTGCCCTTTCTTGTCTTCCATCTGCATCGCTAACTTTAAGGTCGCCGCCTGCGGCAAGCGCCTGCAGGTCCGTGGTCGGCAGCTGTACTTTCAGTTCCGGCGCGGGAGCGCCTTCCCCTGCAAGTTCGGCCACGCTTCCCTTTGCGTTAGCTGACGGTGACCTTCCACTTTGCGATCCCGTATACGGAATCCACCACCGGCTTCAGCGTCAGCTCAGACACGTCTATTTTCGTCTCGGGCGCGGTATCGGCCACCTTTATCTCGTCGAACTTAATGGTGGACGGGGCGACGGTCAGGCTGGCGCTGGTCTTTGTAACCTCGACCTTGACCGGCGCGGCGTCCAGCGCCAGGCTCTGGCCTTTCTTGTCTTCAAGCTGCATCTGCACTGCAAGGTCGCCGCCTGCGGCAAGCGCCTGCAGGTCCGTGGTCGGAAGCTGTACTGTCAGCTCCGGCGCGGGTGCGCCTTCCCCTGCAAGTTCGGCCACGCTTCCCTTTGCGTTGGTTACGGCGACCTTCCACTTTGCGATGCCGTAGACAGAATCCACCACCGGCTGCAGCGTCAGCGCGGACGTATCGATTTTGGTGACGGGCGCGCCGTCGGCTATGCGGTATCTCGTCGAACTTCAGGGTGGACGGGGCGGCGGTCAGGTTCCCCGTCGGCGGGAACAGGTAGCTTACGACGTAATAATACTGCATCTTCGAGGCGACTTCCTGGAAGATGGGGACGAGGTTCGTCTCCGAGTGTGCCTTCCATATATGCCCGCGGGTCTGGCTGGTGAACCCGGACAGGAATTTGTTGGTATCATAGTCCGGCATGTAATCTATCGCGAATGCATTGAAGCCCTTGAGCCCCTGCGCCGCCTTTATGACGTCCTCGCTTTTATAGAGGCTGTTCAGGTCTTCGCCGTCCGAGAAGACCACCATGAACCTGGGTTCCGTCTCCGGCGCTTCGCGGATGAATTCAAGCCCGGCCAGCATCGCATCAAAAAGCACGGTCTGGCCGGTAATGCGTTTGTTGCTGTAGGCGTCCGCCGCAAACTTCTTCAGCTCGTCCTGGTTGCTCGATTGGAACGTCCGCACGTATACTTCTTTGTCGTAGCCGTTGATTTTTATTTTTTCAAAGTTCTCGAAGACGACTATCGTGACCTTGTCTATCGGGCGGACGATCTTCAGCAGCTCGCTTACACCGGCGAGCAGTGCATCGATGGCGTGGCGCTCCTTCATCGAGAACGAGTTGTCCAGCACCAGGACGATGTTGCGCGGCACGTCCAGGCTCTCGGCGAGCGGCTGCACCGAGATGATATTCGCCGTCCGTCCGGCTTGCGTGATGGAGAAGTCTTTGGCGCCCAGCCCGAATATCGGGCTGTTCCCCGGCATCGAAGACGCTTACCACCACCTTGCCTTCGTTGATGACCCGGTCGACGTTCACCTTTGCGGCGGGTTTGGTGGCCTGTATCTGCAACTCCGGGTTGTCGGCGGCGAAGGCCGTACTGCTCGTCATCAGGGCAAACAGCATTACTAAAATGCGTCTAATCAACATGGTCGGATTCTCCTGTTTGACAATTATCACTGGCCACTTGGCATGGCCCCCGCTTTTGATTCTTGCAATATTATCATAAAAAACCATTCAATATCGATAAAATTTATGTGTATTTACAAAATCAGGATAGACCGCCAAGCCGGTATATGTGGTGTTCCTTAAGCATGATGTCGAGAGGATATCAGGGCCGCATTTCTTTGATTCAGCGGTCGGCGGGCTTCGCCTGTTCCGGTCGCGCGTACTTCATTATCTCATCGGCAATCAATGCCGCCGTTTTTTTGATGTCTCTTTGAGGCGCATTTTTCGCAAGTACGAACTTTGCTGCCGCGACGTAGGGGTTCATTGTCACTATGGCGCCGGGTATCATGTTCGGGTCTTTTGCGGTTCCAATTACCAGGAAGGGCGCGCGGGGTTCGGAGCTTGCGAGGTTGCTTATTCCGATTTGAAGGTCCATATTGGAAGAGCCCCTCCCGAACCCGATAACAGCCCGCCTGATCCGGTTGCCTTCATCCACTTCGGTGAAGATGCCCTGCACGAGCCAGCCGTCCCGGGGTAGGTCGCCCGATGCATCGTAGAGCCGCCGCGCGTTCATGCCCCTCTCGCCAAGGTTTTGCACAAGCGAATCTGCCATGTCCTCGACAATGTGGTGCGCTTTCTCCGTGGATTCACCCCTGGCTAAAGGATGGGGCAGTCTTTTTCCGAGTCTGCCCGGCAGGGGTCCACTGACGCCTTCGTCGTCACTGTGTTCTTTGGCATCGAGCGTAAAATCCGAGATGTAAATAGATGTTGGGGCGCTGAGCAGGCAAGGGCTTGCTGACTTCACTCCCGGTCACACTTACGCCGCCTCAGGACAGGCCCGGCGTGCGAGTCACTGCTGGAGCAGCACATAATGCAGAGCAGAAAGATGGAGTAGCGACCTGGCCCAGTGGGCTAGTGTATTTCGTGGGCTTCGTCTGGTCGAGCCGCACGTTGTTTTTTTTCTTTATAGGACATCAGGAAAGCCCTCACCGATTGTATAAGTTTCTTGTAAGAATTATAGCATTCCTCAACCATCACCGCAAACGGGCGCTCTTGGGCGGCAACGGGATAACGGTATTGTGCCTTTGCGGCCCGATATAAGAAAAAGCCCGCATCGCAAGTTGCGGACTTCGATTGCTTTAGCGGTGTCGAGTTTTACTTGAGCGAAGCCGAAGAATCCGCCTTTGGCCTTACGCTTTTTTATGCTGCTATCGGCATGTTCTCGCGTTTGTCCTCCGGCACCTCGTTCGGCGCCTCCTGCCTTTTGCCCAGCACCTCAATCGCCAACGGGATCGTGCTGAGAGCACCGATGGCAAACAGTGTCCAGCCGATCGCCTTTCTCTTGTCGTCGTTGAATTTGTCCGCCATCAACAGGCCGACTCCCGCGCCCAGCATTCCGCGTGTGCCGGCAATCAGTCCTAGTTCCGGCAGGGTCAATTCCAGCTTTTTCATAGCCCCTCCTTAATCGCCAAAACTAAAGGGAAAAAGAACCATAGCCTATATTAAAATGGTAACACCGGGGGAGGGAATACACAAGGGAGGAGCACCGTGGTTATGCCTGAATTTAGAGAAGTTCTCCAAACCACGGGAACGCTACCCACCCTAGCCAAGCAAACAACAGCCAGTGAAATGCGAAGTTTGAGTTATAGGTTGGCTGTTTAGCGTTTTTAAAGTTTATTACCATGAGAGTGACCCAAGTAATGATATTAAAGAGGTACATTGCAACAGTGTGCAATTTGCCTTGATAAGCCACCCCGTAAGACCAACTAGATCCGAGATAATACAATGATAGTAAAATCAAAGCAATTGATGCAATTTTTGTTCGTATTGGTATTTGCTGCTGTCCCTTCAAAAGAGGTAGGCTCCACAACATAAAAACTAATGGAACGCAAAACGAGCCCAGAACAAATGCTATCCAGTAGCCGCCAAAGACTGCACCAAGTGATAAAATTGGAATGGCTACGGTAAGAGAATATGGTGAGTATATTTTAGTAACGGATGCGCAAAATGTTGAATAGGAAATTCCCCATAAAATAATAACACCTACAACAAAGTTCAATTTCAGTTTATGGTTCATTTTTCTTCTCTCGCATAATATAGTTATACAGTTGCCTCAATATATAAAAACAAATTAGCGAAATTGTATATTGCTCTGCTCCACCTTTGGTTTGCACTGCCCCCCGCACGAGCACTTCCCCCCTTTTGCCTTCTCGAACGCCTCGCGGCCTTCGCGGACAGAGAGCCAGGCGATTACAAGGGAACCGACCGAGTCGATATACCCGATGCCTGTAAGCTCGTAGCCGATACTCGCAATAAGCAGGACGGCGGACAGCCGGAGGCAGGTGCGGGTGCAGGCGGCGTCCGCGAGGATGGCGTCCGAGCCGAGCGCCTTCCCGGCCACTACCTTGTAATGTATCAGCAGCCACATCGAGGCTATCGAGATCGCCCCGATTACTATGCCCCAGAAGGTCGTCTCCGGCTTGTGGCCGGAATATATGTCTATGATTGAGGTGATGGCAAGCCCGGCCGCGAGGACGTAAAAGGCCCCGCCCGTTACCTTTAGCGCCTCCCGCTCGAAGGCGTCGTGCTCGGATTCCTCGGTCAGCCTCTGCCGCCGCACCATGTGCCAGATGCCGATGCCCGAGATGACCTCCACGAACGAGTCCAGCCCGAACCCGAACAGCGACAGCGTGCCGTCCTCATACCCGAACCAGACCGAGACCAGGCCTTCAACGATATTATAGAATATGGTGATGAGCGCAAGGGCGCGCGCGAGTTTCAGGTATTTGTCCTTCATTCTTAATAACCCCCATGTGTCAGTTAAGGTCATTATACAGTATTGCTTATGAGAATCAACGGTTATCCCGTACGCTCAAACCACAAAACCCATAACTGTTCTTGATTTTTGCGCCTATAAATGGTACAAATAAGGAAAGAGTTTTACTGTTTTGGAGGTTTTTTGAAATGGCAGTGCTGGAGATAAGGCAGTACCCGGACAAGGTGCTGCGCAGGAAAAGCAGACCCGTCGAGGCTATAACCCCCGAAATCCAGAAACTAATCGACGACATGGTTGAGACGATGTACGCCGCGCCCGGAGTCGGCCTTGCCGCGCCCCAGGTCGGTATCGGCCTGCGCCTTGCGGTCATAGACGTCACCTACAAGGACGAGGAGCCGCAGGTGTATGTCCTCATAAACCCCGAGTTCATCCTTCAGGAAGGCGAGCTTGAGGAGGACGAGGGCTGCCTGAGCGTGCAGGACTTCACCGAAAACGTGAAGAGGTTCGCAAGGGTGATCGTGCGCGCCACCGACAGAAACGGCGACGTGTATGAGTTGGAAGGCGAGGACCTCCTTGCCCGCGCGCTACAGCACGAGATAGACCACTTAAACGGCCTGCTCTTCATAGACCGCATAAGCCCGCTCAAGCGCGACCTGTTCAAGAGGAAGCTTAAAAAGGCTATAAAGAACGAGGAGGCGACAGCCTCTTGAGGATAGTATTCATGGGGACGCCTGCATTCGCCGTCCCGGTGCTTTCCGCGCTGCACGAGGCAGGGCACGAGATAGCACTTGTAATAAGCCAGCCCGACAGGCCCAAGGGCCGGGGCAGGAAACTTGAACCGACGCCGGTTAAACAAAAGGCCCTCGATTTGGGCCTTAATGTATTTCAGCCGGATAAAATAAGGAAGCCCGAGGCGATAGAGGCCGTAGCCGCAATCAAGCCGGAGTTGGCGGTCGTGGCTGCGTTCGGCCAGATACTCCCGAAGGCCGTGCTCGATATTCCCACAAGAGGCTGCCTGAACACCCACGCCTCGCTTTTGCCCGCATACCGGGGCGCGGCCCCCATAAACTGGGCCATCATCAACGGCGAGGTGAAGACAGGCGTTACGATCATGCAGATGGACGTCGGGATGGACACCGGCGACATGCTGCTGAAGGCGGAAGAGCCGATACGCCCTGACGACACAGCCGGTGCGCTTACCGAGAGGTTGTCAAGGATCGGCGCAGCCCTGATCGTAAAGGCGATCGAGGAACTCGAGGCCGGACGGTTGATGCCGGTCAAGCAGGACCCGGCCCTGGCCACATCCGCCCCGCTTCTTAAGAAGGAGATGGGGCTCGTGGACTGGAACAAGCCCGCACCGGATATAGAGCGGCTGATGCGCGGGCTGGACCCGTGGCCGGGTGCATATACCAGCAGGGGTACAGACGTCCTGAAGCTCTGGAAGGCCGGTGTTGCTGGCATGGACAGCGATGGCGATCCGGGCAGCGTGGTTGACGCCAACCGTGAAGGCATCTTCGTCAACACCGGTTGCGGCGTGCTCGTAATAAAGGAATTGCAGGGTACCGGCGGCAGGCGCATGACCGCATCGGAATACCTTGCCGGACACAAGATACTAAAGGGCGAAAGGCTCGGTCAATAAATTGCAGGAACCAAAGAAAAGGGTATTCATTACCCTGCTGATAACCACGCTGGGGCTGCTCATCGGAGCCGGCTATATAATCTGGTGGATACCGCAGGTCGGCCTCAGGAACATACACCCGCTCCTGCCCGCCGCATTCATGATACTGGTCGGGGGTGTGCTGGGTTTCATCGCGTTCGGTGTGTTCCTGCTTATCCTCACACTGATACGCGGCAAGGAGATATTCCTCGCCACGAGGCTTAGGTGGGTGGTGGTGAAGGTCCTGTTCCCGCTTATGGTGCCGGTCGGGCGGCTGTTCGGGATCTCCCGCGACACGGTGCAGCAGTCCTTCATCGCCGTGAACAACCAGCTCGTGCGTTCAAACATCAGAAGCGTAAAGCCTGACCGCCTGCTCATCCTGCTGCCGCACTGCATCCAGATCAACGACTGCAACATAAAGATAACAGGCGACGTCCACCGCTGCAAGGGCTGCGGCAAGTGCGAGATAAAGGACCTCGTGGCGATATCGGACAGGTGCGGTGTGGACCTCTCCGTCGCCACCGGCGGCACACTTGCGCGCCGCATTATAAAGGAGAAGAGGCCCAAGGCCATCATAGCCGTCGCATGCGAACGCGACCTTACCAGCGGCATAGTGGACAGCTATCCACTGCCCGTCATCGGCATCCTCAACCAGAGGCCGTTCGGCCCGTGCATCAACACGAGGGTGGACATGAAGGACGTCCAGGAGGCGCTCGAGTATTTCACCGGCCTGAAGGCCGAGGTCGAGTGCAAGACCGCAGAACCCGCAACGTCTAATGTCTGAAGCTCCTGCCAGGGCCGCCGCCCTATGGGTGCTCCAGGAGTGGCAGAGGGGAAAACCCCAGGCCCGCCGCCCTGAAACACTAATCAGAAGAGCCTTCCAGAAGTTCAACCTCGACCCGCGTGATAAGTCCCTTGCCATGGAGCTTGCCTACGGCGTGATAAGGCACCTCCTGACCCTCGACCACATCATCTCGTTCTACGTCAGGGAAAACGGGCAGGGCGTCACCCCTACAATAAGGGACGTCCTAAGGCTTGCAGCATACCAGATAGGATACTTAGACAAGATACCCGAGCGGGCCGCCGTGAACGAGGCGGTTGAGGCCGCCAAGAAGTCTGGCGGACGCGCGGCTGCGGGGTTCGTGAATGCCGTCCTTCGCTCGCTTCTCCGGAACCCCGGCAAGGTGAGCTATCCCGACCCTAAGAAGCTCCCGTTCTCATGCCTCTCGCTTGAATACTCATACCCCGAGTGGCTTTCAAGGAAATGGCTCGGCCGGTTCGGTTTCGATGAAGCCGCGGCCTTGATGGCCGCCGGAAATGCCACCCCGCCCCTGACCCTCAGGGTAAATACCCTCAAGACCGACAGGGACTCCCTTGTGCGGCTGCTGGATGAGGCGGGTATCGGATGCTCGCCCACCATGTACGCGCCATATGGTATAGCTCTTGAAACAGGCAGCCCGATAACGGAGCTTCCCGGCTACAAAGACGGGCTCTTTGCGGTTCAGGACGAGGCGGCCCAACTCATACCGCTGCTTCTCGCCCCCAAAGCAGGGGACAGGGTTCTTGACGCCTGTGCCGCGCCCGGCGGAAAGAGCGCGCATATTGCCGCACTCGCAGGGTGGGATGCACAGATAATAGCGATGGATATTGGCCTTGACAAAACAAAGGCCTTGACCGAGAATATCAGACGGCTGGGTGTGCGCAAGGTGGTGCCGCTTATAGCCGATGCGGCGGCCCCGCTGCCCTTCAAAGGCCTTTTCGATTCGATACTGCTGGATGCCCCATGCAGCGCCCTCGGTGTAATAAGACGAAGGCCTGAGATCAAATACGCCCGGCTTGAAAAAGATGTCAGAAGGCTTGCCGAGCTTCAGGCCCGGATGCTTCGGAACCTCGCCCCGGCAGTAAAGCCGGGCGGGGTGCTGGTCTACTCCGTCTGCTCCACCGAACCTGAGGAGGGCGAACTTCAGGTGGAGGGATTCCTGAAGGAAGACGGCGGTTTTGCCTTGGAAGATGCGCGGGCGTTCCTCCCTCCGGAGCGCAGGTGAGCTGGTCACGGAAAAGGGCTATTTGAGGACCTGGCCGCACCGGCACGGTACGGACGGTTTCTTTGCGGCGAGGCTTAGGAAGAAATGAGTTACACAAAAAAATTCCTCCAGATCGCGGCCCTCATGATGGGCATATTGGCCCTTGTCCTGATATCGGCCATTATAACGATGAAGGTCGTTACATGGGGCAGGACGGTGGACGTGCCGAACCTCTCAGGTCAGGAAGTGACCGCTGCCATCAGCGAACTAAAGAAGTCCGGGCTGGAGATAAAGATCGAGAGGCAGGAGCACCACCCGACCGTCCCCGAGGGACATATTATAAGCCAGCAGCCGCAGGCAGGCTCATCCGTGAAGAGGGGCCGGGACGTGCAGGTGGTCGTGTCCCTGGGCTCACAGGAAGTGGTAGTGCCGGAGATAACCGGACAGGTCTTCCGGAAGGTACAGGTCGATCTTAAACAGGTGGGCCTGGTGCTCGGCGATGTCGCAAGGGCAAATACCCCGCAGCCGCGGGAGCAGGTGGTGGTCCAGTACCCCGACGCCAGGACGATACTCCAGAAGGGTGCTACCGTAGACCTTCTCGTAAGCGACGGGCCGCAACAGGCTAAATATGTCACGCCGGACCTTACGGGTATGACGGCTGCGCAGGCCGGACAGGCCGTAAAAGACTTCTTCGTCTCCATGACGCCGTCGGGCACAGGGAAACAGATAGTATCGCAGGACCCGAAGCCCGGCTATCCGGTGCTTGCAGGTGCACAGATAACAGTTACCCTCGGGGTAAAGGCCGCACCCGCACCGGCATCGACACCGAAGGCGTCACCTGTCCCGGCTCCTAAAACAAACACTAATCCGGCTCCGGCAAAACCGGCAGCACCGGCAAAAGAAAGGGCATAGTCATATGGTAAAGCTCGCTCCTTCAATACTTTCCGCGGATTTCTCAAGGCTCGGCGAAGAGGTCAAGGCAATCGAACAGGCCGGCGCCGACATAATCCATGTAGACGTGATGGACGGGCATTTCGTGCCCAATATAACCATCGGCCCGCTGGTGGTGAAGGCCGTGCGCAAGGCGACAAGCCTCCCGGTAGACGTCCACCTTATGATAATGGACCCGGACAAATATATTGCGGAGTTTGCAAACGCGGGCGCGGATTACCTTACCGTCCATGCCGAGGTCCTGCCGCACCTTAACCGCACCCTGTGCCGAGATACGCAACCACGGGGTCAAGGCCGGGGTGGCGATAAACCCGTCCACGTCGCTTTCAGTGCTCGACTGGGTCTGGGAGTACATGGACATGCTGCTTATCATGAGCGTCAACCCCGGCTTCGGCGGGCAGTCCTTCATACCCAACTGCCTGGACAAGATATCGGGCGCGCGCATCGAGATCGACATGCGTGGTGTGGAAGTCCTGCTCGAGGTGGACGGCGGTGTAAAGGTGGACAACGCCCGCGAGGTGGCAGAGGCGGGCGCGGACATACTCGTAGCCGGTTCCGCCGTATTCGGCACCGAAGACTACAAAAAGACGGTGAAGGCCTTCAAGAAGGCCTATAAAGATATAAGGGTTTGATTTGTTGGTGGTGAGTCAGTTTTGGATTTAAATTCTTTCAGGAAGCGTTTGAGCGAAATGCTTCACTTGACGAGCATGATACAATGAGCTATTTAACGTCCAATCATGGGGTTAATCATTAACCTCTCTTTTTCGTGAATTCAAATTCTCGAACCCATATTAGTCAATCAGATGGTTTAAGTCAGCTGATAGTCTAGCCGATATATATGCTATGCTTGAGTGCTTAAGGTCTGCACTAGTGCAATTTTATTGACTGAGAGTATCATAACATGCTATAAAACACATTCATCAACTAAGTTGAAAAAACATTGTTCTATATCTGCGACCTCTATTAGTATACAAAAAATAGGATTCATAGTACAATGGTAACTATAAGGGGTTCGCACGGAACAACAAGTCCAACCGTAAAGAGCATTGCAAAGTTTGGTTGGAAGTCGAAACCCGGAGGTCATCTAGGTCGGGGGATTTATTTCTGGGACAAGAGCGAACATTATATTGAATTGGCTGTTGCGTGGTGTACATACAGACATGCCAAAGATGGCAATACATCGTGTGCTGTAATAATAGCCGATTTAAACGCTGAAGAGGAATCAATTCTAGATTGCGAGAAAGAAGAAATCGTAGAACGAATTATAGATATTGGACAAAGGTTTAATTACAACTTGGAAGATAATAGGGACCTTGCAAGGCTGTACGATTTTTTTGTATTTTACTTAGAGAAAAAGGGAACAATTATTAAAATAATAAGAAAACGATTACCCCCGCCAGAAGGGTATAAGTACCCTTTAATGAAGATTAAAGGGCTGCCTCGTTGTTGTTCTGTGCGTGACGACAAGTGCATAAAAATAGTTGAAACGATTGAATGTTAGGAGTGAGAAAATGAATAAGAAGCTTTTGGCGGCCATAGATGAAGTTTATCGGGAAATTATGGCCATGACCAAAGAAGAATTTTATAAAAAGATCGGCGATCACGAGGAAGGTGATGTTGCAAGGTTTTTAATAGAAACTAATGCCTTTGAAGCCGAAGATGTTATATGCCAATCATTTGAAGGCAATAATTGGAAAACAGAAACAATAAGCAAAACGTTTTCGATGAAGGAAACGGCTTGTTGTTTGAGTGGTAATTTTTATTCGTCCTCTCTGATTGGTACTATAGGAGCACGAATCATAGAAAATGACAAAGAGAAGGATGACGATAAATGCAACCTGTTAGCGATGGCAGCGTAAAGTCTGCCTTTTCTTTTGAATCATATAAAATAGACGATATTTCTTTTGAAATGAAGAAATATGTCGAATTGCTTGAATATACTGGGAATTTCGATTCTAACGCATGGGTCCCGCATGTTGAGATAGGGAAACCCGTTTATTTAGTGAAAGAGCAGAAATATATCTCCAGTCTGGAAGTTAAATTACAGCTCATGCCTTATAAAGAGGAAGAAAAAAAAGAAGAAGTCCCAGAGCCGCTTTTGAATTGCGAGTTACATATCTCCGGTCTATTTTCGGTTGAAAAGGGACGGCTTACAGAAGAAGTTGAAAAAAATCTTGTAAAGATCCAATTGCCCGCCCTGCTGATGCCTTATGCCAGGGGAGTTTTAACGTCTATTTTATCAAATGCAGGGTTTGGAACAGTCATATTGCCCTTGATAAATATTAACGAATTAGCTCGGCAGGTTGAGGGCGAGTTAGAAATCCAATTATTAACGACTGATTAATCCAGCAGCCCTGCTATTTCCTCCAAACTCCCAATATGGGCAGAAACACCTGCCTCCAAACCTACTATTTCCTTGACTTCAAATTGATTGTCGTCTAAAATCACTTTTTCCCTTTATAGGGTGGGGACAGGTATGCTCATGTCCCGATGCCCGGCTAAAGGGGCAATATATTTAAAAAACAAGGGGTTTTAGATGTTCGAGAGTCTTTCGGAAAAACTCGAAAAGGTATTTAAAAGGCTGAAGGGCCGGGGCGTACTGAACGAACAGGACGTCACCGAGGCGCTGCGCGAGGTGCGCATGGCGCTCCTCGAGGCCGACGTCAACTTCAAGGTTGTCAAAGACTTTGTCGATTCCATCCGCGCCAGGGCCATAGGCACCGGCGTGCTCGAGAGCCTCACCCCGGGCCAGCAGGTAGTAAAGATAGTCTATGACGAGCTTGTCGCCCTCATGGGCGAGAGCGTCACCCGTATACAGCTCGTGCCGAACAGGCCCACCGTTATAATGATGGTAGGCCTTCAGGGCTCGGGCAAGACGACCACCGCCGGCAAGCTCGCTCGCAACTTCAAGAAGGCCGGCAGGAAGGTCCTTCTTGTCGCGGCCGACACCCAGAGGCCCGCGGCCATCGACCAGCTCTCCGCGCTCGGCCGCCAGTTGTCGGTCGAGGTGGAGACCTCCGAGCCGGGCGACGACCCTGTAGCAGTCTGCGCCAAGGGCCTGGACCGTGCGGTGCGCGGCGTGTTCGGCGTTGTCATCATGGACACCGCAGGCCGACTCCATGTGGACGAAGCGCTCATGGAGCAGCTTGTCAGACATAAAGGCCGCCGTCAACCCCGGACGAAGTGCTGTTCGTGGCGGACGCCATGACCGGCCAGGACGCCGTAAAGGTGGCCCAGTCGTTCGACGAGAAGCTCAACCTGGACGGCGTGATACTTACAAAGATGGACGGCGACGCCCGAGGCGGCGCCGCGCTCTCCATCCGCGCGGTTACCGGCAAGCCCATAAAGTTTGTCGGCATGGGCGAGAAGATGGACGCCCTCGAGGCCTTCCACCCGGACAGGGTGGCCTCCCGCATCCTCGGCATGGGCGACGTGCTGTCGCTTATCGAGAAGGCCGAGCAGAGCGTATCGTTCGACGAGGCCAAGGAGTTCGAGGCCAAGGTCCGGCAGGGTGATTTCTCCCTTGAGGACTTCAGGACCCAGCTTCAGCAGGTAAAGAAGCTTGGCCCGCTCGACCAGCTGCTTGGGATGATACCCGGCATGGGCAAGCTCAAGGGCGCGATGGCGAACGTGGACGACCGCGAGGTGGACCGCATAGTCGCCATAATAAGCTCGATGACCATGAAAGAGCGTAACAACGCCAATATCATAAATGGAAACCGCAGGAAGAGGATTGCCAGGGGGAGCGGGACGCAGGTCCAGGAAGTCAACCGGCTCCTAAAGCAGTTCGCGGAGACAAGGAAGATGATGAAGATGCTGACCAAGCCCGGCGGCAAGATGCGCATGGGCCGCGGCATGTTCCCGTTTTAGGTTCCGCGCGTTATACGGCGCGGTTTGGATAATACAAGAAGGAGGTGATTTAGATGGCGGTAAGGATCAGACTCACAAGGAAGGGGACGCACAAGGCTCCCTACTATCGTATTGTTGCTGCGGATTCCAGGATGCCCAGAGACGGGCGTTTCCTCGAAATACTCGGCACATACGACCCGCTGCAGAACCCTGCAGTTATACAGATGGACGAGGAGAAGGTAATAACCTGGCTCAAAAAAGGTGCCACCCCCTCGGACACTGCTAAAATCCTCATGAAGAAAACCGGGATTTTTGGTAAGCTTAAAGAGACGGCATAGTTTTCAATCTCAATATCAGCCGGCACGACTGACACGCGGAGGTGAATATGAAGGCCCTCATCGAATACATTGCCAAATCTCTGGTAGACAACCCGGAAGCGGTTTCAGTAGCCGAGGTTGAGGGAGAGAAGACCACCGTGATCGAACTCAGGGTGGCCCAGACCGACCTGGGCAAGGTTATCGGCAAGGAAGGCAAGACCGCCCGGGCCATGCGCACCATCTTGAATGCCGCCGGTACGAAGATAGGCAAAAGATGCGTACTGGAGATACTGGAATAGGCAAATCTGTCGTAGTCGGCGTAGTATTAAAGCCTGTCGGGCTCAAGGGTGAGCTTAAGATCAAATCCCTTTCAGACAACCCGGACAGGTACGCCCCTGGCAAGAGGATATGGGTCCAGACCCCCAAAGGGCCTGAAGACTTTGTCATCACCGGGGCGAGAGAGACCAAGGGCATCTTTGTCGTCTCGCTCGAAGGCGTTACAGACATCGACCGCGCGGAGCAGTTGCGCGGCCTTGATGTCTTCGTACCCGAGAGCGAGGTGCCGCCGCTGCCTGAAGGCGAGTATTACCACTACCAGATACTCGGCCTGCCGGTCTACAACTACAAGGGTGTCCTGCTCGGCAAGGTCGACGATATCTTCACCGCCGGCGTCAAGGATGTCTACGTCGTCAAGGGACAGGGTAAAGAGTATATGATACCGGTCAACGACGATACGGTGGACGAAATCGACGTGAAGGGCGGCAGGATAACCCTCAAACGTATGAAAGGCTACCTGCCTGAAGATGAAGTTTGAAGTACTGACCCTTTTCCCGGGTATCGTGAACGCCGCCCTCTCTGACAGCATCCTGAAGAAGGCGATGGAAAAGGGGCTGCTTGAGGTCAAGGTAACGGACCTCCGTGATTTTACCCACGACAGGCACAATACCGCCGACGATGCCCCTTTTGGCGGAGGCCCGGGCATGGTCATGAAGCCGGAGCCGGTCTTCGAGGCGGTCGAAAGGATAAAAGCGGAAGCGGAAGGGGAGTGCGTCAGGGTAATACTGATGTCACCACAGGGCGAGGTCTTCAACCACAAGAAGGCACTTGAGTTCTCCCGCGAAAAATGCAAGCTGGTCCTGATCTGCGGCAGGTACGAGGGGATAGACGAGCGTGTCAGGCTTGCGCTCGTCGACGAGGAAATCTCCATCGGGGATTTCGTCCTCTCGGGCGGTGAGATGGCCGCCGCCGTGGTTATAGAGGCCGCGGCAAGGCTGATGCCCGGCGTGCTTGGCACCGATGAATCAGCGGAGCTTGACTCGTTCTACGACGGGCTCCTCGATTACCCGCATTATACCAGGCCGGCGCAATTCCAGGGATATGTCGGTCCCCGATGTGCTTCTCTCCGGGAACCACGCCGAGATAAGGCGCTGGAGGAGGAAGGAAGCCCTGAAGGCCACCATGAAGAAGCGCCCTGACCTGCTGGAAAAGGTTGAACTTGGCCCGGAGGACAAAAAGCTGATGGGCGAGATAGAAGCTGAGATGTGGGAAGGATAGACACCTCTCAAATATTCGTCGCCCTGCTGCACCACCCGGTCTACAACAAGACCGGTGCCATAGTGACCACGGCGATAACGAACCTCGACCTGCACGATATCGCGCGTACCTCGACGACGTTTGCACTGGGCGGCTACTATGTAGTGAACCCGCAGCCCGCGCAGAGGGAGCTTGCAGGCAGGATAACCGCCCACTGGGTAAGTGGTTTCGGCGCGGAGTACAACCCGAACAGGGGCGAGGCGCTCGGCAATATCAGGATCGTCTCCGAACTATCCGACGCGATGGCAGACATCGAACAGCGCTGCGGAAAACGGCCAAAGACGATCGCCACGGCCGCAAAGGGCGCCGATGGGGCTATAGGATATAACCGCATGAGGGAGACGCTGAAGGAAGGCGGCCCGCACGTGCTGCTTTTCGGCACCGGCTGGGGCCTTACCCGTGAATTTCTGGCCTCGTGCGACTATATGCTGAAGCCCATAGAGGGCCTCGGGGGATATAACCACCTGCCGGTTCGTTCGGCGGTTGCGATTATACTTGACAGACTGCTATCCAATAGGTAATAATTCCCGGTCGGCACTAACGGTGTCGCCGGAATCATCAGTCAGGAGGATTTAAAGATGAACATACTGGACTCCATCGAGAAGGAGCAGATGAGGGAGATCCCGGATTTTGCCATAGGGGACACGCTCAAGGTGTCGCTTAAGGTAAAAGAGGGCGAAAAAGAGCGTATTACAGGTATTCGAGGGCGTCTGCATCGCCAGGAGCGGTGGCGGCGCGCGCGAGACCTTCACCGTCCGCAAGGTATCCTACGGCGAGGGCGTCGAGAGGACGATACCGCTTCACTCCCCGCTTATCGAGAAGATACTGGTTGCCAAGCACGGCAGCGTTGCCCGCGCCAAGCTCTTCTACCTGCGCGAGCTCTCGGGCAAGGCGACAAGGATAAAAGAGAAGGAATACAGGCCGGAAAAGGCCGCCAAGGCGAAAGCCGCGAAGGCAGCCAAAGCAGCAGGCAAGTAAACCGCCACTCCAAGGGGTGTCCAAGGAGTACTATGGCCGGCCCGGGCAAAAAAAATTCTGAACTCAGCTTCACTTTCGAGGAAGGCATCATGCCTTCCTTGTATTTTTTTGAGCTGGACATGTCAGGCCGGGGCTACTTCAGGATTGCCGGGGTGGACGAGGCAGGCCGCGGCCCGCTTGCAGGGCCTGTTGTGGCGGGCTGTGTAATACTAAAGCCCGGCCAGACGATAGAGGGGGTCAACGACTCCAAGAAGCTCACCGAGAAGCAGAGGGACAAGCTCTGCACCACCATCTGCTCGGAAGCGCTTCGACTTCGGCGTCGGCGTCGTCGAGGCGGACGAGATAGACCGGATAAACATCCTCCAGGCATCAAAGAAGGCGATGCTTCTCGCGATAGAAGACCTGAAACACCCGCCCGACTACCTGCTGATAGACGCCATGACCCTTGAGATAAACATCCCGCAGAAGCCGCTCATCAAGGGCGACGCACGAAGCGCGTCCATCGCCGCCGCATCCATAATCGCAAAGACCACCCGCGACCGCATAATGCTCGGGCACCACGCAAGGTACCCGGAGTACGGCTTCGACGGCCACAAAGGCTACGGCTGCAAGACACACATGGAAGCGATAAAAAAACACGGCCCATGCCCGATACACAGGCTGAGCTTCAAGGGGGTATGTACTCGTGAACTATAAAGACTCGATGTGGGCTGACCCGGAATTTTCGGACAACTACGCCAATAACGCCGACAGCATAATCCTTGAGCGCAGCAGGCTCATCGGTGTCCTGAAGTCCTTCTACGGCCATTTTCTTGCGGACCGTGGGCATGTGGACGTGCTGGACCTGGGCTGCGGGGACGGCACTCTCACGCTTGAACTCATGAAGGAGTATTCCAACTTCTCCGCGATGCTGCTCGACGGCTCCGAGGACATGCTGAAGAAGGCGAAGGAGCGCGTCCACGGAAGCCGCGTGGAGTTCGTCAACGCAAGCTTCCAGGAGGTCCTGGGCGGGAAGTTCGACCTGCCGGAATTCGATTTCATATTCTCCTCCCTCGCGATACACCACCTTGAGACCGAGGAGAAGGAAGACCTCTACGCATATATCCGCGACAGCCTCAGGCAGGAAGGATGCTTCGTGAACATCGACGTCGTCCTGCCGCCTTCCGAGGACCTTGAAAAATGGTACCTCGAAGTATGGCGCGACTGGGTGGACGACACGGGGCTTGAGGACGGCCTGGAACTTATAAACAGGTACAAGGGCAACCAGGACAACAAGCCCGACACCCTCCAGCGCCAGCTTGACATGCTGAACCGCCTTGGTTTCAAAGACGTCGACTGCTACTACAAGAACGGCATCTTCGCCGTGTTCGGCGGCAGGAAGTAACACCTCGTCTCACTGTTTTTCCCCGGTACTCCTTTTGCCAACATACCCCTTTTCTGCTACAGTTTGAGTATCTTAATTTATCCTGCAAAGGAAATCGTGTCATGTTCGCAATAAATCACGCAGCCACGGGTCTGATCATAAAAAAGATATACCCCGATGTACCGATGCCCATGATTTTAGTGTCAGTCCAACTGATAGAGGTCATCTGGGTAGCATTAAACTTCTTCGGCGTAGAAAAGACAACAACCGAAGACAAAGTAAAATCAGTCGGTGACGTACATCTAAAGTACATGCCGTTTTCCCACTCGGTTATTACCACGGCTGTTCTGGCGTCTGGCGCGTGGTTGCTCTTTACTTTTGGCTTCAAAGAGCATGATATAGGAATGGCCGTTGGGCTGGGGATATGTTCCCATCTTGTGCTTGACCTGATAAGTCATGCCCGGGATATCGCCATCGCGCCATTTCTGGACGGCAGGAAGTTTGGCTTGGGGCTCTATGAGAAGAAGCCGGTTGTTGCCTTCGTGTTCGAGACAATCTATGGGATCTTCTGCTGGTGGGTATACGGAGGGAGTGCGGCGCTGTTCTGGATAATCGTAGTCTTTAATCTGGCTAACGCCTCTTTCTTCATTAGAGCCATACCCGGACCGGAAAGATTTTTGGCACATAGGCCAGCCTGGATTACTGCCGTAGTAGCACTGCAAATTATCGTAACGGCTGTACTTGTGGGGACATTCAGTTGAGGTAATGTAACCGGCAGGAATGCCGATGTAAGAAGCCCGATGTCTGGCCCTGCTTTTGCCAACAAACCCTTTTTCTGTTAAAGTTTAAGCTTGATCCTGCTGTCGGCGTTATAATTTGAACAATTGAAAATAAACCAAATAAAACTGAAAGGGTAATGGACAAATGGAGTTTTTTGAAATAGTGGATGAGAGCGGTAATGTGATAGGTACGGCACCTCGCAACAAGTGTCACGGCGACCCGTCTCTTGTGCACAGGGCGGCACACGTATTGGTATTCAATAGCGAGGGGAAACTCCTCCTTCAGCTTCGCTCGAAAGACAAGGACATTCAGCCAGGCAAATGGGACACGTCTGTGGGTGGCCACCTCGGCGTAGGCGAGACCTATGAATTGGCCGCGGCGCGTGAGATGGAGGAAGAGCTGGGCATTACAGGGGCGAAACTCCAGTACCTCTACGACTACCCGCTAAGAAATGCAATCGAGTCGGAGAACATCAGGAGCTTCTACATCGTTTACGACGGGGCAGTGAAACACCAGCCAGAGGAGATAGACGAAGTCAGGTGGTGGGATATACGAGACGTACACAACTCTCTCGGCATCGGTATCTTCACGCCGAACTTCGAGGAGGAGTTCGGGCTGTATGAAAAATGGAGGGACGGCAGGTGAGTGCAGTCTACCTTGGGACCCTGGAGCAGAGGGACCCCTTGTATGGTTATATCAAAAAAAGCGTCTTGCCCGAGATGGAGCGGGAGGTAAGAAACCCCGTGTTCCACGTGAGCAGGCTTCCGGGCTCGAACAAGGTATACAAATACCATGAGGAGCGCACGAGGCTTACCTTGATCGGGAAGTTTTACGGCATCAGCGAGCGATACAAGAAAGAAAGGCTCACGTCTGAGTTCAAGAACCTCAAAAAAGCCAGGGCGCTAGGCCTTTGCAACCTTCCCAATTATGTAGTCCGCCCCATAGGCAGGGAGAAGAGTATCGGGCTTGGCATAATGGAAGAGTTTGTCGAAGGGAACGACCTGGACCATTACATAAAGAGGGCCGTCTACGAGGGCAGGCATGGAAGGCTCAAGCAGAGGCTTACCGACCTCGCGCGCTTCATAGCGGAACTTCACAAGAGGACCCTGACCCCGAAAGGCCTCGACATCCGTCCCTCGGTGGACTATTTCGGCAAGGTGCTTTGCAAGCTCAGGGAAAAGGGCATAGTCGACGACCGGATGGCAGAAAGGCTCGGCAGGTTACGCGAGGCGTGGGTAGAGCGCGAGTACATGCTCGCTGACGGCAAGGTACTGATACACGGCGACGCGACACCCACGAACTTCCTTTTCCCGAAGGAGGACGGCGTTATTGCGATAGACCTTGAGAGGATGAGGCTTGGCGACCGTATGTTCGATGTGGGCATGGTTTGCGGCGAGCTGAAGCATGCCTTTATCTGGCGTATGGGAGACAAGTTCATCTCCGAGGGGCACATAGGACACTTCCTGGCCGAGTACGCGCGGCATTTTGGCGGGCATGGGACGTACAAGTCGGTCGTCCTGCGCAACCCGTTCTACATGGCGCTCACGGAACTCAGGATCGCGCGGAACGGCTGGCTGGACGGCAGGCACAGGCGCAGGCTTGTGGACGAGGCCGAGGACTGCCTCAAATGGGGGCTCAGGCTTGAATAAAATCAAAGCAGTAGTATTCGACCTTTACGGTACGCTCGTGAACATAAAAACGGACGAGCAGGACCCGGAGCTTTATGCAGAGCTTTCGAAGTTCCTGTCATACAACCGCGTGACCATCAGCCCGGAGGAGTTGCAGACCTTTTACTCCGACGAAATAAAGAGGCAGCTGCAGAACAAACGCGAGGAATTCCCCGAAGTGGACGTACTGAAGATTTTCAGGGTGGTCGTCCGCAGGTACGGCCACGGCAGGAACGACACGCACCTGCCTGTAAATACCGCAAGGCTGTTCAGGTCCCTCTCCAGAAAGACGTTCGAGCCGTTCCCACGGGTCTACAGCATGCTGGAGAAGCTCAGGGATATATACCCGCTTGCGCTTCTTTCAGACGCCCAGAGGTGTTTCACGGAGCCTGAGATAGAGATGCTCAAGCTTACGTGGTTTTTCGACCATATCTTTATCTCCTCAGACTACGGCTTCAGAAAACCGGACCCTAGGTATTTCGGCATGGCCATCGAAGCGCTGGGTGTGAAGCCGAATGAGGCCGTGTATGTCGGCGACAACCCGTACAGGGACCTTTACGGCGCAAAGAAGGCCGGCATGAGGATGGTGCTTGTGCGAAGTTCCGAGAGGGAATACGAAGGGTATGCCGCAGATGAATATCTGGGTGACATCGCTGAGCTAGGAAAAGCCTTGGAGGTTGATGGATAATCTTTGTTTTTCGCACGGTTGGTAGTTGATTGTGTTATAATAAAATAAAAAGGGAGGTGGCAAATGATCAGGGCCATCAACCGTGACGTGCTCAGGAAAAAACTACAGGAATCGCCCGGAAGGGTGATACTGATGGACGTCCGGGACAAGAACGACTATGAAGTTGAGCATATAAAAGGGGCCATATCTGTCCCGATCGGCGAACTCCTGACCCGGTCAGTGCAGAACTGGGGCAGGGACCACGAAATAATTGTATATTGCGGGAGTTTTGAATGCCCTGCCAGCTCAAATGCCGCAAAAATGCTGGACGATGCAGGTTTTGATTACGTCCTCGATTATGAAGGCGGCCTGAAGGACTGGAAGACGGCCGGCTTTGTGACCGACGGAGTCGGCGAGGAAAGGGCGGCCTGAGGCCTTGTTGACGAAGTTTGAAACCCCAGCCCGAGAGGGCTGGGGTTTTTTTATTAAATGAGCCGGACGATTAAAAAAACAGTTGGACAAAAATCGGCCTTGATGATAGATTATAGAACCGCATATGCTACTATCCAGGGAGGCTTGAAATGTCCATGCTAAGGGTGTTAAAAACTGCCGCAGTCTCGGTATCGCTCGCCTTTCTTATACTTACCTTTACAGCCGACGCGGCAGTCCTCGCTTTCAGGAACGTCGCAGAAGGCCAGCAGGCGCCGGATTTTACGCTGAAGGACACTGCCGGCAATGACGTAACTCTTTCCAGTAACGCAGGCAAGGTGGTGGTGGTGGTCTTCTTCAAGCCGGACCAGAAAACATCACAAGACGCCCTCTCGGACCTTGCGAAGATATACAGCAGGTACAAGACCAAAGGCGTCGTGGTCCTTGCCATAGTATCCGAAATGGACGAGCAGTCAGCGCTCAAGGCCCTCATGGACAAAGAGAAGATAATGTTCCCCATACTTATCGACCAGGGCCGGAAGATATATGGCCAATGGGGCGCCTTCCTTTATCCGACTACTGCAGTGTTAAGCAAGGATGGAAAGGTCTTCAAGCACGTCCCCAGCCACAACCGTAAATATTCCGATGAAGTCGAAGGCTACATCCGCGTTGCGCTTGGAGAGATAACTGCGGAAAAGCTCGAGCAGGAGTTGAACCCCGGCGAGATAAAGCAGTTGACCCCGGAGCAGAAGAAGGCCGAGCGCCACATGATGCTCGGACAGAAGCTTCTGGAGCGTAAGCTTGTTGACAAGGCCTCTGCCGAATTTGCGGAGGCGGTTGCGTCCGACCCGAACCTTGCCGAGGCAAAGGCGGCATACGGCTTCACGCTGCTCAAGCTTGGCGACGCGGCGAAGGCACAGGAAAATTTTACCAAAGCGCTTGAATTAAACCCCAGGATCGACGACGCCAAGTGCGGCCTGGGAGCTTCATATGTAGCTTTGGGACAAGTGGACAAGGGAATAGAGGTGCTTGAGGACGCCCTCAAGGTGAACCCCAAGCCCGCGCGGGCTAATTTCGAGCTTGCGAAGGCATACGAGAAGAAAGGCGCGCTCGACAAGGCGGCGGAGCATTATAAAAAAGCTATTGAAGAACTGAGCGGCGGCAACTGGTAGTATCACCCCAAAAGGCAATGTCAGTTTCCATGCATTTCCCATTTAAGGGCCTCCGGCAGGCTTCCGGCCTGCCAGGCCCTCTGGTTTTCTTTCTTTCATTCGGTATTTACTTAGCGACAGTCGCGCCTGGCGTGACGTTCTGGGACAGCGGAGAATTGATACTCGGGGCATATTCCCTCGGCCTTCCTCACCCGCCTGCCTATCCCGTATTCTGTCTTGTAGGAAAGCTGTTTTCCTTCATCCCTTTTGGCAATGTCGCGTACAGACTGAATGTCCTCTCGGCTTTTTTTGCCGCCGCTTCCGTGTATTTCATATACAGGTTGATAGCCAAGCTGGGGGAGGGGGTTGACGGTTTCGGTTACTTCGCTGCATCCATTGCGCTTTGCTTTGCGCTTTTTAAAAGCTTCTGGTCCGTGTCGGTCATAACAGAGGTATACACGCTCAATTCCTTTCTGCTTGTCACAGCCTTTTATTGTCTGGTGGTGTACGAGAACGGCGGGGACAGGAGGCATGTTTACCTTTCCGCTTTCCTGCTTGGCATTGCTCTGGCGAACCACCAGAGCGTAGTTTTTTCCCTTCCGTTCTTCCTCGCCTATTACCTCGTCGCTGAAAAGAACTACAAAAATCCGGCAGCCATTTCCGCAATGCTGGTCCTCTTCCTGTTCGCGTACTCGGTCTACATTTATCTGCCGCTCAGGGCCTCAACCAGCCCTGTTTTAAATATAGGAGGGGCAACGGATATACAGGATTTCGGATGGGTGATCCAGTGGCCTGAACGCGTGGCTTCACTGAAACCCCTTTCCGCAAAGGCGCTGGGCCTGCTCAAGGGCGAGAACCTGCCCGCTGTGGCGGCCCTTCTTGTCTGTGCGGCCTTGGCATATGTTTTCAGGCGCCGCCGCCTGCTCCTTCTCGCGGCGTTTGCGGCCGTCACGAACTTTGCAGGGATAGAGCTGTTGACTGCTGGAGCCGAAAATATAAAGAAGTGGGGGCTGCAGTCGAAGTTCTACATACCTGCGGCGCTTTTTGCAACCATATTTGCCTCCGGTATGCTAGTCGAGCTTCTAAAGCGCACAAATGTGAAAGTGAAGGCCACGGTCTTGGTCGTCCCTCTCATGGTGATATTTACGTTGCTGGCATCATTTGAGTTTTCGCATAACTACAAGGCGAACGACAACAGCCTGAATTTCTTTGCATATGATTTTGGGACCAATGCGCTGAAGTCCGTTCACCAGGATGCAGCCCTTTTCTCTTGGGGGGACAACGCGGTCTTTCCGACCTGGTACCTCCAGGGGGTTGAAAAATACAGGGATGACGTCATGTTCATCCACTCGGAATTGCTTACATACCCGTGGTATATGGCCGGAATACAGAAAAAGCTCTACACCAAATATGGCATTGCTTATGTCCCGCGCGCGAAACTCACTATCCTCACGGAAAACGTCCTGGGCCTCAAACAGAGGCTTGAAGAAAGGACACCGACTTATTTCGACTATTCGGCTTCGTTGCAGTTGGGCATACCCAAAGATAGTCTGATACCGCAGGGGCTTGTCCACCTCGTTCCGCTCTGGGCCGGCTCGGCTGAATCCTATTCCGGGATATGGGACAGGTATGTTTTGAGGGGTGCGCTCGATGACAGCACCGACAGGGCGTTCGCGGCGGAAGGGATACTGGAGATCTATGGGTGGGAGTCGGCTTATTGGGGTTTGGTGCTGCAAAAGGACGGAGATTTTAAGAAGGCCATTACAGCCTTTGAATTAGCTAAGGTTTTGGGATTTCAGGAACCAAAGCTTGACATATGGATCCATAATTTGGAGGGAGGATGAAAAAGCTGAGCAAATCTGCTCAGAAGTCTTTCCAAATTGCGCAACATTCAACTTGCCGAAAACAAGGGGAGGGTGGGCATATGATTAAGACGCATTTAGTGTATGTTTTATTAAGTATAATTGCTGCTATGTTGTTATTGGGTGGGTGTTCACCGCAAAATTCTCCGGACGGTACGGTATTCCGTTTCATTAACGCAACAAAATTTTCTGACAGGGCGGAGTTTGAAAAAACCGTGTCATTTGAGAGGCTTATTATAGACAGCCAGGGCGAGTCCTACCTGGCCATGCCAAACGAAAAGAAAAAAGTAGCCCTTTTAGAGTTTAAACAGAAATTGTTGAATGAATTAACATCAGGTAAATTAAGGGTTTTGGCCAGTTTGGACCCGGTGCTGGGCGGGGAAAAAATCACCGGGGACGAGGCAGAGGTAAAAATATCTGATAAGAAAAACAAAGACATGGCTTTTGTTTTCCTGTTGGCCAGAGATAGAGGCGTATGGAAGGTATACAGGATAAGCAAAGCCTGAGGCATGCATATTGCATATATTGTCAATTGAAAACAACGGGGGTAAGACCAATGTCGAGTATTAAAATGGCTATGAAACTGCTTACAATCGTGGGTATATGCTTGATTTCCTTGGGGTTGGCTGCGGGCGAATCGTTCGCGGCGGGCCCCGCATGGTCCGGGGGGTTCCCCAAGCTGGTACAAAACGATGTACTGCTCCAGTGGCAGCCGGTCAAAGGGGCCACGGAATATAAGGTATATAAGAGCGAACAGAAAGGCAAGGGCCTGAAGCTGTTGACCGCCGTTAAAGCAAACCGCTACATAGACAAGGGTATAGGCTTAGGTAAGACATTATATTACTATGTCGCTCCAGTCATCGGCGGTAAAGAAGGCGAACGTTCTGCCGAAGGGGCGATCTCGACCGCCAAGGAAAAGGTATTCGTGGCCCTTAAGACTCCCTCTCTCATAGGCGCGCATGTAAAGGACCTGCCAGGCGGCAAGTACTCCATCGGCGTCCGCTGGGAGTCAACCGGAGGGACCGATTTTGTCGGCGTTAACGTCTACCGTTCCACCAGGAAGGGCAGGGACTACACCATGATAGGCTCGTCTTCGAGCGACACTTATGAGGACAACGACGTAAAGGCGGGAGACACCTATTATTACGTTGTCACTGCTGTGGACAGCCAGTTCAAGGAGACGAAGAATTCAAACGAGGTAAGCGTTAATATCCCGTCCTCCACGGGAGCGGCGTCTGCCTCCGCGAAAACGGCGGGCAAAGAGACAGTCCCCCCCACCACGATGAGGCCTGCAAAACTTCTGTACAGGATCCCAAGGGAAGGCGACAGGATGTCGCAGGGCGAGCTTCTTCCGAAAAACGCTCAGAGCGTCGCGATCGACGAGGCTGTGGGCCACATCTATGTCACAAGCCTTGTCTATGGTGGCGTCCTTGTCTATAACATGGACGGCGAGCTTCAGTTCGGCATCCGCAAGGACGGCGTCGGTGGTACCCAGATGTTCCGCGGTGCCAAGGGTGTGGTAGTTGGGCCGAACGGCAACCTATATGTGACGGGTTTGACCCCGGAAATTTTTGTATACGATTTCACCGGTCGCCCGCTGCAAACAATTAATATGGACCCTTCGCAGATGGCCAGCAACAGCCCAGGCCATTCCTTGATGGCCTACGACCTGGCGTTTGCTCCCGACGGCACTCTGATAGTGACCGACCCGGGCATGAACGGCATACACGCGTACAGCGCGGACAAATTCCGCAACCTCTATAACGTGGCGGCGCCGTTGATGGTTAATGAGAAAGAGAAAGCGCAGGGGAAACTATATTACAACGCCCCGTCACGCTTGGTCGTAACAGATAAAAACGAAATCATATTTGTCGACGCCGGGTATTCAAGGCTGGTCGTCTACGGTTTAGACGGGAAATTCAAGAGGTTTATGGGTAATCCGGGTTCAGGAGCCGGTGAGCTCTTTTATCCGGAAGGTATCGCATTGGGGAACAAGGGCGAGCTATTCGTCGCTTCCGGTATGGGCCCCAACGTCCAGGCGTTTACCCAGGATGGCAAATTCCTCTATGCACTTAGCAACGAAAAGGTCGATGGCCCGCTAAACGTGGACAACATGAGGGGAATACACATTGACAAGCAGAACCGTCTCTACATAGCCGAAGGCACTACTAACAGGGTTTCGGTCTTCCAGCTTGGGGACAAGACTGTAGATGTAATACCTAAGTAATAAGAAGAAAAGACTTGGATGTTTTTTTAACACTGAACGCTAATACGGAAAGGAGGCAGTTTTAAAAAATTTTTTTGATGCAAGGCAAGGAAAACGGGAATTAATATCACAACAGGGAGAACGTAAAATGAAAAGATTATTAATCATGCTCGTAATGGCTGCAATGGCGCTGTCGGCATACCCGGCATTCGCAGCAGTCAACGGCACGCCGCACGAATTCTTGGGGACCACGTACGGCCGTTGCGGAACCTGCCATGTACCGCATGCTGCGCTCGGCGGAGCCAGGTTGTGGCGTGTTGCCATCAACCCAACTGCTGACGGAACGTGGGCCAATTCAAGGGTCGGTGCTCTCTGCGGCTATTGCCACAACGGTGCCAGCTCGCCCACTAACACGAACGGCGACAACGCCGCTACGTATCTTAACACCAACAACGTCTTTGCCGCCGGCTCACACGGCAGGAACTGGACCAGACTGACGGGCGCCCCGCTCAGCCATACTCCCGGCAACACAAACGGCAAGCCGTATGTCGGCGCCACCGGCCAGCCTGAGGCGGGCCTTATTGAGTGTACCTCCTGCCACAACCCGCATTATGTCGGGACCTGGAGCGCCACCAATACAGCCAACGTAAACAGGCCGTTCCTGCGTCCAGGCGTCACCAGTCCCGGCACGTTATCCGGTTTCTGCAACGACTGCCACGACGACAGGTTCACTGCTTCCATTTCCAGCACGACCAACCACCCGGTCCTGATTGCATACAACCCGACGATCGGCTCCGACACGAGGCAGTTCATCCAGGCTGATGCGGCCATGAACACCGTCGTTGGCGTAAACCACTGGTCACTCGGCGGCAAGTTCGAGGGCAACGAAGTTAATACCCAGACTGCCAGCACCAACGACCTTATCGGCTGCCAGTCATGCCATTCCATACATAAGCCTGCTGCCCCCGCTAATGCGGACGGTTCTGCTTATGCAGGCGGTTCACCCCGTCAGCTTCTCGCGCTCAGCTACACCAACTCGGCGGTATGCGAAGGCTGCCATTCCGCGCGCGGCAACGGACCTTCCGGTTCCAATCTCCCCGGTGGCGGCTCCGTTGGTACTCTCGGCGGCGACCATCCGTATGACGCCGTCCTCGCGGGCGTCATGGTCCTTGATGCCCCGTTGTGGGCCGTCACTGACCACGGCTCTAACGGCGGTGCGCTATGCACCTCCTGCCACAAGGCACACATCACGACCGGCGACGGCGTGGTGAACATCAGGCGTGCGGGTCAGGCCACATGGTGCGCATCCTGCCACAGCTCCATCTCGCCTGCAGCGCATCACTCGAACAAGACCCAGTTGGGTGCAGCGAACTCTCTGATTGACTGCATTGACTGCCATGACGGCACGGGCGCCAAGGCGCATAACGGCTTCGGCTTCGTGTTCAAATATGCCACTGGATCCGGCTGCCAGACCTGCCACGACGGCGTTGACCCGGTTGCGACAGTCGCCTTCGGCAACATCTTGGCCAAGGTACCGGCTGCGCACCTGACTCCGAAGCAGGGCGGCTTTGCGACTGTTGTATCGCACTACTTGGGCGCGTTCACGAAGGACACTGTCAAGGGCATCAACCCGAAGATCGGCAGATGGTCTGCTGACGCCATACGCGGCGGCAGGATATCTGCTTACCTGAAGGATGCGGCCGGCGGAGCGCTTACCGCCGACAGGTCCTGCTACAACCCGGGTGCGACCGCCACCGCCACGACGGTAATCAGGTGCGAGTCCTGCCACTCCGTCCTTGGCAACATCGGCGCGGCCTCAGGCATCATCTCTGCCTCGAGCGGCTGGATGAACAACCTCCTGCTCCAGGACTATCAGGATGACACCAAGAACGAAGCAGCAGCCAGGACAGTCAATTCCGACTTCTGCATCGGCTGCCACAACCAGCTCGGCGACGGCACAGCTGCCAACCTCGGCACGGCTGGCGGCGTGGTCGGCATGTCGCTTGAGAAGGCCAGCGGTACAGTACCGCCCGGCATGCATCCGATGACGAACTGGAACATCACCAGGGCGGTTGACGCCGGCTTCACCGGAACTGCCGCGCAGCTCATCACCGGCACTGCTGCCGAGAACACCGTCAGGAATTCGTATGCCGATGCTGCCACCGCACCGACGTACACTGGCGGCGTGGGCACCAACGGCGTTTCTTACGCGGGTGCAAGCCACATGGACTGCGACTCATGTCACAGGCCGCACCTTGCGAACCTCCTCTGGAAGCCGACCAACCAGACTGCTGGTAATACCAACGTTGGTAATACGACTCCGGTTATACTGGAAGATTCCAATACCAACGACTACGCCGCACTCTGCCAGGACTGCCACGCATACTAAGCCACTGGCTTAATGCTCATGCATCGAAAGGAGGGCCGAAAGGCCCTCCTTTTTTGTTGAATAATAGGTAGTTATGAATTGACTTAAAAGTTGGTTTAATATAAAATAAAAAGGCTCAAGCTATACTTTTTAGTTAAATATCGGGGGAGGTATCCTGGGTTATGACAGATAGCGGCAAGGATTTGAAATCAGGGTTGGGAGTTGTTTTGTGTTTTCTCCTCGTGTCGCTTTCAATATCGCTGCTGGTGGCGGGGGGGTGCGGCAAACCGGGTTACAAGTTCGGAAGCGGTGTGTTGGCCGTGGTCGATGGCGAACCCGTCACCGTTGAAGAGTACAGGGCGGTCAGCGAGACAAACCCTCCGAAAACCGCCGAGGACAAGGAGAAGGTTTTAAACTCCATCATAAGGAACAGGTCGCTTGCAAAGCTGGCTGCATCACAAGGTATGCTTGGCGACCCGAAGGTCTTATCCGACCTTGATAACTTTTATACCGAACGGCTCCCGGGCCTGCTGCGGAAAAAGATAGAAGAAGAGACCACCGTTGCCGACGAGGAACTCCCAGGGTTCAAAGGAAAGTCGAAACTGAAACCAGTGCTGTATGTTTCCGGTATTGTCGTGAGCACCATAAAAGAGGCTGAAGCCGCACAGGCCGAGCTGAAACAGGGCGTGGCGTTTGATGAAGTCTCCAAAAAATATTCGACTGTTGGGTTTGCGGACAGAGAGATAGACCTTGGTGACGCGCTGTACCCCGTCGGAGTCAGGGCCGTGCTTAACGGCTTGAAGCCCGGCACAGTCAGCCCCATAATGAAGATCGACATAGGGTACACCATCTTCAAGCTTAAGGAGCGCAAGGAACCAGAGGATATCTGGAGGGCAAAATCGGAAGGCCAGCGCGAAGAGATTAAAAAACAGAAGGTCGAAAAACAGATGGCCCAGGTCCTTGACCGGTGGAGAAAGACGACTGTGATAAAACTTATAGCCGGCCCGCCTCAAAACGGTCAGCCCCTGTATACCGGAGCGGTTATCAACGGTGTGGAGATCGACGTAGACTCCGGGCAGAAGGGGCCCCACGCGCCGCACGGGAACATGAACGCCGATACCCTGAAAGAAGCTCTCAACAAGAAGGTCAACAACTACCTGCTGTCGCAGGAAGCCCGCCTGCGGGGCCTGCAAAACGACCCCGATTTCAAGGTGTATCAGAACCTGAAGAGGGAAGAGATACTTGCCGACGCGTACATGATGAAGGTCAAGGGCGACTATGTTGTTACCCCGCAGGATATACAGGACTATTACAACAAGAACAAGGAAAAGCTGAAGGTACCGCCTGTAGTCCGCGTGAGCCGCATCCTGCTGAACACGCAGGGGGAGGCGGATTCAGTGCTTGGAAGGCTGAAGTCCGGCCTTGATTTCTCCTCGGCCGCAAAGACGAGTTCAAAAGACCTTGCGACTTCTGCAAAGGGAGGCGACGTTGGCTATGTATCGCCGGAAAAGTTGAACGAACCCGTAAAGAGCGCCCTCATAAACATGAAGGTGGGCGAAATCAGCGGGGTCTTGAAAACCCAGTATGGATACGAGATCCTGAAACTTACGGACAGGAAAGCAGGCGGTGAGCCCGAGATGTCAGACGTGATGGATTTGATCAAAAAAAGGGTGCTGCTTGACAAGAGGTCCGAACGACTGGAGGAGTTCTTTAAATCATACAGCAAGAATGTGGACATAAAGGTAAACAGGGAGCTTTTGAAGACTCTGTAGTAATTGTTTCAAGGTAAGTTTCTGAAGGTGAGGCACGAGCAACATGATTTCTTCGCCATCAAGGCGTGATAAACTGGTACTTGCAATCTCAACTGCCGTATTGTTACTTTTTACAGCCATAACCGTTTTCTCCGCGCAGGATAGCGCCAGGCCTCCCGTATGGGTGGGTATCTACACGACTGCAGGCAAGGTGGGCCTCAAGTGGACCGCCGCCCCTGGCGCCATCAAATACAACCTCTACCGCACGGTAACCAGCGACAAGTCACGCGAACTCATTGCAAGCACGACAGACGTATCGTATATCGATGCGAATGTACGCGCGGGCGAGACCTACTACTATTCGTTGAAATCGGTTTATGTGACCGGCAAAGAGTCCGGCTTTTCAGATGAACGCTACATCAAGGTCCCGGTTACCGGCGGAGGCCTTCCCGTAAGGCCGCCTGAATGGGTGGGCTTCCTGGTGGAGGATAAAAGCATCAAGCTCGCATGGCTTCCGTCCCCGTCTGCAAACGCGCTCGCCTATAACGTCTACAGGAGCAAAGACAAGGAGAAAGGCTTCCAGCTTATAGGCTCCACCCAGGACACAAGCCTTACCGACACGGACGTGAAGGAAGGGGAAACCTACTACTACGTCCTGACAACTCTCGACAAGGATTTCAAGGAGACGAGGTTCGGAGATGTCCGTTCGGTCACTTTCGCGCCAAACAGGGAGGCTCCATCCGAGGCTGAGCAGGGCAGACATGTTGGAAAGGCGCCCGAGGCTGTCCCAGAGAAGGTGATAGCCAAGCCTACCCGCGCGATAGGCTTTATAATAAAAGGCAAAGACCACGTTGCCCTGTCTTCCCCCACCGACATAGACCTTGGGCCGGACGGGAACCTGTACGTGACGGACAGCGGCACAGCAACCATACAGTGCTTCAAGCCTGGCGGCGAGTTCGTACGCGCATACGGCGGCTACGGTAACGAAGAAGGCAAGTTCGAAAAGCTGCTTGGCGTAGACGTTGACGCAACGGGCCATATCTACGCCGTTGACGCTTATACCGGCAGGCTGCAGAAGTTTAACAAAGAAGGGCGCGTGACCCTTTTCAAAAACATGAGGGAAGACGGCAGGCTTATTGCCCTGGACCTGGGGCTGAAAAAGCCCGTTACCGAGTTTGGGGTGGTCAAGCCCGTAGTCTCGCCAAGTGGCCTTATCTACACGCTCGACAACTACAACGACTGCATTGAGGTTTACAACGCAGACGGAAGCTTTGTCAAGGCTTTCGGCGGGCGGGGCACGGCGGACGGCAAGTTCCAGGGTCCGACTTTCGCGGTAATCGACAAGTCCGGTAACCTGCTTGTTACGGACTGCATGAACGCCAGGGTCCAGGTCTTCGACAAGACGGGAAAATTCCTCTGGAAGTTCGGCGGATACGGTAATATAGTCGGCACGTTCGGAAGGCCCAAGGGTATTGCTTTGGACGAAGCCGGAAGGATATACGTAGCGGATTCGATGTCCAACGTGGTGCAGGTCTTCGACAAGGAAGGCCGCTTCCTCTTCCTTCTTGCCGACGAGAGAGGGAAACAGATGGACCTGGGGACCCCCAACGGCATCGCCATCGACAAGAGAAGGCGGATATACATGGTCGAGAAGCTGATAAACAGGGTCCAGATCAGACAGGTCGGTGAATAGTGAAAAGGCTTGTCTGGGTCCTCTTTATAACGCTTATCCTGACAGTCCCTGCAAATGCTGTTGCGGGTGTACTGAACTCGCCCCATGACATCGCGGCGCAGAAATATACCGTTGCCGGCCGCGAGGACGAGAAGAAGAACGTCTGCAACTACTGCCACGTTCCACACAAGGCGAAGGGCGCAAGGCTCTGGGCCACCGCGCCGCCGTCTTTGAAAGGCTGGGGCAAGGTCGGGCCGCTCTGCTATTCGTGCCACGACGGGGTTGCGATAGTGTCGCCGAACGTCGATGCCTCAAACACGGCGTTCAACCCCAAAAGCCACGGGCTTGACAAGAGTATGTTCCCGGAAGGCGATGACATGTCCGCATCGGACCTGCCATACACCACAGGCGGTTCGGAGAACAACAACATCGAATGTAGTACCTGCCACAACCCTCACGACAACACCAACAGGCCGTTCCTGAGGGTCCCAATAAACGATTTGTGCGAGAAATGCCACCAGCACCGTGAGAATTCCGGTTATGGGATAAACAACACAGAGGGTACTCACCCCGTACACAAGCAGCCAATCGACGAAGTCGAGGGAGCTTCCCCCATAGAAGTACAACCCGAGTTCAAGGTGGATTTCCCCCAGGCCTATCCTTCCGAAAACGGCAAGTATACCGAAGGCGTGCATTGGACGCTTGGAGGACACCTCTCCCAGGGTCGCGACGGCACCATGGAATGCATAACCTGCCATACGGTACATGGCCGGGAAAGGACTGGGCCGGTAGCGGAAAAGCTGCTTGCGGTGGACCCGGTAAAAGAGCATGCCGACCTGTTCTGCGAGGGTTGCCATCGGGGCAAGCGCGGAGACAACCTGGCCTCGCCGCCGTTCCCCAACCCAGGTGGGACTACCGCCCCCAGGACATACCACCCCGCGGACGACGACACGTCGAACGGGATAGGCAGGATAGTAAATATAAAGTCTCCCAACGGCTGGGTATTCGGCAAAGGCGGAGAAGTGCTCTGCACCACGTGCCACAAACCGCACGGGGCTCTCAAAAACTCGCCGATATTGAACCCTCCGGTAGAGCAGAAGACTTTCTGTGAGGAATGTCACAGCACCCCGTTTTCGCATCATCCTTCAGGAAACAATTCCGGAGGTTCGGGCATAAACTCCGGCAAGCCTCACGCATCGTCAAGGCAGGTCGTGATCCCGCCGGGCTTCCCTGCCGGCATAACGTACGGCAACCCGACGCCTTCGACGCTTTACTGTTCAAGCTGTCACCGCGCGCACAACGCGAGTTGCAAGCCTATACTGGTTATAAATTGCGCTGACAACGACTCGTGCTCCATCTGCACGACCTGCCACCAGAAGTTCAACCCGACCTGGCAGACCGACGACAACTGGAAGTCCACCCATTTTATGGGAGACCCCACTGCGTCGGTCATAGACAAGGTGACAGTAACGGGGATGGTGTTCGGGACACAGCCTGGATATTTCGACCAGTACCCGCCCATCAACAAGGACGTCTGGCCCGAATCCGGCCTCTATTCCCGCTATGGCGGTGTTGATGGCAAGAGCATAACATGTTGTTCATGCCACAGCTTCGCGGTTGGCAACCTTACCGCGGGAGACGCCGACCAGACACCATACCTCGGCCCTGTCCTCGCTCCTGGCTTCCAGCCGTCAGACCTCACCTCCGGCCTGCTGGCCAGGGCAGGGTCATTCAAGGAATGGCTTGAGAGCGATGTTTTCGATTATACGATCGGTGGAGACAGGGGGACTATCCGGAAGAGCACGAAATATCTCTGCACCGGATGCCACGGCAACACACCTAACTCACACCCCAGCGGCGGCGAGGGCTTTACCCACCCGCTTATGAACGCGAACGGCTCAAACCTCAACCCGCTGCCCCCTCCGAAGCTTACATACAACAAGCATGTGAACTGTGAGTCTTGCCATCAGGCACACGAGGCAGACAGCAGGGGCGGGTTTTTCATACTCAGGCTGGTCGACACCAAATTCAGCAAGGATGATCCCAGCGTCCCTTCGGCCATACCAGACCCTTACAAGGTGATGAACAGGACCGATATCGAGTTTGCGCCGCTTTGCCAGAAATGCCATGTAGGTTATTAGAGCGTTAAGGAGAGCTTATGAAGGGCGGACAAAGAGTCTTAACACTGGCCGGGATAGTTTTCCTCTTGGTCATGGCCGCCTTCAGGGGGGTTGCTCCTGCTGCAATCGGTGACGTAGCTTCCAAACACAACATGACCGAGATCCCTGGAAACGGTTTTACTACGGTATGCCAAGCCTGCCACGAACCTCATGCGGCTTCGGGAGAAAAAAGGCTTTGGTCGAAGGATAAGGAACAGCCCGGAGACAGGCTGAGGGACCTTGCGCCTGCAAAAGCGGCATCGCTCGACCAGGTGGCCGGGCCCGCGCGACTACCCCGGCATATATCTATGCCTCGACTGTCACAGTAATTCGGCATCCGCGCCAAATTGGACCAAGGCCTTAGGGCATGCAGCGGCAAAGGTTAAGACGCATTCGACCAGGGAGATGCAGGCGGCGGGGTTCACTACCAAGAGGGAGTCTTTTGTCGTAGAATGCACAACCTGCCATGATACGCACCAGCGTTGGACCGGGACCTTTACTGCAGGGGTGAACGGGTATATGGTCAGGCCGACCATAAAAACCCCTAACAGCGGAGACAAGGCGGTGGTCTTCACATCAATGACAGGCGCCAACTCCCTCGGCAGTAATCTGCCGGCTCACACTTCCGTGTGCGAGGTCTGCCACACCACTACTATATACCACAAAAACACCAACTCAACCGCGCACAACGACGGTGTCAACTGCACCGGCTGTCACAATCACTCAAACGGCTTTGCCGGCCTTGGCTGCCAGGGATGCCACGGCGACCCGCCGACCAGCTTCAACACCCTGGTCGGCAGGCCTTCCAACGCAGGTACCACGCCTACCGGCGCCGTTACAGCAGGCAAGCATGCGTACCATACATATTCCACCAACAGAGGTTCGGGTTACCAGTGCACGGTCTGCCATAGGGGCGGCATGGGAATCGACACCAGCGAAAACAAGGTAATAGACGTAAGGTTCTCCGCCTTCGGTGTGTCCACTAGCGGCGGTTTCGACGGTTTCTCGCCTATAAGCGGATATACATTCAGCGCCAACAACTCCACGGGCGGGACCCTCCAGTGCAGGAACACCTACTGTCATGGTAATTTTACAGGCGGCATTACCGGCAACAGTCCGGTCTGGAATGTAGCCTCCACGGGCGCCTGCGGCACCTGCCACGCAACTGCGCCTCCCGGGCTGGCAAATCACAGCCTGCACCTCACGTCCGCCTGGGGCCCGATGGCCGCATGCGACGACTGCCACCCAGCCGGGTCAGTTACCGGGAAGCATGCTGGGCACGTGGACGGGACTGTCACATTTAAAGACGGGAACAACCTGTCGGCTACCAACGCCTGTGACCGTTGTCACGGGAGCGGCACGGCAACGGCAAAAAGCAGTTGGAGGAACCCCGCGCCGCTTAGGGGTACAACCGCATGGTGTGAGACCTGCCACAACGGTTCTTCGACGGTCAACACAGCATCAGGCACGGGCGGTGTCGACGTTTCCGCGCCGAACGTTGACGGAGACGGGACATACGGGTTTGACTGGAGCGGGCACGGCCAGCCGGGCATAGGCCTGGCCTGCACCGATTGCCATGACGCGCAGTCTGCGCACATCGATGGGAAATCGCCGACGTACCGTTCGGCACTCAACAACTACAAGGCAGGTTATCGCCTTGCAGTGTCAAACACCGTGCCCCTGCTTGGGAATTATTCGAGCGGTAAAGTAAAGTTGTGTCTTTCATCCTGCCATATAGAGTCCAGGTTGCTCGGCATGCCGCCCGGAGGAAAACAGTCCGGCTTCCATGTACAGGCGAGCCCGATAAGCACCGACAAGTGGTACACCAACTTCAGGAACATGTCGACCCACGCGGGCCTGTATGAAGGCAACTGGGACGATACGAGCGCCGGAGACGTCCCCACAAATATCCATTGGAACCACATGGACGACTACGGGAGCAACAAGAGGGGCCAATATATTGGATACAGGATATTCGACTCGGACGGGGACGGCGTGGGCGACTCCAACGTGACCTGCGAGACCTGCCACAACCCGCACGGTACAAGACAGTCCGCGATGGTGTTGGACGACTTCTCGCTCAAGACGTTCTCGGTGCTCACAAACCAGTCCATCAACCCTTCGTACCGTTGGCTGGGCAGCGCCAAATATACGACCACAAGGTGCACTCAGGCGTGTCACAGCTCCGGCAACGCGTCAGGTACGGCTGGCACAAAGTGGTACAGGGAGCCCACGTCTTTGAGCACCGTGTTCGGGATCCCGCTCGGCCTTACGGCCGTACCGCTGCCATAAAAGCGGTTAAAGTTAAGGTGGTAGCGCGTAAGCCAAGGAAGTATTGGAGTTCAAGCATGAACAAGTTGATGTCAGCCCTGTCAATCCTCATTGTACTGGCGCTATGCCTTGATGGCCAGGCGTTTGCGAAAAATCCCGGGCCGGTCGCCGTTGATAAAGCTCAGGCCGAAGGGCCGGGAATAAAGCTGGTATGGAAGAACCCTTCAGACGTGCCGGCTTCGAATATCAAGGGCTTCAACGTTTATCGCTCTGAAGGGATAATGGGCCACTACAAGAAGGTAAACAAGCAACTTGTAAAGGATCTGTTCTTTGAAGACAGGGGCTTGATAAAGGGAAAGGATTATTTTTACAAGGTAGCGACCGTATTGGAAGACGGCAAGGAAAGCAAGCCGACGCAGCCGGTCGGCCTTACGGCGGGAAGTCCAGACGGCCAGACAATCAAGTTGCCGGAGATAAAGTCCTTCACCTCTGACGCGCTGGGTGTAATAAAATATGCGGGGGATGAGGCCGTATTCATCCTGAATGGTGATCCGGCCCTTACCGCTGTCATGGATATCGCGGGGGTGGCTTCCGGCCTTAAGATGGCGGAAATAAAGCCGGGTACATACCGTTGCGTGTATAAGGTGCGCAAGGGTATGAAGGCCAGGAATGCCTTTGCCAAGGCTACACTGATAGACACCAGGGGCGGCAAAACCTCAATGTCGACGCCGGAGACCATATCTTTTCTTGGCGAAGGCAAGCCGTCCATGACCGGTTTCTATGCCGGCATCGTTGAGCCTGACCGGGTGGGTCTCAACTGGCCGCGGCAGGTATTAAACGACGGCCATTTCAGCCTCTACCGTGACACCGCACGTATAGTGGGTATTGATGGCATGGTACCGCTATCCGGCAGTATCAGCGGTGGCGCATCGGCACACATTGATTTTGACGTCGCACCCGGCACGACGTACTACTACGTGCTTGCCAGGATGGACAGCGCGGGCAATATGGCAGAATTTACCGAGAACCTGGAAGTGCATGTCCCTGTCAAGACGCCGTCAGGCATAGAATCGGTGGACGAGGACTCAGGCGGAAAGGTCCTCAAGTCCGGCTCGAAGCTCACGGTAGCCATGCGCACCATGCCTGGCGGAAAGGCGTCGTTCTCGCTTGGCGATACGGTAAGGGATATTGTGATGGCGGAAGCGGAGCCGGGGTTGTACCGGGGTTCTTACACGGTCCGTGAGGGTGACGGGTCTTTTAAATCCAGAGTATCTGCAAGCTTCAAAGACGCGGGCGGCTCTTCTCATTTTGCAAGCTCTGCCACGTTTGTCACGGTTGATGCCCCGAAGGAGGCGATAAAACCCTCGTCCGGGAAAAAGCCGTTAATAGAAGGAATAAAAGATGACATACAGACGGCGGCCGGCATATCAGGACGTCTTGCCGCAGGCAAGACATTCACGGTGACGATGACCGGCGACCCGGGAAACAAGGCTTATTTCAACGTGGGCGAAGGTATATGGAAGGTCCCGATGAAGGAGGACAGCCCGGGCATATACACGGGCACGTATACCGTCAAGCCCGGCGACAATACAGGTACATCTTCAGACCCGTTTAAAAAGACATATGTGACAGGTTATCTGGAAAGCAGCACCGGTGCGGTATCAGACCCATTCAGCAGCATTGTGCCGGTGATAATCGACACGACATGCAACATAAAGGTGGAAGTATCTGACCAGAGCCTGACTGCGGACGCCAAAAGCCAGGCCAAGGTGACATTTACCGTAACGGATGTCGATGGACAGCCGGTACGGGGCCGTCGGCTCACTGTAGCGCTTGAACCGCCGCCGCATTACACGGGGGTCGTGGGCGGAGGCGGGATGGAGCAGGGCAGGAACGACACTCAGGCGTTGGGCAGGCTCCAGCTGGATTTTGACGACCTGACGGATGATTACGGCAAGTTAAAGGCCACCTACACATCAGGCTTCGCCGCCAAGACGGCGATGATCGTGGCTAGGGACTATGTTACTGGAAGCGTAGGCGTAAACTATATATCGACCGTCATCTCATCCTCGGTGAGCGTTACCCTTACCCCCGTGGGCAGCACCAGGTCCGCTTTGGCCGCCCGCACAGCGCAGTCATACCAGCTAACGCTGGATGCCACCCCCGACACCCTTACCGCTGACGGGACCAGCAGGGCAAACATACTGGCCACCCTTTCGCAGAACGGTGTGCCGGTACCGAACAAAAAGATCATATTCGCCGTAAGCGGGGCAGGGGGCAGCCTGAATCCCAGTTCGGCAACAACCGACCAGTCGGGAAGGGCACAGGTCTTTTATACAGCAGGGACCAGGGCGGGCAGCGTCATCATTACCGCCACGGAGCAGACGTCCGGGACAGGCGCGACGACGACGATCACGCTTAAGCCGGATGCACCGGCCCACATAACCGCGATGGCGACCCCCGATACGCTTCCGGCCGATGGGTTTAGTACATCTGCCGTGCATGTCGACCTTGAAGACGTGAACCACAACCCGACAGACGGCATATCGCTGCTGTTCGCGTTGCGCGGAGGGCTTGGCAGCGGGCGCATCAGCGTAAACTCGGCAATAACGGACCAGCGCGGCGGTGCCGATTTCATATACACCGCAGGCAATCAGGCGGGTATTGCGACGGTGGACATCACTGCCGCTTCGCCTGCCCCGACCGAAGACGAACTCAAGTCTTACCGTTTGAGGATAATGGCTCCGCAGGTCTATGACAACTATGATATGACGGAGCTTGTGGTACTTAAGTGGTACAAGGCGACCGGAGACGCGGTCGGCCAAGGTGAGCCGGTTGCCGTTGTCGGGACTCCAATGGGGAGCATGACGGTATATTCACCCGCAAGCGGTGTCCTTGACAGGATTACAGTCGACCAGGGCACAAATGTTATGGAGGGGAGGGAAATCGGTGCTATTAGATGAGCCTGGTGGCAGTTTTCGCCAGAAAGCCGGCGGATAACTGTATTTGAAAGATAATACTACAGCTTCAAAAAATGCTACTGTTTTCCCGGGACCATGGGGAGGGATCCTGGGAGCCCTCCTATTTTTTACAACAATACTTCTAATCCCCAGGGAAAGCTATGCCCTGATCAACTACGGCACCGACCTCAGTTATCAGCAAAACGATACCGTAAACGGCACTGATACTACGAGCTCAGTGCAAGAGAGGTTCAGTTTCTATTTCAACGTTATCTCAAAGCCATCGTCCAGGCTCTCCCTGGCGGGGATACTGAGGTTTGACGTACTAGATGACAAGACGATCCCCGGCACCAACAGCCTGGAGTTACAGCCGAACGTGGACGTTAATATCTCTTCGAGCGCCGTCCAGTTCGGCGTGGGTTACAGGCAGATTATCCAGAACCAGTCGGTTATATCGGGTGCCGGCACGACAACCAGTGCGACTAACCTGAAGAACAACTCGGATGACTGGTACGTGGATACCACCATAAGGGCCGGCAAACTTCCCACGTTTAGGCTCAGATATGAAGTCAGGGACCAGTCTCAGATAACTGATGGGGAGGCAACCGCCAAGACCAAAACCGACGACCTGCAGGGCTCGCTTAACTACAAGCTGGGGCCTTTGTTTATAAATGCGAATTATCGCAATCTATCGACCGAGGACAAGATAACAGGGATTTTAACCGATGAAACGCAGATACTGGGACAGGCGAGCATGAGCCAGAAAATCGGGTCCAAGGTCAATTTTGGAATTCGAGACGACTATAACCTGGACAATGTCAAGACTGATAACGTCACCACCACGAAAAGGTACTCAAACTATAGCGAACTGCGGGTCGTCTACAACCCCTTCATGGGCCTGAACCTTAACTCGACCTATTCATATCGCATGTCCGACGACACGTTTGCAGGTACGGGTAAGACAACCGAAACTGGATGGTATTCCTCGTTCAACTACGCGTTTCCCAAATACCTGCGCCTGTACGGATCATACTATACATTGCAAACGGATAATCAGGGCAACAGCATTACCACCACTAATACCTCCACCACGCCTGCCACCATAACCACCACCATCACGCAGGCCGCCAAAACTGTTAACGACAACGCGATAGCGGGTTTGAATTTCTCCAACACGTTTGGCAAATATGCCTTCACATTAAGGTATGAGAGACGGGTGAACACCATAACTACCGAACAGCCTGGCGTCACCACCATCACCACTCCCCCCCCCGTCACTCCCCCCACCCCCACAAGCACCACCACTACTAAAAATAGTGTTACAACAGACAACCTGGACTGGGTGTTGTCTACCCACCTGAAGCCATACCTGTTGGTCACTCTTTCGGAGTCATACGTCGGTACTGCAACAGTCGTCACCCCAGCCGTCGCAAGTAGTAACGGGAACACCTCCAACAACATGTTCAGGCTCAAGGTCGACCTGGGCCCCGTCAGGAACATGTCCCTGAACCCTTATGTCGATTATACGTTGGCGACGGCCATCGACGGGACGCAAACGGTGACGAAGGAGCTGGTAATTCCGGCAAGTTTCCGTATCATGCTTCACCAGAAACTGGAGCTAAACCTATCCGATAATTACCAGTGGAGTAGTTCCAGTACCCCGTTGGTTCTGAATACCTCATCGAACAATAACGCGTTAATAAGGGTCACCCTTCTTAAGCCATTCCCCGGGACTACCATAGGCGGGGACGCTTCTTTTACTACGTCAAGCACCAACACCTCTCCAGCGACCAGCACCAGCGCGTATACGCTGAGGGTGAACTGGAGCAAGATGCCGCATACGTTTGCGGCAAACCTAAGATACCAGACGGGGACAGACACCCCTGCGACTTCGAGTATTTCTTTGCTGTACGGGCTTGTGGTTAGACTTAAAAAACTCTCGCTGGCATTTCAGGCAAGGTACGATTACTCTGTTGTCATGTCGTCTGAAAAAAGCTCGAACCAGACGATTTACATGCTTCTGAGTATGAAAAAATAAGCAAACTAATGGTTGATTTTGGTTGATATTCTATGTTGGCTGTGATAAAAGACTAGTTCATAAGTATTAGGGGGAGGGGGGAGTAGTATGGTCTCTATAAGCAGGATGGCGTTGACGATTGTCATCGCGCTATCGGTTAGTCTCATCGGTTGTGGCGGGGCGACCACAAGGCTTTTCTCAAAACCGATATCAGAATCACCGTATATCACTTACCAGGAATGGGGTCCGAACAGGGACGTCGCGGTAATGCCGCTGGTCAACGTGGCCAAGGACAAGGATGCCGGCATAAAGACCAGGGAGCTCCTTGTTACCGAACTCTATACCAGCGGTGCCTTCAAAGACGTGGTGGACGAAGGCGAGATGCTCGAGGTTATGAAAAAGCTGAAGGTCAGAGAGACGGACAGCCTGGGTAAGGACGCGATAAAGACCCTCGGCGACAACCTTGGCGTACAGGCAATAATCTTCGGCACCGTTACTGAATATACTGAGCGCTCAAGCAAAGGGGCGCTTTTCGCCGTCTCGCTCAGGATGGTCGACGTTGAGACCGGGAGCATATTGTGGATTGGAAACGCATCAAAGGAAGGCGGAGGCTCTATCTCCGAGGCCCTTGGTCTTTCCGACGGGCCTACTATTGTAGACGTGGCAAGGTCCGTGCTTAGTGACCTCGTTGACGACCTCGCCAGCGAGATCAAGCACCGCAAGGTAAAATCCAAAAAACCTGAAGGGGCTGCTGCAGGGAAGAAAGATATCCCGCAGAATGCCAAGGCAGGCGAAAAGGGTGGATTACAGCAGCAGGCTGGGCCAGTTTCTTCGCCAACCGTAAAAGCGACTTCCGCCGGCATGGCGTCATTTCCTGCCGCGGGTGGGAACTAAAATTTTTCGAGCTGGAACAGTGGAGATGCCATAAATGGGCAACATAAGCTCCCTCAGAAAAAAAATCCCGTTGCTGCTGGCTGCGGCATTGAGTATCTTTTTCCTTTCTGCCTGTGGGAGCAAGGTGGTAATAGGGCGGGCGAGGCCGGCCGAGCCGGTCACGCAAGAGAAGGCCAAGCCTGCCAAGCCAGCACCCAAAAAGCCCGTGGAAGTCAATGAGGCCCCGAAGGCTGCTGCGACTGCGACTGCGACTGAAGATACCGCAAAACCTGCAACCTCTACAGGCGGCGGTATGATGTCGCTTCCCACCAAAACGGCGAAGGCCGAGGAGCCGGTTGTACCACAAAGTTCCCCTGCAAGGCCGGCCCCGGAAGCGAAATCCGACGAAAAAAACAGTACATCGGTTTCCCCATACAAGCTTGACCTGTCGTATGGCGGTTTTGGGCTGGGCGTCGGTTTGTTCGATACGCCCGTCGCTGTTGCCGTCGATGACCAGGAAAACATGTATGTGGTGGACCAGGGCAACTTCCGTATTCAAAAGTTTGACCGCTACGGCATATTCCAGTTTGCCTGGGGAAGGCAAGGCATGGGCGATGACGAGTTTACCGAACAGCCCGGCCCGGTTTTGCGTATGACCGGGCAATTCGACTTCAACAAGCCTATCGGGATACTTGTGGACAAAGATGACACGAGGAACCTGATCAGAATCCATGTCGTGGACTCGCTTAACAACAGGATAGAGAGGTTCCTCCTTGTCCAGCGTCAGGGCGAGTTGTTCCCGAGTTCCCCCGACCAGCTGAACGTATTCTGGAAACTTACCAAGACAGGGCGGGTGAGCGATACCGGACCTGGCGATACGCTCGAGGAGAAGTACAAGCGGGATGGGCTTCAGGTCATACTCGACCCGTTATATCTGGAATCAGACTCAAGCTGCAACAAGGCAAATGCGATTCTTCTTGCGCCCTTTGTCTGGGGTGGACTTGGCTATACGCAGGGGCTTTTAAATAACCCTACCTACATAGCCAAGGATGAAAACAATATCATTTATGTATCGGACACCGAGAACGGCAGGGTGCAGGGCTTCTACCTGAACCCCAACGACTGCCGTACCGATGCTACGTTCTACAAGGAATGGGGCAATGACATCAACCTGCCCTACGGCGCCGGAAGGCTGAAGGAGCCTACCGCAATAGTGTTTGACAATACAGGATTTGGCGGGTTCCTCGTGCTGGACAAGCTTCAGGGCGGCTCATACAACATCCAGAAGTTCGATAAGGATGGACAGTACGTTGGGGTCTTTGCTGTTTCCGGCGACAAGGAAGGCCAGTTCAGGCAGCCAGTAGGCATTGCAATAAATAGCTTTGACAACACGGTATTTATTACGGACAAATCCCGCAGAAAGGTCATGGTCTATAATAACAAGGGTGAATTCATGTATGAGTTCGGCGGCGAGGAACTCGCCGACCCCAGGGGTATTGCAGTGCTCAGGAACAACTACGTATATGTAACAGACGCCGCAAAAAATATGGTTTACAGGTATGTTCCCCAATAGGCTTTTCTGGCGCATGACCTGCGCCGCCATTCCTGCTTTTCTCTTTTTCATTATAGCCGTGCCGGCCATGTCCGCAGCAGTACCAAACCAGACGGACGAGGTGCGCATACTCGTGCCGGAGAGCCTTACATCCATTTCTTCGGAAGGTGACAACCTTGCCGGCTCCAGGCGTGGAAGCATGTCGGTCCAATCGACCACTGGCAAGAAGATAGCGCTGGTAGGTGTGGTTGCGAAGGGGGCAAAGTTCGAGGTGGAGATATTGAACGGGGTTACGCATATCAAACCCGTCTTCCACGAACGTTACTTTCATGCCCAGGTGACCCTTTCCCTTGGCGTGAATATGATTGAGGTCCGATGGCTCAAGCCCGGCGGGCAGTGGAACTCAAAGGATATCTCCATATTCAGGTCATCAAAAATCGAGGGCGGGGTTACAGGAAACTATCCATCTTACACCTTCCACCGGTTGGTCAACGAGGAACACTGCCAGGAATGCCACCAGATGGGGTTGACTAAAGAGGAGATCAGCACGGGAATGGAACGTAGCTGCCTCAAATGTCACGTGAGCCTGACTGAAAACCTGTTCGTCCATGGTCCTGTAAGTGTGGGCATATGCACTGTATGCCACGACCCGGACAGCACTCCAAACAAATACAAGGTGCAGGAGAACGACAACGTCCTCTGCTACGGATGCCACGAAGAGAGGAGGAAGATAGACGAGAGTAAAAAACTCCAACATGGGCCGGTTGGCGCCGGGATGTGCACAGTTTGCCATGACCCGCACGGATCTTCCTTCCAGTACCAGCTGGTAAAGTCGAAAAACGAGATCTGCGTGATGTGCCATCAGGATGATGCGGACAGGTGGATGCATTTGAACAGCCTGCATCCGCCTTTTAAGTCAGGAAACTGCCCAGGGTGTCATGACCCACATTCGTCGGATTTCAAATACAACCTCAAGGTCGACAGGAAAGATCTCTGCGCTCTCTGCCACGAAATTCCTGTACCTGGCCATCTGCACGAGGTAGGCAAAGTCCCACGATTCAAGCTGCCTGATGATTTCCCGCTCACGAGCGACGGGAAGCTCATGTGTCTGACCTGCCACGACCCGCACGGCGCCATCGGCGCAAAGCTCACTCGCCGTGACGGCTGCGACGCCTGCCACAACAAATAATTAAAGGTATTTACTGAGGGAATTAATGCTCTTGACCGCGTCTTCCTTCGAATGCGCTTCAAGCGTATAAACGGGGTCGATGACCAGCTCGCCGAGTTTTTTAAAAAGCTCGCCGAAATCTAACTTGCCGTCACCAATGGGGAAGTGGTCGTCGTTGACTCCGCAGTTGTCGTGGAGGTGCAGCTCGAATATGTAAGGATGCATCCCTTCTACCCACTCGCCCACGCTCATCTTTGAGAATAACTCGCGGTGGCCCACGTCGAAGCATAGGCCGAAGAGCGGGTGGTTCATCCTCTGTGCCAGGAGCCTCAAGTGTGTTGGCTCGGTGTCCACGATATTCTCTATCGCTATCTTTATCCCGTCTTTCTCGGCCATCTCGACTACCGGCCGCCAAGTCTTCAGGCTCTGGGAAAGCCATAACTCCACATTTCCAGCATATTTCCAGTGCTCGTACCCTGAATGAAAGACTATAACGTTCGGTTTTAAAATTTCCGAGAAAGAAAGCACCTGCATGTAGCGGTACAGGGACGCCTCAGCTATTTTGGAATCTACCGCGCCGGGGGAAAGGTCCATGAAAGGGCCGTGTATAGAGAGCGTATGCTCCCAGTCCAGGGCATTTTTCAGCGTGTGGAGGTCGGCCTCGGATATTCCGTCGATTGCGCTGGTGTTCAGGTACAGCTCTATACTGTACCTGTTCTCACGTAGAAAGGCCGCGTATTTATTAAACTCGGAATAGGGTACGTGCACGTGTACCCTGGGCTTTACGGGTGGAGTGCGGGACATCAGGCTACTTCTGGCCGCAGGTCCCTGATGCGCATGCACAGGACGGGGCGGAGGCGCCTTCGGTCTTTGTCTCGGAACTGGCAGGTTTTTCTTTGGAATTTCCGCCTGGTTTCGGGCTCTTACCCGCGTAATCCGTAATGTACCAGCCGGTACCCTTGAACTGGAGCGCCGGGGTGCCCATAACCTTGCGTACCCCGCCCTTGCAGAACTTGCATTCGCTCACCGGCTCGTCGGTGAACTTCTGCATCACATCAAAATGCTGGCCGCAGGACTGGCATTCGTATTCATAGATAGGCATAACTTGCTAAAACCTCCTTAAACCTTCAACAACAATAAATCTCACTAAAACTATAATATACCGAAAGCCCTTTCTTTGCAAGGGCTTTGAAACACTGCCGGTATGTCTCTTATTTGACAGCCTTCAAATACTCGATTATGAGCCGGACACCGGTGCCGCGTGCGCCTTTGGGCTGGTAGGGCTTGCCCCTCTCCTCCCAGGCGGTGCCGGCGATGTCCAAGTGTACCCACGGGTAGTCCACGAACTCCTCCAGATACTTTCCGGCGGTTACTGTCGCGGCCTGCCTGCCGCCGACGTTCTTCAGGTCGGTCACGTCGCCCTTCATCCGCTCCAGGTACTCGTCCCACATCGGGAGTTCCCATACACGCTCGCCGGTGGTGTCAGCCGCTGTCGTTACCTTCGCGGCAAGCTCGGCGCTATTCGTCATGAGGCCGATCGCAAGGTCGCCAAGGGCGATAACGCAGGCGCCGGTGAGGGTCGCGATGTCTATCACTGCCTCAGGCTTGTAGCGGCTGGCATAGCAGAGCGCGTCTGAAAGCACCAGCCTGCCTTCGGCGTCGGTCGAGATTATCTCGGAGGTCTTGCCGTTCATGGACTTCACGACGTCGCCGGGCTTTAATGCGCTGCCGCCGGGCAAGTTCTCGGAGGCAGGCACCAGGCAGACGAGGTTGACAGGCAGCTTCAGGGCGGCTGTCGCGCGCATTATACCGATTGCAGCCGCTCCGCCAGCCATGTCGTATTTCATCTTATCCATGCCGTCGGAGGGCTTTATCGAGATGCCGCCCGAATCGAAGGTGATGCCCTTGCCGACGACGACGGTCGGCTTGGCGTTTTTCTTCTTGGAGCCGTTATACTCCATAACGATGAACTTGGCAGGCTGTACTGAGCCTGCAGATACCCCGAGGAATGCGCCCATCCCCAGCTTGTGGCAGTCTGATTCCTCCAGCACCTTCACCTTAAACCCGAACTCCTTGCCCGCCGCTTTTGCCTGTTTGGCCATGTCGGACGGGGTCATCCGGTTTGCAGGCGCGTTTATCATATCGCGTGCGAAGTTGACTGAGCCCGCGAGCAGGCTTCCTTCGACAACACCGGCCTTGACGGCAGAGGCATCGTTGGTGGAAGCGATAAGCGTTACCCTGTCGATGACCTTCTTTTTCGGGTCGGGTGTCTTGAACGTGTCGATGGTGTACATACCCATCTCGATGCCCTGCACCATCAGGCTTGCGGTATCGCTAGGCGAAAGACCGCCGGTGCCTTCAGCCGAAGTGGTAATACTTTTAAGGCCGAGTTTCCTGGCCATGCCTGCCGCGCTTCCCGCCGCGCCCATCAGCGCCGTGCCAGTGAACTTCTCTTTTTTGCCAAGACCCGCAATTATTATTTTCGCGGGCCCGCCTTTAAGCGCAGCGGCGCTGTGGAAGAACATAACCTCGCCGGGCTTGCCGGAGTATTCGCCGTCCTTTATTGCGGATGATATGATTCCGCCAAGTGCCTTGTCCGCCTCGGCAAGTGTCCCTGCGGGTTTCTCGCTTTCAAAGACGCATATCACTGCCGCATCGGATTTTTCGCTTAGTAGTGTGCCGCTTTTTACCTTGAATTCCATCGTTACCTCGGAGGTTGAGTTAATTGGGTTCGTCGGATTTTAATGGTATCGTGTCGTAGGACTTTGTATCGAAGTCTTCCCGCTCGCCCGCATCGAAGTGATAATAACTGCCGCGCATCGTGAAGTCTTCCTCGCTTCCGTTAAGTTTCATAGTCAGCCTGAACGGCGAAGTGGAGAGCGGCGATGCTATGCGGGTGTCTTTCGGCATACCCTCCACGGAGTTTACCACCTTGCCTTCGGCATCCAAGCCCGGCACCGGCAACCGCTGCCTCTTTCCAGCCTGGACTGGCAGGAGGCCAGGCTTGGGCAGCGTCTCCATAGATGAGGATTGGCAGTTCAGCGGGCGTCGCGGAGTTCTGTGAGCCGGGCCGCATAGAGATGTCCCAGGCCACGGCTGAGCACCGACAAGGCCATCAGCAATAGGATTGTGCCGGTAACCGCCCAATTCTCAACGTGGCTCGAAGTTCTCGCTGAACAATGGGATGTAGATCGTGGAGAGACGGCCCATGCGCCGGCGGGGATAATGGCCAGCCATGTGAATCGAAATCCTGCGGATCTTCGGATAGCGGCGATGGGAGATGGAAGACGTGTCCGAAACGATGAACCTTGCGTTCTGCATGGCAGCTCCAACCGATAAGCATGTCGAGACGCCGGCAATGCTAATCGGATTGGCTGAGATACTGATGAGAAGCAGCCGGCGGAGTTGATCGCTCTATTTCAACGCATTAAGGATATCGGTCACATCATGCTGGAGCATGTCGAGGTAGTTCGAGGCGGGACCATTCGGAGGCGGAGAGGGTCTCCACGTAGAGATCGGTCACGACCTTGGCGCCGCTCTCCGACGCAATTTGGTTTGCCAGGTTCTGATTTTCGCTGGCGTCCAGGAAGATGGCAGGGGCGTGGTTGCTCTTGACAGTATCGATCAGGCTAGCCATCTGCTGGGCAGAGGGCGAGGCTTCATCCGTCACGCTGGGGATGACCGCGCCGACGACCTTGAAACCGTAAGCGTCAGCGAAATAGCCGAGCGCGTCATGATTGGTGACGAGCAAGCGCTTCTCGGGCGGAACTTCCGCGACCTGCGTCTTGATCCAGGTGTCGAGGTCCTTCAGCTTCGGGATATAGGCGCTGGCATTGGCTGTGTAGACGATCCTTACCGGCAGGGTCGGCCTTCGATAAGCCCGTCCCGGATATTGTCCACGTAGGTCACCACCTTCGCCGGATCCATCCACATGTGTGGATCGCCATCCGGATGCTCGCCGGAGGGATCGGAGTTCGGGGTCAATCCCTGGCGTAGCCACAACGACCAGGCGCTGTCCGCCGGCATCCTGAAGAGATTTCGTCAGCCAGGTCTCGTAACCGAGGCCGTTGACGATCAGCACCTGGCTCTGTGCAATCTTGATCGCGTCCTGAGGCGCCGGTTGGAATTCATGCGGATCGATACCCGGTGTGAGCAGGGTGTCGATATGCAGTCGCTGCCCGGCGACGTTTTGAGCCATGTCGCTGAGGAAGGTCTCGGTGGCGAGGACATGGAGGGCTCCGGGGGGGGATGAGGTGCTTGCCGCGAGCAGCTGGTGAGAAGCACGGCAACGATACATAGAACCAGTAAATGCCTTGGCATGGAGTCTCTCCTTCGAATGCGGACGCCCAGGACCGGCAGGCTGCCGCTATACAGGGACCGCGTCACGTGCTCCCTGCTTGCAAATGATACTGAAAATCATTTTCAATATTAACCAAATGAGCGCAAAAGGTCAAGGTGGCAACGTGCTTGCCACTCGGGACAGCGGATTAGGATGGATTGGCCTGA
>CAWJRJ010000017.1:0-291290 GCA_963845245.1 Nitrospirota bacterium
CCACCAGATTGCTAATACGTATTGTGGTTGTAACCGGGGCAGAGCCCCGTGGATCAGGATTTCGGAGGGTCGTCTATTTCTCCAGGTTCGACCGAAGCGACGGCCTCGCCCGGGGTTGGAGGAAAACCTGTTTTTCCTATCATGCAAATTTGAGGCACGGAAGGTATGGCGGCGACAAAGTTTGCCCCGTCCAAAATTACGGAATGACCGCTGTGACCACAGACATCAAGAGAAAGCAGGACTTTCTCCTTGGTGCCGGAACAGTTCTTGGTGGAGACACAAACTGAACTCAGCAACATCGCCTGTACAAAGAAAAAAGATATGCCAAGGCATATTATTTTTATCTGGAGGGCCTTCACATCTCCTCCAGTAGTACGCCATGCGTCATGTAGTACCTCTTTAGCGCGATTGCGGCAAGGGCGCTGTCGTCGGGTCGCAAATAACTAGATTAATGACTTTATTAGAATATACGGACAGACAAAAGTCAATATAAATTAATGGTTTTTGACCGTTCATATCCTCAAACTGCTTGAACCTCCGCATCTCGACCATGCTATTTTTGTATTTATAATATCATTTGATGCGTTAATTTTATTCTTGACTTTTAGATGTTCTGTGAATACTATTCATATATTCGTATGCCTAACGAGACTACTAATAAGGAAAACATGCACAATGAGTGATCTTGCGAGAGTAGCCATATCAGTAGACAAACGGTTGATGGACAGGTTCGACAAGGTTGTTGATGAGAAGGGTTACGCTAACCGTTCTGAAGCCATCAGAGATTTAATCCGAGACAGCCTTGTTGAGCAAGAGTGGGAGTCCGACACAGAAGTTGTGGGGACTATCACACTGGTCTACAACCATCACACCAGAGAGCTGTCGGACAATCTGAACGACCTGCAACACCACTTTTTTCATTCCATTGTATCAAACCTGCACGTTCACTTGGATGAACACAACTGCCTTGAAGTGATGGTAGTGCGTGGGAAGAGTTCAGATGTAAGGCAGATTGCAGACAAGATGATAGGCACCAAGGGTGTCATGCACGGGAAGATGACGATGGCCACAACCGGCAAAGGCTTGCACTGATGGACAAGATTGTAGTAGTGGTTGACGGTCAGGGTGGTGGTTTGGGGGGCCGCATAGTCGAAAGGCTAAAACTTGCCCTGCCAGATGGAACAAAGATCGTAGCTCTTGGCACAAACGCCCTTGCCACCGCCCAAATGATGAAGGCAGGCGCAGACAGGGGGGCATCTGGCGAGAATGCCATAGCCCACACAATAACCTCGGCGTCCGTAATATTGGGTTCTTTGTCAATAGTTATGCCAAACTCCATGTTGGGCGAGCTTACAACAAAGATGGCCGAAGCCATCCTTGGCTCACCCGCTGCCAAGCTGTTGTTGCCGGTAAACAACGAGGGCATACGCATCATTGGGATTTGCAAGGACTCGTTATCAACCCTGCTTGACGACCTCTGCAAGGAAGCTGTAAAGGTAGTAAACTGACAAAGGCCACGAAGGTCTTTGGCGGGGTATAAGCAGTAATATACGAATTATGTTATTCAATGAAGGCCACGAAGGTCTTACACGTTGTTATTCGCGTTGTAGGATTTTTTGTGGCCTTTTTTGTCGTGTGGATCAGGAGGCGAAATGCAGCAGACCATATGTAATAGGACGGCTTCCGTAGGGTTTTGGGATGGGTATGCGAAGTGGTACAAGCTGTGGATGGAGCACACGAATTACCACGAAAAAATCGTTGACGCGCTTATGGCAACGGCATGGCCGGGGCTGAAAGTCCTTGATATCGGGGCAGGCAATGGAGTGCTTTCACTTCCTTTATGCGCGATAGGCTGCGACGTTACAGCGCTCGAACCTTCAACCGCCATGAGGAGCCTTCTTTATGAAGAGGCCTTCAGAAGGGGGGTTGATTGGCTAAAGGTGGACGAGCGGGCATGGGAGGAAGTACAGGAAGACCAGTACAGGGAGTACGACCTTATTATTGCATGCAACAGCCTGCATTTAAGCCCGATGGGGTTTAAAGGCGCACTTGAGAAGGTTTTTAAACTAAGACCGAAAAATGTATTTATAGTTTCCGAGCTTGGCTCCCCTGAAATAAAGATGAGTTTAAAGCGCGGCGGTTATACGTGGGTGTTTGTCGCGGAACACGAAGTTGACAGCTCCCACGCTTATCACAACCTTGGCGATGTGGTTTCGCATTGGTCTTATAACAAAGGGCGTACTCTTTACGCAAGCGAAAAGATGGAACTGAGAACCAAACTTACAAGGGAGGAGGGGCTTTACTGGATAAAGGACAAGGCAGTATTAGGTATGTACTGGTTCAAGAGGACTAGTGCTGATTGCTGAAAGTAATATTTAGTATTATGGTGTTTACGACAAGGAGGGAACGTGAGGAGGATTATAATTTTAGCGTCTATTATTGCCCTAATTACTTGTTCATATGACCATGTTTTTGCCGCTGAACAACAGGACATTAAGACGGAGGCGCTGGTTGTTCAACAGGGCGGGACTTCTGATGTAGGCGAGCAGGATACTTTTACCTGCCCAAACTGCGGTAAGAGCTTTACAGTCGGGAAGCACGGCCAGGAAGGGCAGACAATGAAATGTCCCTACTGCGGCAAAGAGGTATGCACCAAGGAAAATGCGGAAAAAGGCGTCTGCTTCGGGGAGGACATGGTGTTTATTAGCAAGTACGTCTCGCGTGGTGTCACAAATACGGACGGCCCGGTTTTTGAGCCGAACGTCTGGGCGTCGTACAAGGGTTTTACCGCCAGCGCATGGGGCAACATGGACATCACCAACCGCAACCGTCAAAGCGGCGACATAAACGAGTTTGACCTCACGCTGGACTATTCGAACAACTTGGGCAAGATATTTTATTCCGGCGGGGTCATATATGAAACCTACCTTAATACCGACGACGACGATGTAGTCGAGGTTTATGCCGGGCTGGGCTACGATATCTTCTTTAATCCGAAGATGGTAGTTTATTATGATTTCCCGCATGTAGATGGTTTTTACGCCTGCCTTGCAGTGTCCCACAGCTTCGAGTTGCCTGAGGTGGTTAAGAGTATAAAGTCGTCCATCGACCTCTCGGCCCAGGCCGGTTATGGCACAAGGAATTTCAACGAGTCGAACTTTGACCTGGAACACGCACGCGCCGGTTTTACTGACATTGTCATGACCGCCGGCCTCCCGATTGCGATATCGGAGCATTTCACGGTCAAGCCCACAGTAAGCTATTCTTCGGTCCTGGACAAGAGGTTCAGGAGGGCAGGGGCAAGCCCTAACAACGACAACATAATCTGGGGAGGGGTGGTATCAGCAAGCTTTTAGTGATGTAATAGAAGTAGTGTTTAAATTTAACAGGAGGATGTCATGCATATACCGGACGGATATTTGGGACCTCAGACATACCTGCCGCTTTTTGGAGTATCGGCAGCGTTTATAGGGGCAGGCCTGAAAAAAATGAAAAAGGAACTTTCCATAAAGCAGGTGCCATACCTTTCTATGGCGGCTGCCTTCTCGTTTCTTATAATGATGTTCAACGTCCCGATACCGGGAGGGACTACCGGCCATGCCGTCGGCGGGGCGCTGATAGCTATACTTTTAGGTCCATGGACGGCGGTTGTAGCCGTGTCCGTCGTTCTGATAATCCAGGCCTTTGTATTTGGTGACGGGGGTATAACAGCAATAGGGGCAAACTGCTTTAACATGGCAATCGTCCTGCCGTTTGCGTCTTACTGGATATTTAAACTCGTCAATGGAAACTCAAAGGATGGCAGAAGGCTATATATATCGGCGTTTCTTTCAGGATACTTGGGCCTTGTCATTGCAGCGGTATTTGCCGGTGTGGAGTTCGGCATACAGCCTCTAATTGCACACGCTGCTGACGGTACCCCCCTTTATGCGCCTTACCCAATATCCATAGCGTTGCCCGCTATGGTTGGAGAGCACCTGCTGGTCTTTGGGATAGTAGAAGGGCTGGTCACGGCCATGCTCGTCAAATACTTCCTGAAGCACGAATCGGGAATTGTATTCGCAATGAAGGAGGCGTAAGATGACAAAATTTCAGAAAAAGCTGTGGATAGGTCTTGGCATAATGGCGCTCCTGTCGCCGATAGGCATAATCATCCCAGAAAAAATGAAATCTGGCGACGCCTGGGGAGAATGGGGGCCTGAGAAAATAAAAGAGATGCTCGGTTATGTGCCAAAGGGTCTAGAAAAATTAAGTGGGCTCTGGAATGCGCCGCTTCCGGATTACGGCTTTGGAGAAGGAGCCTCTCTGACCATGCAGTACATCGCATATATAGCATCCGGGCTAATTGGCATAGCGCTGGCCGGACTTATTGTGTTCTTGCTTTCAAAGATATTGCTGAAACACCTGAAAGATGAGAAATAAAAGCCGTCGGTACGATTTGGTGCAGGAACATAATTTTTAACTTGACATTGAAGCGATGTTGGATTAATTTGTAAAAAGTTTTGGTGCCCTTAACCGGGCTTAATAGGGAATCCTGTTAAAATCAGGAGCGGATCCGCCGCTGTAACCGGTGACGAAACCCAATTGGATGCCACTGCCCTGCATGATAGGGTGGGAAGGCGTGGGGAGTAGGAAGACCCGGAAGCCAGAAGACCTACCAAGATATATCCCTAATTCAGTCTCCGACGATAAAGGAGTTTAGGGCGTACAATCAGGGTGGATTATAAAAACGGATAATCCCCCACGGCCTTTGCGCTGTGGGGGATTTTTTTGTTTTCATCAATACGGAGGGAAGGAGAGTTTTCATTCGGCAATAAGCCAACAGCGATAATCCTATGGGAAAGGGAAGCGGAGTTAAAATCTCCCGCCGCCCCGCGACTGTATTCGTGACGAAAGCCGCATAAGTAGCCACTGGCAGATAGATGCTGGGAAGGCGCGGTGAGTAGGGTGAACGAAAGCCAGGAGACCTGCACCGGAGGAAGAAATATCAACCTTACTATCGTCCCCGAGGGAGGGATGAAAGGACTCAAACTCATGAAAAAACTTTTCACCGCCGTTTTTATGGTATCTGTTTTTATTGTACCATCATATGCGCAAGATAACACTCAAGCCGAACCGCAAGAATACGCCTCGATGCAGGAGGTGTCAGCGACGGGACATCAAAACGTAGCGGAAAAGGGGCTGACAGAGGAGTGTAGTGGTATCTGCTTTGGGGCGGACATGGCCTTTCTAAACAAGTACGTCTCAAGGGGCATGACGACAAACAACGACCCAGTGTTTGAGCCGAACCCGTGGGTTTCGTACAAGGGTTTTACGGCCAGCGCGTGGGGCAACATGGACCTTACAAACTACAACGGTATGTCCGGAAACTTAAATGAGATGGACTACACGCTTGACTACTCCAACAACCTTGACAAGCTTAGCTATTCGGCAGGATTAGTCTATTATACCTTCCCGCATACAGGGGCTAAAGATACTTCAGAGGCATACATAGGCGTTGGTTATAGCATATTACTCAAACCCAAACTGGTTGTTTATTACGACTTCTTGCAGGTGGACGGGTTTTACGGCAACTTTGCAATCAGCCACAGTTTTGATGTTCCGGAATTCTCAAAAGTAGTCAAGACCTCCCTCGACCTGTGCGCCCAGGTGGGGATGGGTTCGAAAAACTTCAACAGCTTCAATTTCGGGTGCGACCATACAGCCTTTACCGACATGGTTTTCACCGCAAGCCTGCCGGTGGTCGTTTCAGACCACTTCTCCATAAAACCGACCGTCAGCTATTCCACCGTGCTGGACAGGACAATCAGGACAAAGAACTTTAAAAACGACAACGTAATATGGGGCGTGGTGGCGTCGGCAAATTTTTAACAATACTGCGAGCATAAATGCTGTGGGGGGATTTTTTTGTTTCAGCAACATTCTTAATGGAGGTGTGAAGTGAGTGGAAAACGCTTTGTTGTAATTAGTACAGCCTTTTTGCTTTTTGCAGTACCTGCTAATGCACATGCTATGCATATAAGCGAGGGTATACTGCCATTCAACTGGGCGGCGTTATGGTTTGCCGTTGCCATACCCTTTGTCGGGCTTGGGCTTTATAAACTGAAAAAGGATAAAACCGTAGGGAAGATAAAACCGCTACTTGGTATGATGGCGGCTGCCGTGTTTATAATCTCATGCATGCCTATCCCTGTGCCGACGGCGGGCACCTGCTCGCACCCGGCAGGGACTGCTATGGCGGCGATACTCATAGGGCCTCTATACAGCATCGTCGCCACTGCTGTCGCCCTGTTGCTTCAGGCGCTATTCCTCGCCCATGGCGGTATAACCACTTGGGGTGCCAACATCACTTCCATGGGTATAGTCGGTTCCTTTGCCGGGTACGCAGTATTCAAGGGTCTGACGAAGCTCAATGTGTCATTGGTCGTAGCGGCTTTCTTTGCCGGGGTCATAGGGGATTGGGCCACTTACACGACAACGTCTTTTGAACTTGCCTCCGCCCTGCACGTGCCGGGGGAGTTTGCACGTCTTTTCTATACCATACTGCTTGCCTTTGTGCCTACCCAGCTTCCGCTTGGCATCCTTGAGGGATTCATGACGGCGGGGGCCGTAAAGTTCCTGTACAGCCGGAAACCCGAGCTTTTTGGTGTAAGAGTATTAACGCCAGCGGTAAGTGAGGTGGGAGCATGAAAAAGATAGTACTCATTCTTGTATGTTCGCTGATGTTATTCCTTTCGGTTGCGTTGGCTTATGCCGCCGAAGAAAAGTGGCCTGGAGTGGACGGCACGGTGGTGGAAAAATATGCCATGGAGCATGGCCGCCCCCCCAAAACACACCTTATAGAGCCGGAGGGTGATGCGCTGCTGTTCGCATTTCTGATTGCGGGTGTTGTTGGAGGTTTCACCATAGGCTATTACTACCGGGATTTCATGGCAAAAAAGGGCGTCGAAGGGGAAATAAATGCGGGTTGAGACGTTCTCTGAATCCTACGTTAATAAGGACGGATTTATCCGAAGCATTGATTCCAGGGCCAAAATACTCTTTGTAGCGGCCTGCCTGCTGCTCGCAGTGGTTTCTTCAAACCCAGTTGTGCCTGTTACCGTGGGGGCTGTCTGTCTTGCCCTGATTGCGGTTTCAGGTGTACCTCTTTGGGCGGTGGCACTTAGGATGTCTGAGCCGCTCATATTTGCCGCCATCCTTGCCGTCATCCAAGCGTTTCTCGCTCATGGTGATGCGTTGTACAGCTTCGGTATTTTCGGCATAACCTTTTCAATCAGCGCTGAGGGCCTTCATAAAGGCACCCGCATAATGTCGAGAGTATTCGGAGCCGTAACATCGGTGCTTTTTCTTACCATGACCACATCGGTGCACAGGCTTCTTTCCGCTGCTGCAAGGCTCAGGGCACCAAAGGCGCTCGTCGAAATTTCGCTCTTCGCTTACCGATATGTGTTCGTCCTGATAGAAGACGCGATCACAATATACCATGCACAGAAAGGGCGGCTGGGTTACTCCAGTTTTACTCTTGGCATAAGGTCGCTGGCGACTCTTGCTGGCTCAGTGTTTCTCCGCGCGTTCAGCCAAGCCGAGACGACTGGCGAGGCAATGGCCATGCGGGGATACACCGGCGAGTATGTGCCGTCCTTTCATGAGAAATTCCGAAAAACAGACGCTATGTTACTGGTCGGGCTTTTCTCATTCTGTCTTATGGTGAACATATGGACGTAATAACCACAACGGCCTTAAACTACTCTTACCCCGATGGCACTAAGGCACTCGACGATGTTAATTTCCGAGTCGGGAAAGGCGAGTTCATTGGCCTCCTCGCTTCAAACGGTTCCGGCAAAACAACACTGCTTAAAATACTCTCAGGCATGATAAAGCCTGAAAAGGGTGTTGTGGAAGTGAACGGCGGGCCTCTCTCGAAGATAGGTCAAAAAGATCTGTTCCGCATGATGGGTATGGTATTCCAGAACCCGGCAGACCAGCTGTTCTCGGCAACCGTCGCGGACGACGTAGCGTTTGGGCCGACAAATATGGGGCTTTCTTCCTTCGAGATAGAGGAGCGGGTTTCAGAGGCGCTCGATGCGGTAGGGATACGCGAGCTTGCCTCGAAGCCTGTGCAGAGGCTGAGTTTCGGACAGCAGAAGCGCGCCTGCATCGCGGGGCTGCTTGCGATGGGGCAGGATATAATGCTGCTCGATGAGCCCACGGCGGGGCTCGACCCGATGGGCGAGTACCGGATAATGGAGCTTCTGATGAAGCTGAACCGCGAGAAGGACATCACGATGGTGATGTCCACGCACAACGTGGACATGGTCCCGCTGTTCATCGACAGGCTCTATATACTCAGCAAGGGCCGGGTCGCCCGCGAGGGGACGCCCGCAGAGGTGTTCAACGCCTCGTCAGACCTATCCGGTGTGAAACTCAGGCTCCCGCAGATTGCGGAACTTATCGAGCAGATGAAGGAGAAGGACTCTGTGCATTTTGAGAGGCTCCCGCTCACCATAGGCGAGGCAAGACGCGCGCTTGTCAAGAAGATGCCTGGCAAATGCTGATCCGTCTGTCTCGACTGATGCGTCCACTTCTAATTTAAAAGAGTTATTCCGTATCTGAAAAACAAAAGGACCAATATAAGCATTAGGTTTTAGTGCTTACCCCGTGGCTGGGGCCTCTTTCTTCCCGCCCACCAATCTGGCCATGATGATGCAGATTTCATGCAGGGGACGAACAGGCCACACATTCCTGTCGACTCTGTTTCTAAAGCCATTTTTTTGTTATGAAATTAGGGCATAGCTGGTAAACGCGATTTGTTATGATATACTGTAAAAAAATGATGATACTTTTTCAACCAAACCAATATAAACGGTGAACCATGTACAAAAAGATCGTGCCTGCAATACTTGTTATTCTGATGTTTGCATCAGTCGCGCTTGCTGAAGATCACTGCGGCAACTGCGGTATGAATGTAAACGCAGGCTCCAAAAGCACCATCACGCTGAAGATGAATGACGGGACCGCAAAACAGCTATGCAGCTTGTACTGTTACTCCAGGCTGAAGGAGCGTGATGGCGGGGCTATTAAAGACGTTACGGTAAAGGACTACGTGACAGGCGAGGAGCTTTCGGTGGAATCGGCAGTATGGGCTGATGGCAGCGATGCTCCGGAACCTATGGGCGACAAATCCCACGTCGCGTTCAAGGACCATAGTGCAGCCGTGGTCTTCGTCAGGAAACACGGTGGGAAGGTAGCCTCGTTTAATGAAGCATACAAAGACACGCTCAGTGAGTGGAAACACTGAGTGGCGGCTTTCAGCCGGACTTGACGAAACATATCATCCTTGTTAACATCTGTAGTTGAACGACGGAAGTGCTCGTCATAATCCTAAATGGAGGTAATGTATGAAGAAGATGTTGCTTTTGATCGTCGCACTTACAGTAACGGTAATCGTTGGGATGTCCTTGACCGCCATGGCGGCTGAGGGCAAAAAGGCCGCCAAGTCTACTACTATGGAAGGTTACATTATTGATACAAAATGCGCAGAGGCTAATAAGGCCAAACTGGGAGAGTTTGTCAAGACTCACACCAAGGAATGCGCTACGGCTCCGGACTGCAAGAAGACCGGATACAACATCTACTCCGATGGGAAGCTCTACAAGTTTGACAAGGCCTCCAATAAGAAGATTTCAGAGTTTCTTGACAAGGCAGACAGCACCCTTCAAGTCAAGGTCGAGGTAGAGCACAAAAAGGGAGACGTTTTGAAGCTGGTCACGATAGAAAATGCGAAGTAAGTAAACGTGTGGTCTTGCTCAAAACTTGGCTTCTGATAAAATCCATAATAATACCCCGCCTTTTAAGGCGGGGTATTATTATCTTATGGGAACGAAACGACTCTATTGACTTTTTTACAGGAGTAAACGTGAGTCCATTAAAACGTCTTTGCATGGTCATATTGTTGGCTACATTCTTGCCGGTGTTCTGTCAGTCCTTTGCGGCGGATATGCCAGGTATTGCACCTTCTGCCAAGGACAAGTGCGCGGTATGCGGGATGTTCGTCGGCAAGTTCCCGGCCTGGAGCGCGAGGGTAGGCTTCAAGGACTCCACTTACGCCTGGTTTGACGGACCCAAAGACCTCTTTACATATTTATTCAACCTAAAAAAATACAACCCCAGCCATAAACTATCTACGGTTACGGCAATCACGGTCAAAGACTATTATACCCTCAATGCCATCGACGCCCGGAAGGCGTTCTACGTTATAGGAAGCGACGTATACGGCCCCATGGGTCAGGAACTCGTCCCGTTCGAGAAGATTTCCGACGCACAGGGTTTTTTAAATGACCACAAGGGAAAGAAAATATTACGATACGGCGAGATCACCCCTGCAGTCATTGATTCTCTTTAATAGCTTTGGATGAAAAGTACCACGCATGCGCAAATCCACGGTATTTGATATTTTTACGGTATTTAACATCGCGCCGCTCGTCCTTACCGCGCCATAGCCAGGAGGGAGCGCGTGATGAGCGCCTGTACCGAGCAGGGTTTGTGTAGGAGCTACGGCAAAGGCGAAGACCACAGTAGTGACCGTAGGTTTTTACTACTCATTTCCAGCAGGAACTTCCTTCTTTTTACCCACCAGCCTGGCCATTATAATTCCGATTTCGTACAGTACGAGTATCGGTGCGGCCATAAGGGTCTGGTTGAACATATCCGGCGTGGGGGTGAGGATGGCCGCTACTATGAAGGCGATCAGCACCGCATACTTGCGGTTGCGGGCCAGGAACTGCGGAGTCACCAGGCCAAGTTTCGAGAGGAGCGTTATGACTAAGGGGAGCTCAAAGACAAGGCCGAACGAGAGCAGGAACTTGGAGCAGAAGTCCACGTAGTGTCCCACTGATATCATCGGTGTGAGCTGCGACGTCTGGTATGTCAACAGAAACTGCATGGCAAAGGGGAGTATGACGTACTGGCAGAACATCGCACCGAGCACAAACATGACGGTACCGGAAATGATGAAGGGAAGGGCGTACCTCCGCTCGCTTGGCTTCAGCCCCGGCGATATGAAAAGCCAGACCTGCATAAGAAGAAAAGGCAGAGCCATGAAGATTCCAGCAATAAAGCCTAACTTCATGTACATCCAGAATGCCTCGGCTGGGGCAAGGAATATCAGCTTAATCGGGTCCTTGACGTATGTCATATAGACGTAGGGCGATGTCAGCTTGAAGTTGAGCGTCTGCTTGAGCGGAATCTGAAGCCACTTGAGCAGGTACTCGGAGTACTGGAAGCAGAAAAGGAACGCGACGAACAGGGCGGCGGCCGACCACAGCAGGCGCTTTCTGAGTTCCTCAAGGTGCGCCAGGATTGGCATCCGGCTTACTTTATCCCACATGAACAGTCCTCGGTTCTTCGCTGGCTGCGGCTGACGCTTCTACAGGCTCTTGTTTCACGTCCAAGGAGGAGGCAGTAGAAATGGCGGTCTGTATATCTTTATGCTGCGCAAGAAGTTCTTCCTTGATCCCGGCGGTCCCGGCCTCGCTTTCCAGTTTTTCCTTGAACTCGTTCGTGGCTTGTTTGAAATCGTGCATCGCCTTGCCAAGCGATTTCCCTATCTCTGGCAGCTTTTTGGGCCCAAACACTATTAGGGCTATAACAAATATCAGTATCAGTTCGGACATACCTACGTCAAACACAGTTGTACCTCCATCAGTGCATCGCAATTTGAACTAAACATCGTTCTCTTTTCCGCTCGCGGACTTTTTGAAGTTGGTTATAGCCTTTCCCAGCCCTTCACCGATCTGCGGCAGTTTCCCCGCGCCAAAGACTACTATAACTATCAGCAGTATCAACGCTAGTTCACCAAAACCGAGTCTGCCACCAAACATGTTATACCTCCAATAATTTCTTATGATTTTAAAATATATTGGGGGCGGCTTCCCGCCGCCCCCAATAAACAATGCGCAGGTAGCTGAAATTAGTCGGTGCTTTTGATCGGGTCAAGCGAAGGATAGTTTTTCGCCCCCGGAACGTCATGGCCGTGGCATTCCGTGCAGTTGTTCTGTGATGTTATGCCGTTGGCAAGCAAATTGTACAACGGCTTGTGTTTCGGCACATATTTCCCGTCGGCCCAGTCGTTAAGCATCTTCACGGTCTCCGTGGTGATGTTAGCGGCGACTCTGGCGCACCTCTCTGCCCTTTCATCCGACAGGAACTCCTTACCCGTAGCCCTCATCCATTTGCCTATGGATATGTGGCAGATCGGGGTGCCAGATATGGTCATGTCGCTCAGTTCGGCCTTGAGCACTTTTTTGGGCTTAAATGACGGAAGTTCGTTGTATGAGTAGTAGAACGCGAGGTCGTTGGTCATCGCCTCTGCCGTGTCGGTTTCCTTGGTCACCAGGCCGATGACTACTCCAGCGCCCGGCATCGTGCCGCACAAGGCGCCCCAGCCCGCCATGCCGCCGTGCGCCCAACGATATGCGTCTATCGGGAAGTCCTTCCAGTCTTCACCGACTTCTTTGTCCTTCTTCAGTGACTCTACCAGTCCGGCAATTACGGACGAGGTGCACCACCTCTGAAAGTAGTTCTCATATGTTATCTGAGCAGCGGCAGCAGGGTCAAGCTTCCTGTACCTGTACTTCGAAGAAAATGCATAGGCCTCGGCCTTCTTCACACCGCCGAACGTGCCGAGTGATGCTATTGCGGCGCCAGCCGCAGCCATACCGCCGCCTATGATGATATCTCTTCTTGAAAGCCCGTTTTCCTTCTCGTTTTCTATCTCGTTCATAAATAATGCCTCCCCTAAAATTATATGGTGTTAACCTGCCTGAAAACGCACACAACTACCCCACCGTTCAGAGATATGATCCTCTGGCCGTGCGTAAAAACAACTGCTGTGCAAAGGTGCGGGTGTTAGACTGACGCGGTATCGGGGCAAAGCCCCGATGTTCAGGCTTCGGGGGGCTCTTCTATTTCTCCGGAGTTGACCGAAGCGACGGCCTCATCCGGGGTGGGAGAGAAAATGGTCCCAAGAGTAAAAAATACGGGTGTCTGGACGGCAATGAATGCTGTAAGGTCGAAATGCTGTATGGTGTTCGATGGGGCGTTATGTCCGCATACATCAAAAGTGATGACCGAAGGGGTACTGTCGTGGCTTATAATGGGGAGAGTTCCGGTCGCAACTACGCCGTTCAACACGACCGCATGCATGAAGAAAACTATAAATAAGAGGCTCGTCAGTCTTCTGTGGATAGTTCCCAATACACAACTCCACGCTTTGCATTCGGAGGCGGAGCAGCTGTCAAGAATTACGGGGCGTCTATAACAACCAACGACCGACGGCTACTATGTTGAGCTATTTAGTAAAATAGCTGATAGTCAAGACGTTGTCAAGAATAATTGGTCTATTAAATACCAATTTTTGTAGACTCTAATTGCAGTTAGCAGCTGATTGACTAACTACCGTTTTTAGCGCTTAAACGAAGGCGGGAATTGTCTGCCATTATGATGCAGATTTCATGCAGAGGACGAATAGGCCGGACCGAGCACAAAAAGGGAGACGTCTTGAAGCTGGTCACAATCGAAAACGTGAAGTAATTAAATATCCGGCCTTGCTTGAAACTTAGCCTCTGAAAAAGTCCCGTTCTTTTAGTTCTTTACCTGTCTTAAAGAACGGCACTGACTTCGCAGGGACCGTAACAGGTTCTCCTGTCTTGGGGTTTCTGCCGTTGCGTTCTTTTCTGGAGCGCAATTTGAAACTGCCGAACCCACGCACTTCAACTTTATCGTTGGAAGCAAGGGCATTTATAATGCTGCCAAAAATGACGTTGACGATAACCTCGGCCCGTTTCTTGGTAATGTCCGGCACTTTCTCTGAAAGTTTATTTACAAGTTCTGCCTTTGTCATCGTGGTGCTCCCTTCATCGCCTGCGTGATGCGCACCGTTTCCACGCTTACCGTGGTCACACGGGCCAGCAGGTCTATCACCTTTTCCTTGTAGTCGGCAAAGCGGTAGGTGTCGAATTTCTCGCGGATGGTCGGGTCTTTGGGCTTCTTTTCTTTGTACTGGTCGAGCACCCATTCGAGCGCGCAGCGGTTGCCCAGCTTGTAGTCCCAGGCTTCGGGCGGGATGCCGCGCAGCGTGGTCTCGGTGTCCAGCGTGATGCTGCCAGCGTCCTTGTCGGCGCGCAGCAGGGCTTTGGGTTGCAAGCCTGCGGCGCGGGCTTTTTCGTCGGGGATGTCGGTGCGCAGGAGCTTGAAAGGTTCGACCGATTCGTAGCCGATGTGCAGTTTCATCAACGCCTCGCCCCATGCGGCCCATTGCCAGAAGTCTTTGTAGAACGGGATGCGCGGGAACTCGCGTTTCAGGTTCAGCGCGTATTTCTCGCGGTACAGCGGGTCGTGCAGCACGGCGTAGCAGTAGTGGAAGATGGCTTCCTTGGTTATCTTCCGCGCCTTGCCCGCTGCCTGTCGAAGCCTCTTTGTACTGCTGCCGGAATTGCTTGAGCGCCCCAGTCGGTGATGTTGTCGGCGCGATGCCTTCGATCGGTATCGATAAAACGAGGAACGCACATTGCCGCATCTGCCCGTACGTAATGCAAATCAGGACATAGTATCCGTAGCAATGAAGCATAAATGGTTTATGACGTGCCAGTCGTCATAATGCATACAAGGTACGCGATGCTATACCAGTCTTGCCAAACATCTCGAGGCATTGCCGTTAGACAGTCTCGTTAACAATGCTGATCGAAGTAAAACCATTGTTTCAAGAAAGGCGTAGTATATGCTGTGACACAATTGTTCGAAGTCAAATATGACTTGTGTGCCTGCAATACACGTCACTTTCGAGCTCTCTACTCCACTTAATGTATTACCAACTCGTATGTTGATGTTGTCCTGTGCTCAGACATTGCATCGTAGCTCAGCATTGTAGTGTATCAATCAGCGCAATTGACTTTTGCTGCAACGAGTCTTACGGTCATAGTCATACACCCACTCATCGCGGTTGGTAACAACACCCAACGAAAATAACTTGAAAATCGCCCGCTCTTTCGCCGCCGTCTTCGCCGCCTTGGTTTCCTTGCTCGCCAGCGGCAGCAGCGAATCAAAATCGTTGCTGGTCAGGTTGACCCAGTTGTGCGTCTTGTCGGGCTGCACTTCGTCAAAGCTCAAACTGCGCGCCGTGTTGTTGGCAAGGAAACTGAGCTTTTCTTCCGCCGTTTCCATCTCGGGACGGCGCACGTAGTACATGCGGGCTTGTTCTTTGGCAGCCTTGCCGCTCACGCGCTTGACCATGAAGCTGATCGCCACGCCGGTCTGGATGCCGAACACGTTGTGCTTGGTGCCGCTCAGCTTGGGGTTGGCGCGCACGTCGCCGCCCAGGTCCACCACGTAGATGTCGCTGAACTCCTGCGCCACGGTCTTGCGGAAACCGTCAAAGGTGCGGCTTTCGATGAAGCTGCGGTTGGTGACGAAGGCCAGCACGCCGTTTTCGTCCAGCCGGTCGCTGGCCCAGCGGAAGAAGCGCGCGTACATGTCGTAGAGCTTGGTTTTCTGCGCGGTGCTCTCGGCGATGTAGGTCTCCTTGATGCGCTTGTCGATGCTGCGGGTATTCGCGGTTCTTGTTGTTGTCGTTTTCGTTCGCCTGGTTGGCGTTGTACGGCGGGTTGCCGATGATGACGCTGATGCGCTTGCTGTTCTGCCGCTTGATGCGGCGACGTTCTCTTCGCTGACGCTGCCGAACATATCGGCCGTGGTGCCCTTGTGCGGCGGTGTGCAGGCCGACGTTGTCCAGCGTATCCACAAAGCACAGGTTGGGGAATTCCTCGTAGCTGCCGGTGATCGCGGCGTAGGTGGCCTCGATGTTCAGGTTGGCGACGTAGTAGGGCAGGATGGCGACTTCGTTGGCGTGCAGCTCGTTGCAGGTATTTGTGCTTGAGCTTCGCCGGCTGGCCGCGAAAGTGTTCCAGCAGTTCGCAGATGAAGGTGCCGGTGCCGGTGGCCGGGTCGAGGATTTCCACGTCCTTGTCGATCAGGTTCTTGCCGAAGTGCTTTTCGCAGAGCCAGTCGGCGCCGTCGATCATGAAGCGCACGATTTCGTTGGGCGTGTAGACCACGCCCAGCCGGTCGGCGGCCTTGGCGTTGTAGACCTTGTAGAAGTTTTCGTAGATGACCTTGAGGAAGGTCTGCTTCTCGTGGTGGCTGCCGATCTGCGCGGCGGCGGCGCGGATGGCGGCGTAGTAGGTTTCCAGGCCTTTGAGCGTCTGCTTCTTCAGGCTGCCGGTGAAGAACTCGGCTTCCAGCGCGTACAGTTCGCGCGCCACGTTGTTGTGCTGGTGGAAGTCGCTGTCGTCGAACACCTTGGCGAAGATTTCCTCGGTCAGGATGTGCTGGATCAGCATCTCGCGCACGTCGGCTTCGGTGAGGCTGGGGTTGATGGCTTCTTGCGCGTGTGTCAGGAATTTCTGCTCGGCCTTGCGGAAGCTGGCGTTGGACGTATGCTCGCGCTCGATCATCTCGCGCAGCGCTTCCAGCACGGCCGGCAGGTCGGTCTTGAACTGCTCCACCGCCGCGCGGAAATCGGCGATCTCGGGCCGCTCGAAGCCGAAGAACAGTTTGAGCAGCTTGGCCAGCGCCTGGGTGTCGGTCATGTCGCAGCGCAATACCTCGTTGCGGTTTTGCCACAGGACGGCGGTGACATCGTCGCGAAAGATGATGTTGTCTTGCGGGTAGCCCTTCTTGAACTTCTTGCTTATCTCTTCGTCGAGGTCGTCGCTTTCGTCCTTGGCTTCCCAGTAGCCGAGCGGCATGCGCAGTTCGTGCAGCAGTGCGCCATCGACGGCGATGTTGGTCTTGGTGGCGGTTTTGAGCGGGTATTCGGCCAGGAACACCAAGCCTTGCTGCTTGCCCCAAGCCTTGAGTAAATCCTTGAAGGCTTCGCGCACGATGGTTTCGCGATTGCTGCCGCTGACCTTTTTGATTATGTCGAGTTGTTTTAGGTAGTCGTTGATGAGAAGCTGGCTCATGGATGTTTTTCCTGGTCGGTCAGTTCGTAAACTTTGAGCGATATCCTATATTATTATTACTCTTAGGTCAAGCCTCAAGCTATTAAAATGGCCGGCGGCGAAGGTTCCGCATGTGTAATCGTTGCATGGGATTTTAGTTAGCGGGTAATTTCTTTACGCAGTCTATAAAATACTTCAGGGGTTATGGCGCGTTACCTTTTATATTTCAGGGTAACGCGCTTTCACTTTATATTTCATAAGCTTAGGAAGGCGTCAAAATTGGGCGTAAGACGAAAAATAAACGTCAGAATACCAATACACACGGAGCTTTTAGGGGCGTTACGGGGCGTGTAGTACACCTCACAAGGGATTTTGCCTCGCCGTAGAACCCCATTTTCCGAGCCGGTAAATCGTTTTTCAATCTGGCATGTTTCCGCTCTGAATCAAGAAAGATGCCAGTAATCCAAAAAACCTTTTAGGGTTCGAGTTGAGGCGTGGACAACGGTTGTCCAAAAGAAGGTGGAAAGAAACTTAGCACTTGACAATCAAAGCAATAAATAATATAAAGATAGTAACTGATATATAGATATGGGAGGGCGTAGATGAAAAGTTATCTTCTCAGGGATTTACCAGACGAACTATTGAAGGCCATTAAGCTGAAGGCGGTCGAGAAGGACATGACAATGAAAGATTTGATAATCAGCTACCTTGAGGAAGGCTTGAAGAGGGAGGCGAAGCATGGCAAAGTCTAAGGGCATATTCAAGAGGCTTGGAAGCCCCTACTGGTGGATTACCTATATCGGGGCGGATGGAAAGCGTAAAAGGGAAAGCGCAAAGACTGAGTTAAAGACTGAGGCCGAATACCTCCTGTCCTGCAAGCGCAAGTCGGCTATGGAGGGAATTTTACCCCCAACCCCCAAGATGCAACGGGATAAGAAACAGCAGGAAGAAGCGGCTCGCAAGACGTTCTCAGACCTTAAAGCTGAATATCTTGCATGGGCGATCCGGCAGAAGGCATACAAGAGCAAGAAGAACCGTGTAGAAATGCTATACAAGGATTTTGGGGATATACATCTAGATTCGTTCACTACAATACTTATTGACCAGTATCTGACAGGCAAGCTTAAGGAAGGAAGTAGGCCACAAAAGGACGGGAAACCCGCCAAAGGAAACAAACCCGCCACAATCAACCGTATTCTTGCCACGCTCAAGCACATGTTTACAAAGGCCGTGGAGTGGGATATGGTTTCGGATACGGCATTGAAGCACGTCCGCCGTGTCAAGCTCCTACAGGAGAACAACCGCCGCCTAAGATATTTAAACCAAGACGAGTGTACGGCCCTTATCAATGCCTGTGTGCCTTATCTTAAGCCAATTGTGATAACCGCTATACATACCGGAATGAGAAAAAGTGAGATTCACAATCTCACTTGGGATATGGTGGACCTTAAACATGGGTTTATTCTCCTGGACACAAATACCAAGAACGGTGAGAGGCGCGAGATACCAATTAGCGACACCCTCAAGGGTACCCTTGAAAACCTTGTTTTGAACAACGTAGAGGGTTACAGGCACGTTTTCCATGATAAAGATGGAAAACCCTACAAGGAACTAAGGCGGACGTTCTATGCGGCTTGTAAGGCGGTGGGTATAATCGATTTCCACTTCCATGACCTCCGGCACACTTTTGCAAGCCACCTTGCAATGAGCGGGGCCGACCTTACCACTATGAAGGAACTATTAGGCCATAAGACGATTACCATGACCCTCAGGTATGCTCACCTTGCACCCTCTCACAAGGTGAACGCAATCCACCTTCTGGATGCCAGAATAAAAGATAACGGTCACAATTTAGTCACAATGGAGAATGGGGCCGAAAGTGCAGCTTAAGCTGGCGACTGCTAACATATTGAAAGATAATGGTGCCGGCGGCCGGAATCGAACCGGCATGCCCTTGCGGGCGGCGGATTTTGAGTCCGCTGCGTCTACCAGTTCCACCACGCCGGCATCAAAGGCGGTAATAAAAGGTGAGTCCTGCGGGAAACGCGGTTTCAATATAGTATATAACCCCATTTGTAGTCAAGATTTTTCTGCCCCGGATTTTATTCCTTGCACTACCATCATTCATTTTATATAATCTAGCTTCGCAATCGAAGACGCAGGCTTTCAAATCACGGAGGGCCCGGGGCCTGAACCGGGCCGGGACTGCCTTAAATGCTTACTGGATTCAACACCGACTTCAAGTATAAGGGAATTGTATACCACGTCCAGACCGAGGACAACGGAATAAACAACCCCACAATTATAACCCTCCTCTACCAGGGCGGGGCCATACTTGCTTCCCGGAAGGTCAGCTACGCCGACATCCTCAAGTTCGAGAAGCTGGAGGTAGTGGTCAGGGAGCTGATGGAGAACCAGCACAAGCAGGTCATAAAGGACCTGATAGCCGGGAAGTTCAGCAAGGACCTCGCGCCGGACAAGTCGGAGCCGGATGTAAAGATAACGAAGACCCTGGACGACGTGATACTGGATTACCTGGAAAAAGAAGACGAGCCGCAAAAATAAAGAAGCAAGGGAGAGACCGAATTGGGATTAAGCGTTGAGGAACTCAAAGAGTTGTACAGCATGTCCTGCCGCATCAGGACCGATATCGTCGAGATGCTGAACAAGGCGAACTCCGGACACACCGGGGGCTCGCTTTCGGCAGCAGATATCGTTACCGCGCTCTACTTTCACAAGATGAAGCACAACCCGAAGGAGCCGAAGTGGGAGGACAGGGACCGCTTTATCCTGTCCAAAGGCCATGCCGCCCCGGTGTTGTACGCCGCTCTTGCGCGCGCGGGCTACTTCCCCACCGAAGAGCTCGACACGCTTCGACAGCTTGGGAGCCGCCTTCAGGGCCACCCTGATTCAAAGAAGCTGCCGGGCGTCGAGATATCCACCGGCTCACTGGGACAGGGCCTCTCGGTGGCATGCGGCGCGGCGCTGGGCGCGAAGCTCGACAAGAAGGGCTACCGCATATATGCCCTGCTGGGCGACGGCGAACTTCAGGAAGGCCAGATATGGGAGGCGGCTATGACTGCCGCGCACTACAGGCTGGATAACCTGACGGCCATCGTCGACAACAACGGGCTCCAGATAGACGGCCCGACCGCTTCCGTGATGTGCGTAGACCCGATACCGGACAAGTTCCGCTCATTCGGCTGGGACGTCTATGAGATCGACGGCCACGACATCGAGGCAATAGTCGATACGCTTGACCGCGCATCGCACCACAAGGGTAGGCCTACCGTCATCGTCGCAAAGACGATAAAGGGCAAGGGCTGCAGCCTGTTCGAGGGCAAGGTGGAGTACCACGGGACGCCGCCGTCTGACGAAGAGCTTAAGGTAGCGCTCGCCGAAATTAGCGGGACAATATAAAAGGAGGACGTTTAAATTGAGTAATAAAGTTGCCACCAGGGAGGCTTATGGTAAGGCGCTGCTGGAGCTGGGCAAGATAAACCCGGCAGTCGTCGCCCTGGATGCGGACCTTTCAGGCTCCACGAAGACAAAAGTCTTCGGCAAGGAGTTCCCGGAACGTTTCTTTAATATAGGCATCGCGGAGCAGAACATGATGGGCGTCGCGGCGGGCCTGGCCATATCAGGCAAGATACCGTTTGCCAGCACTTTCGCGGTGTTTGCCACCGGGCGCGCCTGGGAGCAGATACGCCAGTCGATATGCTACCCCCACTTGAACGTCAAGGTCGTCGCATCCCACGCGGGCATCACGGTGGGCGAGGACGGCGGTTCGCACCAGTCTGTGGAGGACATTGCCATAATGAGGGCGCTGCCCGGTATGACTGTCATAGTCCCGGCGGACGGAGTCGAGACCCGCAAGGCTATCCTGGCTATGGGCGAGCACAAGGGCCCGGCCTATGTTCGGGTAGGGCGTGCAAAGACCGAGGTCGTCCACGACGACGCGTATGAGTTCAAGGTGGGCAAGGCTCATGTGTTCAAGAAGGGCAAGGACGCGACTGTAATCGCATGCGGGCTTATGGTGCCGATGGCCATCCACGCGGCAGAAGAGCTTGCCGCAGAGGGGCTGGACGTGGGCGTGATAAACATGGCCACGATAAAGCCGCTTGATGTCGAGGCGGTGCTTAATGCCGCACGTGAATCCGGCGCGATAGTGACCGCTGAAGAGCATTCTGTGATAGGCGGCTTGGGCGGCGCGGTATGCGAGGCGCTGTCTGAATATATGCCGGTGCCTGTGAAGAGGGTCGGGGTGATGGATACGTTCGGCAGTTCCGGCCAGCCGGACGAGCTGCTGAAGCATTACGGCCTCACAACCGATGCTATAAAAGCCGCGGTGAAAAATGTTGCCGCAAGGAAGCTGGCTGTCACCGTCTGAGGGCTGCCGATGATCCAGTTCTTCCATGTCTCCAAGACCTACGACAGGCAGCCTGCCATCAAGGATGTTTCCTTCCGTGTAAAAAAAGGCGAATTCGTTTATCTTACCGGCCCCTCAGGGGCCGGTAAGTCTACTATAATGCGGTTGATGCTCTGCGCCGACGAGCCGGACGAGGGCCAGATACTTATCAACGGCCGCAACATCGCACGCCTCAAACAAAAAGACATACCGCAGCTTCGGCGCGGGATGGGCATCATCTTCCAGGACTCAAGGCTTATCGAGCGAAAAACTGTATACGAGAACGTCGCCCTGCCGCTTCGCATAATGGGCGCGTCCGAGGACAGCATCCGCAAGAAGACCACCTCTATACTCAAATCCATCGGCATATACAACAAGAAGGACAAGTACCCGGTGCAGCTCTCGGGTGGGGAGCAGCAGAGGACGGCCATCGCGCGCGCGCTGGTGAAGGAGCCGCTTATACTCCTCGCGGACGAGCCGACCGGCAACCTCGACTGGGAGGTGTCACAGTACATCATGGACCTTATGAAGGACATCCACGCCCAAGGCACCACGATAATCTTCGCGACGCATAACATGGAACTTATGAAGACCCTGCCGAAGCGGGTTATAGAGATCGAAGCTGGAAGGGTGAAGGAATAATGATGGTCGAATTTACAGAAATAAAGTTATTCTGCAACCAGGTTGAGAAGTTGTTTCAGCCGGTAAAGATAATACTCTACGGGTCGTACGCCACCGGACACCAGACAAAGGATTCGGACGTAGACATCCTTATAGTCGTGCCCAGTAACGGCACTGCCACTTTCAAGGCGGCAGACATACTTAAAGCAGTCACCCCGAAATTCAAGATAGACCTGTTGGTCATTACTCCCAGGCAGCTAAAAGACAGGCTGGAAAAGAATGACTACCTGACCCGGGATATCATGACTAAAGGCAAAATCATCTATGATGCCGCGGGAAAAGGAAAGAGTAAGAAAAGGCTGAGGCGGATACGCAAGCACGCAACAGGAAATGAGAGCGTGAGACTTAAATGAAACGCACCATAAAGAAACGCTCCGCGAAGGCAGGGCTTCCGCCGGGTACGCCGGTACACATCGGCGAGACTACCGGCGGCAAGACCCGCATCGAGATAACCCATTACGGCGAGGGCGGCTATTCCCATAAGGCGTGCCATTCCATACACGAATGTCCGCTTATAAAGGATGCGCCGGGCATAACATGGATAAACGTGGACGGCGTGCACGACATGTCCGTGCTTGAGAAGCTCGGGGGCTGCTTCGGCCTGCACCCGCTGGTGCTTGAGGATATTGCGAACACCGACCAGCGCCCGAAGTTCGAGGACTACGGCGACTACATATATATTGTACAGAAAATGCTAAGCGCTCCAGATAAGGATGGAGACATTCTTGCCGAGCAGTGCAGCATCATACTCGGGCCGAACTATGTTTTATCGTTTCAGGAGGAAGGCAAGGACGGCGATGTGTTCGGGCCGATACGAGAGCGCATAAAGAACGCAAAGGGCCGGATAACCGAGATGGGCGCCGACTACCTTGCGTACTCGCTCATTGACGCGGTGGTGGACAGCTACTTCCTGATTCTGGAGAACGTTGGCGAGAGGATAGAGGACCAGGAGGACGAACTGGTCGCAAGGCCCGACCCGGACACACTGCGCTCGATACACCACCTGAAGCGGGACATGATATTCCTGCGGCGCTCGGTCTGGCCGTTGCGCGAGGTGATCAGTGCATTTGACAGGGCCGAGACGCCGCTCGTGCGCGAGCAGACGCGGTTGTATCTGCGCGACGTGTACGACCACACGATACAGGTGATAGACACCATCGAGACGTACCGCGACATGCTGTCCGGGATGCTGGACATATACCTTTCGAGCGTGAGCAACAGGATGAACGAGGTTATGAAGGTGCTGACGATCATCGCGACCATCTTCATACCATTGACATTCCTTGCGGGCGTATACGGCATGAACTTCAAGTTCCTGCCGGAGCTCGAATGGCACCTGGGCTATCTGTACTTCTGGATAATCTGCCTTGCATCCGTCATAGGCATGTTCATCTTCTTCAGACGGAAGAAGTGGCTTTAGAAAGGGACACGAGTTGTCTGATTATTCATACTTCGCAAAAGCGGCATTCAGGAACCTGTGGGAGAGCAAGGTGACCAGCCTGTTCACGGCCGTCACCCTTTCGGTCGCCCTGGGCTTCATGGGCGCGTACCTCGCCGTGTTCATAAATCTGAACGCGGCGTTGAGCGCGGTAAACGAGAAGTTCCCGCTCACCCTGTACATTACAGACAGCGCAAGCGTGGCGATGCTCGATGCCATAAAAGCAAAGCTCAAGTCAGACCACGCCGTGGCAGGGTTCGAGTATATATCGAAGGAACAGGCGCTGAAGGAGTTCAAGGAGTCGGCAAAGGGCGAGGCCCCGCTTCTGGACAGCCTGGGCAGCAACCCACTGCCCGCATCGCTCGACATTAGTCTGAAGGCCGAGTCCGGGACCCGTGCCCACACAGAAGTTGGTGGCAGACCTGAGGAAGATGCCGGGCGTGGAGGAGGTTCAATACCTGCAGGAGGAGGCCGGGAAACTCAAGTCGATGCTATCCTCGTTCAAGTATGCAGGCATGCTGCTGGGACTGGGCGTGCTGCTTGGCGTCGTGTTCATAAGCTACAGCACCCTGCGGCTTGCGGTCCTGCGGCACGCGGAGGAGATAGAGGTATACAAGATACTTGGGTCCACGCGCATGTTCATTATGGGGCCGTTCCTGTTTGAGGGCTTGTTCCAGGGGCTTATCGCGGCGTCACTGTCGCTTGCCATTTTGTATGGCCTGCTGCGCGTGTTGTCCGGCGGGCTGGTGATGCTGCCGATGGTGTCGTTCCTGCCGCTGTGGGCGTGCGCGGGCATGCTTGCGGCGGGGGGGCTGCTCGGGCTTACGGGGAGTTTTTTCGCGTTCTTCAGGACGCTTCGGTTTTAGCAATCATAAATCAAGAAAGAGGAAAGCAGACAATGAAAGAGCTTGCAAAGGCAAGGTGCCCGAAGTGCGGCCAGGAAGACCAGGTAATACCCATAATATACAGCTGCTCGCGGTCAGACTATGAGATGTACAGCGCCCTGGAGAAAGAAAAGAAGGTCCTGATGGCCGGGTGCGTACTGTCCGTCGAGACGCCTAAGTTCTACTGCAAACGCTGCAAGTACAACATCTGGGCTGAAGAGCTGAAATAACCGGCACCCTGCGGGAAGGAGGTAATATTATTCTCAAGCCATCAAAAAGATTCGAGGTCAGTAAGTAGCCTTTGAACGATGATGCCCGTACAAAGCCAACTTACTGAATACCTCTCACATTGACGACTTTCGAATAACAATACCTCCTTCAGACTTAAGACCAATGACTAAAACATTAATACCTAGTACTGCTGGCATTAACCTTAACTGCTTGTGCTCATGCTCATGCGCCTGCGCCGGTACCGTCCCCACCTCCACCGTCTACAGAAAAGGCGTATGCTCCGCCTAAATTCAAGGTCGACCGGAACGGGATGCCCCTGACGGACAAGGGTCCGCCGCCCCCGACTCCACCTGCAGGAGAGCCATATAAAGCCATTGCGTCATGGTATGGCCCGGGTTTCCAGGGCAGGCGCACCGCCTGCGGCGAGGTGTTCGACCAGGACGGCCTGACCGCCGCGCACCGGACCTACCCGTTCGGCACTAGATTACGTCTGACGAACCCAAAGTCCAACCTGTCGTGCGAGGTTGTGGTTAACGACCGCGGGCCGTTCGTTGCGGGGGTGGACATAGACATATCACGCGGCGCGTCCAGGGCGATAAGGCGGCTGGACACCGGCCCGGTGATAATCGAAGAGCTTGGCCGTGACATGAAGTACGTGAAGGAAGTGCACGCCGGGAAGATGAGCGGCAGCGGTTATTACCGGGTACAGGTGGGCTCATTCACCGACCCTGCCAACGCGGAGCACCTGAAACAGGGTCTTGAGCTAGGTTACAAGGACGTCAGGATATCAGTGGCAGTTGTCAGAGGGGTAACGTACAACAGGGTGCAGGTGGGGCAGGGTACCGGCAGGAATTCGGCATACGGCCTTGCAAAGAGGCTCGCCGACGAGGGTTACGAGACCTGGGTAACAAGGGATTGAGCCGTTATTTCGTTGACATAAAAGCCTGTTATATGTTATTAGTCTAGTTTGGTTTTGTATTTCTTAACAAGAGGTTAGAGGCCGTCATGGCACTTGTGAACTACGCCACGCGTGAGATAAACGCAAAAATTGTCTATTACGGCCCAGGTCTTTCGGGCAAGACCACGAACATCCATTATGTGTTCAACAAGGTCAAGCCGAAGAACAAGGGTAAGCTCATCTCCCTGGCCACGCAAGGGGACAGGACCCTCTTTTTCGATTTCCTGCCCGTGGAACTCGGCTCCGTCAAGGGTTTCAAGACCAGGTTCCACCTCTACACTGTGCCCGGCCAGGTGTTCTACAACTCCACAAGGAAGCTTGTCCTTAAAGGCGCGGACGGCGTCGTGTTCGTCGCCGACTCACAGAAGATGATGATGGACGAGAACATCCAGTCCCTTGAGAACCTTCGGGCGAACCTTGCGGACATGGGGATAGATTTCAAAGAGTTCCCTATAATACTACAGTACAACAAGATGGACCTGCCGAACGCGTCCTCCGTGGAGGAGATGGAGGAGTACTTAAACCCGGCGGGACGCCCATACTTTGCAGCATCGGCCATCAAGGGAGAGGGTGTGCTGGTTGCGCTTACCGCCGTTGTGAAGAACATCCTGCACAACCTGAAACAGGACCAGGCCGGCGACTTCGAAGGGTTCCATGAAGACGGCGAACCTATAGAGCACGAGAAAGAAGATACCGTCTCGATAAAGATGAACGAGCCTGTCCCAGCCTTCATGGATATAAAGGCCGACTCGCAGCCCTCGATACCGACCGTCCCTTCGATGGCCATCCTGCATCCGGTTGAAGAGCAGGAAAAAGAGCCGGAAGCCGAACTGCCGAAGGCCTTGCCGGAGGAGATCCCGGAAGCAATGCCCTTTGAAGAGGAAGAGCCACTGGAAGTGGAACTCCATCAGGAGGAAGAGTCCCTTCATGCAGAGTTGTCAGAGGAAGCGTATAGCGAACCTGAGACACCTGTGTATCATATATCTCTTCAGCCGCTAGAGGAAACCTCTGATGTAGCCTTCCCTCTGCTTGAGCTGGCCGAAGATGAACAGCCGGGCGAGAACGTCGACGATGGGTTTGAAGATTTCCTTGCGAACGTGAAGTCGCCGATGATACCCGAAGACGAGGACATATCAGGAGCGGGGCAGGAGGTCCAGGATGTTATCGAAGATATACCCGAGGTCGAAGATTTCGGAATCACCGACTTCCATGTGGCGGAGCTTCTTGAAAAGGACGAGGAGGATGCGTCCCGGTTCAAGGAGAGCTTCCTTGGACGATACCGAGGGCCCGGCTGCTTCATCGCCCGAGGCCAAGAGGGAATTCATTGAAGCCCAGGAGGTGCATGAGGAGATACCGACTCCGGCTGCCATTAAACCGGCCCAGGACGTGTTGGTGATGGAGAGCGGGCCGAAGTCCGAGCAGTCCTTCATGATACCTGTAAGGATAACCACGGCGTCCGGAGTTAAGGAGCTTAACCTTAAGGTGAAGGTGGACATCGGTCTTCTGGGTGAAGACGTGGACCAGGTGACCAGGATAGAGGCCCTGCAGCCGGTTTCGAGGTTGCCCATCAGCCCAAGGCTGGCATCCGATCCCGTCCCCTTGTCACCAACAAACGACAGCCCGAGGCAGGCGGCCTCGCCCATGCCGAAGCCGTCCCAGAAGGAGAAGAAGACCAGCGTCTTCCACAGGTTTCTGGGTATAAAATAATTTTTCAGAGCAGCAAAATAAATAAACGATGGAGGAAAGATGTCAGGACATTCAAAGTGGGCTACCACTAAACACAAGAAGGCCGCGGCCGACCAGAAGCGCGGGAAGATATTCACGAAGATAACCAAGGAGCTTACCGTTGCGGCGAAGCTCGGCGGCGGCGACCCGGACGGTAACGCAAGGCTTCGGTCGGCAATTGAGAAGGCCAAGGAAGCAAACATGCCTGCGGATAACGTGAAGCGCGCCATCCAGAAGGGTACGGGCGAGCTTCCGGGCGTCAACTACGACGAGATAACGTACGAAGGATACGGTCCCGGCGGCGTTGCGCTGCTTATCGAGTGCCTCACCGACAACAAGAACCGTTCCGTCTCGGAGATAAGGTTCATCCTCAGCAAGAACAACGGCAGCATGGGCGAGGCCGGGTGCGTCTCCTGGATGTTCACGCAGAAGGGGTTGATCGTCGTGGACAAGGAAAACGCGAACGAGGACGACCTGATGACCATCGCGCTGGAAGCAGGAGCGGAGGACATGCTCAATGACCCGGAAGAGCCGAACTACGAGATACTCACCGCTCCTGCAGGACTTTGAGACTGTCAAGGCCGCGCTGGCTGCAAAGAAGATAAAGATGGAGGTCGCGGAGGTAACCAAGATGCCGCAGACCTACGTCAAGCTTGTCGGCAAGGAGGCCGAGCAGATGGTACGCCTCATGGACGCGCTGGAAGACAACGACGACACCCAGAACGTCTACGCGAACTTCGACATACCGGACGATGTTATGGAGGCGATGGGCTAAGGTAAGCCCTCACCCCTGTGTCCCCTCTCCCGTAGGGCGAGGGGAATAGATATACTGCTAGTACATTGTTTTATCTGGCTCGTGAGGCTAAATGCGAGTTTTAGGTATCGACCCCGGCTCGGTAACGAGCGGGTACGGCATAGTGGACGAGGAGGGCAGCACGATATCCTATGTCGGCTGCGGCGGGATATCATCTCCCTCCAAACTCGCCTTCCCCGAGCGGTTGAAAAGGATATACGACGGGCTTGAGGCTGTAATAAGGGAGCACAGGCCGGAGGCCGTCGCGGTGGAGAGCATCTTCTTCGCGAAGAACGTGCAGTCTGCCCTGAAGCTCGGCCACGCGCGCGGCGTCGCGCTCCTTGCCGCGATGAACTTCGACCTGCCGGTGTTCGAGTACACTGCGCTTGAGATCAAGCAGGCGGTGGTGGGCTACGGGCAGGCGGAGAAGGCGCAGGTGCAGAAGATGGTTATGGCGCTGCTGAAGGTGAAGTCGATTCCCGGCCCGCATGACGCATCGGACGCGCTCGCCGCCGCCATCTGCCACATCCACAGCGCCCGCATGAAGAAGGTCGTTGATAGGAAGAGATGAACCCCCGGTCACCCTCACCCGGCGCGTTGCGCCACCCTCTCCCATTGCAGGGCGAGGGTTAACTGAGGAATACATGATTGCCCTGATCAATGGCCGCCTCATCTCAAAGTCTCCCGGCATCGCAATCATAGACGTGGGCGGCCTGGGGTATCAGGTGCACATCCCGCTCTCATGCTTCTATGAGCTGCCCGAACCCGGCGCTAGCATTACGCTCCATGTCCATACGCACGTCCGCGAGGACGCGCTCCAGCTTTTCGGGTTCCTTTCCACCAAAGAAAAAGAACTCTTCCTCGCCCTCATGTCCATATCCGGCGTCGGCCCGAAGCTCGCGCTCAACATCATATCCGGCATGCCGTTCGACGTGCTGGTTGACGCCATAATGCGTGGCGACGAGAAGAAGGTCGCGACCATCCCCGGCATCGGCGGCAAGACCGCCGCGAGGCTCGTCCTTGAGCTTAAGGACAAGGTCGCCAAGCTCGGGACTATGGCAGGCGGCCCGTGCGCCATTTCGTCCGCACCCAACACGCAAAAAGAAGAAGCAATCTCCGCGCTGGTGAACCTCGGCTACAAGAAGAATTTCGCGGAGGAGGCGGTCAAGAGGGTGTGCGCTGGGGCGGAGGATATGTCGATTGAGACGCTTATCAGGGAGGCGTTAAAGTTATTGTCGAAATAATCGGAGAATAAAATGAAACTATGCCTTGTGGTATTTAGCTTCCTTTTTCTATTGCAAGTAGCGCTTGTTCAAAGCTCTCCCGCCCAGGATTCCGATTTAAACGGAAATGCCCTATATAATAAAATTTCAAAGTTAACGCCATCCGATGTTAGTGAGCTTGAGAAAAAAGTAACCTCCAATTCTGGCGACATTGAAAGCCGGGAATCCCTTCTAATATACTATGGACTTCATTCAACAGAAAAGGGCTTAGAGAAAAACAAGGCTAAGCACGTTCTTTGGATTATTGAAAATATGCCTGAATCCACAATAGCCGGACTCCCCTTCATTTCATTAGATCCTTTTTTTGACGGAGATTCATTTTTTGAAGCTAAACAGCTCTGGAAGAAAAAAGTTGGTGAAAATCCGGATAATATAAAGATACTTGCCAATGCGGCAAACTTTTGTTCTTTATATGATAGGGAAGCGGCAAAGGAATACTTGGAAAAATTGAAGAAACTCGAACCGGAAAGACCAGAATGGCAAAAGCGCCTCGGTGAACTGGCATTAACGGATGCGATGATGGAAACTGTCACAGCCAAGAACCCGGAACAATGCGCAGAGGCCCTCAAGAAAATCGAGGCCTCTGTTAAAATGGCTGGCGGTAATGACAACAGGTTTTATTCATTGGGCGACATGGCAAGACTGGCTTTAGATTCCGGGGATATTAAAAAAGCAACTGAGTATTCAAATGAATTATTAACAATGGCTCCAACATTTAAAGATGATTGGAATTATGGGAATGCAATACATGATGGGCATACCATATTAGGGCGAATAGCTCTAAAAAATGGGGATATCGAAAAAGCAAAAGAACACTTAATAGAATCAGGAAAAACCGACGGATCACCTCAACTTAACTCTTTCGGTCCTTCAATGGACCTTGCCAAGAAGTTGATGGAACGTGGTGAGAAAGATGTCGTTATTCAGTATCTTGAACTTTGCAAAGGATTTTGGGAAATGAGTAATGGAACCTTAGAACGATGGATAAATGAAATCCGTACTTCCGGCAGTACAAAATTTAGTAAATATTAATATACAGCCAAATATTCGCTATACTAAAAGAAAAATACAGGAGGCTCCTTATGTGCCGTCCCATTCTCATTTTTCTTTTAATCTTAGCCCTCTGCCCCCTCTTCCTCGCCAACGCCTTCGCCTCCGACAGTAATCTCGACAAGATAAAGCTCCCGCCCGGTTTCCATATATCCCTGTACACCGACAAGGTCCCCGGCGCGCGCTCCATGACGCTCGGCGACAAGGGCACGCTGTTCGTCGGCACGCGGGACGACAGGGTATACGCGGTGGTGGACAAAAACCATGACGGCGTAGCGGACGAGGTATACGTTATCGCGAAAGGCTACAACGAGCCGAACGGCGTGGCGTTTAAGGACGGCTCGCTATATGTCGCGGAGATAAACCGGGTGCTGAGGTTCGACAAGATCGAAGACCGCCTCGCAAACCCGCCAAGGCCGTTCGTAATATACGACAAATACCCCGACAAGACGCACCACGGCTGGAAGTTCATCCGGTTCGGGCCGGACGGCAAGCTGTATGTGCCAATCGGCGCGCCGTGCAACATATGCGATCCCGGCGACCCGTTCGCATCCATTACCCGCATAAACCCGGACGGCACCGGGTTCGAGATATTCGCGCGTGGGATAAGGAACACGGTGGGGTTCGACTGGGACCCGCTGACGAAGGAGCTATGGTTCACGGACAACGGGCGCGACTGGATGGGAGACGACAAGCCGCCGGACGAGCTGAACCACGCGCCAAGGAAGGGCATGCACTTCGGTTTCCCGTACTGGCACGGGAAGGACATACCCGACCCTCAATACGGCAAGGGCCACAAGGCTTCAGAGTTTGTACTGCCCGAGGTTGAGCTTCCCGCGCATGTGGCCGCGCTGGGGATGCGGTTCTACACAGGGAGCATGTTCCCGCCGGAGTACAAGGATAATATATTCATCGCGGAGCACGGGTCGTGGAACAGGAGCACACCAATCGGATACCGGGTCGAGTGCGTTACCCTCGACAAGGCCAGAAAGCCTGTAAAACGCGAAGTATTTGCCGAAGGTTGGCTGCAAGGCGGTAGCCCCTGGGGGCGGCCTGTGGACGTGCAGGTGATGCCGGACGGGGCGCTCCTGGTGTCTGACGACTATGCGGGGTGCGATTTATCGTATAGTCTATGATAGAGCGAAAAAATAAAACTAATATCAGAAGTCCTGCAGCGTAGACGTACGCATCCATGTTTTTCTTTATGTATAAAGTACTTTTAACGCTGTTGCCATGTGTTTCAAGAAATGCCTACAATCATTTTGATGTTGCAAAAATAACCCATTTGGGCTATGTTAATAACAGTTATCAAACCGAAGTCATTATTAACTTATTTCTGCCAACCCCCCATGGAAGAATTAAGCGTACCCCTGTTCGACATGGTCAACCTGCCTGTCCGATGTCGTTGACCTTGTAAGCCCCCTCGTCAGCAACCACCACAAGCGTGTCGCCTTCATAAGCTCAAGCATAGCGGAAGAGTACGGACTTCCGGAAGAGGACCAGTCCGAGTTGCTTATGGCCGGGTCCCTTCATGATATAGGCGCCATCTCGCTTCAGGAAAGATTCAAGACCCTCAAAGTTTGATGACGAATCGCCACAGAGGCATTCGGAATTCGGATACAGATATCTTTGCTCCTTTGAGCCGTTTAAAAATATTGCGGAAATCATACGATATCCACCACTTCCCATGGGATGGCGGAGGAGGTATCCTGGTCGGGAAAAACAATATACCCATCGGATGCCATGTCTTGCATCTGGCCGACCGGGTCGACGCCCTTATCGACCGCCGGCATGCCATTGCCCCTCAGATTACCGAGATTTGCGAAAAGATAAACGGCGATTCCGGGAAAAAGTTTAAACCCGGGCTTGTTAAGGCATTTCAAAGCCTTGCCCGTAAAAAATCATTCTGGCTTGATGCAACGTCTCCGACAATAAAAACCATCCTGGCAAGGAGGGCGGCGAAAGGCGCGACCCTTGAGGTGGACGAGAAGGGCTTGATGAGCCTTGCAAAGCTGTTCGGGAGGATAATAGATTTCAGGAGCCGGTTTACAGCCGTGCATTCAAGCGGGGTTGCGGCCTGCTGCTGAGGCCATGGCAAGGATGTCAGGGATGCCGGAGCCGGAGTGCTGGCAGATCAGGGTGGCGGGATATCTCCACGACGTTGGAAAGCTTGCCATCCCAAAGGAAATAATAGAAAAGGGCGGCAAGCTGAACGAAGAGGAATTCAATACGCTGAAGAGCCACCCGTACCATACCTTCAGGACACTTGAAAACATCAAGGGCCTGGAGGTTATTAACGAATGGGCGTCGTTCCATCATGAGCGGCTGGACGGCTCAGGCTATCCGTTTTGTTTGAAGTCCAAAGAGCTTTCGCTGGGGTCGAGGATAGTATCTATTGCAGATGTATTCACCGCAATCATGGAAGACCGGCCGTACAGGCCGGGTATGGCTCCGGAAAGAGCCCTTGAGGTCCTTAAGAAGGACGCTTCAGAAAAATCCCTGGACTGGGGTCTTGTAGAGCTTCTTGAAGAAAATTTCGACGTTCTGAACACGATGAGGAAAGATTCACAAGTGGAAGAACTTAAAGAATTCCAAGAGTTTTACCGTTTAGCCGAATTCGCAGGTTAATGGCCGGTTCCCTCTGATTTTTGACAACTCTCGTCGTAATTAGTAAAATTAAAGACATCGAAAGGTATTATAACCTTCCGTAACGATAGTATGCTATTCACCTAATGTGGTGTGATATGAAAAAGTCCATCCCGGATGTGCCGCTTTTCGACATGGTCATGTGCCTCTCAAACGCCTTTGACCTTATGAGCCCAGTGCTGGTTGACCACCACAGGCGCGTTGCGTACATTGCATCAGGCATAGGGGAGATGCTCGGGCTGTCCGGGGAGGCCGTGAGCGACCTTGTGATAGCGGGGCTTCTGCATGATGTAGGCGCTTTTTCACTAAAAGACCGGCTTGAACTGGCGAAGTTTGAAGAATACTCGCCGGGCAACCACGCAGAGGTCGGTTACAGGTTTGCCAGGGAATTCAAACCATTTGAAAAGATAGCGGGTTCCATACGTTTCCACCATTACCCGTGGGATTTTGGCAATGGGGCCACTTTCAAGGACATGTCTGTGCCTATTGCCGGTCATATACTGCACCTGGCCGACAGGATTGCAGTGTTAATAGACCCGAAAAGGCCGGTGCTTGGCCAAGCCTCCCGCGTTCGCGAAAAGATAAAAAGCGGAACCGGAGAAAATTTCGTCCCCGAATTCGTGGATGCGTTTCTTGAACTTTCTTTAAAAGAGTCATTCTGGCTGGACTCGATCAACGGTGCAGCCGGACAGGCGATTGAAGAGAGGGCAGGTACGGCAGGGATCAGGCTCGACCTTGATGGACTGGATAGCATTGCAAGGCTGTTCAGCCGTATCATAGATTTCAGAAGCCGTTTTACGGTAGTACACTCAAGCGGCATAGCGGCCTGCGCAAAGGCAATGGCCGGCTTGGCGGGTATGTCCCAAAAGGACTGTAAACGGATGCGCATTGCGGGGTATCTGCACGACCTTGGCAAACTGGCGGTCCCGACCGAGATACTGGAGAAAAAAGGAAAACTGAATGTCGCGGAGCGGAACGTAATAAAATGTCATACGTACCACACCTACCGTGTCCTTGAGCCTATAGAAGGGTTTTCGGAGTTGAACGAATGGGCCGCCTACCACCACGAGCGCATGGATGGTATGGGCTACCCGTTCCATATCAAGGGTGAGGACCTATCTTTAGGGTCGCGTATAATGGCGGTTGTCGACACTTTCACCGCCATAACGGAGGACAGGCCTTACAGGGTTGGCATGGAACCCCAAAAAGTGCTTAAACTCCTGGAACGCATGGGGAACAACAAGGCGTTCGACGAGGATATCGTCTCGATAATAATCGAACATTTCGATGAGGTAAACGAGGTACGGATTGCAGCCCAGGCTGCTGTTAAAGGCGAGTACAAGGTATTTGGGATGCCTGCTGGCGCGCACCATGCAGCCGCCGGATGATAAAGGCAAACTTTACTTTTCTTTCGTGAAAGAAAAGAAACAAAAGAAAGCTGATATTTGGCCCGCTAGGGAACAGCGGGCTTTTTTTATGGCAAAAGGCCTGTTTTTTTGATAAGATAGCCGTGCATAACCATCTTAAATAAAATCAGTTACTGGAAAGAAGAGAATTGGACGAACGCATAATAGGCCCTGAAAAAATAGTGGACGACTTAAACCTCGACCTGGCTCTCCGGCCGCTCAGCTTCGACGAGTACGTCGGGCAGGACCGGGTGAAGGACAACCTCAAGGTGTTCATACAGGCGGCGCGGGAGCGCGGCGAGGCGCTGGACCATGTCCTTTTCTCCGGGCCTCCGGGCCTGGGCAAGACCACCCTTGCGCATATAATCGCGCGCGAGATGGGGGCCAACATAAAGACCACCTCCGGGCCTGTCATTGAGCGAGCTGGAGACCTGGCGGCGATATTGACGAACCTTGAAAAGGGTGACGTGCTGTTCGTGGACGAGATACACCGCCTGAACCGGGTGATCGAGGAGATCCTCTACCCGGCGATGGAGGACTACCAGCTTGATATAATAATCGGGCAAGGGCCGTCCGCGCGGTCTATAAAGCTCGACCTGCCGCCTTTCACGCTTGTGGGTGCGACCACCCGGGCCGGGCTGCTCACCTCACCGCTCCGGGAGCGGTTCGGGGTGCTGGCAAGGCTTGAGTTCTACCCGCCTGAGGACCTGAAAAGGATCATCACCCGCTCGGCAAAGCTTCTTGGGCATAGAGATAAACGACGACGGCGCTTATGAGATCGCGAGGCGTTCGCGCGGGACGCCGAGGATAGCCAACAGGCTTCTGCGGCGGGTACGCGACTTCGCACAAGTGGCAGGCGGGGGCATCGTGGATATTCACGCCGCGAAGTCCGCGCTTGAGAGACTTGAGGTGGACGAGCGCGGGCTCGACTCGATGGATAAGAAGCTGCTGCTTACGATAATGGACAAGTTCGGTGGCGGGCCGGTGGGTGTTGACACTCTTGCCGCGGCAGTGGCCGAGGAACGCGATACGATAGAGGACGTTTACGAGCCATACTTGATCCAGGAGGGACTCATCGAGAGGACCCCGAGGGGTAGGCTTGTCACCCAGGCCGCATACGAGCATTACGGACGCAACAAAGGCGGCTTGCAGGGGAGGCTGATATGAAAGTGCTTATGCACATTTGCTGCGGGCCGTGCCTTATATACCCGCTGAAGGTCTTGCGAGGGGAAGGCATTTCCGTTGACGGGTATTTCTACAACCCTAACATCCATCCGTACACCGAGTTCAAGAAACGCATGGAATGCATGGAAGGCTATGCCGCAAGCGAGGGCCTGAGAGTTGTGAGCGAGGCCGGATACGATATCGAGGAGTACTTCAGAAAAACTGTCTGGAAAGAGGGCGAAGAGCGGTGCGCCTCGTGTTATGAGATGCGCCTGCGGAAGACCGCACAGATGGCCAAGGATGTCGGATACAACGCGTTCACTACGACACTTCTGTACAGCAAATACCAGAAGCACGCCCTGATCGTGCAGGTGGCGAACGTTATCTCGGCGGAAATAGGGATACCGTTTCTGTACCGCGACTTCCGCGAGGGCTGGAAGGAAGGTCAGGACACTTCCCGCGAGATTGGGATGTACCGCCAGAAATACTGCGGTTGTGTATACAGCGAGAAAGAGCGGTATGTGAAGAAACAGCCGGTTACGGAAAGCGTTTTAGCGGACACCGAAGAATAACAGTCAGCTATAATCCAGACGTTAAGGAGATAAACTTCTCATGGAGAACAATGAATACGGCAAGCTGATTGATTTCCTCGGCAAAAAGTTTGAAAAGATAGATGAGAAATTCGAGAAAATAGATAAAAGGTTCGACGCAATGGAGGAAAAGTTTGCGACCAAACTCGACCTCGAAGACTCAGAACGGCGCACAGGCATACTGATCGAGGAAGTCCATCACAAGATAGACCTAGTGATAGAAGGGCAGCAGGGCATAATCCAGAAGCTCGGCGGGCATATAGAGGAAAATGAGTCGGAACATAAACGGCTTGAGCACATGGTAATGGAAGACCGGGCGGACATTTACAACATAAAGAAGCGTTTATCGTAGGAGGCTTTGAATGGAACTGATGGATGCGATAAAGAAAAGGCGCGCGATACGCAAGTACAAGCCTGACGCAATACCACAGGCCGCTATCGATATGATACTTGAAGCCGCACGCCTTGCGCCATCAGGGGTCAACTCACAGCCCTGGAAGTTCAAGGTCGTGACAGACACTGAAATAAAAGAAAAGGTGTTCCTGGCCTCAAGGAACCAGAACCATATAAGACAGGCCCCGGCCGTATTAGTAATATGCGCCGATACGATGTCATATTCCAAGAGCCTGAAGATAAGGTTCAAGGAACTGCTCGATAACGGTGTTATTACCCAGACCGACCTGAACGCCATGGGCTTGAACGTCCTGACTGAGGATGAAGAGAAAGAGCTTGCGAAATATGCGCCCCAGGCGGCGTTCAACACCGCGATAGCCACCGAGCACATGGCCCTGATGGCCGCGGAGCTTGGGCTTGGGACCTGCTGGGTACATCTGTTCGACAAGGATGCGATATCGAGGCTTTTCAGCCTGCCGTCATGGATTATGCCGGTGACGCTCATGCCGGTGGGCTATGCGGATGAAGAGCCGGAGCCACGGCCAAGGAAGGCCATGAAAGAGATTTTGTTTTAAAAGGTTTGAAAATTAACTACGCATATAATATACTTCACGATTATTTTATTTAACTCGGATAAAAAATGCTATTAAACGAATTTCTGGAAAATATTAAAGAGTACAAAAAGGCTGCCGAAGAGGGCGGCCCGCTTGAGGGATTGATCTCGCGCATCACGGCAGGCCTGAAGGCGGAAGAGCTTATCCCGGAGTTGGCCAAGACCACGGACGACCTTAAGGAGATAGAAGTCGAGCTGTTCGGCAAGAAGGGGCTCGTATCGCTTCTCAGGAAGAGCATCCCGCAGGAGGCCCCGGAACGCAGGAAGGATGCGGGCAGGGCGCTGAACGAGCTCAACGGCCTGTATGAAGGGGCGTTCAACGTCGTCCGCGACAGGCTTGCCGCACAGGAACGGGAGGCGAGACTTGCCGCCGAGCGCGTCGATATAACGCTGCCGGGCAGGCACGCCCCCATAGGACACTCACACCCTATCGCCCTCGTTACCGAGGAGGTAGTGAGTATATTCAAACGGATGGGTTTTTCGGTAGCGGAAGGGCCGGAGGTAGAGCTCGACTACTATAATTTTGAAACGCTGAACATGCCGAAGGACCATCCTGCACGCGACATGCAGGACACCTTCTATGTATCCGACGAGGTGGTGCTACGTACACATACCTCTCCGGTGCAGGTGCGCGTCATGAAGTCGAAGCGCCCACCCATACAGGTAATTGCGCCCGGGAAGGTATACCGCTGCGACGCCGACATATCGCACACGCCCATGTTCCATCAGGTGGAGGGGTTCATGGTGGACAAGGGCATAACGTTTGGCGACCTGAAAGGCGTCCTGGAGGCATTCTTCGTACAGATGTTCGGAGCGGGCACGGCAACGAGGTTTCGCCCGAGCTTTTTTCCCTTCACCGAGCCTTCGGCCGAGGTGGACATCCAGTGCGTCATGTGCGGCGGCTCGGGATGCCGGGTGTGCAAGAACACCGGCTGGCTTGAGATAATGGGCTGCGGCATGGTAGACCCCGAGGTATTCCGAGGCGTCGGGTACGACCCCGAGGAGTTCACCGGGTTTGCATTCGGGATGGGCATCGAGCGCATCGCCATGCTTAAGTACAGCATAGACGATATCCGCCTCTTTTATGAAAACGACCTCAGATTTATCCGCCAATTCTAATGAAACCAACCAGGATGTTCCTCTCACAGAGGAGGATGAACGAAGCCATAGCATACTGCGTCATTATAGACATAGTACTGGGCTTCATACTGAAGAGGTTCCAGGCCAACCACACCAGCCCGGTTATCTTTCTATACGTTATCAACTTTTTCGTGCTGGCCGGGGTATACCGTTTCTGGAAGATGCCCCTTTTTGCATGGGACCACTCCGGGTTTATCTTTTTCGGGATATCCCCGTTCAAGAAAGACATAGGAGTCTGGAAGTATGCCGAGAAGGCCGGGTTCAAGCTCATAAAGGACAAAAAGGGCCGCGAGCGTGAATACCTCATAATCATATATACGAACACAAAGGGCCGGTCCAGGACCGGCGCGGTGCCAATGGATATTGTCGGTTTCTCGGATAGCCTCAAAAAAGAGTTGCAGGAATTCTTAAAAAGCAATCAGATAAAGCCGCTCTGAGTTTAATAAAGGACAGGGATAAATGCGCATAAGCTACAACTGGCTGAAGGAATACGTTGACACAGAGCTGACCGTTCAGCAGGTATCAGACAAGCTGACTATGGCTGGACTCGAGGTCGAGGGCCTGGAGTATCTGGGAGAAGGTATCGAGGGCGTCGTAGTCGGGAAGATACTCTCGATAAAGCCTCACCCGGACGCGGACAAGCTTACCGTATGCGAAGTTGATGCAGGCTCCGAGGTTCTCCAGATAGTATGCGGCGCGAAGAATATGAATGAGGGCGACAAAGTACCTCTGGCCGTTGCCGGCGCCAGGCTTCCGGGCGGGATCAAGATATCTAAGGGCAAACTGCGCGGCGTCGTATCCCATGGGATGCTCTGCTCCGAGAAGGAACTTGGACTCGCCAAGGACGCCCATGGGCTCATGATACTGCCGGAGGAAATGCCCACAGGCGAGAACATTGTAAAGGCGATCGGCCTCGACGACTGGGCGATGGAGATAAATGTCACGCCGAATCGCCCGGACTGCCTGAGCATAATAGGCATAGCCAGGGAGACCGCCGCCCTGACTCGCCGTCCGCTTAAGATACCCGACGCATCTCTGAATGAGACCGGCAGGCCCATAAAAGAGCTGGTCAAAGTTGAGGTGGAAGATGTCGAGGCATGCCCGCGCTATGCAGGGCGGGTCATTACCGGCGTAAAGGTGGGGCCGTCTCCTCAGTGGCTGCAGAGAAAGCTCCACGCAGTCGGGATAAGGTCTATAAACAACATAGTCGACGTCACAAACTATGTAATGATAGAGATGGGACAGCCGCTGCACGCGTTCGATTACGACCTCCTTCAAGGCAAGAAGATTGTCGTGAGGGCCGCCGCTGAAGGCGAGGAGTTCACCACGCTTGACGGTGTGGAGCGGAAGCTTGCCGCCGGAATGCTCCTGATATGCGACGGCGAAAGGCCGGTCGCACTTGCCGGAGTGATGGGCGGGCAGAACTCCGAGGTCAGTTCCGGTACCGTAAACATATTCCTTGAATCCGCATACTTCAATCCCGGTAGCGTGAGGCGCACGGCCAAGAGACTGGGCCTGCACTCCGAGGCTTCGCACAGGTTTGAGCGCGGCACAGACCCTGAGGGTGTGATTGCAGCGGCGGACAGGGCTGCCGGATTGATTGCCCAGCTTGCCGGAGGGGCGGTCGCTACCGGCCTGGCGGACGAGTACCCCAAAGCAATCGTGATGCCGGAAGTGGAGTTGAGGGTATCAAGGGTTGAGAAGGTGCTTGGTGCGAAGCTTGAAAAAGACGAGATAGAAGACATCGCCCATAGGCTCATGCTATCGGTCAAGGATATCGGCGAGGACACGCTCATGTTGCAGGCGCCCACGTTCAGGCCTGACCTGACTAGAGAGGCCGACATGATCGAAGAGGTCGCCAGGATATATGGATATGCAAAGATAAAAACCACCCTGCCGTCTTTTGTGATGGCTCCGGTGGAGCCGGACAGGACAAGGGACGCATCTGGCTCGGTCAGAGATGCCCTGCTTTTCTCCGGGTATGACCAGGTAGTTAATTACAGCTTCATCAACCCAAAAGAGTTCGACCGCTTGAATCTGGCGGAAGACGATTACAGGCGGAAGGTTGTGTTGCTGCAGAACCCGCTGACTGTGGACCAGTCCGTCATGCGCAGCACCCTCGTACCCAGTCTTCTGAACAACCTGTCATGGAACTTCAGCCGCGGCGTGCGCGAGCTCAAGATATTCGAGATATCCAAGGTGTTCCACTCCGAGGGGCCGGGTCTCCCGAAGGAGCCGTTGAGGGTAGCGGCGCTTGCAACCGGACGGCGGACAGGCAGCCTGTGGGACGGGCAGGGCGGTATGGACTTCTTTGACATCAAGGGCACGGTGGAACTGCTCCTCGGCCAGATGAAGATCGAGGGTATGTTCAGGCCCGCACCGGACGTCCCGTTCCTGCACCCGGGCAAATCGGCATGGGTGATGGTGGGCGGCAGGGAAGCGGGCTACCTGGGCCAGGTGCACCCGGACGTCATGAAGGAATACGACCTGCCTCTCGACGCGTTCGTATTCGAACTCGAACTCGAAGACCTGATCGAGGTTGAGGCCGTGGGGATTAAATTCCGTCAGCTCCCGAAGTATCCGGCGATAGAGAGGGATATTGCGGCAATAGTCCCGGAGGACGTTTCATCGTTTAATATCATCAAGGCGATAGAATCGATGAAGCTCAGCCTCATGGAAGACATCAGGCTGTTCGACTACTTTTCCGGGAGCCCGATACCGGAGGGCAGGAAGAGCCTAGCATACACGATAACATACCGTTCCCCGGAGCGTACGCTGACGGATGACGAAGTCAACGCGCAGCATCAGCTTGTCATGAATATGCTCAAAGAGCGCCTCGGCGCCGATATAAGGGAGCGGTAATGCTGAAAAGGTTCAAGCTGTTACTATGCCTGTTTACCGTTGCAGGTGTTTTCTTTTTTATGCTCCAGCCCGCCTTTGCCGGAGAAGCCAGGGAGAACAAGCTGTTCACGAAGGAGTTTGCGCTATTCGTGCAGGACAGGCTGAACAACGAAGTCAAGATACGGACAGACATCCGGGCTTTCATATTAAAGCACAAGGACAAGCTGAAGGACAACTTCGGCAAGCACCCCGAGCTTATCCCGGCAATGTACGAGGCAGCCGGTATCGAGAGGGTCAATTGCATACAGGGCAAATATTGGGACGAATTCACCCAGAAGCTCAACAACGAAGAACGGCATTTCTTTTATGAGACGGCCCAGAAGCTCGACTGGTGGGTGATGATGATAGCGGTCGAGGAGGCCGACCAGACGGGCGTTTACAAGAGGTCCCCTCCCATTCAGTTCAGGCTTCTGACGGACGTCCCGTTTTATATCGGGCTTACGATGCGCGACGACATAAAGCGGTTTCTTGAGGCTGAACCACAGCCTGACGATACGTACAGCTACAACAAACTGAAATGTGACTGAGATGGACAAGATCGTAGTCCTGATAACAACCTCCAATATGGACGAGGCTGCGAAGATCGGCCGCGCTCTGGTGGATGAGGGGCTTGCGGCCTGCGCGAACATCGTCGAGGGCGTCCGTTCCATATACAGGTGGAAGGGCGAGGTCTGCGACGACCGGGAATGCCTGATGGTGGTAAAGACCACTGTGGCAAACTTCGATGCAATGGAAAAGCGGGTTCGGGAACTGCACAGCTACGAGGTCCCGGAGGTCATAGCCCTTCCGATAGTAAAAGGTTCCAAACCCTACCTCGACTGGGTAGAGGAAAACTCACGCATTGGTTAATCCGAAGTTCACGCACCCCTGGCCGGACAATTACAGGGATGCCGTAGATATCCAGGAAAAGTACAAGTCTCGCCTAATCATCGAAAACCGCACCAAAAAAATAAAATATGTGGCAGGCGCGGACGTCTCCTACTCCAAGGGAAGCGACAAGATATATTCTTCAGTGGTTGTGATGACCTATCCCGGAATGGAAGTGGTGGAGGAGGCCTGGGCCGAAGGCATAAGCGGTTTCCCGTACATCCCGGGCGTGCTCTCGTTCCGAGAGGGCCCCATCGTCCTCAATGCCTTTGCGAAGCTTAGTACAAAGCCTGACCTTCTGATTTTCGACGGACAAGGAATCGCCCACCCTCGCGGCTTCGGACTTGCGTCACACATGGGCGTCCTGCTCGACATACCGTCCATCGGCTGCGCTAAGACTGTGCTCGTCGGCAAGTATGACGAGCCTGCCGTCTCACGCGGATCAAAATCCCCCATGGTCTACAAAGGCAGTACCGTCGGCTTTGCGCTTCGGACGAAGGACAACGTGAACCCGGTATTCGTCTCAGTGGGGCACAAGGTAGACATTGAGTTCGCATGCAATGCGGTGCTCGAATGTGCGAAAGGATACAGGCTGCCGGAGCCTACCCGCAGGGCGCATATACTGGTGAATAAGATCAGGAAAGAATCCCAGGAAGCCCTCACCCCCGGCCCCTCCCCCGCAGGTGGAGAGGGGGGTAAAGGGCTATTAGATATCTATCATGTCTTACTTGCCCATTACGGCCCACAGCACTGGTGGCCGGGTGAGACGCCATTTGAGGTGATGGTGGGCGCGATACTGACACAGAACACGAACTGGCAGAATGTGGAGAAGGCGATAGTTAACCTCAAGAAGGCGGGCGTTTTGTCGGCAAAGGCAATCCATGAGATGCCGGAGCCTGAGCTTGCAGAGCTTATAAGGCCGTCCGGCTATTTCAACATAAAGGCGAAAAGGCTCAAGGCGTTCATCGGTTATTTCATGGCCCGGTACGGTGGGAGCATAAAGCGGATGAAGGGCGTGGACTGCGGAGTGCTTCGTGAAGAGGTGCTTGCCGTGAACGGCATAGGCCCGGAGACGGCGGACTCGATATTGCTGTATGCGCTCGGATGCCCGACGTTCGTCGTGGACGCCTACACAAAGCGTATATTCTCGCGTCATGGCTTCATCCCGGAGACGGCGGACTACCACGAGGTACAGAAGTACTTCACCGACCGCCTGCCGAAGGACGTGCAGCTATATAACGAGTACCACGCACTTATCGTCCGCCTCGCCAAGGACAAATGCCTGAAGAAAGCGGGACAGTGTGAGCTGTGCCTGCTGATGAGGGAAGAGTAAGACCTTTAATGCAGATTCAGCTTCAGGTCTTTTGTGATTTCTTTGAAATGTTTATCGAGTGTCAGGATTGAATAGTTGTGGTATTGCGCAAGGACAGCGATGTAGCAATCAGAAAGGCTGGGCGTCTTGCCTGACCTGCGAAGCCTGAATGAAAGCTCACCGGCAGCCCCCCACAAACCAGTAGGTTCTTCCTGAAATTCGAAAACCTGACTGAAATTTCTCAGCCCGGCTAGCTCCTTATCAGTTTTCGCCCCTTGCATCAGTTCGGCAAGTATCAGGCCGCAGCAGGCGACACGGTCTTGATTTATCAGATCCGTCACTTGGCTGTAATGAGGTTCTTTCTTCCTGAGGTACGCAATCCAGGCCGAAGTATCGACGAGGATTTTACCCGAGCCGCCTGTCTTCATGTCTAAGATTCTCGACCCCTTCAATGAATTCAAAGTTACCGGCCATGGCCAGTATATCGTTCTTCTTCTTCAATTTAATCTCATCCTTGATTGCCCTGACTACGGCCTCCGTCTTGCTCTTTGAAGGGAGGACCTCAAGCAGTTCGTCGATAAGCTCATTGGGTAATGTTATGGTTATTCTTGACATATATATTCTCCATAATAATTGTACATAAAAATTATAACAAATTTCATGCGAAAGTCAATCTTCTTATAGTATTTACTTTTCCGTTTTTTTTCTGTATATTTCCTAAAATTTAAAAAAGAGGTTTCTATGGATAGTAATTCCGAACAGGATAAAATCAAAGTATTCTTAAACTCCCTCGCGTCATCCGTTATCCATGCGATAAAGGACGGCACCGCTGAGGACCGCGCGAGGCTTGCCGAGGCGTTTAACAAGATGATGGCGGAGATGCCGGCGGAGGCGGCTGAGGAGAAGGAGTTCCTGACTGCGCTGGTGGGACTGCTGCAAGGGAAGCCCGCAACCTCCGAGAGTCTGACCGGTTTTTACGACGCGGTATACAATAAGATTGTCGAGAAGGTGATGGACACCGGCAAAAAGGCTACTCCGGGCGCTGACAACGAGATGCGCGAGTTCCTGACACAGTTGTCCGCATCCGTAGTGCTGGTGAAGCGCACCGGTTCGCCTGAGGACAAAAAAGCCCTTGTCGCGAAACTTCACGATATACAGATGTCACTCCCGGACGACAAAGGCGACGAGGCCATGTTCGTACTGGCCCTTGCAGCCATTCTAGAGGGCAATCCTTTCCTCCCGGACACCCTCCCGGAACCCTATTCCCACGTATACCGTAAGCTTTTAACTAGTATTTAGGAATCGGCATTGATAAGTAAAGCGAGATTAAAAGACTTGACATAGGCACACCCGTGTGGTAAAAAAACTGTGTATTTTTTGAAGGGAGGGCTGTCTACTATTGGTTAAAAGGTTTCTAGAGTACTGCACTCGTCTCAAAAAAAATTATACTGCCGGGAAAAAAGAGTACTTCACCATCGTCATACTGCCCGGGCCCAACTCAAAGGTCCGTAAGTTCAGCATCTCGAAGACTCTCCTTAAGAATACCGGAATGGCGGTCCTGGCCGGGATACTTGTGTCCACGGTCATGTTCGGCGAATACTTCCACATGCGGGGCAAGGTGTGGGAGCTCGATTCTCTGCGTTCCCAGACCCAACAGCAGGGCGAGCAGTTAAAGCAGTTCGCTGGCAACATCGTCGACATGAAGAGCCAGATGGCGCAGCTCAAGTCTCTGAGCGACAGGCTGAACTCCGTTGCCAACGTCAGTGGGCGCGACAAGAAGCAGCAGTTTCTGGGCATTGGCGGCTCGAGCGAGATGAGCACCGTCAACCTCGATGAGCTTGGCAAGAAGACCCACAAGGAACAGCTCGAGCAGATGTCCCAGGAGCTTGATGCCCTGAAGAACGAAGCCGCGCGTCAGGAAAGCGGCATGAAAAGGCTCACCGAATATTTCGAGCACAGGAACTCCATCATTTCATCCACACCGAATATCTGGCCGGTCCATGGCTTCATAACATCCGAGTTTGGAAAAAGAACGTCACCCATATACGGCACAGAGCAGTTCCATCAGGGTTTGGACATTGCGAATGCTATAGGGACCCCTGTAGTGGCGCCAGCCAACGGCACCGTTTCGGAGACCGGCTACAATTCAGGGTATGGTCATTACATAATGATACAGCACGGCTACGGGATGGTAACACTTTACGGACACCTCTCAAAGGTGGACGTGCACGACGGCCAGAGGGTAAAGAAGGGAGACCTTATTGGGAACGTGGGCAACACCGGCAGTTCGACCGGCCCGCACCTCCACTATGAGGTAAGGATAAACGGCGTCCCGACAAATCCGCGCAAATACATCTAAGCTTTACTTGCAGGAAGAGGGAGAATAGGGTCTCCCTCATGTTTATAGTATCATTGAAAGGGGTAGTAGAATGGCGACTGGAAAGGTGAAGTGGTTTAATGCCTCCAAGGGCTACGGTTTCATCGAGCAGGACAACGGTGAGGATGTTTTCGTGCATTTCTCCCAGATACAGGACGAAGGCTTCAAGACCCTGAACGAGGGCCAGAGCGTTACGTTCGACGTATCCGAAGGAGAGAAGGGTCTCCAGGCGAGGAACGTACAGAAGTTATAATCGATAATAAAAAAAACACAAAAACCCCGGCCGGGAACACTTCCGACCGGGGTTTTTTTATCCCTGACGCCAGACTAGAAATATCCAGAAATATATGGAGATTTACGGCCGGATTATGTATAATGCTATATTCTGGCAATGGCCGGATGGTTTCTGATTTAATCAATAACAACAATAATTTGCCGGATAAAAAATGATAACATCCTTGATAAGCAAGCTAGTAGGTACCAAGAACGACAGGGAACTGAAAAGGGTCCAGCCGCTCGTAGCGAAGATAAATTCCTTCGAGCCGCAGATCAAGCACCTTGATGATACTCAGCTCAAGGCGAAGACTGCCGAGTTCAAAGAGCGTATTGCCGCGGGCGCAACGCTTGACGACCTTCTGCCCGAGGCCTTCGCCGTGGCAAGGGAGGCATCGAAGCGCGTGCTGGGCATGCGCCATTTCGACGTCCAGTTGATAGGCGGCATAATGCTGCACGAGGGCAAGATAGCCGAGATGAGGACCGGCGAGGGCAAGACGCTTGTCGCCACGCTCCCGGTATACCTGAACGCACTTGAGGGGCGCGGGGTGCACGTCGTAACGGTCAACGACTACCTGGCAAGGCGCGACTCCCAGTGGATGGGCGAGATATACCGCTTCCTCGGGCTTAGCGTGGGGGTCATCGTCCACGACCTGGACGACCACGAGAGGCAGGAGGCCTACGGCAGCGACGTAACATACGGTACGAACAACGAGTTCGGTTTCGACTACCTCCGCGACAACATGAAGTTCGACCTCGCGGACTACGTCCAGCGGGAGCTGAACTATTCGATAGTGGACGAGGTGGACAGCATACTCATCGACGAGGCCAGGACTCCGCTCATCATCTCCGGCCCTTCGGAGGAATCCACTGACCTCTACTACCGCGTGAACGAGATAATACCGCGCCTGAAACCCGTGGAAGATTATACCATCGAGGAGAAGACCAAGACCGCCGCGCTTACGGACGAGGGCAATGTGAAGGTCGAGCGCGCGCTTGGAGTAGGCAACCTGTACGACCCGGAAAACATCGAGTTCGTCCACCATGTGAACCAGGCGCTGAAGGCCCACGCGATGTACAAGAGGGACGTGGACTACGTGGTGAAGGACGGCGAGGTGATAATCGTCGACGACTTCACCGGCCGTCTCATGCCGGGCAGGCGCTGGAGCGACGGGCTGCACCAGGCCGTCGAGGCCAAGGAGGGCGTCAAGATTGAGTCGGAGAACCAGACGCTCGCCACCATCACATTCCAGAACTACTTCAGGATGTACAACAAGCTTGCGGGTATGACCGGCACCGCCGATACCGAGGCCGCCGAGTTCGCGAAGATATACAACCTCGACGTCATGGTGATCCCGCCCAATATGCCGATGATAAGGAAAGACAACCCGGACTCGGTGTACAAGACGATGCGCGAGAAGTACAACGCCGTGGCGGACGAGGTCATAGAGTGCCACAAGAAGGGCCAGCCGGTACTGGTCGGCACGATATCTATAGAAAAATCGGAACTGGTCGCATCCCTTCTGAAGAAGAAGGGCATGCCGCATAACGTATTGAACGCCAAGTTCCATGAGAAAGAGGCCGAGATAGTGGCGCAGGCAGGCCGCCTCGGGCAGGTAACGATTGCGACCAATATGGCCGGCCGCGGCACCGACATACTCCTTGGCGGCAACCCGAAGATGCTCGCGCACCAGGAGCTTCTAAGCCGTGAACTTGACCCGGATGAGGTCGAGCCTGCAGGTGCTTGAAGAGGCAATCGCCAGGATGAAGGCCGTCACGGACGAGGAGCACAAGAAGGTGGTTGCTGCCGGCGGGCTGCACATAATCGGCACCGAACGGCACGAATCGCGCCGCATCGACAACCAGCTTCGGGGCCGCTCCGGCAGGCAGGGTGACCCCGGCTCGTCGAGGTTCTTCCTCTCCCTTGAAGACGACCTTCTGCGCATATTCGGATCGGAACGCATCGCCGGAATAATGGAGAAGCTCGGCATGGAGGAGGGCGTCCCGATCGAGGCCCGTATGGTGTCGAAGGCTATCGAGAACGCACAGAAGAAGGTCGAGGCGCACAACTTCGACATCAGGAAGCAGCTCATAGAATATGACGACGTGATGAACAAACAGCGCAGCGTCATCTACGAGCAGAGGCGGCAGGTACTGGGCAGCGACGACCTGAAACAGGATGTTGTAGAGATGATAGAGGACTACGCCGACCAAATACTTCCCGCCTTCTGCGAACAGGGCAAACACCCTGAGGAATGGGACATGGGTGGGCTGGCCGACCTGGTGAAGAAGCAGTTCGGGGTACAGCTTGATGATGCGGCGTTAAAAGAACAGCTTAACCTCGACTCACTGAGGGAAAGCCTCTCCATAACCCTTAAGGACGCATACGAGAGGAAGGAGAAGGACCTAGGTCCTGACTTCCTCAGATACCTTGAAAAACGAGTGCTGCTGGACATGATAGACTCGCTCTGGAAAGAGCACCTTCTTAACATGGACCACTTAAAGGAGGGCATAGGGCTTCGCGGCTACGGCCAGAAGGACCCGCTTGTGGAGTACAAGAAAGAGGGCTTCGCCATGTTCATGGACATGGTTAACAGGATAAAATCTGACACGCTCGAGCGTCTGTACCGCGTCCAGGTGGTGCGCCAGGAAGCGGCTATGGAGACCGAGACCAGGCGCAAGCCCCAGAGGATAACCCTGAACCGCGGTGACGGCGAAGAGGTAAAGAAGCCTGCCAAGGCGGAGAACAGGGTGGGCAGAAACGATCCCTGCCCCTGCGGTTCTGGGAAGAAATATAAGAAGTGTCACGGAAAATAGCACGAGGTGCCTATGAAACATAAGATCGCGGGCATACAGATGTCATGCTCGGAAAGCACTGAGAGGAACCTGAACAAGGCCTCCGAGATGGCCGAGTACGCGCTTGAGGGCGGCGCTAAGATCATCGCCTTCCAGCAGCTTATGCACCTCCCTTGGTTCCTCGACGAGCACGACGAGAAAAGGTTCTCATACGCCGAGGACGAGGACGGCCCGCTTCTTACGAAGATGAGGGACATTGCAGCCAAAGGCTGCGCGGTAATAATCTGCCCGGTATTCGAGAAATCAGGCGGCAACTATTACAACACGGCCTTCGTGATAGACTCCGACGGCAGCATCGCCGGAAAGTACAGGAAGGTGCATATCCCGGACATACCTCTCTGGCGCGAGAAGTCTTATTTTTCGCCCGGAGACATGGGGTTCCCGGTAATCAAGACCGCATACGGCAATATCGGCGTGCAGCTCTGCTGGGACGCATTCTTCCCGGAAGGGTTCAGGGCACTCTCGCTTAAAGGCGCGCAGCTGATTGTGGCCCCCACCGCCGCCGCGTTTGCGTCCGCGCCAAGGTGGGAGAAGGTCCTTACCGCCGCGGCGATCACCAACGGGGTGTATATCTTCCGGGTGAACAGGGTGGGCGGCAACGACCGGCAGAAGTTCTACGGCAAAAGCTTCCTGATAAACCCGTTCGGCGAGATAACAATAGAACCTACCGGCAAGAGCGACGCGGTGCTTTTTGCGGACGTGGACTTCGACGAGATAAAAGAGGCGCGGGAAGTTTGGAACTTTCTTGGCGACCGCAGGCCCGAGCATTACGGGGACCTATCTGGGAGGCGTTTCGTAAGATATGGTTTGGTTTAAAAAAGTCAAAGCCCCCATGGCCCAGCTGCCGGAGAAGAAGGTCAAGATACCGGAGGGTCTCTGGGTTAAATGCGACAACTGTAAAGAGATAATATACAAGAAGGAGATAGACCGCAACCTCAAGGTCTGCCCGAAATGCGACTACCATTTCAGGATAAGCGCCACCGAGAGGCTTGACCTTGTCGTGGACGAGGGCAGCTTCGTCGAGCTCGACCAGAGCCTGTCCCCTGTCGACTTCCTGGAGTTCAAGGACACCGTCCGCTACAAGGACAAGATAAAAAAATCTCAGACTGCTACGGGCCTGAAGGACGCGGTGATATCCGGTGAGGCGACCATATCCGGCAGGGCCGTGGAGATAGTGGTCATGGACTTCGGGTTCATGGGTGGCAGCATGGGCTCGGTCGTCGGCGAGAAGATATGCAGGGCGGCCGGCAGGGCGGAGGAAATGGGTGTACCCTTGATCATCTTCTCTTCGTCAGGCGGCGCCAGGATGCAGGAGGGTGTAGTCTCGCTCATGCAGATGGCCAAGACCTCGGCTGCTGTTGCAAGGCTATCAAAAAAAGGCGTCCCGTTCATCTCCGTGCTTACAGACCCGACCTTCGGGGGTGTCTCCGCGAGCTTTTCGAGCCTTGGCGACATAATCATCGCAGAGCCGCGCTCACTCATCGGGTTTGCCGGACCAAGGGTTATTGAGCAGACAATCAAAAAACAGCTCCCCGAAGGCTTCCAGAGGGCGGAATTCCAGATGGAACACGGCCAGGTGGACATGATCGTCGACCGCAAGCACATGAGAGATACCCTGGCGAAGATACTGCAGTTTTTTTAGATACTCCCTACACCTGCCCGCCATTCCTTCCTTGACTTTTACTCCCAAAATGTGCTAAAAATCATTGTTTTAAATTAACTTAGACATAGGTTATCCAGATGGGTTTCGAGGAAACCGTAAAGTATCTGTACGACCTGCAGAAGTTCGGTACGAAGCTCGGGCTTGAGAACACTTTCGAGCTGCTGGAGCTTCTGGGGCGCCCCCATGAGAAACCGAGGTTTCTGCATGTGACGGGCACCAACGGCAAGGGCTCCGTCTCCGCAATGGCCGCGTCCGTGCTGATGGAGGCGGGCTTTAGGACGGGTCTTTATACTTCGCCGCACCTGGTCAGCTTTACCGAACGCATACAGGTGGACGGAAGGCCTGTCACGGAAGGCGATATTGTCGCGCTTGCCGACAGACTGAAAGCGTTGATAGATTCGCAGAAGCCCGGCTTGAAACCGACCTTCTTCGAGTTCACTACAGCCATGGCGTTAGACTATTTTGCGTCGGCAGGGGCTGAAATCGTGGTGCTTGAAGTCGGTATGGGCGGCAGGCTCGATTCGACCAACGTGGTTACGCCGGAATGTTCTGTTATCACGAACGTGGAACTCGAGCACAGGGAGTATCTCGGGGATTCCCTGCATGATATAGCATTCGAGAAGGCGGGCATCATAAAGCCCGGCGTGCCGCTCGTCACCTCCGAGAAAAAGCGTGACGCGCTCGACATAATCCTCGGCGTGTGCATGGATAATAATTCGCCCGCGTATGTATTGGGGAAGGATTTCGGATTTAAAAACAAGGGTGCCGTCTGGGCGGGTGGCCGTATCGTGCAATTGATGGACTACCATGGCCCCTCCCTCAGCCTTGACGATGTTGAGATTCCACTTGCCGGGCTGCACCAGCTTGAGAACGCCGCTGTTGCGGTATGCGCACTGGAACTCGTCTCAGGCAGGCAGGCAAGTATAGACGAGGGAGCCTTACGGAAAGGGATCAGGCAGACGGTATGGGGCGGACGGCTTGAAGTTGTCTCACGCTCTCCTCTTCTTGTTCTGGATGGCGCGCATAACGCTGCATCAGTCGACCGGCTTGCCGAATCGATAAGCGGACAGTTTACGGGCAGGTACAGGCGCCTTATAGTAGTGATGGGGATTCTTTCCGACAAGGACTCCGGCTTCATGATCGAGAGGCTCGCCCCGCTGTCGGACGTGATGGTGCTTACACAGGCGGAATACGAGAGGGCTGCGCCGACTGAGACGCTCTCAGAGACTGCAAGGCGGTCCGGCGTGGAGCCGGTTGTCAGAAAAACGGTGCCGGAAGCCATCGGGTGGGCCTTGGACGAGGCATCACCGGAAGACATGGTGCTGGTTACAGGGTCGCTTTATGTCATAGGCGAGGCGAAGGCCTGGCTCGAAAAGAAAAGGCAATTCTTAAAGGCATGAACAATTCAAGAGCTAGTTGGTCCAACATGGTGACCCTGCTTGTCGCGGCGTTGTTTTGCGTCATGCTGTTGCCTGGCGCCGGAAGGTGCGATGAAGTCAAAGAGAAGATGGGCTCCCTTGTGCATTCAAAGGAAAAGGTGACGGTCCAGGCGGATAACATTGACTATGACCGCAAGACCGGCATATACACTGCGACCGGGAACGTTAAGATAACACAGGGTCCCGCTGTCCTGACCTCGGACAAGGCAACGTTGAACGAGCAGACGGGCGATGCCGAGGCGACCGGCAAAGCACGCCTTGTAAGTGAAGACAACGTTGTTTTCGCCGACAGGATAAAGGTGAATTTCAATACAAGCCTCGGTGTCATCGAGAAGGGAAACATATTCGTCGAGAAGGAGAACTACCACATAACCGGAAGCTCGATGCAGCGGGTCTCAGAGAACGAGTACCAGGTATACTCCGGGAACATGACGACGTGTAACGCATCCAACCCGTTCTGGAGCATCTCGGGCAGTTTTCTGGACGTAAAGATGGACGACCAGGTTACAGGCAGAAACGTGGTCATGAGGGTAAAAGGGATACCGGTACTTTACTCGCCGTACGCATGGTTCCCGCTGCTGAAACCTCGCACGTCAGGGTTTCTTATCCCTGGGGGCGGGTACAGCACGAAAGATGGCACCAAGCTTTTCCTGAGCTATTTCTGGGCGCCGCTGGACAACTTCGACACCACTCTCAGCATGGATTTCAGGAGCCTGAGGGGCGTCGGTGTTTCGGACGAAATACGGTTTGCTCTTGACAAGGATACGCTGGGAAAGTTCTACGGCTATTACATGGACGACCACAAGGTAGACAAACTGAGGTACAACATCACCTTCAAGTATCAGGAGGTGTTTACGCCAAGCCTCTCTGGCAGGCTGGACCTGAACCTCAGCGACAGGCAGTTCTACAGGGACCTTACCGATACGACTCTGGAGAGGACCCAGCGAAGTATCGACTCCAACGCCTTTCTGACCAACCGGTGGGACTGGGGGCGGGCATACCTTTTTTCCCAGTACACACGCAGCCTCGAAACCTTCAATAACGATTTTATCGTGCAGCGTCTGCCGGAGGCTGGGTTTTAACGTCTACAAAATATCAGGTAGCGGGGCTGCCGCTCTATCTTGACCTGGACAGCTCGGCTTCATACTTTGACAAGGTTAAGGGTGTATCAGGCGGCAGGTTTGACCTCTTCCCCAAATTGTCCGGTTACTTTAACCTTGCCGGCATAAACTTCTCACCGAAGATCGGATACCGGGAGACTGCATACTCTCTTCAAGGTAACGGAGATGCCCAATTCGACCAAGAACGCGGCCTCTTCGGGGCGGGCATTAAGGTGCAGACCGATTTCTACAGGCTTTACACATTCGGCAGTGGACCGTTCGAGGCAGTAAGGCATACGCTGGAGCCGTCCGCCGCATACAACTGGGTAGGCGACAGAGGAGGAGCCAGGTTCCCCAAGTTCGACGAGGTTGACACCTATGGACGCAGAAGCCTGCAGCGTACTCTCTTACTAACAGGTTTGTCCTCAAGTACAGGACTGTTGAAGGCAATCCGTCCAAGGTTGATTATATTACCCTCAAGTTGAGCCAGTTTTACGACGTCCATTCCGATAACCTGGTTTCAGGGTCAAGCCGTCCTTTTTCAAACCTCTATGGAGAGATAATATACAAGGGTGGCCAGCATATAACATTGAACAACGACTTCAGGTATGACGTTTACAGCGGAGCGTTCCTCTCGGTAAATACCGACTTGAAATATGAAGGCAATGCAGGCATGTGGCACGTCGCACTCGGCCAGAGGTTTTCTTCTGATACGGAGCAGATATTCATGTCGCCGTCACGTTTTGATTTCTTTACGCCGAGCACCGACTTTATATCCGACTTTATTGTCCAGAAGACGACGCCGGAAGAGCAACGGGTTAATTTCCTGACGTTCGAGGCTGGCGTAATTATAAACCAGTATTGGTCTGTAAAAGGCAAGATATGGTATGACGTACATACCGCAAACTTCAGAGAAACCGATTTCTCCGCCACTTATACGTCACAGTGCTGGGGGATAACAGCCAATTATGTCAACAGGCCGGGGGAGCGACAGGTCCTTGTCTACCTTGACTTGAGAGGGATCGGGAACATAAGATTATGAAGCAGGAGGGCTGACATGAAAGGGTTGATCCTTTCCGGGGGCAAGGGCACCAGGCTCAGGCCTATAACGTTTACCAGCGCCAAACAGCTTGTTCCCGTTGCCAACAAGCCGGTCCTCTTCTATGGCATAGAGTCGATCCGCGACGCGGGTATAACAGACATCGGCATAGTCGTCGGCGATACCAAAGACGAGGTAAAGGCGGCCGTCGGCGACGGCTCTGCATTCGGCGTAAAGGTAACATATATCGAACAGGAGCAGCCGCTGGGGCTTGCGCATGCCGTCCTTGTCTCCGAGGGGTTTCTTGGGACCGAGTCCTTTGTAATGTACCTCGGGGACAACCTGATACTCGGAGGGATAAAGGAGCTTGCCGCCGAGTTCGAGCAGGGACAGGCCGAATGCGCAGATACTGCTTGCGAAGGTCCCCAACCCGAACCAGTTCGGCGTGGCGGAACTTAGGGACGGCAAGGTCGTCAGGCTTGTCGAGAAGCCCGAAAAGCCCATGAGCGACCTGGCCCTCGTCGGCGTGTATATGTTCGACAAGAGCATATTCGAGGCGGTAAAGGGTATAAAGCCTTCCGCAAGGGGCGAGCTTGAGATTACCGACGCCATACAGTACCTGATAGACAAGGGCTACAAGGTCCACCCGCACATGGTAAACGGCTGGTGGAAGGACACCGGCAAGCTTGAAGACATGCTCGAGGCGAACCGCATGGTTCTCGACTCGTTTACTATGCGCATCGACGGCCATGTAGACTCAAGCTCTAAGGTGGAGTTCAAGGTGGTGGTGGAAAAGGGCGCGGAGGTCATAAACAGCGTCGTGCGCGGTCCGGCCATCATAGGGCGCGGCGCGCGAATCGTGAACTCGTTTATAGGTCCATTTACTTCGATCGACAAAAACGTGCAGGTCCTGGGTTCAGAGATCGAGCACAGCATAATGCTTGAGGGAAGCACGATAACCGAGGTTGACAGGCGAATAGAGGACAGCCTTATCGGCCGGAACGTGGAGGTCGGCAAATCGCCTCTGAAGCCTACGGCGTACAGGTTCATGCTGGGCGATAACAGCAAGGTCGGACTTCTGTAAAAGATTTTCTGTAGCTGCCCCATTCATGGGGCGCTGTTAAAACCGTCCGATAAATCGGCCAGCTACAATTGGAGAAAAATATGATTGACGGCGTGAAGGTAAAACAGCTGAGGTTGATGCCGGACGAGCGCGGCAGGCTGATGGAGATACTGCGCGTCGACGACCCGGAGTTTATCACGGTTCGGCCAGGTGTACATGACCACGGCCTACCCGGGTGTGACGAAGGCCTGGCATTTTCACAAGAAACAGCACGACAACTTCTGCTGCGTGAAGGGGATGATGAAGGTCGTCCTTTACGACAGCCGCGACGGCTCGCCCACCAAAGGCGAGGTTAACGAGTTTTTCCTGGGCGACCACAAGAATATAATGGTCCAGATACCGCCTCTTGTCTACCACGGCTTCAAATGCATAAGCGAGACCGAGGCCATAATTATAAACTGCTGTACCGAGCCGTACAACCCTGCGGAGCCGGACGAATACCGCCTGCCTGCGCACGGTGGCGACATCCCGTATGACTGGTCAAGGAAGGACGGTTAATTGATGCGAGACCCAAAGAAGGTGCTGGTTACCGGCGGTTGCGGTTTCATCGGTTCGAATTTTATTATGCACCTGCTTTCGGCTTACCCCGAGACGCACGTCGTCAACCTGGACTCGCTGACATATGCGGGTAGCCTTGAGAACCTTAGTGAAGTGGACGAGGACGCGCCTTATACATTCGTGAAGGGCGACGTCTGCGACCCTAAGGCTGTTGCGAGGGCTATGGAGGGCGTGGACGCGGTCGTGCACTTCGCGGCGGAATCCCACGTGGACAGGAGCATAGAAGGCCCGGCTGTCTTCGTGAAGACGAACGTTGTCGGGACCCAGGTGCTCCTTGACGCCGCCCTGAAGGTAAAGCCTAAGATATTCGTGCAGGTATCGACCGACGAAGTCTATGGCTCCCTCGGTGAGTCGGGCCTGTTTACCGAACAGACGCCTCTGGCCCCGAACAGCCCGTATTCCGCAAGCAAGGCGGCGGCAGACCTGCTGGCCCTGGCCTATCAACATACGTATGGGTTGCCGGTAGTTGTTACACGTTGCTCCAACAACTACGGCCCGTACCAGTTCCCTGAAAAGCTTATCCCTCTGTTTATAAACAACGCGATGAAAGACATCCCGCTTCCGCTTTACGGCGACGGCTTGAACGTCAGGGACTGGCTTCATGTGAGCGACCACTGCAAGGCGCTCGGGCTGGTCATGCAAAAGGGCCGTGAGGGAGAAGTCTACAACATCGGCGGGAACAACGAGAAGGCTAATATAGAGATTACACGGATAATACTTAAGAACCTGGGCAAGACCGAAAGCCTTATCGCATACGTTGAGGACAGGCTCGGCCACGACAGGCGGTACGCGATCGATTCGAGCAAGATACAGTCTGAGCTTGGCTGGAAGCCGGAGTACGGATTTAACGAAGGGATAACCGATACGATAAACTGGTACCGCGACCACCAGGACTGGTGCGCGGCAGTAAGCAGGAAGACAGGCAAATGAGGATAGTTGTCACGGGCGGAGCGGGGATGCTCGGAACCGACCTGCTGAAAAGGCTTGCCCAGGACCATGAGGCGAAGGGTATCGACCTCGCAGACGTGGACATACTGGACGAGCACGGCACTAGGGACATTATCGTCGGCATCAACCCTGACTGGGTGATCCACTGTGCTGCTTTTACGAATGTAGACGGCTGCGAGAAGGAGCCCGAGAAGGCCTTCAGGGTGAATGCGGAAGGTGCGCGCAACGTCGCTAAGGCATGCTGGAGCGCGGGTGCAAGGTTGCTCTACGTCAGTACCGACTATGTGTATGACGGCAGCAAAAATGAGCCGTATGTCGAGACCGACCCCACAGGCCCGCTTAATGTATACGGCAAATCCAAGCTCAAAGGCGAACACGAGGTATTGGGTGTCGTTCCAGATGCCCTAATCGTCCGCACATCCTGGCTCTACGGGGAGAACGGCCCCAATTTCGTGAAGGCCATACTCGGCCAGGTGGGCAAGAAGAAGGAGCTTGAGGTCGTGGCAGACCAGGTTGGGAACCCGACATATACGCCCGACCTTGCAGACGCACTTGCAAGGCTCGTCGAGAGTGGGGCAAAAGGTATATACCACGTATCGAACAGCGGAAGATGCTCGTGGTTTGAATATGCGAGGAAGGTACTTGAACTTGCAGGAGTTGCCGATATTGAAGTGAAGCCTATTACAACGACACAGCTTGGGCGTCCCGCGCTCAGGCCGGCATATTCGGTACTTTCAAACGAGAAATACAGGGCGCTGACGGGGCATGCCCTGCGTGAGTGGGATGCGGCCCTGTCTGAATACCTTAAAGATAAGAAAGCATAAAGGAGGGTTGGCGGGATGAATATATGTGTGGTTGGAAGCGGCTACGTGGGGCTGGTTACCGGCGCCTGCTTTGCCGAATTCGGGCTGAAGGTGACCTGCGTCGATAACGACGAGGGAAAGATAAAGAACCTCAAAAAGGGCATCATCCCGATATACGAACCGGGCCTGGAGGAGATGTTAAAGAAAAACATGAAAGAGGGGCACATCTCTTTCACGACCAACCTCACCGAGGCGGTACAGAAGGCACTTGTAATATTTATCGCGGTCGGCACACCCCCAAAAGAAGACGGCTCCGCCGACCTGTCATATGTGGAAGAGGTCGCGAAAAGCATTGCCGAGAATATGAACGGATATAAGGTGATCGTGACCAAGAGCACCGTGCCTGTCGGGACGGGCGAGAAGATACGCGCGATTATAAGCCAGAGCCAGCGAGAAAAGGGGGACTTCGATATCGTGTCCAACCCGGAGTTCCTGAGGGAGGGCTCGGCAATTGAAGACTTCCTGCACCCGAACCGGGTGGTTATCGGCGCGAACTCCGACCAGGCCATGGCCATAATGAAAGACCTCTACAGCCCGCTCTACCTGATCGAGACTCCGATAGTCCAGACGAACGTTGCCACTGCGGAGATGATAAAATATGCGTCGAATGCGTTTCTGGCGACCAAGATATCGTTCATTAACGAGATATCTAACATATGCGAGCTTGTCGGGGCCGACGTCCACAAGGTGGCGGTCGGCATGGGGTTGGACAACAGGATAGGCTCGAAGTTCCTTCATCCCGGCCCAGGGTTCGGCGGCTCATGTTTTCCGAAGGACACGCAGGCGATAGTCCAGATCGCAAAGGAAAACGGGTATGAGTTCCAGATTGTGAAGGCGGTACTGGATGTAAACAAGGGCCAGCGGCAGAGGATGGTGGAGAAGATAAAGGATGCGATGGGCGGTGATATCAAGGGCAAGGCGATCGGTGTGCTCGGGCTTTCGTTCAAGCCAAACACCGACGACATGAGGGACGCCCCGTCTATCGACATACTTCAGGCGCTCATGAAGGATGGCGCGTCGATCAAGGCCTTCGACCCTGTTGCAATGAACGAGGCGAAGAAGGTGCTCGGCGGAGTCGAGTTCTGCGATGGCCCGTACCCATGCGCGGAAGGTGCGGACGCCCTGGTCATAATGACCGAGTGGAACCAGTTCCGCATATTGGACCTCCAGAAGCTGAAACACAGCATGAAGGCGCCGGTAATAATCGACCTCAGAAACGTCTACGAGCCTTCGAAGATGCGCGAAGAGGGCTTCAGTTACGCCTGCGTAGGCAGGCATTAAGGGGGCTTGATTGTCCAGGATACTCATCACAGGCGGCGCAGGTTTTATCGGCTCGCACCTTGCGGACCGCTTTCTGGCGGACGGCCACGAGGTGATATGCGTTGATAACCTTATCACCGGGGACGTATCGAACGTCTCGCATATCAAAAGCGAAAAGTTTTCATTCGTTAAGTACGACGTCACGAACTACCTTTTCGTGGACGGGCCGCTCGACTACATACTGCACTTTGCCAGCCCGGCCTCTCCCATCGATTACCTGGAGCTTCCTATCCAGACGATGAAGGTCGGCTCGCTCGGTACGCACAAGGCTCTTGGCCTTGCCAAGGCGAAGGGCGCGCGGTTCCTGCTTGCGTCCACCTCCGAGGTATACGGCGACCCGCTCGTGCACCCGCAGACCGAGGACTACTGGGGGAACGTGAACCCGATCGGCCCGCGCGGGGTGTATGACGAGGCGAAGCGGTTCTCCGAGGCCATGACCATGGCGTACCACCGCTACCACGGCGTGGAGACCCGCATAGTCAGGATATTCAACACCTACGGCCCGAGGATGCGGATACGGGACGGGCGCGCTGTCCCGAACTTCATGTGCCAGGCGTTGAAGGGCGAGGACATAACGGTGTACGGTGACGGCTCGCAGACCAGGAGCTTCTGCTACGTATCGGACGAGGTGGACGGGATAAGCAGGTTGCTGTTCTCGGACGTCGACACTCCTGTGAACATCGGCAACCCGGCGGAGATGAGCGTGCTGCAGATGGCCGAGGCCATAGTGAAGATAAGCGGCTCGAAGAGCAGGATAATCTTCAAGCCGCTGCCCGAGGACGACCCGAAGGTGCGCCAGCCGGACATCACGAAGGCCAAGGCCCTGCTCGGCTGGGAGCCCAAGGTCGGGCTGGAGGAAGGGCTCGCGAATACGCTGGGGTATTTTAAGCAAAAGCTTGGGATATCCTGAGGGAGGAAGCATGCGGAAGCTTATTATACTGCCGGTAGTGTTCCTGATGTTGCTTCTGACGTCTGGTCTGTCACGGGCGGACGAGATAAACGCGAAGGAGATACTCCAGAAGAACAGGTACGAGCTTGGCTTTCTTTCAGGCTACGGCTGGGCGATGGACAACCTGCCGCAGGAGCCGAACATACAGCACGCGGTAGTGCTGCCCGCGCTTTCCATCACGCTTTCCGGGATAGAAAGAGGTAGTTCGTTCTACAGGGGTATCATACAGTACCAGCTTGAGCCGGTGATAGGCATGATAACTGAGCCGAACCAGCGGATGGAGTTTGGCCTGTCTGCAGTTGGTTTCAAGTACAACTTCACCGCCCTTGAGAACAGGTGGCTGCCATATTCGAGCTTCGGGTTCGGCACGATATACGAGCCAATCGGCCACCACGTGCAGGGCACCAACTTCAACTTCATACTTCAGACCGGGCTGGGCGTCGAATATTTCCTGGACGAGAAGCACGCCATCAACTTCCAGTACCGCTACCGCCATATCTCGAACGCCTGCATAAAGCTGCCCAACTCAAGCATCAACTCCAGCTTCGTGCTGGTCGGTCTGTCGTTCTTTTAAGATATTTGTTTTTCTAGAGCAAGGAGCTGACGGCGCAGCCTATCGCGCCGTTGAAGGCAGGGTCGGGCAGGACCGTCACGTCTCGCTTTGCATGTAGCCTCAAAAGGCTGGCCACCGCGCCGTTCCGTGCGACACCGCCGGAGAAGAGTACAGGGCCGCCCTTGAAGCGGTTCAGCATCGGCAGGACGCGCTTCACTATCGTCAGGTTCACCCCGGCCGCAAGTTCCTCGGGCGGGACTCCCTCCGCTATCTTCTGTATTATCTCGCTTTCCCCGAATATTGCGCAGGTGGCCGAGAGCTTCACCGGGTTCTCAGAGTAACGCGATATCTCATTCAGGGACATGTTAAGTATCGCGGCCATGTTCTCGATGTATCGCCCGGATGAGGCGGCGCATTTGTCGTTCATGGCGAAGTCCTCGATCATTCCGCTACTCACCTTTATCACCTTAGTGTCCTGGCCGCCGATGTCGAGCAGTGTGAAATCCTTCATCCCCGTCTGCTTAACTGCGCCCAACATATGGGCCTTCACCTCGGGGATGACGTCGGCGCCCTTCACCCGCACCGTGTTGCGGCCATAGCCGGTGACTGTCAGGCGGCCAGCCTCGGGAGTTATACCCAGCCTGTCGAACGCCACGGACAGCTCACCGCCGTCCATCCTGCCGTATTCGCGGTAGAAATCCACTGTGCTGAATGAGTGCTTCTCGGTTACCGACTGTCCGTCGTGCCTGACAAACTTGACTGTACGGCTCCCAAGGTCTATGCCTAAGTACATTATTTCCTGTCCTTGATCATCTGAAGGAAGCCCTCGATGCGTATCCGGGTGCGCGCGTCCACCGGGCCGGGCCTGTCGCCCTCGATGGTCAGTATGGGCAGTTTCAATTCGCGCCTGATTAACAAATCCTCTATCTGTCGGAAACAGAAGCTCTGGCAGTAGTGTATTATGCCGTCGAGTTTGCGCATCTCCGCCTGTGCCTTGATGTCCGCGATCCTGCCGAATATGTCGTACGGGTAGGTGTACTGGGCGTACTGGGCGTAGATGTCTGCCGCGGCTCCCCGGCATGGCGAACTGCCTCTGCACCTCGTTGAATACTACTGATGCTCCGCTGTTCTCCATAACTTCGTAGAAGTCTGTGAATATGGGCGGGACTCCGATGTAGCCGATGCGCAGGCCCCCGGTAATAGGCAGTCTTGTCTCGGCCTCAGCAAGGAACACGTCAAGCCTTTGTTCGAACAGCTCCGGGTCACCCTCGAAGTCGCTCGATGAGACCAGCCAGCGGTGGTTGTCGAGACCCGCTAACGCGGCCTTCGAGCCAGGTCATCTCGTCAAGTCTCGCGAGCTTTGCGCGTATGGGCTTAAGCCGGTCGAACCATTTCTCGACCTCCTGCTCGCTCGTGCCCAGGGCGTCCATGAGTTTATGTATCTGGACCATGAGGAAGTCTTCGTCTCTGTCGTAGGGGAACGCGAAGGGGATAGTCTGCAGGCCTTCCGACTGCCACAGCTCCATCAGCGCGTGCGTGTTGCTGCAGTCGCCCTGAGTGACGGCGACAATCCCGACGACGCCCGACTGCCGCGCGGCGATGTACAGGCCCTTTGATCCAGCCGCAGGTGGTGCGCGGAAGGCCCTCTTCTTCCGCCTCGTCAACCATCTGGGACGGGTCGGTGCTGCCGATGAAGATGTTGTTCAGGTCCACCGGCTGATAACCCGCCGCAAGCACGACCTCGACCGGTATGGTTGTCGTAAATCCTATTTTTTCCATAGAGTTATATGATAGATTTTGCGGGGCGCAAAGTCAACAGAATTGGGGCGGAATAAGGAAAACTCTTGTAATGAAGGCATGTATGGGGTAAATTAGGTGAACATTTATTATTGTGCAGACTGCATGGCAGCCCTTTTATGAGCCATCATATTCGTCGGAGCATTTGAGTAGTTTGGGGACCCGACCCGGTTTCGTTCAAGCCGTTATCGTCCGCCTCAGGATGATGTCTCAACAAGGGCCACCAAGCAGTCTGATATTAAGTTAGAGGCAAGAGGAAATATGAATACGGGTAGACCTACAAAGGCATATATAGATTTAAACGCGCTCGACCACAACCTCTGGGAGGTGCGGGGGAAGGCCGGCGGCCGCAAGGTGCTGGGCGTGGTGAAGGCGGACGCATACGGCCACGGCGCGGTAGAGGTGGCAAAGCGGCTGGTAGCGGGCGGCGTGGACATGCTGGGCGTCGCGCTGGTGGAGGAGGGCATACAGCTTCGCGAGGCGGGGATATTCACCCCCATACTCGTGCTGGGCGGCGTGTTCGAGGAGCAGGCGGAAGACCTTGTACGCTACAAGATAACGCCTACGGTATACTCGATGCCCCAGGTGACGGCCTTCAACGAGGCGGCTGTAAGCCACGGCGTGAAGCTCCCCGTGCATGTGAAGGTGGACACGGGCATGGGCCGGGTGGGTATGAGCCCGGACGAGGTGGTGGAGTTCATAACAAATATTTCAAAGCTCCCCGGCATCGAAGTGCAGGGGCTTATGACGCACCTGGCCGACGTGTCGGAAGAGGACAAGTCGTTCGCGGAGTTCCAGATTGCGGCGTTCGAGGACGTGATAGACCGTCTCAACGTCCTTGGCATAGTCATCCCGATGCTGCACGCGGCGGGAAGCGCGGCCATCATAGAGTTCGACCCGGCGTATTTCAATATGGTGCGCCCCGGCATCATGCTCTACGGCTGTTACCCGTCCGAACACATGAAGACGCTTTTGAACCTCAGACCGGTGATGAGTGTCAAGACCGCCGTGATGCACCTGAAGTGGATGGGGAAGGGGCTGCCCATCAGCTATGGCCGCACCTTCTACACAAACAGGCCAAGCCTAATCGCGACGCTCCCAATCGGTTATGCCGACGGGCTGGACCGTGGCCTTTCAAACAAAGGCTACGTCCTTATCGGAGGCCACAGTTGCCCCATCGTCGGCACCGTCTGCATGGACCTTGTCATGGTGGACGTCACGGAGCTTGAGAATGTGAAGATCGGCGACGAGGCCGTTATCATCGGCAAGCAGGGCAGCCAGGAGATAACGGCGGAAGAGGTCGCGGAGATGCTTGATACGATTTCGTATGAGGTTCTTTGCGGGATAAGCAGCAAGGGTGCCGAGGGAGTACACATATTAACACTTGTTTAGCTAAGCAGACCAAAGGACAATAAAGCATGAAGTTTAGTGATTTTATATATCAACTCGAAACTGACGACCAAGGAAGAAGAATATTTTATCCGAATGGTCTATTTGGAAAAGGCTACTATTTGCCAGATGAAATTTCAGAAACTAAAATAAAAAAAATTCAGGGATATATTGTTTTATTGGGTTCATTAGCTTATCTTGTTCCTTTTCTATTGACTAAGGTTATTATTCAAGATATTCCAGTTTCATTCGTTAGAATTTATTACTTTGTTGGGATATTTCTTCTGCTTGGTGGTTATTTTGTTATCATCGCGAGATTTGTAAAAAAACTTCAGGTAGTAGAAACTAGACTGTCTTTTAAAGAGAAATATATTAAAATAGCAAACCGTGTCCCCCCAATTCTATTGTGGTCGTATCTTTTACTAAACCTGGCTTATGTATTTATTATATGGATCAAATTCTAGATGGGCTAAATTTTCGCCTGATACTGGGAGTGTTGAAGTTTTTATCAATTTATTGATAATTAGATTTAAAAGTCAAAGACCCGAAGAAGAATATGGGGGAAAAGGCCCAGATGTTTTATGGTTAGTAGGAGATTTAAATTATTTTATCATTGAATGCAAGAACGGCTGTATTACAGAATTAATATCTAAGCATGATTGTGACCAATTAAGTGGTTCAATAAATTGGTTTAAAAGCAAATATGATGACACGTGTTCTTTGTTCACATAATGGTACATCCATCAAATAAATTTGAAAGACATGCATCTCCTCACGAAGATGTAAGAATTATTACAACAGAAAAATTAGATGATATTAAACAAAATATTAAAAATTTCGTTAAAGTTGCAAAAGACAAAGAAGAAATTGCAGATATTAAAAATTTGCTAGAGTATTATAATTTTACAAAAGATAAATTTATTAATAAATTCACTGTAAAATATATTGTCCAGTAGGGAAAGTTGCTGTCACATTAATGAGGCAGCATTAATAGGCGCCTGATAAATCAGGCAGCTACAAATTAAGAAAAAGAACCGAAGATAAATGGCTAAAGAAAAAACATTTTTCGCCTGCCAGTCATGCGGCGCGATATCCCCGAAATGGATGGGCAAATGCCCGGAATGCGGCGCGTGGGAGACGATGGTGGAGGAACGCGAAGCCCCGGAGCGCGGCCTTGCATCGCAGTTCGTGGACAACACAAAGAGCCGCCCCACACCTATCGGCGACATAAAAAGCGAGGGCGAGCACCGGGCATCGGTGGGCATAGGCGAGCTTGACCGCGTGCTTGGCGGAGGGCTTGTGAAGGGCTCGGTGGTGCTGGTGGGCGGAGACCCAGGCATCGGCAAGTCCACCCTGATGCTGCAGGCGATGCAAGAACTTGCAGCTCGCGGCAGCCGCGTGCTGTACGTGTCCGGCGAGGAATCCGCCAGGCAGATAAAGCTTCGCGGCGAGAGGCTGGGCGCATCGTCCAGTAACCTCCTGGTGCTGGCGGAGAACTCGCTTGAGGACATCCTGCGCCATGCGACCGAGACCCAGGCCGACGCGGTGGTCGTGGATTCCATCCAGACGCTCTACTCTCCGAACATAACATCCGCCCCAGGAAGCATATCCCAGGTGCGCGAGGGCGCGGGCCAACTGGTTGTATTCGCAAAGAAAACAGGTACTCCGGTGTTCATCGTGGGCCATGTGACCAAGGACGGCTCGATAGCCGGACCGAGGGTGCTCGAACATATGGTGGATACTGTGCTATACTTTGAGGGTGACCGCGGCCACGCATTCAGGATTTTGCGCGCGGTCAAGAACCGCTACGGCTCCACGAACGAGATCGGCGTATTCGAGATGAAGGGCGCGGGCCTCAAGGAAGTAGCGAACCCTTCCGAGATTTTTCTTGCAGAAAGACTATTGGACGTGACCGGCTCGGTGGTGGTATCCACCGTCGAGGGTACGCGTCCCATCATGGCAGAGCTCCAGGCACTTGTTACCCCGACCAGCTTTGGCAACCCGAGACGCACCGCGATAGGCGTCGATTACGGCCGTTTCACGCTGCTGCTTGCAGTGCTTGAGAAGCGTGTCGGACTGCACCTGATGGGCCAGGACGTTTACGTGAACGTGGTGGGCGGCCTGAAGGTGGACGAGCCGTCGGTTGACCTGGGCGTGATTGCGGCGGTGGCTTCGGCCTTCAAGGACATGCCGGTATCGTCGCGCACTGTGGTGATGGGCGAGGTGGGTCTGGGCGGAGAAGTCCGGGCGATCGCGCAGGCTGAGATGCGCGCGGGCGAGGCCGCGAAGCTTGGCTTCGACAGATGCATCATGCCGAAGTCGAACGTGAAGAAGATGCACAAGGTCAAGGGCATCGAGATAGTGGGTGTCGAACAGGTGGACGAGGCGCTGGAGGCGTTGCTGGGTTAGGAACCAAACGCCTCCATAACAAGGAGGCGTTCCATGCCGCTAGACAACAAGACTCTCCTTTATTGCAAGCCCGATCTCGCAACTCCATTAATAATGACAACAGACAAGGCGGTGAAGCCATGATGAAGGCTTCCGTCCTTTTGTTGCTTGCGATGCTGGGAGGCGCTTCAAGCTCCACGCATCTCATCAGGGTATCGGGTACCGTCGAGATGCTGCGGGCTGAGGCCGGTGCAAAACCTGGCTATGAGATAAGGCTGGACAGGCCGATGAACATATCAGGCAGGCAGGTGAAAAACATCGAGATATGCCGTGGGGGCCAGTGCCTGAAGCTTCTCCTGAACAAAAGAGTTACTGCCACTGGCAAGATAGAAGGCAAGGGCGGGAGCCAGAAAGATTCTCCCCGGTTGATACTGATTGCTGACCCGAGGGAACAGAAGGCGCGTTAGTGCGCGCCGGGCGTACCCTTTCCGTGGCCCTTGTTCAGCAGGAAGAGCAGGGGCGCGACCACTATGAACGCGATGCACATTATGAAGAAGATGCGGTTGTACGCGAGCATTGCCGCCTGCCGCTGGACCTGGCCATACATGGCGGCAAGCGCCGACTTGTCAGCCGCTACTACACCCCTTTGTGCAAGTCCCTGCCTGATTCCTGAAAACCTCTGCTGAAAGACCGGGTTGTACGGGTTTATGTGTGAGACCAGCACCGTCTGGTAGAACTGCGAATACCTGGCGATCATAGTGGTGGCAAAGCCGATGCCTACGCTGCCGCCGATGTTCCTGAGCAGGTTGAAAAACCCGGTCGCGTTGCCCATCTGCTCGCGCGAGATCGTGGAGAATGTAAGCGTGGTGAGCGGCACGAACACCATCGCCAGCCCGAACCCGAGGAGCACCCGCGGCATCATGAAATCCCAGTATGAGGCTTCCAGGGTGAACCTGCTCATCATGAAAAGCGATACCGAGCCGACTGCAAGACCGGTGAATATTATTCTCCTGCCGTCGAATTTCTTGAGCGCTATCCCGACAAACGGCATGGTAATAAGCGTGGCAACACCTCCGGGCGCGAGCACCATACCGGCGAGCGTCGCGTCGTAGCCCATCAGCGTCTGGAGCAGCAGGGCTATCATCACCAGGGTGCTGTAGAGGCAGAAACCGAAGGTGAACATCAGGAGGTTGCCCGACGTGAAGGATTTGTCCTTGAAGAGCCTCAGGTTGACGATCGGGTGCTTGCTCTTGAGTTCGAAGTAGACCAGCAGTAGCGAGGCTGATGAGCGCTATAAGCGCGAAAGCGATGATGAACGACGAGCTGAACCAGTCCTCGCGCTCGCCCTTGTCCAGGACAATCTGGAGCGCGCCAAGCCCAACCACAAGCAACCCCAGGCCGAGGTAGTCGATCTTTACGTTCGCCTTCTTTATGTAATGCGGGTCGAATATGAAGTACTTCGCCATGGTGACGGCGATGACGCCGGCCGGGATGTTTATGTAGAATATCCAGCGCCAGCTTATGTTGTCCGTTATCCAGCCGCCCATCGCCGGGCCGATGATGGGGCCGAACATCGCGCCCACGCCGAATATGGCCATGGCGAGTCCGCGCTCCTTTATGGGGAATGTCTCAAACAGTATCGCCTGGCTCATCGGCTGGAGCGCGCCGCCGGCCGCGCCCTGTAATATCCTGAAGAATATCAGCATGCCGAGGTTCGGCGCGGAGCCGCACAGGAACGAGGCTATGGTGAAAATGCGTGATGCAGGAGATGAGGAAGCGTTTCCTGCCGAAGAAGCCGCCCAGCCAGCCGGTCATGGGCAGCACTACGGCGTTGCTGACGAGGTAGGAGGTGAGCACCCATGTTATCTCGTCCGCGCCCGCGTTGAAGCTTCCCTGTATATGCGGGAGCGCCACGTTCGCGACGGAGGTGTCTATGATCTCCATCACGGTGGGGAGCATGACCGCTATGGTTATCAGCCACTTGTTGATCGGCTTGCGGGTGTCTTCCATATCAGTTGAACGGGTTCAGACTCGTGAGGACGTCCTTGAACGTTTGCCCGGTGTGTATCGTCGGTACGACGCTCATGCCCACACGGAGCAGATGGCGCGGGTCGCTCGACTGGTCTATTACTATCTTTACCGGGATCCTCTGCACCACCTTCACGTAGTTGCCGGTCGCGTTCTCGGGCGGGAGAAGCGAGAATGCCGCGCCGGTGCCTGCCATTATGCTGTCCACCTTGCCGCGGAAGACACGGCCGGGGAATGCGTCCACGGTGAACTCCACCTTCTCGCCCGGTCGCACATGGGTAAGCTGGCTCTCCTTGTAGTTTGCCGTCACCCATATATCGCCCAGGCTGACGAGGGCCATGAGGGGCTGGCCGGGGGAGAGGTTGTTGCCGGGCTCTACAGATTTTCGTGTGATGTAACCGTCTGCCGGGGCGCGCACCTCGGTGTATGAGAGGTTCAGCTTCGCCTGATCGAGCTCGGCCTTCTTCTGGGCGACCGTCGCATCCTCGCCGCCTTTCACCATGAGTCCGATGTCCGCCTTGGCCTTGCGCACGTTCTCCTGCGCATCTCTGAGCTGCGCCTTAGCTACGTTGCGGTTGGTGGTCAGAGTGTCGAGGTCCTGTTTGGATATTATGCCGCGCTTGAAAAGCGCCGCGCCCCGCTCAAGGTTGTTCTCGGCAAGCTCGAGCTGGGATTTTACCAGCGTGACCTGGGCGTTCGCGGAGTCAAGCTTTGCATAGTTGCTCGCAATGTCGTTCTCGGCCTGCTTGACTGCGGCGGCGGAGTTCTGGACCTGGGTCTTGAAGTCGGACTGGTCGAGCGATATCAGCAGTTCGCCCTTGCGCACATACTGGTTGTCATTCACGTATACCGCGCTCACATGCCCCGCTTCCCTGGCGGATATCTGGAAGACGTGGCCGTCGATGAAGGCGTCGTCGGTGGATATGTCTATCTTGGCCATTATCCACCAGCTCGTCCCGAGCACAAGCCCAGACACTATCAGCAGGAATATGATTATCGCGGCCCTCTTCTTGCCGCCGCCCGGTGCGCCGCTCACTGCATCGATCAACTTGGTCGGTTCAGGCGTTGCCTCGGGTTTGTTCTCTAACGGTTCCTCTGCCATGACGTATTCCTCTTATTTGCGTAATTTATTCAAAAGTCCCCTGAGTGTATCGACCTCTTTGGCCGTCAGGCGCGTTGTAAATTCCTTGGTGACGTTTGACGCTATGGCGCACAACGGCTCCTTGAGCGATTTCCCCTTGTCGGTGAGGCAGACCCGGTACGCCCTCCTGTCCCCATCATGGGCGTGCCTCTTTACGAGGCCCTCGTCCTCCAGCCTGTCCACCATCCCCACCATCGTCGCGCGGTCAACCTGCGAGCGTTCGCAAATCTCGGTCTGCGACAGCCCGTCCTCCTGCCACAGGAAGGCGAGGATGCTGAACTGCGGGGGCGTGATGTTATAAGGCAGGAGTTGTTCCCGGAACAGGGAGAAGCCCTTCTTGTATGCCTTCGATAGGAGAAACCCTACGTTTTGCTCGATGTCGTACACTTCCGTAATCCTCGCTTATTTTAATTATTATACCAATAGTTCGTATACAAATCAATACGGTAAAAAGAAGCGGGCAAGGTTGCCCGCAGCTTGTTTTTATTCCCCTTTTTCCGCTGCTTTACGCATGCGCTCCACGGTCGGGAACTCGTCCGCGTTGGTGTGCGGCAGGAACAGGGCCGAGACGTACTCGTCCATGAACGAGCGCGAGACCGACAGCTCCATGTAGGTCATCCTGTGGGCGATGTCCTCCACGTCCTTGCGCAGGTTCTTGGACAGCAGCGCCATGTATGCGCCCATGATGGACGTGTTGCCCAGGAACTCGAATTTTTCTACGGGTAAATCAGGCAGAAGACCGATAGTTATCGCCCGTTCGACGTCCAGGTAGTTTCCAAAACCGCCCGCAATATATACCTTTTCCACGTCCTTGAAGTCGAAATTGACCTCTTTCAATAGTGTGGAGAACCCGGCGTATATCGCGCCCTTGGTGCGGACGATGTTGTCTATGTCAGGCTCGGTGAGGGCGATGTCCTTCTCGGTGCCCGTCTCCGCCGCCCATGCCAGGACGTACTCGGGCCCGGTGTCTCCCACGCGTACGCGGTTGGTCTTAGCGTCCAGGTTTATCTTGCCCTTCTGGTCGATTATGCCCGTCAGGAACATCTCGGCGATGGCGTCTATCATGCCCGAGCCGCATATGCCGATAGGGGCCGTGTAGCCAATAACCGCAAGCTTCGCCTCCAACGTCTTGGGGTCTATCTCCACCTTCTCGATTGCCCCGTCCATCGCGCGCATGCCGTACTTTACGCCGCCGCCCTCGAACGCCGGCCCTGCGGAACATGCCGCCGTGACCATCCAGTCTGAGTTGCCGACGACTATCTCGCCGTTCGTGCCGATGTCAATGAAAAGGCTGAGGTCGTGTTTTTTATATAGCCGTGATGCGAGGATGCCTGAGGTGATGTCTCCGCCGACATATGACGCGACGCATGGCATGGCGTATATGACGCCGAAGTCGTTTATCTTCAGGCCCAGCGCGTGCGTGCGCATCAGCGGGAAGAAGGTCGCAGTGGGGATGTACGGCTCCTCGCGGATGTATGCCGGGTCGATGCCGTAGAACAGGTGCGTCATCGTGGTGTTGCCGGATATCACTATGTTATCAATCTTCTCCGGGTCGATGCCTGTCTTGTTTGATATCTTCTCAAGCAGGTCGTTCACCGCCTCCACCACCAGCTTCTGGAGTTCCTGGAGCCCACCGCCCTCGGATGCATATACGATGCGCGATATGATGTCCTCGCCGCAGCGCACCTGCGGGTTGTATGTCGATGCGACGTCAATTACTTTGCCGTCGAACATGTCTATAAGGTAGACGACGATGGATGTAGTGCCCACGTCCACAGCCGCGCCGTAACGTGGCTTGGTTGCATCGCCGGGCTGGACGTCCATGATCTCCACGACGTTGCCCACCATCAGGAGCGTGACGGTTACGTTCCAGTTCGCCGCCCGCATGACATGGCCGGTCTTCTGGATTATCGGCAGGTTTATGTGTATGTCGGCGATCTCGTAGCCGCGCTTGCTCAGCTCGCGTTTCAGGCGTTCCACGTCCGATATGTTGTCGTCCAGGTTGGGCGGGGGCAGTTTCAGGTATATCTTGCGGGTGATGGATTTGAAATCGCCCTTGCAGGTATGCTCCATCATCTTGTGTAGCTCGTGGATCTTTGAGCCGGTTGCGATCTTGCTGCCCCTGCGCATCTGGGACCCCAGCGGTATCTCGATGGTCATGTCTGACTTCGGCGCCGTCATGCAGGCGAGCCTGATGCCCGCATCGAAGTCCTTCGCGCTAAGCATGCCGGTCTCTTTTGACTCGACAATGCCGTCTTTGACGATGACCCGGCATTTGCCGCAGTTGCCCTTGCCGCCGCATGTGGCGTTTATATGTATGCCTGCGGCCCCGGCCGCCTTCAGTATGGTCTGGCCGTCTTTGGCCTCTACGGTCTTCTTGTTCGGTAAGAAAGTGAGCTTGTGGGACATTTTTCCTCTTTGTTGTGGCTAGTACTGGATTAAGAAGGTAAATGTTAACATTCTCTATAAGTTGCGTCAAGGGTTATGAAGGGGAGTCGCACAAATAAAAATTGTTCCACGTGGAACATTTGTAATTCTTTTTGTTTATAGTGTCTTGCCGTGAACTCAGTTATTCCTGCCATTAAGCCCTGGCCACATAACTCGCTGATTCAAAAAGATATTTAACCCCAAAGGTCATGTTCAAATTCGTGTATTTTCCGGCCATTTCCCGCAAAATTCCCGCAAAAAAGCCCCGCTTTTTTTGCAGAAAGCCGACCGATTATTCAGAATTTTACAGACATTGGAGAGTGCCACGTCTACGGGATGTGTCTCTGCAAGAAAAAACTTGCATATTAAAAAAAAACTATGTATTTTGCATAATTCATTTGACGTTTTAACACTACTGAAGGAGACGATCTATGAGACGAATTGGCAAGATGGTTGGAGGCATTCTGTTTTTGGCGGCGTTACTTATTCCTGCTAGCGTATTTGCCGGATCTAAGGTGCAAAATATAAATGTCGTAAACACGGCTCCGATACCTGTTGCAGGAAATTTGACTATTGTAAACGACACGCCAATCTCAGTTTCCGGAATTGTTGGTTATTATCCAGTCGAACCGCCATCTGGCAGTACCTGTGGTATTCAAAAGCCTTTAGTCTCCGTAGTATTGGGCCCCGCCAGCCCGGCTGCTGTGGGGACCCCAGTTATTCTCTCTGTTAGTGCGAGCGACCCCGACAATGGACCTCCATGCAACCTTGACCAAGTTGTAACAGTCCGCTCTGAGATCATAAACATGCCACCGATGGCCACTGCGACCCTCACCCCAGCAGTTGGATTTACACCAACCTTTGTTCCGAATGTTGCCGGTTCATACACTATCTTAGTACGTGCTACTGATGACACGGGTCGGAGTTCATCGGCACAAATAACTATACCTGTAGCTCCTTAATAATCTTAAAAACATTGGAATAAAGCAGTAGGCACTTTATAGATTTTGGGTTACGGCTAGAACAGCACATCACTGTTCTAGTTGTAACCCTTACCTGGTCAAAAAAGCCCTTTTTAGCCCATATCAAAAATAGGGACACATCCCGTAATCCTCCCCTATACCCCTCGCCCTGCAATGGGAGAGGGTGGCGCGAAGCGACGGGTGAGGGCTGCTAAGGGGGACGGAGGGGGTTATGAAAACACGGAGGCCCTCATGCTCAACCTGACCGAAAGCTGTCCCTGTCATTTGCTGTCAACCAGGAACTTCCACGGCGCGTAGCCGGGGTATATCGCGTTCACCGCGCTCGTCACCTCGTTGAACTCCTGGTCTCCAAGGATGCCCCCCATATATTTTACGTGGGCCTTGTCCGCTATATATGCGACTGCGAGGTTAGCCTTCCATCTCGATTCTACTCTTGCGCGCGCCTCCTTGTCCTCGGGCAGTTGCAGGTAAGGCAGGATGCTTTCCCTGTGGCTAGTGACGTACTGCATATCGGAGGCCATAAGGCTGTTGTTGCCGATGTTACGAGGGGCGGAAAACTCGAGGTAGAGGTTGTCGTCTGTATTTGTCTTTCCGCCGCGGCAAAATTCCCTGACGCCGTCGTTCCCCATTACGAAATAGCTGAGGAAGGCTTCCGCCGAACCCATGTTCACGGCCTTCAGGTCTCTCAACACGGCGGGGTTGCCGTTTATCTTCCGGTCAATCTCATCTTCATCGAGCACTATGGGTGAGTCGCTGCCGACTAGCTCGGCATCGTTGAATGTAAGCCACACCATCGTGTATTTGAAATTTTCGCTGAAGGTCTTTACGACAGACTTCAGGTCGTCTTCAGAGAGCTCATATATGGGCAGCCACTGGCAGGCGACACCGCCTGGGTTGAGATGTTCCGAGACAAGCTTGAAATACTCCCCCGTATAAAGGTAGCCCGCCCCGCTGAACCAGGGGTGCACGGGGTCGGCGGTGACGACGTCGAATTTGTCCCTTGTGGTCAGAAGGAAGTTCCGTCCGTCCTCGAATACTATATGCAGCCTTGGGTCATCAAGGACGTTGTTGTTGTATTTGCTGAAGGTGCGCGTCACTCCGAGCACCTTGGGCTCTATCTCAGCGAGCGTGATATTCTCCACTTCCGGATAGGCAGCGGTTGCCCCGAGGGTCATACCGCTGCCCGCGCCGAGGACGAAGACGCTGCGGGGAGGCGTCTTGTGCAGCAGCATAGGCAGGTGGCCGAGCGTGTACTGGCACTGTATGTCGTTTGCCTTGTTGGACGCCTCTGGGCGTCCGTTCGTCAGGAAAGCCTGGACCCCGCACCCTTCCCTTATCGAACTCACTATTGTGTTAGCACCCTCCGCGTAGTACAGGACCTCCGTATCTTGCAGATAATCGTGTACCCACCCTGGCGACAGGTAAAGCTCCTGCTTGCTCTTCACGAACGTCGCGAAGAGCTTGGTGTCCCACAGCTTCCAGGCGCCGGGGCTTAGGGAAACCGCCAGTATCGAAGCCGCCACGGCAGCCGATACACCGATGATTACCGACTTGCCGGCCCGGATGCTCACAATCACGATGATGCCGAACCCGATGTTGACGAGGGTGAGTATCTGGAGGGACCGCTCTATCCCGACCAGGTATACCAGGACGAAGCCGCTGACAATCGTGCCGAGGATGGCCCCGACCGTATTGAACGCCAGTACCTCTCCGACCGCCTTGCCTACCGTCTTTTTATACCCCGCATGTATACTCCCGGCCAGAGGGAAGGCGACGCCCATGAAAAAGGCGGGGACGAACATGTAGAGAAATGCGATCACCATGTCAGCCCATTGCCTTGCCTGGAAACTGTCAACGTAAAGTCCTTTAAAGTAGCTGTGCAGAAGGGATGAGCGCATCGGCAGGCTCCCGATGTATATCGTCACTATCAGCGCGGTTATCCCGATTATCACCTGGACTATGCCGAACCAGAATACATGCCGGGTCAGGGATGATGCCGCTACCTTTTTTCCTTTGCTGGTCAACCTTGCGAATGCCCCGTAAGCCGTGCTTCCCGCGGCTATGCCGGAAAGGAACGCCATGAGCATGATCGCGAAGCCGTAAACGCTCGCGGAGACGGCCAGGCACAGGATACGGGTCCAGAGTACCTCGTAGCCCAGTGCGCAGAAACCGCTGATGCCGATACCCCAGATTACCAGGCGGAAAGGGAGGTCCGTCTTTGGCCCCGGCAGGTCGGTAACTGATTTTACCGGCGCGACCTCTTTCCTGGACGGCTCTGTCCCGGGGATGGCTTTCGCCTTTTCCTGGAGCAGTATGGCGAGGATCCCGATGAAGACGTTGACCGCTACGGCTATATAGAGTGTCGTACTGACCGAGAAGAAACGCAGGAAGACGAAACCAGCCGCTGCGCAGCCCGCCACGGCCCCGAGCGTGTTGAAACCGTAAAGAAACGAGAGGCGGACACTGATGTCCTTCTCACGGCCAGAGATGAAGCTGGACAGGACCGGAAGGGTCCCGCCCATGAGCGTGGTCGGGACGATCATGGCTATGGCAGCGAATGACGCGCGGATGAAGTAAAGGTAGGTAGTGGATGTTGGCGCGATCCGGGCCAGGGGGACGTAGATCGACGGGTAAAGGCGCATCAACAGGACGAAGACGAGGGCAAATACTGCAATGCCCAGTTCGAGGAACCCGTAAAAGCGAAGGAGTTTCTTCACCCCCAATGCCCGCTTGCCTATTGTGTAGCTGCCCAAGGCGAGGCCGCCCATGAAAACTGCCAATACCGTGGTGACTGCAAGATGAGAGCCGCCCAGGATGAGGCTCAGGTAACGGACCCATACCACTTCGTAAATGAGGGCGGCGGCGCCGGAAAGGAAAAAGACCAGGTAAACAGCCGACAAAAGCAAATATTGCATGATACTCCCTGACGCATGGCCAATGTAGCAGCCATGGTGTTGGTTTATATAGATTATCCCCTACTGTTACCCATTGTGCAACTATACTTTAACCGGTTTTCCAATACAAGAAATAATTGACCGGGATGCTCGCCTCAATTATCATGTTATAATTCCTACAATATTGCAGACTTCTAAAACACGGAGGCCCCATGCTAAAACTGACCGATGAAATGAAAGACCTGCTGAAGGACAACCTCTGTTACATCGCGACCGCGTCGCCGGATGGCGTGCCGTGTGTCGCGCCGAAGTCATGCCGGTTCACGGACGACGGCAGGCTCTACTACATCGAGTGGGCGGGGAAGCTGACTTATGACAACCTGAAGGCTAACCCCAGGATAGCCATCTCCACCTGCTCGCATGACAAGAAGACTAGCTACCGCATTATGGGGAAGGCCGAAATACTGACAAGCGGCCCGCTGTTTGAGAAGGAGAATACGCGCAGACTGGAGAAGGGCAAACGCGCCGTGATTGCCATAGTGATGGTGGACGTCGAGGCCGTGTATGACATGGGCAAGAAAAACCCGGGGGGAAGGGTAATATAAAGGGAATGTGCGATATGAAAAGAATTGTTGTTGTATTGTTTGTATTGCTCGCGGCTGTTGTTTTGGTGACGAATGCATATGCTGAACATGATATTGGCCTGATATTAAAGGAGCTGAACCTTGCACGCACGAACCCGGCCAAATACGCCCAGTTTCTGAAGGAGAGAAGGGTGTATTACAAGGGGAAAATATACGGCACGGGCGAGGGGATGACATTCACGACGGAAGAAGGTGTTCGTGCCGTGGACGAGGCCATCGATTTCCTTGAGAAGGCCAAACCTGTGGGGCCGTTGATGCTCTCCGGCAGGCTTTCTGAAGCGGCGATGGCGCTTGTAAAGGCAAGTGGGCCGACTGGCAATACCGGGCATAACTCGGCAGGGGGCATGACCTTTGAGAAGCGCGTAGCAATGTGCGGAATGTGGAAAATGTGTATAGGCGAGGACATAAGTTATGGCCCGACCGTGCCGAGAGAAATCGTCGTCCAGCTGATAATAGACGATGGCGTGAAAAGCAGGGGGCACAGGGCGAACATATTCAATCCGGACTTCAAGGTGGTCGGGATCGCTTGCGGGGAACATAAAGACTACGGCTACATGTGCGCTATTGATTTTGCAGATAGCTTTAAGGCTAAATGAAGAAGCCTGCTGCCTGACTTTGACCGCCCACAGACCTTATGATAGACTTTAATCCAAACAAGGAGGTTTATCATGAAAAAGGCATTGCTGGTGGTAAGTCTGGTGGTGTTTTTCGTGGCGGGATATATAACCGGCAGCATCCAGACAAAGAACGCCATAGCCATTGAGCTTGGCGGCCTCACGGGTATCGGCGGCACCGTGGAGAGCCTCAAGAGCCTGGGCAAGACGGTAATCGAGATGCAGGAAAACGTGAACAAGCTCCAGACTAACATCAACGATGTGAAGAAGGTCAAGGACGACATATCGACCTATTCGGGCGTATACGACAAAGTTACTGGGAAACCGGCGCCAAAGACCACAACGCCGACCACACAGCCGGCTGCCACGCCCACATTAAAGGACTACCTGAAGTAGTCGGCAAGACAAGGCTCGCACGAACCCCTTGCCCCTCGGTGGTATCATCCTCCAACTCCCCTCGCCCTGTAAAGGGAGAGGGTTGGGGGGTAAGGGTGTTCCCTTTAAGCACGGTTAAGAAGGAGGCACGCGATGACAAAGAGACTATTCATATACGGTATCATCGCGGTGTTCAGCGCTGTGTTGCTGACCGCGTGTGCTGCGCCGCAGCAGAGCCAGTACCCGCCGCAGGACCAGTATTCACAGGGCGGGCAGTATCAGCAGCAGGGCCAGTACCCGCCGCCGAGACAGTATCCACCACAGGACCAGTATCAACAGGGTGGCCAATATCCGCCGCCTCAGGACCAATACCAGCAGCAGGGCCAGTACCCGCCGCAGGAACAGGCTCCATCTACGGCTGAGCAGAACAAGGGTGCTATAATAGGCGGAACGACCGGCGCGGTTGCGGGCGGCATCATCGGTGGAGTTATTGGCCACCAGACAGGGAACACCGGCGCGGGCGTGGTCATAGGTGCGCTACTGGGCGGACTGACGGGTGCGGCTGTAGGCCACTATGGCTACGACCAGAAACGCACCGAGGAACAGGCCCAGGCACAGTATAACTACGATTACAACCAGAGCCAGTCGAACCTCGTGAGGATAGAGTCATCCTCCGCCACGCCGGACAGGGTCTATCCCGGCGACACGGTAAACCTGAACGCGACATACACCGTGCTCGGGCCGCAGGGCACCGAGATGGACGTGACCGAGACAAGGGAGGTCAGGCTTAACGGCGAGCTTCAGGGCAAGCCGCAGGTGACGGTAAGAAGGCGCGGCGGTACGTATGAGAGCAAGGTGCCGCTGATCCTTCCACAGGACGCCCCGAGGGGCACGTACATCGTCACGACCACCATACAGTCGGGCCAGAGCAGCGACACCAGGGAGACCCGCTTCTCTGTCAGCTAATAGTATCGTATCCGCACGGCGGTGCGCCCCGTATGGCGCACCGCCTAATTACATAAAACGCCCGCCTCCCGCATTCCTTGACACTCTAGGGTATATCTGATATAAACAAATCATAGAGAAATAAGCTTTCACACAGGGTAGCTCATGCTCATCGCAACAATTATAACAGTCTACCTCGTCAGTATAATCCTCTCCTGCATATATATCATCTACGAGCACAACAGCCCCGCCGCCACCCTTGCGTGGCTCCTGTTCATGATCATCATGCCCTTCTTCGGACTCTTCGCATATCTGGTGTTCGGAAGGCGCAGGGTGAACATGAGGATAAAGCTCCTGCGCGCATTACGCGACGGCGTGGGCGACATAAGGAACAAACTCGAATTCCAGAACACGTTCAACTCCGTCGTGAAGTCCGGGGTATGCTCGAAGAAGTACGAGGACCTGATGCGGCTGGCCTACCGTTTCCCGGGGCTTCCCCCCACGATGGGCAACGGCATAAAGGTACTGAAGGACGCGGATGCCTCATACCCCGAGATGTTCAAAAGCATAAGGGAGGCGAAGGAACACATACACGCCATGTACTATATCATCGAGCCGGACGAGACGGGCAGGATGCTCCGGGACGCGCTGGTGGAGAAGGCGAAGGAGGGGGTCGAGGTCCGGCTGCTCTACGACGACATCGGCTCCGCCGACATGAAGCTCAGATTCTTCAAGCCGCTCATCGATGTTGGCGGCATGGTGCGGGAGTACCGGCCGGTCCACTTTGCAAGGCACAGGACGCTGTACGCGAACTTCAGGAACCACAGAAAGATCCTGGTGGTGGACGGCAAGACCGCGCACACCGGAGGGATAAACATCGGGGACGAATACCTGGGCAAGGACCCGGAAATGGGATACTGGCGCGACACCAATATTCAAGTCACCGGTCCCGCCGCAAGCCACCTCCAGCTTATCTTCGCGGAGGACTGGTACTATGTCACGGGCGAGCTGCTTACGAAGGCATATGTAAAGCCCCCACACCAGGATGTCGAGAGCGGAGACGGTATAGTCCAGATAGTCCCATCAGGGCCGGACCGCTCCCGCAACCAGATAGCCCACCTCTACTTCACGGCCATCACCTCGGCGCGCAAAAGGCTGTACATCACCACGCCGTACTTCGTTCCGGACGAGTCGGTGCAGACGGCTCTCATCGCCGCATGCCTGCGTGGAGTCGATGTCAGGCTTCTCGTGCCCCAGATCTACGACAGGAAGATCATCAAGTACGCGAGCCATTCATACTTCCGCGAGCTTCTTGAGGTCGGGTGCAGGATATTCGAGTATAAGAAGGGGTTCGTCCATTCAAAGACTATGAGCGTGGACGGCGAGCTTGCTATAGTGGGTACGGCGAACATGGACCTGAGGAGTTTCAGGCTGAACTTCGAGGTGTGCGCAGTATGCTACTGCGGCGAGACGGCCAGGATGATGGACGAACAGTTCCTGGCCGACCTTGAGGATTCGGAGACGATAAGGATGAAGAGCTTCAGGAAACGCCCGCGCCCGGACATATTCATCGAGAACGTGGCAAGGCTGACGTCTTCTCTGCTCTAGCCGCCCGCTATCTTATTGGTTGACCTTCAAAAGCAGCGTAAAAGAGTTGGCGAACCTGTCGCCCTCTTCCGCCTGTACCATCTTGTAGAAGTCGCATGTCCGGCAGTTCGAGGACTTCTTTGCATAAGTCCCCTGGACCTCTCCGCCGCACAAAGTACCGGCCACGACCCAGCAGGCCCTTCCGCCGTTCGTGCCCTCGTGTACTCCATCCAGGTTTTCCATCGTGGCAGCGGGGCAGACCCCGGAGTCATAAGAATGCCGCCCGCCCGGTTGTCTCCCACACTTCTTGAACTCCCAGCAGTTTAGCTTCATTATGACCTCCACGACCTCTTTAATAAGATATTTATAAAGAATATTAACGTGTTTGTCAAGAAAGGCTTTTGCCGCTTCTCCTAGATGCTATCCAGTAGAGCTATTATTTCTCCGGTTTTGGCTTCCATAAGCGCCCTGTCGCCCCTTGATTCCACGTTCAGCCTCACGAGTGGCTCGGTGTTGGACATGCGCAGGTTGAACCGCCAGTTTGCAAACTCTATGCTCACGCCGTCGGTATGGTCAACTGACAACGCTCCGGGCGCGTAAAGTTCCTCCACCTTCCTGAGCGCAGCGGCGGGGTCTTCTATCTTGCGGTTTATCTCGCCGCTCACCGGATACAGCCTCTCACGTTCCTCCACAAGGGCCGATAGCGGCTTGCCGGTCTTCGCCATCAGCTCCAGCACGAGGAGCCACGGTATCATGCCGCTGTCGCAGTATGAGAACTCCCTGAAATAGTGGTGCGCGGACATCTCTCCGCCGTACACCGCATCCTCCGCCCGCATCCGCTCCTTGATGAACGCGTGGCCCGTCTTGCTCATAACCGGGACGCCGCCCGCCGTCTTTACGATATCTATGGTGTTCCAGGTCAGGCGCGGGTCGTGTATTATCTTGCCGCCCGGATGTTTTGCCAGCATCGCCTCTGCAAGCAGGCCCACGATGTAATAGCCCTCTATGAACCTGCCCTTCTCGTCGAAAAAGAAACACCGGTCGAAGTCGCCGTCCCATGCGACGCCGATGTCGGCGCCCGAGTCGATGACGGCCTTCGATGTAGCTTCACGGTTCTCGGGCAGCAGCGGATTCGGGATGCCGTTCGGGAACGTCCCGTCCGGCTCGTAGTTTACCCTAATGAACTGAAACGGAAGGTGGCGGCCCAGGATATTCAGTACAGGGCCCGCGCAGCCGTTGCCAGGGTTTACTACCACTTTGAATGGCGGAAGCTTCTGTGCGTCTATATACGAAGCTATGTGTTCCGCGTATGCGTGGCTGGTGTCGATAAGCTCGACCTCGCCCGTTTTGTCAGCGGACTTGAAAACTGCAGCTCCTGCAGCCAGTGCCTCGATCTCCCGTAGGCCGGTGTCTCCGCTTACGGGCCGTGAGCCTTCTCGCACCATCTTCATGCCGTTGTAGTTCGCCGGGTTGTGGCTCGCGGTCACCATTATCCCGCCGTCTGCTTCCAGGTGGGCTGTGGAGAAGTAGACCTGCTCTGTGCCGCAAAGGCCGATGTCATAGACCTTGCAGCCGGAGGCGGTGAGCCCGTTTATGAGCGCCCCCGCAATCGCCTTGCTCGACAGCCTGATGTCGCGCCCGACCACTACGGTAGACGGTTTTATGTATTCGGCGAACGCGCGGCCAATACGATAGGCAAGCCCTCGTTCAGCTCTTCCGGGACCGCGCCTCGAATGTCGTACGCCTTAAAGCATGGGAGCCTGTCAGACATCATGCACCGTTCCCGTTCAACAGGTCTTCTTCAAGCCGGATGTGGTCTGATTCTATCTCGGAGAGCGCGGTGAAAACCTTCTTTACACGCGGCTCGATGGCCCTGTCGGCCGACATCATGTAGAAGTCGGTGGCAATGCGTTCGCGTTCGTGCGCGGTCTTTAGGTTCACCATGTCGTCGTCCGTGGCCTTCTCCCTGTGCGGTTCGGGAGCCGGGAAGCTGCAGTTCAGTATCTTGCGAAGGACGCTTGCGTGTTCCCCTTCTATCTTTGCAAGGCCTTTGAATATACCCTGAAGCTCCACGCCTTTGGCCCGTGCGGAAGCGTCCCGGTAGAATGGCGCGTTGTTCACCTCAAGCTGGAGCGCTTTTTCGAGGTTCCCGCGTGATACATCCGAAAGGGATGTTATCGACATATTCTCGTCCACCCATTCCGCGACCGGTACGAGGTATTTGGTCTTTGAGCCGCAGTATGGGCAATTGGCCGGCTTGGTCTGCCCGATATAGACCTCGCCGCAGATCTGACACCTGAAGAATTTCATCCTTCCTCCATAAAAATTATAATAAAATATGGTAGGTTCAAATGCCCTTGATTGTCAAGGTTTTTTGGGCGGCGACAAGTAAATGCTTGCATGGCGGGCACCAATTTTATATCATCTTACTTTGTTGTACGTAGTAGCGTTTATTTTAAGGAAATATTTTGAAGCCAAACAGGCAGCAGATCCTCCCATACAACCGTATAATCCGTTCATTGGTCCCGGTTTTCCTTTTCTGCGTAAGAACATGGCCCTTGTGGTTCTCAAGGGCAGCCGCGTGGTTGACCACCGCCGTCTATTATCCTTTTTTTACAACCCGCAGGCACAATTACCAGGCAAACCTGAAGCATATACTTGGGAAAGATGTCGGTAACTGGACGCTCTTTAGAACAACCTTCAGGATGTGCGTATATAACGCGTATTATCTTATAGACCTTTTCAGGGTAAACGATGAAAGGGAAAGCAACCTTGAGTCTATACTGTCGGATGCCAGGGGTTACGAAAATATAACCGAGGCCTTGAAGGGCGGCAAGGGCGCGATACTCCTAACCGCGCACTTGGGCAACTGGGAGCTCGGCGGTATTGTACTCTCTCAGCTCGGGCACCCGGTGAACGTGGTTTACTTCCCGGACGGCTCAGACCATATAGAAGAGAACAGGACCCGCAAAAGACTGCTGCGCGGCGTGAAGGAGATACGCCTTGACCCGGACAGGATATCGCCCCTTGCGATGATGCGCGCCCTACAAAATGGCGAACTTGTGGCTATGCAGGGCGACAAGCTGTACCATGACAGCGGGGTCAAGGTGCCGTTCTTCGATGCGCCCGCATATTTCCCCAAGGGGCCGGTCCTTCTATCCATGATGACCGGCGCGCCAATATTGCCCTCGTTCATTGTTATGGACAAAAACGCCAAATATAATATAATCGTCGACGAGGCGATCTACCCCGTAAGGACCGGCGACCGCGAAAAGGATATCGAGGAGAACCTGAAGAAGGTCGTCAAGGTGTTTGAGAAGTACATAGGCATATATTACGAACAGTGGTATAGCTTCACGAAGGTATGGGATGATTAAATGAAAATAAAATTCATATACCCCGAATGGGGAAATTTTCCGCTCTACTACAGGCGGTTCATACACACACTCGGGCCTATCACCGTCGCCGGGCTTACGCCTCCGGGGATCGAGACAACGCTTACGGACGAGCGCATCGAGAAGATCGACTTCGACGAGCCGGCCGACATGGTCGCCATATCGGCGATGACATGCCAGGCCAAGCGCGCCTACGATATCGCCGACACCTACCGCGCGAAAGGCGTCCCGGTTGTCATGGGCGGGATACACCCGTCGCTCTCGCCGGATGAGTCGGCCCTGCATGCGGACGCGGTTGTCGTGGGCGAGGCGGAGGGCACATGGGAGCGGCTTGTCGCCGACTTCCAGGCTGGAAAGATGGAAAGGTTCTATAAATGCATTGAGCGGCCCAAGATGGAAGAGGTCGCATGGCCCAGGCGCGAGCTGCTCAACGGCAAGGGTTACATACCGATGCAGTCTCTCCAGGTCTCGCGCGGCTGCCCGGTGAACTGCGAGTTCTGCTCGGTGCCGGGTCTGTTCGGCACATCCTACCGCGGCAGGCCGGTAAAGGAGGCCCTTGCCGAGCTTGAGAAGATGGGCCAGTATATCTTCTTCGTGGACGACAACTTCCACCTGGCCAAACGCCGCAGCTATGAGCTGTTCGACGGGCTGGAAGGCATGGGGAAGAAATGGACCGGGCTTGCGCCGCTGAACGTTGCCCAGGACCCGGAATACGTAAAGAGGCTGGTGAAGTCCGGCTGCTGGCTGCTCTACGTGGACGTCGGGCCATGGATGTCGGCGTCGTTCGGCGAGAAGCGCGCGGGCTTTACTACTGCCGAGAAGCACCTCGAGAACATCAAGATACTGCATGACGCCGGCATAAAGCTTATCGCGTCGTTCGTATTCGGGTACGACTACGACGACAAGGGCGTGTTCGAGAGGACGGTGGAGTTCGCAAAAAAGACCGGGATAGAGGAGTGCGAGTTCCTGATACTCACCCCTTACCCGAACACGCGGCTGCACACCAAGCTTTCTGGCAGAGGGCAGGATAATAGACCACGACCTGTCGAAGTACACCACTACCAAAGTCGTATACAGGCCCAGGCTGATGACCCCGGACGAACTGTACGAGGGTTATCTGTTCGCCTGGAAGGAGTTCTACTCAAAGGACATCGTTGAGGATACAGATGACGGCGTGCTGATAAAGACGATGGCCCAGTTCCCGATAAACCCGTCTGCATTCGACAAAATGATAGACGAACGATACCGGCCGGAGGACAAGTGGGTCGAGAGCTTCGTGAAAAGGGAACGGCTTGGGTTCTGAGGGTTTTCTGTAAAGTCTATATCACTGGGGTAGAGAGCTGTTGATGTAGCAGTACTTGTTCTGGACCGTGTCCCCGAAATAACCCAGCATCAGGAACACTACAAGCATGACAAAAAGGAGAGTGAAAGCGTATTCCGTAAGTGTCTGGCCTTTATTGTCTGACAAGTAACTTTTCATGCAGAGCTCCTTCATTTAGTTTTTATCATATATATACCATAATTATCTTAAATATGCAAAAATTAGCTGGATGCCAGGCCTGATTGGAGAAGCACGTCATTTTTCTCTTGCGGGTAGAGCCATAAGGCAATAGAATATCTCACACTACACAATTCATAGTGAGGCTCAACGTGAAAGAACTATTGAACGGGCAGGTCGTTTACCACGCCGGGTTCGGGACCGGCAGGGTTGTAAACCTCGACGGGGAGCGTGTTATAGTCAACTTCGTAAAGGTTGGCGCGAAGTTCTTCACTCATTCCACCGCCGAGGCCGAGCTTTCATTCGAACCTTTTGAAGATGACGAAGCCGATGACGCGCTGGACACCGACGAACTGAAGAATGCCATCCGTGAGGTGCTTCGGGAAGAGGGCCTTATCGGAACAATCGACCTCGGCGAAAAATGGGATGGCGGCGAGATGCTGCTGAAGCCCGGCAAGGCTGGTTTACAGGAGAAGTCGGTGCCGATTGAAACTTTCTTTCACAAGATAGTGATGGTCAGGAACAACCTGCGTGTCCTTGAGCAGAACATAAATGCCTCCGAGAAGCTCACTGACGAGGACAAGGTCAACCTCCAGCAGTATATAACCCGCTGTTATGGCTCGCTCACTACGTTCAATATGCTTTTCGCCGACAAAAAGGACTGGTTCGTAGGGGCAAAGAAGGACTAACCTATATTATACGGAGGACGTTTGATGTTTTGTCCTGTATGCGGTTCCAAAATATATAAAGGCGCAAAGTACTGCACAAAATGCGGCCTGAGGTTATTGCCCGACGACGTCCCTCCTCCTCCGCTTAAACCCGTCCATATTCCGGAAGAGGATGAAGAAGCAAAGAAAAAGGAATTGCTGATTGCCAACGTGAGGATGAAACCCGTAACATCAATTGCAAACCTGCTGTCTATCTTTTACTTTGTCCTGGTCCTGTTGATGTTCTATAAACTACACCCGCGTACGGATAATATGCTGGTGACTTTTGTCCAGTGCATAGGATACTCCTCTCCTGTATTGTTTCTGGCGGTCCTGTACAACTCTATAAAAGGCAAGGCTGAATTTGTCCGCAGTCTCTCGTTCGTAGTAACGGTATTTTTCATAATGTTAACTATACTTGGCGAGATGGGCAGGTATGGCGTGGCTGGCGGTAGGTTGGCGAACTTCGTCTCGCTTGAAGAAAGTTGGATGGGCGTAAATTGCCAGTACGTCAACTGTAATTCAAACCAGGATATAAAGGAATCTTTGATCGACCTTGAGTCAGGCGGGGAGTTTCATCTTGTCATGCCATTGCCTATGAAAAAGGTGTACCTTGTAGACCCTGCCATTGCAAGTATTGACGTATTAACTCCGACAGATGCAAGGGTGACAGGAAAATCCAAAGGCAGTACCGTGCTTGCAGTATGGGATCTCTCTGGGAAGGAGACCCGGTTTAAGGTAGAGGTAAAGTGACGGCCAACTTATTTACTTCAGCCGCTCTATTCTCAAAACAGGGTGCAGCTCGATGTCGTTCTTTGCGCGGCCTTCCTGAAAATGCGGGATATCCACGAATGCAACGCCGGTGAGCCTGAAAAGCCCCCCACGTGTCCCGTGCCTCTTTCCGTCCTGATTTATCTTGCCGTCCCTCGTGCCAGACTTCCTGAACTCATCCCAGACACGCCGGAACTCCATTGCGTATGGCGAGTCTTTGACGTTCGGGCAGTCCGGGTTCGGCACTTCGGCAATCAACGTATACTTTGGATATTTCGGGTCGGAGACGACAAGGTTTAAGTCATCGTCTTCCTCGGCGATGCTGTATGACTTTATCCTGCAGACTACCTCGTAGGTATTGAACTCGTGCCCCTGCCTGCCGGACTCTATGGGATAAGGGTAGATTTTAGTCTTGATACTGACAAGCCTTCTGACCGTAGTCTTCTTCGGTCTGAAGTTTATCTTTTTTGTGCCGGGGTCTTTCAGGGTCTTTACAGCCCAGCGTGTGGAAGGCAGGCATATAAGTGCTTGTGCGCTGGTGGTCGTCAATAACAGGCAGAGGACCGCAATAGATGCGAACCAGATTTTTATGTTTGTCCTCATGCCATAAATATAACATTAATCCGCGGATAAGGCAGGCATGTGTAAGCATAAAAGGCCCGGTTTCAGCCGGGCCCCCAAGGTTCTATGCGTTTATTTTCTTAAGCAACCAGGCCATGTTCTGGCCCAAGGTACGCATAGTCTCGATGCCCTCGCGGTCGTTGTCCACCTCGCCCTTTTCGCGGCCTATGCCTATGTTCCAGTAACTGGAGCCCGGGATTATCATCTGGTTTATCGTAAAAAAGTGGTTCATCGTGTCAAAGACATGGATCGCGCCCGCACGCCTTACGGCAACGATTGCCGCCCCTACCTTCCGTATCAGCAGATGGTCATTTGCCCTCGACACCATCCCGGCACGGTCCATGGTGGCCTTTATCTCTGAGCTGACGTCGGCGAAATAGGTGGGTGAGCCTAGTATTATGCCGTCGGATGCGACCATTTTGTCTATGCATTCGTTCAGAACGTCGCCCTTCACGGCGCAATGCCCGTCCTTGTTCTTGAAGCATTTGAAGCAGGCGGTGCAGCCCCGTATCTTCCTGCCGGACAGCTGGTAGAGTTCGGTCTCGATACCTTCTTTCTCAAGCTCTTCGAACACGAATTTGATAAGGGACGCAGTATTGCCGTCTTTACGCGCGCTTCCGTTGAATGCAGTGACTTTCATGACGCCTCTCCCTCCATTTTACGCGCCCGCGTTTCCAGGTCCAGCCGGGATAATCAGGGTGAAAACGCTCCCTTTTCCCTCGGTGCTTTCAAGCTCGACACTGCCGCCGTGCGCCAAGGCAATTGACTTGACTATAGCCAGCCCCAGGCCGCTGCCCTTGGTCCCTTTGGAGCTTCTTGAACGGTAATATTTCTGGAATATCCTGTCCCTTTCGCTTTCGGGTATGCCTGGCCCAGTATCGGAAAACGAGACGGCGACGGAGTCGACACCATCCACCATTCGTTTCTCGGCGTTAATGGTGACAGTTCCGCCTGCACGCGTATATTTTAGGGCATTCTGGAGCAGGTTGCAGCAGGCACGCCGGATAAGGTTTCTGTCTACCCTGGCCGTGGCCACACCATTGCCGATATCCCGTATCAGGGTGATACCCTTGTTTGCAGCAGCAAGCATGTATTCGCCGAACACGCTTTCAATAAGCTCGTGCATGGATTCTTTCGATTTTAAAATCTCTAACCTGGAATGCTCGATTGCCGAAAATGTCATGAAGTCTTCCATCATGTTTGACAGCATAAGGCTGCTGCTGTCTATCTTTTTTATCATCTCCAGGAGGTCTTTATTAGCGCTGTCTTTGTATAGTTCCATGATGACCTGTGTATAGCCTATTATGCTGGTAAGAGGAGAGCGCAGGTCATGTGTTATCATCGCGTAGAAATCCTCTTTCTCGCGTTCCAATGTCTTCCGCTCTGTTATGTCCTGTACGGTGCCTATTATGGCCGGCCTGCCGTTGAAAACGGTGCCGGCCCCGTAGCTTTCTATGTCCGCAAGTGTTCCGTCTTTTCTGATGTAGTGATAATTGTGGCAGATACTTTTCTCGGCGCCGGTTGAAAGTTTCTCGATGTTTGACCGTACAAGTTCTTTGTCCTCTGGCGCAATAATCTTCAACGGTGATACATTGTAAAACTCTTCCGCCGAATAGCCCGAGATTTCAGAGATCCTCGGGTTGGCATAAACAAGTCTGCCGTCCTGGATTATAAACACACCGATGGGCGCGCCCTCTACCAGGCTCCTGAATTTTTCTTCTGACTCCTTCAGGGCTTCGTTCAGCTTCCGCCGTTCGGTAACGTCCCGTACTACTTCTACGCCGGCATATATATTTCCTGCCTCGTCCATGAGAGGGGAGGTTGTTTTCTCCACAAAAAACTTCCTGCCATTTTGTTCGGCGGCCTTTTCCTGCTTGTGAGTTTTACCGTCGGCAAAGGTGAGTGCAAGCGTACAACCCGGGCAGACAGACTCTCTCTCTCCGTAGGCGCTATAGCAGAATTCACCGACATGTTCGCCTGTGAGCTTTTTCTGGGCGTTGTTCTGATAGATTATCCTGAAATCCCTGTCCTGGATGGTTATACCATCGCCCAGGTTCTCAAGGACTTCATCGTATTTGCATTTTTCATGCACAGGCGGACCCATTATCTGTTTCATTTGTCATCGATATTATTACTTCTTTCTTGATATCATAATAATCAAACTAAATGAAATGTAAAGCAATTATTGCACAATGGGTGCAAACCTGTACTTTAAGACAGTATGCGGTTGAATAGTTATTAATTATATCAAAATCTGGCGCAAGTGTTTATATAGACTTGGGAGGTGTTCAAGGCTGGTTTTAAGATGTGATATAAAAGGGCCGTTTCCGGCCCTTTTATATTGTATGCTTTTTTGTCAGAACTTTACATGATACATGCAAGCGTTTCCGTCGATCTTTTTATCGATCTCTTCCTGTGTCATACTCACACGGCTCGTGCCCTCCGTCGCATAGACGACTTTGCCTGAGGCGAGGGACCTGCATGCGACCTGGTACACAAGCATCCGGCCTCCGTTGACCTTGATGCTCTCTCCGACCTGCTCGCGTATCACCTGGTGCACAATGCAGAAAGGGTGGATAATCGCCCCTTTTGATTTATATAGCGCTACGTACTTCTGCACCACCTCGAGATAATATTTGGGGAGCTTGCCATCTTCCTTGAGAGATTCCACAAGCTTTCCCATCGGGCATTTTTTAAGTACGAAAACATTGCCATCCCTTAAAGAACTTCCTTCAAGGGCTTCAAGGGGTGAACCGCCTCTGTCATGGGCGTCTATAAACTCTTGTGTGCTTTTATAGCTCTTCAGGTCCATTTCCTTTATTATGAGGTTTGCCATTGCCTGAAGGTCGTGCAGGATGGCCCCGAACATCTTCTTTTCCGGGGGTATGACTTTTAGAGCCCAGTCCTTGGTCAGTTTTTTCTCCAGAAGCGACATGACTTCCACCTTTCCTGCTTTTGATGAATGCAAGGGTTAAGTAAAATGGAGCAAAACTCTAAGCCTAATGCATTATAACAATGCAATTAAAAAGGTCAAGAATAAAGTAGGATTAGTTAATAGGAGCAATCATGCTTTGGAGGGGGCGCGCTTTCTCCTGGTTAGCTTATGCTGAACAGCCACCATCTTGCACTGCTTTTCTCGTCACGACCGGGGTTAAGGCTTCATCTACGAACCGTTCACGCTTGATCGCCATATTGTCCTTTGCGGCTTGCAGTGTAGCCCTTAAACTTGAGATAGTCGGCGAGCTCCTTGTCAGCCCTCTTTATGTGGTTCAGCAGCCATTCGACCGCTACATTGTTTGTGCGCTCGATCATTGCCGCGGAGCCTCCCTCTTCGTCGAACTGTTTACTGAGCCCCTGGATGTCCAGTATGAAACTCTCGTGCATCGCCTTATGCAGGGGATAACCGGGATAAGAGTAGTGCAGTTGGATGTTTTCTTCCGCGGTGAAGTGTATCACTATGTAGTCTTCGAGGAACTTCAGGACGTCTCCCACCACGTCCAGGGCCTTGCCCTCCTGGCATGCTGCAAGCAGCGCATTAATGCGCCTGAACAGTTCCTTGTGCTGTTCGTCGATAGCCCTGATGCCTGTGTTGAGGTCGTCCGACCACTCGATCTCCATGAATAACCTCCTGCAATGCATTTGAACATTTATTTTTTGTCTGCGCCCAAAGGGTCGCGTATTATACCTTTACCGCCTGATTCCTGATGCCCAGTATCCTTGAAGAGAGACAATAAATATTTCTTTAACGAGGCCCAAAATCCGAGTTCTTCCCCATTTTCCGCCTTACGTTTCTCGGTAATCCCTCTCTCTTCTTTGACGAGTCTTTCTTTTGTAGCGGGTTTTTTGTAGCCGACCTTCTCCGCGTTCTCCTTCTTAGCGACTTCAACGCGATCCCTTTTTGTAGGTTTTTTGTCGGTCACAGGTTTTACCGGTTCGTTTGCTTTGGCCAGCTCGAGGTTCCGCTTCCCACCAAAAATCAAATCAGCTCCTTCCGGTGACATCTTGGCATTGACATCCGCTGTGTTTTTCGACGGAACTGTGTCAATTCTATTTTCCGTTGTATTAATAAAAAACCATACTGCAAATGAGATAATAATTACAAAGGGTGTAATGTATATAATACTCCGCACGAAGAGCGTTTTACGGCTGGGATGTTTTCTTCCTGTAGCTTCAACGGTACCTTCTATTTCAGGCGGTTTCTGGGTTAGCGGATGCTTCTCTCCTAAATCATATGCGGCCGCAGAACCTTTTAAATTATTGTCTGAAAGTTTAGCCTTGGCTATTTTCAGCTGAGTCACCAGGTTTCGTGAATTAATTTTCAGGGCATTATTATATTCAGCTATGGCTTCTTTATAGAGGTTATCTTTATATAGAGCATCGCCCTTTTCTATATAAATTTCTTCTTCTGTCTTGTTCTTGTTAGAATTCATTTTTATCGACCTTAATATTGACCTGTTTACACTATTATACTAGTTCCGGAATCAGAGTCAACGATTACAAGGCGATTGACGGGCCGTGTAAAAATTCTAATCTGCTACCTGCCGACATTGATAGAGCTATCATTGTAGGGGACTCAAGGTTAATCTCTATACGTGCTATACTCTGTATAAATAAATGCATAATCCTGATAGCGACGGACCTGCATTAAACGGCACAGCCTGAAGGAGGATTGCTATGGTTAACTTTAGGGTAGTTGCGTTTGGAATGATATTCCTTTGTTTGTCTGCCGTGCCTTTGATGGCGGAACAGTCAACCCCTGCCGGTTCCACAGTGCCCACAGTTGCCGAAGCCGACCTGCCGCTTCTCCTGAACTCCTACATGTCGATCGCCGATGAGCGGATCGATGGCATACACAGAGAACTCAAACTCCTGTCCGACACAAAAGAGGTGAAAAGCGGCGACTGGGATACTATGAAAGGCCTGCTGACAAATCTTGAAAACAGCAGTTTTAATACCTCCGTAATCTGGTTTGTGCGCCCGGACGGAGTTTATTATACCGTCGAGGGTGGTCTGGAAAATAAGAAGTTGTCTGACCGTCCTTATTTCCCCGGGCTTATGGCTGGCAAAGAAGTTAAAGGATACCTTGTTATCAGCAAGGCCACTGGAAAGAGGTCCGCTATAATTGCGGTACCGGTGAAGGAGAAGGACAAGGTGGTCGGGGCAATAGGGGTTTCGCTCGATCTGGAGGAGATGAGCAGGATACTCGATGGAAAAATGGGCCTGCCTGACGATATGGTATTTTATGCGCTCAACCAGGAGGGTCAGAGCTCCTTGCACAGGAATTCCAGCCTGCTGTTTGCCTTCCCCTCCGATGTCGGCAGCAAGACGCTTAAAGAGGCTACCGGTGAGATGCTCTCAAAACCGCAGGGCACCGTCACGTATGAATATCACGGCGAGAAAAAGATATTTTTCAAGAGGTCGCTGGTCACGGACTGGGTCTTTGCGCTTGGCGTTGTCGTAGGCAGAGGTGCTACGCAGGCCAGGGATGAGTTGCCATCGATAATACTTTCAGAGCTGCAAAGGGATATAACCGCCAGGTTGAACAAGATGGACGCCGGCCTTTATGATGCATCCATCGGGCTCTCGGACAAGGAACTGGGAGGGCCGGAGGCAGGCGCGGTACTTCAGATGCTGTGCAGTCTGACTCCGCATGCCGTTGACTGCGTCACAGTCGACAAGAAAGGCATAATAGTCAATATTGCACCGGAGCAGTACAGTAAGGCTGTCGGGTCGGACATCAGTAGCCAGGGGCATGTCATAAGCTTTCTCGGGAAGAAAGATCCGGAATTAAGCAGTGTCTTTCGCGCGGTCGAGGGGTTCGATGCAGCCGTCATGTTGCGGCCCGTATTCGACAAGAATAAAGAGTTAGTCGGTTCGGTGAACATCGTGATCAGGCCTGACATATTCCTGTCCGAGGTCATAACGCCTGTGGTCCACGGGCTGCCCGTAGATATCTGCGTCCTGCAGAAGGACGGAAGGGTGGTATATGACCCGGACCAGGATGAGATAGGACGGATTCTTTTTACCGACCCGATGTATCAGCCATACCCTGAACTGCTCTCTTTTGGGGCTGAAGTCGTCAAAGGGAAAAGCGGGTCAGGCAGCTATACCTTCTTGAGCAAGACCTCAAACAAGGTAGTCAAAAAAGACGCATGGTGGGACACCGTAGGGATCCACGGCACGGAGTGGCGGATAGTCATAATACAGGAAGCGAAACAGTCCATATAGGTTTTCGGGTCATTCATAGAAATTGAAAAGGGGTTACGATTTAATTCGTAGCCCTTTTTTATTAAGATAATTTAATTATTTATTTGTTAATGCTATTTCACTGTGATAAAGTTCTGCTCATTTACTTGTTGAAAGGTAATAATTTGGCTAACAAATTCTTCAGCCGGGATGTTTTAGGTAAATTAATCCTTGTATTCTCATTGGTTTTTATAATCTCAGCATTGTACTTTCTTTCCAATATCAAACCAAAGAAAACTGCATCTGCGCATATTTATAACTATAAAGGCATGGTTATAGAAGGCCTTGATTTTGTAGACCTTGATCTTGACACAGTGCGGCTGAGGGTTAAGGCCGAAAAAGCACAGCTCGTAAACAGGCAATACGGTTTCTTTCGGTTGGCGCTGGGTAAAGTCCTTGAACTCGATAAGCCGGACTTTGAAATATTCAATGAGGGCGGGAAAATCGAAATAAAGGCTGTAGGCGCCCTGGTTGACCCAGAGAAGAAGTCCGTGACATTCCAGGGTGAAGTTGAGGTTCTCGGGGCTGATAGCGGTAATATCAGTGCCGACCGATTAATTTGGGAATATTCCCGGTCGCGTATTGAAATAAAGGGAGGATATGCTTTAAAAAGGGCTGGAAAATCAGTCAAAATAATGGACACGGATCTTGAGCTGGATCTGCCTGATGCTCATGGTCAAAAGGAGAAAAAGGAGGCTATGGGGCTATGCGTAAAAGGCTTATAAAAGCGGCTGCCGTTGCCGGTATCGCTGGAACAATTATTCTGGCGGCAACGGTCGGATGGTCGAAGGTTGGGAATTTTATCAGGTTGAACTGGAATGGCAACAGCAGTGTTCAAGCCCGCGATAATCAGGACAAGAGCGTATCAGCGGTCAGCCTTACGGCAGACGAGCTCGTTACACAAGGACGCGGCCTGCTGGCCGCAAACGATATAGTCGGTGCGAACCAGAAGTTTGCTCTCGCTCTAAAGACAAATAAACTCAACAAGGATGCCAATTTCTTTTATGCTATAACCAGGATTCCCGCGCTCTACCAGGGTCCTGCGCTTGCGAATAGCACGAATACGGGTACTCTCTGCGGTTTGTTGAAAGCTTTCGGATATCAAGGAACTTTTGACCTGTTCCATTTTAATGCTGCCATGCAGAGAGACGCCCTCGGCCATACCTATTTCCCGGCAAGTTCGCCAAGTCCGGCAAAGGTTACGAGCTTCCTTGTAAAGAAGGTCGTGAAGGAGATAGACGGAGCGCTGGCAAACCTTGCAGTCCTTACCCCGGACTATACCGTGACGTTGACTCCGGCGGAAACGAAGGCTGTTGACAGCATCCTGATCGATGCTGGTGATATAGCGATGTACAAGTCGATCCTTGACCTGACCAAGTCCACCATACTTATATCCGCCGCCTATAATACGGATATAAAGCCGTACGACCTGTACAATGCTAAAGTCGCCAAAGGATACCTCAGTATCCAAAACGACATATTGAACCCGAAAAAGAAATTTATGACTGTTGCAAAAGCCTCTTCATTGGTCACGGCAAAGGCGGCGCTCCACAATTCAATAACTGATTATATATATGCCTCCGATTACATAAGGAACGTCAGGCCGCCGGACCATATCGGGGACCTCGTGACCTTCGACCCCTCATTCTTATCGGAAGAAGAATTTTTCAGGGGTAAACTTTCTGAACTGGACAGTTCGTTAAATGCCTCGACATATTTTGTATTTCCATCTTCCCATGGCTTCAACGACCTTAATTTAAACCTCTCGAAGATGTTTAGCGCTACGCCTGTTAGCCCGCGTTCTCTGCTACCTGCGTTTGACCCCATCACAAACCAGGTAATGCCTGGCACTCTGCCCGACAAAAAGTTTGGCGGGATATTGCCAGGTTATTGGATTTCCCTGTTCAAGGAAACCAATGGCTTTTCTAATTCTGCGGGGTCAGAATATCTTGTCAGGGTAAAAGTAACGGATATGATCAGCAAGCCCATGGCGGGCCTCACCGTTACCTTATCCTTTGATAACGGAGACCCGGACCTGACGCTCTACGACGACGGGACTCAAGGGGATGAGACCGCTAACGACGGCGTCTACTCGAACGCACATTGGTCTTCGGCGACAGCCGGCCACGTGAACCTTACATATACTGCGACCGACGGGGCTAGCCCGGACGCGCATGCATGGCAGGGTGGAGATATATATAGGTTCTATTTAGTATGCCATGAGGTTGCGGGGGCATGGGTTAGCTCCCGCAACCTTATCCTAACGGGGATTTATATTTCATGTTTTATAAAGCAATATCCTTTACCTTAGCCTTGTTTTTAATCGAAAGCTCCGCCTATGCCGGTTCGTATCTGGTTCAGTTGAAAAACGGCAACTCCCTTTCCGTTAACTCCTACAAAGTCGTTAACAAAAAAATCTATCTCAAATATCCTGTAGGTGAAGCCGGTATCCCTGTACAGGATGTTTTATCTATCACCGGAGAGGAAGGGGCGGTTGATTTTTTACAGAGCAATGGCGAGGCTGGCAAAAAGGTTGCCAGAGCCCCGGAGGGTCCGGCCAGCGTGAAAAAATCCTCTCCTGCAGTTGTCACACCGAAAAAGAAAAATGGCTTAAGGTTGGCCGGTTTGAAGGAAAAAATCAAACACAGTGCAAAATCAGGCAAGGACCCGATACTGCTTAAAAAATTGGCCAGCGGGAAAAAAATCGACGAGAGCAAATACGTTAAAGAGTATTTAGCGGCTGATGCTCAAAAGAGAGACGAAATCAATAAAAACCCCGATCCGGCCGTTTCCGACGTGCTGGATGACGGGACATCAGCCGAAGAGTAATAAAGACCTCTAAGATATCCGCCCCTCAGATGGGACACAAGGGCGGCTTTTATCTTCATATCCGCGCTGCACGGCCTCTCCCCACTTCTTTTAGTCATTTACCGATTTAGTAAACAATAAAAAGGCTGCGAGGAAACTCGCAGCCTTTTTATTTTCAGATGAATTTATTGATTAGCATTTTAAATTAGTATTAGTATTTTTATGTTGATTTAATCAATTATAGAATATATTATTGATGTAAGTAATAAATAAGCCAAAACTTCTATTAAATTTACTGTATATATAGAAATTAGCTTGTAAATACAACAGGAGTTAAATATAAAACGGAAGGAGGTTGTATCATAATATACTGATATTAAAATGGGCTGAATAGTATGTAATATGTGGAATTTTACCATGAGTTTTAAGGAGGCCTAATGAGAAGGTTGTTTAAAGTATGGTTGTTAACTGTTTCCATGATTGTCCTTACCGCCGCGGCTGCGCTTGCCGCCTCTATCACGTCGGCTACAGTAGATTATGCCACCAACCAACTTGCCATAACTGGCACTGGATTTTCAACTTCACCCAATATTGTCTTTAATGGCTCCTCGTTAACGGTCGTAGGTACGCCGACCTCGACAAATGTTACCGCTCAGTTGCCAGGCGGTATTGGGCAGGGCTCGTATAAGCTGACAGTCGGTAGTTCACCAGCATTTGAAGTGACATACGGCGCGGTTGGTCCTCAGGGCCCGGTTGGTGCGACCGGTGCTACAGGAGCGACAGGAACTAGCGGTGCTACAGGCCCTCAGGGGCCAGTTGGTTTGACGGGTGCCACAGGCGCTACCGGCCCTCAAGGTCCGCAGGGCTTGAAAGGCGACACGGGCTTGACTGGTCCGGCCGGCCAGTCAGATGTATGTCTTAAGTCATACAGGGCGGCAATGAAGCAGTGGTATCCGAAAACCTACCCCGTGGGGGATGAGCCCTGGAGTTTGGACTTCGATGGCGCCAACATCTGGGTGGCTAACGGATACGCAAATACCGTGACTAAACTAAAAGCCTGCGATGGTTCGCTCGTGGCTACATACAGCGTTACAAGTGCTCAGCGCGTAGTATTCGATGGCGCAAACGTATGGGTCGGCGGCTATGTCGGTGGTACGGGGTCCGTTACCAAGATGCGCGCCAGTGACGGGACAGTCTTGGGCACATATACCGTAGACGGCTACCCCATGGCTTTCGACGGTGACAACGTTTGGTTTGCGAACAATTGGAACGGCAACGTTACCAAGATGCGCGCCAGTGACGGTGCCATCCTGGGCACATATAACATAGGGCAGTCTTATGGCATGGCTTTCGATGGCACCTACATCTGGGTGTCGAACCGGTACGCCTTTAACGTTACCAAAATGAATGCCAGCAACGGGACAATCATAGGCACTTATCCCGTGGGTAGCTATCCCGCTTGCGTAGCCTTTGATGGCGCTAACATCTGGGTGGCAAACAATAACGACAACACCGTGACCAAGCTGAATGCCAGTGACGGGTCCCTGATAGGCACGTACAATGTGGGGAACAACCCCTTTGGCGTAGCCTTCGATGGTGCCCACATCTGGGTGTCGAATGCTTGGAGCGGTAACGTAAGCGAATTAAAGGCCAGTGACGGCTCTCTCGTGGGCACCTACACGGTTCCCAATGCGTACGGCGTCGTTTTCGACGGCGTAAATATCTGGGTTACGAGCCTCGCGAGCTACAATACCGTGACTAAGCTGCCCGTCCTCCAGTATTAAAATACCAGGATTTGAAGTAATGCCCCCTCATTCGACTTAAGAGGGTGGGGGAGACATGATAAAGAAAGCCCGCTTCGGCGGGCTTTTCTTTATCTAATTCATCAGAGCTTCAAGTGACTACCTCCCGACTACCAGGACCACAAAGCTGTCCTTTACCATCGCTGGACGCGGTCTAGGGTTCTCAGCGGTCGGCGCAGGGGGCGGCATAAACTGCGCGGTCGGCAGGTAGATGTTGTGGGCCTTCGGGTCGATAGCCATCGTGCGTGCTCCGCGCTGTGTAGCCACGGTCTCGGCCACCTCGAACTTGCCGGGTGAAGACTCACGTACCACGGTCATGGTGCCCTCTCCATTAGAGCTGAACGCAAGTCCCATCTTCGGGTCGTAACCGGCCCCGTCGACTCCTTCACCGATAGGAACAATAGCGACCATCTTGCCTGATTCCGTGTCCACGATTGCCATGAGCTTGTTGTGGCATACCGAGAAGACACGGTGGTGCTCTGCATCGATCGCCAGTCCCGTGGGCTCTTCGCAAGGTTTGAGTGACACACGCTTTGTCACGGCAAGCTTTTTGCTCTCTATTGTTACCAACTCGTTTGTGTCTTCGATGTTCACATATACCTTGCCCTTTTCGTCCGCCACCGCGAATTCAGGCTTCCCTCCAAGCGCAATAGTAGCGGCAACCTTTCCGGTGGCCGCGTCGAACACTGTGGCGTCTTTGCTTTTGCCATTGAAGGTGAACACCCTCTTAGACGCAGGGTCGTAGAGTATGGCGTCGGGGTTTGTACCAGTATTTACATTGCCTATGACCTTGAGCGTCTTCAGGTCGAAAATGGTCGAAGTGTCCGCCCGCCCATTGCTGGTGAATCCGCGGTTAAGCTCAGGCGCCACCGCTATCCCGTGCACGCCTTGGGTGTCTGGTATATCGCCTGTCAGTTTGTCCGTGTCGATGTCCACCACCATCACGTGGCTGCCCCGGGAAATATACAGCCTCCGTGCAGCGCCGTCTACGGTCAGGTAGTCCCAGCCGCCTTCGCCGCCGAGTTGCAGTTTTTTTATCACGTGGTATCCTGGCTCAGCCGCATAACATGCACCGCTTATAAATAAACCGCAAAGCAACAATACAAGTTTCTTCAAGTTTCAGCCGCCTTTCGCATAATTTACTTTGCCCCTATCGGTATATAGTCTATCTCCTCGAAACGGCCCAGTCTGCCAATCTCGTAGTGGTAATAGCTCCCGGTTATTGTCAAGGCCTTCTCTTTTCCATTGAGTTTCATAGTTATCCTGAACGGTGAGGCAGGATAAAAAGTCGGGTCAATGAGAGGGTACTTGGGAGTCCCTGACGAGGAGTTCACCACATTGCCCTGTTCGTCCAGCCCAACCAGCTCAAGCTGGACACCACGCAGCCCCTCGTCGTGGTTGAAAGGCTCGACGAACCCTTCGGCAACGACGGTATCGCTGTCCGTCTTGGTGATGTTCCAATGCACCTTTAAGTATATTGTGTGCTTGTGGAACTGGTAATCCTGCACCTTGTAAGGCGCTAACATACTGGATCCATACGCGGTGCTTGCAAGGAGCAGCAGCAGTATGGCGGCAAGCGCTAATTTTTTCATAGGAGTTACCTCCTCTTTAGCCCAAACTAACAATCCTATTTATATTATAAGACGAAAAGCAGCCGATGGTCGTTACAAATTTGTGTATAATTAATTATAATCAAGGAGGGTAGTATGGCAAAGAGTGGCTGCGGTCAGTTAACGGTATCCGCAGGGGCGGGGCCATGGAGCCTTGACGCCAAGCGAGGGAAGTGACACGTCGCCATGCCCGGCATATACTAATATTATGAATGGAAGACGCGTTTATCCACGCATTCTGGTCTGGCTCTCCGGCATTACGGTAGCGCTCCTGTTTATCGTATTTGCTGGCTCGTACCTTTTCGATGGTCAGCTTCGTTCGTACATGGAGCGGGATATAAACCGGGAACTGAAAGGGTACACCGTGACCCTTGAAGGCGCGCACTTCCAGCCACTCGATATCGGCCTGACCCTGAAAGGCGTCACCATTGCCCAGGACGCCAACCCCAAGCCACCAATCGCGTATTTCCCGGTATTCAAGGCCAGCCTCAACTGGCTGCCGCTCATGCGGGGACGCGTAGTGGGTGAGCTGCACCTTGAAAGCCCCAGGCTGCACATTGACCTTACCCAGTTGCTCCATGAGGCCGCCCGGAAATTCCCCGTGAAGAAAGGCGGGTGGCAGCAGGCATTTGCGGCTATATACCCGCTAAAGATAAACCGGCTGACAATCAGCGACGGCGACTTCACTTACATCGACACAGACCCCAAAAGACCGCTCCACATTTCAAAGCTGAGTGTGACGTCGTCCAACATCCGAAACATCGACTCGCCTGATAAGACCTACCCCTCGCCCTTTCACTTGGATGGCATTATCTTCGACAAGGGAAGCCTGACGATCGACGGCTCAGCGGACTACATGGACAAGCCGTTCCTAGGTATTAAGGCTTCATACCGGCTGGGCGGTGCCCCGCTAGACGGCTTCAAGCCGGTGCTCGCCCGTGGAAACCTTAAGCTCTCGGGCGGCATGATAGACAGCACGGGCGAACTCGAATACTCTGCCAGGGTAAAGAACGCGCACGTGACAGATTTCGCAATAAAGGCTGTGCGGCTCGACTATGTCCATTCGTACGGCTACGGCCAGGGCCGAGGAGGCACGCGTGGAGAAGGTGAAGGAGGTCGCGAAAAAGGCGGCCGCCGAGTCAGGTCTTGTCATGCGCGTTGACCGGCTGCGCATAAGCGACAGCGAGTTCGGATACTTGAACCAGGCCACGAGCACGCCATACCGCGCATACTTCACGGACTTCAACTTAACCATGACCAACCTGTCCAACCGGTTCAGCCGTGGCACGGCGGACGCCCGCATGACAGGGAAGTTCATGGGCAACGGGCCCACGACCGCCACCGCCTCGTTCAGGCCTGAGACCCATGGGCCGGACTTCGACCTGAATATCGCCGTGAGGGATACGCGGCTTGACACGATGAATAACCTTGTCAGGGCGTACAGCAACCTGGACCTGTCAGGCGGGCAGTTCGCTATGGACCTGGACGTGCATATAAAGAACGGACAGATCAATGGATATATACAGCCCTTCTTCAAGGATATGGTGGTCTCCGACAGGCGCAATGAAAGCGAGAAGAAGCTATCGCACACGCTCTATGTGGCGTTCCTTAACGTAGTAACGAAGGTCTTTAAAGACCGGGAGAGCAATACGGTCGCGACCCGTGCGACCATATCCGGCACCGTCCAGGACCCGAAGGTCAGCACTACCGAGATCATCGGGAACCTTATAAAGAACGCCTTCTTCCACTCCATCCTGCCCGGGATAGAGAAGGAGGCCTCTTCGGCGCAGGCGGGCAAGAAAACACGCGCCATTGAAAGCAGCTTCCCGCATACCTTTTTTCTTGTATTCAAGCTGCCTGCTGCGCTACACTGATACTCATCGCAATAACCATCAAATATAACTATGTCCAGCACGAAAAAAAATATCGCCGGTCTCCCCCTTAAACTCTTTGGCCGTGAGGCCTTCCGCGCCCTCTCCCGGAACAAGATGCGCAGCACTCTATCTGCAATCGGGATTGCCGTCGGCATCGCCGCGGTGGTCTGCGTGGTTGCCCTCGGCACGGCCGGTTCGCAGCAGGCCGAACTTCAGCTCCAGAACCTGGGGGACAACCTCGTATGGGTCGAGGCGGGTTCCCGGAACGTGAACGGTGTGCGGTCCGGCAGCCACGGGATGACTTCCCTTACCATGGGAGACGTGGAAGCAATCAGAAATGATGTGCCGCTCATCAAAAGCGTATCTCCTAACGTGGACGGGACCATAGGCGTTATCGCGGGTAACCGCAACTGGACGACACACTTCCGCGGCGTCACCCCCAATTATCTGGAGATCAGGCGCTGGGAAATCGCGGAAGGGGCCCCGTTCACGGACGCGGACGTGACGCGCAGCGCCAATGTCTGCCTGATAGGTCAGATAGTGTGCGACCAGCTCTTCGGACCTGACGAGGCGGTCGGCCGGGACATCCGGATGAACAACAGGATATTCCGTGTGGTCGGCGTGCTGCGCCGTGAAAGGCCAGTCAAGCTCCGGGCAGGACCAGGACGACACCATCATCTTGCCCTATACCACGGTGCAGAACAAACTGAAGGGCCAGGGTTTCACATGGCTGGACGACATCATGTGTTCGGCAGTCTCAATGACGGACGCCGAACCGGCGATCGACCGGATCAACGCCCTTCTGCGCCAGCGGCACCACCTCCAGCCCGACCAGCCGGACGATTTCAACATCCGTCATCCTGAAGACGTCATCAAGGCCATGATTGCCGCCAAACGGACGTTTTCGCTCTTTCTCATAAGCGTCGCCTGTATCGCCCTGCTTGTCGGCGGGATCGGGATAATGAATGTTATGCTTGTATCGGTTACAGAGAGGACGCGGGAAATCGGCATACGCCTCGCCGTCGGGGCCACGGCTAAGGATATTCATCTTCAGTTCCTGGCGGAGTCCATCATGCTGGGCCTGTTCGGCGGCCTGCTTGGGGTCTTTGTCGGAGTAGGGGGCTCTTTCATTATAGGCTACGTCTTTAAATGGCCCATGTCCATCCCTGTTCAAGCCCTGATTGTCGCTCCGCTATTTTCAATCGGGGTGGGCATCTCCTCCGGCTTCTATCCGGCGTGGAAGGCCTCCCAGCTCGACCCGATCACCGCCCTACGTCTTGATTGAGTTATACGCTTCCCAAACCTGTGTTATCTTAATAGTATGATCAAATACGGCATAGTAGTGCATGGGGGCGCAGGGTCGCCTGAAAGCTTCTCCGATGGCTGCAGGAAGACCTGTGAGGCCGGGTCCCGCATGCTGAAAATCGGCAAGTCCTCCCTTGACGCAGTGGTCGAGGCTGTGAGGATGCTGGAGAACGATAAGCGGTTCAATGCGGGGTATGGTTCTGCGCTTCGCATCGACGGGAAAACAGTGGAGATGGACGCCGCCCTGATGAGTTCTATCGGTGATATCGGCATCGTCATAAACATCCGGGACGTCAAGAACCCCATACTCCTCGCACGCGCCATCCTCGATACTCCGCATGTGGCCCTCGCAGGGCGCGGTGCGGAAGAGTTCGCAAGGGAGCTCGGTTTTAAACCATTCTCCCGCATTCCATCGGAATCAATAAAGCGTTATCACGAGTTGACGAAGGCCCTCAAGGATACATCCCCGGAGGAACGAAGCCGGTTCTGGGAGAAGTATATACCATCCGATACGGTGGGGGCGGTGGCCGTCGACAGGGACGGGGTCTTCGCCGTAGCCACATCCACGGGCGGCGCTGTCCCGATGATGGTCGGGAGGGTAGGGGATGCCCCTATGCCCGGATGCGGCTTTTATTGCGGAGAACACGGCGCGGTGGCCTTTACGGGGCTGGGGGAAGAGATCATCAAAAAGATGTCTTCTAAGTTTGTTTATGATTTATTGGCCAGGGGAGCCGGTACGGAGAATGCATGCCGGGAAGCGCTGGAGCTTTTCCCGCCTGCACTCAGGACCGGGGCCATAGCGATTTCAAAAGATGGTCATGCGGCCATCTCGAACAAAGGCATGGCGAGTCATGCCATAGTCTTGACAAACCCACGCTAGCTTTAGGCATTGTGTTTGGGGTGTTATTCTGGACGCGGACGCAGCAACCAAAAGAAGGACGGGGTGCAGGTGTTTCATGCCCAATTCAATTTGCCTCATCTTGAATCAAAGGCCCTATCGCTCCCGACATTTCCCTGCTTAACCCTTCAAAAGCCCGGCTCATAGCCGCGACCCGAGCCGCGTATCCAGTACCTTCTATCTTCTCCTCTACTGTGTTTGTACGAAGTGGTACCACGGCTGCTCCGTCCTTACCCGTCAATATCCATTGCGCTCTTAGAAAAACAGTCCCTCCGGGCATTATGTCAAGTCGAACGATGTCAACTCTCAGCCTGTAGTCCACGGCCATGGCCGGCCTGGTCATAGAGACCTGGGTACCTTCCCGCGCGAGGAGTAATGTCAGGTCATCCATAAGCACCCGCGTGATGTCATCCCGAAGCGAACCGGCCCATCTGTTATATTCGGACACTACGAGTTCGTTCTGACCGCTCCGGGAGACTATTTGTGGTCTATCCAGGTAGTCCGGTATGTCAACCGGGTCCAGCCTTATTGTTATGGCGCGGCCTTCCGGTGACGCGCCCTTCTTCGGCTCTGCGCCTTCCGTAGAGCTTAATGAATAAAACTTCGCTGGTATCGTGCTGCCGCAGCCGGACGAAAAAAGTGCGCATGCAAAAAAAAGTAGTATAAACCTGGATATGTGTTTATGCAACGTTCATTCTCCTTTGGAGCCGGGCTTGCCCTGAAGCATGGATTCAGGGTGCCGTTCGAGGTAATCGGCAAGCGTGTTCACCGAACGGGCGGCCGCGGAAACATCTTTCAGGGTCCTGTTGAGCTCATGCCCCGTGTTCGCGTTGTCTTCCGCAACTGCCTGTACCGCCTTCAGGGTACTTTCAGCCTGTCTGAGCGCCTCTGAGGCAGTCTGCAGTGCCTTGTTGACTTCGGCAGGAACACCGTCCTTTGAGGAGAGCGCTTTCTCGACCTGGGCAAGCGTCCTCTCAGCCTGGGCAAGCGCCGTGCGCGAGGCGCCCAAGGTTTCCTTCAGGTCCGCCATGACCGGCTTGACTTGCGAATCGACATTCTTCACCAGCCTATCGGTATCCTTCAGCGTGTCGTGGAGCGAAGCTATGCTCCCTTTTAACTCCGGAGAGTTGGCTATCTTGTCCAGGCTGTCGACGACATGCGTTATATTCTTTAGGAGTTCACCAAGTTTCAGGTCTTTAAGCGTCTTCGAGAGTTCCTCCATGTCGCCAGGGACAGTCGGGATCTCTGGGTATCGCTTCTCTATCCCGGTAAGCCTGACCGGCTTGTCCGGGAAGAAGTCCAGGTATACCATGGACTGGCCCGTGACGAAGCTCTGTAGCTGAAGCTGCGCCTTCAGGCCCTTGTCTATCAGAGGGTTGATGTAGGCGTATTTTGTCCTTGTGATTTCAAGAAGTGGTCTCTGATCCTGAGGGACGGAAAACTTGTCCGGGTCTATCTCTACATAGACAGGGACCTCACCGCTCAAGGTCTTGGGGTCTACCCGTAACTGGATATCCGTCACCTGCCCTATTGCTACCCCGCGGAATATCACAGGCGCGCCGACGTTCAGGCCTTTCACCGAGCCAGGAAAGACCATCACGAACTTCTTCGTCTGCTTGAAGAACCTGCCCGATCCGAACACCAGCACCGCCGTGACGGCTAGTGCCATTGCACCCATGACAAAAACCCCGATGAGTGTCTTGCTCACAGGTTTGCTCATCCCGCCGCTCCTTATGAAGCCTTTGCCCCCGCCGCGCCGCGCGTGAGGAAGTTGAAAACCTTCGGGTCCCGGTGCTCTTCCAGCAGCTTCTTCGGGTGTCCATGAGCTGTCATAGTTTTCGTGTCCACGTCCAGGAACACCGAGTTGTTCCCAATCGAGAAGATGCTCGCCAGTTCGTGCGTTACCACGACGACCGTAGAGCCAAGAGAGTCCCTGATCTCCAGGATCAGGTCGTCGAGCAGCCGCGCGCTCACCGGGTCAAGCCCGGCTGAGGGCTCGTCGAAAAACAGTATGTCAGGGTCGAGCGCCATTGCCCGGGCAAGTCCCGCCCGCTTCCTCATCCCACCGCTTAACTCTGAGGGGTAATAATCTCCGAAACCGGCGAGCCCCACGAGGGAAAGCTTCAGGGATACAATCTCCCTTACCTGACCAGGCTTCAGCCCTGTGTACTGTTCGAGCGGAAGCGCGATATTCTCGGCGAGCGTCATCGAACTCCAGAGCGCACCGCTCTGGTAGAGGACGCCGAAGCGTCTCATGATGTTATCTCTGTCGCCGTGCTCAGAGTCCCAAAGGCTCACCCCGTCGTACAGTACCTGCCCTCTGGCGGGCTCCTTGAGCCCGATCATTATTTTGAGCAAGGTGCTCTTGCCGCATCCGCTCCCGCCCATGATGATGAAGATGTCACCTTTGTTCACCGTGAAGTTGATATCGCGCATCAGGACGAAGCCGCCGTAACCCATGTCCAGATCGCGCACCTCGATGACTGGTTGAGACGATAATACCGGATTGTCCGTCATATTCTCAGATTCCTAACACTTCGCATGAAAATGTTATTACAGCTGTCGCAACGATTATGCCCACGATGGCCGTGACCACGGCGGAAGTCGTCGCCTCGCCGACGGCCGAGGCGCTCCTCCCGCACTGCATACCCCTGAGGCAGCCCGAGAGGGCCACGATGACCCCGAAGACGGCGCCGTGGAAGAGCCCGATGCAGACATTTGTCAGGCTCATCGCCTCCTTCGTCTGGTTGAAATACTGCGTGGGCGTGATGTCCAGCATGCCTACGCCCACGATGAACCCGCCCATTATCCCGCCCAAGTCGGCATAAAGGCATAGAAGCGGCATCATCAGCACCAGGGCCAGCATCCTGGGCAGCACGAGGTATTCCATGGGAGAGATGCCGAGCGTCTGGAGCGCATCTATCTCCTCATTGGTCTGCATGGTACCGAGCTGCGCGGCGAACGCGGCGCCCGTCCGTCCCGCCATGATAATGCCGGTCATTATAGCGCCCATGACGCGTACCATTGCGATTGCGACGATGTCCGCGACGTATACCTGCGCCCCGAACATCCTTAACTGTATCGCACCCACGAACGCCAGAATGAGCCCTACAAGCAGGCTTATCAACGCGACGATAAATAGGGCCTGCGCACCGGTCTCCTGGACGGTAAGAAAAAAGTCGTGGCGGCGGAACCTTGCACTGCCGGTCAGCATCCTGGCAAAGGCGACCGTAGTTTCTCCAATGAAGGCGAGCATCTCTCCCACGGAGCGACAGGAAGAGACTGCGGCCTCACCCATTTTTTCGATAAAAGGCACGTGTTTTGTTTCTCTGCGCGCGCCTTTCCTCTCCGGGACCGCCGTGGCTAGTTCCAACAGCCGCCGGACGCCTTCCGGGAGGCCGGCCCTGTCCACGGATACGCCGCCCTTGTCGCAGGCCTCCATGACCTTTATTAGGAAGGTAAGAAGCCCGCTGTCCCATCCGGCCAGACCTTTGGCCTCAAACCCAACAAGGCGTACGCCCCGTCCTGGCCCGATGTCTTTAAGTATATCGCCGGCCGCAGGGATGTCCGCGTCGAGCTTCCATTCTCCGGCTAAACGCACTAACGCAACACCTTCCGGATGGAAGGTCATATCTGCTTCTGGCTTGATCGGCATATTATTCCGCAACCTTTTTCCACGTAGAATCAGGGTCGTACGTTTTCATCGCTTTCGCGGTCTTTTCGGTGTTTTTCCCGAGGTCCTTCTGGTATACCACACCGTCCTGGTTCACTATGAATGTCATCACGCCCGAGTTACCGTAAGTCGCTGGATAGGTGACTACGGCAAAACCGCCTATCATCCTGCCGTGGACCACATAGTCATAAGCTCCGTCTGTCGCGTGTTTCCCCTGCGCCTTCAGTGTCCTGTAGTAATATCCGTTATATGGGATGGGTTCGTCGGCCTTTTTCTTGCTGTAACCTTTATCAATCGCGTGCACGACAAGCGGCCCGAGCGGGCTAGGCTTCTCGTCCTCCTTCGTCTTCCAATAGAGGCCGTTCTTTTTGCCAGGGTCGCTTATAAATTTCTGCGCGTACTCCCGGGGCCCGTCGTCGGCGCGGTCTTCCATCGCATACTCGTGTTGCGCGTCCACTATCGCGAGGCAGGTCTGTATGGTGTTCAGTTCGTTCTTGCCTATGCGGCGGTCAAGTATCTCCTCCTTGCCTTTCTCTGTGTCGAAGTACCAGACCCCGCCCTTTTTCACGATGGGTATAGGAAACGGCCAGTCGTCTTTCCCTATCACGAGTATGGCTTTATCTCCTTCCACGACGAGGTTGTTCTTCTCGTCGTAGGCTTTCTTGAAGGCTTCTCGTCCCTGCTTGTCAGCCACCTCGTCGCCAGAGAAAAGCACGTCTTTCCCACCCGGCCCGAATATCGCCAACAGCTCGTCCATGTCTTTATTCTTCCCGGTGTCCACGAGCGCCTTAACGGCGTCTTCGGGTGTGGCGAAGGTCTTCTGCTTCGAAGCCGCATGGGATACCTCTGCAAACGCAAAGACAGCCAGGGTCGCAGCCAGCATGATCAACAGCCGGAACGATGCCGGCTTTTTATCGGTCGTTATGTTCAGATTCTTCATTTCATCCTCCATCATGCGGTTTTGGTTGTATGTTTATTGGTGCGGAGTTACCTGCGTCTACCACCGCTTTTGCCACCACCAAAGCCGCCGCCTCCGAAACCGCCGCTACGGCCGCCGCGGGAGGACATGCCCTCACGGCTGCTGCGACCGCGGTCGCTCGCGCTCCTTGCCTCACTTCCGCGGCCCGCGCCCTCGAAGGCGCCACCACGTGCGAGCTCTTGTCTGCCGGTTTCAGCGCGTCCGCGGAACGCCTCGCGCGACTTGGCTGCTTCCGCAGAGCCGCCCTTGTTGAACTTCTGTGCGGTCGCCTGGTCTCTATAGGAGACGCCCTTCCTGTGTCCGGGGTCGTGCTGCCAGTTGCCCCGGTCACCCTGGCCTTTATTCCCGTCACGCTTGTATTTGTCGCGGTCGATATTATTGTTGATGTTTATGTTCTGGTTATAGTTGTAATTCACCGTACCGCCGTGCCAGTTGCAGTTTCCCCATGCGTAGCCCCATGCCGCGCCGACTGCGACCCCTGCCGCGAACGAGAACGCCGCCGCTCCCGCGACGTATCCGGGAGGATAGACCGGGTAGGGCGGGTACGCAGGATAAGGCCATACTCCGTACACTACCGTGGGGTTGTAAGCTGGCACGTAGACCACTTGGGGGTCGGCAGGCTCTATTATAATTGTCTGCGTCTCCTTCTCGACGATGACCTTCTGTTCCTTCGTGGTTTTGAGGTTGCCTTCCGCGTCGGCCTTCGCACGCAGCTTCTGGACGTTATCCATCACCTCTTTCTGCTGGCCTATGAATGCGTCTCCGAGCTGCTCCGTCCAGTCAAGCTTCTCGCTCATCATGTTCAAGACCTGCGGGAAATTCACGAGCGACTTCACGCTAGGGTCCCAGTTTTGCTTTTCAAGCTCCTTTGTCAGGGTGTCGCCCTTCAAGTTTTTGTTCTTCTCCGCCCAGCGGCTGGCCTGCACGACCTCCAGCGGGTAGGTGGAGGCCATAAGGACCTGGGTCAAAAGCGAGTCCGGGTAGAGCGCGATAGGCGCGAGCAGCTGCTCTAGCTGTGGCTGGCTGAATCCTTCCTTCGTTTCATCCTGTCCGAAAGCGGCCTGCGGAAGTAAGATTAATAGCATGAGCAGGACTGCAAAGAAACGGTACGTCACTTCACTTGGTTTCATGGCCCCTCCTTTTTTCTAAACGATATATTTAATCATTCAAAAAAGCGTCCCCTGTATGAGCTTCGGGATGACAGGGGAGAACACAACCTGAATGTTCCATTTCTGCCCGAACGTGTCCGGGTGGACGGGCATCCACTGCCCCGCGATAGCGATCTTGACAGGAAGTGCGTCGAACTTCACGACTTTTGACACACTCACACCGATAGGGACGGTCCAGACGTTGTCAGGGCTGGCCTTCCAGTTCGCCAGTATGTTTCCTGAGTACCCGATGCTCCAGCCATCTGGCAAGAAATAGGCCGCAACGGGCTGGAGGTTCATCTGGTTTGTGTCCGGCCGGTTGGAGTTTCCTCCAAACGACTTCCAGTTCTGGACAAAGGCACCGAGGATATATTTCTGCGAGATATAACCTGCGAAGGCGCCGGGGCCTACCTGCCATTTCCCCTGGCCGGTAAAATCTGTGGAGGCTGTCGGGAAGACAAAGGTCGGTCCAATCCCGAGCAACCAGTTTCCGGTCAGTTTCTGGTTCGGCCCCAGCATTTCGAGCAGAATTGTGTCTCCGAACCCGGTCGTGCGCTTAACGGACGCCTTGGGAGGCTGGCCTTCATCCACTGCCGGGTAGGGTTGGGAAATAAAGAGCGGGATCACCGGCCTCGTGATGAGGTTCCAGTTTTCAGTCAGGGCCACTGGCATGACCGGCTGGAACTGCAGGTTAGAATTCCAACGGTTGCTTTGCCCCGGAAGGGTTTCCAGCACGTAGTTGTTCTGCTGAAAACTGATGGACCATATATCGCTTACCGGGTTGCTTAGTTTTTTGTTGATTTCGGTTAAGGACTGACTTCCTTCATCGCCTCCGCCCGCCGCCCGTGCATCTAAGGGCAAGGTCGCAGCCAGTAACACCGCAACCAGCGCGGCTAAACTGAGCGCATCCAGGAGGAAGGCCTTGCCTCCTTCAGCCTGCCGGATGGAAAAACTCATCGCAGAGTGTTCATTGGCAACGGTTCCGGGGGGCATGCGGCCTGGCCTCTTTTCAATTGTTGATATTGAGGCTTGCTTTGGATTATTAACCCTTATGTTTCTATAGGGATATCACCAAATCCAAAATTGCGCAAGTCGGGCTGTTTTCGCAGGAGGGGAGGGGTACGAGATACTTCCGCGAGGATTTGCCGTGCGCGGCACCGTGAATACGAAACGCAAAAAGGGGCTACGATTTCTCGTAACCCCTTTTATTATTTCCGGGCGGGTCATGCAGGCTTCAAACCTGCGACCCGCTCACGCATCGTTATTTATGTAAGATCTTTTTCAACCCTGTTTTTATTTTCATTCCACCAGCCGATAAGTTTTAAATCGTCAAAGACGTCGAGGCTTTTGTAACCGGTCACCGCCGAAAACGAGGCTACGGAGTTCTGGAGTACGTCTAGTGTGTTTTCGCTTTTTATCGATTCTACAAAAGCCTCAGGCACTATTTTTTCCTTACGGCTGGCTAGAAGCTGCGCGGCCCTTCCTCTGACCTTCCAGTCCGGGTTATTTAAAAGGTCTTCTATCAAAGTCTCCGTCGGTATGCTGCTATTTTTTAAAACAGCCCCGGCGTTGTTTTTAAACGCCAGCTCGGAGTTTGGGACGCGGGTGCCGCTTATGTAGAAAGCCTTGATCCTGAACAGTTCGGATTTAGCCGCAAGGTCTTCATTGCCGCTTTTTTCTGATACAAGGTATATTTCCATTATTTTGTTTAATGCCTGTCTGTCGCCTTCCGATATCGCCTTGTCCGCCAAGGCCGTCAGTTCGTTCCTTTTCTTTAACGATTCGAGTTCGGAGGACAACTGGGCCTTTACGGTTTGTATGTTGACATGCAGTTTATCGAATTTATCGACGAACCCGGTCTCCGTTTTGCCAATGCGCTCATCGGTGGCAGCCATCTGTTCGTTAATAGAGTTTACTGTATTGTTCATCTCCTGTTTTGCATTTCCGATAACGGCCTTAGCCAACGCTGAATTGTGTTTTGCCGCATTTAAAACATCCATCGATTTTTTTATCGCATTGTTGGAAGACGCAGACGCCGTGTTGTAAGCCTGTCTGGATTCTTTTAATACGGTTTCTGCTTCGACCCTTTTGATCTGCATCTCTCTCATTTGTGTATAACTCAGGCCGGTCTGGACTGCCGCTATCACAACCATCAGCAAAGTAATAGCAGAGGCGAAATACTGTATCTTGTTTAGAAAATGCCGCTGGTCTTTCCCGCAATGGTGGCAGACCTTGGATTTCTCATGTATTGGCTGTAAACAGTACTGGCATAAGGCTTCATTCTGCGGCGATTTTTCAGCAGATGTATTCTTTATTTCTTCCATTGGTTTTCCCTCCCTTTTGCTATCCATGGTTTACGTTCCGGTAGCGCGGAGAACCCAAACGACCAAAACTTTTAATGGCGGTAATAAGAATCGTTATTATACCACAAAAAAACACTGATTTTGGAAACGCGGCTATAGATGAAACCGATTTAATATTCTCTTGGTTGGTTGGGTAGGGGGTTATCCGGCGGCGCTGATTTTATAAAGCGCGTAAAACGCGAAGGCTACAAGAAGGCGTTGTCCATGAGGAGGCTATCGATGAAGGTCGAATCGCTCAGGGAGCCGGGCTTGTATAGGGGACGTATTCCATGAGTATATATTACTGCAACAAGCGTTAAAGTGCAAAATTGATATTTTCTAAACTACACACGCATCGGGTAGTGGTATACCTTTGTAAGGTTCCAAGGTTCTTACATCCGAAGCCACGGACATTATCTCATTTCGGCAGAGCGTTTTCGTTTTATATTTTTTTGCTCGTACATCAGCTTGTCTGCACGGCTCAACAGCTTTTCCATAGAAGCAGGGTTCTCCGGATCAAAATAAGACAACCCACAACTCATCGACAACTTAAATCCCTTGTTTTGGTTTGCATTGTGCGCGTCGATATTTTTTTGCAACCGGGCAAGGACTATCTGTGTATCTTCGTCAGTTGTTCCTGCCGGGAAAACGACAAACTCGTCACCGCTTATGCGTGCAATGACGTCAGATTCTCGAAAGGTTGCCTTGAGAATATCCGCCATATGTATCAATGCAAAGTCACCTTCATGGTGTCCCCACGTATCGTTAATCTTCTTCAGCCCATCAAGGTCGGCATAGAGAAGGAATGCACCTTTTTTCTGCCGCATGGCAATTTGCCCCAGTTTTTCAGCGACAGTAAAGAACCCGCGCCGGTTATAGAGACCCGTCAGATCATCCGTAAGTGACATGGAACGTAACTCTTCTTCGGCTTTTATACGGGCGCTGATGTTTTCAAAAACGGCAGTAAAGTGATTTTTTTCCGTACTGTAGACAGAGATGGATAGCCAGGCCGCAAACGACTTCACATAAATCTCAAACTTCTCCGGTTGACCGGTCAATGCCACCCTGCCATAAATCTCGAACACCTCCGGATAATCCTCTCTGAAACCCGGGATCACCTCGGTGACTTTCTTCCCCACGACATTTTTCAATCCCGTCAACTCTTCAAATGATCTGTTGACGTGGAGATATATGAAGTCTTGAGGCTGGTTGTCCTCAAAAAGCATCCTGCAATACGCAAAGCCCTCAAGCATATTCTCGGACAATAAACTGTATCGGTCCTCGTGGGATTGAAGCTGTGAGGCGTTAAGCTGCCTTATCCGCATGAGAAGCACGGATACTCCCCATACTCCGAATATTCCAGTAAGACGGTTTGCTACGGAATGCATTAAAGGCGTGCTGTTAAAAGGAGAAATAAACATTCCTGCGACAATCAGGAGTGTAATAACCACAGAGAAGAGGTAGGGCTGTTTCGCGGACCGGTACATGAAAAACATTGGAATGAGGTATAGCACCCATACGTTGTACCACAAGGGAGTAAGAAGGTCGACCATGAAAATAGCAGCGGTCATGAACACAGCGATGCCCACGACTTTTTCTTTAAAAAGCTTTGTCAAAATGGCTGCTCTCCAGTTTCACGGCTGACCTGCTCTCGCCCGACTGCGGTTATTTTCCACTCAAAGCAAAAGCAGTAACTATGGGTATTATTATAATAGTTGTTACATTCAGTATAGCATCAACTGTAAATTTAGATTAAATTTATTTAATTAAGGTTGGTTGGTTTTAAATAATTTGCTTAGGTGGTATGCGGAGCGGATACGGCATTTCACATGCAAAAGGGGCTACAGCATCTGATTAACCCCTTTTTTGTTTCTTGGTGGATCGTGTAGGATTCGACTTTAGACCGTACTACTAGTATTATTTGTTTCTCTAACACGACGAGCAATACGCCAATGTATCGAAAAGAAAGCAAGACCAAAGAGGAGGATAAACAACGATCTGGTTAATTTTTGTATGCCGTCTCGGGATTCTCCTTTAATCTCAGATTTAAATTCATTCTGCCTCATTCTAGTCAACTCTTCCTCTGAAGGTCGTTTATCTTTGCTGACGCCATAGTAGGTTTCATAACAACGGGCATACTGCCAAAATGCATTATTGCTTTGATGGTTCATATATTTGTAAGAACTTATTGTGAATTCTGGATTTATTATTTGTACACGTTATAGCAAGCAGTAGCGAGTGTGATGACCAATATAATTGAGATTGCAAAACATACTGCCATGGCATATATCTCAAGAGCGGATTTTTTCATTGTTTGACCTTTCGTAGTTATGCACTGAAGTTTCTGATTTGTATAACAATGGGGAGCGAAGAATACTTATGCTAATCTAGTATTAACATAAGCTATGCCAATTTGCAATGATTTCTTCATTTATGGGTAAATAGATTTGGAACCACTTCCAAACGCAAAAAGGGGCTACGATTTCTCGTAACCCCTTTTTTTATTTCTTGGTGGGTCGTGTAGGATTCGAACCTACGACCCGCTGATTAAGAGTCAGCTGCTCTACCAACTGAGCTAACGACCCAAGAAAAAGTATATATATGCCGTCGGTCTACTGGTGCGCCTGGAGGGACTCGAACCCCCGACACACGGAACCGGAATCCGTTGCTCTATCCAACTGAGCTACAGGCGCCAACCTTAAGCCCAAACTGGTGCGCCCGGCAGGGCTCGAACCTGCGACCTGCGGATTCGAAGTCCGACGCTCTATCCAACTGAGCTACGGGCGCATGCTCAATCCTTAAGGGCGCTGCAAAACAAAAGGTAAATTGGGGTGACTGATGGGGCTCGAACCCACAACACCCAGATCCACAATCTGGTGCACTACCATTGTGCTACAGTCACCGTAATCAAAAGTCCGGCCGTTACCACACGATGGTGCGCCCGGCAGGACTCGAACCTGCGGCCCACAGCTTAGAAGGCTGTTGCTCTATCCACCTGAGCTACGGGCGCCTAAGCAATTGGTCGGGGCGAGAGGATTCGAACCTCCGACTCCCTGCTCCCAAAGCAGGTGCGCTACCAGGCTGCGCCACGCCCCGCTCAGAAGTGTAGTTTATACTACAGCTTATTTTAAAATGTCAACCGTTTTTGCCTGTTTTATCATAAAAAAAACAGGCCCGGCAGTCTTTGGCTACCGGGCCGTGGGTCCCTTAGCAGGAGCTTTTGCATTTGCAAGTTGACGATGCAGCCTTAGCTACCTTTGTTATTGTCATTACATACACCCCCTTTCCACGAGTATTTTACCCCGTTAGCTGCGCACCGGACCGGGTCCGGTCCGAGTGAGTCTGTATACCAGGCTGCGCGGAATCGGCATCCGCCCCGGCAGGCCTCTTTTTGTTCGCAGTCGCAGTCGATCTCCGCAAGCCTTATCGGGCTGACCTTCTCCGCGCTCGCGCGAAGGCCCTCCGTTATGTTCCCGGCAGGGCGATCAAGGTAGAAGCCGCACTTTGCCACCGAACCGTCGGGGCCTATGCTCAAAAGATGTGTACCGCAGGCGTACCCTTCAGGCCCGTGGTGGAAGCCGCCGCCGAAGCCGTACTCCATGTACCGCGCCGCATCGGCGGGTTCGGGCATCAGCTTCGGGTAGTCCGAAAGCCTGCCGGACGGGACCGGCATGTCCACGTTCCACTCGCGCACGCCGAGCGATTCCATGAGGGACGCCATCACCTCGAAGTCGCCGGTGTTGAGGCTTGTCACCATCGTGGCAACGGACACCGCAATGCCCGCATCACTCAGGAACTCGATGGCCTTTACGGCCCTTTGGAAGTTGCCTTGTCCGCGGATGTAATCGTGTGCGCGCTCCATCCCGTCCAGGCTTACCTGCGCCTCCTGCACCATCAGCCGCTTTGCAACATCGCGGTCCACCAGCGTACCGTTTGTCAGCAGCACGCTCCTGAACCCGTGTTCCGGGAACCGCTCGTTTATCGCCCAGAAATCTCTGTGCAGAAGAGGTTCGCCGCCCGAGACAAGCAGCCGTAAGCCGCCCGCGGCATCGAATTCATCCATCGCGCTGTATGCAAGCGGAAGGGGGAGGTCGTGCGCCGTCGCGTCGCCCAAATAGCAATGCCTGCATTTCAGGTTGCAGCGGCCTGTCAACTGTAGTTCGAGGTATCGCAGGAACCCGATGGGTGCGGTGTTAAGGGTGGTTTTGTCCGACGGGCGGTCGCCTTCGACAAGTATGCCTTCACCAAGGCAGTACTCTACGAACTCCCCGCAACCTCCAACATCGGCCATGCCGCAGTTCTGGAGGAACGCGAGAGATTCGGAGTCGAGCTCATACAGCTCGTCCGTGGCGCGGTTATAGACATACGGCCTGTCCAGCACCCTTATGGAGCAGTCCCTGGAGAGGGATATATGTCTATTTGCCGATGGCATCGGATATCTGGGCCAGGGTTAGGACTTTTTTGTCGATGAGCAGCCTGAGGAGCTTGAATGCGCCGCATTCCAGGTCCTTGTCGCTCTCCTTGTAAAAGTCGCAGTCCGCGCAGAATAGGCTGACGGCCCCGTCCTTCGTACATGCGAAGCCTGGGTCGCCACCGGATATCTCCAGCTGTTTTTTAAGGTTTTTAAATTTCATGGATAAAGTATGCCATAAAATCCGTGGAAATCAAGGCGGCGGGACTCATCAGCCGACATTTTACAGTTATATAGGGGATATCCCCTAGGTGTTCATTAAAATGACTCGTCGCCAAGTCCGTTTTTTCTTTATTGCCGGGTATGGATAACTGTTGTTACAGGCTATAAAACCGCCTTCTCTGCCCGGATTACAATCTGTCCACAAGATAGCCCCGGAATTTTAATAATTTAACTAAACTATGTACATAAATACACCTATAAATTAAAAAACTCTAACAATTCAATGCGTTGTATTAATGATAATTAATGATAATCAATATTGACAATCTTTTCGTGAGATGTTTTAATCACCTCAGTTTTCGATGCCAGAGACGTCTCAGTTAGAAAACTTAACGAGTCCGGTCACGTTAGCCGGCCAGGAAGCAAAAGGAGGTTGATTAGACTTACCAGAGAATCAATCATCACAAAACTGACAAGAATAAGCTTGAAGGAGAATAAATGATGTTTAGAAAAAAAATGCTTTTGGTAAGTACTTCTTTGTTGGCATTAACACTATTTGCGTTTGCACAGATGTCATACGCTGGAAGCGTCAACATCAGTTCCAGCTATGTCGTCTTTGCATGGAACGACCTGGGTATGCACTGCCTGAACCCGACCTACGACAAGGCAGTCATCCTTCCGCCGTACAACGACCTTATCGTCCAGGTCGTCAAACGCGGTGACCCGCCGACCGTTGTCACGACCGGCCTGACCGTCTCATACCGTATAATCAACAATACCACTTCCGCGAACAAGGCGAGCTATGGCCAGTTCTGGACATATGCCACGAAGCTCTTCGGTATAGCCCTGCCGGTGAACACGGGTCTGAACCTGGTAGACCCCAACATACACAACGGCCTCACGGGCAACATGGTCGTGCACGGCACGCAGTTCGAGGCCGACGGCATACCGGCTACACCGGTTGACGACAAAGGCGTCTGGAACCCGTACCAGGTGGCCGAGATCACCGTAAAAGACAGCACGGGCAATATAGTGGCCCAGACGAGGACGACGATACCGACATCGGACGAGATCAACTGTGCCAAGTGCCACGGCACTACGGATACGTTTGGCGATATCCTCAGGAAGCACGACTCCATGCACGGCACTAACCTCGCCAACCAGGCCCCGGTGCTCTGCTCAAGCTGCCATGCGGACCCGATACTTCACACTGTCAACGCAAACGGCGCGACAGGATATCTGTCCTCCGCAATGCATGGGTCGCACAGCACGAGGGGCGCTACTTGCTATGACTGCCATCCCGGAGACAAGACGCAGTGCAGCAGGAGCCTTGCCCATACCGCAAGCGACGGCAACTGCACCACCTGCCACGGCGACATGGCGAACGTGGCCAACACCATTCTCACGGGCGGAAGGATACCCTGGCTGAACGAGCCCAAGTGCGTGACCTGCCATTCGGGCGTTGCCGAGGTTGACACGGGCACCACGCTCTACAGGAACGCGTTAGGCCACGGCGGGCTTCACTGCTCGTCATGCCACGGCTCGCCGCATGCCATGGTCCCGTCCGCTCAGGCTTCCGATAACTACCAGTCCACCCAGTATCAGGGTGCGGTGAAGACGATAGGCAGTTGCGGCGCCTGCCATAGCAGCTCAAGGGGCGCTGGACTATCGGATTACCTGGAGGAGCACGGCTGGCTCACCCCGCAGAGGCAGAACGGTTGCAACATCTGCCATACGCAGATAACCTCGACCAATACGTCTAACTGGCCTCACCAGTACCAGTGGAAGGACAGCAATTCTACTTCCTCAGGCGGCAGCACCGGTGGTGATGGAGGCGGAACGGGCACCGTGTCGCCTGCCACCAGCGCCACCATCACCCCTTCAACTGGGACGGTCATCGTTGGCAAGTCGGTAACCTTTACCGCATCTGCCTCAGGCGGCTCCGGCACCTACGAGTACCAGTTCCTGCTCAGCGGGCCGGGCACCAGCGGCACCGTTGTCAAGCGCAGCTACTCGCAGACGAAGACCTGGTCCTGGACGCCATCCAAATCCAACATCGGTGTGAACACCATAACCGTGCGGGCCAGGAACGTCGGCTCCACGGCTTCCTACGAGGCATCCAAATCCTGCCAGGTTACGGTCAAGCGCTATAGCAGCAGCAACTAAGGTTAAACGCAGATTGCTATAAAGCGTGAAGTCTCGATTGAAAAGGGCCCGGCATTTGCCGGGCCCTTCTGTATATATATATCTGTTTTTAAAGCCTAATAGATATTTATCGTTGCGACAAAGGTAAGGTCCTGGTTCTTCCAGATGTCAGGCAGGGGGGTAAAAGGACTTGCATCAATGAGTACCTGCTTGACTTCATTATCAAGCTTCTCGTTCCCGGACGACCTGACTATCTCGATGCTTTCGAGTTCGCCGGACCTGATAGTAAACTCGACCGTAGGGTCGTTGAACCGGGAATTGGAATATTTGAGCAGGCTGTCCATCCGCCTGTCCATCAGCGATGAAAGCCTGGCCAGGTATGAATTTATAAGGTAGTCAGTTTGAAGCGTCTCCTCTATCTCCGCATAACGCATAAGGTCGGTCTTGCTGACCAGGTTCCGGGTGCAGCCCGATATGCCCTCCTTGTCGGCGGGGGATGTACCGTTTAACCCGCCTTCTGCCCGGCCTTCAGTTGCCGGTACCGGGGGCGGAGCCGGAGCCTGTTGTGCTTGCTTGGTTTTTTCAGGCACAGGGACGGTCAATTCCGTTGAAGGCGCTGGAGGATTCGATTCAACCTCTTTTACAGGTTCGGGCGGTTTGGCGGCAGGCGGTCCTGGGCGCCTCTTTTCGGGGCAAGCTGCGGCAAGGGTCTTTGGCGCCGCATAAACCGGTCCCGTGATCTCGACTACCAGCGGCTCTTTTTCCTGTCTATTTGGGCGTCCGAAGTCGGAGAACCCCGATAAAACAAGGAGCAGATGGATAATCAGGGAGATAAGCAGAAAGTTGTATAATAGATTTCTTTTTCATAATCGCTAAAAACTCAAAAATACTTCCCCATCTCCCATTCCGTGAACCAGTCTGGGTGATGGGTTAAGTCCTATTTCGTCACGATCTCCTTGCCCGCCTCGTAGGCCTCGCTGAGCGCGGTCGGGTGGTCCTTTATGACGCCCTTGTCGTCGATGCTGTTGTAGAGCAGGTTCTTGTAATATACAACGCCTATAGCGTCGTAGAAGAACCTCATCGTGAACATTGCGCCGTCGAAGGCCTTCTTCACTTTTGAGCCGGCTGTCGAGATGAAAACGCCGCGCCGCGTGATGTTGCCGCGATATTCCGAGACCGGGTCGTTCAGGATGTATTTCTTCGCCCAGTAGCACTGGCACCGGTCGACCAGCGTCTTGGCCCAGGCGGAGATGCCCATGAAGTATATGGGCGACGCCACTACGATATGGTCTGCCTCCATGATCTTGTCATAGATGGCCTGGAACCCGTCATCCACCTCGCAGCGGCCGGTCTTGAAGCACTTGTTGCATGAGATACAGGGGTCGAAGCGTACCTTGCTGAGGTTTATTATCTCCGTCTCGGCCCCGGCCTCTTTGGCGCCCTTCATTAATTCCTTCAGAAGCAGATCCGTGTTTCCGTTAGCCCGCGGGCTTCCCGAGAATCCCAATACTTTCACGGTGACCTCCTACTTTTTAATGAACGACCTCATATAGAGCGCTATAGACTGTATTTCAACAGAGTCCTCCGGCAGGGCCTTCCCCTTCAGAGTGCTCTGTATGCAGATGTTGATCGCCTGTTCAAGCGTCTTCGCGTTTCCGCCGAACCATGTGCTTTTTGAAGCCAGGACACCAAGTTTCCGCTCCGACTGGTGGCAGGTAGAGCAGCTCTTGCCGTTTGTGCCGAGCGACGTGCTTGCGAACAGGGTCTTGCCAAGCTCGGCCGAAGGCTTTGAATCAGCGGCATGCGCAAAGTGAGAGGAGAGAAGGAGTGCTGTAACAAAACCGAACCCTGCAAGTATTGCAAATGCCCGTTTCATGTTTCCTCCTGTTGTTTGGACTAGGTGCCTATGGGTTGCATTTCCCGCAGATGGACTTGAAAAGCGTAGTACTGAGGTATCTGTCGCCCCTGTCGGGGAACAGCGTTACTATGCTGCCGGACGACATGGTGCCGGCAAGTGCTATAGCGCCCGCCAGCGCGGCCCCGCTAGACATGCCCACGAACAGGCCTTCTTTCAGGGCAAGTGCGCGCGCGGCGTCGTATGCCGTCTCGTCGTCTATGGTTATCTTGTCGTCCAGGTTTGCCGGGTTGAATATGCCCGGGACTATCGCCTCTTTCATGTTCTTGAGGCCCTGTATCTTATGTCCTTTTATTGGCTCCACGCCGACGACCTTTATTGAAGAAGAATATTCCTTCAGACGCCTGCCGACGCCCATGATGGTGCCGGTCGTCCCGATGCCCGCAACGAAGGCTGCGATCTCGCCGCCGGTCTGTCTCAGTATCTCCGGCCCGGTAGTCTCGTAATGCGCCATCACGTTGTACTGGTTCTCGAACTGGTTCGGCATGTAATATATCTCGGGCGACTCCTCATGTATCTTGCGCGCCATAAGTATCGCGCCGTCCGTCCCTTGCTCCGCGGGGGTGAGCACTATCTCCGCTCCGAGCGCTTCGAGGATGCTCCTTCGTTCCATCGAAACGCACGCAGGCATGGTGAGCTTCAGCCGGTACCCTCTCGCCGCGGCCACCATCGCGAGCCCTATGCCGGTGTTGCCGGAGGTCGCTTCGAGTATTATCTTCTCGCGTGTGAGAAGCCCCTGCTCCTCGGCCATCTTTACCATATAGAAGGCTGGGCGGTCCTTGACCGAGCCGCCGGGGTTCGACCCTTCGAGTTTCGCGAAGATCCGGACTTTTTTGTTCGGGTTTATGTTCTTTATCTCGACAAGTGGCGTGTTGCCGATTGACGAAAGTACTCCCATCAGGTCTCCCGTAAGATGTTTATTATTTAATACTTTACGATATCAGTATAATTTTTAAGAGATAAACTGTCAACTGTTATTGCTTGGGGCGCATATATGGGGTAAAATGCCCCAATGGACAAAAAACCGCTTAAACTTGATTTCCATGTGCACACCTCAGACGACGTATTCGACAACATCCCGCATGGCCCGGAACAGCTTGTCGACGAGATGGTCAGGAGGGGGTTCGACGGGTTCGCGGTAACGAACCACGACCACCACATAATCAGCGACAGGCTGTTCGGTTACGCAAAAGAGCGCGGCCTGCTGATAATACCGGGCATGGAGCTTACATACCTGCGTCAGCACATAGTATTGCTGAACTTTCGCGAGCCGGACAAGGTAAAGACCCCTGCCGACATAATCAGGGACAAGGGGGAGGCCAACCTCGTCATGGCGGCCCATCCGTACTTTCCCTGGGCCCCGAGCTGCGGCAAGCTCTTGGACGCCCGCCCCGAGCTGTTCGACGCAATAGAGTTCTGCCACCTCTACAACTGGCTGATCAATTTCAACAGGAAGGCGGTTTTAAAGGCTGAAGAGCTTGGCCTGCCGCTCCTGGGCACATCAGATGCGCACACACTCCTGCAGATAGGCTATACCTATACTATGGTGGATGCCGAGAAAGATGTCGAGGCGATAATCGCCGCGATCAAGGCCGGGAAATCCAGGCTTGTCACCAGCCCCTTCAACTTTTTTGATTTCGCAAGGGTGATCGCATATATGAGGCTTGGAGGATTTAAAGAGGTACTTTGGCAGGGGACCTGCCTGAGCAACAATGTTTTTTACATTTTAAAGAAGTCGTGTTATAATCCACCTCTCCGATAGACCCTAGAAACAATCCTAGCTTCTTTAATGAAGGAGCCCAGCAGTTTGACTAGCCAGGCCTTCCCACGTATTACCATATCTGCGCCGCACCGGAGTTCAGGCAAGAGCACCGTAACGATAGGCCTCTGTGCCGCGCTTTCTTCCCGCGGCCTGAAGGTGCAGCCCTTCAAAAAAGGTCCGGACTTTATCGACCCCATGTGGCATGAGGCCGCATCCGGCACGGCAGTCCAGAAACCTCGACATATTCATGATGGGTGCGGAAAACGTCCTGGGCAGCTTCCTGCGCCATGCGCCTGGCTCCGATATAAGCATTATAGAAGGCAACATGGGCCTCTATGACGGCATGGACCTTGAGGGCTCCGACTCGACGGCCGGGCTGGCCAGGCTGCTTAAGTCCCCGGTCGTACTGGTCATAGACTGCTCCGGGATGACGAGGGGCATCGCGCCGCTTGTGAAAGGCTTCGAGACGTTCGAGCCGGGCACGGAAGTCAAGGGCGTGATACTGAACAGGGTAAGGGGCGCAAGGCACGAAAAGAAGCTCCGCGACGCCATCGAGAGGTACTGCGACGCAAGGGTCCTTGGCGCACTGCCTTTCGAGGAGGACATGGGGATTGCCATGCGCCACCTGGGCCTTGTCCCCTTGAAGGAGGACAGGGGCCTTTCTCCGGCGATAGATGTCATGGCGAGGGTCATCGGCGAGAACCTGGACCTGGACTCGCTTATTAGACATAGCCAGGTCCGCCCCAGCCCTTGAGCATAAGGTCGAGCCCGTAAGTATTATACCCGAGCCGGTCGTCAGGATAGGCGTTGCCATGGACCGCGCCTTCACGTTCTACTATCCCGGACAACCTGGAGGCGCTTAAAGAGGCCGGGGCGGAGATCGTGCCGTTCTCGCCCCTGACCGACCAAAAACTCCCGGATGTTGACGGTCTCTATATAGGTGGCGGGTTCCCGGAGGTGCACATGGAGGCGCTGGAGAAGAATTCCTCCATGAGGGAGTCGGTAAGGAATGCCGCTGAGTCCGGTATGCCGGTCTACGCCGAGTGCGGGGGGTTGATGTACCTCTGCCGCAGCATATCATGGGACGGGAAGACTTGCGGCATGGCCGGGGTCTTCCCCCACGATGTAAAGATGTCAAACCGGCCAGCCGGCCACGGTTATGTAATATTGAACCCCACCGGGGCCGGGCCCTCTGGCCGAAATGGACGGCCCTATCAGGGCGCACGAGTTCCACCACTCCAGCATAGAGTTGGCCCCCGGCGCGGAGTTCGCGTTCACCCTTGAGCGCGGCAAGGGTATAGACGGGGTCCATGACGGGTTGTTATACAAAAACGTCCTTGCAGGATATACCCATATACACATCCTGGGGGCTCCTCAGTGGGCCTCTAAATTAGTAAAATTTATTAATAGTTATACCAAAAAAAACCTCTTGACAAACCAAAAGTCTTAATTTAATATAACGCTGTTTTAAAAACGAATACAGCTCTTTGGCAACGTATTTTCCGGACTAAATATTTCGGTTGCAAGCACTGGGGGAGGGGATAAGAGCCTCTGCCGCATCTGTAGCATGCCGTTTGTTTTATATGCACTTCCGAGTTTTACCTGTTAAGGTCCGGTTTTAAAATCTACATATCTTTTAGGTGCACAGGGGTCAGTTGGGGCGTCTGTGATGTTTGCAGGATAACTATCTCTTTTAAGGAGGGTTGTAAGATGCCGAGCTTAGAATACAAAGGCAAAACTTACGAAGTGGACGAGGACGGGTATTTGTTGAACCTTGATGAGTGGAACGAGGATATTGCAGGCTTCCTCGCGGAGCAGGAAGAAGTCGAGATGACCCCCGCCCATTGGGAAGTCGTCAACTTCCTCAGGGACTACTATGCCGAGTACAAGATCGCTCCCATGATCAAGATACTCGTCAAGGCCATCGGCCAGAAGCTCGGGCCAGAGAAGGGCAACACCAAGTACCTCTACGAGCTTTACCCGGCTGGCCCTGCAAAGCAGGCCTGCAAGATCGCCGGACTTCCTAAGCCGACAGGCTGCGTCTAACCACCAAGACGGTCTGTTGCCGGCCGGGCTCCCGCCCGGCCGGCAACTCATATATCTACATATGAGAAGGAAGGGAGATCGATGGAATTTTCGGTGTTGCTTTCAATTATTTTCACGGCCATGGCTTACGGTGCCGGGTTAATATTAGTCTTCGGCTTTTTCTCCAAAGTAACAAAATACGCCAAGACCCCGTCCCCCTTAAAGATACCGACCACACCCGCACCGACCACCGGTGCCGGAGTTGTATTAAGGGTATTCAACGACGTCGTTTTTTTCAACAGCCTGTTCAAGGGCAACAAGTGGACATGGTTCGGCGGCGTGGTCTTTCACTGGTCATTCCTCTTCGTAATAATCAGACATCTACGATATTTCATTTACCCGGTACCGGCATGGGTCATGAGCATGCAGAATATAGGCATATACGCGGGCTATGTGCTCCCGGTTGCCGTTTTGTACCTGCTCATGAGGAGGACCACAGTCGACAGGACGGTCTTCATCTCCTCGCTCCCGGACTACTTCGTTTTGGCGCTTATATTCGGGATAGCCACTACCGGCATCCTTATGAAATATTATGTCAGGCCGTTCATGGTCGACGTCAAGGGCTTTGTCTTCGGTCTGGTGACCGGAAACTTCTCAGTCGTCCCCCTGGATCCGGTCTTCCTGCTGCACTTGACCCTTGTATCATTGCTTCTGGTCTACTTCCCGTTCAGCAAGCTTATGCATGCGGGCGGTATCTTCTTCAGCCCGACCAGAACCCAGGTAGACAACTCGAGAGAGAAGAAACACGTTAACCCCTGGTCAACAAACCTGAGCGCGTAAGGAGAAAAAAAGTGGCAAAGGTAAAGTTAGAAGTTCCTGAGCTGACAGGCATAATTACAATACCGGGGTTGAAGGAAGGCGCTTCGGCCGCGGTAAAGTGCCACGTCGCCAAAGAGAAGGACATGACTGCCCTGGGCTTCCCGGGCGAGCTTGTGCCTGACTGGAAAGAAAAAGCGGTACAGAAGCTCGAAGAGCTTCTTACGAAATACAAGTCCCTGCAAGTCTACCTTGACATATGCGTCAAGTGCGGGTCGTGCACGGACAAATGCCAGTTCTTCCTGGGATCGAGAGACCCAAGGAACATGCCGGTTGCCAGGCAGGAGCTCCTAAGGAAGGTATATCGTCGATACCTCACCTTGAGCGGAAAGCTCCTGGGCGGGCTGGTCGATGCGGAAGACCTCACGAAAGAGATGATGGACGAGTGGTTCGTATACTTCCATCAGTGCTCGGAGTGCAGGCGCTGCTCGGTCTTCTGCCCGTACGGCATAGACACTGCCGAGATAACGATGGCGGCAAGGGAGATTCTCGACTCGGTCGGTTACGGCCAGAAGTACGTTACCGAGATCATCCACAAGGTCTACACCATAGGCAACAACCTCGGCATGCCCGGCCCGGCCATCCAGAGCACCCTTGATTTCGTCATGGAAGACGTCAAGGAACTGACCGGCGCGGACATAAAGCTTCCGATGGACGTCGTCGGCGCGGACGTCCTGCTCGTAACGCCCTCCGCAGACTTCTTCGCCAGCCCTCATATCGAATCGCTTGTCGGCTACGCAAAGGTGTTCGACCAGGCGGGTATAAGCTGGACCTTAAGCTCGCACGCCTCTGAGGCGGGCAACTTCGGCATGTTCATCGGCAATTACGGCGTCATGGAGAAGGTTGCTACCCGCATAAAGGAAGGCATACAGGAGCTGAAGCCCAAGAGGCTTATACACGGCGAATGCGGCCATGCCTGGCGTATCGCGTACAGCTTCTGGAACACCCTCATAGGCCCGTTCGACAAACTCGGGCTTGATCCTCGAAGTACCCGGCGCCGCAGCACATATGCGAGTTCACCTACGACCTCATAAAGAGGGGGGCGCTCAAGCTTGACAAGACTGCCAACGACGAGTTCACCGTTACCTTCCACGACTCCTGCAACGTCGCAAGGGGTTCGAGGATGGGCAACAGCGCCGGCGGACAGTTCGAGATCCCGAGGGAATTGATAAGGGCCTCCTGCAACAAGTTCGTAGATATGGCCCCTGACACCATCCGCGAGCGGACGTTCTGCTGCGGCGGTGGAGGCGGTATCCTTACCGACGAGCTCATGGACATCCGCATCAAGGGCGCGATGCCGAGGATGCAGGCCTACAAGGCAGATCAAGGACAGCCATGGTGCCAACTTCTTTGCCCTCATCTGCGCAATATGCAAGGCCCAGTTCACCAAGGTGTTCCCGTACTACGGGTACGAGATGGAAGAAGTAGGCGGAGTGCACCAGCTGATAGGCCGTGCGATAGTCATGGGCGGAAAGGAGGGCATATAATGAGGACTACTTTGAACCTGATACTGGCCTCGTTCCTCTTCCTTGTCCTCCTTGGCGGTTGCCAGAAGGTCGCCAAGCCCGAACTGAAAGGCAAGGGACCGCTTGCATTGAAGCTCCCCGAGGGGATACTGTCTCCGGAATACCACCAGCCGGTGGAGTACTGGAAGCAGCACCATATGGACATCCTCCTCAGGGGCGATTACAGCAAGCAGGAGTGCATGCTCTGCCACGACGTTCACACATCCTGCAATAATTGCCATGATTACGTGGGCGTGAAAAGAGTCGAGGGTTACGAATAAAAGACGCAAAGGTCTTTAATCCAGAGACAGGAGCCTTTATAAATGGAAGAGAAGAAAGAAACTACCGAAGCTATACACGAAGAAGCCCACGGCGGCGGTAAGCAACTTACCAACCGCAGACAGTTCCTGGGGGCCTTCGCAGGTATCGTGGGCGCAGTCGGGGCCGGCATCGTCGGCGTACCCTTGCTGGCCTCCTTCAAGCCGGTCCAGAGGGGCAAGCCGGAGCCTGCCGTCCTCAACCTGGATGACATTCCGGTTGACGGCTTTGTTCAGGGCGTTTTTGCCGGCATCCCGTTCCTGGCCTTTAACAGGAAGGCTGGTTTTGAGTGTATTTCGCTCAAGTGTTCTCACCTTGGATGCCTGGTGAAATGGACCGAAGCTGAAAAGAAGTTCAAATGCCCCTGCCACGACGGCTGGTTCGACGAGCACGGCATAAACAAGGGCGGACCGCCTCCCGCGCCGCTCGATAAACTCGAGTTCAAGATTGCCGGCGACAAGCTGATAGTTGGAGGTGCATAGTGATAAACAAGATAATAGAGTGGGTTGACTCAAGGACCGGCATCAAGGAACTCCTTGATGACGAGGTGTTCTCCAAAAAGGCACCGAAGATCGGCAAGTGGTACGAGTTCTTCGGCTGCTTCGGAGGTATGTCACTTATCCTGTTCATAATACAGGTGCTGACTGGCACGTTCCTCCTCATATACTACACCCCGTCGCCTACGGAGGCATTCTCAAGCGTCGTGTTCATTGACAACGGCGTCGTCTTCGGCTGGCTGTTCAGGAGGATCCACGCGGTCGGCGCGAACGTCATGATACTGCTGGTCATGATACACATGATCAAGGTGATAATCACAGGCGCGTACAAGGCGCCGAGGGAGTTCCACTGGATATCCGGGTTCGTCCTTCTGATGCTCACAATGGTCATGGGCATCTCCGGCTACCTGCTACCCTGGACGCAGCTTTCATTCTGGGCGGTCACGGTCCTCACGACCTCGTTCTCCGTCATGCCGGTCATAGGCCCGGACATGATGAAGATAATCAGGGGCGCGGACGCGGTCAGCGGGGCGACGCTCGGCAGGTTCTTTGCGTTGCACCTTTTCCTGCCGGTCGTAATGTCAGCATTCCTGGGTTTCCATTTCATGATGATCAAGAAGTCCGGCATCCAGGAAAATCTCTAGAAGAGGGGTGACAAGAGGATGAAATACAATAAAAGCAATTGGAAAGGCGAGCTTGAGCCGTTCTTTCCAAACGATGTGATAGACAAGGGTGTAATCGTAAGCATAGTGCTGGGTGTGTTCCTTCTAATAGCCTTCTTCTACCCGGGGCTGTTTCTGCCGCCGGAGATGCCGGCTGATTCCACGAACACCCCGCTGGCGGTCAAGCCCGAGTGGTACTTCCTCGCGGCGTACCAGACTCTCAAGCTGTTCCCGACCAAGTATTTTGGAGATGCGGCGGAGCTTTTGGGCATGGGCGTGCAGATGATAGCCATAACCGGCCTGTTCCTGCTGCCGTTCCTGGACAGGTCTCCTGAGAAGAGCTGGAAGCGCAGGCCTACGTTCCGCATGGCTGTATATGGAGGCCTGATCGTCTTCGTGGGCCTGACCATCTGGGGGCATTACTCGTAAGAGACCGCGGACAAACCCGTATAAAGGGAACGATAAATCTTTAGACGATTTCACAAGGAGAGTACCGTGACCGGTAGAGTTTTCAAAAAAATCACTAAAACACTGGTTGTTGCGGGAATAATGCTTCTGGCGACGCAGGCATATGCCAAGGACAACCGCTGCGGCGAATGCCACACGTCAAAGGAGATGGCCTCCTTCGGCAACGTGATGGGCTGGGACAAGAGCGTCTATCAGGAAAAGAACACGCTTTGCCCCGGCATACTGGAGCTTAAGAAGGACACGTTCTTCACCGAGAGCAGGCTGGTGAAGTACGACGAGTTCCTTACCCGCATGGAGGAAGAGACTCGCAGATACCCTCAGTTCCTTCGTGAGGACTTGACAAAGGCAGGCGTGGCCTACGCGGACCTTTCGGAAACCACCCCGACGTCTATAGAGGGGTTCAGCGGGCCGGACCTCAAGATCAAGAAGAATGTGGGCGGAGTGTACGAGAAGTTCAACAACCTCAGGGACAACTACAAGATGGAGAAGGTCATAGGCCTTGGGCTCGTGGTCGTGATGTTGTTGGCATTCTTGTTGTCCCTTGGCCTTAAAAACACTATAAAGGAATAAGAGGTTAGGATGCAGAAGAGACTATTTGCGGTTCTTGCATTACTTTTAACTTCATTATTGCTTGTATCCTGCAAGGAGAGCGCCGAGAATAAGGGTGTGGATCCGAAGGTGCTGGCAGCCACTGTCGAGAAGGCCATGAAGGCGGCCGACACGCTCGACAACATGAACTCCAAGGCATACGAGATGGGCCAGGTCGGTATGGCAATGGCCCAGCACGGCGCCGCCGGTGCCTCACAGGTGCTGGACGAGGCCCTCAAGATTGCCAGGGAGGCGCATTCACCGGCCAACAAAGCGATGGTCGCAGAGTTCAAAGCCGATTCCGAGGGCTGGGGACCTAAAGAACTGGAGCAGATAACCCCTGCTATAGACAGGATAGAGAAGGCCACCGGAAGGGTGTGGACAATACGCTCCATAGCCGAAGGTATAGCGGTATCCGACAAGGGCAAGGCGAAGTCTATCCTTATGGATGCGGCCGCGGAGGCCGAGGCAATGACGGACCAGAAGTACCGCGACCTCGACCTCAGGGGTGTATCGGCGGGCCTTGCAGGTATGGATGCCGAGGCAGCCATGGGTGTGGCGGGCAAGATAGCCGACCCGAGGGTCAAGGCGTATGCCTTAAACGCAATCGGTACCGCAAAGGCGTTCTATGCTGCGGCAGATGCGGCAGACGAGATACTTAAGATGGACCCCAAGTCCGCTTCGCTTAGCGAAGATGCTCCCGAAGCGGTAAAGTCCGCCGTCCTCGGCGCTGAGAAGTCCAGGCTTCAGGCCGCCGCTGCGAAATCGCTTGCCGCAACCGCGAAGGCGCTTTACGGCACCGATATGAACAAGGCCCGCGAGATGTTCTCCAAGGCCGCCGGCATCGCCGACACGATAGAGCATCCCTACACCAAGTCCTATGCACTCAGCGACGTCGCAATAGCGATGGCTGCTGTCGATCCGGACAACGCCGGTCAGGTTGCGGAAAAAATCGATTCGGCTCACCACGATGCCCGCTTCGCCGCAATGATGAAGATTGCCGAGGCGAATGCGAAGAAGACAGGCAAGGCAAGCGAAGCAGACCTTGAGAAGGTCGAGGCGGAAGCAAAGAATATCGACGACGGCTACGACAAGGCAAAGGCCCTCACGTCGGTTGCCTTGGCATATGTGCCCATAAACGCCGAGAAGGCGGAAGCAATTGTCAAGGACATAGACTACCCGCAGTTCGTAAACCAGGTCTATGCCGCGATGGCCGTTGCCACCCTCAAGGACGGCGATGATGCCTTCACAAAGGCGATGGACAAGGTCAACGAGCCCAGCAAGATGATAAAGGCCGACCGCCTTTATCCGAAGGGCTATTTGATGTATGTCAAGGCGAAGGCGTTTTGTGATGCGGGCGACATCAAGGCCGCCACGGACCCCGCCGCCGCGAAGAAGCTCTACGGCAAGGCCGCAGGCGCCGCCGCAGACTCAAAGAGCGGACAGCTTCAGTGGAAGATTGCCGAAAGGCTTTGCAGGCTTGACCAGGACAAGTTGTTTGATATGGCCGCGAAAATCGAGAGCGATGACGCAGTCAAGGCCGCCGCCCTTGCCGACATAGCCGCTGATTGGGCGTCCAAAGGTGATGCAAGGTCCGGTATGGTCTGGGACATGGCCACTAAGGCAGCTTCAGCGGTCGACGAAAATCCGAAGAGCTGCGAACTCCTGAACAGCATAGCCGTCAAATGCGCCCAGTACGACAAGGCCAGGGCGGCCGCTATGTTCAGCAAGGCATATGAGAAGGCCGGCAAGATTGGCAAGATTGAAGGTTAATCAGTAAATACTGTTCTTGAAAAGGAGGAAACATGAAAATCGGGGTACTTATAGAGGAAGGCCCGTACAACCACCAGGCCTCCGATACCGCCTACAAGTTCATAGTGGCAGCCATGGAGAAGGGCAACACCATCCAGGGCGTGTTCTTCTATGACGACGGTGTTGGTAACCTGAGCAAGGCGATGGAGCCGCCGCAAGACGACAGGCACATAGCGAAGAGGTGGTCGGAGCTTGGCGCGAAAGGTGTTGACCTCATTATCTGCGTAGCCGCGGCAAAGAGGAGAGGCGTCAACCCGGAGAACATATTGCCGAACAGCCGCATCTCAGGCCTTGGCCAGCTCAGCGAAATATGCACCGATGCCGACAGGGTAGTTACCTTCGGCGACTAAAAGACTGAAAGGAGTAAAACCGATGGCCAAGATAATGTTCGTAAACAGGAATGCCCCACACGGCACGATTTACGCCTGGGAAGGGCTTGAAGTCATGCTTATATTCGGAGCATTCGACAACGAGCTGGGCGCGATATACATGGACGACGGCGTATTCTCCCTCAAGAAGGGCCAGGACACCTCCGTGTTGGGCATAAAGGGCTTTGTCCAGACCCTGCCGGTCCTTGAGGATTACGGCGTGGAGAAGATATATGTCGACAAGGAGTCCATGGAGATGAGGGGCCTCACGCTTGAGGACCTTGCGATCCCGGTGGAAATGGTCGACTCAGCCCAGATTGGCAAGATAATGGCCGAGCAGGATGTCCTTCTGCCGTTCTAACAAATAAGCCGAGCATAAGGAGAGTATATATATGCTTCACATAGTTAATAAGTCCCCATATTCGAAAGACAGCATGGGCAGCTGCATAAGGACGGCCGCCAAGGGCGATCCGATACTGCTCATCGAAGACGCTGTCGTTGGCGTGCTTGCCACTGGCAAGATGGCCGACACTATAAAGGCAGCCCAAAAGGACCATGAAGTCTATGCCCTTATCGCCGATTTAAAGGCGAGGAACATCGACAAGATCGTAGACGGCGTCAAAGAGATCGACTACCTTGGCTTTGTAGCACTCGTGGAGCAGCACAGGCCGATGTCCTGGCTTTAGCATGTCCGCTCGCGAGGTCCTTGCCGGTCTTCTCAGGGAAAACAAGCCCGAAGATGTAATAGACCTCGCAAGGAAAGACAGGAAGCTGGTACGGGTACTTTCAGGTTTCCTGTATGATAACGAAGAGCTGCTTATGTGGCGGGCGGTCACTATGCTCGGCCACCTGGCGGTTGCAGAACCAGAGCTTGTCAAGCCGATAGTCAAAAGACTCCTGTGGTCACTGGCTGAGGAAGCAAGCATTGTAGGATGGGGTTCAAACCAGGCGTTAGGGGAGATATACCACAAAAACCCTGAGGTCGCGGGCAACGCCGGAAGGATCGCCGCCCACTTTCTGGACGATGAAGAGCTTTCGAATCCGGCCAACCGCAACACTACGATGCTTGCGGGCTCTATCTGGGCGATAGGCGAGATCTCCGGGTCTGACTCTTCCCTCTCGATTGAGATGGCTCCGAAGCTGGTCGGTTTTCTGTCCGACCCCGAACCACAGGTCAGGGCGGTCACGGCCTGGACGCTGGGAAGGCTGAAATACCAGCCGGCGGCGGCTGCACTTGAGGCGCTGTCCGGAGACGATGCCGTGACAGAGGTCTACGAGGACGAAGAACTGAAGCGGATGGCAGTAAAAGATATTGCAGCGCTTGCCCTCAAGAATATTGTCGGGCCATAAAGCCCTTGAAATAGCCACAGTCTGGAAAAATAAAAAGAAGGCAAAGGAGGTGAGCCTGGAAGAAGTGGAAAGCGCAGTTGTGAAGAGGTCGGGTTTTTATCGAAAAACGAAAAGGAGAAAGCTATAATGTCCAACACCCCAATGATAGACGAGCTTGAAAAAGGTCCCTGGCCAAGCTTTATAAAAGATATAAAGGAAATGGCCGGCAGGAAACCTATGTGCAAGGACCTTCTAGGACTCCTCGAGATGTCCTACAAGGACAAGAGGACACACTGGAAGCATGGCGGCATCGTCGGCGTCCGCGGTTACGGCGGCGGCATCATCGGCCGTTACTCCGACAGCCCCGAGAAGTTCCCGAACGTTTCTCATTTCCATACCGTCCGTATCAACCAGCCCTCCGGTTGGTTCTACAACACCACGGCGATGAGATACATCTGCGACATGTGGGAGAAGTACGGTTCAGGCCTTACCAACATGCACGGCTCCACCGGCGACATGGTCATGATGGGCACCACGACCGACCAGCTTGAGGACATATTCACCGACCTGTCCGAGCACGGCTGGGACCTGGGCGGCTCAGGCTCCGACGTCAGGACCCCGTCCTGCTGCAACGGCATGGCCCGCTGCGAGTACGCCTGCATAGACACCATGGCGTTATGCCACGACCTTACCAACACGTACCAGGACGAGCTGCACAGGCCGGCTTTCCCGTACAAGTTCAAGTTTAAGATCTCCGGTTGCCCGAACGACTGCGTCGCCTCGATAGCCCGTTCCGACTGCTCCATAATCGGGACCTGGAGAGACAACATCAGGCAGGACGACGCCGCGGTTGCCGAGTACGCCAAGGGCGGCAAGGTCGACATAGCGGGCGACGTCGTCGGCAAGTGCCCGACCGGCTGCATGTCATTCGACGGCGGCAAGCTCTCCATAGACAACAAGAACTGCAACCGCTGCATGCACTGCATAAACGTCATGCCGAAGGCCCTCAGGATCGGCACCGACACCGGCGCGACCCTCCTTCTGGGCGCGAAGGCCCCGATCGTCCAGGGCGCGCTTCTCGCCTCCGTCATCGTGCCGTTCATGAAGATGGAGCCGCCATATGAGGAGTTCAAGGAGCTTATCGCCACCATCTGGGAGTTCTGGGATGAGACCGGCGAGGCCAGGGAGCGTATCGGCGAGATGATCGTCCGCATAGGCAAGGGCAACTTCATCGAGGAAGTCGGCCTTGAGCCGCTGCCGGAGATGGTATGCGAGCCCAGGTCCAACCCCTACATCTTCTACGAAGAGTTCTTCGAAGAAGGCGAGTAGGCCTGGTTTAAAGCGGATGCATATTTAAATAAATACCATATTACATTCATGGAGGAATTAGGAAATGGCTGCTCCAAAAAGAAAAACTGATATAGGACCGCCCCATTACGAACAGATGCTCCACCCGATCGTTAAGGCCAACTACGGCAAGTGGAAGTATCACACGATCCCGAAGCCGGGCGTGCTCATGCACGTTGGTGAGTCCGGCGACAAGCTCTACACCGTCAGGGCCGCGTCGGCGAGGTTGGTCAGCATCGACAATATCCGCAGGATGTGCGACCTGGCCGACAAGTATTGCGACGGCTTCTTCCGCTACACCAGCCGTAACAACGTCGAGTTCATGACGGACAAGGAAGCCAACGTCGACGCGTTGATTGCCGACCTTACGGCCCTCAAGATCCCTGTCGGCGGCACGGGCCACTGCATATCCAACATAGTCCATACACAGGGATGGGTGCACTGCCACAGCTCCGCGACGGACGCCTCCGGCGTCGTCAAGGCCACCATGGACGAGCTCATCGACTACTTCACGTCCATGACGCTCCCGGCGCACCTCAGGATAGCGGTCGCCTGCTGCCTGAACATGTGCGGCGCCGTCCACTGCTCCGACATCGCGATACTCGGCATACACAGGACCCCGCCGACCATCGACCACGACAAGCTCGGCAACATGTGCGAGATCCCGACCACCGTCGCCTCCTGCCCGAAGGCAGCCATCAGGCCGAAGATGGTCGACGGCAAGCAGTCGGTCGAAGTCATGGAAGACCTCTGCATGTACTGCGGCAACTGCTACACCGTCTGCCCGGCCATGCCGATAGCCAACCCGCTGAACGATGGTATATCCATATGGGTCGGCGGCAAGGTCAGTAACACCAGGACCAAGCCGATGTTCTCCAAGCTCGCGATACCATACCTCCCGAACAACCCGCCGAGGTGGCCGGAAGTCACGAGCGCGGTCAAGAACATCGTCGAGACCTATGCCAAGGACGCAAAGAAGTACGAGAGGGTCGGCGAGTGGATCAACAGGATAGGCTGGCCGAAGTTCTTCGAGAAGACAGGGCTCGAGTTCACCAAGTACCACATTGATGACTTCACCCTGGCGTCGAGCACGTACAACAGCTCAACCCATTTCAAATTCTAAGGGGGAGGAACCATGGCTACTGTTGAAGAATTAAAAGAATACATCTTCAAAAAGGTAGAGTCCTACTCGGGCAAGAAGCAGGTTAAGGTTCCTCAGATGGTCGCGGAAGTAGTCGAGCATTATCCTGACGCGTCCAAAAAGGACGTCAAGGATGCCCTCAAGGAGCTCATCGACGACGAGAAGCTGGTATACGGCTACTTCGGCGGTACGACTCTTGAGCTCCCGCATACGGAAGGAAGCGCCAACTAAGTTGTATCTGGTTTGGCACAAGCGCTAGTATAAGGTCAGGCCGCGCACCCTTCAGGACAGAAGTTCATGCGCCTGAAGGGTGCGTTGCCTTTTAAACAACGGAGAACGAAGTCATGGCATTGGTGAAAAAGAAGAAAAAAGATTACGGCGCGAAGTCTTCCGGCGCACAGGTCTCGACGCTGAGGCCGAAATACCAGCCCAAGACCCCGCCGTGCACCTTCAAGTGCCCAGCAGGCGTTGACATCCGGGGCTACGTAATGCACATCAGCCAGTCCGAGATGTATGGCAGGACTATCGACCAGTCCACGGCTGAGGCATGGTACATGCTGACGGACAAGAACCCCCTGCCGGCGACGACAGGAAGGGTCTGCCCGCACCCCTGCGAGAGCGAATGCAACAGGGCCAGCCTGGAGGGCGCGCTCAACATCAACAACATAGAGCGCTACATGGGCGACTACGGGATAAACAACAACCTCCCGCTCAGGAAGCTCACCGAAGAGAAGAAGGCCGAGACTGTAGCTGTCGTGGGCGCGGGCCCTGCAGGGCTTTCCTGCGCTTACCAGCTTGCGCGCCGCGGTTACGGCGTCACGGTTTATGAATCATTCGAAAAGGCTGGCGGAATGCTGCGCTATGGCATACCCGCATACCGTCTCCCGGATAATATCCTTGACGCGGAAATAAAAAAGATCCAAGATATGGGTGTTGACATAAAGCTCAACACCAGGGTTGGTAAAGACGTCTCCATGGACGACCTCAGGAAGAACAACAAGGTCGTATTCATGGGTATAGGCGCGCATGCAGGCAAGAAGCTGGGCGTGCCCGGCGAGGATGCCCCCAACTCCATGACCGGCGCCGAGTTCCTGCACAAGGTCAACCACGGCGAGACGGTCGATATCGGCAAGAAGGTCGTCGTGATCGGCGGCGGCAACAGCGCCATAGACGCGGCCAGGGTTGCGGTCCGCCTGGGCGCCGACGTCACCCTCTCCTACAGAAGGACCAGGGCCGAGATGCCGGCCATCGAGCACGAGATACACTCAGCCGAGGAAGAGGGCGTGCACTTCGAGTTCCTCACCGCCCCGGTCGAGGTCGTTAAGGATGCGAGCGGAAAGGCCACCGGCCTCAAGGTCCAGAAGATGGAGCTTGGCGAGCCAGACTCATCCGGCAGGCGCAGGCCCGTCCCGGTCCCCGGTTCCGAGTTCGTGATAGAGGCGAGCTTCGTATGCCCGTCCATCAGCCAGGAGCCAGAGTGGAACGGCATCGACAACATAAAGAACGAGTGGGGCTGGATATCCGCCGATGCAGGTACTGGCAAGACAGCCGTTGAGGGCGTCTTCGCCGGCGGCGACGTCACCAACCAGCTCGGCCTTGTCACCGAGGCGATAGGCCTTGGCAGGATGGCCGCCGAGGCGATAGACGACTACATCCAGAACAAGCAGAAGGAAGAAGTCGCCCCGTTGGCGGTCGTACGTTACCAGACGATGTTCACGGACTTCTTCCCCAAGAAGGAGCGGAACGAGACGAAGTTCATAGCTGCCGCCGATGTTAAGGGCAGCATGACCAAGGAGCCGATGCTCCCGCTTACGGACGACGAGTTCAAGGCGGAAGTCACCCGCTGCATGAGCTGCGGTCTCTGCTTCGACTGCGACAACTGCTGGATGTACTGCTCGGACGGCGCCGTCGAGAAACTCTCGAAGGAGACCCCGAGGGGGACGCACTACGGCTTTATCCTGGAGAAGTGCCAGGGCTGCAAGAAGTGCGCAGAGGCCTGCCCCTGCGGTTACATAGATATGCTATAATCCTTTATATCCGGGCCCCATTCCGGGGCCCGGATATAAAACGGATTACCGCATAGGAGGGCAAATGGAAGATATCACCCTTGTCGAGATCGTAGACTATGCAAGGATAAACGAGGAAAACGCGAGACGGTTTTACCTTGGCGCTGCCGAGCATGCGCGCAACGAGAGCGTCAAGACGTTTCTTATTGTCCCTTGCAGAGGAAGAGCAAAGGCATATCGACCATTTGAACGACCTCGATAAGACTTATCGAGACCGGCAAGCCACTGCCTAAACCGCATGGCATCGTCAAACCGTTGGGCTACGAGGACTACCTGGGGAAGATCACGCTGGACGAGACCGCGGATTACCAGGAGGTCCTGAAGGCAGCCATGGCCAGGGAAAAAGAGGCTATGGACTCGTATCTGAAGTATTCCAAACTGGTCGACGACAAGAAGGCGAAAGACCTCTTTATACTGCTGGCCGCGGAGGAGAGCAGGCACCTGAGGGATTTCGAGGAAAAGTACGACGACTTCATGAAAGAGATAGAGAACTGGTAGTCTATTCAATTACCAATAAACAGGACAGGGTGAGATTAATGTATGAAATCCTGAAGAAAACAGTCTGGTCGGATGTCGAACCGAGGATCACCGAGTTCGAGCTGAACGCGCCCGAGATAGCGAAGGCGCACAAGGCCGGCCAGTTTGTCATCATAATAAACGGCGAGACCGGGGAGAGGATACCCCTGACCATAGCGGACAAGGATGCGGAAAAAGGCACCATAAGCATCCTGTTCCAGGAGGTAGGAGCATCCACTATAGCGCTTGGCGCCATGAAAGAGGGCGACAGGCTGGACCACGTAGCCGGCCCTCTCGGCAAGCCTACTCACGTTGAAAAATTCGGCACTGTCGTCTGCGTTGGCGGCGGCGTCGGGATCGCTCCGGTCCACCCGATTGCCAAGGCCATGAAGGAAGCGGGCAACAATGTCATATCGATACTGGGCGCTCGCACGAAGGACCTCCTCATCTACGAAGACAACATGCAGAAGGCGAGCCACAAGGTCTGCATCACGACCGACGATGGCAGCTACTGTAAAAAAGGCTTCGTAACGGACGAGCTGAAGCGCCTGATCGAGGTCGACAAGATGCAGATCGACCTGGTCGTGGTCATAGGCCCGCCCATCATGATGAAGTTCGTCTGCAAGGTGACCGAGCCCCACAAGATAAAGACCTTCGCCAGCCTCAACACCATCATGGTGGACGGCACCGGCATGTGCGGCGCTTGCCGCGTCACGGTCGGCGGAAAGACCCAGTTCGTGTGCGTGGACGGCCCAGAGTTTGACGGCCACCAGGTTGATTACGATGAGATGATGGCCCGCCAGAGGCAGTATCTGCCCGAGGAGAAGATAGCCGTCGATATCTGCAAAAAGAAGATGTGCCACTCGGCATAAAGAGAAAGGGATGCGATGAGCGAGGAGAAAAAAGAGGAGCAGCCCAAAAAGCCGAAGGTTCCTCGTCAGGCAATGCCGGAGCAGGATCCGCATGTAAGGGCAAAAAATTTTCAGGAAGTCACCACCGGGTATACCGAGGAGCAGGCGCTCCTTGAGGCTTCAAGGTGCCTGCAGTGCAAGAAGCCGTTCTGCAGGACGGGCTGTCCGGTCGGCATAGACATCAAGTCTTTCATTGGGCTTATTACGGGAAAAGACTACCTTGGCGCATTGGCCAAGATCAAGGAATCGAGCCTCCTGCCCGCAGTCTGCGGCAGGGTCTGCCCGCAGGAGATGCAGTGCGAAAAGTTCTGCATAGTGGGCAAGAAGAACGAGCCGGTCGCCATAGGCCGCCTCGAGAGGTTCGTAGCAGACTATCAGGGCAAGCACGGCGGCGGCGAGCTGCCGACGACTGCTTCGTCCACAGGCAAAAAGGTCGCAGTCGTGGGCGCCGGCCCGTCGGGCCTCACTGCCGCCTTCGACCTCACCCTCTTAGGGCACAAGGTCACGATCTTCGAGGCCCTTCACAAGGCTGGCGGCGTGCTCGTATACGGCATACCCGAGTTCAGGCTTCCGAAGGCGATCGTTGAGCGCGAAGTCGACCTCCTCAAGAAGATGGGAGTCGAGATAAAGCTCGATTACGTCATAGGCAAGATCAAGACGATCGACCAGCTTATGCAGGAAGAAGGCTTCGACGCGGTATACGTGGGTAACGGCGCGGGACTGCCCTGGTTCATGGGCATACCCGGTGAGAACCTCAACGGCGTGTTCTCGGCCAACGAGTACCTCACCCGTTCAAACCTTATGAAGGCCTATCAGTTCCCCGACTACGAGACCCCGATAGGCAGGTTCAAGAACGTCGCGGTCGTCGGCGGCGGAAACGTCGCGATGGACTCTGTCAGGACGGCACTCAGGCTTGGCGCGGACAACGCATACATAGTATATCGCCGTTCCAAGGACGAGCTTCCCGCAAGAGGCGAAGAAGTCGAGCATGCGGGCCACGAGGGCGTCCAGTTCAAGCTTCTGACCGCACCCGTCAGGGTGATAGGCAACGATAAGGGCTGGGTCACCGGGCTTGAGTGCCTCGAGATGGAACTTGGCGAGCCGGACGACTCCGGAAGGCGCAGGCCGGTCCCGAAGAAGGGCTCCGAGTTCGTGTTACCCTGCGACGCGATCGTCGTATCTATCGGCACCAGCTCGAACCCGCTCCTCTTCCAGACCACGCCGGGCCTTGGCCAGACGAAGAAGGGCTACATAGAGGTCGAGAGCGAAGAGACCTGCCGCACGACCAAGAAGGGCGTGTTCGCCGGCGGCGATATAGTCACCGGCGCTGCCACGGTCATCCTTGCGATGGGTGCTGGCAGGAACGCGGCGAAGCACATAGACGAGTACCTGAAGACAGGCGAGTGGTGGAGCAACTCATAGTCCACGGTCTGATTTGAAAGAGGTCAACAACACTTCCGGCATAGCCGGAGAAAGGTAGGCGTATTATGGCTATTACAGCGGATCAGGTTTTGGATTGCGTGGGTCTTGTTTGCCCGGAGCCGATTTTGAAGACGAACATGACCGTGAAGAAGATGGAGGTCGGCAAGGTCCTTGAGATGGTAGGCACCGACCTTGGCACGAAGAACGACATCGTAGCATGGGCCAACAGGACCGGCAACGAGCTCATGGAGGTCGTGGAAGAAGGCGGCAAGCAGCATTACTTCATAAAGAAGACGAAGTAGGCTTTAACCGGCCCCGGATAACACCGGGGCCGGGCTTTTATTGAGGGTCCTTACGGGGGAGAGGTTTCCAAGCATCCAGGAGGGGTTTGAGCAATGAAGATAAAAGACATACTCGACACCAGCAGGGGCGTGATAACCATAGGACCCAAGGAGCATGTTGGGACCGCCATGAAGACCCTTCTCGAAAGAAAGATAAGCTGTCTACCGGTCCTGGATGAAACAGGGAAGGTACTTGGCGTAATTTCAGAACGTGATATAATTAGAGAAATAAGCGAGACAGGCTGTCTTGGTGCCACCACGGTAGGTGATGCGATGACCAAGGACATACTCATCGGACTTGACGACGACGACCTCGACTATATCATGAACATCATGTCCAAGAACAACATCAGGCATATGCCCATCATGTCAGGACGTGAGCTTACCGGGATCGTCTCGATAAGGGACGTGGTAAAGGGCCTGATGCACAAGGTCGAGGCGGAGAACCGCTACCTGAAAGACTATATTGGCGGCAAGTACGAGGGGTATCAATAAACCTAAACTTGAGAGGTGTGCCATGCCATCCGTAAAGTTTGAAGGCGGTTCAGTAGAGGTAGACGAGAACGGTTACCTGAAGAACATATACGCGTGGAACGAGTCGATAGCGGCAGCCATCGCAAAGACTGAAGGCATAAAAAAGCTGACCGAGGACAACCTCGAGGTCTTGAAGTTCCTCAGGAACTACTACATCAAATTCAATTCTTTTCCCCTGTTGAAGATGGTCTGTTCCAACCTTGACAAGCCGGCCACCTGCATGACGAAGCCGTTCAAGATGGACCCGCTCAAGGCATGGAAGATAGCCGGACTGCCCCAGCCGGTGGAAGAGGCGCTTGTATATCTCCAGGGGCCACCACACCCCCAGAAGTAATTGGCAAGATATGCCGGCCTGTGCCGGCATGGAGGAATATAGATGGAAGAAGCAATAAAGCCCGGGACTGTATACCTGGTCGGAGCAGGGCCGGGAGACCCGGGTCTTTTTACTTTAAAAGGCGCAAAGATACTCACAAACGCCGAGGTAGTCGTATACGACGCCCTGGTACAGGAGGAACTTCTTGCACTTGCCCCTCCGGGCGCAAAGCTCATCTACATGGGCAAGCGCTGCGGCAGGAGCTGCCCCTCGCAGGAGGAGATAAATGACACCTTGGTTGCCGAGGCCAGGGCTGGCCGTAATGTGGTCAGGCTGAAGGGCGGAGACCCGTTCGTGTTCGGCAGGGGTGGTGAGGAAGTCCTTGCACTTGGCGCGGCAGGCATACCTTGCGAGGTCGTGCCCGGTGTGACCGCCGGCATCGCCGTACCGGCATCCATGGGCATACCAGTAACCCACAGGGGGGCGTCAGGCAGCGTGGCATTCGTTACCGGCCATCCCGGTAGCGGCCTGCAGGACCCGGTGAACTGGGAGAGCCTGGCTACCGCCGTTAGCACTATAGTCATTTATATGGGGCTTACCCGCCTGCCCGAGATCGCCGAGCGTCTCATCCACGCCGGCCGTCCGGCGGATACGCCGGCTGCAGTCGTCAGCCAGGGCACAGGCAAGGACCAGCGCCAGGTTGTAGCGCCTCTGAGCGAGTTGTTCAATGCAGCGACCGCTGCGGGTATAGACATGCCGGCCCTTATCATCATCGGCCCGGTAGTCGGCCTGAGGAATAAATTCGCTACTCTGGCATCGGCAGCCCTGCCTGCTAACCCAGCTCAGGAAGAGATGGCCAAAGCCCAAGGCTGAGGCCCTATGACAGAAAAAAACGATAGTCCTAATACGCCGGGCATAGTCAGAAAAGTCAAAAAGAGGAAGAGGCCGCCAAAACATAACTGCGACAAGAACTGCAGCATCTGCCGCCTTCCGTGCGACAACCCGATAAACCCTCTTTCCATTAAAAAAACAATAAAGTAACGGGAGAACTTAATTCATGGAGCCGATAAACCAGGATATAAACCTCGAAGGCTACAAGGAGAAGGTAAAGACAGCCGCCAAAGGGTTCCTCTTTTGGGAGAAGGACCTCCTCTTCAAGGGGATGACCCAGTCGGGCTACGAGATAGAGTTCGACGCCGCCGTGCAATGGGGCTGCATGCCGACCGAGTCGCTGATGCTCTCGCTCGCGGGCTGCATGGGGATCGATGTAGTCAGCTTCCTGCAGAAGATGAAGGCCGAGATCCACAAATTCAAACTCGATATAGACGGCGACAGGAACCCCACACCTCCGCAGTACTTCAAGTCGTTCACGATGCATCTGAACATTACCGGCAAGGGGATAAAGGAGAAGCAGGTCGAGCGGGCCATCGCGCTGTCTCAGGACAAATACTGCTCCGTCTACCATTCCCTGCGCAAGGACATTGTGGTCAAGGTGGGATATACCATAACTGATGTGGAAGAGCCGAAGTGAAATACAAGGGTATAAACCACCTTGCGATGGCCACGGCCGACATGGACGCGACCGTGAGGTATTGGCGGGACCTTCTCGGCATGAGGCTTATCGCAGGGCACGGCGGTGCAGGCCGCAGGCAGTACTTTTTCCAGATATCCGACTACGACCTTGTTTCCTTCTTTGAATGGGACGATGTTGAGAAGGTAAGACCGAAGCGCCACGGCGAGCCCGTTAAGGGTCCGTTCATCTTCGACCACTTTGCGATAGGTGTTGAAAACGATGACGCGCTGTGGGCCATCGCCGACAAGCTTATTGCCGCCGGGTTCTCATGCTCAAACATGATGGACCACGGGCTTATACATTCAATATATACCTTCGACCCGAACGGCATACCGGTCGAGTTCTGCTGCTATGTCGAAGGATGCAAGTTGATGGAGTATCCGGTCCTCGCGGATGCGGACCGTGTGCCGGCAGCCATGGAAGGTTCAGAGCCGAACGAATCGTACTGGCCCCCGGTCGATTCGCCCTTCACAGATGACGAAAAGGTGATTATCCCCGGCGAGGGGAGCGAGACCTTTAAGTCAAGCGGCAAGTCTTAAAAAATAATCCCGGCGTACCCAACCGCCATTTCGAACTCTCCCTGCGGGTACACGTCATAGCTCGTAACGTGTTCAAGCAGCACGCCACTCTTTGAACCCATGACCTTCGAGGCGGCGACAGTAGCCGACATCGCGCCCGGTCCGCACGCGTTCGAGTTCTTTTCGGCTTCTTCCAATATATCCCCGGCTCTCAATTCAAGCGCTAGTCTTATTATCCTCTCGTCGTTTTCCCGCATCCATTGGTATGCCTTAGGCCCGTAGCCAGCCGGGGAAAACCCGTAGTTGTCCCCGTAGTGGGTGAGGTCAGTGCTCCCAATTACTACCGCATTAAGTCCTCTCCCGGCAATCACTCTGCCGATGCCTTCTCCGAGGGCAACGGCCTCCTCGCCGGGCGGGACGGCAATCGGCACTATGGATGTCTTCGGGAAGAGGTACTTTATCATCGGCGTCTGCACCTCTATCGAATGTTCATATACGTGGGCCTGCGGGTTGTCTGCCAGAAGGCCCGGCAGCTCGCCAAGGAGCATCGCCGCGATGTCGCCATTTACCTTGATTTCACCGAGTGGAGTCGACCATGAACCGGAGCTGTATATGGAGTTCTTACGCACTCCGGGTACGTGTACTGCGCCGAGCAGTATAAACGCGTCGGGAGCTTTTTGCGCCTGTATGGACAGGAATACCTTGGCGGCGGTAGCGCCGGAGAAGAACCAGCCTGCGTGCGGCACTATTCCGCCTTTTATATCGGTAGGCTCATCAGGCGGCGTGAAACCTTTTTTGAAGCTCTCGATTTGCCCTATGCAGTTGCCTGGGTAAAACTGCGTGGCAGATTGTAGCCTCATGATAATTATATAGGCTTTCTGGCGACCGCCATAATGTTCTTCCCGATAAAGGCCCCAACGGCCCTGTCGAGAAGCCTGCTTGCTGGGAAGAAAACGGTATCATAAACCTTTATAGCCTTCATGTTCAGGTCTCCGCGCCTGTTGCCGACAAGCTTGTAAAGTATGGTAGCAAGGAATCCGAGGCTGTCCACATAGGCAGCTTTTTCTTTAGCGAAACCGGCGGCCGATAAAAGACTGGTTAAGCCAGATATCCGATAACGTCTTAGATGGCCGACTTTTTTGTCCATGCTTGAATAGAGTATATCAAACGCCGGGACATAGAGAAAGAGCCTGCCTCCCGGTTTTAGCTTCTGATAAAGGTCCTTCAGTGTCCCCAGGTCGTCTTCGATATGCTCGAGCACATTCAAAGAATATATATAGTCGATGGATTCAGACGGGATGCTCGAAACGTCGGGGTAGGCCTCGAAACCCAGCTCCTTCAGGCGTTTGGTTAGCGCCTGGTCAGGTTCGATGCAGACCACTGTGCCAGCTTTTGAAAGCGCGGTCGCAAAGGTACCTATCCCTGAGCCAAAATCCAGCATCCTGGTTGCGCCAAGTGAATGCCGGCGAGTTTCATTAATCAAGAAATTGCTATAGTTTTTTGCCTCTGCTATTATCTCTAGATTGTCAACACCGGTATATTTAACGCTCATCCGAGGAGTCCCCCCGGCGAGTCACATTGTGGGTTATAAGCCTTTTTCGCAGAATAAAGTTTTCGTTATGATATTTGGACAGCGTATCCATTACCAGGCCGAGTCCCAGGCAAAACGCAGCCAGGATCCCTAAGCCCGAAGCGAGTATCGCCAGGGGGACGTGATATACATATCCGGTCATGACGTAATCCATAATAGGCGAGTATCCGGCGATGGCGCTCAGTGAAGATAGCACAAGGAAGAGCATGGAAAAGAACACAAAGGGTTTATAATCTTTGAATATCAAGAATATCTTCTTCAAGACCAGGAAGCCATCCAGATAGGTGTTCAATTTGGAGTAGCTGCCGACAGGTCTTTCCCCGTATTTAATGAACATCTCCTTTATACGAAAGTCCTTTGCCAGTGCTTGAAGGGTCATCTCGGTTTCTATATCGAAGCCCTCGGACATCAACGGTATGGTCTTTATGAATGTCCAGGAAAATACCCTGTACCCCGACATTACGTCCGTTACCTTCCTGGAGAATATCAGCGAGATAAGCCAGGCCACAAGCCTGTTGCCGAATTTGTGGAACTGCCTGAAGGATTTAGTACTGAAAGATGACAGCCTGGCGCCGACCACCATGTCGGCCTCGCCTTTTTTAAATTCGGCTATCAAGTCCGGGGCGGAGGCGGCCGGATACGTATCGTCACCGTCTACCATAATGAAAATTTCGCCTTCCAACTCCGAGAACATCTGTTTTACTACGTTCCCTTTGCCCTTTATAGGTGAATGCACCACGGTTGCGCCGCTTTCCCTGGCAATCTCGGCTGTCCTGTCCGTCGAATTATTGTCGTAGACATAAATCGCGGCTCCAGGAAGTGCCGCTTTATAATCGGCCACAACGCGTCCGACAGTCTTTTCTTCGTTCAGGCAAGGGATCATTACCACCACCCCGCTGTATTTGTTCCCCTTATCTGGCATGCAGGTCATCCCTTCAATTTAAAATCGCGCGACCTGGAAAAGGCCGAACGTTTCATGATCTCCTTCGACAATTAACGGCTGTGGATTTACTATCCCGAACCCGTAAAAGTATTTCAACCGTGGGCCGTCCGTATCGGGGTCTCGGGTCATAAGGTAAACAGGGCCTGTGTGTCTGTTTAAAACATCCTTCATTTCGGACTGCATCTTCGAGTCGTCTTCTGGATTTGTAAGCAAAGACTGAAAGCGCAGAAAACGGACTCCTTTTGGAAAAAAGGGCACAATGTATGAAGGTCTCTCGAAACGCGATAAGGGCATTATGATAATAGCGTTGTCCGGGTCTTGCAGTTGCGGTATCTCTGTGCCAAAAAGGTTCTCGGTCCAGGGCCTTCTGCCCCAGTCGGGTATCCTTGTAAACAAGAGACATGCGGAAAAAAAGACTGCCAGGGCCACCGCCCTCTTCTTTTCGTTTCGGAACAGGTAAAGTACAAGTATGACAATAATAACCGGGGATAATGTTTCAAGGGGCAATGCATAGCGATAGATAAAAAACATCCGTTCCCATACGATGTATGAGCAAAAAAAGAATGCCAACAGGAACCTGTGGCTGTTGTCGGGAACTGTACGGACCTCTTCTTTTCGAGTTAACCTTCCTAGAACGTAAAGACATACGGCAATGATTGCCAGCGTAAACAGTATGGCAAGCCTTATGTCGCTGAAGCCTTTTCCTGAGAGTGCGGCTTTGTCGTTGATGAAATAATAAGGAAGTAATATCCACTTTGCTATTTCCTTCGGGAAATAGCGGTCATCATGAAAATTGTAGTTATAAAAATACGGCGACTTGAATATTTTGTTATAAAGCGGGAACAAGGGGCTTTCAAATTTCTTCCAAAGAATGTACATCCAGAATCCCGAGGAAGCCAACAAACCGGTTATGAGACCGGTAACCCAAAACGCGATCGATTTAAGACGTTCTTTCCATGCCATTGACAGGAAAACAAATGCCAGTGTAGCTCCTACTGCATATGTCGCATTTGTGAGTTTAAGGCCAGCGCCCATGCCCATGATTGTCCCTGCCGCTATCACTCTTTTGTAGTAATAGCCTGAACCTGGTTGTTGCCCCGGAACCAGAGCCCTTGAAAGGATGAGAAGCGATAGAAGGACAAATATGCCTACTGTATTGTCGCACATGCTTGCGCCAAGCTCTGACAGGTTGAAGGGTCCGAGGAAAGCGGCAACTGCGCAGGCCACGGCTAAGGCAAGTCGAAGTCCGGGCTTCAGCCCTTCAAGAACTAAATAAGATAATGCAAAAATAATCCAGAAAGGTATGCCTTGAATGGCGCCCATGAAAAATCCTGCCCATACAGGCTTCAGGTTGGTATTAAGGAGATAATAGGGCAGGTCTATAAGAGGGTTAAAATATCCGTGTATGTTGGCCACGCCGTAGTCGAAATTCAGCCGGCCATTGAGGAAAGAATAGGCGTTATAGAAATGGTAGTTTAGCAGGTCATAATCGATGCATTTTCCAAGCTTGACGGAGATAAAGCCTGAGGCCAGAACGCCGGCGATAAAGACCGTGATACTCGCGACAATTCCGGGTTTTGAGGTGTAATGCGCATTCGTTCTCATGCTCATAATTGGGTACATTATCTCCGAAAGCCGATGGTATGTCAACACTAAATATATGTAAAGACAGGGGATGCGGTTGAAGTTAGAACTCCTCAGCTTCTTATGTGCAGTACTAAACGGGCAAAGCCGTGTAGACAATAAATACTTGACATATCGCAGATAAACGCGTATATTCTATTCAAGTGTTGCTGCGGCGTGATGCTGCAGCTTTTTTTATGCCTGCAATTATTTCATGCTTTTTGGGTATTTAGTATTACTTAAGGTTTGAAACGTTTGACAGGTTTTACAATGGATGTTGCGAAAGATCGCACGCCAAAGAAAAAGGGGTATTGAATTGAAGGGTACAGTTAAGTGGTTCAACGAGAGCAAGGGTTATGGTTTCATCTCACCGGAAGAAGGCAAGGACGTATTCGTGCATTTCTCCGAGATAAAGATGGAAGGCTTCAAGACCTTGAACGAAGGCCAGGAAGTACAGTTTGAAGTGACCGACGGACCGAAGGGCCCGCAGGCCGTCAACGTCATGAACGCATAATATAAAAAAAGCGCTTCAAAAATTGAAAGGCCCCGGAACTTCCGGGGCCTTTTTTTATTGCGTCATCAGCCCAAAGAAGAGTCCCACAGACTTGGCAGCATAACTGCAAAATAGACCGATTTAATTACATGGATGGACTCCAGACTATCGTGCGGTTGCGTCCGGCGGCCTTGGCTGCATATAGCGCCTTGTCGGCGCGTTCTATCGTTTGTTCCACCGGGACTTCTGGGTCGAGAAGCGTAAGACCGAACGACACAGTAACCCCGATATTCCCTCCCTCGAAATCAACCTGGTTCCCGGATATACAGTCGCGCAGGCGCTCGATGGCCTCAAAGCCGCTATCGGGGTCCGTGTGCAGCATCGTGATTATGAACTCCTCGCCTCCGTAACGGAATATCCGGTCGTAGGGTCTTAGGTTTTCTAAGATGTTATATGTTACCGAAACCAGTACCTTGTCGCCTGCCGCATGGCCGAAGGTATCGTTTACCGCCTTGAAATGGTCAAGGTCCATCATTGCGACGGAGCATGACTGGACGCCGCGTTTTACTAACTCCTGCAACTCACGCAATTTAGTCAGCATCCCTGTCCGGGTGTGCGCGTGGGTGAGAGAGTCCCGGTTGTAGAGCAGCTCTTCCAGTTCGCGCTTCATCGTTTGCAGTTGCAGTCGCATCGAGCAGAGGGAGTTGTTGAACTTTTCAAATTCTAAAATGTTGATGGTAGTCCCGGAGCCTTCCAACTGGATGAGGTCTATGGCGTGCTGGTGCACGCGTTCGTGCTCCGTCCCAAGGGCGTTGAAGCCGGGATGGTCTTTGAGTTTTATCGAGGCGGTGCTGTAGTACCATTGTCCAAACAGGCATTCACGGTGAGCGTCCCTGCTGGCGTCGCGGCGGTCACAGGGCAGGTGGCAGATCAGTGTCCGGATGAGAGACTCGTGCCATTGGTTGTGGTTATATATTGCCTGATCGATCTGCGTCAGGAATGAGCGTAGTTCGTCTTGATCCAGGCGTAACATAGGCATAGACTCCTCTCAAATGTATAAGCTTCCAGGTCGATAACCCCCGTCGCCGTTATTTATCACATATGCCTTTCACCGACAAAAAGACGTCCACGATTTTCGGGTCGAAGTGAGTCCCCGCCTGCGATTTGATATGAACGCGCACTTCTTCTTCCGGGAGGGCCACGCGGTATGGACGGTCCGAGCGAAGCGCATCCCATACGTCCACTACGGAGAATATTCTGGCTGCCAAGGGTATCTCTTCGCCCTTGAGTCCACGAGGATAACCGCTTCCGTCCCACTTTTCATGATGGCAGTACGGGATATCCATGGCGGGGCGCAGGAACACTATTGGAGACAGGAGCTTGAAGGCAATATCAGGGTGTTTTTTTATGACGGCAAACTCATCATCCGTCAACTGTGCCTGGCTTCAGAAGTATGCCGTCCGGCACCCCCAGCTTTCCTATGTCGTGTAGCAGGGCACCGCGCCGCACATGGACCAGCTCTTCGTCGCTCATCCCGATGGCCTTGCATACCCTGACAGCCATTTCGGTAACCCGGATGCTGTGCCCCTCGGTCTCCTTGTCGCGGTAGTCGAGCGCCCGCGACCACCCCTCGATGGTGGTGTCGTAGGCCGTAAGCAGTTCACTGTTCGAACGCTCCAGCTGCTCAAACAGTTCCGCGCTGTCCAATGCGATTGCGGCCTGGCCGGCCAGCGCCTCGGTAAACTCCAGCCATTCCATATCAGGGTCGAGCGGCGTGCGGTTGAATATCTCAAGTACACCCTTGACCTGCCCTTTGGCAATGAGCGGCACACCGATGTAGGCTTTGAAACCCTCCTCCTCGATAAGATGCCACGGGATGATATCATCATGGTTATTGTCAATCGACGGTATAGCGATAGTTTTGCGTTCCATCGCCACACGGCCTGCGTATCCCTGTCCGAACCGTATTCTGGACAGGGTAATCCGCTTCTTGTGAAAACCATGGCCCATGGCGTATTCTAGCATCTGGTCGTGCGGGTTGAACAGCAGCACGCAGGCGGCGTCTACGTGCAATTGCTTCATGGTCTGTTCCAACAGTACATTCAGGGTAACGTGCAGGTCCAGGCTTCCTAAAATGGCGGTATCAATCTGCCGCAGTGCGGCAAGTTTCTCAATGTCGCGCTTGACCTTGTCTTCCGACAGTATCCGATCCGTTATGTCGCGGATGTTGCACTGGATCAATCGGGCCCTGTCAACCAGATATATATCCGTATGAAGAATCTGCCCGTCCCGGGTATTGGTCAGCACATCTTCGTAGTCTATCAGCCCGGTCTTGATCAACTCCAGGATGGTCTCGTTAAAATCCTTAATATGTGTCAAAATGCCGGCATCCTGAACTTTCTTCCCAATTAATTCTTCGCTTGAATAGCCCAGCATTTCTGTTACGGATTTATTGACTTCAATTATTTCACCTGTCTGTTTGTTTAACAGCAACAGTCCATCCTTCGCGGTTTCAAAGAGCCGCTTGAAGCCTTCCGCCGACTCCTTAAGTTCTTCTTCGATAAGTATTCGCTCTGTGACATCCTCTATCGCAAGCAGAAGCAATTTATTGTCGATCTCTTCCGTGAGGACCTGGCGGGCATTGAGAAGCATTATCTTTCGTCCGATGGATGGAAATATGTGGTCGATCTGATAGCCGTCGAACTTGGTGTCTTTTGGGATAATTTCTTCAAGCAATGTACGTAGACCGGGAATATCCCATTGACGGTTACCGAGGCTATAGATAAGGTTGCCTATCGTTTCCTCCGGTGTTACCTTGAATGAATCATAGAAACTAAGGTTGGCTTTGACGACTCTCAGATCTGAATCCAGCACCAGCAGGGGTTCGCGGACGGTGTTTATGATGCTCTCGGCGTATTCGCGGGCTTTGTCTTCTGATATTTTAGTAACTTCCAGTTCCTTGCGGGTTCTTTCCAGCCCATTTTCTATCTCCCTGCGTTCGGTGACGTCCTCGATGGCAAGGAGGATCAGTTGGGTACCGATTTCTTGTTGAGTGACCCGGCGGGCATTGAGCAACATGATCTTGTGCCCGATGTTTGAAAATTCATGCTCAACTTCATAGTCATCGAACTTGTTGTCTTTGGGCAGGATCTCTTCCAGCAACGTCCGAAGTTTAGGTATATCCCATTGCCGGTTTCCAAGGTCGTAGATAAGGTTGCCTATCGTTTCCTCCGGCGTGACTTTGAAGGAAACATAGAAACTACGGTTGGCGGAGAGAACCCTCAGGTCTGAATTCAGCACCAAAAGAGGTTCACGTACTGTTTCTATTATATCTTCATTGGCTCTGGTTGCCGCCTCCGCCTCAAATTGTGCCTTCTCGGCGTCGCGTGTCCGTTCCGCCAGTTCGTGTTGCAGCCTCATCTTTTCAGTGATGTCTTCGATAGCCAGGAGGATGATCCGCTCTTTTCCCAGCACTCTATGAATTTGACGGGCATTCAAGAGCATTGTGCGCCTGCCGATGGTGGCAAAATCGTGTTCAACCTTATAGTTATCAAAGGTTGCCTTTTGGGGAAGGATGGTTCCCAGCAGTTCTCGTAGCTTGGGGATATCCCACTGTTTATTCCCAAGGTCATAGATAAGTTGTCCCACAGTCTCTTCAGGTTTTACCTTAAAGACTACGTAGAAGGATCGACTGGCGGTGACTACTCTTAAATCCTGGTCCAGGGCAATTAAGGGTTCGCGCACGGTGTTGATGATGCTCTCAGCGTATTCGCGGGCTTCATCTTCGGATATCTTGGTTATTACCAGTTCTTTGCGGGCTTTTTCAAGCCCGTTTTCTATCTCCCTGCGTTCGGTTATATCCTCGATGGCAAGGAGGATAAGCTGGTAACCTATCTCTTGTTGAGTGACCCGGCGGGCATTGAGCAGCATGATTTTGTGCCCGATGTTTGAAAATTCATGCTCAACTTCATAGTCGTCGAACTTGTTGTCTTTGGGCAGGATCTCTTCCAGTAACGTTCGAAGTTTGGGAATATCCCATTGCCGGTTTCCGAGGTCATATATAAGCTTGCCTATAGTTTCCTGAGGCGTGACCTTGAATGAAACATAGAAACTGCGGTTAGCTGAGATTATCTTAAGGGCGGAATCAAGCACAAGAAGAGGTTCGCGCACGGTATCAATAATGTTCTCGGCGTACGTGGCGGCAGCTTCCAGATTATGTTCCAGCTTTTTACTTGCAACACCCGTAGATTCCGCAAGTTCATTTTGCCGCACAGCGGAAAGCATCAGCTCCTGGTTCATCGCGGCGGTCTGCTGGTGGAGCCTCTGCTCTTTGGTTTTGTTGTCTTTTTTCAATTTAGTGATTATATCGTTACATAGTTTTAGCATGAACCTAAGTATAGATATATGATATCATAATTTTTAATAAGTATGATGGAGATGCGGTCGAGGTATCGGATCAGGGGAACACAAAAGGGGGGCACGGAAAACAAAAGAGGTTGCAGAAACCCTGCAACCTCCTCATCCTGCATATAAATGGCGTCCCCTGGGGGATTTGAACCCCCGTCGCCGCCGTGAAAGGGCGGTGTCCTGGGCCAGGCTAGACGAAGGGGACGCGTTTAGAGTTGTTAACTATACAAAAATAGGACCCCGCCTGTCAAGGCAATTTTTCTAAAATACCTTTTTTCGCTGGACATAGCCCCCAATTCAAATTATAATAATATTTCGCTTCAACCCCCCAGAAAATCAGTAGAATATACTTGAAAGGCAACCCGGAACAAAGCCAACCCCGGACAGGCCGTCGATGCATAGAGAGGAACCATCTTACTTATGAAAACAATATTCAGCACATGGGGCACGGGCGGCACACTCTCGGGCGCGCCGCCTCCGCTGCCGCAGGAGCTTCCCATCAGGGCCTTGATGGGATGGGACGGCCTGATAATCAACGACGAGACCGTGGACATCGTGGACATGACCAGGGAGTTTGCCTCCCATTTCAGGGCGGAGTCGTGCGGCCAGTGCTTTCCGTGCCGCATGGGTTCCGAGGAGATAGCGTCGATACTTGACAGGATTTGCGACGGACGAGGGGTAGATGCGGACATCGTCAGGCTTGAAGACCTGGCCGAATACGTGCATGAGTCCGCGCGCTGCGACATAGGCCTTACCTCGCCGCACCCCATACTCGACGCCCTCAGAAGCTACTGCAACAAGTTCATCGATGCTGTAAAAAACGCAAAGCCCATACCGCGCGGCGAATATGAAGTACAGATAACCGCGCCCTGCGTAAGCGCCTGCCCTGACCGGCTGGACATACCCGGCTATGTCGAAAAGATCGGCATGGACCAGTGGGAAGACGCCATAAAGATTGTACGCGAGACATGCTGCATGCCTGGCACTATCGGCCGTGTCTGCGTAAGGGACTGTGAGTTCAAGTGCAAGCGCGGCTCCGTCGACGAGCCGATTGCCATAAAGCACCTGAAGCGGTTTGCCGCGGACAAAGATGTAGCCGCAGGCAACCTTGCCGATACCGCTCCGCCGGCAAAAGGCGCAAGGGTGGCAATAATAGGCGCTGGCCCGGCAGGGCTTTCGTGCGCATACTACCTGGGCCTTCAGGGATATCGTTCGACGATATTCGAGGCGTTACCGGAGCCCGGAGGCATGGCCGCCGTCGGCATCCCGGACTACCGCCTGCCTAGACAGGTACTTAGGGACGAGGCTGCCCGGGTCGAGGCCGTAGGGGCCGAGATACGCTATGGCGTGAAGGTCGGAACGGACATAACGATAAAAGACATGTTGGAGAAAGAGGGATACGCCGCAGTCTTCATCGGAGCGGGCGCGCCCAACTCCTCGGCTATGGGTTGTGAGGGTGAGGATGCCGGGTATTCCGGCTATCTGCCGGGCGTGGATTTCCTTCGCCGCGTCGCCTTGGGCGACAAACCGCTTTCGGGCAAGACGATGCTCGTTATAGGCGGCGGCAACGTGGCGATGGACTGCGTGCGCACCGCCCGCAGGCTCGGCTTTTCGGATGTGAACCTGCTGTACCGGCGTACCGAGAAGGAGATGCCCGCCGACCGCGTCGAGATAGCCGAGTCCAAGGAGGAAGGGGTCGTGTTCCATACCCTTATCTCTCCTCTCCGCATCATCGCCGAAGACGGCAAGGTCACGGGGCTTGAGTGCGTACGCATGACGCTCGGCGCGCCCGACGTATCCGGCCGCCGCAAGCCGGTGCCGCAGGAAGGCTCTAACTTCGTAATGCACTGCGATGCCATAGTACCCGCGATAGGGCAGTCATGCGAGGTGGACACGTTCGCGCCGGAGGGCCTGAAGGTCAACCAATGGCGCACTCTGGTCACAAATCCCATCACCATGCGCACATCTATCCCGAACATTTTCGGCGGGGGCGACTGCGTTTCCGGACCAAGCACGCTTGTGTCAGCCCTGGCAGCCGGCCGCAGGGCCGCGCATTCGATAGTACAATACCTGGAAACGGGCGACTGTACCCCGGAAGGCTCGGACTGGCTAGACAGCGCGGTCTCCGCGCTCAGCAAGACCGGCCACGCGGACTATGCCCCGTTCACCGTTTTGACGCACCGCATCCACCCGCCGGTCGTGGACCCGCACACGCGGACCAATGACTTCTCGGAAGTGGAGGGAGGTCTTTCTCCCTCACAGGCCAGGAAAGAGGCAGGCCGCTGTCTGCGCTGCTACCGTATAGCCCTGGCTATACTGAAATGAATGGAGGAGTGATGCAGCTCAAAATGATGCTTGACGGCGGGTGGGTTTCTTTCACCCCCGGCCAGACGATATTGGAAGTGGCCCAGGCCGCGGGCGTGCACATACCCACGCTCTGTTACTATAAAGAAGCGGACCACAAGGACATCTGCCGCATCTGCGTGGTGGAGGTCGAGGGCTCGGAGAGGCTGGTCCCCTCGTGCAGCACGCCTGCGCGTGAGGGCATGGAGGTATGGACCAATACGGAACGGGTCATGCTGTCCCGCCGCAAGACTATAGATATGCTCCTTGCCTCGGGCAGACACGGCTGTTTCACGTGCGACGCTAACAGCGACTGCCGCCTGCAGGACCTGGCATACGCCCACGGTGCAACCATAGCCGAGTCCCTGCCGCCGTCTGATATGTTCCCCCAAGCATACGACGACCCGTTCATCTATCGCGACTACAGCAAGTGCATCCTGTGCGGACGGTGCTATGCCGCGTGCAACGAAGTACAGGTATACGGCGCGATAAAAAACCCGTTCGGTCGCCGTGAGGACCACCCCGGTCCGGAGGGCTGGTATCCGCTTCCGGACAAGGAAAAGTGCATGGTCTGCGGCCAGTGCATCGACGCCTGTCCGGTGGGTGCGCTCGTCGAAAAGAACGCACGCGGCGCTGGACGCCGGTGGGAAACGGAAAAGACCTCCACGACCTGCACGTACTGCGGGGTGGGCTGCAACATAGAGTTGAACACGAAGGACGGACGGGTGGTGAAAGTAACCTCGGGCTCGGGCGTCGGAGTCAACGACGGTAGCCTTTGCGTGAAGGGGCGGTTCGGGTACGACTTTGTCAACAGCCCCGAAAGGCTCAAGAAGCCGCTCATCAGGACAAGCCCAAAGGATGCCGAAGTACCGACATTCCGCAAGGCGAGCTGGGAAGAGGCGCTTGGCCTGATAGCAGAAAAGTTCAATGCCGCGAGGGCAGACAACCCGGACAGCTTCGGCGCGTTCTCATCCGCCCGCTGCACGAACGAGGAAAACTACACCTTCCAGAAGTTCGCCAGGGCGGTGATGGGTACCAATAACGTCGACCACTGTGCGAGGCTATGCCACTCATCCACCGTCTCAGGGCTCGCGATGTCTTTCGGGTCCGGAGCGATGACCAACAGCATTGCAGACCTGGCCAAAGATGCCGACGTCTACTTTATTATAGGTTCTAATACGACCGAGGCACATCCGGTCATAGCCATGAAGCTCAAGCAGGCCGTCAGGCACAGGGACGCAAAAATCATAGTGGCCGACCCGCGCAGGATAGACATGGTGGACCACTCGGTCCTCTGGGTGCGTCAAAAGCCAGGCACGGATGTCGCGCTGTTGAACGGTATAATGCACGTGATCGCGCATGAGAAACAAGGCGAGAACAAGAAGTTCATCAAGGATAGGACCGAGAACTACGACGAGTTCTTCCAGGCGATAAAGGATTTCACGCCAGAGGAAGCCTCAAGGATAACGGGTGTCTCCGCTGCCGACATACGCAAGGTAGCGGATATGATTATGGGCGCAAAGGCGATGAGCATCGTTTACTCGATGGGCATCACACAGCACACGACAGGCGTCGACAACGTGCTCTCCGTCGCGAACCTCGCGATGTTGACCGGCAATATAGGACGACCCGGCGCGGGCGTGAACCCCCTCCGTGGACAGAACAACGTCCAGGGCGGGTGTGACATGGGCGCGCTCCCCGGAGACCTGCCCGGCTACCAGAAGGTCTGGGACGAAAATGCGAGGGTGAAGTTCGAGAAGGCCTGGGGAGTGACATTAAAGGACAAGGCCGGCTTCACCGTCACCGAGATGATGGACGAGATCTACGCGAAGCGGATAAAGACACTTTACATAATGGGCGAGAACCCGGTGCTCTCAGACCCGGACGGCAACCACGTCAAGAAGGCGCTCGCGAAGCTCGACTTCATGGTGGTGCAGGACATTTTCATGACCGAGACGGCGCAGTATGCGGACGTTATCCTGCCCGCGTCGTCATGGGCCGAGAAGGATGGCACTTTCACGAACACGGAGAGGCGTGTCCAACTCGTCCGGGCGGCCATACCGCCGGTCGGCGAGTCAAAGCCCGATTGGAAGATAATATCGATGATAGCCGAGGCCATGGGCGTTGACGGGTTTAACTTCAGGTCAGCCAGAGGAATCTTTAACGAGATGGCGCCGCTCACCCCGCAGTACAAGGGCATGAGCTACAAGCGCCTTGAGGCCGAGGGCGGACTTTGCTGGCCGTGCACATCGCCCAAGCATCCCGGCACTCCGATACTGCACACCGAGAAGTTTACGAGGGGGCTGGGCAAGTTCCATGCAGTTGCATACAGGGCCCCGGCCGAGAACCCGGACGCAGAGTACCCGTTCCTGCTGACGACCGGCCGCATCCTCCAGCATTACCACACCGGGACTATGACGAGGAAGGTCGCGGGTTTGAACCACATAGTGCCTGAGGCGCTCATGGAGCTTAACCCGGCGGATGCCGAGGCGTTGGGCATCAAGGACCGCGAGATGGTCAAGGTGTCCTCCCGCAGGGGTGAGATAATCATCCGCACCAAGGTGACGTTCAAGGTGGCTAAGGGTGAGGTGTTTATTCCGTTCCACTTCGTAGAGGCCTCGGCGAACGTCCTGACGGCGGCCAACCTCGACCCTATCTCCAAGATACCGGAGTTCAAGGTAAGCGCGGTAAAAATCACCAAGTAACCAAAGGCTACTATAATTGATATGAAAATAAGAGGCTGAACGGCCTCTTTTTTTCGTGTATTCCAGATTAATTCATTTTCCTTTTGCTTTTTGCTCCGCCAGTCCCTAGAATCAGATTATGGAACCGCTTGACTCCCGAATAAACAGGGCAATGGCCGCCGGGCCGGACGCGATAGGCCCGATGCTTCGGGACCCGTCCGACAAGGTCATACTCGCCCTAATAGACAACCCGCACATAACCGAGGACCAGCTCCTGATACTTGCAAAGAGGCGTGACCTCCCCGGAGAGATACTTGGCATATTGTCGGCCCGGAAGTTCTCCGCCGAGGGCTACAGGGTGAAGCTTGCCCTGGTGAACAACCCGAAGACGCCCAGACGCACAGCCCTTTCGATTGTGCGCGGCCTTGCATTCAGGGATATGGCGTTCGTTACAAGGAACAAGATGCTGCCCACCGAGCTTCGGCAGGCGGCGGAGGGGATCCTGAAGGAGAAGATACCTTCGCTGCCAATGGGGATAAAGGTGACGCTGTCCCGTCAGGTGTCGGAAGATGTCCTGAAGGAGATGCTGAAAGACGGCACGCCGCAGTTGATCAGGGCATGTTTTGATAACACGCTGATGAGGGAGTCGGTGCTTGTCTGGGCTCTCAACCACGAGACGGTCCCGGCGGCTGTGATCGAGTTTATAGCGACAAGCCCAAAGTGGTCCGCGCCACCTAACGTGAAGTACGCGCTGGTGAGGAACAGGAACACGCCGATAGGGGATGCGATAAGGTTTGCCCGGGGTATGAAGTCCCAGGACCAGAGGATGCTCTACAACGACCCGACTGTGCCTGTGAACGTCAAGGTTCAGATAGAGATCGAGCTTGAGAAGAAAGGCCAGCCGCTCTCGCCACCGTCAGAGTCCGGCAGGATAATCGGCATACCGGACGAGGAAGGTTGACCACAGTTGCTCCGGAGCGTCCGAGGTCGATATGTTAATCCTGAACCGTATACCCAGCCTCTTTCACAGCATCCGCCATCTTCGACTTTGTCCACCTTTGATTCATCAAAAGTAACGTCGGCGGATTTTCCCGCGAGATCTACCCTTACATCTGCGACACCGTCGAGTTCCTTGAGCGCATTTCCCACATGCATTACGCAGTGGTTGCATGTCATCCCTGATACATTCAGTTTAATAGTTTTCATGATACCTTTCCTAGATTTTGCCTAACGGCAGATAGTCCATCAGCGTGTTTGATATTGCGCCGAACTGGCCGAGGAACATCAGTAACCCGACGGATATAAGAAGCAGGGCGGTCGCGACCTCGATGAACTTGAAGTGGCGCTTTACCTTGTTGAAAAGCGGCAGGAAGAAGTTTATGGCAATGGACGTCAGGAGGAACGGAAGCGCAAGGCCCGCCGTATACAACGAGAGAAGCCTTATCGCAGTCCACTGGCTGTCGGCCGTGAGCCCCATACCGATGATGGACGCCAGGATCGGCCCGACGCAAGGCGTCCAGCCGGCCGAGAATGCTATGCCGATGAAGAACGAGCCTACATACCCGGCGCGTATGTTCCTTATCCTGGCCCGCTTCTCCCTGTACATCCATTTCATCTTGAACACGCCCAGGAAGTGCAGGCCGAACATGAATATTACGAAGCCGCCGACCTTGCCTATAAGGTCCCTGTGGGTCCTGAGAGCGGTGCTTATAAGCGTCGTCCCGGCGCCGAAGACGAAGATGAAGATAAAGGCGAATCCCAGGATGAAAAAGATGGTGTTCAGTATGACTCGCCTCTTGGCAGAGCCGTGCAGTTCCTTCGAATATTCCTCGATGGACATGCCGGTGATATAGGAGAGGTACGCAGGGATAAGCGGCAGCACGCAGGGCGAGAAAAAGGAGAGGAGCCCTGCGCTGAAGGCCACGAAGTAGGTAATGTCGTTATGTTCGAACATTACTTCGCCGGTGCCCCTTTGCCCACATATTCCTCGAACTCCATGTCTTTGTACTTGCCGCCCTTTATGTAATCCAGATATGCCAGGAACGAGTCCGGCGGCAGGAAGCCGTTTAAGAGCTTGGCCTTTTTGCCTTCCTTGTCGACAAACCAGATTGCTGGATAGCTGTTCACGCCGTATTTCTCGGCCAGCTCGGACATCGTCATCTTCCGCATCTCGTGGATGACGGAGTTGCCGGATTCGGCGTCGACCTTGACCGTGACGAAATTCTCTCTTAACGCCGCCACTACCTTTGGGTCCTTGTATGTCTCGGCATCCAGCTTTTTGCACCACTTGCACCATGTGGTATAGAAGTCGATCATGACGAACTTGCCTTCCTTGCGCGCCTTCGCCATGCCGTCCTCATAGCTGTACCATTCGAGCTTGTTCTTCTCCGCTTCCTGGGCCGCGGATATCTCCTTGTGCATTTCCTTGACAGGGTTTGACTTCTGCTCGACCTCGGCTTTGTCCACCGCACCCGCGCACGATGTGAGCATTACCGTAACGGCGAACCCGGTAAATACGGATGTTAGGAACCTGGTAACCTGCATCTTGGGCCTCCTTGAGAAAAAGTCGGATTATTTCTTCAGCGTCTTTAGGTAGTCGGAGTACTGGATGCCCTTTGCATAAGAGCCGCTCGTGATGAAAGTCAGGACCGGCTTGAAGTCCTCCGGCGGGCTGTAACCAGGCAGCGGGGCGATCTGCTTGCCGTCAGCATCGAAGAACCAGATGGTCGGGAAGCCGGTAACCTTGAACTGGGCCGCAAGGTCGTGCTCGGTCATCTCCTTGCCGCCCTCCATCACCTTGTTCTCGCTTTCGGCGTTTACCTTTATTACGACGAAGTCCCTGTTGAGGATCTCGACTATGGCCGGGTCCTTGTAAGTGGTCTCGTCCAGCATCTTGCAGTACTTGCACCAGGTGGTGTAGAAGTCGACCATGACGGGCTTTTTGGTCTCTTTGGCCTTCTTCATCCCCTCGGTATAGCCCATCCAGTTGATTGCGCCTGCAGGTTGGGCGCTGCCTTGTTCGTTCTTCTTGTTACATGCCGCAACTCCCAAGCAAAAGCACAACCGCAACCAAGGCGGCCAAGCCCTTTGAAAATTTCATTTAAAGTAATCCTCCCGGTTGATTATTTTGTTTTTGTGCCAATGTATTTCGACGGGTTCTTGTCAAAGGACTTTTTGCAGGACGAACTGCAGAAATAGTATGTCTTGTCCTTGTATTTTGAGCTGTATTTGCTGTCCGCGACTTTGACGTCCATGCCGCATACAGGGTCGATCACCACGTCCTGGGCGGTCGGGTCTTTAGAGGCCGCAGCCTCCTTGGAAGAACAGCATTTCTTGTCCTGCGAGCACTCCGAATATGCCGCACCTGCCGTAAAGGCGGTCAGTGCTGCAAACGACAGGACAACTATAAGGGCTTTTTTCATAACGTACTCCTCTCTACTGTTATTGTTGCATCCGTTCCCTTTGCATCTTTTCCATCATCATCCGCTTCATGTCGTCCTCTACGCCGGGCTTCATGCCTCCACCTTGCATGCACGAACCGGGACGGTGTAGCCCCTTCAGGTTTTTAAGCTGGTCGGGGCTTAGTACATCCCTTGCCTGGGCTGAGTATCTAAGTACGGACGACCTAAGCGCAAGCCGCGCATCTTCAACCTGCTTAAGCATGGCCAACGCGTCGTCCAGCTTGAAGTCTGATTTTGTCACTATGTCCGAAAGGTCGATTTCAGCCGCTTTAACCGCAGCCCCCTTGAGGACCATCTCCTTTTTGAGTGCGGACTGTAATTTTTCAAGGGCGGCTTCCTGGCTTTCATTGAGGTCCAGCTCGTCGCCGTGGGCAAGATAGTAATCGGGGGTCTTGCACGACTTTTGCATCGGAGGCCAGGTCATGGCGTCTATGTCCCCGTGCATGCCCATTTTCCCGGCGCCATTCATCATGTTCATTCCGCCTTTTTTCATCATGCAGTCCTTGCAGTCCGGGCCGCACATAGCCCCATCATGTTTCATGCATGAACCTGCTTTGCCGCACGAGCCTTTTGCCATGGCATGCCCCATTGCGGGCATGTCCTCGTCGTCCGTCATGCCACCCATGCCACCCATATCTGGGGAAGTCTGTCCGACGGCTGCAGGGTCATCAGACGCGGTTTGCGGGATGTTTTCCTGTGCGAGTGCTAACAGAGGGAAATATAACGCAAAAACAAGAGATATCATTAATACGGTTGTCTTTTTCATTGCAACCCCCATTGTGGGTTATCGTTGATTAACCATGTAAAAGAATGGTTAAAGTATAACATGAAAAGACTCAAATGCAACTATTTTTGGACGCGCGGACAGGCACAAGGGTCGAAGACGGCCAAGGTTAGGCTAAAGTATTATTATTGCCTTGGATTATGTCGATTGACAAAAAAAAACCACCGGTTTACAATAACGCGTATTCCTTTAATTTATAAACGCAAAGAGGGACAGATGATACCTACGATTAATTGGAAAGACGGCAAGGTCTGTATGTTGGACCAGACAAAACTCCCGACCGAGGTGATATATGTCGACTGCCTTGATTATAAAACCGTAGCGAAGGGGATAAAGGAGCTTTGGATACGCGGGGCTCCGGCAATCGGCATTGCGGCTGCCATGGGAATAGCGCTGGCCGCACAGGAGATAAAGGCAAGGGATTTTGATTCCTTTTACAAAAAGCTCTTGCCTGCCTGCGACCACCTCGCAGCCCAGAGGCCTACGGCGGTCAACCTCTTCTGGGCCATTGAGAGGATGAAGCGGTTTGCCGTAAAACACCGGGAAGAGAAGGTTTCAAGGCTCAAGGAACTCCTCATTGAAGAAGCCGAGAGGGTCCTGACCGAGGATATCGCCGTGAACCGCGCAATCGGCGAATACGGGGCACAGTTCATAAGAGACGGGGATACCATACTTACGCACTGCAACGCGGGCTCCCTGGCGACAGGCGGGTACGGCACTGCTACGGCGCCGATGAGAGTGGCAGTCGAGCAGGGCAAACGCATAAAGGTTTTCGCGGACGAGACGAGGCCGGTGCTTCAGGGTGCCAGGCTTACCGCCTGGGAGCTGATGCAGGACGGTATAGACGTGACGCTTATAACCGACAATATGGCCGGCTACTTCATGCAGAAGGGCGAGATAGACCTTGCCATCGTTGGCACGGACAGGACCGTTAGAAACGGAGATGTCGCAAACAAGATAGGCACATACACGGTAGCCGTCTTATGTAAGGAGCACGATATCCCGTTTTATGTGGCCGCGCCAACCTCCACGATAGACCTCGACATGCCCTCGGGCGAACACATACCGATCGAGCAGAGGGACCCGAAAGAGGTTACAGAAGTCTTCGGGAAGGTCCGCATCGCGCCGGATGGAGTGAAGGTGGCTAACCCGGCATTCGATGTCACCCCGGCAAGGTATATAACGGCGATAATTACCGAGAAAGGCGCGTTTAAACCCCGTGACATTCGGAAGCTCGGTTACAAAAGACCGGATTTCGGCTCGTTTATGATCTGCGGATGCGACTGAACATAGAGGCATATGATGGCGTTTAAAGGTCTTAGATTAAAGTTCGGTGTGCTGATAATCGTACTCACTGTATTGTGGCTGTCATCCATGCTTTACCTGGCCCTTTTCAGCTCGCACTCTATTGGCCACTCCGAGGCCGCCGGGAAAGCCGCACCGGTCGCGAGTGCGGTAGCGTCGTTGATAGCGGAGGACATGGACGGCTCAAATTATACAAGGCTTGAAACGGCCGTGAACGATATCCTCGCAAATAACAGCGAGGTCGCATATGTTAAGCTGGAAGACGCCTCAGGCAAGGTATTGAAAGAGGGCTCCAGGTCAAACGTCAAAGGGTTGGCCCTGGTCGTCAAGGAAGTAAAAAGGGATGGCCGTGCCTTGGGCAAGGTCACTGTGGGCGTGGTGCCTTCCGGTCAGGGAAGGGTATTCTCGGACTATTTGGTATGGATCCCGATAAATGGCATACTTGCACTCATGAGCCTTTATGTCATAGTCGTCTGTTTCAACAGGTGGGTGTTGGTACCCCTCGGCAGGATGAACAAGATGCTTGAAGGGATGGCGGCAGGCGGAGGCGACCTTACCCAACGCCTTGAGGCGGACTCCAAAGACGAGATCGGCGAGATGGCCAAAAACCTCAACACCTTCCTTGGTACATTGCACGAGGTGGTAAAGGAGGCGCAGGAATCCTCAAACAGGTTGCTTGTCTTCTCTGAAGCTATCGGGGAGAAGTCGAAGAAGTTTATTGAAAGCGCCCAGGAACAGGCACGTGCGACTAACGACAACTTCAGGGCTTTGGAGAGGATGGACCTCTCCGTCCAGGACGTGGCGGGAAGCGCGGAAAGCCTGAGCCTGACATCCGTGGACAGCTCAGCGACCGTGACCGAGATGGCGGCCCAGGTCGAGGTAGTCGCGGAGAGCACCATGGACCTTTCCGGACATGCAGAGGAGGCGTCCCTCTCCATCAGTGAGATGGCAAACTCCATAACTGAGGTGGCGGATAACGTCAAGATGCTGGCAGAGCTTGCGTCCGATACTGCGATGGCCATAAGCCAGATAGAAGAATCTATAGGTGAGGTTGAAGCGCGGGCCAAGGAGGCGGCAGCCATTTCGCAGGAGGTCGCGGAGGACGCCGACGTACTCGGCAACAAGGCCATTGCCAGGACTATCGACGGCATGGAGCGCATACGCGAGAGCGTAGAGGACGCTTCGAGGGTGATTGAGGACCTTGGCGAAAGCTCCAAGGAGATAGGCCAAATAGTCAAGGTGATAGACGAAGTGACAAAACAGACCTCGCTGCTCGCCCTCAACGCTGCCATACTTGCAGCCCAGGCAGGCGAGCACGGCAAAGGGTTTTCGGTAGTTGCCAACGAGATAAAGGAACTTGCGGAAAGGACATCTGTTTCTACAGAAGAAATCACGAGGCTCGTAAAATCGGTACAACAGAGGTCGAAGGAAGCGGTCGAATCCATGCGCCAGGGCAGGGAGAGCGTCCTTGACGGTGCCAGGATAGCATACGGGGCCGCGGACGCCCTTCAGCAGATACTGAAGTCCTCCATGCATTCAAAGGATACGTCGGTTGCTATCGAGACTGCCACGACACAGCAGGTCGAGGCAGTAAGGCATCTCTCTGAGTCCATAATAAATGTTCACGAGAGGGTAAAGTCCATAGAGCATGCGACGCAGGAGCAGAGCAAGGGCAGTGGCCTGATATCCTCCGCAGCCGAGAAGATGAGCGATATCTCGATGGAAGTGAGGAAGGCCATGGCCGAGCAGGCTAGAGGGATAAAGGATTTCGCACGCAGCCTGGACGATACCAAGGAAATGGTGGGAAATATAGCCGAAGCCACAAAAAGCCAGAGCGAGAACAGCTCCGAGCTGGTCAGGTCGATGGAGAAGTTCCTTGAGATTGCACAGGTGAACTCAGACATATCGGCCGAACTTGATGAGATCGTGACCCAGCTACTCCTCCAGGCCGAGACAGTCAAACATGCAATGGGCAGGTTCAAGGTCTGAAGCCTATGCGCAGGCTGATAACAATCCTGCTTGTATTATCTTTCATCCAGGCGTGCGCTGCACCGAAAACAGCCGTCCAGCCAGCCCCGGGCCTTGTCAGGCTTTCACCCCCTGATTATCCGGATTTCCTGGATCCCAAAGCCCCGGCCGGTCTTGCTCGTGCCGTAGGCCATTCCATAGAATACCTCTCCAGGCTTCCAGTTTCAAAGCAGATAGCGTATGGTGGCTCAGTCTATGACGTCCCAGGGCAGGTGCGCTCCCTTGAACTGTTCCGCGAATTCTTGTCCTCAGGACCCTCCGCAAGACTTGTGGATGGGTATGTGAAGGAGAACTTCGATGTATACGAAGCCGGCGGTGTGGACGGAGACGCCTTCTTTACCGGCTATTATACTCCCGAGATGAAGGCGTCCAGGTTGCGGGACGACGTTTACAGGTTTCCTTTGTATGCACTGCCCGCCGACATCGTCACCGCCGACTTGGGCCTCTTCAAGGATGGCCTTAAAGGCGAAAAGCTTGTCGGAAGGGTAAATGGAAGGTCTTTTGTGCCCTATTTCACAAGGAAGGAGATCGAAGAAGGGGCGCTTGCCGGAAGGGGGTTAGAGGTGGCCTGGTGTGCCGACGCCGTGGATATATTCTTCTTGCAGGTGCAAGGCTCCGGTATCTTGGTATATGATGGCGGGGAGCGAAAGAACGCCAACTACGCAGGCGCGAATGGCAGGCCGTACAGGAGCATCGGCAAGTTGCTCATAGACCAGGGCAAAAGCAGCCGGGACGAGATGTCGCTGGACTTTCTGAAAAAATACCTCAAAGTGCATCCTGAAGAGTCTGAGGCCGTCATGGACTATAACGAGAGCTTCGTTTTTTTCAGGGTGGAGGACGACGGCCCTTACGGTTGCCTTGGGGTGCCGGTAACGGGCGAGCGGACTATCGCAACGGATAAACGGTTGTACCCGCCTGGTGCCCTTGCGTTCATCGATACTGAAGCGCCCTTGCCACTTACGGACGGTAGCGTTGGCTGGAGGGCTTACCGTGGTTTTGTCATGGACCAGGACACGGGTGGGGCTATAAAGGGGCCGGGCAGGGTAGATATTTATTTCGGGTCTGGAGATCAGGCGGTGTTCCGCGCAGGCTATATGAAACGAAAAGGCAGGCTCTATTACCTGGCGGGCAAGAAGGCGGCTACAGCTCCTCGATAAACATGTGCAGGCCGGACTTCTCTATCATATCCTTGAACCTTTGCAGGTCGTCCTCGAACTCTTCAACCGTCTGGCGTTTGTCCGTTACGGGATTAAGCTCGTAGACCTTACCTGCTTTGTCTACCTTCCCGTAATAGTTTATGGCTACCACCATCCCTTCCTTGTCCAGCTTGCTGGACATTATACGGATATACCCCTTTTCAAGAGGTATATTGTATCCCTTGTAGGGTTTTTCTCCAAGGGCCAACTCCGCCAGTTTGAGATAATCAATATCCATTTGTACATAATAACAGGAAACCTCCAGTTTGAAAAGGGAGAAGCATTCTGTCCACAGCTGGTTAAAGCCTGCCCAATTATAAATATTTTGACAAAAGTTAGTGAATAATATAATGTAACAGGTAAATTGAGTGAAAAGTCATCTAATTTTGGAGGTGGGCGTTGAAGCGGTTTTTCCTTCTGTGTTGTTGCATCGTAATGCTTGGTTTAGCCTCTGTCTCGAACGCGGAAACCTTTGATGCCGTGAAGGAATATTCGTGTGACCAGCCTAGCGCGGGGGTCTGGTATTACGAGGCATTCAGGCATTCAGACGGCACCTACCTCTCAATGGTCTTTGGCCGCGCCCAGGTAACAGAGGTCTCGAAGTACGGTGTGGAGGCGCATTATCTCCCCGACGGAGGACAGCCCTACTATCCATTCATAACCCTGTTCGATAAGGACATCTTCCTTTCTCCTTCCACTTCCGGCGATAAATTCGACGCAGTGCTTGCCTGGGCACCGCCATATGAAAGCGAAATCACCGCAAGCGGTTCCGTGCGGCTGATGGGAAATATAAAAGGTGGGGCTGCGGCCGGCAAAAAGGTCAATGTCAAATTGTCGTTTGCAGGGAAGACGCTCTGGAGTGCCGAAGTCGCGGGGGACAATACCGCGACGTTTTCCGTAAAGTCCGCTGTTTCAGGAAAAGACAGGCTACGCCTGCAGTTTGAAAATGCCGGAGACGCCTCCGGGGATATTGTCGCAGTCCAGATGCAGGTGGAGACTACAAAGAAATAGAGAAAATGGATGCCCTCCTTCTTTAAGAAAAGCCTTGAATTAAAGATAATCGCCGCCCTTGCGCTCATCCTCGCCTTGTTTATGACCCTTTCCTCGGTAATGGAAACGTGGCTGGACACCAAAGGTACCTACCAGATAGTTTTCCAGCAGCTCGACACCCTCGCCAACACCATACAGAAAAGCCTTATCAAAGGACATGAGGACCGGCCAATCCAGCGGTGTCCAGCAGATACTGGAGATGGTCGGGACCGAAAAAGGCATCCTGGGCGTAAGGATATTCGACGAGAAAGGGACTATACTGAAATCGTTCGACCGGACAGAAATAGGAAAGTCCGTTGACCCGGGCGTCTTAAAGCATTTCAAAGACGCGGACCGCGACTTCCTGGACCGAAAAGGGAGGACAGCGGATAATGCACATACTGCATCCCTATCGCAAATTCCCCGTCCTGCTTCGGATGTCATGGGCGGGAAAAGGAGATAAACGGGATACTCTCGATAGAGTTTTCGCTGGGCTCAACGCAGGCATACATATACGACCACAACAAAAAAACGCTCATACTGCAATTTTTGACCATACTCCTGGTCGGCCTGCTTGTTTATGTGCTGATGAAAAGGCACATAAGCGGCCCGATAATGAAGATTGAAGGCCGCAATGGGAGAGGCGGAGAACGGCAACCTGGACATTACGATACCTGTTGGGTCCGAGGACGAGATAGGCTCGCTCCAGCAAAGCTTCAACAGCATGCTGCAAAGGATAAAGGAACTAAACAGGGAAAACCTGGCGCAGCAGGAAGACATCATAAGGAAAGAACAGGAACTGAAGCTTCAGCAGGCGATGGGCGAGAAAAACCGCGCACTTGAGGCCGCCAACCGTGAGATACTCGAAAAAAACCGGTATTATCTTGAGATGCTTTCTTTTATATCGCATGAACTCAAGAACCCGCTTGTGGTGCTCAAAGGATATTCGAGCCTTCTTCTCAAAGAGGACCTTGGCGAACTCAAAAAGGCACAGCGCGATGCCATCCTTTCCATGGAAAAGAACGTGGATTCGATCAGCGAGATGATTGCGAACTACCTGGGCCTGTCAAGGATCGAACGTGGCGAACTGTTACCTGACAAAACGGAATCAGACCTGGTTACAGACATTATATAACCCTGTAGTAAACGATTTTGAAGAGGCGGTTGACAGGGCGTCGATGACGCTGAAGGTCAATACCCCCGATGCACCTGTGAGCATTTATGCGGACAGGGCCCTCATGAGGGCCGTACTTGGAAACCTGATCTCTAATGCCGTAAAATACGGGCTCCCCGAGAGCGAGGTGCTGGTCGATGCGGAAAGGTCCGGTGAATCGCTCGTTATATCTGTTTTCAACGAGGGAGAGGGTATCCGCCGGGAAGACCTTGAAAGGGTATTCGAGCGTTTCACAAGGCTTGATAACGAGACAACGCTGAGCAGGAAAGGCACGGGTCTGGGGCTTTGCATAGTGAAGGAAATAGTTGAGCATCACGGAGGAAGGGTCTGGGCTGAATCCGAGACAAGGCTCATGGGTAAGGTTTGTCTTCACAATGCCGCTTAAGGGATAAATTGGAAATATTTACAGGGATCAGGAAATGCCTCACCTCAAAAGTGTCCACCGCCGTATCGCTGGTGCGGCTGACTGTAATGGGTTGTGAGGCTATCGATAAGGAAAATGTGTTGCTTAGCAACACGGAGTCGCAAAAGACCAAGCTGCTCCTGTCCTCGGTTATCGACGGGATCCCGGACGGCGTGGCAATAATCGACAGGGAGATGCAGCTGATGCTCGTCAACCCAAGTTATGTCAGGATGTTTCCGGGGGCGGCACCGGGGGACACGTGTTACAGGCTTATACATAACAGGGATAGCATCTGCCCCCACTGCGGTGTGGTCAAGGTATTCAGCGACGGCAAGATACATGAACACGAGTCAACGGTTTTGCTGCCAGGGGGCTCATCCAGGGTGGTCCACAGCATTTCCGCCCCTGTCTTCTCGGAAAATGGTGAAATGATAAACGCGGTCGAGGTAATACGGGATATCACGGACCGGGTGACCATAGAAAAGGAGCTGAAGGAGAAGACCCTGGAACTCGAAAAGGCGAATACACGCCTGTCCAAGATGGCGGTTACGGACGGCCTCACGATGCTTTTCAACCACCGTTACTTCCAGGACAGCCTGAAGAAGGAGTTCAAACGGTTGGCCAGGCATCGGGCGCTTCCATTGTTGTCTCTGGCAATGATAGACATAGACCACTTCAAGTATTTAAACGACGCGTACGGACATCAGGCAGGGGATAGTGTATTGAAGGGTATTTCCAAAATACTGAAGGGGAGCGTAAGGCTTACCGACATAGTCGCCCGGTACGGCGGCGAAGAGTTTGTCGTGATCATGCCGGAGACCGACTTTGAAGGCACATCCGTGGTTGCCGAAAGGATAAGGCGTAATATCGAGAATGCGGTCTTTGAGTACAAGGACCTAAGCCTCAAAACCACTGTCAGCATTGGGCTGGCTGGACATCCGCATGATAGTATAAAAAACGAAGCAGATATTATTAAGGCAGCGGACAGCGCGCTTTACACAGCCAAGCAGGAAGGCCGCAACAGGGTCGTCGTCTGGAAAGGGGTTTGATATGGGCAGGGTTGTAGCAGTAAGCATAAGCGAAAAGAAAGGGATGAGAAAGACTAACGTCCCGCGTGCCCTTGCTCTCGAGAACTTCGGGTTTGAAGGCGATGCGCATGCCAGTTCAAGCTGGCATAGGCAGGTGAGCCTGCTCGCGGCGGAGAGCATAGAGAAAATGGTGAAGGCGGGCCTTGACGTAAAGGCAGGTGATTTCGCTGAGAACATAACCACCGAAGGCATCGACCTGGTCTCTTTGCCGATAGGCACGAGGGTGAAGGTCGGCGAACTGGTCGGCGAGGTCAGCCAGATAGGGAAAAAATGCCACGCACGCTGCGCCATTTACGAGCAGGCCGGCGACTGTGTTATGCCGAAAGAAGGCATATTCATCAAGGTGATCAAGGGCGGATGGGTAGCGCCCGGCGACCCGGTCGAGGTAATGTGATCAAAGCTGCAATACTAACAATGTCCGACAAAGGCTCACGGGGCGAGCGCGAGGACCGCTCCGGTGCAGTGATACGGGAGATGCTGATAGCCATGCCTGCCGAGATCATCCGCTATGAGGTCGTCCCGGACGAGTTGGAGATTATCAAGGAGTGTATTGTCGAGTTAGCTGACATTGCCGCCGCCGACCTGATAATCACCACTGGGGGTACCGGCGTCTCGCCTAGGGACGTCACGCCCGAGGCGACGAAGGCTGTGATCGACCGCGAACTGCCCGGAATGGCCGAGGCCATGCGTGCCGCGTCCATGCAAAAAACACCGAACGCCATGCTGTCACGCGCGGTCTGCGGGATAAGGGGGCGCACCCTGATAGTCAACCTTCCTGGAAGCCCCAAGGCCGTCAGGGAGAACCTCGAAACGGTCCTGCCTGTGCTCCAGCACGCCGTGGAAAAAATCTGCGGCAGCGATGCCGAATGCGGGATGAACTCCTGAAACCGATTTTCCTTGCAAAAGCTCCCGAAATAAGATATAAATTTCGGATATTAAAGAGAAAAGGACGGTCGTTTTGCCTATATGCCTAATATCGGGGAAATCAGGAAGGCCATCGATGCCATCGATGACAATATCCTTGAGCTGTTAAACCAGCGCGCGAACCTTGTAATTGAAATCGGCAGGATAAAAAAAGAGCAGAAATCCGAGTTCCACGTCCCCAACCGTGAGAAGGAGATATTAGACCGACTCACGTCCAAAAACTCCGGCCCGTTTCCAAACGAATCACTCCAGCGGGTATTGAGGGAGGTGTTTTCCGCCTCGCTTTCGCTAGAGCAGCCTATCAAGATAGCATATCTTGGCCCCAAGGCCACGTTTTCGCACCTTGCCTGCGTGCAGCAGTTCGGCTATTCCCCGCAGTACGTCCCGGTGAACAGCATAAGGGAGGTCTTCGCCGAGGTCGAGCGCGGGCTTGCGGAATACGGCGTCGTGCCTATCGAGAACTCCACCGAAGGCGTGATCAGCTACACGCTCGACATGTTCATGGAGTCTGAGCTTAAGATAGCGGCCGAGATAATGCTTGAAGTCACCGAGAACCTGATGAACAAGACCGGGAATATTGCGGACATCAAGAAGGTCTTCTCGCACCCGCAGCCGCTTGCACAGTGCAGGGGCTGGCTGGAGAGAAACCTCAAGGGCGTGCCAGTCGCCGAAGTCTCGTCGACTACCCGCGCTGCCGAGATGGCGGCGGAAGATACTTCGATCGCCGCAATCGCGAGCAAGCTCGCCGCGGAGATATACGGCCTCAAGATCATCAAGGAGCATATCGAGGACAACACTAATAACTTTACCCGTTTCCTCGTCATCTCAAAAAAATATCCACCGAAGAGCGGCAATGACAAGACGTCCATACTCTTCTCGATAAAAGACAAGGCTGGGGCGCTCTACGAGATGCTAAAGCCTTTCGCGGAACGCGGAATCAGCCTTACAAAGATAGAGTCGCGCCCGTCGAGGAAGAAACCCTGGGAGTATCATTTCTTCGTGGACATGGAAGGCCATTACGAAGATGAAAACGTGCGCTCAGCCATTGAAGAGCTTGAGAAGACCTGCCTCTTCGTGAAGATACTCGGGGCGTACCCGGCGGGAGAAGCAAGATGAGACGGATGACTATCGACGAGATATTGTCCTTGAAGCCTTATGCGCCTGGCAAGCCCATCGATGAGTTGGAACGTGAACTCGGGATTACAGGTTCCATAAAGCTCGCGAGCAACGAGAACCCTGTCGGCCCATCGCCAAAGGCTGTCGAGGCCATTGCAAAACTTCTGGGCGGACTGCACCGCTACCCGGACGGCGCCGGATTCTACCTCAAAAAAGCGATATCGGACAAGTTCGGCCACCCTATCGAGGGGATAATCCTCGGCAACGGCTCGAACGAACTGCTTGAGATTATAGTCAGGACGTTCCTCCTTGAAGGCGAGAGCGCCATAATGGCGGAACCGTCGTTCGTGGTATACAGGATGGCGGCCCAGGCCGCTGGCAGGGAGCGGGTCATAGTACCGCTTAAGGACGGCCATCACGACCTGGAGGCAATGGCCGACAGGATTACAGATAAGACTAAGCTGATATTCATCGCGAACCCAAACAACCCCACAGGCACGATGAACACCGCAGTACATATGGACTCGTTCATGAAGAGGGTGCCGGAGGATGTCATAGTGGTACTGGACGAGGCCTATTGCGAGTATGTCGCCTCGAAAGAATACCCCGACACCTTGGCTTATCTGAGGGCTGGCCGTAATGTCATAGCGCTCAGGACTTTCTCCAAGATCTACGGCCTTGCGGGGCTCCGGATGGGGTACGGTTTCGCGCCTCCGGCCCTTGTAGACCTTATGAACAGGGTGCGCCAGCCGTTTAACACCAACTCCCTTGCCCAGGCCGCCGCACGGGCTGCCCTTGGGGATGAAGGCCATGTCGAAAAGTCCAGAAGAGTGAACGAGGACGGCAAGGCATTTTTATACAAAGAGCTTGGCAGGCTGGGAGTGGATTACGTGCCTACCCAGGCCAACTTCATATACATGGATTTGAAACAGGACGCAGGTGCGGTCAATGACAAACTCCTCAGGCAGGGCGTTATCATCAGGCCGATGGGCCCTACACAAATTAGGGTGACGATAGGGCTCAAAGAGGAAAACGAAAGGTTCATTGGAGCGCTTGAGAAGGTATTATGAATATGACTTCAAAAACTAACTAAGAGGTGAAAGACATGATTATAGTTCTAAGGCCAAAGGCCACCGCAAAACAGATAGAGCACATCGAGAAGAAGCTGAAGGAACACGGCGTAGCGGTGCACATATCGAAAGGGACCGAGCGCACGATAATAGGAGCTATAGGCGATGAGGGTATCATCGCTGAACTTCCGCTTGCGGCCATGCCCGGCGTTGAGAAGGTGATGCCTATACTCAAGCCCTACAAGCTCGTCTCACGCGAGTTCAGGAAAGAGAACAGCATCATAAAGGTGGGCAAGGAGACGATAGGCGGCAAGAAGATTGCTATAATGGCCGGGCCGTGCGCCGTCGAGGGCCGCAAGAGGCTTCTCGCGGTCGGCGACGAGGTAAAAAAGTACGGGGCCAACTTCATAAGGGGCGGCGCGTTCAAGCCGCGCACATCTCCATACAGCTTTCAGGGCTTGGGAGAAGAAGGCCTCAGATATCTTGCCGAGTGCAGGGAGAGGACCGGCATGCCGGTCGTTACCGAACTCATGGACCCGCGCGACACCGAGGTGGTGGTAAAGTACGCCGACGTCATCCAGATAGGCGCAAGGAACATGCAGAACTTCAGCCTGCTTAAAGAAGTAGGCCTGACCCGTACGACCGTGCTTTTAAAGAGGGGCCTGTCCGCCACGATCAAGGAGTTCCTCATGTCGGCGGAATACATCATGTCCCAGGGCAACCACAATGTCGTCTTCTGCGAGAGGGGCATACGCACCTTCGAGACATATACCAGGAACACGCTCGACCTCTCTGCTGTGCCGATCCTGAAGAAGGAAAGCCACCTCCCGGTCGTAGTCGATCCCTCGCACGGCGTAGGGATAAGGGAGTTCGTAGCTCCCATGGCCATGGCGGCAATAGCGTGCGGCGCTGACGGTATCATGGTGGAAGTCCACCAGAACCCCGAGGAGGCGTTCAGCGACGGGGACCAGTCCTTAAAGCCGAACGCATTCGGCCAGATGATAAAAGACCTGAAGGCTATTGCAAAGGTGGTCGGAAGAACCCTTTGATGGAACCACATTTTAGACAGGCTACAATAATCGGCGTGGGCCTCATCGGAGGCTCACTCGCCGGAATACTCAAGACACGCAACATCGCGGCCTCGGTAATAGGCGTTGGCAGGGACAAGGAAAATCTCGATACGGCGGTCAGGATGGGCCTCATCGACCGCTACTTCCACGACGCCAAGAAGGGCGTCCAGGGCTCAGACCTTGTAGTCCTTTGCTGTCCCGTCGGCATATTCGAGGCGGTCGCCAAAGAGATAAAACCCTATCTGGACGACCAGGCGGTCGTAACCGACGCCGGCAGCGTGAAGGGCGCGCTCGTCGAGCGGCTCGAAGAGATATTCTACCTGAAGGCCCGGTATGTCCCTTCTCACCCAATTGCCGGAAGCGAACGCTCCGGAGCGGAGGCCGCCGACCTCAAGCTCTACGAAGGCGCGCGCTGCATAATCACCCCCACAAAGAACACAGACCTTTCCGCACTTGAGGCCGTTACGGACCTCTGGGAGAAGGCCGGCGCCGTCGTGCAGCGGATGGACCCGTACGAGCACGACAGGGTGTTCGCGCTGGTGAGCCACCTCCCGCACGTCGCGGCGTATGCGCTCGTTTCTGCTCTTATCGGCATGGACGGCGGTGAACGCGCCATAACCTATGCCGGTGGAGGTTTCAAAGACTTCACCCGTATCGCGGGGAGCCACCCGGACATGTGGCGGGATATCTGCATACTGAACGGCGAGAACATAATCAAGGCGCTCGACAGCTACCAGGAATCGCTCTGGAGACTCAGGGACCTTATAGAAAAGAAAGACGGCGCGGCACTTGCGGAGGAATTCGGCAAGGCGCGCGATGTCAGGATAAAAATAAAGTAATGGAGAGCATGAAGATAATGCCCTCCGGGCCGCTGACCGGCTCGGTCAGGGTACCGGGTGATAAATCGATATCGCACCGCTCAGTGATGTTCGGCGCTATTGCCGATGGAGTGAGCAGGGTATCCGGATTCCTCACCGGCGAAGACAGTATAAACTCTGCAAAGGCACTGTCCCAGATGGGTGTGACAATCGAGGGACTGGGCGGTAGCGACCTTGTCATACACGGCGTCGGCCTTGACGGGCTCAAGGAGCCCAAAGGCGTCCTCGACCTGGGCAACTCGGGTACGAGTATAAGGCTTCTGTCCGGGTTGCTTGCAGGGCAGGGTTTCTCCTGCACCATGACTGGCGATGAATACTTGCAGAAAAGGCCGATGGGCAGGGTGATAAAGCCGCTTGGTCTCATGGGCGCCGATATTACCGGCACGGGCGAAAAACAATGCCCTCCGCTTCATATAGGACCGCCCAAAAATGGACGACTGACCGGGATAGATTACATCTCGCCAATTGCAAGCGCACAGGTAAAGTCGGCGGTGCTCCTGGCTGGCCTCCTTGCCGAAGGCACTACCTCCGTGACCGAGCCGATGAAGTCACGCGACCATACCGAACGCATGCTTCGGTACATGGGGGTTGACGTGCTTGAGGACGGCCTTAAGGTGAAGGTCAAGGGCGGCAGCAGGCTTACTGCAAGGGAGTTCTCTGTGCCGGGCGACCTGTCGTCAGCGGCGTTCCTCATAGTGGCCGGGGCTATCGTTCCGGGTTCGAGGTTGGTCATTAAAGACGTCGGCATAAACCCGACACGCACCGGGATCATAGATATACTCAGGCTGATGAACGCGGCGATAACGGTGGACAACCCGAACGAAAACGGTCCGGAACCTGTAGCCGATATAATCATAGAACACTCCGACCTCAGGGGTATCGATATAGGCGGCGAGCTTTTCCTGAGGGCGATAGACGAGTTCCCCGCGATATGCATTGCCGCTGCCGCTGCATCGGGCGTGACGGTCATAAAGGATGCGGCGGAACTTCGGGTAAAGGAGTCGGACAGGATATCCGCAATGGCGCGCGAGCTTGAGAAGGTCGGCGTCGCCGTGCGCGAGACTCCGGACGGGATAATCATAGAAGGCGGCAGACCCATCAGGTCTGCAGAAGTGGACAGCCACGGAGACCACAGGGTCGCTATGGCCATGGCGGTCGCCGCGCTGATTTCGGACGACGGCATCATGATAAACGATACTGAATGTATAAACACTTCATTCCCGGGTTTCGAGAGCCTGCTTGAAGGGCTGAGATAACATGGCAGTTCAGGTAATAGTAGCCATCGACGGCCCATCGGGGGCCGGTAAGAGCACCGTCGGCAAGATGTTGGCGCGGGAGTTGGGCTACATCTACATAGACACCGGTGCAATGTACCGGGCTCTCGGCTGGAAAGCCGTGAAGGAAGGCGTCAAGCTTAAGGAGGGTCCGGAACTGAAAGACCTCTGCTCGCGCACTGACGTGACTCTGAGGCAGGATAGCGGCGAACTCAGGGTTTATGTCGACGGCGAGGACGTGTCCCCGTACATACGTACGCCCCAGATGAGCATGGCGGCATCTGCCATATCGGCCCAACCGTCAGTCCGTGCAAGGCTGCTTGAACTCCAGAGACAGATGGGCAGAGGCGGCGGCGTCGTATTGGAGGGTAGGGATATAGGCACAGTGGTATTTCCTGAGGCCGGGGCCAAGTTCTACCTCGATGCCGACCCGGTCCAGAGGGCAGAGAGGCGTTACGCTGAGCTAAAGGCCAAGGGCGAGGACGTATCGCTTGAGCGTATTATAGAGGAAGTAAAAAAGAGGGACTACGACGACAGCCACAGGGCGATTGCGCCCCTGAAAAAAGCCGACGATGCGGTGGTAGTAGACTCATCGCGCATGTCCGCCGAGGAGGTCGTAAGCTTCATGAAGGCGAAGATAAAAGAAGTCGCCTGCGGCGTGGACGAATGAAATATAAATATCTAGTCTATGACCTCGGCCATATAATGTTCTTTGTCCTGTTCAAATTGTTTTTCCGCTATAAAGTAATCGGGGGCGGGAACATACCGAAAAAAGGGCCGGTGATCTTTGCAAGCAACCACGGTAGCTTCCTTGACCCGCCTTTAATAGGCGCCGGGATATGGCGTCGCGTAAATTACGCCGCCAGGGAGGACCTTTTCGGCAACTGGTGGAAGAGCTTCATCCTTAAGGAATGGGGCTCTATCCCTATCAGTCGTGACCGTTTGGACAAGGCCACGCTGAAGTCCATCCTTGCGCCTCTAAAAAGAGGCGAGATACTGACCATCTTTCCTGAAGGCACCAGGAGCCCCGACGAAAACCTGGGGCCAGCCAAGCCCGGAATCGGGATGATAGTATCACTGGCGAAATGCCCGGTAATCCCCGTTTACATAAACGGTAGTTGGCGTACGTTAGGCAAGGTGCACAAGAAGCTGAGGATGATGCCGATATCCGTAATATTCGGCGAACCGATTGTTTTCGAGAAGACGGAAGGCGAATCCGGCCATGATATGTACCAGCGTATAACCGATGAGATAATGGCCGGGATAGAAAAACTTAAAAAGGGGGTTTGACAAGTATTGCTGGTATTATGGAAGCATATGTGATATATTACTATTTTGCGTTTTTCAAGCTTTCGTAAAAGCTTAAGATAAAAAAACCGGGAGGTAAGCAGTCTGATGAGCAACGAGGAAAAAGAACTGGCGATGGATTACTCCGCCGAAGACGACAACTACGACACGTTTAATGATGAGGTGGAGGAAGAAGGCCAGGATGAGATGGCCCGTCTCTACGAAGAGTCCTTCAAGAGCGTGGAAGAAGGCAGCGTAGTAAAGGGCAAGGTAATACAGGTAAGGCAGGACGGCATAGTAGTAGACGTGGGCTACAAGTCCGAGGGTATCATCCCCATCGACGAGGTAAACCCCAAGGAACTGGCTGGCATAAAGGTCGGCGACTATATTGAGGTATATCTTGAGGAGCGGGAGGATTCCGAAGGCAACATAGTCCTGTCGAAGGAAAAGGCCGACAAGATAAAGATATGGGAGCAGATTGAAGAGGCCTGCAACGAGGAGAGGGTCGTCTCCGGCAAGGTCGTCGCAAGGATAAAGGGCGGCATGACGGTGGACATAAACGGCGTCAAGGGCTTCCTGCCCGGCTCGCAGGTTGACCTCAGGCCTGTCCGCAACCTCGATTCCCTCATTGGCCAGACTTTCGACCTTAAGGTTCTCAAGGTCAACCAGAGAAGGGGCAACATAGTCCTTTCGAGGCGCGCGCTCCTCGAAGAGGTAAGGGACAAGAAGAAGACCGAGACACTCTCAACCCTTGCAGAGGGTGCGGTGATCGAAGGCATAGTAAAGAATATAACCGAGTACGGTGCGTTCATAGACCTGGGCGGCATCGACGGCCTGCTTCATATCACCGACATGTCATGGGGCCGCGTAAGCCACCCGTCGGAACTCTTCATGGTCGGCGACAAGGCCAAGGTCATGGTACTCAAGTACGACAGGGAGAACGAGAAGGTATCCCTGGGCTCCAAGCAGCTCTCTTCCGACCCGTGGGCCGGCGCCGACACCAAGTACCCGGTCGGCACCAGGGTGCGCGGCAAGGTTGTCAGCCTCACCGACTACGGCGCGTTCGTGGAGCTTGAGCAGGGCATTGAGGGTCTCGTTCACGTTTCCGAGATGTCCTGGACCCAGAAGGTCCGCCACCCGTCGAAGGTCCTCGGTATGGGCGACATTATCGACGCGGTCGTGCTCTCCATCGACAAGAACAACAAGCGCATATCGCTTGGCATGAAGCAGATAGAGCCGAACCCGTGGGACGTCATAGCCGAGAAGTACCCTGTCGGCTCCAGGATAGAGGGCAAGGTCAGGAACCTCACCGACTTCGGCGCGTTCGTCGGTCTGGAGGAAGGCATCGACGGCCTCATCCACATCTCCGACATCTCCTGGACCAAGCACTTGAAGCACCCTTCAGAAGTCCTGAAAAAGGGCCAGAAGGTGGACGCTGTCGTGCTGTCGGTGGACAGGGAGAAGGAAAGGCTTTCGCTTGGCCTCAAGCAGCTATCTTCCGACCCGTGGGACTACGATATCCCCAACACCTACAAGGTCGGCGAGAACGTCTCCTGCAAGGTGATAAAGATCACCGACTTCGGCGTCTTTGTCGAGCTTGAAGGCGGGGTAGAGGGGCTCATCCACATATCAGAGATTGACAAGGATGCACACGCCAAGGTCGAAGACCTCCTGAAACTCGACGACGAGGTTACCGCCAAGATAATAAAGGTGGACACCGCCGAGCGTAAGATAGGTCTTTCCATAAAGGCGCTCAAGAAGGAGCAGGAAAGAGGCGAGCAGGACAATTATTCCGGCTCGCAGGACAAGTTCGACAAGTCGCTTGGCGCAAGGATAAAAGACGCCGAGCAGGACCAGTCCGAATAATCCATTTATGGAGACAGGTATGAAAAAGAAGCCGTTGGCTATACTTGTCATAGGATCCATAGTAGCTGTTGTTATATTGATCGCACTGTCGACCGGCGCCTCCCTCTTTCTGGGAGAGGCGCCGGTTGTTTCCTCGGACAAGGTCGCACTTATAAAGATCGAGGGTGTCATACTCGATTCGACGGATGTGATCGAACAGCTTAAGAAATACGGTAAGAACTCCTCGGTGAAGGCGATAATCCTACGCATAGACAGCCCGGGCGGTGCGGTAGTCCCGTCCCAGGAGATATACGAGGAAGTAAGGAAACTGAAGGCCCGCACCAACCAGAAGATTATCACCTCCATGGGCACGGTTGCGGCATCCGGCGGCTACTATATAGCTGCTGCCTCTGACAGGATCGTGGCAAACCCCGGGACCCTTACGGGAAGTATCGGCGTCATAATGGAGTTCGCTTCCGCTGAAGAGCTTATGAACAAGTTAGGCGTCAAGAGCGAGGTGATAAAGAGCGGCGACAAAAAAGACGTCGGCAACTTCATGCGTACCATGAAACCTGAGGAAAAGGAATACCTCCAGAAGGTCATCGGCGACGTGCATGACCAGTTTGTGGAGGCTGTGTCCGAGGGCCGGAAGATGAAGAAGGAAGATATTATCCCGATTGCCGACGGCGGAGTCTTTACAGGCAGGCAGGCCAAGGCTATAGGGTTGGTGGATGAACTCGGGGACCTTGAGGATGCGGTGAGGATTGCCGGGAAGATGGCCAATATATCGGGCGAGCCGAAGGTGATCACGGAAGATAAAAAATACGGTTTCTGGGATGTTTTGAGGGGTAAGGACGCGAGCAACCTGTTCAAGGGCGTGCTTCCTAAAAACCTTCAGACCCTCATGTACCTCTATGCGGCTCCATCCATGAGATAAAATACCATATCTTTAGTCTTGACAAAGGGTTAGGGATATGATATTTAAATTACACTAAAAAAAGCGCCGGTTCGGCGGAAATCATATCTAGTTTATAGAATAGTCATCAGGGGGGTATATGACCAAGGCGGAACTGGTTGAGAAGGTCTCTGAAAAAGTGGACGGCCTGACCAAGAAACAGACGGAAGTTATTATAAATACAATCTTTGACAGCATCAAGGATGCCCTTTCAACCGGGGATAAGATAGAGATACGCGGCTTCGGCAGCTTCAAGATACGCTCCAGGAAGCAGCGCGAGGGCAGGAACCCGAAGACAGGTTCCCCCGTCTCAGTACCCGCAAAGAAGGTGCCGTTCTTCAAGGCCGGAAAAGAGCTCAAGGAGCTTGTGGATAATTAGCAGCCATATAGAAAGTTTTTAATCAGGCAGGGTATCTCTTGGGACTCCCTGCCTTTTTTTATTTGTACTCGGCCAGATATACAACTACGGGGTCATGTGAAAGACAGCAGGGATATGTTGGGCAGACAGGGTGTAACCACGGTCGAGGATGCGCGCAGGGTTTTCCTGGAGTCGTTCCTAATGCCGCAGCCTGCCACCGAAAATGTCGGTTTGGTCGAGGCGCTTGGTAGGGTGCTTGCGTCTGACATAGTCTCCAAAATCGCGCTGCCTGACTTCGCGCGGTCGTCCATGGACGGTTACGCCGTCATGGCAATGGATACATACGGGGCGACGGAATCACTGCCCGCATATCTGAAAGTCTCCGGCGAAGTACTGATGGGCGAGATTCCGGCGATACCCCTCCAAAAAGGCTCCGTTATCAGGATATCGACAGGTGGGATGCTGCCGCCGGACGCCGATGCGGTGGTGATGCTTGAGAATACCCAGAGGCTGGATGCGGGAGAGGTGGAGGTATCGAAACCCGTCGCCCCCGGAGAAAACGTCGTCCAGAGAGGCGATGACGTTAAGGAGGGAGAAAGGATACTTGGCGCGGGCCACCGCCTCAGGCCGCAGGACCTCGGGGCACTTGCAGGCATCGGCGTGACTGAGGTCGAGGTATTCAAGCGGCCGACGGTCGCCATCATAAATACCGGAAACGAGATAATGGAGCTGACAGGGTTCCTCTGCCGGGACAGGTGCGGGATGTAAACTCCTATAACCTGGCCGGGCTTGTGGTCCAGTCCGGTGGCTTACCCGTGAAGAAAGGGATATACCGCGACGAATATGCGGCTATCAGGAAGGCAGTCGAAGAGGCCGTCGCAACCAGCGATGTCGTGGCAATCACCGGCGGTAGCTCGGTCGGCACGGGTGACCTGACCGCGAAGGTGATAAACGACCTCGGGCCTCCCGGCGTGCTCGTCCACGGCGTTTCCGTGCGGCCTGGCAAGCCTGTTATAATTGGAATAGCGGCAGGCAAGCCTGTCTTCGGTCTGCCAGGGCATCCGGTTGCAGTCACCGTGAGCTTTGAGCTGTTCCTGATGCCGCTAATAAAGCGTTTGTCGGGTGAAATTGATAAGCTTGGGATTGCGGGCATACCTCAGGCGAGGGTGATAACGGCAAGGATGAGCAGGAACTATTCATCCGCCCAGGGCAGGGAGGACCACCTGAGGGTGGCATTGGAGCGCCGTGATGGGGAACTTTGGGCCGTGCCGGTGCTGGGGAAGTCCGGGCTTATATCCACCCTTGTAAAGGCGGACGGGACGGTTGTCGTCCCGCTTGCCAAGACCGGCCTTGAAAAGGGCGAACGTGTCGAAGTCAGACTCTTCGAATAAAGGGAGGTGACCATGCCTAAAAGACAGGTATACATAGAGCCGACCCCGCTTGGATGATGCGCTATCAATATGGACGGCTGCCCTGAAGCAACGCGGGCTTCTGGCACCCCTTCCTGGCGCAATCCTCCCTGTTGATGATGCCCTTGGCAGGATAACCGCCGAAGCGGTTTCGGCAAGGATATCGTCTCCATACTTTCATTCAGCGGCCATGGACGGCGTCGCCGTGCGCTTCTCCGATACCATAGGCGCGTCGGATGGAAACCCGAAAAAGCTGAAGGTCGGCGACGAGGCTGTCTATGTGGATACCGGTGACCCGATGCCTGAAGGCATGGACGCGGTAATCATGGTCGAAGACATCGATGAGCTCGAGGACGGCCACATCGAGATAATAGAGCCTGCTACGCCGTGGCAGCACGTGCGTATAATAGGCGAAGACATCGTGGCGACCGAGCTTATCGTGCCTGAGAACCACGAGCTGAGGCCGGTCGACCTTGCCGCACTTCTCGCAGGCGGCGTGGTAGAGGTAAAGGTTCGGCGCAGGCCCAGGGTGGTGGTGATCCCGACAGGCAACGAACTGGTACAGCCGGGTATCGAACTAAGAAGGGGCGACATCATAGAGTACAACTCCCGCATGCTTGCCGGGATGGCCCGCGAGTGGGGGGCGGAGACGGTACGCTACGGCATAGTGCCGGACAACCTGGAGATGCTGAAGAAATACATATCTGGATGCCGCGGCGGAGGCAGACATAGTTATAGTGAACGCCGGTTCGTCTGCTGGCTCGGAGGACTATACCTGGCATGTTATAGGCGAGCTTGGCGAGACGGTCCTGCACGGCATAAACACGAAGCCTGGCAAGCCCGCAATCCTGGGGTTTGTCAAGGGCAAGCCAGTCATAGGCGTACCAGGATATCCCGTGTCGGCATGGCTGGTCTTCAGGCTATTTGCAAGGAGGCTTATATACGCCATGCAGGGGCGTGAGGCCCCGACGCCGCAGACCATGCCCGTAAAGCTCTCGAGGCAGATGGCGTCGTCGCTTGGCCAGGAGGAGTTTGTCAGGGTAAAGCTTGGGGAGGTAGGTGCGGAGGTGATAGCGACGCCTATTTCTCGTGGAGCAGGCGTGCTGATGTCGCTCGTGCGTGCGGACGGGATAATCAGGATACCGGCGGAGAGCGAGGGCCTTGCGGCCGGGAGCATCGTCGAAGCTGAGCTTCTTCGCCCAAAGGAAGATATTGAACATACGATAGTCTGCATCGGCAGCCACGACAACGCCCTGGATGTCCTCGCGAACTTCCTGAAGAAAAGGCACCCGGAACTGAGCCTTTCATCCGCGCATGTCGGAAGCCTGGGCGGGATAATGGCGCTTAAAAGGGGCGAGGCGCATTTTGCAGGCTCGCACCTTCTCGATGAAGAGACCGGTGAATATAACGTAAGCTACCTCAAGAAATATATCGCGGATAAAAAGCCAGTACTTGTCAACCTCGTCTATCGCGAACAGGGGTTGCTCGTACCAAAAGGCAACCCCAAAGGCATAAAAGGGTTTGCAGACTTAAGCCGTGAGGATATTGTTTTTGTAAACAGGCAGGCGGGCGCTGGGACGCGGCTCCTCACCGACCTGCACCTCAAAAGGCTGGGGATAGTCCCCTCGGCGGTCAAGGGATACGAGCACGAGGAGTACACCCACATGGGCGTTGCATCCGCAGTGTTGACGGGTGCGGCTGATACCGGGCTTGCCATCCTCGCCTCGGCCAACGCGCTTGGGCTTGACTTCATACCGGTCGCACATGAGCGGTACGACCTGGTGATACCGGCTGAGCATATGGGTAACCCGATGGTTGTGGCAATGCTGGATATAATCCGGGGTGACACCGAATTCCGCGAGACGGTGAATGCGATGGGCGGCTACGACGTAAAAGACATGGGAAAGGTCCTCTGGGAAGGATAATCGAAATGGGCGACCCCATGGTTAAAAAATATTTCCTGAAGCTTGCACCTCCATCGGCGGAAGACCCTGCCGCGGACCTTGAGCGGGTAATACGCGGGCTGGCTGAAGTATGCCCTCAGGAGTTTGACGTGCCTCTTTCAGTTGCCGCAAAGATACCCGTCGTGCTCAGGCAGTCAGGGTTTGAGATAACCGTGACGGCTTCATTTTTTGATGCCCCGCGTATAATCGATGTGGAGCCGGGCGATACATCCGGCAGGTGCTTCGGACTTGCGATAGACCTCGGCACAACCAACGTTGTCGGAGTATTGCTTGACCTTGCGGAGGGCAGGCAGCTAGGCGAGTTTTCTGAGGTTAACCCGCAGATCGCACACGGCGAGGACATTCTTAACCGGATACATTTTTGCCTGAAAGACGGCAACCTGGAAGAGCTTCAAAGGCAGGCTGCCGGATGCATAAACTCTATCGCGCGCAGGCTTGCCGAGGCGGCCGGGATAGGCATGGATGATATCGACTGCGTCTCGGTATCTGGCAACACCACGATGGCCCACCTGTTCCTCGGGCTTGACCCATACAACATCTGCCGTGCGCCGTATGTCCCGGTAGCCAACCATTTCGGTTTTTTCCGGGCCGCCGACCTTGGTCTTGAGGTGAACCCGGAAGGCCCTGTATACGTGCTCCCGAACGTCGGGAGCTATGTAGGGGGAGACGTGCTTGCCGGGGTGCTCGTGTCCGGGATGCACGATAGGCCTGAGATTTCCCTCATGGTGGATGTCGGTACGAATGCAGAGATCGTGATCGGGAACAGTGATTGGTTGCTGGTCTGCGCCGGCGCAGCGGGCCCCGCGCTCGAAGGCGGGGTGGTGAAGTTCGGCATGAGGGCTATGCCCGGCGCCATAGACCGGATAAATATCAATCCGGAAACCCTGAAGGTTGAATATTCCGTGATAGGGGGGCAGGGCGTCAAGCCAAAGGGCATGTGCGGTTCGGCCCTTATCGACCTGCTCGCGGAGCTTTTTCTGAAGGGCCTGTTGGACGGCAGGGGCAAGTTCGTCGAACCATTCCCGGCCGGAGTGCGTGAGACGGATGGCATCAGGGAATATGTCGTGGTCCCGGGGGCATCTGCAGATGCCGGTGAGGATATAGTTTTCACGGAGGCGGACATAGACAACCTGGTCAGGACGAAGGCCGCGATGTACACCGCACTGAACGTCGTGATCCGGGAGCTTGGCATGTCGTTCCACGACCTTGCCGAATTTAACATAGCAGGGACCTTCGGGGCGTATATTGCGGCCGACAAGGCTGTCGCTATCGGGATGGTCCCGGACATTGACCTTTCAAAATACAGGCTACTCGGCAACTCCTCCCTGGAAGGGGCATGCAAAACGCTGCTCGCAAGGGATGCGATAGCCGAGGTTGAACGGATCGCCTCGATGATCACATACAAGGAATTGAACGTAAGCACGGACTTCATGAGCGAATTCCGTGCCGCGATGTTCCTGCCACATACCGACGCCTCGCTTTTTCCAAATGTCTCTTGATTTTTTCCTTGACACTCGCGGTTAATCGTACTATTTTAGTCAACTTATAGGTTGGTTATTATCTGAAATTTGGGTTTTCTTGTTAACAGCTTTTCGCAATTATCCAGGAGCGACAATGGTTACCAGCAAAAAAGAGGAAGAAGAAAAGAAGAGCATGCCCTTGTACCCGATAAGCATCGCAGCGGAGCTGATAGGGACGACCGACCAGACGCTGACGGCTGTATGAGAAGCACGGGCTGATAACGCCCACCAGGAGGAACAAAAACAGGTTCTATTCGGATAACGACATCAAGTGGCTCAAATGCGCACGTCAGCTTATCCATGAGAAAAAGATAAGCATCGAAGGCGTGAAGAAACTTCTCGAATATGCCCCATGCTGGGAGATACAGGAATGTCCGGAAGACAAACGTAATGCCTGTTCTGCCTATATTGACAAGTCAAAGCCGTGCTGGGAGGTTGCGAGGACCCGTTGCAAGAGCGGCATCGAGTGTGATAAATGCATTGTTTACTTGGCCGGTATGAAGAAAAAGAGATAGTCGACCTTGTTTTTTATTGACAACCTGACGGCAATTTTGCAATAATCCAAACCACTGCTTTATAGCGCACCTTATGGTCAAGACTTTAGGATTATTGTTTGCTGTCCGGAATTATTCCTCCCGAACAGCCCCCCAAAGGTCCCGGCTCGCCAAATTGCCGGGACCTTTTTTAATCCAATATTCCCCTTCTTCTGTTGACATTATGCCTCTAATTTCATAAAGTAAGTGATATCAATCAATTATGCGTCGTTTTATGCTGGCGGACGATGCGAAAAATGTCTAGGTGCGAGTTAACGTATTGTTCAAACTAAAAAACATAGATTCCGCGACGATGTTCTGGTACTCCGTAGCTTTTGTCGTCCTGGTTGTGATTGCCGGGACTGCGGGGTACTCCTATGTTGAAGGCTGGAATCTCCTCGACTCGCTTTTCATGACCCTCACTACGATCACGACCATTGGATATGGGGAGGTGCATCCGCTTACCCAAACAGGGGTAGTCTTCACTATCTTCCTGATAATATTCGGGGTAGGCACAGTCGCGTTCGCCGTCAGAAACGCCACAAGGATGATGCTTGAAGGGGAGTTCAGGAATCTACTCGGGAGGAACAAGGTGGAGCAGAAGATAAAGAAACTTAAAGACCACTATATAGTCTGCGGGTTCGGCAGGATGGGCAGGCTGATATGCCGGGAACTCGAACGCAAGCCCGTCCCCTTCGTGAGTAATAGAGAAGAACACCGATAACATTACCGAGGCCGAATGGGAGTCGAACCTTATCATCAAGGGCGACGCGGACAAGGACGACGTGCTGATGCAGGCGGGGATCGACAGGGCCAAAGGGCTTATAACTGTGGTCTCCACGGATGCGGACAACCTCTACATAGTGCTTACCGCAAGGGGCCTGAACCCAGACCTTTACATTGTCGCAAGGGCAGGTGAGGACGGTTCTGAAAAGAAGCTTCATACGCGCTGGCGCGAGCAAGGTTATCTCGCCGTACCTTATAGGCGCGGACAGGATGGCGCAGGCGGTTCTAAGGCCGGCGGTGGTTGACTTCATAGAGTTCGCGACCCAGTCAGAGAACCTTGAGCTCAAGATGGAGGAAGTAACGATAAACTCCGGGTCTTCGCTTGCGGGGCAGGCGATAAACAAGAGCGGCATCAGGCAGGACCTCGGGATAATAATAGTGGCCATCAAGCGAAGCGACGGCAGGATGGAATTCAACCCAAGCCCTGAGTCCATCCTTCACGGGGGCGACTGCCTTATCGCATTAGGCCAGCCGGCGCAGCTCAAGGTGCTGGAAGAGATTACAAACGGGAGGTAGACCGATGCCTGGGCTCGGCTCGTTCGGCAGGCTGCTTGTGATATCAGGCGCGGTCCTTGTTCTGGTAGGGCTTGTCTTCATGCTTTCCGGAAAGATACCGTGGTTTGGCAGGCTGCCGGGTGACATATACATTAAAAAGAAGAGCGTCACCTTCTATATCCCACTGGGCACGAGCATACTATTAAGCATCATCCTCTCATTGATACTCTGGTTTATTAACAGGAAGTAGATGTACATAATACCCGCTATATTATTACTGGTCCTATCCATCGCAACCCCAGCCATCGCGCAGCAGGAGACTATACGTATCCTGATGCTGGACAATCTCCCCTCGGTCACGCTTGATATCCCGGATGATTACTGCATTAAGGATACCGGAGAAGAAACCGCGCTTGACGGCGGCTCGACTGACGGTAAAAAGCTTGTGTTGGACGGCCGCGAAAAGTCTCCTGAGGCGGTACGGATAAATGCGTCAGGGTCCGTGGTGAACATAAACGCATTTGCCCTTACAGGCATGATCGACATAAGGAAGAACAAAAAGGGCTCCTATCAGGTTATAAACGAGCTTGGCCTTGAAGACTATGTCAGGGCGGTGGTCGGTGAAGAGATGTCTTCCCGGTGGCCCCTGGAGGCATTGAAGGCACAGGCCGTAATCGCAAGGACGTATGCTCTTTACCGGAAGTCAAAGTCTACGTCATCCCTGTACGACCTCTCGGCGACGGTTGATTCGCAGATGTTTACCGGAGACGCGCGGGACAAGCAGGGCCCGGCCGCCGCGGCCAGAGACACAGCGGGCGAGGTGCTTACCTACGAGGGCGAGGTCATAGAGACTGTGTATCACTCCGCCTGCGGGGGCGAGACCGAGAAGGCAAAAGATGTGTGGGACAGGGATTATCCTTATCTTAAATCACAGGACTGCCCGTGCGGGAAAGAGTCCCCATATGCCAGGTGGGAAAAAACATTTGCAATAAAGGAGATCGAGAGGGCTTTGGCCGCCGGAGGGTATTCTGTGTCCGGCATAAGCAGGATACGCATCCTCGATAGGAGCGATACCAAAAGAGTCAAAATGGTGAAGGTGAGTGCTTCATCCGGCAGCATAAATATCAAGGGTATCGATTTCAGGCGGCTACTGGGGTACTCAAAACTTCCAAGCACCGCGTTCGAGGTGAGGAAGGAAGATTCAAAGTTTATTTTCTCCGGCAAGGGCTCCGGACATGGCGTCGGGCTTTGTCAGTGGGGCGCGAAGGTCATGGCCGATGAAGGCAAAGGCTACCGTGAGATACTGGAACATTACTACCCCGGTACTGTCCTTGTAAATACAAATGCACTAAGTTCGCAAGCCGTGGATACTGCACATGCTGATTGACGAGTTTGATTTCACCCTGCCCGACGAACTGATTGCACAAGAGCCTTCCAGAGAACGGGACTCATCGAGGCTCATGGTTTTAAACCGTGCAAACGGTTTTGTCGAGCATAAAGTTTTTCACGATTTACCGGGTTATTTCAGGCCGGGTGACGTGCTTGTCATAAACAACACCAAAGTATATCCTGCAAGGGTCAAGGGCGTGAAATCCGGTACCGGGGGCGCTGTTGAGGCGCTTCTAGCAAAGGACCTGGGTGGCGGTAACTTCGAAGCCCTTGTAAGAGGAAAGATTAGAGAGGGCTCTGGGATAGTTTTTGATGGCGGACTCGATGCTATGGCTGGCAAAGACCTGGGCGGCGGCAGGTGGGTGATAAGCTTTTCCATGAAAGATGGGCTGGACGAGGCCATAGATGCGGTCGGAAGGATGCCTCTCCCACCGTATATCAGCCAGGATGGAAGGGGCGAGGAGTTTGACAGGGAACGATACCAGACTGTGTACGCAGCCGAGCGTGGCGCTGTTGCGGCACCTACTGCGGGCCTGCACTTCACCGGCGGGCTTCTTGACCGCATCCGGGAGTCAGGTGTCCTGGTAGCCCCGATCACGCTTCATGTGGGCATCGGCACATTCATGCCGGTACGTGAAAGCGTGGTAGAGCGGCACGTGATGCACGAGGAGCAGTACAGCATATCTTCTTCATCCGCGGAGTTGATAAACTCTGCCAGGAGGCGCGGCGGGAGGGTGTTCGCAGTCGGCACGACCAGCGCACGTGCAATAGAGTCGGCCTCGTCGGCGGACGGGGAGGTAAAGGCATGCGGAGGGGAGACCGGAATATTCATTTATCCGGGTTACAAATTCAAGGCGGTCGACGCGCTCATAACTAATTTTCACCTTCCCAAATCAACCCTCCTTATGCTAGTATGTGCTTTGGCCGGGACGGAAAATGTGTTCGCCGCCTATGCAGTGGCCGTGAAGGAAAAATACCGTTTTTACAGCTATGGCGACGCAATGCTTGTAATATAGGGTGATGAATTGAAAGAGCTTGGAAAGCTAAAAGACAGTTACGACTTTTCGTTTGATGCACGTAAACTGGGGCTGGTCCTTCTTGGGGCATCCGCCGTTGCCGCGCTGGTATTCGTGCTTGGTGTCAGCGTTGGGCTTCAGTGGGAGAGGAAAAAGTCTGAGGGCAGGCAAAAGTTAGCCATGGCGGCAATGCCTGTAAAACCTGCTCCAGTCGCCCCTCAACTGCCAACTGCCCCGCCGGTATACAAGCCGGTAACGGCCGTACCGCCGCCGCCCGTGGCGCCTCCAGTCCTGCCGGTGAAACCCGAGACCGGGAACGGTCACGATAAGAAGAAAGAGGCCGTCCAGGACAACCTCACTTATCCCAAAGTCCTGACCTCGAACTCCAAAAACACCGCTCCTTTGACACCTGAAAAGAAAAAGGCGGCAAATGGAGGCAGATATACCGTACAACTCAGCGCCTATAATGATGAATCGGCGGCAAAGGCAAAGGCTGATAAGCTGAAAAAGAAAGGGGTTTGATGCAAGAGTGTATACGGCGGAAGGCAAGAAGGGTGGCTACAACTACAAAGTCCATATCGGGAGTTTCGGGACCAGGGAAGAAGCTGTCGCACTTTCAAAAAAGCTGAAGGAATCAGAGAAATGTTCTCCATTCGTGACAAGCGAGAACTAGCGTGAAAAGGGAGTTTAAAGATTTGTTTAAGAATTATGCGTTTATTATCATCTCTGTTATCATACTTATACTGTCCTCGGCAATCGTTACATTTGCCCAGGATAAGCCTGTCGAAAGGAAGCTCCTTGCAAATGGAATGACCGTGTTATTCCAGGAAGACACGGATGAGCCTGCGTCGGTCTGCCTTTTTATTAAGGCTGGCCCGGCAAGTGAAACTAAAGATAATTACGGCATCACGCGTCTTCTTAACAACGTGTTGCTTTCAATAGACCCGTTAGGCAACTCAAACCCGCCGACGATGAGGGTCGAGCAGACCGGGGCCATATTAAATGCTGAAACATCTTCCGAATACTCATGCTTCAAGCTCTCTGTGCCTTCAAGAAACCTCCCTGCAGCATTAAAAGCTCTTGCAGATGTATTCAGAGGACGCAGCTTTACCGATGCCTCGGTGTTGCGCGAGAAAGAGGCTGTCGTGTCTTCACGCATGCGTGCGGAAGACCGCTTCGAAGAAAGAGTGGTCAGGACATATGTGGAAAGTACCTTGGAGGATTCCAGGCATCTTCTTATTACCGAAGGGGATAAGGGGACCGTCTCAGGTTTGGGAGCAAAGCAGCTTGACGCGTGGTATAATGCCAATTACCAGCCTGGGAACATGGTCATTTCCGTCTGTGGCAAGCTGAACCCTGTATCAACTTTTAAACAGGTAGAAGCGTCTTTTAATGGTGCAGGAACGGGCAAACATCCCTCCGTGCGTTTGGCCTCTATGCCTGCAGCTACTGCCGGCAGGTTTGATGTAGAGTCTCCTGCGGGTTTTTCGGCGGTATTACTTGGTTACGCAGCACCTCCCATAGGTACCCAGGATTATGCGGCAATGTCCGTGGCTGAATCCCTCCTTGCATGCGGCATGGGCTCCAGCATGTTCAGAAAGTTAAGGAACGATTCTGTTTCTGCATACGGGTTCGGCAGCTTGATGCCTGTGATCTCGTCTGGCCCCTCACGTCTGGTCCTTTATGCAGTTGCGGAAGATGGCGGTTGTGAGCCGGTCAAGGCAATACTGAACGAATGCGTTGACGAACTCAAAGCTGGCGCTTTCAGCAATGACGACCTTGGTCGTGCGAAGTCAGTGTTGACAGGAAGGGCCTCGGCAAAAAGAGAGTCTAATTTCGGGAAGGCATGGACTGCAGGGTTTTATGACGTCATGGGCCTGGGCCAGGAATACGGGGCAGACTTTGAGAAACAGGTCGGAAGGCTTGGCAAGGACGATCTTGCAAGGGTGTCCGGGAGATATTTGGACAGACGCTGCGAGGTCGTTCTAAAACCCAGGAGCAACCCAAGCCCATACTGATCCGGAACCAATTTGATTTTATTGTTTATGAAAAAGAAACATATACCAGAGGCAGGCAAATCTCGGAGGTTGACATGATAGTTTCATGTTCTGGGTGCGGCGTAAAACTCAAGATCGACGAATCCAAAATAAAAGAGGGCGGGTCAAAGCTTAAATGCCCGAAGTGCGCCACGATCTTTACGGTCTTCAAGCCAGAGGCCCCGGCTGAAGCGCAGACCCAACCCATGCCTCCACCTCCCCCGCTACAACCCCAGGCGCCTCCACCTCCGCCTGTCATGCAGGAGAGGCCGCCCGTACCGCCTCCCATGCCAGAGGAAAAGCCGGTTGCTCAGGCCCCGGCGTGGCAGCTTAACAGACAGAAGATAGTTGTCGCACATGACGGGGAATCCGTCCGCGTACTGATAAAGGGACTTCTCGACGAAGCTGGATACGAGACGATAACTGCCTCTGAAGGCATCGAGGCCATGATCGCTATAGAGAGAGAAAAGCCGTTCATGGTGATACTTGACGTTGCCCTGCCCAGGATTTACGGCTTTGAGATATGCGACCGGTTGAAGAACAATGCGGAGTCAAAAGACATCAAGATTATACTGATCGCCTCCATCTATGACAAGACCCGCTACAAGAGGGAGCCAATGAGCCTCTATGGAGCGGACGACTATATAGAGAAGCATCACATACAGGATTGTATCGTCGACAAGGTGCGCAGGGTTTCGAGCCTACAGGACTCTCCCGGCTTCAAGTCGTCTGCTAGGGAGGAGGAGTTCTGTTCTCCCCCTCCAACTGAAGAGATGCCGGTGCGCATGAAACAGGCGGAAGCTATGCGCACGGACGAGATAAGGGTGGCACCCGCGCCACCAGTTGCCGCGCCCCCGGCTGCTGCCGCACCGTCGCCCACAGCATCGGTCGACCCCCAGCTAGTAGAGGCGGCAAGGCGTTTCTCCCGGATAATATTCTCTGATATAGCGCTCTACAACCAGGGTGCCATAGAAGAGGGCGTCAGAAACGGCAACCTCCGCGAGTTACTGGCGGCCGAGCTTAAAGAGGGCCGGGACCTTTACAACGGCAGGGTCTCTGAGGAAGTCCGGGCAACGCTGGACTATTTCGACGATGAGCTGGAAAAATTCATAGAAAAGAAGAAAAGCATGCTGGAATTAGGCGGATGAGTCTAAAAAGCCTTGACAGATGGTGCAACCTCTTGTAACATTACCAGATTGTCGGGGCGTAGCGCAGCCTGGTAGCGCACACGGTTCGGGACCGTGGGGTCGAAGGTTCAAATCCTTTCGCCCCGACCATTATTGCAATAAAAGCCTTCATCGGCACAACAACCTCATCTGGAAGAAGGGTATTCTTGTTATTTGAATGCCCTTTTTCATTAAAGGGGAATAATTGGACAGGGTAGTCATAGGCGTAATCGGCTCCTCGCTGGCGTCCGGAAAGCCTTACGACCAGGCAATGGAAGTGGGGCGGCTTGCGGCAAAGAGGGGCGCGTTCGTGCTTACAGGCGGCCTCGGCGGTGTCATGGAGGCCGCGTGCAAGGGCGCAAAAGAGGCCGGCGGGCAGACCATAGGGATACTGCCCGGGTTTGACACGCGCGACTCCAACGCCTATATAGACATCCCTATAGTGACGGGCCTGAACCACGCAAGGAACATAATAGTCGTCAGGACATCGGACGTGCTGGTCGCGGTAGGCGGCGAGTATGGCACGCTTTCGGAGATAGCCTTTGCCCTGAAGCTCGGAAAGACGGTGATAGGTCTTGGAAGCTGGGACCTTGGTGAAGGGATAGTAAAGGCCAAGGACCCTGCGGACGCCGTGGAGATGGCCTTTGAGGCGCTAAAGTAAGGATAATATGGCCGGCGAGAAGGTGGCAGCCGAGATAATAGTGAGCGGGCATGTGCAGGGTGTGGGCTACCGGTTCTTCACTGAGCGCGCAGCACTCGTGCACGGGGTCAAGGGCTGGTCGATGAACCTGCCCGACGGGCGTGTGATGCTCGACATAGAAGGTGAGAAAAAAAACGCCGACCTTTTTATTGAGGAGCTTAAAAAGGGACCTGGCATGGCTCGTGTAACGGACGTATCAGTTATCTGGAAGCCCTTCCTGGGCAGGTTCAAAAACTTCTTCATTAAAATATAAGCGGGAAAAAAAATGGCTAAAAAAAAGAAGACCCAGCCACAAGACGAACTCCCTGAGGAAACAGTAGACCTGGACCTTGAAAAGGGTAAGCCAGGGGAAGACCTTGTCTATCTCGATGACGAATTGGGGGAAGACGAGGAGGAAGAGGGGTTCGAGGCCGAGGTAGGCGAAGAAGAGGCCGAAGTTGAGGAAGAAGAAGAGGAAGAAGAGGAAGAGGAGGAGCCCAAAGCCAAGTCCAACTACCCCGACGAGAGCCAGGACGCGATAAAGCTCTACCTGAAGGAAATCCGCGTGTCCAGCCTGCTTAATTTCGAGGAGGAGCAGGACCTCGCCCACAAGATAGCCAAGGGTGACGAGGAAGCCAGGGCACGGATGATAGAGGCAAACCTTCGCCTCGTCGTCAACATCGGCAAACGCTACATAAACCGCGGGCTTGCCTTTCTCCGACATTATAGAGGAAGGAAACATCGGCCTGATAAAGGCCGTCGAGAAGTTCAAACCCGAAAAGGGGTTCCGTTTCTCGACATACGCCTCCTGGTGGATAAAGCAGTCCATAGAGCGCGCGCTCGTGAACCAGACACGCACCATACGCCTGCCGGTACACATATCCGAAGTCATAAATACGTTCGTCAAGACAGTCAGGAGGCTTGTCCAGACCCTCAAGCGTGAGCCGACGGTGGACGAGATAGCAGGGGAGATGAACGTCGCGCCGGAGCAGGTGAAGGACATCATGCAGCTCATCCGCAAGACGCATTCACTCGACACCCCGATCGGCAACAAGGAAGAAGGGTCCCTGAAAGACCTTATCGAAGACGAGTCGTCCATGTCGCCCTCCAAGGAAACCGAAGGCATAATGAGGCGCGAGCAGATAGTGAAGTGGCTTGAGTACCTCACCGAGAACGAGAAGAAGGTGATATGCCTGCGGTTCGGGCTGGAGGACGGCGAGGCTCAGACCCTTGAGGTGATAGGCAAAGAGTTCGGGCTCACCCGCGAGAGGGTGCGCCAGATCGAGGCTTCGGCCCTCAACAAGCTCCGTTTCATCACCAAACGCAAAAATATCGACATGGATAACATCTTTTAAATAAAACAAGCCGGGTTTCAAGGAGGCAAAATGGTGGACCTCAAGACGAGGATAAGGGAGATACCGGATTTTCCGAAGAAGGGCATACTCTTCCGCGATATTACGACGCTCCTGAAGGACGAAGAGGCCTTCAGGAAGGTCGTCGAGAAGATAACCGGCTATTACGAGGACGAGGACGTCGAGAAGGTCGTCGGCATAGAGTCGAGGGGCTTTATCTTCGGCGCGCCGCTTGCCTATACGCTGGGCGCGGGGTTCATCCCCGTCCGCAAGCCGGGCAAGCTCCCGAGCGACATATACGAGGCCAAATACGAGCTTGAGTACGGCACGGATACCCTCACCATACACCAGGACGCGATAACACCCGGACAGAGGGTACTGGTTGTGGACGACCTGCTTGGCGACCGGTGGCACGATGTCGGCGACTCTTGACCTGCTGAAGAAGCTGGGTGCGGTAGTCGTCGGGGTCGTGTTCCTAATCGAGCTTGCGGACCTCAGGGGCCGGGACAAGCTTGCCGGGTACCAGGTGCATTCGCTGATAACCTATTAAATCCGGGATGATGCACCGATGCCGTTGTTGCAAACCGGTGATTTTTGATTTTCAGTTGACTTATAGTCCGTGTTGCATTATATTTAAGGCCCTATAACGCGCCCATAGCTCAGTAGGATAGAGCACAGGTTTCCTAAACCTGGTGTCGCATGTTCGAGCCATGCTGGGCGCACCATAAAATCAAGGGGTTAGCTTTTCCAAGCTAACCCCTTTTTGTCTCTAAACATCAGTTATACTCAGTCGTGATTGACCTGCATGTCGTCTGGGTATGGATGTCCCTTGCCCAACTCCAAAAGGTCCTTGAGGCTCAACATAAAAACCGCCCATTTTGTAGAGCAGTGCGGGAGAATTCCGCTGTCACTTCGCCAGCCCGAATGACTGAAGTGGACAAAGCACTGCTTTCTGGCAGCTTCCAATGTAAACGTTATCTCGGTCCCGGCCCATTCCTCAACGCCTTCTCTTTGATCAGCCTTCCAGCGAACGAGTTTGCCGGGTACAAGCTCCGCGACTTCAAACTTCTGGCAAAAATCTCCGAACCAGAACTCGATGACGCCGCCCACCTTTGAGCCGATGCCGCGGGTGTCCGATGTCCACCACCCAGCCAGTTTCTTTGTGCTCGTTAAAGCCTGATAGACGGCCTTAGGCGAGGCCTTGATACCTACCTCGTGAAGTATGCTGTATCGTTTCATCTTCTGCCCCCCTTTGCGAATTCTTCGGTGCACAGGATCTGGCCTGCAAGATAACCTGAACCGTCACTCTTTCAGCCGGATAATGTATATCATCCCGAGGTAGTCTCCTCCTTCGTACACCGGAACCATGAAAAATGTACCTGTCTTCCCTTCAACCAGAGGGCAGTCGAATGTACTCTCTTTTTTCTCCGAAAGGGCCTGGAGCATCGGCTTTGCCGAAGTCATCTTTCCGGTTTTCATATCGATATTGACAAGGCTGTTTTCTTCGGGATATCCATAGCGGTTCACGCCCCCGGCATCGAGCCACTCGATGCAATAAAGTCCGCCCTGCTCAGAATAAAAGTCCCCTAATAGCTCCTTGATTTTTGCGTCGTCGTTCCCTGAGAGGGCCTTCTTCATTTCCGGATTTTCCGCCAGGGCTCTTAGCGCTTTATTCGAGTCTTTCGCCGGTTTTTCAATGTCCTTTCCGGAAGAAATAACGTGTCCTGCCCTTACATGCATCACCACAAGCCGCCACTGTGTGCCGTGGAGGCCGACGGTGGTCCAATGCGCATCTTTTTTGACCACCTTCTCCGACCCCTTTTGCATATAATCGTAGCTGCCCGCCCCTTTATTTTCTTTTGAGATCAGAGTTCCGAGTGCAAGTAGCTGGGGAAACGGTTTGTAGACCGGGTCGTCGAAGAGCATACGGCCTATCTCTCCTTTATCCTCGTCATACAGAATCCTTCCATCCGGCTGCATAACGAATGCCTCCACAGGCATCCCCTGAAGAACAGGCGTGAGGATATGCGAAAGCAGGGATTCTGGCCTGATAAGGATGCTGATCGAGCCTTCTAAATCCCCCTTGGAAGAGAGTACCGGATGTTCCAGGTCAACTGCTTCAAATCCCTCGACCGCCCTGAAAGTGTTGCTCAGGACCGGTTTCTTCGACTCCCGAAGACGGATTACCTGTTCCTGTGCGCTTATGTCGCTGCCCTCAAATCCGGCGTTTTCCGCAGGCTCAACAAGCGCCATCCTGCCGTTTTGGTCCACAAACGCGCAATCTACCGCATATGGGTAAGATCGGCAGAGATCGCCGAGAATTTTTCTTGTCCCGGCTGCTTTTAAATCTGCCTCGGATAATCTCGTTGCGGCTCCGGCAACGTCCTTATCCATTTTGTTAAGCTCTGCAGTGATCTCCTTCTCGATATCGAAAAGGAAAGGAGGAAGTTCCGTAACCGGCTGCCCCGGTTTCCCGGTAACGATTCCGATTGCAAAGACCCAGCCTGTCAGGGGGGATCTCTTGAAGAAAACCTGTCTCTCGCCATAGAAGTCATAGGTCACCACGCCCTCGGGCTTGGCAAGCATCTCTTCAATGGTTTTCGCGAGGCTCTTGCTTCCCATGTCTGAGGGATAGCCGAAGAGCAGTGCCGATACCCTGTGAAGGGAAGTCTGGCCATTTTTATCGAGGGCGTAAAAGATAATGTTGTCCGGCAACCCCATTTTTTCATCGATCATCCTGCTTATGTCCTCAACCGAAAGGGATGTTCCTATGGCCCCGATTATCTTCCCATTTTCTCTTACCGGGACCGCGACGACAGCCGTCCTCTTTCCTGTGGATTTGCCAAGGACGAGCTCTCCGGTTATTTCCTCACCCGCCATGAGCCGCGGGAAATAAAGGCGGTCGCTGAGGTTAAGGCCGGTCAACCCCTTTTCCACTGTATAAAACGAGCCGTCAGGCAGTACGAACCATACTGCTTCGGCTTTAATGCCGCTCCTGCCGAATTCGGCCAGCACCGTCTTCATATTTTCCCATTCCCCGCTCTGGGCCTCTTTCGTGGCCGATATGAGTCTCAGACCGTTCAGTACGCTTTCGACATGCCCCTCTCCGAGTGCAGAAAACGAATTCAGGAGAACTCGCAAACTGGCCGCATCTGTTCCGGACTGGTCCGGAACAGGGGACCTGTCTTCCGCCATGGCAGGCAGGGACAATACTAATAGAAAGAATAAAATCATCTTTGCGATTTTCATGATATCCCCCGATTCCTGAAGGTAGTTCGTGGACAATTATATTGATTGGGTATACTTAAGATATATGCTAATTACCAATCTACGTCAAGTGCCTCTTCTTATTACCGAGCAAATCTCTCCTGACTACCGTGCTCGAGTCTCTGTCGGAAACTTTCATGATCCATAAAGATCGACGCTATGAACGTCTGTGCATGGATGGTTTCCAACTTATATGTAACTGTTTAGTGGTATCGCGAGTTCAATCCATGCTGGGGGCACCACCAAGGTGCTCAGCCGGAGGCTTGCAAATTGCTTGCAAGGTGTTAAAATTTAGTTAATAGAAGTGGTGTTTCCCGAGAAAGGCCGAACCCTCTGCGATGAGGGGGCGGAAAGCGGCGGATCTCCCGGCGCGGGAGATGGCCGAGCTGCCGAAGGAAATGTTGATGACCATGGCAGTCCGGTCTTTTTGTTGAGGCCAGGCTGCGTCGAAAAGGAGATACTATCATGGCTGCCTCGGATAATTTAAAAGACAGCGGAAAAATTAAGATAGCTGTCTGGAGTGTGCTTTTTATATGGCTGGTGTTAGTGTTAGTTTTAGGAGCGGGCGGTTCTTTTGTCAGGGTAGCGGGCGCGCCGCCTCTGCCGGTCGCAGCGGGAGCGCTCATACCTGTCCTCGTGTTTCTCACCGCATACTGGTCCATTAGCTCGTTCCGTGACTTTGTGATGTCATTCGACCTGCAGTTTGCGGCTGGCCTTCAGGCCTGGAGGTTCGCTGGTCTGGGGTTCATAGCCCTGTATACGTATGGTGTATTGCCGGGCATGTTTGCCTGGCCAGCCGGACTTGGAGACATGGCCATAGGCATTACTGCCGTGTGGGTCGTGCTTGCGCTCAGAAACCGGCCGGAATTTGCGACAGGCTGGACCTACCGGATATGGAACCTGCTGGGGATACTGGACCTCGTTGTGGCGGTCAGCACGGGCGGGCTCAGCGCATACCTCGGCATAGGTATATCGGAAACAATAACGACTTCCCCGATGGCGCTAATGCCTCTGGTGCTGATACCTGCGTTCCTTGTGCCGCTGTTTGTCATCCTGCACCTTGCCTCTCTGATACAGTCATGGCATCTGGCGGCAGCTGGGGGTAGATGCGTGTGGGTAGGCTCACATATCCAGTGCGGGCCATCGGGAACAATGACCAGAGCGTAAAACATTGCTTGAACTCTAATAATTAAAGGGGTCAGCCAAGAAGGCTGACCCCTTATTTATTAGTACGACAATATCACAAAACTGGCAGATTTCCTCAGTCCATCTGCTCCACCAGATAATTCTGCGCTCCGACTTGTTTGATCTGGTCGAGTTGGGCCTCGATCCAGTCTATGTGCTCCTCTTCATCCTTAAGGATGGCCACGAGCATCTCGCGGGTACCGTTGTCCCCGGCATCTGCTGCCGCCTGGATGCTCTCGTTGTAGCCTTTTATGGCATACTCTTCCGCGCCGCGGTCGTTTTCGTGCATCTTGGGCACCTCTGCCCCTATGTGTACCTTGTTGAGCTTGGTGACGATGGGACGCCCTTCAAGGAACAGTATGCGGGCAATCAGCTTCTCGGCATGCTTCATCTCTGTGATGGCGCGCTTCTCGATAGCCTCGTCCAGCTTTTTGTAGTTCCAGTTGTCGCACATCTCCGCATGTACCATGTACTGGTTTATGGCGGTCAATTCATCGGCCAGACGGGCGTTCAAGTGTTCAATGATCTTCTCGTTCCCTTTCATGTAACCTCCTCTGTGTATCTGTGTATCTGGTGTGGTATTAACAGGCGCGGTGCCAGTTCAAGCGTCCGCATGTATGCATACTTACTAAAATTTTAGCAGACATCCCGGTATTGTCAATTTTTCGGCTGTTTTTTATGAAAAGGCGCATCAGGATCTCCCTATTTTGGGTGGACTGTAACTTCCCAATCATTTAGTACGTCTTACTATAGTAAGAGGGGGTATAATAGTTATAAGAGGGTTCCCAACGAAAGAGAAAGGGGGCCTATATGAAAAGGCTCTATTTGTCCATATTAACAGCCGGGCTTCTGCTTGTAATGCCCGCTTTTGCCTATGCAACAGACGCACCTCCTGTAGGACAGGCCCTGGTCAGGGAGGGCGACTATGCCGTAGAAATGGTCAAGGCGCTTAACATAAACGCGGGCCAGGACGAGGCTGCCTCCGAGAATGCCCTTGCGACCCTGGGCATCGCACCACAGACTGGCTGGATCTCTGACTTTCCGGTCACGCCCGACATAATCGAACAGTTACAGGCTTCAGTGGACGATGCTGCATCGGCAGGAAGGCTTCCCATGAGCAGGGAAGCAGCCGGCAAGGCGCTTCTTGCGATGAACAGCAGGCTTGGATTGGCCGTTGCGCCAGCCGAAGAGGGGCAGTATGCCGAGCAAACTGAAGTTGACCAGGCAGATGTCGATACTTACTACACCGATGAGGGGCCGCCTGTAATCACGTATTACGCGCCGCCTCCAGACTACGCGTACCTGTACGCATGGGACCCGTACCCGTTCTGGTACGACGGCTTCTACTTCCCAGGGTACTTCATCCTGACCGATTTCGACGTTGACGTCGGCCACCATCACAGGCATCATCACGACGGGGACAGAGACTGGGACAGCCATAGGGTTGGCGAGAAGAGGGTATCCAACCACATAGTAGTACCGGAATCCGGAAAGGTAGTGTCATTAGACCCTGTAACCAGACACCCGCTTTCAAAGACCGACTTCCGGCCGATAGGCGCAAAGTCGTTCGAGCCGGTCAGAAAGTCTGGGAGTGTAACTGTACAAAGGGACGGGGGCAATGCCATTATCAGGACTGAGGGCGGCACATTTAACAGGGATAGTGCATCCAGGCTTGTGAACCATGGTTCCGGCGGCAGGTCCGCCGAAACATCCGCCAACACCAACAATAGGATAGAAGATACCCGTACGACGGGCAGGGGACTGCCGGAAAGCATGTGTTCGATAGGCAACTGTAGCCCACGCAGCACCGGGTCCCGCAGTTACAGCAGCGAAGGCAGGTCTTCCGGTTCGGTATCATCCGGCCGGGGCGGCTTTAGCGGCGAGTCCCGCGGGTTCAGTGGTGGCGGAAGGTCGTCCGGTTCGTCCGGTGGATTCTCCGGCGGGTCACGTGGGGTTAGTGATGGCAGGTCGTCCGGAGGTGGTTATTCCGGCGGTCATTCGTGGGGAGGCGGCTTCGACGGTTCAAGGAGGTAGGAGGTTATACATCCGAAAAGGAAAGTATCTGCCGTATTTTTTTTAGGAGAGGTTCAATATATTCCCTTTCAGGGATGAAAGCCTCCTTGCTGAGAGTTATGGTCGTAATGTTCCTGTCCATAAGCGGCAACTCGGTAATCAGAATTATAGGTGTCCGGGATATCGGCGCGCACCGCCTCAGCTCGGTCAGCATTTTCCGCCATGAGCCTCCAGTATGTGTAATGTCCAGGAATATGAGAGAGGGTTTCTCCCTGCAACAGGTATCCACGCCCACGGATTCGTCCGCGAGTATGACAGTGTGGTTTTCTTCGCCAAGCATTAGTTGGAGCGTCCTTCCCTCGATACGGTCATGGCCGATGCTTATGAACGGGCCCTTACCCTTCGGTGATACAGCCTCGACAGCACTCATGAGTTCAAAGCGGTCGATAGGCTTTGACAGAAAACCATTAACCGCCAGCTGCAGGCCGTGTTTCGGGTCGACCAGGAGTGAGGCCACAATTACCGGAATTGGCGGGGTATTTTGTATTGAGCTGAATTTCTTGTATAGGTTCGCGTCATTATCCGGATAGTCAATAATGCCTGATAATACGATGTTTGGGCTCCAATAACTAGCTATTTCGAGCGCGGATTTCCCGGACACCGCACCTTCAGTTTTATATCCCAGCTCTTCAAGCTTCGCTCTCAGAAACTGGCGGACCACGATGTCTTGTTCAAGGACGAGGATAATGTCTTGTTCTCTTCTGGATACAACGGGAGGTAGTTGTGCCTCGGGTTTATCCCGTTGAGGCAGTACAAACTCTTCGAGGTCGATTGGCAGTGTGAATGAGAATGTGCTGCCCTTCCCGATCTCGCTGTCCACCCATATCTTACCGCCATGGTACTCTACTATATTCTTAGAGATGGTCAATCCCAGGCCCGAGCCCTTGGGCCGGCCGGCGAGGTTGTCGGCGACCCGGTAAAACTCATCGAATATTAAGTCCCGTTCTTCCGGGAATATCCCTTCTCCGGTATCGCTAACCGACACCTGCAGGAACTCCCTGTCTTTTATTGCAGTCACGGTTATGCCGCCATGAGAGGTGAACTTTATAGCGTTATTCAGGAGGTTCACCAAAACAAGGGGGATTTGTAGTTTGTCGCCCTTGACTACGGGAAGAGGTTCGTCGGGCTGCGCGAACTCAAGGTAGAGCCCCTTTTCCGTGGCCATGGGTTTTAGGGATTTTATCCTATCAGTTATCACCTTAGCCATGTCAACCTTCACATGGTGGTGCTCGATCGTGCCGGACTCTATTTTAGCAAGGTCCAATAAGTCGTTTATGAACTGGGTGAGGTGTTCTGATTCCTTGATTATTATCTCCAGGAACTCCTTCTGCGTGTTCCTGTCAAGGTCATCGTAGTTAAAGAGTATTTCGGAGAATGAGCGCATTGAAGCAAGCGGGGTCTTGAATTCGTGGGTGACGTTTGAGAAGAAGGACGTTTTCTTCTTGTCAAGGTTTTTGAGGTGTTCGTGAGCCTCAGTTAGGGCTTCAAGTGCTGCCTGCAGGTTCTGGGTCTTGAGGTGCAGCGCGTTTTGTAATGCGTGGAAAGTGGATGAAGTCGCCTGTTGTAACTGGTGCTCCCTCTGTATCTGCGCCGCGAGCATCACCGAAGGCCAGCCTACGCCGAATATCAGTGCGAAATTCATCAAGGACATTCGTGCGTATTCACTAGTACCAATCGATGTAAGCTTGTGAGGCTCCAGCGCCGGCATGAGCAGAAAGACCAATGCATAAATCAGAAGAAACCACTTTAGTCTTTTCTCGCCCATCCGGGATACTGTCAGGTATAAATAGGGAAGGCCATAGAATTTTATAGGATTTTCCGCACCCCCTGTGAAATAGCAGAGCACTACGATGTATAAAAGGTCGCCTGTCAATGCGATGTCCGGAATGATGGTATACTTCCGGCTCAGATATATGATGGCGAGGTTGAATAGAAGCGTCAAAGCCAGTACAACGTTAACAGGGAGCAGGTTCTGTCGCTGGACTACAAAGAAATTGACAGTCAGAAAGACCAGTAACAGCAGCAGTAGCCGAAGGCCCTCCTCTTGCGGATAAAGTTTGTTTCCGCTTTCAGCAGGGAGGTTTGGGAGCGCATCAAAACTTTCGTTGATTTTCGTGTCGTTATTCAATGTTATTTTTTGAAGGCAGTTCCGTGGTCCCCAGGAAATGCTCTTTCAGCCTGCATGCCACTTCCACCGGCGAAAACGGTTTTGTTATGTATTCGTCCGCGCCTTCAAGGTAGCCCTTGTAACGGTCCACATCCTGGCCTTTGCATGTCAGTATAATGATATAGGGCATGCGTTCCCTGTATTTAGGGTCGTTTCTGAGGGCATGGCAGACCTCAAAGCCGTCCTTTTTGGGCATAGTCAGGTCAAGAAACACTACATCGGGGTTGAACTCTTCGAACTTCCTCAAGGCTTCCTCGCCGTCTGCCGCGCTTTCGACGTCGTAACCTTCCTTGCGCAGTACGAAAGAAAGCGAACGTACCATGTATGGTTCATCGTCAGCAATGAGCACCGTTCTGTTAAGCATGCTTAAGCCTCGCTTCTGTCATGCATTGCCGATGATTTTAGCCCGGAAACCGACTTATAAATCTTTGCGTCCCTGAATAGCTGTACAATATGCTGGTCGAGTTTGCCTTCCGATGCCTCCATCTCAAGTATGAACAATGCCTTTTCCGTGGATACCGACTTCTTGTACGGCCTGTCCCAGGCGGTCAGAGCGTCGAAGACATCCGCAACCGCCATTATACGAGACTGCAGCGGTATCTCGTCCTGCTTAAGCCTCCTTGGATAACCGCTTCCATCCAGCCTTTCGTGGTGCGAATAGACTATTTTGTTTATATCCGGGAAGTTCGCAGTCCAGGGTATTTTGGAGAGGATTTTATAGCTGTGGGTAACGTGCATCTCTATTTCGTGGCGCTCCGCCGGAGTAAGCGAACCTTTAAGCACGTGCAGGTAGCCAAACTCCTCCTGTGTGAGGTAGGGGTGGAGCACGCCATCGGGCCCGTTGTAGTTCTTTTCAGCAACCTCAGATAGTCCGGCAAGCTCCGGTAGATCCGTAATGAGCACCCTGGGGTCGTTCGCGAGTTCAATAAGCTTCTGGTATTTGTCCAGTTTTTCAAGTTCAAGCGCCAGCGTGGAGTCAATCTCATCGACAGCGTTTACGTAGGCTTCATTCCCTTCGCGCAGGAGTATGTCGTGTTTTTTATCGAGTGCCCCGAGCCTTGTCAACAGCCGGATATAGTTGAACCGGTAACGGACTTCATCTATCCCGCCGTATGGCAGCTTGGACTCTTTCAGCAACACGGACTCACGTACTGCTATCTTTCCGAAGTCGTGCAGGAGTCCTGCGTAGTGCAGCTCGATCAATTGTTCACGGGTGAACGTAATCCCTCTAAAGGACGGCAGGTCGGATTCAGAGATCTTCTTTGCCAGCTCGACAGACAGGGTTGCCACGCGGTTCGAATGGCCGGCTCCCGTAGGGTCTCTATATTCAACTGCGGTAACCGCGGCGTCTATGAATCCTTCGAAAAGTCCTTTGATATCGGAGAATAGTTGTGCGTTCTTAATCGCTATGGCAGCTACGGATGATATCGCGGATATCAGCTTTTCCTCGCGGGAGTTGAACTCGTCGCCGTTTCTCTTATCGACAGCGGAGATCATGCCGATGACGCTTCCTTCCGCCACGAGCGGGACGGCAATGATCCTCCTGATGGGAAAAGGCCAGGGTTTGTGGTGCCTGGACTCCTCAACTTCGCATACAATTACGGAACGGTGTTCTGTATATGCCTGCCCTATAAGCCCTTCTTCGAGCGCGGGGGAAAAACCCAAAGCCAGATTCTCATGTGCGCCACACGCAAGGACGGTACGGAATACTCCAGCCTTGAAGTCCGCGAGCTGAAGGATTATATCCGTCGGGTCAAGGATTTTTTTTGCCTCGTCCATCACAATTCGACATATCTCACCAACTTCAACCTTCGCGCCCAGCCGCGCGGTCAGTCCGTAGATGAGTGCAAGCTCCTCGTAGACCCGTACCACCTCTCCGGACAGGCTTTCCACGTCAACGCCCGCCTCTGCGAGGCTCTCGAGGTGGGATACTGACAATGAAAGGAGAGGCAAGGCCTGGTCGCCTGCGTCGTTTAAGCACGCAGAGAGGTACCCGAGCTTCTGGTCCTTGTAATGGACAGGGGCGGCCATCAGATGCAACCCTTCACCAAGTGCAAGCCCCATAGGCCCGTCGCCTATCACATCAATGACTTTGTCCCAGGCATCAGGAGGCCAGGGATGCCCTCCGCTAATAGAGCCTACATCAGACTTCGGGTACGACTCCATTACCGTTGTACCCAAAACGTCAAGCACCCTCAGAGGCGCCTTCAAGAACATAGAAGTCGTGTTAAGGTAGCTGATAAGCCTGTCTCTCGGGATCAGGTCGATGAGCGTTAAGCTTTTCGAAGCTTTGTCCATTACATTTAAATATAACAGAACCCCTAAATATTACAAGGCTGTGCGGGTTTGTGCTTTTGGGTAAGGCTGAACAAGGCGGCAGATATGATACGGTATGAAACCGGCAGTAGCAAGGGGTCGGTGATGCTCGCACCGGCATCCAGATGGTTATTTTGTAAATCGGCTGAAAAGCAAAAAGGCGGCCTTAAAAAGGCCGCCTTGTAGTATTTGGTGATCCCTACGGGACTCGAACCCGTGTTTTCGGCGTGAGAGGCCAACGTCCTAGGCCGCTAGACGAAGGGACCATAAAGCGAGTAGACAATGTAAAATATCAGCCGCCAAAAGTCAAGATAAAAATCAAAAATGAAGGAAATACGGTTATTTATGCAATAAAAAACCCTCCGTTGGGAGGGTCTTTTAGTATAGAGCCGCTTACGGCTAAGGCGCGCTTCTTTTAATGCCCTTGTTGCTCTTGGACGGATGGTATTTCCCGAAGAAATCGCCGCGGCTGTGCGGTCTGTTGATTTTGATGGGCAACGGGTACGTAGTAGCCTTGTTGAGAGCATGCCAGGTCTGTTTTGCCAGGTTGATCAGCCTGTCCTGTGTACGGAGCAACTCCTTTACCTGTGCAGTCTTGGACTGCTCGTGCAGTTCCTTTTGGGCGACTTTCAGTTCGTCTATTTTCACTTTTACTGCATAGGGCTCCTCTGTTTTTTCTTTCTTGATCTTCTTCATGGCCCCTCCTGTCTTGCTGCCGGCTTATGGCGGTATTCTATGCCTTCGCCTTTACGCATAGTACCGGGCATTCGGCCTTTTTTACCACTTTTTCCACTGCGGACCTGAAAACGAAGTCCATCCCGCTCTTGGCGTGAGTGCCCATCACAATCAGGTCGACGCCCTTCTCCTTGGCATAGTTGAGGATGACCTCTTCCGGCACGCCTTTGATGATTACGCGGTTCACCTTCTTGAAGTCCCGGAGTTCCTCGTAACAGCAGTGCTCCAGTTTCTTTGTAGCCTGAGCCTCCATCTCCTTGTAGAACTCGTCAAGCGAGGTATGGGGAACGTACCAGCCCCTGCCCTTACTGATATCGTCCAGGGCGAATAGCAGTGAGATTTCCGAATCGTACTGTTTGGCGAGCGCCTTTACGTAGTCAAGGGCCGCCGCCGAGCCTTCTGTAAAATCCGTGGGGTGAAGAATGTGCTTGATGTTCATGACGTCCCCCTCCTTAATGATATTTATGAATTAATACCTCTATTTAAAGCTTATATCGCACAAGCCGTTATGTCAACAGTTTTGCGATTTTAATCCAAATATTAGCCTACGCGGGGCGCAGGTTTAACTTATGCCGTTGTAAAGTCGTTTTTTTTAAAAATAGGTTGCCAACATTGCAGAAGTAGTATATATTCACGGCAAGTCTTTATACCTTTACGGGTAAGCAGCATGTCTGAAAAAAAGAGTATTTTGATCGTCGATGACAGCCAGGTAGCCCTTCTGAGCCTGTGTACGCTCATGAGGAGGATGGGGTTTGGCATCATCCCCGCCGAAAGCGGTCTTGAGGCTATGAAGCTCCTCAGGCTCAAGACGCCAGACCTGGTCCTGCTTGATGTCAACATGCCGATGGTTGACGGTGTCAAGACCCTCAAGCACATAAAAGATACCGCACCGAATGTCCCTGTTGTTATGCTCTCAGGCATCGACGACAGCGCAACGGTCGCGCAGTGCAAGGCGCTCGGCTGTTCCGACTACCTCCCCAAACCCTTCAATGTACGTGAACTCCACGGCATGCTCCAGGAATGGATCTACCGGCCTGTAGGCTGGAAGAGACGGCATCTGAGGGTGGACCATGTAATGCGCGCTAATGTTCTTTACAATGGCATGCTCTACGGCCTGAACTCCGAGACAATTTCCGAGGGCGGCATATACATCAAGAAAGAAGTGCCCCTGCCCGTCGGTTCTGAGGTCGAGGTCTCGTTTGAAGTAGGGAATGGGAAGGCTCTCAACCTGAACGGCCGCGTGATATATATACGCGTCTTCAACACCTACGAACCTGACATCTCACCCGGCATGGCCATAGAGTTCATCGACATGAATGAGGGCGAGGCGCTTACGCTGAGCCAGCACGTTTCAGGCATCATGAATCAGTGCCTCACGTTCAACTAATCGCCTCTTTCGTGCTTAATCCCGTATTATCCCCGGTTTAATCCTCAAAAGTGCTTGTCCTTGTCCGTGGCTTTTCCCCCGGCGGCTGAGTTGCCAGTAATCTTCCGCTCCCACGCGCTAGTCTGCCAGTTGTCGCTGCGGGTGGATGCTGGCATCCACGGCGGAAGCTCCAGTTGGAATCGTTTCGATAGAGCATAGACGTACGGCTCGTACATCTGCCTCAGTTCCGTAAGTTTCAGGTCGGCCTCATCCCCGGTTTGAAGGCGAAGGCCAGAGGCGGAAAGCATCGTGCGCAGTTCCGTCAACTCCGCTTCCGGCAACCGGTCACGCCGAGGTTTCAACGGCGGTACGCGGAATACCAATGAGAGGTCCACGACCGCATGTCGGGCTATGGCGAACGTCAGCTCCGCCTGGCGCTTGCAGGCGCCTTCCAGCCCGGCCATTATCAATGTGCATGTGTCCATTACAGCTGTCAGCGCGGACAGCCAGGACTGGTTGTCGTGCTGGGAACGGAAATAGGCGAGCACCGGGTATGAAAGGTGGCTCTCCATAAGCTCCGCCGACCACTGCTCCCACTCGAAAAGCACCTGGCGCAGTGCCTCCATACCGTGCTCGTGGCCGTGGCGAACAAGCATCTCGGCGGCGGTGGGCGGTGTGCCCGCGCGCGCGTCGAGCAGGGATATCCTCGTCTCGCGCCGGGAGAAAGACTGGTTAAGCGCTGGCAGGTATCCGATGACGATTGCAAGGAACCCCAGGCCCAGGCCCGCTTCGGCCACGGTAAGGAACCGCCCGGTCGTGGTGCGCGGGGTGACGTCGCCGATGCCCAGCGTGAAGAAGTTGGTGCCGCTCAGGTAGAGGTCGGTGAAGAATCCGGGAGGTATCCCTGGGGTGTTCAAGGCCGAGCCTGCGGCCATGTACAGAAATGCGAAGCCTATTATCAGTATGGTTGCCCAGAGGCCGAGCAGGAAGAACAGCGAGAGCGGGCCGAAGAAGCTCAGCCAGGTCTCAAGCTTCTTGCCCGAGAAGAACCTGTTCCCGATTGCGCGCCACGGGTGCCAGACGCCCAGATAGAAGGTGCGGGTCAACCTGAACCGTCTGGTGACGCGACGCGGCAGCACAATCGTCTCGAAACCTTCCCAAAGGATGAGAACGATAAGACCAACCCCGATTATAGCCTCTACAATCGCCACAATCGCCTCCGTGACCATCAACAGACTTATCTATATTGTACCATCTGTACGTTTCTGACGTCTCTGGCGCAGGTACAGCCACGCGTTGAAGCCGCACAGTCCGACCGTCATGGCGGCGATAGCCATGTCGGATACGTTCAGGTAGATTATCTTGTCCAGGTAGTGGGAGATGAATGAGCCGGAGTATGTTGCGGCAGGAGAACTTTTGGATGTGAGCCATACTTCAAGGTCGGTGAGGGGGCAGTAAAATCCGAATACGTTTATGACAAAGGCGAAGGCCAGACCGCCGATATGCACATACTTAACCGCCCTGTGCTTCCTCCCCCATATCCCTCCGAATATCAGGAAGAGGATCCAGAGAAAGTGGGTTAGGACCGTCAGGTCGGCGAGGAACTTGTAGGCCATACAAGGATTATATCATTACTGAGGGTTTATCCCTTTACAAGTAGTCCTTGCGTATCGGCGACCATGCGTCCACCGCACGGCATGGCTTCTCGGCAGTGAACGCACGATGCGGGACGTTGGACGGTATTGCGACCACGTCGCCCTTCTTGAGGGTCACGGTCTTCCCGCCATAGGAGAAGCAGAGCTCACCTTCGAGCACCATGGTTATCTGCTCCGCCTCGTGCGAGTGCTCGGGGAAGTCGGAGTCCGGCGCGATGTCGAAGTAGGTGAGCATGGTATTGGCGGTGCCCACGGCGAACATCTTTGCGCCCGGCAGGATTTCCTTCAATGGCAGGTCTTTTGGGTGGTAGAGTTTGATATCGTCAGACACGCTTGAACCTCTCTATGTATTTTACCATCGGCATTCTATGCTTTTGCAAGCGTCAGGCAAAAAGGCAGGGTGTCCGAAAACGGTATGTTTATCGTGTCGGATTTTTTGGCGGTCTTCTTGATGGACATGATATGCGCAATGGTGTCGCGTGCGACCTGGTTGCACTCCTCCTCAAGCGCCTGTATCAACAGCATCCGTATAAGTTTGTCGTTCGTTATGCCTATCTCAGCCTTCTGGTTTTCCCACCTTGATACGGACACCGGGTCTACGCCAAGCAGCGCTGCGAACTTCTTGGCATTAAGGCCCATTTCCTTCCTCAAGAACCTCACTTCGCTGCCATCCAGAGGCCCGCTTTTCCTTACAAGGTTGAGGGCTATCACCTTGTGGACTTCCTCGATGTTCTTTATCTCGCGGCAGCAAGCTCCCCACATGACGGGCATTCATGGACATCAATACCCTTCAGGATAATGTTATCAAGCCCGGATTCGGTATACCGGTAATCCTTCTTGCTCTTTTTTAGTTTGCTTCCGCACGTCGGGCAAAGCATTGTTCAGCCCTTTCCAATTTAGTTCATAACCGTGACGATCACGACCTTTTGCTCTTCATCATATATCGAAACCGGAACCTTTAGCTTGACTCCGTCCAGTGTGAGCCCTTCTATCGTATATATCCACTTGCCGGTCTTTATGTGAGGCTCCGGTTCACCCGGAATCCTGCCGGTTTTAATCACATGGAGGACATCCCGGACGTCTACGCCGCGTTCAAGCATCCTCTTCTTGTAATGCCCTGAAAGCACCAGGCCACCGCCGTCCTTTATAATCGTTTGGACGACCTTCAAGGCCTGCCGGGTGGAATATTTAGTATCCATCAAAATATTAACATAATGTTAATTTACTTTCAATTCAATTTTTTGGCTTGAACCGCTCAATGTCCTTTCACCTTCGGGAAAGTCCTCCCGCCGAACACCTTGAACACCATGTTGGAGCCTGGGTTTATCATCCACGAAGGCGTGGAGCCCCAGAGGCGCTTCTGAAGATGTTCGGGAAGGTGTGGAACTCGCGGAACATCCACCAGTAGCCCTCCTGAAGGTCCTTCACGCTCATCTTCGTCGGCTGGTATACGACGGTCGAGATGTCGTAATGCTCCCAGTCGAAGTCGAAGATGCGGCCCTCGGCCTTGAACCTTTCATGGAGTCGCGTGCCGGGGAAGGGCGTGACGACCGTGAGGAACGCGGCGTCGAGCTTCACCTTCTGGCCGAAGTCGAGGAACTTCTGGAAGACGGACGTGGTCGTCGTGGTCGAACCCGAACATGAAGCAGCCGTGTATGGAGATGCCGTGGTCGTGCAGCTTCTTCACGGTGGTCGCGTACTTCTCCACGATGTTGTGGCCCTTGTCTATGCCTTCCAGCGACTCCTGGTTCAGGGAGTCGAAGCCGACGAAAAGCACCTTGCAGCCGGACTGCTCCAGCTTGTCCAGTACCTCGTCGTCGTCCGCGACCGAGTTGGTGCTCTGCGCGTACCAGTTCAGCTTGTACGGCGTTATGTCGTCGCACATCCGCATCAGGAACTTGCGGTTGGCCACGATGTTGTCGTCGCAGAAGAAGACCTCGTTGCCGCGGAAGCGGTTCCGGTCCATCGCCTCGATCTCTTTTATCACCTGCTCGTGCGACTTGTGGCGGTATGAGCGTCCGAAGAACTGGGTCACGGTGCAGAACTCGCAGTTGTACGGGCAGCCGCGCGTGGTCTGGATGATGTTCGGCAGGAAGAAGCCCTTGCCCTTGTAATAGTCGAGCCTGGGGATGGGCGATTCGGTGATGAGGTCTATCTGGCCTTCGTTCTGGTAGAACTTCTTCGTCTGGCCCTTCTGGAAGTCATGCAAGAGCTGCTGCCAGGTGCGTTCACCCTCGCCGATTATAATCGAGTCGAAATGCTCCGCGGCCTCTTTCGGCGCCATCGTCGCGTGTATGCCGCCCATGGCCGTGAAGACGCCGCGCTTCTTGAACTCCGCCGCGATCTCGTATGCGCGTCTCGATACCGGGGTCATGCCGGTCATGCCGACAATGTCCACCGGGTCGTCGTAGTTTATCGGGCCCTTCTCGTCGTAGATTATCTCGACTTCGTGTTCTGAAGGGGTGAGCGCCGCGACGGTGGCAAGGGAGAGAGACGGGATGCCGGAGCCGAGTTTGCCCCAGAGTGAGGTCTTGGGCCAGGCTGGCATGATGAGCTTTATCTTCATGCTTTCCTCCAGGGTTGCATGCATGGAAATATCAGTAGGGATTATGATAAGGATAAAGGGGTAGGCAAGTCAATAAAATAAAAGGGGACGTTTCCGTCCCCTTTAGGCTTGTTTCTAAACCGTGCAGGTCTTACTTTCTGATCATCTGTATTGCGGGCAGGCTTATCCTCAGCACGGCCGAGATAGAAGAGGACGTACTGGCGTTTGTGAACGTGACAAGGCTGGTATTCGTCGGGTGGATTTGCGCCTTCAGCATGCCTCTTGCGCCGCCTGATTTAAGGACGCCCTTGAAATCGACGTTGCCGTCCCACTGCACTATGCTGCCGCTGGTGCCGCTAACGGTCTTGGTGATGGGGTCGTATGTCGCATCGCCGCTGATCCAGACTGCGCCTGACGCCGGGACCGTACCTCTGTAGAGGTTGACGTTCGGCTGTACATAAGCGCCGGCGAAATCAACCCACACACCCTCAGAGAAGGTGATGGAGCCATCTACCGACTTCACGCTCGTCGTTGAGTTGGTGAAGTTTATCGTCACGTTATTGCTTCTGCCCTTGTTCTTGGCGATAAACTTGTACTTCACGGGGGTGCTGTTGAGCAAGGCGGTTACCATGACGTTACCGCTCACGCACGCACCTTGATAAGACGCGGTGGACGTGCTGTTGAAAACAGGCTTTGGCGCTGCCGAAGAAACAACCGGCAGACCGAGTATTGCAATCGAAAGAATTGCTGTCAACCAAATCTTCTTCATTTCCACCTCCACTGTTAAGGGATAAAAATACCTCCGCTACATTATGAAAGTAAATTTATCCCCCTCTGGTTATAATGTCAAATTAATATTCGTTAATTAACAGTATAGCACGAATTATAGAACATGTAGTAACCGGGAATATACTTATCAATGGTTGAATTTCAAGAAATTATAAAGTATTATTAAATCCTTAAGAATACGAATAAATGGAGATCGGAGATTATAAAATGGCTGAACAGGACCTGAGCGGTCTAAAGATAGAAAAATCCGGGTTCAAAGGCGGGGGCCGTGGAAATAAACGATATATATGGGTAGTCGTCGCGGTAGCCGTCGCTGTGGCGGCAGTCCTGCTTTATGGAGTATTCCGTCCTGGAGTGGAGGTAAACACCGCCCTGGTATCCATGGTTTATCCGTCCCAGACCTTCACAAAGCTCAACGCCAGCGGGTATGTGGTCGCCCAGAGGAAGGCCGCCGTAGCCGCCAAGGTTACCGGCAGGCTGATATGGCTGGGCGTGCGCGAGGGCAGCCGGGTAACAAAGGGCGAGATAATCGCAAGGCTTGAGCAGGAGGACGTGAGCGCAATAAAAGAGCAGTCGGCCGCCACATTAAAGGAGACTACAGCGAACCTGGAGCAGGCCGAAGCCGAATACAGGGACGCTCAACTTAACCTCGACCGCATGAAGGATCTATTTAAACGGGACATTGTTGCCAAAGCCGACTACGACTCTGCAGAGGCGAGGTACAAAAAGGCTGCCGCAGCGGTATCCGGCGCACGGTACGCGATAAAGGCTGCCAAGGCCGTGCTGAAGGGCGCAGACGTAGCAGTGGAGTACACACTTATCCGCGCCCCGTTCGATGCTGTGGTCCTTACGAAGAATGCCGACATCGGCGACGTCGTCACCCCTATTGGCGCTTCCGCAAGCGCGCAGGCGGCCGTGGTCACGATTGCCGATATGGACTCGTTGGAGGTGGAGGTGGATGTCTCGGAATCAAACCTGGGTATGGTGAAGATGGGTCAGCCAGCCGAGATACAGCTTGACGCCCTGCCGGATGAGCGGTTCAGAGGCGAGGTGGCAACCATTGTGCCCACGGCGGACAGGACAAAGGCCACCGTGCTGGTGAAGGTGCGCTTCCTTGAGAAAGACAAACGCATCCTACCTGAGATGAGCGCCAAGGTCGCCTTTCTCGAGCATGATGTGCAGGCGGACCAGAAAAATCCGAGGCTTGCGGTTAACCCGGCGGCAATAGCGAATATCCGCGGCAGACAGGTCGCGTATGTCATAAAGGACGGCCGCGTGGCCGAGACTACACGTGAAGACCGGCGGCAGGCTTGGAGACTGGATAGAGGTGACGAGCGGGCTGAAGGCGGGCGACAAGGTTGCCATATCCGCGCTTGACCGCCTGAAGAACGGCGCCAAGGTCACGGAACTGGAGAAGTAAATGGAGCAGCCGCCAAAGCCGGTCGTCGAGATAAAAGGCCTCAGCAAATCGTACCTGAGGGGTAGCCAGGCTGTGCCGGTGCTTGAGGATATCAGCTTTGATATCATGGAGGGCGAGTTCGTCGCGCTTATGGGGCCGTCCGGCTCCGGCAAGAGCACGCTTTTGAACCTCATCGCCGGTCTCGACAAGGCGGACTCCGGCATCGTCAGGGTAGGCGGAGTTGATATAACCGGCCTCTCCGAGACGGACCTTGCCTCCTGGCGCTCCGTCGAACGTCGGCTTCATCTTCCAGTTCTACAACCTCATCCCGGTGCTCACCGCGCTTGAGAACGTGGTGCTTCCGCTTCTTCTTACAGGGCTTTCAAAGAAGGAAAGGATAGAGCACGCAGTCACCGCGCTCACCGTCGTCGGGCTTGGCGACAGGATGGACCATTACCCTTCACAGCTTTCCGGCGGCCAGCAGCAGCGGGTCGCTATTGCACGCGCGGTAGTGACCGACCCGGAGATAATCGTTGCCGACGAGCCCACGGGCGACCTGGACAGGCATTCGGCGGAAGACGTCTTAAGCCTCATGGACAGGCTAAACCGCGAGTCCGGCAAGACTATTATTATGGTGACCCACGACCCCAGGGCCGCCGAAAAAGCGCACGTGCTCAGGCATCTTGAAAAAGGGGTGCTCACGGATGTTCCTTCTTAAGCTCCTCCTAAAAAACGCCTTCAGGCACAAGCTCAGGACGGCCCTGACCGTGACCGGCATCGCTATCGCCATACTTGCCTTCGGCATGCTGCGCACGGTGGTGGACGCTTGGTACGTTGGCGTGGAGGCCTCCTCCGCCACCCGCCTTGTCACCAGGAACTCCATATCCATAATCTTTCCCGCTCCCGCTTTCTTATAACGAAAAGATAAGGCAGGTCGATGGGGTAAAGGCGGTCTCCTACGGCAACTGGTTCGGCGGCACCTACATAAATGAAAAGAACTTTATCGCCTCATTCGCCGTCGAGTCGAAGAGCTACCTCAAGATGTTCCCGGAGCTTATGCTCCCGCCCGACCAGGAAGCGGCCTATATGGCGGATAGGAAAGGCTGTTTTGTGGGTCGGAAGCTTGCGAAGCGTTTCGGCTGGAAGATAGGGGACACTATCACCCTGAAGGGCAACATTTTCCCTGGGAACTGGGAGTTCGTCCTGAGGGGGATCTACAAGGGCAAATACAAAAGCACCCCCGAGGACCAGTTCAGGTTCCACTGGGACTATTTAAACGAGACGCTCAAGAAGACAGTGCCCCGGAGGGCGGACCAGGTCGGTTTTTATATGATAGAGGTGAAAAAACCGGAACTTGCAGCGCCGGTCGCGGTTAAGATCGACAACATGTTCAAGAACTCGCTTGCTGAGACCATAACCGAGACAGAGAAGGCGTTCCAGCTTGGATTCATAGCCATGACCGAGGCGATCGTGATGGCCATAAAGATGGTGTCTTACGTCGTCATAATAATCATAATGGCGGTGGCGGCAAACACGATGGCGATGACGGCGAGGGAGAGGATAGGGGAGCACGCGGTATTGAAGACGCTGGGCTTCGGTGCGCCGTACATAGTGCTTCTCGTGTTCGGGGAATCCCTGGTCGTCTCTACGGCCGGCACTATTTTGGGGATAGTACTGACTTATCCCGCTGCCGGAGTGTTTGCCGACAAGCTCGGGGATTGGTTCCCGGTCTTCAACGTATCGCAACGTACAATTTTTATGGATATAGCAGCCGGGATTGTAGTCGGGCTTGACGGCGGCGGTGTTCCCGAGCTGGCGGGCGGTTAGGCTTCGCATAGCCGACGGCCTGAGGAGGATAGGATAGAGTGTCCATCCTTTTCTTTTACAGTTTCAGGAACCTCCTGACAAGAAGGCTTACTACGGCCCTGACCGCGGGCGGGATGGCGCTGGTGGTGTTCGTGTTCGCGTCCGTGCTGATGCTTTCGGAGGGTCTTGAAAAAGACGCTGGTGGATACCGGCTCGTACGACAACGTTGTCGTGATAAGGAAGGCTGCCGAGTCCGAGGTACAAAGCGGGGTGGAGCGTGTGCAGGCATCGATAATGGAATCCCAGCCCGAGATCGCGGTGGACAAGGACGGGGTAAGGCTTCTTGCAAAGGAGCTGGTGGTGCTTATAAACCTTCCCAAACGCGGCAGCGACAAACCTTCCAATGTGGAGATAAGGGGGGTTGCGAAGAAGTCCATGGACCTTCGGCCGCAGGTGAAGCTGGTCGAGGGCCGGATGTTCAGGCCTGGTTCCGCTGAGATAATAGCCGGACGGGGCGTGGCAAAACGCTTCAAGGGCGCCGGTCTGGGTGAGACTATCAGGTTCGGGATGCGGGACTGGACGGTGGTCGGGATATTCGATGCGGGCAACACCGGGTTCAACTCCGAGATCTGGGGTGACGTGGACCAGATGATGCAGGCGTTTCGGAGGCCCGTCTATTCCTCCGTGATATTCAAGCTGGCCAACCCTTCCGATTTTGAGAAGTTCAAGACGCGCGTTGAGTCCGACCCGCGCCTCTCAGTAGATGCGAAGCGGGAGAACAAGTATTACGCGGACCAGTCCGAGATGATGGCGAAGTTTCTGAGGATACTGGGCATCTCGCTAACTGTCATATTCTCGATCGGCGCGGTGATCGGCGCAATGATAACAATGTACGCCGCGGTGTCAAACCGGGTGAGCGAGATCGGGACGTTGCGCGCGCTGGGCTTTCAGAAGGGGAGCATTCATGCGGCGTTCCTTATGGAGTCTTTGCTGCTGGGGTTTATCGGGGGATGCGCCGGGCTGCTCTTCGCCTCGTTCCTCCAGTTCTTTACGATATCCACTATGAACTGGCAGACATTCTCGGAGCTTGCATTTACCTTCTCGCTCACTCCGGAAATCATCTGGAAGTCTCTGGTATTCTCGCTTGTGATGGGGCTGGTGGGCGGGGTGCTTCCTGCATTCCGCGCCGCCAACATGAACATCATCGAGGCGCTCAGGACGAGCTGATAAGAAAAGGGCTGGCAGTTAGCCAGCCCTTGGATTTGTTTTTCAAACTTCCAGTTGTCACGCCACCTTCGGGATGTCCCGCTTCTCTTCGGCAATTACTGATTTTTCATGCTCGTACGATGATATCGCCGAGAGTATGCCGACCCTGCCTCCGCTGTATGCTGCTATGAAGTTCAGGATCAACCCGATGAAACCGGCAATGGCCGCGTTGGTGATCATTACCATGGTCTCGTTTGAAACAACCGCGTTTCCTACCATGTTCATCAGCCCTTTTCCTACGATGCCGTTGATGCCGGCATAGAGGATGCTTAACGGGTTGTTAAGCATCGAAAGGGAGAACACGGTAACCAGGCCCCACACCACGACGCCGTGCAGGCTCCCGATCAACGGGGTCAACGATCCAGACAGCCTTCCGCTTACCCAGCCGCCTCCATAAAATGCGAGTATGGCCGAGATGCCCAGCCATAAGTCGACGCCTGCCGTCATCTTGCCAATAGGCGAGATCAGCATGGAGGGCGTCAATGCCCCTACAGCCAATCCGAACATGCTAAGGCTGGCCAGGATTACAAGCGATGTGAACGCGCCGGCGAAAATGGCGCCCCAAGATGTATGTTTGATCAGACTCTTATCCGTCTCTACTCCGTAGGTCTTTACGGTATTGAAGACTCCTTTTTTTATCCCATATCCGATTGCCATATCTATACCTCTATTCCTCTGTTCTGCCTCCCTATTAATATATTATATTACTTTGATTAGATTAGTCAAGTATCTGGAGGGCAAATTGAACGGCGAAAACAAAAAAGGGCTGCGGCAATCTGCCACAACCCTTAGATGGTTTTATGGTGGAGCTGATCGGGATCGAACCGACGACCTATGCGTTGCGAACGCATCGCTCTCCCAACTGAGCTACAGCCCCTCAAAGGCCTCTAAAGTACCAGAAAAAAAATCCACCGTCAAGAGAAAAGGGGCGAAGTATGCATTTTCCCTTGCCTTTTTTTACCCTCCGCTATATCATTATTGTTTTTAAGCAAACTTCATGAAAGGGGCTTTTCTTAATGCCGAAAGAGCTGGAAAAGGTTTACGAGCCGCGTTCCGTGGAAGACCGCTGGTACAAGGAGTGGGTGGAGAAGCAGTACTTCCATGCCGACCCTGCAAAGGACGGAAAGCCATTCTCTATAGTCATCCCGCCGCCCAACGTAACGGGCGTGCTTCACATGGGCCACGCCCTGAACAATACGCTCCAGGACGCCCTGTGCCGCTGGAAGCGGATGGCGGATTCAACGTCCTTTGGATGCCAGGCACCGACCACGCGGGCATCGCCACCCAGAACGTCGTGGAGCGTCAGCTTGCGGCCGAGGGTACGACCCGCCACGCCTACGGACGTGAGAAGTTTATCGAACGTGTCTGGCGTTGGCGCGAGGAGTCCGGCGGCACGATAATAAACCAGCTCAAAAGGCTGGGCGCGTCCTGCGACTGGGAGCGCGAACGCTTCACGATGGACGAGGGGCTCTCCCGCGCGGTGCGCGAGGTGTTCGTCAGGCTTTATGAAGAGGGCCTGATATACAGGGGCGACTACATCATCAACTGGTGCCCCAGGTGCATGACCGCGCTTTCCGACCTCGAGGTCGAACACGAGGACAAGGGCGGAAAGCTTTATTACCTAAGCTATCCTCTCAGCGACGGTTCCGGCCATGTGATGGTCGCAACCACCCGGCCCGAGACGATGCTTGGCGATACCGCCGTCGCGGTGAACCCGGACGACGAACGGTACAAGAAGCTTATCGGGAAACGTATCACGCTGCCGGTCTCAAACCGCGACATACCCATTATCGCGGACGCGTATGTTGACCCGGCATTCGGCACCGGCGCGGTAAAGATAACCCCGGCGCACGACCCGAACGACTTCGAGATAGGCCGGAGGCACAACCTGCCGATGGTCAGGGTGATGAACGACGACGGCACGATGTCGGATGAGGCCGGGAAGTACAAGGGCCTTGACCGCTTCGATGCGAGGGCGAAGCTGTTGATCGAGCTTGACCGCGGCGGCTTCTTAGAGAGGGTGGAGGAACACGCGCATTCCGTCGGCCATTGCTACCGCTGCAGGACGGTCGTCGAGCCGTCGGTCTCGAAGCAGTGGTTCGTGAAGATGAAGCCTCTTGCCGAGCCAGCCATCGAGGCGGTCAAGAAGGGCGAGGTACGCATAATCCCCAAAAGCTGGGAGAACACCTATTTCGACTGGATGAACAACATCCGCGACTGGTGCATATCTCGCCAGATATGGTGGGGCCACCGCATACCCGCGTGGTACTGCGAAGAGTGCGGCGAGGTAATAGTCTCGCGCGAGGACCCGGTCGTCTGCACCAAATGCGGCAGCCGCAAGATCACCCGCGACCCGGACGTGCTGGACACCTGGTTTTCCTCGGCGCTCTGGCCGTTCTCCACTATGGGCTGGCCGGACAAGACCCCGGAACTCGACCTCTATTACCCGACGACCGTGCTGGTGACGGCCTTCGACATCCTGTTCTTCTGGGTCGCCCGTATGATAATGATGGGCATCAAGGTAATGGACAAGCCGCCTTTCGCGGACGTCTATATCCATGCGCTCGTGCGCGACGCGCAGGGCCAGAAGATGTCCAAGTCCAAGGGCAACGTCATAGACCCGCTCGTCATGGTGGACAAGTACGGCACCGACGCGTTCCGGTTCACGATGGCCGCGATGGCCGCGCAGGGCCGCGACATAAGGCTGTCCGAGGAGCGCATCGAGGGCTACAGGAACTTCTGCAACAAGATATGGAACGCCGCGCGGTTCATACACATGAACCTGGGCGAGTTTGCAGGCCACGCCGCTTGTGAAGGATGAGCTTACCACGCTTCCGGACAGGTGGATAGTGAGCCGCATGAACGCCGTCGCAGCCGAGGTGGACAAGGCGCTTACGGATTACCGCTTCAACGACGCGGCGAACGCGCTCTATCAGTTCGCATGGCACGAGTTCTGCGACTGGTACCTGGAGCTGATAAAACCGGTGCTCTATAGCGATGACGGCCCCGCGAAGAGGGCGACGCTCAACTGCCTCGTCAACGTCTTCGAGAAGACGATGCGGATGCTCCACCCGTTCATGCCGTTCATCACCGAGGAGATATGGCAGAGCCTGCCGCTCACAGGGCAGCCCGCGTCCATCATGATAGCCGAGTTCCCGGTTCACGACCCGACGTTTGTGGATGCCGAGGCCGAGGCCGGGATAAAGACCCTCGTGGATATCATCACCGGCATCAGGAACATCCGGGGCGAGATGAACATCAACCCGTCCGTGGAACTTTCGGCGAAGGTCAAGGTGCTTCGTCCCGAGTTGAAGGATTCCATTGAGGCCAACTCGAACTACATCCTCAAGCTCTCAAGGCTCAAGGATATCGAGGTGGGTCTTGACACCGCGAAGCCGAAGATGTCCGCCGTCGCCGTAACCCCGGAGACGGAAGTCTATGTGCCGCTTGAGGGCGCTGTCGATATCGACGCCGAACTCGACGCGCCTTAAGAAAAGAGATAGACAAAGCCGAGAAAGAAGTAAAACCCTTCGAGGCCAAGCTGGCGAACGAGGGCTTCGTGAAGAAGGCCCCGCCCGAGGTGCTTGAGAAGACGCGCGGGATAATCGAAGAGCTGACGCAGAAGAAGGATAAACTCACCGAGAGCTTGAACAGGCTGGAGGGGATGAGAGAATAATGGACCCGTTCATAGTAAATGAAATTATCTCCCGCGCACTCGCCGAAGACATCGGCCACGGCGATATAACCACGCAGGTCACGGTTGACCCGGAGGCGGAAGGCAAGGCCATTATCGTTGCCAAGGAGGACATGGTCCTCTGCGGGCATAGACGTATTCCTGGAGGTATTCCTTACGCTCGACCCGAGGATTGACTTCTCCTGCGAGTTCATGGACGGGGACGTCATAGCGAACGGGAACATAATCGCGGAACTTGCGGGGCCATCTGGCGACCCTGCTGACGGGCGAGCGCGTCGCGCTTAACCTGCTCCAGAGGATGAGCGGCATAGCCACTCTTACGTCTAAGTACGCGCATGGCTGTATCCGGCACGAAGGCGCGGATACTCGATACCCGCAAGACCACGCCCGGCCTTCGGGTGCTTGAGAAATACGCCGTAACCGTGGGCGGCGGCCACAACCACCGCTTCGGCCTGTCGGACGGCATACTGATAAAGGACAACCACATCGCGGCGGCAGGCGGCATAAAGAAGGCCGTCGAGTCCGCAAGGGACCTGGCCCCGCACACGCTCAAGATAGAGGTCGAGTGTAGCACCATCGCGCAGGTCAATGAAGCGCTCGCCGTCGGAGCCGACATCATAATGCTTGACAACATGGACAACAAGACGATGAAGTCCGCCGTGAAGACGATTGCGGGCAAGGCGCTTGTTGAGGCGTCCGGGAACATGTCCCTTGAGCGCGTGGCCGATGTCGCCAAGACCGGGGTTGACTTCATTTCCGTCGGGGCGCTCACACACTCCGCGCCCGCAATAGATATCATGCGAGTTAAATCCTGCCTCCACTGACGGAGTAGCAAAGTGATTGTTTGTCAAACCATTCAGATAAAATCCTCTCCTTATTAATCAAACACAAAGACTCCTATACCTCCGGCCAGACCATGGCCGACAGTCTGGGAATAACCCGCGCCGCAATATGGAAGGCGATCGAGAACCTGCGCGCCGACGGCTACGAGATCGAGTCGGTAAAGGCGAAAGGCTACAGGCTGAAGGGTGTGCCGGACATCCTGGGCGAACGCGAGATACTGCCCGGCCTGAAAACCGGGATACTCGGGAAAAGGATTATCTGCCTACCAGAGGTTGACTCGACGAACGCGTACGCCGCAAAGCTTGCGGTGGACGGCGAGCCGGAGGGGACGGTCGTAATAGCGGAACATCAGACTGCTGGCAGAGGCAGGCTCGGCAGGAAATGGGTATCGCCTCCCGGAGTGAACATCTATGCAAGTATCATCCTGAGGCCGAAGGTCCCGCCGAGGGATGCGCCGCTGATTACGTTTGTCGCCGCCGTCGCACTCGCGCGGACGGTGAGGGGGCTGTACAATATTGACGCGGGCATAAAATGGCCCAACGACCTGCTGATAAACGGCAGGAAGTCCGCAGGCATACTGACAGAGATGAGCGCAGAGCCCGAGCTTGTCAGGCACATAATACTTGGTGTGGGGATAGACGTTAACATGCCGCGCGATGCCTTCCCGAAAGAGATAAGAGATATCTCGACATCCATCATGCTTGAACTGGGCGGGAAGGTGAACAGGGCGGAGCTTCTGAGGCGTTTCCTTGAAGAGCTTGAGATAAGCTACCTGATGATGGTCGATGGCAGGCGCGCGGAGATACTGGACGAATGGCGCTCCCTTTCGGTAACACTTGGGCGCAATGTACGGGTGACAAGCCTGGCAGGGGAGAAGACCGGTTTTGCGCGTGATATAGACCAGGAAGGTGGATTGATTCTGGAGGTTGACGGAAAGCTTGAAACCGTGACCAGCGGGGACGTGGGGTTTGTTTGAGAAAATGAAAAGGAAGGGACCCGTCACATAATACTTATTTTGGTTTTCACCATTTAGGTATATGTGATTTCCCTTCCTCATCTATAGGCAAGGCGTTTATGTTATACTTACTTGGGTTTTAACCTTTTCTGTATATTTATTTTCCTTGCCTATTGATTACAACTATAGCAGATAATTTTAGTTTGTCAAATCGTGTCAATTCGGGCCGGAAAATCCTACCACCAGCGCCATAAGGCTATTATCCCCAGCACCAGGAAAACGATTATGAGGTTTGAATAGGCGAAGAAGTAGAAGACGGCTTTCGGGCCGCCGGGGCCTTTTTTGTGCCCGGCCACAAGGGTACCCGCCTTCGGAAACGCCAAAAGCTTGACAGTGTCATGAGGCGCCTGCTTTATTTCAGACGAGAGGTCGTTTCCAGCCATGTGTCTGGTATGTTTGCCGTTCTTCCACAGCCTGCTTTCGGTCACGTCGTATATGATACCTTCGACAGCTACCAGGGCCTTTCTGCCCTCCTTGCCGTCGAACGACCTCAGCTCGTCCGGAGTCAGCTCCCCGCCGATAGCCACGGGAGCGGCCATCCTCTTCTTCATGCGCGGCCCCAGAACAAAAGTGACGAGTACCGCCGTCCCGGCCATGAAGAGGTACAGGAATATCTTAATGGAAAGCAGTATCCCGAAACTGGTGGCATAGAAGGATTCCCAGGAGGGCATGCGTGCGTATGTCAGGAGCGCGCCCGTGACGCCGACCACGGCGATGCCGGTCCAGCCTAGTATCAGTTCGCCTTTAGGCAGGCCCTTTGAGGCGTAAGCGGGCTTGAGCAGTATATGGACGTAAAAGATAGTACCAAACCAGACGACTCCGGCAAGTATGTGAAAATATCCGATTATGAGGCGGGCAATGCGTCTGAAAAGTCCAAGCGGGCGGTAGGAACCGGTTGAAATTAGAGTCGCCTTAAACTGTTCGCCCAGCAAGGTCAGCTCTCCTCCGCCAAGGGGGTTGACATGGCAGACACGGCATTCAAGGCCTGTCTTTGCTGCATACTCCTCGGTCGCGAATGCCTGCGAGGCGAACAAGTACAATGAATGCCAATGCAAAAAAAGAAGCTCTCATGCGCAGGATTATAGCAAAAAGATCCGGGTTTTACTAATGTTGTTTCTTTTTTAAAAACTTGCTTTGAACCGGTCTCATTGGTATATTGAGGGAAAAAGGAGGCATGGCATGATATTGACCGTCGACGCAGGGAACAGCAAGGTAGCGTTCGGTTTCTTTGAAGGTGAGAAGCTGGAACATATATTCACGGCCGAGAGCCGACCGGGTGCGACGGCGGACGAGTTCACCGCCTTCCTCCATACGATGACAAACCGGAACAGTATCCAGCCGTGGTCAATCGAAAGCATTATCATGTCTTCGGTGGTGCCGCAGATGCTGCCGGTGCTGTTCAAGGCCCTGAAATCAATAAGCGATAAGCCCCCGCTGCTGGTGTCGGCAAGGGTCAAGTTGAACATAGCCATAAAATATAAGACTCCCGACACTTTGGGGTCCGACCGGATCGCCGCCGCCTGCGCCGCCTATAATGACCATGGCGGCCCGGTAATAGTAGCTGATTTCGGTACGGCCACCACCTTCTCGGTAGTCGATGGCTCAGGTGGTTTCATCGGAGGGATGATATGTCCCGGCCTGATCACCGGGTATGAGGCATTGTACAGCAGGACGAGCGGTATCCCAAAGGCCGGCCTGGCCTACCCCAGAAGCCCGATAGGCACCAACAGCGTCGAAGGGGTGCAGTCAGGTGTAATCCTGGGACACGCGGCGATGGCGGACGGTATCATAGGCATGGTCAGAAAAGAAGTGGGCGACGCGCCTGTGGTAGCGACCGGCGGGCTCTCCGGGATGGTCCTTCCGCACATGGTGGTAAAGGCTTCTGAAGAGCCGAACCTGACGCTCAAGGGCTTGAAGCTCATACACGGGCTTAACCTAAGATAGCTGATTGTTTAATGTTTCCGTTTTCTTGACGGTATGTAGGGGCTGTGTTATATTTATCATATTATCATAAGGAACTTAGGGGGGATTGTACTTGGAAAGTCTAACTGAAGCGGCTACTATACTAGTTGTAGATGACGAGGAGAATGCAAGGGAAGGGTTGTCCAAGATCCTGTCAAAAGAAGGCTATTCCGTCGACATGGCTGCAAATGGCAAGGAGGCAATTGAAACCCTAAGACGGCAGAGCTTCGACCTTGTCATTACAGACATGAGGATGCCGTTGATGGATGGCTTCGAGGTACTCCGCGAGATAAAGAAGATGAACGAGAACATCGGTGTTATCATGATAACGGCCTATGGCGAAGTCGAATCCTACCTAGAAGCGATCAATATGGGTGCCTTTGAGTATATAAACAAGCCTGTAAGGGTAAACGAACTCAAGAGGGTAATAACCAAAGTATTGGAAGAACGTCGCAAGAAAGCGTCCTGACATATTCTGCAAGCCTACCGGAGGTCCGTCTCTTGCCCCCTTTGGATATAAACGACGAGAATTTTGAACACGAGGTAATGCATTCAGAAGTCCCGGTCGTGGTCGAATTCTATTCCCCGAATTGTACACACTGCCAGAGGATGGTCAATACCGTCGATGCCCTCTCGGAAGATGTCGCCGGTAAGGTCAAAGTGGTCCGGGTCAACGTCCTGGAAAATCCTCTAGCCTCGATGAAGTACGAGGTGTCCGGTATACCGGCTTTTTTCCTGATTAAGAACGGTCTTGTCGTCAGTAGTACTCTCGGTGCAAAATCGAAGGGTAAGCTGAAGGGCGAGCTTGGTCTGAAATAAGCGGCTGTTTAATCCTGCTCTATTATCTTAAATGGCACTTCCTTGTCGAGATTGGTTGCCAGCTCTCTGAACTCAGATTCAAAATCCGGGGAGACCAGCACTTCAAGCAGTCCCGCCTGTGGGTCAGCCGTCCGTATAACAGCAATCCCATCATATGCCTCGACAATGAAATTCACATAAGCGATGTGTTTTTTCTCGGTCTTGACCCTTAATAAAAGCGAATCCATTATTGCTCCAGGAAGTTCCCGAGCGCGCGGAACTTCTCGAATCTGTCCTCGGCAAGTTTTTCCGGCGCCAGCTTTTGAAGTTCTTTCAGGTGTTTCTTCAACGATTTCTCGATGTTTTTGGCCATAATCTCAGGGTTCCTGTGCGCGCCGCCCACCGGCTCCTTTATTATCTCGTCTATCACCTTCAGTTTGATGAGGTCCTGGGCGGTAATCTTCAAAAGCTCGGCCGCCTCTGAGGCCTTTGCCCTGTCGTTCCATAGTATAGCGGCGCAGCCCTCCGGAGAAATAACCGAGTATATGGCGTGCTCCAGCATAAGCACCCTGTTGGCCACACCAAGCGCAAGCGCTCCGCCGCTGCCGCCCTCGCCCACTACGATGGCGATTACCGGCACGGTCAGTGAGGACATCTCAAAAAGGTTCCTCGCAATCGCCTCGCTCTGCCCGCGTTCTTCCGCGCCTATGCCCGGGTAGGCTCCAGCCGTGTCGATGAAGGTGATTACCGGCCTTCTGAACTTCTCCGCGAACCTCATCAGCCGTAACGCCTTCCGGTACCCCTCGGGATGCGGCCAGCCGAAATTGCACCTGATCTTGTCTTTGGTCTTGCGTCCTTTGTTGTGACCGATTACCACCACGGGCTGTTCGTCGAACCAGGCCATGCCACAGATTATCGCCGGGTCGTCGGCGTATGCCCTGTCACCGTGCATCTCTATAAAGTCCGGCATGAGGGCGGATATGTAGTCTTCGGTGCTAGGCCTGTCCTGATGTCTTGCCACCATGGTCTTCTGCCAGGCATTCAGGTTGCCGAATATACGCTCCCTCAGCTCGTCCGCTTTCTTGGAGAGCTTGGTTATCTCGTCATGGGCGTCAACCTGCCCGCCGGCCGCCATCCTGAGGTCTTCTATCCTGTTCTCAAGGTCGGCGATTGGTTTCTCGAAGTCAAGGAAGTTGTAAGCCATAGTTTCTCCTAAACAAATGTTACTGCCCCAGGGCCGAGGAGGTGTTCAATGTCGCTTACAAAGTCCTCGGTCGGGTTTACGTAATGTTCTCTTGAAGTCTTTATTGACAATATAGTGCTGCCGTGGTGCAGTATGTTAAGCTTCAGGTGTACCGGCGTCTCGCCCTTGTGTTTCTGGAAGACCTCCTTGAGCCCTGTAAGGTCCTCCGTCGATGCGCCTGTCCCGGTCAACCTGATATCGATCCGGCTTGTCATCCTCTCCCGTATCTCAAGCAGCGACGCAATCTTGGTCGCCTTTATTTTAAAACCTTTCTCGCCTTTGTCAAGCGTTCCGGATATCAATAGTGGAATGTCGCCCTCAAAGTATTTCTCGGATATCGCGTATAGCTCCGGGAAGACAATGACCTCAACGGTCCCCTGAAGGTCTTCCACGGAGAGGTAAGCCATCTTGCTGCCCTTTTTGGTGGTGGTATTCTTGCGTGACCTGATGACTCCCGTAATGGTCACATCGCTCCCATCAGAGATCTCGGTCAGTTCAGCGGTCGTGTTCTGGGCATACCTGCGGGCCTCCTTCTCGAACCTCGCAAGCGGGTGGCCTGTGATGTAGAACCCGATGGTCTCTTTCTCGTAGGCAAGCAGGTCGCCTTCGTTCCATTCAGGGATATCCGGGTATTCGTCGCCCGGACCTGAGCCATCCTGCCCTCCGAGCATATCGAACATCGATGTCTGTCCTGCCTGGCGCTCCCTTGCCGTCTTGCCGCCGTCTTCCATCGCATTCTCAAGGACGGCGGCCATCTTTGAACGCGACACGCCCGTGGAGTCGAACGCCCCGCATTTTATCAAGCCCTCCATCACCCGCTTGTTGACCTTGCGGAGATCGACCCTGCGGCAGAAATCATTTATTGAGGAGAAAGGCCCGCCATTTACGCGCTCCTCTATTATCACCTCGATTGCGGAGTGACCTACGTTTTTGACGGCAGCAAGTCCGAAAAGGATGGTGCCGTTGCTTACCGAGAAGTTGGCGAACGATTTGTTGACGTCCGGTGGCAAGACCGATATCTCCATCTTGCGGCAGTCGGATATGTACTTGACTATCTTGTCCGTGTTGTCCATTTCAGACGAAAGCAGCGCTGCCATGAATTCAACGGTGTAGTGCGCCTTCAGGTAGGCAGTCTGGTATGTGATCATGGCGTAGGCGGCGCTGTGCGACTTGTTGAAGCCGTATTCAGCGAACTTCGCCATCAGGTCGAACACGCTTTCAGCCTTAGCGAGCGGTATCTTCCTCTCCACCGCCCCCTTTACAAAGGCCTCCTTCATCTTCTCCATCACCTCTGGCTGCTTTTTGCCCATCGCCTTCCTGAGCGTGTCCGCCTGACCGAGAGTAAACCCGGCAAGCTTGACGGCGATCCGCATGACCTGTTCCTGATAGACTATTACGCCGTAGGTCTCCTTCAGGATATCCTCAAGCTGCGGGAGGTCGTACTTTATCGGGATGATACCGCGTTTGCGTTTTATGAAGTCGTCCACCATCCCTGAGTTAAGCGGACCGGGGCGATAAAGCGCGTTTATCGCGATGATGTCCTCGAACACACCCGGCTTCATGCGCATCAGGACGTCGCGCATGCCTGAGGATTCGAACTGGAACACACCGTCGGTATCGCCCGCGCCCAGCAGATCATATGTTGCTTTGTCCGGCTCGTCAAGCTTGAGGGAAGACAATTCCAGCGGCTTTTCCCCTGGCTTCAGGTTGCCGTTTATAATCTTGACGGCGTTGTCGATCACCGTGAGCGTGCGAAGGCCGAGGAAGTCGAACTTGACCAGCCCTATCTTCTCTATCTCGTCCTTCGCATATTGGGTAACTATTTCACCGTTCGTGTCCCTGTAAAGCGGAGTGTAGTTCGTGAGCGGCTCTTCCGATATGACCACGCCCGCAGCGTGTTTCGATGCGTGACGCGTAAGGCCCTCCAGCACCCTTGCCGTCTCGAACACCTCGGCCATCTTGGGGTCGGATTTTACGACCTCTTTGAGCCTGGGCTCCTGGTTTATGGCCTCGTCAAGCGTGATCTTGAGGGTATCCGGGACGAGCTTCGCTACTTTGTCTACGTCGCCGTACGGAATGTCCATCACCCGGCCCACATCTCTTATCACGCCCTTCGCCAGCATCGTGCCGAAGGTTATTATCTGGGAAACGTGGTCCTCGCCGTACTTTTCACGGACGTATGTTATAACTTTGTCCCTCTTGTCCATGCAGAAGTCGATGTCTATATCCGGCATGGATATGCGTTCCGGGTTCAAGAACCGCTCGAACAGCAGGTCGTAGGGCAGCGGGTTGATGTCCGTTATCTCAAGAGACCAGGCCACTATGCTGCCGGCCGCCGAGCCTCTGCCCGGCCCCACGGGTATATCCTGTTCCTTGGCATACCGTATAAAGTCCCACACTACAAGGAAGTATCCCGGGAACCCCATCGATTCTATTATCTTAAGTTCTGTGGCCAGCCGTTCATGGTATGGGGCATGGTCCCCTGATATGTTTTTAAGACGCTTTTCAAGGCCTGATTTCGCCTTCTCTTCAAGGTACGATTCTCTTGTATAGCCATCCGGAACTACATACTGCGGCAGGTGGTACTCGTCGAACTTCAGCTTGAGGTTGCAGCGCTCCGCTATCTTGACTGTGTTTGCGAGCGCCTCGGGGTAAAACTCGAAGGCCGAGTGCATCTCCTGCGGCGACTTGAAGTAGAACTCATCGGTGGTGAAGCGCATCCTGTTCGGGTCGCTCATCGTCTTGCCGGTCTGTATGCAAAGCAGCGCCTCGTGCGCCCGTGCGTCGCTGCGTTTAAAATAGTGACAGTCAGACGTGGCAACCAGCGGGATGTTAGTATCCTCGGATAGCCGGACCAGGAGTTCGTTCAGCTTTTTCTGCTCTTCCAGCCCGTTGTCCTGGATCTCCAGGTAGAAGTTGTCTGCGCCAAGTATATGCCTGTATTCGAGCGCGGCGTCCCGGGCACCGTCTATGTCGCCCCTGAGCAGCAGCCCAGGCACCTCTCCCTTCAGACAGGCGGAAAGCCCTATGAGCCCGCCCGAATACTGAGCGAGCACGTCCTTGTCTATGCGGGGCCTGTAGTAGAAACCCTCGGTATAGCCGATGCTTACAAGCCGCATCAGGTTACGGTAGCCGTCGTCGTTCCTGGCCAGCAGCACGAGGTGGTTTGCGGCGTCCGAGGCCCCGGTGGCGGCTTTTGTCGGTGCGGCTGCCCTTTGCCACATACATCTCGCAGCCGATGATAGGCTTTATGCCTGCCTTTTCGGCCTTCTGGTAGAACTCTATCGCCCCGAACATGTTGCCGTGGTCGGTAATGGCGAGGGCGGGCATACCGAATTCCTTGGCCTGCTTTACCAGGTCGGATATCTTGTTTGCCCCGTCGAGGAGGCTATACTGTGTATGTAAATGCAGGTGTACGAAGTCGCTATGGTGCATTTTGCGGAAAGCTCCAGTCTCAATAAATGGGAAGTATATTTATAACCCATTTCAGTAAGTTTTACAAGGGCTGGCTTTTCCGTTATAAATAATAGATTGACAACCGCCCGGAATTGAAAGAAAATTGCGTTAATTGCGAGGGTATGATGTCTACTGGCGAGGATAAATCGATATCCGGCCTGAAAGGCTCGTCGCTTTTCTCATATTTCAGTGTAGAAGAGTTTGAGATGGTAGCCGGGATGGTCAGGAGGAAGCAGTACAAAAAAGGCGAACTCATCTTCCGTGAGGGTGAGGAGGGCGAGGAACTGTTCCTTGTTGAAGAAGGGAAAGTGGCAATAAGCAAGCCGGTACAAGGCAACTTGGAGCAGGTGCTTGCGCACCTGGGTCCCGGAGACCATTTCGGCGAGATGGCCATACTGGAGAAGATCCCCCGCACTGCTTCCGCCTCTGCGGAGGAAAATTGCCTTTTGCTTGTGATAAGCGAGGACGACCTCCTGCGCATGATGGAAGAGCACCCCAAGGCCGCCGCAAAGATAATGTTCAACCTGCTTCGCACGTTTAGCGCCCGCCTTAAGGCCACGAACGAGCAGGTCCGCGAGGCCGTCCGCTGGGGCCTTGAGGCCACTGGATACCATGTGGAGGGCTGATGGCCGATACCATAAACAGGCGTCTTGAGGCCGTCTCAAAAAAGTATGATGCATTTATAACAGGTCTTCCCGAGCCTATGAAGGCCCTGGCAGAGAGCCTCTCACTGGCCGTTGCGCATGGCTGCAAAAACCCCGTGCAGTATTACGGCGCGGAGGAGTCATACCCTCTGCTTCGCTTTCCGCTGTGGTTGGAGGATAAATACGTTTCCGAAGGTTTGCTGACCGGCAAAGAGGGGTATGGCATCGAAGTCGCGGCCGCGTCGCTATTTGGCTATCTCTACATCAGGGTCCAGGACAACGTACTGGACGAGCCGGAACTTTTCAACCCGTCATACCTCCTGCTCGGGAACGAACTTGTAAGGGAATTCTTCCAGACATACCATCGCCTTTTTCCTCCTGATTCCAGGTTTTGGGGCCATTTCCAACAGTACTGGCTTGGAACTTCCAACAACACATTGCTGGAGCGGCTGGAGCGTGGAGGCCGGATAAAAGATTTTACTTCCGACGACCTGAATAAGGCAGGAGGTAAGCTTGATGGGGCCAAGATATCGATGGCTGCCATGTGCATACTTGCAGGGCGGGACGATGACATGGTGCGGTACGGAGAATCTTTTGACCGCATAAATGTCGCCAGCCAGCTTCATAACGACGCAGTTTCGTTTATCAAAGACCTGAAACACGACTATTTCACCTGCATAATAGTGGACGCTGTCGGCGGGAGCGAAGCCGCTTTTGAGAAAGAAGACATTATCCCAAATGCCAGCCTGAAGGCCCTTACCGGAAATCTAATAGAGGACTGGCTAGAATATTCCGCGGTAGTCAATAAAGACGCACTCAAGGTGCTTTCTAAAGACCCCTTGCCGGGCCTTGAAAAGTACGTAAAGGCAAAGAACGCGCACCTGTTTGAACTCATGGCTGAGATTCAGAAAATAAAGAAAGAGCTCCTTTCCATTTGACCATGCCAGAAGCAAAAATCGAACTCCTTGTACGGGAGAAGGGTCAGGACGGCTTCAGTATAAAAGAAGTCCCTGGCAGTCATGCCTACGCCGGCTATCGGCCTGCCAGGATCTCGACGGAAAAATGTGAGCAGTCTGAGAACGTCTCGCCGCTGGATGGGAAAAAATACTATATTCTGAAGGCAGACGGTTGTCCTGATTATGTCTCTCTTAATGAGAGGGAGTTCTTTATATGGAACCTCATGGACGGTAAAAGGGACGTAAGGGGTATAATGACGGAGCTCTTCTATACATATGGAAGCCTTGACGCCGATGCGCTAAAGGGTTTGATAGGGAGGCTGAAGGGGGCAGGGTTGGTAAGGGTTGTTCCTGCCTCCAGGCTCAGGGTAGCCATGGAGAGTTCTCAGAGTTCCATTTCTCAACTACTAAGGATTGAGGATCCGGATGGCTGGGTAACCAAGGTTTATGACAAGGGCGGATTTGTCCTCGTCAACAGGTTCATGGTAGTGTTCTATTTTATCCTGGCGGCACTGGGGCTCGCAGTATTTGGCAACTACCAGAATGTCGGGAAGTTACCTTATCATCAGTTTGTTAAACATCCGTTTACATCCGTGACCGCGTTAATAGCCAGCATTATCCTGATTACATTCGTGCACGAACTATTTCATGCGATGGCCTGCAAAAAATTTGGACGCAGGGTAAACGGTTTTGGTTTCGCGCTGTCAGACGGGTTCTACCCGAATGTGTACACGGATGTGTCGGACATGTATCTGGCATCGAGGAAAGAGCGCTTCTTTGTGTCGCTGTCCGGCCCGCTTTCAACCGTGGCTCTGGCGGCAGCCATGTTCATGCCGGTGCTTGTGTTTCCAGGCCAAAAGTGGGCTGAACTTTTTTATGAGATGGGAAGGTTCAACCTGCTGATAGGTCTTGTGACGGTCTATCCTTTTCAGTTCCTGAAGATGGACGGATACTACATGCTCGTAGACCTGCTGGGGTTTCCTAATCTGCGGGAACGTTCGGTATCTTTCCTGAAAAACCTGCCTTCGCATATTTCCTCTGGTAAGCCTTTTGCACGCCGCGAATGGGTGATGTTTTTTTACCTGATTTTTTCGCTCCTTTCAACCATAGGTTTTGTCCTGTATTCCGTCTATTAGCCATTTTCCTGTTTTAGTGTTAAAATTATAATGTAAAAAGCAAATGGAGGTGGAGTATGAGAAAAACTCTGATTCTGGCTTTGGCCATTTTTGTAACTGCGATGGTAGGCCTTACCATGGTGCCGGTCGCAAAGGCCGATGATTCGTCAATGTCCATGGTCGGGTATATTATAGACACAAAGTGCGCCACGGCCAACCAGGCCAAGCTTGCCGAGTTCGCACCTACGCATCCGAAGGAATGCGCAATGTTGCCGGATTGTCACAAGAGCGGCTATAACCTTTACACTGATGGAAAGCTTTACAAGTTCGATAGCGAATCCAGTGAAAAGGTATATTCGTTCCTCGAGAAGGCCGACAGCACACTCCATGTAAAGGCCGATGTCGTACACGGAGAAGGTGACATGGTGAAGCTGGTTTCGATTTCCAATGCCGAGTGATAAGTAACTGATGGTAAAGCTTTCAAGGCCCCGTCCCACAAAGGCGGGGCCTTTTTCTTGCCGCTAGCTTGCCATTCCAGGGTTTTTTCGTTGACAAAGGCCATGTCGAGTGATTTAATATAACTTTTTCAACGAGATAAGCTTGCTTAATGGAACAGAGAATACCCGCCTGGGCGCGGAAAAAATATAACATAGGCGAGCTGGCGGCCGTCAAGTCAAAGCTTCGCGAGCTGGGGCTCAATACCGTCTGTGAGTCCGCGCGTTGCCCCAATATAGGGGAGTGTTTCAAGAAGCCTACCGCGACCTTCATGATCCTGGGCGACACCTGCACCAGAAAATGCAGGTTCTGCGCCGTCGGGAAGGGGCTGCCCCGCCCGGTAGACCCCGGGGAGCCGGCACACATTGCCGAAGCAGTTAAACTGCTCGGACTGAAACATGCCGTCATTACGTCTGTTACCAGGGACGACCTCCCGGACGGCGGGGCTGGCCAGTTTGCAAAGGTAATTAGTTTGTTAAGGGGCGAATTCCCGGGGCTTGCGGTCGAGGTCCTGACGCCGGATTTCGGCGGCTCTGAGGAATCGATCAGTATGGTTATTGCGGCCGGGCCGCACATATTCAACCACAACGTCGAGACCGTGCCGGGGCTGTATAAAAGGGTGAGGCCGCAGGCGGTGTACGAACGTTCGCTTGCCGTCCTCAGGATGGCGAAGGATATTGACGGCAAGGTATATACCAAGTCTGGCCTGATGGTGGGGCTGGGCGAGAAGGAAGAAGAGGTCCTGGCTGTGATGAGGGACCTGAGGGAAGCTGGTTGCAGCATCCTGACTATAGGCCAGTACCTTAGGCCGATGAAGGAGAACCTTGAGGTAACCGAGTATGTCCGCCCCGAGGTCTTTGAACGTTACGCCGAGGCCGCGCGGGGATACGGGTTCCTATCCGTCGCCTCTTCAAGCTTTGTCAGGAGTTCTTATAACGCCGGGGAAATCTATGAAAAGATTTCCGCAGGCTGACTATTTCGCAGTTTTTATTTTTTGATTAAACGGAGGAGAAATGTTCGATTTTCCCAGGATAAAGCGTCTTCCGCCCTATATCTTCGGAATCACCACCCAGATGAAGATGGAGGCGAGGAAGAGGGGCGAGGACATAATCGATTTCGGCATGGGCAACCCCGACATGGGGACCCCCCAGCATATAGTCGACAAACTGGTCGAGGCCGCCTATAACCCCAAGAACCACCGCTATTCCGCCAGCAAGGGCATACCCAAGCTGCGCTCTGCAATCACCGACTGGTACAAGCGCAGGTACAACGTTGACCTGAACCCGGACACCGAGGCCATAGCCACGATGGGCGCGAAGGAGGGGCTTTCGCACCTGGCCCTTGCCACCATCGAGCCGGGCGATGTGGTGCTGTCACCCTCGCCGGCGTACCCGATACATCCGTATTCGGTGATAATCGCGGGCGGCGAGGTCAGGCACATACCCATCACACAAGACTCCGACTTCTTCGAAGACATGATGGTCGCGTTCAGGCAGACATGGCCCGCGCCGAAGATGCTCATAATAAGCTTCCCGAGCAACCCCACGACAGCCGTGGTGGACCTTGCGTTCTTTGAGAAGGTTGTCGCGTTCGCAAAGGAACACAACGTTATGGTCGTTCACGACCTGGCCTATGCGGACCTCGTGTTCGACGGGTACAAGGCCCCGAGCTTCCTTCAGGTGCCGGGCGCAAAGGACGTCGGCGTCGAGTTCTTCTCCATGTCCAAAAGCTACAACATGCCCGGTTGGCGCGTGGGTTTCTGCTGCGGCAACCGCGAGATAGTCGGTGCGCTCACAAAGATAAAGAGCTACCTCGACTACGGGATGTTCCAGCCGATACAGATAGCGTCCATCATCGCACTCAACGGCCCACAGGACTGCGTGCAGGAGATATTGCGAGACGTACCGCTCCCGCCGCGACTGCCTGGTGGACGGGCTGTCAAAGGTCGGCTGGGAAATGCCAAAGCCCAAGGCGACGATGTTCGTCTGGGCGCCTATACCCGGCAAGTTCAAGCACATGGGCTCGCTTGAGTTCTCGAAGATGCTGATTGAGAAGGCCAAGGTCGCGGTCTCGCCCGGCATTGGCTTCGGAGACTACGGCGACGGCTATGTACGCTTTGCGCTGATCGAGAACGAGCACAGGACGCTGCAGGCAATCAAGGGCATAAAGAAGGCGCTGGGCGAATAAATCATGAAAAAGAAAATCAACGTTGGTCTCATAGGTCTGGGTACGGTCGGCGGGGGAGTCGTAAAGCTTCTGCGTGACAATGCCGACGTTATCACCCGCAGGCTGGGTATCCCGGTGGAACTGAAGGCGGCGGCAGACCTCGACGAGTCCCGCGCGAAGGCGCTGAAGCTCGGCAAGGGTATCTACACCAAGGACGCCTACAAGATAATAAACGACCCGGATATCGATGTCGTCGTCGAGCTTATTGGCGGTTACAACCCGGCCAAGGCATTCATCCTCGAAGCGCTGAAGAACAAGAAGCCGGTCGTCACCGCAAACAAGGCGCTGCTCGCGATGCACGGCGAGGAGCTGTACCGCGCGGCATCCAAGGCTGGCACTTCAATCGGGTTTGAGGCGAGCGTCGGAGGCGGCATCCCGATTATCGGAGCGATAAAGCAGGGTCTTGCGGCAAACGACATACAGTCCATATACGGCATAATAAACGGGACGTCGAACTTCATACTTACGAAGATGACGGACGAGGGCCGCAACTTCGGCGAGGTGCTCAAAGAGGCGCAGGCACTTAGGATATGCGGAGGCCGACCCGACCTTCGACGTGGAGGGCATAGACCCGGCACACAAGCTCGCGGTGCTTGCCAACATTGCGTTCGGCACGCCTGTGAAGTTTGAGGACATATACACCGAGGGCATATCCGGCATAAAGCCTGAGGACATAGAATATGCGCGCGAGTTCGGCTACAAGATAAAGCTGCTCGCCATCGCGAAGCTGGTGGACGGCGAAGTAGAGGCCAGGGTGCACCCGACGATGCTGCCGGACCACTACCTGCTTGCAAAGGTTGACGGCGTGTTCAATGCGATCTATGTTGTTGGTGATGCACTCGGCCCTGCGATGTTTTACGGACGCGGCGCGGGTGACATGCCCACAGCCAGCGCGGTAGTCTCGGACATAATGGATATCGCCCGCGACATGATACACTGCTCGCACAACCGCATGCCCGCGCTAGGCTTCAGGCCCGAAGGCCGCAAGCCCATGAAGATAATGCCGATAGGCAATGTGCGCTGCAAGTACTACATACGCTTCGCGGCGCTCGACAGGCCGGGCGTGCTTTCCACCATCTCCGGCATACTCGGCAGGCACGACATAAGTATCGAGTCTGTGATACAAAAGGGCAGGGGTACCGAGAACGCGGTGCCGATCGTCGTTATGACGCATGAGGCGGTCGAGAAGAATCTGAGAAGTGCGCTTGCAAAGATAGACAAGCTTGACGTGATATCCGACAAGACCGTGGTTATAAGAGTCGAGAGTGGTGAGTAAACTGTTACTTTCTTTTCAGGTGAAAAGAAAGTAACCAAAGAAAAACCGATTTTTAATATTAATTTTCTTTGCCCCACTTTCTTTTTCAAAAGAAAGCGGGAAGAAGTTTTAAGGAGAATTTAAAATGGCCTGGAAAGGTATTATAGAGGAATACAGGGAGTTCCTGCCGGTAACGGAAAAGACGCCGGTAGTGACACTGCTGGAAGGAAACACGCCGCTTGTCCGCACGAAGAACCTGGCGCAGGCGATAAACCCGAAGCTTGACATTTACCTGAAGTTCGACGGGGCGAACCCGACCGGCTCCTTCAAGGACCGCGGCATGACGATGGCCATATCGAAGGCGGTCGAGGCAGGCAGCAACGCCGTGATATGCGCCTCCACCGGCAACACCTCCGCCGCAGCTGCGGCATACGCGGCGCGCGCCGGGATAAAGGCGTTCGTCCTGATACCGGAGGGCAAGATAGCGCTCGGCAAGTTGGCCCAGGCCATGATGCACGGCGCGAAGGTTATACAGGTTGAGGGCAACTTCGACGAGGCGCTGAAGATCGTCCGTGAGATCTCGGACAAATACCCCATCACCCTCGTCAACTCTGTCAACCCGTACAGGATAGAAGGCCAGACCTCGGCCGCATACGAGATATGCGATGCGCTGGGCGGCCCGCCCGACTTCCACTCGCTCCCCGTGGGCAACGCCGGAACATCAGGGTACGGAAGGGGTATAAATGCGCGTACTGGAAGGGGTATAACAATTACAAGAACGCGGGCAAGATAAACTCGCTGCCGATAATGACCGGATTCCAGGCCGCTGGCGCGGCCCCGATAGTGCTTGGGCATCCGGTAGAGAAGCCGGAGACGATCGCCACCGCGATACGCATAGGCAACCCGGCCTCCTGGAAGACGGCGGTAGCCGCAAGGGACGAGTCCGGCGGCCTTATAGACATGGTGACGGACGAGGAGATACTTGAGGCCTACAGGCTGGTCGCGGCGAAGGAAGGCATATTCTGCGAGCCCGCATCCGCCGCATCCATCGCGGGTGTGATAAAGTTAAACAAGGCGGGTTACTTCAAGGGCGCCGCACGCATCGTCTGCACCCTCACCGGGCACGGCCTGAAGGACCCGGACACCGCGATAAAGGTCTCCGAGAAGCCGATAAGCGTCAAGGGCACTCTGGCAGAGGTTGTCGGTATCCTTGGGTACTAGGCCGGTGCATGCTTAAGAGAATTATACTGGCCCTCGCGGTGCTTGTCCTTTCTGCCGGTACGGTGTTTGCGGATATGGCTTCAGACAAGCAACTCATTGAGGCCGCGCGCACCGGCAAGGCCGGAGTTAGTGAAAAGCCTCATCAAAAAAGGCGCAAACGTAAATTACAAAGACGCTGATGGCGCGACCGCTCTGATACGCGCCGTGGTGAATAACAAAAAAGATGTCGTAAAGGTCCTGCTCGATTCCGGGGCGGACGTGAACATCAAGGACAAGGACGGTTCCACTGCCCTGATGGGTGCGGCCCTGAACGGGTTTACTGACTACGCCCGAATGCTTGATGCAGAAGGGCGCGGACGTGAACGCGAAGGCCAACGAGGGCGAGACCGCGATTATATATGCCGCCGTGCTCGGACATACAGATATCGTCCGGCTACTTGCTCGACAAAGGCGCGGACGTGAACGCCAAGAATAATTCTGGCGTGACCGCTCTTATGAGCGCTGCGTACGCCGGACAGGCGGATTCCGTTAAGGCGCTGCTTGAAAGAAAGGCGAACGTGAACCTCAAGGATTCGTCTGGCAACACGGCGCTGTCCCTCGCAAAAAAGAAAGGCAAGAAAGACGTTTTGAGCCTCTTATCAAATGCAGGTGCAAAATGAAGTACATTGTGCTGCTGGGCGACGGTATGGCAGGTTATCCCATCGAAGAGCTAGGCGGGAAGACCACGCTTGAATATGCAAAGACGCCGAACATGGACTACATGGCGAGCACAGGGAAACTCGGGATGGCGAAGACCGTGCCTGAAAACCTGCCGCCCGGCTCGGACGTTGCCAACCTGTCGGTGCTTGGTTATGACCCGCAAAAATATTACACCGGCAGGGCCCCGCTTGAGGCCGCGTCCATCGGCGTGGAACTTGGCCCCGACGACGTCGCGTACAGGTGCAACCTGGTATCCATTAAATGCAGCGAGCCGGAATGCGGTATCAGGATGTTCTGCCGCAAATGCATAATGGAGGATTTCTCGGCCGGGCACATCACGACGCCCGAGGCGAGCGTCCTTATAAAGGACATCGACCGCTCCATCGGTTCCGATATGGTGAAGTTCTACCCTGGCGTCAGCTACCGCCACCTTATGGTATGGAAGGGCGGGGAATACAAGGCCGACTGCACACCGCCGCACGATATCACCGGCAGGGAGCTTTCAGACCACCTCCCAAAGGGGGTAGGCGCCGATTTCCTGCTTGAGTTGATGAAGGAATCCGCAGCCCTGCTTGAGTCGCATCAGGTAAACCGGGACAGGATAGCAAGCGGCAAGCTTCCGGCAAACAGCATCTGGCTCTGGGGCCAGGGCAAAAGGCCGGTCATGCCGACCTTCCGGGAACAATACGGGCTCTCAGGCGCGATGATATCGGCGGTCGACCTGATGAACGGCATCGCCGCGATCTTGGGTCTGAAGGTAATACACGTTGAAGGCGCGACTGGCTATATCGATACGAACTACAAGGGCAAGGCCGAGGCGGCCCTGAAGGCGATAGAGGAAGCGGACTTTGTATATGTGCATGTGGAGGCCCCGGACGAGGCCGGCCACGGTGGAAACATGAAGCACAAAATACAGGCGATAGAGGATTTCGACGAGAAGGTCGTAGGCACGGTGCTTGCCGCACTCAAAGGCAGGGACGACTGCCGTGTGCTTGTGATGCCGGACCACCCGACTCCTATAGCCGTTAAGAGCCACACCCGCGACGCCGTCCCGTTCATTTTGTGGGATTCCGGCAAGGCCGGTAGCGTAGCTGATAAAAAGTATGACGAGCCTTCCGCCAAAGGGACGGGTCTTTTTGTCGAGGAAGGCTGGAGGATGATGGAATACCTGTTAAAGGGAGGGTTGTGATTTGAGCCTGATAGTTCAGAAGTACGGCGGTACATCGGTAGGTAATGTAGACAGGATAAAGAACGTCGCAAAAAAAGTGGCGGCGTCAAAGAAGGCCGGCAACAATATCGTCGTGGTACTCTCCGCAATGAGCGGTGAGACGGATAAACTTATCGCACTTGCAAATGCCGTCTCCACAAACCCAAAAGAACGCGAGATGGACATGCTCCTGTCCACTGGCGAGAGGGTCACGATCGCACTACTTGCCATGGCGTTGAACGATATGAAGGTGGACGCGGTCTCCTTTACAGGAAGGCAGTCAGGCATAATCACCGACACCGCACACACGCGTGCGCGGATAAAAAACATAGATGCTGGCCGCATACAGGAAGCCCTGAAGAAGGGCAAGGTTGTTGTTGTGGCCGGGTTCCAGGGCATTACCGAAGGCTCGGATGTAACCACCCTTGGCAGGGGCGGCTCCGACCTCACCGCGGTCGCGGTCGCTGCCGCGCTCAAGGCCGACTTCTGCGATATATACACGGACGTGGACGGGGTATACACGACAGACCCCAATATTGTGCCGAACGCAAGGAAGCTCGACAAGATCTCATATGACGAGATGCTTGAGATGGCGAGCCTCGGTGCAAAGGTTCTGCAGGCGCGCTCTGTGGAGTTCGCAAAGAAATTCAACGTGCCCGTAAGGGTGCTTTCGAGTTTTCACGATGTCCCCGGGACTTTGGTTACAAAGGAGGATAAGTCGATGGAGAAGGTGGTAGTTGCCGGAGTTGCTTATGACAAAAACCAGGCGAAGATCACGCTTTCAGGCGTGCCGGATAAACCCGGCGTGGCCGCGAAGCTTTTCAGTAAGATAGCTGATTCCAAGATCATCGTGGACATGATAATCCAGAACGTGAGCAAGGACGGCGCGACCGACATCTCATTTACCGTTCCTAAAACCGACCTCAAAAAGGCGCTCCCGCTTATCAAGAAAGCGGCAAAGTCCATCGGATGCAACGACGTGGTAGTGCACGAGGGAATATCGAAGGTATCGATAATAGGCGTCGGTATGCGTTCTCATTCGGGCGTCGCCTCAAGGATGTTCACGGCTCTTTCAAACGAGGGCATCAACATAATGATGATTAGCACGTCGGAGATAAAGGTCTCCTGTGTGATAGATCAGAAATACACGGAGCTGGCCGTAAGGGCCCTGCACGACGCTTTCGGGCTTGAAAAAACGGCCTGATGTTTGCCGGATGCCGGATAAACCAGCATGGCACTCGATTAGTATAGAAGATACCGCCGGAAGACTCGGCGCAAATTTGACCTCCGGCCTGTCGGAAGCTTTGGCTTCCGACAGGCTTGAGAGGTTCGGCCGCAACGTCCTTGCCGAACCTGACCCCAAAAACCCCATCCGCATGTTTCTCAACCAGTTCAAAGACCTGATGATCCTGCTGCTCTTTGCCGCGGCAGTGATCTCGGTCGCCGTAGGGGACGTTACCGATACGGCGGCAATACTTGTCATCATCCTTCTTAACGGCACAATAGGCTTCTATCAGGAATGGAACGCGGAGAAGGCCGTCAGATCTCTGAAGGAGCTTGCCTCGCCTGATGCCGTTGTAATGCGTGATGGCGAGACGAAAAAGATAAAGGCGGAACTGCTCGTGCCTGGCGACATCGTGGTGCTTGAGGCGGGCCAGATAGTCCCTGCGGACATAAGGCTGTTTGAGACGGCCGGGCTAAAGGCCGTAGAATCCTCTCTGACAGGCGAATCAGTTCCTGTGGAAAAGGATTGCCGGGCAGTACTACCCGAGAACCTGCCGATGGGCGACATGGTGAACATGGCGCTTAAAAGCACAAAGCTGTCTTCGGGCCGCGGGAAGGGTGTTGTCGTCGCAACCGGTATGTATACCGCGATCGGCCGGATAGCAACCCTTGTCCATCAAAGGGAGGACGAAAAGACCCCGCTGCAGAAAAGGCTTGCGGTATTCGGCAGGCGTCTTTCAATTATTATAATTGTCGTATCGGCGGTTATATTTGTAGCCGGTCTACTGAGGGGCGAAAGTGTCCTGCTGATGCTGATGACCTCCATCAGCCTGGTGGTGGCGGCGATCCCGGAAGCCCTGCCGGCCGTGGTTACTATCTCGCTTGCGATGGGCGCGTCGCGGATGGTGAAGAAAAACGTGCTGATACGGAACCTCCCGGCCGTTGAGACGCTTGGTTCCGTGACGTATATATGCACTGACAAGACCGGCACGCTTACACAGAACAGGATGACGGTGGCAGGCCTGTTTACTGCCGCAGGCAGGTATAATGTCAATGATAGTGACAGAAGCGGGGAGTTGGGAAAACTTATCGAGGCGATGGCGCTCAACAATGATGCGACGTTTAATAAAGCCGGCGAGGCTATAGGCGACCCAACCGAGACCGCCATGCTTTCTGCCGCGCAGATGGTCGGGGTTGACAAGACCTCCCTTGTGAAGAATTACCAGCGCGTGGGTGAACTGCCTTTTGATTCCGGCAGGAAGATGATGAGCACCATCCATGCAATGCCCGGCGGCGGGTTTCTGATGATTACCAAGGGCGCGGCTGAGGCCGTGCTGGACATTACCGACAAGGTTGACGGCGGTGGGACGGTTGCGACAGATATTGCCGCGATGAAGAATGTCTCTTATAACGCGTCCGCCGACGGACTTAGGGTAATCGCCTTTGCGCGCAAGAGGCTGGAGTCGTTGCCGCCAGACCTGTGGGCTGAGGAGAAGGGTGGGTTCACATTCCTGGGGATGGTGGGGCTTATAGACCCGCCGAGAGAAGAGGCTGCGCGTGCGGTATCAGACTGTGCCTCGGCTGGGATACGCACCGTGATGATAACCGGGGACCACCCTGCGACGGCATCAAAGGTTGCGAAAGACCTTGGGATGGACGGCAGCTCGGGCGAGGTTATAACTGGTACTGCGCTGGAAGCGATGCCCCCGGGAGAACTTGAATGGAGGGCGGAGAACATACGGGTATACTCGCGTGTAGCCCCGGAACAGAAGTACAACATCGTGCAGGCACTGAAGGCGAGGGGCCATTTTGTGGCAATGACCGGGGACGGGGTAAACGATGCGCCAGCGCTCAAAAAAGCCGACATTGGCGTAGCCATGGGCATCATGGGCACTGACGTGGCGAGGGAGGCCTCGGACATGGTGCTGCTGGATGACAACTTCGCGAGCATCGTAAACGCGGTGCGCGAGGGCAGGAGGATATACGACAACATCAGGAAATTCATCAAATACTCCATGACCGGAAACTCCGGCGAGATGTGGACACTTTTTCTGGCTCCCTTCCTGGGGCTTCCTCTTTCTCTTATCCCTGTGCAGATACTCTGGATAAACCTCGTCACCGATGGCCTGCCAGGCCTTGCCCTGGCATTTGAACAGAGCGAGAAAGACGTCATGAAACGCCCGCCCAGGCCGCCTTCCGAGGCCATTTTGGCGGGAGGGCTCGGTTTTCAGATTGCCTGGGTCGGCCTGTTCATGGGCGGGGTGTGTATTTCTGCCCAGGCGTGGGCATACTGGGGCGGAAGGGCGAACTGGCAAAGCATCGTTTTCACCGTCCTATGCCTCTCCAAGACATTCAGCGCCCTTGCGATGCGCTCGGACAGCGAGTCTATATTTACGCTTGGGTTTCTCAGCAATAAATTTCTGCTGTTTTCGGTAGCTTTGACCTTCCTGCTTCAGATGGCTATACTCTACGTACCGGTTTTAAACACAGTATTCAGGACCGCGCCTTTGACGGCGTTCGACCTTGTTGTTGCACTTTCGCTTTCCGTGGTGGTCTTTGCAGTGATTGAGATTGAAAAGGGTATATTAAGAAGCTTTCATGATCGCTCCGGCAAGCCGTAACTGCTTGACAGAAAAGGTGCTATTGTGAGAAAATTATTGAATTTCTGAATACATAAAAGCGAGCTTTCAGGCCGTTGATGGATACAAATGCAACAAGGCGCATCAGGCGCGGGGGGAGCGGGCCAAAACCCGTAGGTGATACCCCTGTTCACGCACATGGAAACAGGACTTTCCTGTTTTTTCTGGTATGTTCCCTGTTTGTTCACGCAGTCTTTCTGGGATCGTTCTGGTTACTGCAGAAGCCGGGAAAGGCACATAAGGAAATAGAGCTGATCAATGTCACCGTCACTTCGCTGCCCGGGCCTGCGGGAGGTGGGGGAGAGTCCGAGGAGATAAAACCGCCGCCAAAAGAGATAAAGAAAGAAGAAATCCCAGAAAAGGAACAGGTGAAGGTTGCATCGAAGCTTGTAGAGAAAAAGGCGACCGAGGCCAAGAAGAAGCCTGCGACCGAAGCGCCAAAAGTTGCCCATGAAGCGCCGAAGGGGCCCGGACAGGGGCCGGTGGGCGGAGGCAAGCAGACCGATACGGTTGTCGAGGGGGCTATTGCGGTTGAAGGCGGCGTTAATTCTGCAATATTGGGGGGGTATTTAAGCAAACTTCAGGCCCGGGTTGCCAGGGCTTGGAATGTGCCGAATATAAATGCAAAAGTTCTTCCCAGGGCGGTTGTTTTTTTTAGCATAGACAGATATGGCAAAATTAGTAATATAAAACTGGAAACAAGTTCGGGAAGTGTAGTTCTTGATAATTCGGCTATCAGTACGATAAGGTCGATAAAAGACATCGGGTATTTGCCTGCGGGATATAAAGATGATGTACTTAAAATACACTATACGTTCATTCCGGAAAACAAATAGCCCGGAGAGGGTAATTGATGAATAAAAAAGTATATTGGGTGTTTTCAGGCATGGTGACGGCTTTAATGTTGTTTGCCCTTGTATTTGTCGAAGCACCGGCAGCGGATACAGAAGTCCAGCTTTCGACTACCAAGGCCGCGTCCAAGATAAGCATCCTGATCCCGGATTTCATACGGGAGGGCGGTTTTAAGGATAGCGAGAAAAGAGACGTCGCAATGGCGGACATCCTTGCAGACGACCTGAACTTCTCCGGCTATTTTGATGCAAAGAGGGTCAAGGTGATAAAGGGCGACCCTTCCGCATGGGCATCGCTCGATGTGGCCAATATAGTGCAGGGGAGTTACACGACTGACGGGCGTGAGATACAGGTAACTGCAAAGGTGGTTGACGCAAGGAGCGGCGCGGTAGTGCTGGACAAAAAATATCCCAACGCGCTAAGGGTAATGAGGCAGACCGTTCACAAGATGGCGGACGATGTAATCTTCCAGGTTGCCGGTGAGAAGGGGATCTGCAGGACAAAGATCGCATTCGTCTCGGACATGACCGGCAAGACAGAGCTTTATATCAGCGACTACGACGGCCACGACGTTTACAGGATGACCAGGGACGAGGGTGTGTGCCTGCTGCCTGCATGGTCCCCAAGCGGGAACTATATAACATACACCTCCTACCGAAGGCTGAACCCGGACTTGTGGTGGGTAAGCTCATCAGGAAAGAGCAGGGGTATACTCTCTTTCTTCCCCGGCCTCAATGCGGCAGCCTCCTGGTCTCCCGACGGCGAGAGGATCGCCCTGTCCATAAGCAAGGACGGAAACGCCGAAATTTACACCGTAAGACGGGACGGCGCTGATTTCAAGAGGCTCACATTCAACCGGGGAATAGACACTTCGCCCTCCTGGTCGCCCAACGGGCGTGAGATAGTGTTCAACTCTGACAGGGCCGGCTCTCCGCAAATATATATTATGGATTCGGGTGGTGGGAACGTCAGGCGTCTTACGTATAAGGGCAAGTACAACGCCTCTCCGGCCTGGTCTCCACTGGGCGACAAGATTGCCTACGTGAGCCGTGAAGACAACCTATTTAATATCTTTACAATGGACGCGACTGGGGATAATATTATCAGGTTGACATATAGGAATGGCAATAACGAGAACCCTTCCTGGTCGCCGGACGGGAAACATCTGATATTCTCTTCTACAAGGGCGGGTGTAAAGGCGCTTTATATCATGGACCCGGACGGGAAAAATGCAAAGAGGCTCAATATCCCGGGTAATGTTCAAACCCCCGCCTGGTCGCCGATGCCAGGTAACTGATTTTATCTTTAGAAGCATCAGTTTATGATATAATACTTTAAAAGTGCGAAAGGAGGTGCCGTCGGATTATTATCAAGAGGGTTCAACCGGCTAAAACTCAAAAACAGGTACCGAAAGGAGGAATTATCTTGAAAATTTTAAGATTCATAACAATCGCTCTCGCAGCAGCGGTTTTAATATCGGTCGGGGCATACGGGTGCGCAAAGAAACAGGTCAAGACGGAAGGCGGCCAAGTTGAGGCGGTAAAGCCTTCGGAGGCTCCAGAGAAGGCACAGAAGGGCGAGGAAAAACCATCCGAGGCAACCCGTGAGACCAAGGAGGCACCTCCCGGCCCTAAGGAACAGCCTGAGCCGGTAGAGGCGGGCAGGGCGGAAAAGGCCCTCAAAGACGCGTATTACGCATTTGACAGCTATGAACTTTCCCCAGAGGCCATGAAGACCCTCCAGCAGAATGCCGAATGGATAAAGGCCAACAAGGGTCCGGTCATCACCATAGAAGGCCACTGCGACGAGCGTGGTACTGTCGAATACAACCTTGCCCTCGGCGAGCGCAGGGCCGAGGCCGCCAAGAACTACCTGGTCTCGCTCGGCGTCAATGCGGACAGGCTCAAGACTATCAGCTACGGCAAGAGCCTGCCTGTTGACACAGGCCATACAGAGGAAGCTTGGGCGAAAAACAGAAGGGCGCATTTCGTCGTTCATTAGTCTCGACAACACAAGGCTGGGCGGGCCACGTGCCCGCCCTGTTTATTTAAAATGAAAAAACTACGCATATCTTTTGTTGTTTATCCCCATGTTGGCGGCGGGTTGTGCAACATCCGCCGACATGCAGGGGCTGGAAAGACAGAACGCCAGTACAAACGCCGCGCTAAGAGAGGTCAAAGGCAACCTGGACGAGATAAATTTCTCGCTCCAGGCGGAGAACAAGAGGTCAAAGGAGATCCAGGCATCACTTGAGGTCGTCTCCCAGAACACAAAGGGTTTGACCGACGAGCTTTCCATTATAAAGAGAAACCAGGCCGACCTCGGCAGCAAGATGTTCTCAAGCGCCGGTGGCGGCGGGAAGAATACGGATGGCCAACTGGACGAGGTACGCCACGAGATCACGGAGACCAACGCCAAGCTCGACGCTCTAAAGGCGATTCTGCTCCAGCGCCTGGCCGAACTTGAGCAGTCGCAGCAGCCTGCAAAAACTGGCGAAGCAGTTGCGGCCAAGACAAACAACACCGCTGCGACAGTGCCCGCAGGCGACCCGAACCAGATGTACCAGGCAGCGTACCTGGACTACACCAAGGGCAATTTTGACCTGGCCGTTTCCGGTTTCAGGGAGTATTTGAAATCATTCCCGGATGCCGAGTTTGCCGGGAACGCGCAGTACTGGGTCGGAGAATCGCTATACAGCCTCGGCAAATATGACGAGGCCATACCAGAGTTCGACAAGGTGATAAAGGGCTACCCGGCAAGCTCAAAGGTACCCGGTGCGATGCTTAAGAAGGGGTACTGTTTCGATGCCCTCAAGAAGCCGAAGGAGGCAAAAGCGGCCTTTGGTGAGTTGATCAAGAAATACCCCGCATCCGAGGCTGCCAAGCTGGCAGAGGAACGGTTGAAGAAAAAATAGTGGGGGCGGTTTTTTTGTTTTTGGAGGTTATGAATGTACAGGCTTAAGACAGCGATGTTGATGGCGGCGTTGACGGTCCTGCTGGTCCTTTTAGGCCAGGCTATAGGCGGGCCACGCGGTATGATGGGTTTCTTTGTCGTTGCCCTTGTGATGAACTTCATTAGTTACTGGTTCTCCGACAAGATAGTGCTTGCGATGTACAGAGCAACGCCCGTGACCGAATCGGACGCCCCGGAGCTTTACTCGATTGTCAGGAACCTGGCCCAGAAGGCCGGGATGCCGATGCCGAAGGTATACATAATACCTGACGAGTCGCCCAATGCGTTTGCCACCGGGAGGAACCCTGACCATGCGGCCGTCGCCGCTACGCAAGGCATCATGAGGATACTCAGCCGCAAGGAGCTAGAAGGCGTAATGGCCCACGAGCTCTCGCACGTCCTGCACAGGGACATACTGGTCAGCACTATAGCGTCGGTCATGGCTGCGGCTATAACGATGCTTGCCAGGTTCGCATTCTTTTTCGGAGGTAGCAGGGACGACAGGGAAGGCAGCCCGGTTGCCGCTATTGCAATGATGATACTCGCGCCGATAGCGGCAATGCTGATACAGCTTGCAATATCGCGTTCGAGGGAGTTTATGGCGGACGAAGGCGGGGCAAGGCTTTGCGGCAACCCGATGTCCCTTGCAGATGCGCTCAGAAAGCTGGAAAGGGGTGTCGAAGCCATCCCTATGGATGCCAACCCCGCCACATCGAATATGTTTATAGTAAACCCGTTCTCCGCCAGGGGGATCAAAAAACTGTTCTCGACCCATCCGCCAATGGAAGAACGGATCGCTCGCCTTGAAGATATGGCCCGCGGAAGGGTTTGACATTCAGGAGGTACATACTACGAAGAAAGTCTTGACACTGGGGCTTGAGGATGACTTGACGGTCCTCTATGGCGAGCTGGACAAAAACCTCAGATACATCGAAAAGGCTTCGGGCGTCGACATAAAGGCCCGCGGCAACAGGATTTCGATTGAAGGCACAGAGCTTGCGGTACTTGCAGTCGAGAAGGTTATTTCCGACCTTGCCGGACTTGTCAAGGGCGGATACGCCCTGAAACTGGAAGATGTGAAGCTTGCGATGCGGACAAGCGAGGAACAGCCGGACTCTTCGATAAAGGAATTGTTTTCCGATACCATACTTGTAGGCCACAAGAAAAAACACATAAGCCCAAAGACCGAGAACCAGAAACATTATGTCGATGCCATAAGGGATTACGACATAGTATTTGGAATCGGCCCTGCAGGCACCGGAAAGACATACCTCGCAATGGCTATGGCGGTATCCGCCCTTATCAAAAAAGAGGTCAGCCGCATAATACTCACCAGGCCTGCCGTCGAGGCCGGCGAGAGGCTGGGTTTCCTGCCGGGAGATATATATGAGAAGGTCCACCCCTACTTACGGCCTCTGTACGACGCCCTTTACGATATGATGGAGCAGGAGAAGGCTGCGCATCTGGTGGAGCGCGGGACGATAGAGGTGGCCCCGCTGGCGTTCATGAGAGGGAGGACGCTGAACGATTCATTCATAATACTTGATGAAGCGCAGAACACCACAGCGGAACAGATGAAGATGTTCCTTACAAGGATGGGGTTCGGTTCGAAGGCCGTCATTACCGGCGATATCACGCAGGTGGACCTGCCGACTGACAAGTCGTCCGGACTTATAGAGGCGATGCACATCCTCGGTTCCGTGAGGGGGCTGAAGTTCGTCAAGTTCTCCGACAAAGACGTTGTAAGGCACAAATTGGTGCAGCAGATAGTAAAGGCATACCAGAAATACGAGGAAAGTAATGTCCAGCCTGAAAGATGAAAGGGCCAGGGTGGGCGTAATGCCCCAGAAGGCACAGGCCAAGCCCCTCTCCATACAGATACATACGGCTGAGCTTGAAAAGAAAGCCAGCAAGGAGAGGATGAAGAAGGCCGCGCTTGGCGGAGCTTTGGCTTTCTGTCTGACATTGCTGCTTGCTGACTACTCGGAGCTAGCCAGGATGGGGCCTCTAAACATCCTCCAGTCTCTCATAGGCCTGATCCTGATAGTATCTCTCCCCCTGTACATATTGTACCGGGACATGCGCCGTTACAAGAAGGCCTTGACCCGGGACCTGCAGAAACTCCTGCTTGTATGCGTAATACTTGTCGGCGCGGTGGGCATATCCAGGTTCTCTGCTGAAATATTCTCCACATTTACCGGCAACCTGCCCGGCATCGGCAAGGGTACGGGCTACTTCGCGATACCGATTGCCGCTGGAGCCATGCTTGCCACCTTACTCTTCGATATACACATAGGGATAGTGTTCTCGATAGTGATGAGCATATTCGGTGGGATACTTATAGTATCGGAGCCTCTCTTCGCTTTTTATACTTTCATGGGCAGCATAATTGCCGCCTTCAGCGTGATAAGGTGCACCCAGCGTTCCGCACTGCTACGGGCCGGAATGTTCATAGCGCTCGCAAACGCCGGGACGGTGGCGTGTATAGACCTCTACCAGCATGAGTTATTCACAAGGGTCGGGCTGTACGACATAATTGCCGGCATCATGGGAGGGTTTTTCTCGGCGATACTGGTGTCTGGTATACTACCGCTCCTTGAATCGCTGTTCAAGGTAGTGACGGACATCAGCCTTCTCGAGTACAGTGACCTGAACCGGCCGCTTTTAAAACAACTGATGGTGTCTGCGCCGGGTACTTACCACCATAGCGTTATAATCGGTACCCTTGCCGAGGCTGCTGCTGAGGCCGTTGGGGTCAACCCGTTGATGGCAAGGGTGGCGGCATATTATCACGATATAGGCAAGATAAAAAAACCTGAATACTTCATCGAAAACCAGGCCAAGGGAGAGAACAGGCATGACCGGCTCACGCCGAGCATGAGCAGCCTTATAATAGCATCCCATGTAAAAGAAGGCATGGAACTCGCAAAAGAGTTCAAGCTTCCGCCGCAGATAGCCGATATTATACAACAACACCACGGTTCAGCCCTCATGACTTACTTTTACGAGAAGGCAAAAGATGCCGAAGGTGCAGGCCAGGCGCTGATAAACGAGGATGACTACCGTTACCCCGGACCGAAGCCGCAAACAAAGGTAGCCGCTATCGTGATGCTGGCCGACGCGGTTGAGGCTGCATCAAGGGTATTGGACAATCCCACCCCGCAGAGGATAGCCGCGCTTGTGGACAAGATAGTGAACAGGATATTCGCGGACGGGCAGCTTAATGAATGCGAGCTGACCCTGAAGGACCTCACGGAGATAATCAAGAGCTTCAACCTTCTCCTTTCAGGTATCTACCATCACCGGATTGATTATCCGGGGCTGGGCATACCATCCGGAGGCAAAAAATTTGGCAGTTCTGGTATCAAATACTCAGAAGAAGGTAAGGGTATCGGCTGGCAGGCTTAAGAAAGCCGCCAGCACTGTGCTGGAATATATGGGCTGCCCCGACGCCGAGCTAAGCATCCTCATTACCGGCGACAGGAAGATGCGGTCACTGAACAGGCAATACCGTGGCATTGACAGCACCACGGACGTCCTTTCATTTCCTGTGCTCGAAGGTGAGGCTTCTTTCAAGGCCGCTTTCAGCGGTGAGGGCGGGCCGCCGCCTGCGTTGGGCGACATCGTTATATCCGCCGCGCGAGCATTGAAGCAGTCCGAAGAGATAGGCCAGACCCTCGATGATGAGATGCTGTTTCTCCTTGTACACGGCATCCTTCACCTCCTTGGATATGACCATGAAAAGTCATCTTCCGAAAAACGTTCAATGGAGAAGAAGCAGAAGGAACTTGTCGGGCTTTTGAGGCGTAATTGAAACCGAAAAGCTGGTACCAGAGCGCAAACCTTGCCATAGAAGGCATCCTGTATGCCGCCAAGACCCAGAAGCACCTGCGCTGGCACTTCATATCGGCTGCGCTGGTAATATTGGTTGCCCTTTATCTTGGCCTTGGCAAGATGGAGTTTGTGGCGCTCTCGCTTGCGATAGTCATCGTGCTAGTGGCCGAGATTTTGAACACGGCAATTGAGGCTGCGGTCGACCTCATCTCCGATACATACCACCCGATCGCCAAGGTAGCGAAAGATACCGCAGCCGGTGCGGTTTTCGTGGCATCCTGTGGTGCATTAATACTTGGCTTTCTCATACTTTATCCGTACGTTGCCAAATCCGTCGAGGTGGGTGTGTCGCAGGTGAGGTTGGCCGGAGAGAACATCGCATTCATGGCCTTCGTCGTGGTGGTCATCGCGGTCATAATCGCGAAGGCATACTTTGGGCGCGGGCGGCCTCTTGAAGGCGGTATGCCCAGCGGCCACGCAGCTACCGCATTTTCCATCTGGGTTGCGGTGCTGTTCCTTACGTCGAACGCGCTCATAGCCATACTCGTGTTCATAATGGCGGTTTTGATAAGCCACAGCAGGGTCGCGATGGGTATACACTCTGTACGGGAAGTAACGCTGGGCGCTCTTTTGGGCGGGCTTATCACCCTCTTTATATTCCTGTTGTTCGCGTCTTAGTGGGGGCAGTTGTTCCAGGAAATATTACAAAAAGTAGTAGATAACGTAGCAGGCGCTGCCGGGGTGATATTTGCAGACTGGGATGGCGAGTCTGTCGAATTCGTATCAAACGCGAAAGAAGAGGATATTAAACTCCTCGGCGCTCACCAGGGAATCATACTGAACCTTGCAAGGGAGGTTGCCGAAAATTGCGCCCAGGGGAGCATAAACGGTATGTTGGTAAGCTCTGATGTGGGCAGGGTGGTAGTCCAGCCGGTAAAAGAGGGATACTATCTGGTTATGCTGCTCCCGCCTCACGGCAATGTCGGGATCGCTTTTAAAAGGCTGAGGGAGGCTGCGGAACTTTTCAGGCAGGAGATATAGATGAGATATATTCAGGCTTGTTTGGCGGTTTTACTGCTGCAATGTTTTTTTGGTACATTGGTAGCTCATGCCTCTAACGAATGTCTGAGTGCGAGCTGCCACGCAAAGATGCTTGATGCAAAATACGTCCATGGGCCTGTAGCTGTGGGAGACTGCGGGTTCTGCCACACTCAGACCGGCAAGCATAGCTTCAAGCTTTCGGCTAATGGCGCTGGACTTTGCGGCTCCTGTCATGATATAAAGGTTAAAGCCAACTGCATTTCCTGTCATGACCCGCATGGGTCGGCAAGGGAATTTCAACTAAAGCCGGGAGTATCCGGCAACTGCAAAAAGCAATAAACGGGGGGTATTTTGGGTTTTTTCGACAAACTTAAAGCTGGGCTGACCAAGACGCGTAACCAACTCGTCACCGGCATAGAAAACGTAGTACTTGGTAAGAAAAAAATAGACGAAAACCTTATGGAGGAGCTTGAGGAGGTGATGATACTTGCCGACCTTGGCGTCGATACCACAAGGGGTATAATAGACAGCGTCCGGGAAAAGGTCAAGCGCAACGAACTGACCGACGCCGACCTTCTTAAAAAGGAGATAAAAGAACAGATAAGAGCTATACTTAAAAACAGGACTTGTGAACTCCGCGGTGGGGACAGCCTGGCAGTGTACCTCATAATCGGTGTAAACGGCACCGGCAAGACCACCACCATTGGAAAACTCTCCGCGAAGCTTCGGGCCGATGGAAAGAAGGTGCTCCTGGCCGCCGGTGACACTTTCAGGGCAGCGGCAGCCGAACAGCTGGTGCTTTGGGGCGAACGAACGGGCGCGGACGTTATAAGGCATAAAAGCGGCGCGGACCCAGGCGCGGTCGTCTTTGACGCGATAGCCGCCGCCCGCGCAAGGGAGGCGGAAGTTTTGTTGGTAGACACGGCCGGGAGGCTTCATACCAAAACAAACCTCATGGAAGAGTTAAAAAAGATCAACCGCGTGATTGAGCGTGAGTTGCCTGGTGAGCCTCGTGAAGTGCTGCTGGTGCTGGACGCGACTACAGGCCAGAACGCGCTTTCTCAGGCGAAGCTTTTTAATCAGGCGATAGGCGTGACAGGCATAGTGCTTACGAAGCTTGATGGGACGGCGAAGGGTGGGATAGTAGTCGCCATAACTTCGGAACTTGGAATCCCAGTGAAGATGGTGGGGGTGGGCGAGCAAGTCGATGACCTACAGCCCTTCGACCCGGATGAATATGTGGACGCGCTCTTCGCCTGAAAACTGAAGTAAGCGGGACGTATGTAATGTTAAGGTTAATCGCAGCATCGGTCTTGGCCGCCCTATTACTCTGTTTGGTGTCTCCATCTGCTTTCGCGCAGCCGCAAGGGCAAAACCCCTCCACCATAGGCCTTAAGAACTTCGCGTTCGATGTAAAAAAAGGCGAGCCATCCGTACCCCCAGGGCTTCAAGGCAAGCCCTCCGCCGGCAGCAACGACTTCATGATAATAAAATTCAAGGATAAAAACAACGCCGCCGACCGCGAAAGACTGGCAAAGTGCGGCGTGCACTTCTTTGGGTACATCCCCGTAAACGCGTTTCTTGCCAAGGTGCCGAAAGGCAGGGTGGGCGATATTGCCAATGATCCGGCAATCGAGTTCATCGGGTCGTACAAGCCCGCATACCGGCTGGACACCGATGTCCTGGAATGGGTTAAAAAGGGAGAAAAGGGCGAAAAAAAACTGGTGCTCCAGGCGTTTGACGGCGAGGACCTGGCGCCTATAAAGAAGGCTATCGAGTCACTTGGCGGCAGCTGGGAGGTCATATCCGATACGCCGGGACTGAACGGCAAATTCCTGAAGGTACGCATTGACGCATCCAAGATTCCGGACCTTGCCGACGTTTACGGCGTGCAGTGGATAGAGCAGGAGAGGATACCGACCCTTTTCAATGACATTTCTAAAACAGTGATTAAGGCCGATTATTTATGGGGCCTGGGGGTGCCGCTACGAGGAACCGGTCAGGTGATAGGTATCTGCGATACAGGCCTTGATACCGGCAATATTACCACCATTCATCCCGACTTCGCCGCTCAGACATCTGGCGGTCTTACAAGGGTCAAGCAGACCTTCTCATACGGCAGGACAAACAAATGGAGCGACCCTGATGGACACGGCACTCATACTGCCGGCTCTATCGTAGGGGCGGGTGTGGAGTCAAACCTGCTTAATCCTGGGATGTTTGTCAGGGGTATGTCCTATGACGCGCAGCTTGTGTTCCAATCCGTCCTTAATTCAAGCGGCGGCCTTTCCATCCCGGATATCAATGCCGTGGTTTTCCCGGACGCTTATAATGCAGGCGCAAGGCTGCACTCGAACAGCTGGGGATACAGTGGCAGTAACGGTGCGTATAATTCAGACTCCGTGCGTGCCGACACATATACATGGAACCACAAGGACTTCCTGCCTTTATTTGCGGCAGGCAACGACGGCACTGATGCCAGCAAGGATGGAATAATCGACCTGGGTTCGGTGTCAGCTCCGGGAACTGCAAAAAACGTACTTACGGTCGGAGCGTCCGAAAATAACAGATCTGCTTTAACCCCGACTTATGGCCAGAGCTGGCCGTCTGGCTTCCCTGCCGAACCCGTTTTCAGCGACAAGATGGCAAACAATGTAAACGGCATGGTCGCCTTTAGCGGCCGCGGCCCTACGGCTGACGGCCGGATCAAGCCCGACTTGGTTGCGCCCGGCACCTGGGTACTTTCTGATAAATCCAGCTTGGCTCCATCTGGTAATTACTGGGCGAATCCTTCCTATGCAGGTCTGCCTTCTACGATGGATACATATTACGCATTCGACGGCGGCACGAGCATGGCCACCCCTCTTACGGCCGGTGCTGCTGCTCTGATCAGGGAGTATCTGGTCAACAACGGTCTATCTGGCCCATCATCAGCCCTGATAAAATGCATTATGATTGCCGGGGCGGCGGATGTTTCACCCGGGCAGTACAGCATGCCAAAGAACGACATTACAGCACGCCCTGACAATAATCAAGGGTGGGGCAGAGTGGATTTAAAGGAGTCGCTTTACCCGGACTTACCCAAGAGGACGATATTCGACGACCATGCCGCCGGTCTTCAGACCGGCGGTTTTTTTAGTTATAACTACTGGCTTTCAGATGCAACGGTGCCAGTCAGGGTCAATATCGTATGGACTGATTACCCAGGCGCAGCTTACTCTTCGGTGAACCTGGTGAATGATTTGGACCTTGTTGTTACCGCCCCGGACGGGCGAGTCTACCACGGAAACCGCTACAACGGTTCGGTTTCAACACCTGGCGACCAGGGATTCGACAGACTGAATAACGTGGAGGGGGTCACTATCCCTGCATCGGCACTAACCACAGGCACCTTGGTAGTACAGGTGCAGGCTTACAGCGTCCCGTCAGGGCCGCAACCATTTTCCATGGTAATTTCAGGTGCGGTATACGGCAAACCGACGGTAGGCACCGTTTCGCCTTCCTCCGGCATCAACAATGTCCAGACAGGCGTATTGATAGGCGGAGGCAACTTTGCACCAAATGCAAGCCTGTATGTCGGCGCGGTGCAGTGTCAGGTAATATCTGTCAACCCCACGAGCATATCCGGTATAGTCCCCGCAGGCATACCTGCCGGTACTTATGGTGTGAAGGTCGTAAACCCCGACAGCCAGTTTGCCATCCTTGACGCAAGCTTCCAGTCAATTGGTGATGCAACTATACCAGCCGCCCCCAGGGGATTGCATGCCTCCCCCGGCAATGCCACCATAAACGTCCAGTGGACACAAAATGCCGAGCCGGACCTAACGGGTTACAGGATATATTTCAACGGTTACTCGACCACCGCCGGTCATGTGGGGAGCCACAGGATTACAGGGCTGGTCAACGGCCAGAACTACGACATTACTGTCAAGGCTATTGATGCTGCACTTAACGCAGGCCCGGCCGCCGGGCCTGTCGTCGCGACGCCTGTTGCCCCAGACTCGGACCTGCCGCACTATACATGGGATGGCTCGCCTGTATGGTCGTGTGATAGCTGCCATATTGAAGGGACAGGCAACGGTATACTTTCAGCAGATTTCAATTACAAATCTGAGCAGGCGCTCTGTCTGAGCTGTCACAACACGGCTTCTGTAGCTCACGCCAGCCCGATAACGGTGAAGGGGTCACACAAGACAATGGTAAACGTAACCGCTGGTGGAGCGAGGCGGCCATCTTACGGCACGGTTACCTCAGGAGAGTACTCTGACTCTATGTATAGCCATTTGAAAGACGGGGACAAGATCGTCTGCGTAACATGCCACAATGTAATGCGCAAGACGTACGACGTCGGACGTTCGTGGGAGTACACTTCCAGTGTTGATAACACTATCTTCAGTCTGTTCCGAGGAGGTTGGTGGGACCAGGGGCATATGTCGCCGTCCGTCTATACCGATTCCGTATTATGGACGCCCAGCTATTCGAAGGACAGGGAGGCATTAAGGGTTGATGACGGGAAGTACCGATTTGACGAATATACCGGGAGGATAATCTTCAACAGTACCACCCAGGGATATGTCTATGCCACACTGGATGACCCATACCTGCGTGTGCCCGGGAGCGACAATACAATATGTTCCGACTGCCATGGTGCACTGGCGACACACCAGTCATTAAATTGCCTCGTCTGCCACAGCGCTCATGGGACAGAAAACATAAAGGATATAAAGTCGAAAGTCAGGAGGCCTGGAGGCATATCAAGAGATGTGGTGTTCCTGAGATATACCGGGGGTGGTTCGTTTGCGGATGGAGCAGGTAAGGTAGACGGCATCTGCGAGGTCTGCCATGTGTCCACGCTTTACTACCGATTTGACGGCAGCGGTAACACACTTCATCTTGACGGGAATAATTACTCAGGAAAGGACTGTTCCGCTTGCCATACGCATGTAATGGGTTTTGGGAAGTAGTCAGCAGATCCGTGGTAGCTGCTCTCCGCTCAGCATGTCGATTATACGCGTTCCGCCTATCAGGGTCTTCATCAGGACCCTACCGGGATGGTCTGCTACCACCCTGCCGATAACCGTCGAGCCAACGCCGTAACGGTTCTTTTTCATTACTTCAAGTACGGCCTCAGCACTGCCTGAGGGTATGGACGCAATGAGCTTTCCCTCGTTTGCCACATATAGCGGGTCGAGCCCGAGTATCTCGCACGCGCCCCGCACGCTGTCTGTCACCGGCAGGGTTTTTTCATCTATAACTATCCCTACCCCTGAACCTTCGGCAAATTCTATTAGCGTAGAGGTTACTCCGCCCCGTGTAGGGTCCCTGAATGCGTGGACATCAGGGCATACGGCAAGTATGTCTGAGACGAGGGAGTTAAGCGGGGCGCTGTCCGAGAGGATGTCCGTCTCAAAACCCAACCCCTCCCTTTTTGACATCACGGCCATGCCGTGGTCGCCTATGGTCCCGGATATGATTATCACGTCACCGGGCTTCAGGTTTTTGGAAGATATGTTTACCCCGGCTGGAACGATCCCGACGCCTGATGTGTTTATGAATATCCTGTCGGCCTTGCCCCGGTCTACGACCTTAGTATCGCCAGCGACGATTATTACTCCGGCCGTCTCTGCCGCTTCCTTCATCGAATCTACTATCTCTTCAAGCTCCGATAGTGGAAGCCCTTCCTCGACAATGAAACCGGTAGTGAGGTAGAGCGGTCTTGCTCCGGCCATTGCAAGGTCGTTCACAGTGCCGTTCACCGCGAGGTCTCCGATATTACCACCCGGGAAGAATACAGGACTGACTACATAGGAGTCGGTGGTGACGGCAAGTTTCTCGCCAGGTCCGATCTTCAGGTCGAGCACGGCTGAGTCTTCAGAGCCAAGGCCTGCATTACCGTCGGAGAATGCTGGTATAAAAAACTTTTCTATAAGCTCCCGCATCATCCTGCCGCCGGAGCCGTGGCCCAGTAATATTTTTTCTTCCATTAGTCCTCTGTCCCGGCCTGGCTGAGTACCCATGCCTCAATTTTGTTTGCCACGGTGGGGTCGAGGTCCACAAAGTTCAAACCCATACCCGGCTCGTCGTTTCCAGCTTTGGAATAAGGGCGGCTCCACACGACCTCGCAAACACATTTTACTAAAATGTCGGTTTTGGGGATGGTGAACTCTATGTTGAACTTATCTCCGACTTTTTTGGGCGAGACGGTCTGGATAAATATGCCGGAACGGCTGACATTCTTGGCATATCCGAAGAAGTACCTGCGCTCATCACCCATCTTTACCTGGGTAACAAGTATCGTCCCTCTGAGGTTGGTGCGTCTGTCGGAAGGCGGGTAGTCCAAGTGTTATCTCCTGCCGTATTTGTAGTATGCGGCGCAGCTTCCCTCGTATGAGACCATGCAAGCACCGACAGGGTTTTCGGGTGTGCAGGCTTTTGCGAAGAGCTTGCATTCCGGAGGTGTCTTAATGCCCTGAAGCACCTCCCCGCATGCGCACCCCTTGACCTCTTTGGGTGCGTCAACCCTGATGTCGTAGACCTTCTCCGCATCGTAAGCTGAATATTCATGCCGCAGTTTCAGTCCGCTCCCGGGTATTACTGCAATGCCCCGCCAGTTTGAGTCGGAGGGCTCAAAAAACCTGTCCACAACCTCGCGCGCCTTCGGGTTGCCTTCCAGTGATACGGCACGCTTGTACTGTATGTCGACTGCGGGTCTGCCTTCTTCGATCTGGTTTATCATCATAAGGGTGGACTGCAGTATATCCACCGGCTCGAACCCGGAGACTACCGCAGGCTTCCCATATTCTTCTGCGATGAAGCGATACGGCGCCGTGCCTATTATTGTGCTTACATGCCCCGGGCAAAGGAAGCCGTCGATCTTAAGCGCTGGCGTGTCAAGCAGGGCTCGCATCGCGCCGGGGATGGTTTTGTGTACCGAGAATATAAAGAAATTACGGAGCCCTTCTTCGACGGCCCTGCCGAGGGTTGCGGCTACTGCCGGTGAGGTGGTCTCAAAACCCGCCGCAAAGAACACGACTTTTCTCGCCGGGTTTGCTTGCGCAAACTTCAGAGCGTCGAAAGGGGAATACACTATGCGGATGTCTGAGCCTTCCGCTCTGGCTTTCTGTAGGGAGGTACGTGAGCCGGGACGCGCATCATGTCGCCGAACGTGGCAAGTATCACTTCCGGGATGCGGGCGATCTCCACAGCACGGTCTATGTCTTCCACTGCTGTGACGCAAACCGGGCAGCCTGGCCCTGACACCAGGCTAATGTTACCGGGCAGCAGGTCGCGGATGCCGCTTTTGAATATCGCCACGGTGTGGCTTCCGCAGACCTCCATGAACTTAAGAGAGCGCCCGGATGCCTTTTTAATTTTATCGAGAAGGCCTGCCGCGATATCGCTGTCCCTGTATTCGTCAACGTATTTCACTAAAATGCACCGTCGTACTTATCTATTTCGCAGGTTAGTTCTTTGATAATCTCAAGCGTCTTCATCGCCTCTTCTTCGTCTACCTTGTGTATGGCGAAGCCTGCATGGGCGATAATATAATCGCCGACCCGTACGTTGTCGAGCAGGTCGATGGCAATATCCCGCTGGGCTCCGCCGACCTCGACCGTCGCCATCCTACCATTTATCGCGGTCACTTTTCCCGGGATTCCTACGCACATAAAACACCTTTGATTTCAGTCTGATATCATTATTTATTAATCGAATTTATCGAGTCATAATTATTACAGCATGAATTTTGAATGTCAAGACAATATCCAAAAGAACTACCTGTAAGTCCCGTCCAATTTACCTTGAAAATACTCGGTTTTTGTGCTAAGTTTACAATCTTAATCCTGTAAATGAGGGGAATGCGATGATAGACCTCCACACACATAGCCTGTTCTCGGACGGGGTGCTTGTCCCGGCCGAGCTGGTACGCCGGGCGATAGTCAAGGGTTACGAGGCCATCGCGATAACCGACCACGCAGACGGCTCGAACCTTGACTTCATCGTCCCGCGCATCGTGCTGGCAGCCGAGGAGCTGTCCGGCGTATGGCCGATTACGGTTATACCGGGCATTGAGATAACCCACGTGCCGCCTTCGATGATAGCCGACCTGGTTAAAAAGGCCAGGGAGCTTGGGGCGGTATGGATCGTTTGTCACGGTGAGTCGCCGGTGGAGCCAGTTGAGCCCGGCACGAACCGTGCGGGGATACTCTCAGGTGCGGACATGCTTGCGCACCCAGGTCTCATAACCAAGCAGGACGCCGCCCTTGCCGCAAAAAAGGGTGTATATCTGGAGATAACGGCACGTAAAGGACACAGCCTCACGAACGGCCACGTGGCGAAGGTTGCCACCGAGGCTGGGGCAAATCTTGTAATAAATACGGACGGCCATGAGCCGGGCGACCTTATAACGCTTGAGTTCGCAAAGCAGGTGCTGGCCGGGGCCGGCCTCGACAAAAAAGGCGTAGCTAAGGCAATACAGAATTCAAGGGAGATAGTGAACAATCTACTGGGAGGATATGTCAATTGAAAGCATTGAGATACAAGACCGGAAAGAAGAAGCTGAAGCTTAACGAACCGGACGAGTTCCAGTCCCTTACCCAGAAGGCCATGGATTATATAAAGGAGAACACAAAACAGGCATATATCGTCCTGGGCGCAATTGCCGTCATCGTGGTAGCCGTGGTACTTTTCGGCATCTGGAGAGACACGGACCGCAAGAACGCGATGTACAAGGAGGCCGAGGCCCTGAGGTATTACGACATAAACTCGGCTGTGCCCGGCGATAAACCGATGAGTTCCATAGACAGGTACAAGAAGGCGAAGGAGCTTTTTGAGCAGATAGTCAAGAGCCATGGCGGCTCGGCGGCGGATATCGCTAGGTATTACGAGGCCAACTCCGAGATGGAGATGGGCAATGTCGACCCCGCGATTGCCGGGTACACCGAGGTGATAGCTAAGTCCGGCAACAACCAGGTCCTTGTCTCGCTGGCCACGATGCGCCTTGCCGAGGCATACGCTGCCAAGGGCGACAAGCAGAAGGCCATCGATACGTTACATAACGAGCTTAAGGCCGAGAAAGGCTATCTGAAGGACGCGGCACTTTACCAGCTTGCCAAGTTATATGAGAGCGAGGGGCGCACCGCCGACGTCAAGGTGGCGCAAGAGAAGCTCGTCAAGGACTTCCCGGAATCGCCCTATACCAGGGAACTCATGCCCGCGCAGGCGGCGACTCCAATGCCGGTAGCGCAGGGAACCGTTACGACACAACCAACAACACCTGCACCTGCTACACAGCCTGTTCAGCCCGCACAGCCAGCGCCCGCGCAAAAGAAGTAAGCAATCTATAAATACAAAATAAAAAACCGGACTTCATGTCCGGTTTTTTTGTTTTGTATGTAATGTCTTTTACGCCGCTTCTTCCTCAGGTATCACCAGCTTCTGCCCTGCTCTCAACGCCGACTTGTTCCCGTTGGCCTTTAAGAGCGACTTCTGGCTTACCTTGAACCTCTTGGAGATGCTGACGATGGTATCCCCGTTCTTTACCTTGTAGGTCTTCTTGGATGCGACCGCGACCTTGGCCTTCTTCTTGGAAGATTTGGTAGACGATTTGGCAGTTGTGGACTTGCTGCTGTCATCGGCGGTATCCGCAGCCGCTACGGCTGTCCCGGAAACCAGTGAAAGCCTCTGGCCCTTCTTCAGCTTTGTCTTCGGGCTGAGGCCATTAATGCTCGCAAGCTCGGAGACCGTCATGCCGTTGCGCTTGGCGATGCTCGCAAGGGTGTCGCCTCTCCTTGCCCTGTATGTCTTTGAGTGGGAGGGGGTTGCATCAGCGGTCTTCGTTGAAGCCGGGGAGGACTTCCTTGAGGCCACTGCTATGCCGCCGTCAGGTATTGTAAGCCTTCTGCCCCTCTTGAGTTTTGAATTAATACCGAGGTTGTTTGCCGACGCGAGTTCGGCAACGGAGAGTCCGTACCTCCTTGCGACGCTCTTCATGGTATCCCCGCGCCTTGCCGTATAGCGGGTCCTGTCGACGGCCTTGGGCCTTGCAATCTTTTCTTCGTCCGGAAGGGCGGCATAGCTTTTCATGAACAGCTCTTTGGAGCCTTTCGGGACGCGGAGGGTGTATGCCGGTAGGTTTGGGGGTGTGCATCCCCTTATCAGTTCCGGGTTCAGGTCTTTTATATCGTTTACCGGGACGTTGCAGCATTTCGCAACGACATCAAGGTCTACGCAGTTGTTTACGATGACTTCGTCGAACTCGAACGGCTGGTCGTACTGTATATTGTCAAATCCGTACGATGCAGGGTTGTCGGCGATCATCTTCGCCGCCATGAACTTGGGGATGTACTCCTTGGTCTCGGACGGCAGCGAGCGCGTCTTCCTGAGTTCCCAGAAGTCGAGGGTGTTGTTACGGTTGACCGCCCTGGCTACGTTACCTTCGCCGGAGTTGTACGACGCCATGGCAAGCGGCCAGTTGCCGAACATGCCGTAGAGGTCTTTCAGGTATGCCGCCGCCGCCTTGGTAGATTTTACAGGGTCGCGTCGCTCGTCCACCCACCTGTCGACCCTCAAGCCATACCTTGTTGCGGTGCCTCTGATGAACTGCCAGGGGCCGCTGGCGCTGGCGGGGGAGTATGCCTTGGGGTTGAAGCCGCTCTCGATAAGGGCCAGGAACACGAGGTCCTCGGGGAGGTAGTTCTCGCGAAGTATGCTCTTCATCAGCCCAACGTATTTACCAGAGCGTTCAAGCCAAAGGTTGAAATGTTTTTTTACCGATACGCTGAAGTAGCGGACGCTCTTCTCTATCGGGTTCATGTCCGCCGATTTCGGTGTTCATCTTCATTACGTCCGGATCCTGGCTGGACAATACCGCAGAAGAATTCTGACCCGCCGCAGGGACAGCCTCGTCGTTGTCCTCGATGACCTCGGAATCCTCGGCCTTTATGAAGCTGGACGGCTCATTGCTGCCAATAGCGGGTACGGATTGTTCTGCCTCTTTTGGGGTGGCAGGCGGCGCAATAGCAGCGGTTTTTGTCTGGTCGGTATTCGGTTTGACTTCCACTGCAGGCTGCTTGACTTCTGCCACCGCGGGTTTTGGGGCCCATACAGGCGGCTTCTGGGCTACGGGTGCTGCTGCGGCTGGTTTTGGGGCTACCACGGGTGCGGCCTGCTTCGGGGCGGGCGGTATCTTTATATCGGCCGGGAGCGGCTTGGCCGTGGCTGGTCCGGATGAGCTGTCAACGGTTATTTTTCTGGCGTCTGAATCAACGGGGTCCGCGAGACTTATGGAGGGAAGCAGAAGTATTATGAGAAGAAAAACGAAAAAAAGACTTTTTGAGTACACTGCGCCCCTCCTTTCTTAAATTGTATGCCGATTTCAGGGGGAAGGGGAAAACGGACAAAACCGACATTTCGCATAGAATAATAGGTTATCGAGAGGGTAGATGTCAAGAAAAAAAAGGCTTAATTACTTTTAATCATTGATATATATGGTTTTTTCACTAGCGGGCACAGAGCGGTTTTGATTGACAAACCGGCACCTTAAATATTAAACTCACCTGCCTTTCTTATAGAGGGAGTGATATAGTTATAATATGAGCGAAATGAGCGGATACGTACAGGAGATATTCGGCTCCTTCCAGGGCGAAGGCCCATATGTGGGGGAACGGCATGTCTTTGTAAGGCTTTGCTGCTGCAACCTTAGTTGCCTGTATTGCGATACCCCCGCCTCAAGGGTGAAACAACCAGCCGCATACATTGAACAGACTCCGGGCGGTAACATTATAACGGTACCAAACCCGCTAACCGCCCGGGATGTCGCTGACGCAGTAAGGGCCCAGGATTGAGGCCAAATTTCATATCGGCAGTGTCCATTACGGGTGGGGAGCCTCTGGAACAGGTGGAGTTTGTCGAAGGCATCCTGCTGGAACTGAAGGGGGCCTATAAAATACTGCTTGAGACGAACGGGACGCTTGCCGGAACCTTTCGAGAGGGTCAAGGACCTCGTGGATATTGTCAGCATGGACATAAAGCTGCCTTCCGTTTCCGGTATGGGGGAGCTTTGGGATGCGCACGCCGGTTTCCTTGACCTCTGCAAGGATAAAGAGTTAATCGTCAAGGTGGTTGCCGCGCCCGACACCCCGCTAGCGGAGATATCTCTAGCGGCAGGCATGGTTGCGAAAAAGGCGCCGGGGGCTGTTTTTGTGATACAGCCTGTAACATCCGACAACCTGCCGGAGGCAGGCGGCGACTGGCTGTTGGGGCTTTACAGCGAGGCGAACAGGTTCCTGGAAAAAGTGAGGGTCATCCCCCAGGTCCACAAACTTCTGAAGGTGAGATAAATGCTGGTAGGTTCAATAGATGTCGGGAGCAGCACCATCAGGCTGCTCGCGGTTGAAGTCGAAAATGGGCGGATCAAGAGGCAGATACTTAACCTCAGGGAAATGACCAGACTGGGGGCGGGCCTGAAAGAAGGCGGCCGTCTAAACGCCAGCTCAAAGGAGCACACCCTGAAGGTATTGAAGGAGTTTTCAAAAAGGCTGAAAGATGCGGGGGTGGAGCGAGTAAGCGTGGTTGCCACTGAAGCACTCAGGAAGGCCTCCGATTCGGCGGATTTCGTTGCCGAAGTCAAGCAGGAGACAGGCCTAGAGCTATCGAAGTCCTTTCGTGGGAGGAGGAGGCCAGACGCACCCTTCTTGGCATAAGGTCGGGTGTGGAGGGGCTTGGTATCGAAGGCTGGAAACTCCTTATAGACATCGGCGGCGGGAGTACTGAGCTTATTACCACGTTGGATTGGGAGAGCCGCAACATCAGGAGCTTGCCTCTGGGAGCTGTTTCGCTTTATGAGAGGTTCATCCTGAACGACCCTCCATCCGGTATCGAGATGTCGGAGCTTCTTTCTTACTGTTTCGGTATCATAGGCAAGGTCGAAATCAGGCCTGAGGGGAGGACGCCTGTTTTGATAGGCACCGCAGGTACAATAACGACTCTGGCCGCCGTTGACCTGAACCTGGAGGAATACGATCCTGCAAAAGTCACAGGCCACATCTTGACGCGTGACACGATTGACAGGGTCCTCGCAAGGTTTACCGGTCTGTCCAAGGAGAACCGGAAGCTGATCATGGGCCTGGAGCCGGGCCGGGAGGATATAATCGTTTCGGGAACACTTTTGCTTGGGGCGCTCATGGATGCCGCCGAGGCCGGTTCCCTAATAGTCTGCGATTCCGGCCTGAGAGAGGGAAACCTATTGGATTTTATAGGGAAAAAAGGAATGTAACCCGGCTCTTTTTGGCTTTACTTTGCATTTTTGGTATGGTAACATTTTAAGAAATCAAAAGTCTGGCCCGGCATTTGCAAGGGCGTTCCTTTAACAGCATATTTTATCTAATGAAAACAACTACAAGGGCAAAGTTTTTTATAGCCGTCTCGATTACGTGCCTTATCGCCGCAAGCATAGTATTCCTGGCAGGCACTCCCGGGCTCAAGAGGCCCGCCCCCCCTACTAAAGAAGTTAAGATGGATAAGGCGGAGGTTTCCATAGAGGGCTTCCGTCTCTCAAATACCGAAAAAGACAAGGGTAATTGGGATGTTGTAGCGAAGCGGGCCGATATAAGGAAGGATACCGGAGATGCAAATTTAAAAGACCTGCAAGCCGTTTTTACCGGAGAGAATGGCACTATACTCAACCTCGAGTCGGACGAAGGAATTTATAACACCAACTCGAAAGACGTGAAGCTGTATCCAAAAGACAAAGATGTCAAGATAACTACGAATAATGGCTATGTTATGCACGCTGAAAACCTTAATTGGAATAACGATAAAAAAGAACTCAGGACTGAAGATAACGTTAAATTGAGCAGTAAGAACATTAAAATCGAGGGCAAGGGTCTGGTGGCCAGGTCCGACCTTCAGGAGGTAAGGATAACCAATGGCGTCAAGACCGTATTCACACAGTCCCACTGAGTTCTTTCAGGCAGCTCTTGCTTTATGTTTCATTTTTTTATTCATGCCTTTGACGGCGTCTGCCGGCGCCCCGGCCTTAGCTAAAACCAAAAGCGCCTCACCGGTTGTTATAACCGCCCGTACCATGTTTGCCGACAATAAAAAGAAAATAGTGATTTATACTAAAAACGTTGTAGTAAAAAAAGACGACATGACCATGTACGCCGAAGAGGTCACTATATATCTTAAGAAAGACGACAAACCCAAAAAAATCCGCAGCGGGACAGGCCGATCCGTTTGAGGGTTCGGGCAACATAGATATGATTGTGGCTAAGGGAAAGGTTAAAATAATCCAGCAGGACAAGATTGCTACCGGAGACGTGGCAACGTATTACAGCGAAGGTGCAAAAATTGTACTGACCGGAAAGCCGAGGGTCTGGCAGGGAGAAAATGTAATAAACGGCAGCAAGATAACGTATAATATTAATGAAGACACTTTTCAGGCGGAGGAAGCGGATACCGTGCTCTACCAAAAGAATGGCGGGACGGTGCCGCCTGCCGACAAGGCAGGAAAATGAAGACCCTTTTCACGAAAGGGCTTAAGAAGTCCTACGGCGGCAGGAGTGTGGTAAAAAGGGTAAGCCTCTCCGTGAAAACCGGGGAGGTGGTAGGGCTTCTGGGACCGAACGGCGCCGGCAAGACCACGATTTTTTATATGGTCGTCGGCTTGATAAGCCCGGACAAAGGAAAGGTATTCGTTGACCACAATGAGATAACCGACCAGCCAATATACAGGAGGGCGAGGCTTGGGGTTGGATACCTGCCTCAGGAGCCGTCCATCTTCAGGAAGCTGACGGTGGAGGAGAACATTCTGGCCATACTCGAGACGCTAGATCTCAGTCACTCGGAGAGAGAGGAGAGGCTGGCCGAGCTGCTGGAGGAACTGAACCTTACGTCGCTTGCAAAGAGCATGGCATACACGCTGTCAGGAGGCGAGAGGAGGCGGGTGGAGATCACAAGGGCGCTCGTGATGTCGCCGTCTTTCATACTCCTGGACGAGCCCTTTGCCGGGATCGACCCGATCGCGGTAATCGAGATACAGAAGATAATCTCAAAGCTTAAGTCAATGGGCATTGGCATACTGATAACAGACCATAACGTCAGGGAGACTCTGGAAATCACAGACCGGGCGTATATAATAAATGAAGGCACGATACTGGAATCCGGAACGCCCAAGGAGATTTCGGAAAGCGACAGGGCAAAACAGATATACCTTGGCGAGAATTTCAGGCTTTAACCGGAGAAGTTGACATGGCACTAGAAATGCGGCTGGACCTTAAGCTTGCGCAAAAGCTGGTGATGACCCCCCAGCTTGCAGCAGGCTATCAAGTTGCTCCAGTTGTCCAGGCTGGAGATGTCCCAGCTTGTCTACCAGGAGATGGTTGAAAACCCCGTCCTTGAGGACGCCACACTCGAGACGGAGTTGGACGAGCCGGAAACTCAGATTAAAGACGATCCAGAGCGTGAAGCGGACGTGGATGCCGAGCAGGCTATAGACGTCTTTGACATGAAGTGGGACAACTATATTGAAGAGCAGGACGACCGCCAGGACATCAGCTACTACTCGGAAAGCGAAGACGAGAGGCCGTCTTACGAGCAGACCCTTTCCTCCCCGGTCAGCCTTGCAGACCATGTCTCCTGGCAGCTCAGGCTGACCTCCACATCTGATATCGAGAAGGCCGTCGGCGAGATAATAATCGGCAACATGGACGAGGACGGCTACCTGAGGGACGTCACCCTTGACGAGGTTGCCGCGGAAGCCGGGGCTTCTTTGGATGTGGCCCAGAAGGTCCTCGCGATGGTCCAGGACCTGGACCCTCCAGGGGTCGGCGCTCGCAACCTTAGGGAATGCCTCCTGATCCAGGCGAGGCAGTTAGGGCTTGCAGGCACCATTGTGGAAAGCATAATCGTCGACCACCTGGATGAACTGGAAAAGAAAAAATATACGTCTATCGCCAAGAGCCTGAAGGTAACGCTCAAGGATATCCAGCTTGCGGCAAAGGCGATAGAGACGCTGGAGCCGAAGCCCGGCAGGCCTTTTGCCGTTTCGGAAGTTCAGTATATCGTCCCGGATGTCTTCGTCGTAAAAAAGGACAGTGATTATGTGATACTCCTTAACGACGAAGGGATGCCCAGGCTCAGGATAAGCCCGTTTTATAAAAATCTGATGCGCTCCGGCGGCGACGAGGTTACAAGGGATTACATAGATACCAAGCTGCGCTCCGCCCAATGGCTTATAAAGAGCATAGAGCAGAGGAACAAGACCATATACAGGGTTACCGAGAGCATTGTCAGGAGACAGAAAAAGTTCTTTGACAAAGGCATAGAATATGTAAAGCCGATGATACTGAAGGACGTAGCCGACGACATTGGTATGCACGAGTCCACCATCAGCCGCGTAACCACACACAAATACATGCATACGCCCAGGGGGATCTATGAACTGAAATTCTTTTTCGCCGGAGGCATCTCGAGCATGGAGGGAGATTCCATGTCTTCGATAACGGTCAGGAACCTCATCCAGAAAATGATAAGCGAGGAGGACCCCAAAAACCCGTTAAACGACCGTGTGATTGTAGACATGCTTAAAGGCAAGAACATAGACATAGCAAGGCGCACAGTAGCAAAGTACAGGGGAGAGCTTAAAATACCACCTGGAAACATAAGAAAAAAACCGTACTGAGCATTCTCTAAACATAAAGGAGGAACTTTTTGATGAATATCGTCGTGAACGGCAGACACATGGAAATTACTGACGCCCTGAAATCCTATGCAAGCGAAAAGGTAGCCAAGGTTGATAAATACCTGCCCGAGGGTACCGAGGCGGTTGTGACCCTCGAGGTTGAGAAGTTCCGGCACAAGGCCGAGGTGCAGTTAAAGGTGAACGGGATACTCATCCAGGCTCATGAAGAGACCGAAGAGATGTACGCCTCTATCGACAAGGTCATGGACAAGATAGGCCGTCAGGTCAGGAAGTACAAGGAGAAGCTAAAGGGCCACAAGGGCCGCGGCGAAGAGGTGGTTATACCTGAGGCCGGCTTCGAGACTGAGCTCATACCCGAGATAATAAAGATAAAGCGCTTCGACATGAAGCCGATGGCCCCGGAAGAGGCAGTCATGCAGATGGAGCTTCTGGACAAGGACTTCTTCGTCTTCTCGAACGTGACAAGCGGCGCGGTGAATGTTATTTACAAGCGCAAGGACGGCAACATCGGACTTATAGAGCCTGCGTCCAAGTAAAAGGCAAGGGGCCATTAAATGCCTTTTTTGAACATATCCGGGCTTATCGGCGAAGAGCTGATAATCGACGAGCTTAAGGGCAGGACGAAGCTTGAAGTGCTGCAGGAGTTTTCAGCACTGCTTTTCAAGAACGGAAAGATAGATGACAAGGAAGGCTTGACCCGTGTGCTTGCCGCAAGGGAGGCCCTGGGGAGTACCGGCATAGGCGATTCGGTGGCGATACCCCATGGGAAGCTGAAGGGCATCAAAGGGCTTATGATGGCCTTCGGACGTTCGCTGAACGGGGTCGAATATGACTCTCTTGACGGCGAGCCTGCCCGCCTGTTTTTTCTTGTCATTGCTCCAGAGGATGCGCCCGGTGAACATCTTAAAGCGCTTGCCAGGATTTCCCGGTTGATGAAGAAAAAGGAGTTCAGGGAGTCTCTCCTTCGGGCGAGGGACAGGAAGGATATCAGGAGGATAATTTCCAGCGAGGAAGCCGGTATTTGATGAAGAAGGTATACGCGGAAGACCTGCTAAATATCCCCGACCTTGGGCTGAAGCTTGCCGCGGGTGGAAAAGGTCTTAAGACGACGGCGATTCTCCCTGAGATTCAGAAGGTGGGGCTTGCCCTTGCGGGGCACTTTGACAATGTCGACCCACGCAAGATACAGGTCTTCGGCAGGACGGAGATTTCTTATTTAAAAAAGATATCCGTAAAGAAAAGGAAAGAGATCATAGGTGAACTCTTTGCGCGGAAGGCGGCGGCATACCTGGTTACCGCCGGCAGGAAGCCTCCCAGGGAGATGTTGGAGGAGGCTGAGAGACAGCATACCCCGCTCCTTACCTCTACGCTCGAGACCATAAGGTGCATTAAGGGCATCATAAAGTCAGTCGAGGAGATCGCGGCCAAGGAGCAGCATATAAACGGTGTCTTGGTCGACATCATGGGCGTTGGAGTCCTTATCATCGGCCCTTCCGGTATAGGTAAGAGCGAGTGCGCCCTCGAGCTTGTCGTGAGGGGACATCGCCTTGTCGCCGACGATGTTGTCGTCCTTAAAAAACTCTCGGATGGAAGGCTGGTCGGGACTGGCGCAGAGCTTTTGAGGTACCTGGTAGAGGTCCGTGGCATAGGGATCGTAAACGTAAGAGACCTTTTCGGCATATCCTCTATTAAAGCAAAAAAGACTGTCGCGATGGTAGTGGAACTTGTCCACTGGGACGAAAAAGAATCATACGACAGGCTCGGTCTTGACGAACACACCTATGCGGTCGCAGGTGTCAACCTCCCTTACATGAAGATGCCGGTGACGCCCGGTCGCAACATCGCGGTCATAGTGGAGGTCGCAGCAAGAAACCACGCCTTGAAATCGCAAGGTAGCAATGCGGCTGCGGCCCTGGACAGAAAGCTGTCAAGCAGGCTTGTAGCCGAAGGGGCAAAGCGATGAGCACCAGGGTTGTTGTCGTTTCCGGGCTTTCTGGCTCAGGAAAGAGCCATGCCATAAAATGCCTTGAGGACATGGGTTTTTTCTGTGTAGACAACCTGCCGACTGAGCTTGTGCCAAAGTTTGTGGAACTATGTTCAGGCTCGGACAAGAAAATAGACCGGGTCGCTTTAGGTATAGACATCAGGGAAAGAGACCTTTTCGGCAGTTTCGACAAGCTTTACGGCGAACTCAATGCATCCGGCAACGGCTTGGAAGTGCTTTTCCTTGAAGCATCCGACGAGGTGCTGCTGAGGCGCTTTTCCGAAAGCCGCAGACCGCACCCCCTTGGCGTAAATAAGACGCCTCTTGCCGAAGCTATAAAGATGGAGCGCCGGTTGCTCGAAGGTATAAGAAAGAAGGCCGACAGGATAATCGATACATCCAGCCTGACAGTCCACCAGTTGAGGGACGAGCTTGCCAAGCATTACATGCCCAAGGCAGGCGGCAGGAAGATGACTATCTCCGTCACATCGTTCGGTTTCAAGTATGGTGTACCATATGACGCCGATCTGGTTTTCGATGTGAGGTTCCTCCCTAACCCGAACTTCGTGCCTTCGCTGAAAGAACTCACCGGGAGACATAAACCGGTGCAGGAGTACATAAGGAAGAAAGGGATGACGTCGGCATTTCTGAGGAAGCTGATGCCGCTCCTGGATTTCCTCGTCCCGCTTTACGTGGATGAAGGCAAGACATATCTGACTATAGCGGTCGGTTGCACCGGTGGCAGGCACCGCTCGGTAGCGATAGCTGAGTTCATCAGGGATAAGATGAAGGACAAAGGGCTTGACGTGCTGATTCGGCACAGAGACATGGAAAGATAATTTTAGCGAGTCTGAAAGGAGAAATGATGGTCGGACTTGTGATAGTCTGCCACGGCAACCTTGGAGCAGAACTTATAAGCGTTGCCGAAGTCATAGTCGGGAAGATAGAGGGCGCAGAGCCGGTCTCGATCGGTTCGGTCTTTGATGTCGATTCTGCAAGGGAGGAAGTCGGTGCTGCCATTAAGAAGGTTCACGGGCCTGAAGGCGTGCTTATCCTCACGGATATGTTCGGCGGGACCCCGTCCAACCTGTCGCTTTCGTTCCTGGATGAAGAAAAAAATATCGAGGTCATTACAGGCGTTAACCTGCCAATGGTAGTGAAGTTTGCAAACCACAGGAAGGACAAAAGCCTTAAAGAACTGGTAACCGTTGTCAGGGAAGGCGGCATGAAAAGCATAATAACTGCATCGGATATGTTGCATCAGAAGGTGAAAAAATAGTGACGGGATATACTGCCAGAGGGGGGGCACGTTGGTAGAAAAAGCGCTTAAAATACAGAACAGGCTGGGGCTTCATGCAAGGGCAGCCGCACTTTTCGTGCAGACTGCAAACAAGTATTCCTCCCACGTCACTATCGAGAAGGACGGCGTGGAGGTAAACGGCAAAAGCATAATGGGCATCATGATGCTGGCTGCCGCCAAAGGCTGCGACGTGTTCATAAGGGCTACGGGCTCTGATGAGGCCGAGGCTGCCGATACTATTGCGAAGCTTATCGCCGACAAGTTCCATGAGGAGGCTTAGGCTTAATTAATGAAGGTATACCAGGGCATAGGCGTCTCTCTCGGTGTCGCGATAGGCAAAGTCTATTTAGTAGACAGGAACCGCATATCCGTTTCAAGGAACAGTATCACTGAAAGTGAGATACCGGGGGAGATAGCCAGGTTCAAAAGGGCGGTAGCCACCTCCAAGGACCAGCTTGGGAGATATCCGCAAGAAGCTTTCCACTGATATAGGGGAAGAACACGGTTATATCCTTGACAGCCACCTGATGATCCTCGACGACAAGATGCTGATAAACGGCACGATCGAGATAGTAAAGGGCCAGCTGGTAAACTCTGAATACGCCCTGAAGGAAGTCATCAACCGCTTCATGAGCATTTTTAACAGCATGGGCGACGCATACCTCAGGGAGAGGAAAGTGGATATCGAGCACGTCGGGGAGCGCATACTCAGAAACCTCTCCGGTACGGCGTTGGACTCGTTTACTGATATTCCTGATGATGCCATAGTGGTCGCGCACGACCTGGCGCCATCCGATACGTTCCAGATGCGTAAGGACCATGTGATGGCCTTCGTCACCGATATAGGCAGCAGTACGTCGCACACGGCCATCATGGCCCGTTCGCTTGAACTTCCCGCTGTGGTTGGTCTTGAGACCATCAGCAGGGACGTCAGAAACGGTGATGCCGTCATCGTGGACGGAAACCAGGGAGTCGTGGTAATAAACCCGGACCAGGATACATTCCTGGAGTATCTGGAGAGACAGAGAAAGTACAAATACTTCGAGAGGGAGCTTATAAAGATAAGCAAGCTCCCGGCAGTTACGCTCGACGGGCACGAGGTCCAGCTTGAGGCGAACGTTGAGATACCGGAGGACATGGATGTAATTCTCGACCACGGCGCCAAGGGCATCGGCCTCTTCAGGACGGAGTTCCTGTTTTTAAACCGCCACGAGATGCCTACCGAGGAGGACCATTTCCTGGCCTGCAAGAAGATTGCTGAAAAGATGGACCCGTTGAAGGTGATTGTGAGGACTTTTGACCTTGGCGGGGACAAGATACCGGTGCCGGTGCCCATAAAGGACGAGGTCAACCCTGCTCTGGGTCTTCGGGCCATACGCTTTTCTCTGATGAAGACAGAGATATTCAAGGAGCAGGTGAGGGGGATATTGCGGGCGAGCGTTTACGGCAACCTTAAATTGATGTTCCCGATGATTTCGGGTGTGTCTGAGATAAGGAAGGCAAAGGCCCTGGTCCGCGAGGCAATGGAAGAGTTGAGAAGCAAAAAACTGCCGTTCAACGAGGACATAGAGATCGGTGTGATGGTGGAGATACCTTCCGCGGCTATTACTGCCGACCTGCTGGCAAAGGAGTCGGATTTTTTCAGCGTGGGCACGAACGACCTCATCCAGTACTCGCTTGCGATAGACAGGACCAATGAACATGTGGCATACTTGTATGAACCGCTCCACCCGGCCGTGTTCAGGTTCCTCAAGATGACGGTGGACGCGGGACACCGGCAGGGCATACCGGTGGCGATGTGCGGTGAGATGGCGGGCGAGTCGATCTATGCGCTGGTACTGATAGGACTCGGGTTCGACGAGCTTTCCATGAACCCGTTTTCAATACCGAGGATGAAGAAGATTATAAGACAGTCGACGCTGAAGGAGGCTATGTTGCTGGCCGAAAAAGTGACGGCTGATTTTTCGACTGCGGAAGAGGCGAGGGGGTACGTTGTTGACTATATGGCCAAACGTTTTCCCGATGACATCAGTCCGGACGGAAGGCTCTTATATTGAGGTAAACTATGAGGATACTTGTTGTAGAAGACGAACTTAAGGTGGCCAGCTTTATCAAGAAGGGTCTCCAGGAGGAGGCCTACGCCGTAGACGTGGCAAATGACGGGGCAGAGGGTCTCTCCCTGATAGAGATGAACGTCTATGACGCCGTGATCCTGGACCTCATGCTGCCCAAGAGGAACGGCATAGAGGTGATGCAGGAGATACGGTCAAGGAAGCTCAACGTACCTGTCATAATGCTTACCGCCAGAGACACTCTTGCGGACAAGGTTATGGGGCTTGACGCCGGAGCGGACGACTACCTTACGAAGCCGTTCGCTTTCCAGGAACTGCTAGCGAGGCTGCGGTCGTTACTTCGGCGCGGAAAGGCCGAGATAACCATGCTGAAGGCCGGAGACCTGACGCTTGACCCCGCGACGAGGAGGGTAAAACGCGGCGAAGTGGAGTTGAGTTTGACGGCGAAAGAGTTCTCCCTGCTGGAATACATGATGCGGAATGTGAACAAGCCGCTTTCAAGGACCACACTTTCAGAGCATGTATGGGATATAAACTTCGACAGGATGACGAACGTTGTGGATGTCTATATAAACTTCCTCAGGAACAAGGTGGACAAAGACTTTGACAAAAAGCTTATCCACACCGTAAGGGGTGTCGGGTACGTCCTCAAGGGATGAAATACAGCAACACCATAAAGGTAAGGTTATCCTACAGGTATACGGTGCTGAGCCTGCTGTTCTTCATCATTGCGCTCGGTATTTTCAGCATCGTGCGGCCTTTAAGCTCCATCCTTGCGTTCCTCATCGCAGCCTTTTTTTTCGCAGTCCCGATTTTTTTGTCGGCTTATATCTCGGTCGCCCAGGAACTATGGGTGTTCAAAGAGCTTGCCAGGGGCAGCAGGACGTCCGGGGACGGGTGGACTGACCTGACCGAAGGGATGATGGTCCCTGATGAAGTCGATGAGGTGCGTGAGGTGATGAACAACCTCAAGACTGGCAAGGAAGAAGCCATAATGTCCCAGAGGCGGTTCCTTGCAGACGCCTCACATGAGATGCGCTCGCCGATTACAATCATGAAAGGGAATATCGAGATAGCGCTCCGGCGCGACCGCGACCTTGAGGAATACAGGCGTATACTCGAAAGCAACCTCGAGGAGATAGACCGGCTTGAGTACCTTCTGAAAGACCTGATGTTCCTGGCCCGGACCGACGCGAACGAGCTTCTTATGAACATGGGCGAAGTGAAACTCGACGAAGTGCTCAAGGACAAGCACCAGGTACTCCTTGGCGTGACCGGCTCCGGCAAGACCTTCACCGTCGCGAACGTCATCGCGAACGTAAACAAGCCCACGCTCATCATCTCCCACAACAAGACCCTCGCCGCACAGCTATACTCCGAGTTCAAGATGTTCTTCCCCGAGAACGCGGTCGAGTACTTCGTCAGCTACTACGACTACTACCAGCCCGAGGCGTACCTGCCGACGACGGACACGTACATCGAGAAGGACTCGTCCATAAACGACGAGATAGACCGGATGCGCCACTCGGCGACGTACGCGCTGTTCGAGCGAAGCGACGTGATCATTGTCGCGTCCGTCTCCTGCATATACGGCCTCGGCTCGCCTGAGGCATACCACGGGATGCTCCTGTACATACAGGAGGGCGACACCATCGAGCGCGACGAGATACTGGCGAAGCTGGTGGAGATACAGTACGAGCGAAACGACATAGACTTCCACCGCGGCACCTTCCGCGCGCGCGGCGACGTGATAGAGATATTCCCGTCGTACTCCGAGGAGCGCGCCATCAGGATATCGATGTTCGGGGACGAGGTGGAGTCGATACAGGAGATAGACCCGCTGAAGGGCGAGGTGACCGGGCAGGCTGGGGAAGGTCGCGGTCTACCCGAAGAGCCACTACGTCGTGCCGAAGAGCCACATGGACCGCGCGATGCGCGACATATCCATAGAGCTTGAGGAGCGCGTGCGCTACTTCCAGATGAACAACCGGCTGATAGAGGCGCAGAGGATAGAGCAGCGGACGAACTTCGACGTCGAGATGATAAAGGAGGTCGGCTACTGCCAGGGGATCGAGAACTACTCGCGCCACCTGACCGGCAGGAAGCCGGGCGACCCGCCGCCGACCCTCATGGACTACTTCCCCAAGGACAGCCTGGTGATAATAGACGAGTCGCACGTCACCGTCCCGCAGATAGGCGGGATGTACAACGGCGACCGCTCAAGGAAGATGTCGCTGGTCGAGTACGGCTTCAGGCTCCCGTCCGCGCTTGACAACAGGCCGCTGAACTTCGACGAGTTCGAGGGCAAGGTGCCCCAGACGATATACGTATCGGCGACGCCCGCAAATTATGAACTCGACAAGACGGGCGGCACGATAATCGAGCAGGTGATACGCCCGACCGGGCTTATCGACCCGGTGGTCACCATCAGGCCGGTGCGCGGGCAGGTGGACGACCTGCTGGACGAGATAAGAGCGCGCGCGGAGAAGGGCGAGCGGGTGCTCGTGACCACGCTTACAAAGCGGATGTCGGAGGACCTCACGACTTATTACGAGGAGCTTGGCGTCAAGGTGCGCTACCTCCACTCGGACATAGAGACGCTTGAGCGGGTGGAGATAATACGGGACCTGAGGCTCGGGAGGTTCGACGTGCTGGTCGGGATAAACCTCCTGCGCGAAGGCCTGGACATCCCTGAGGTGTCACTCGTCGCGATACTGGACGCGGACAAGGAGGGCTTCCTGCGCTCGGAGCGCTCGCTCATCCAGACCGCGGGCCGCGCGGCCAGGAACGTGAACGGCGAGGTCATACTCTACGCGGACAAGATAACGGGCTCGATGCAGAGGATGATGGATGAGACGGGCCGCCGCCGGAAGGTCCAGCTTGAGTACAACCGCGAGCACGGGATCACGCCGGAGTCGATAAAGAAGAACATCGGCGACGTGCTGCATTCGGTATACGAGCAGGACTACTTCACCGTGCCGATCGATACCGGGCCTGGGGCCGGGGATATACCGCTTGACGAGATACCGCGCATCATCAAGGGCCTTCAGAAGGACATGAAAGAAGCCTCCCGGCTGCTTGAATACGAGAAGGCGGCCGAGATACGCGACCGCATAAAAGAACTCAAGGAGATGGAGCTGACTCTTGGCGTGAAGGTATGACCGCTTCGTTCGTCATTCCCGCGAAAGCGGGAATCCAGGAATTTTCAATGTCTATACGCATGGTATCAGGGAAGGGTTTTTGATGAAATCTAAATCCATTTGTTTGGGTATTTTGCTGTTTTTGCTTTTAATCGGCACAACATGTGTAGCTCGTGCTGAAGAGCCGGAATTGGTAAAGGATGGGGAAGATGAAAAAATATTTAAGGTCGTCGTTAACCCTAAAATTAAACCTTTATTGATTCATTTATTATATAGACCTTCTATAGATTATAATAATGCTGTTAAAACGGTATGGCAGGTCAAAATATATCTTGAGGGCGGAAAGAAACCGCTCCAGGTTATTTCAACTGGTGCGTCAGTAGAGCGGCCGTATAAAGGCGCCAGGTTTTTCTGGGTTGAGGATATGAACTTTGATGGGTACCAGGATTTCGGGCTTTTGACCGCATGGGGTGCCACGGGCAATGAACAGTATAAATTTTGGCTCTTCGATCCTAAAACCAAGCGATTTATTTATAATGATGATTTAAGCGGTCTTATTAGTCCCTCTGCTGATAAGGATAAAAAGTTAATAACATCGTGGCAAAATATGGGAAGTGCCGCGCGCGCTTATATCCTTGAATTGTACCGGTGGAACGGAGACAAACTCGAACTTATACGGGAAGTGGACCAAGAATTGGTTCAAGAGGACACTAAAGGCGCCACTTTTCATAAGGTAGTAAGCGAGCCGAAAGACGGAAAATTAGTTGTAGTCAGTGATAGAATACTTACGGATAAAGAGGAGTTTGAGGAATATCTTAAGGAACGCCAAAAACAATAACTAAAGTCGTTGGATTCCCGCGTTCGCGGGAATGACGGACTTAGAGCCGAGATACGCGACCGCATAAAAGAGCTGAAGGAGTTGGAACTGGCATTGGGCGTGAAGGTCTGAGAAGGTTCCTTTATTTCGAAATTATCTCCACAATCTCACCTATCGCCCATTTTACCCTCTCCCAGGTTATTACTCCTTTCACGTCCTCAGGGGCCAGGTCTCCTATCTTGTCAGATACCAGCGCCAGCTCTGCAGCCTCCGCCCGCATTGTCTCGTTGATTTCCAGTACCAGCTCATCCTGCGCAACGATAATATATTTTTTTTCGGCGATCTCGCTGACATAGGAGTCGCCTCCCAACGGGCCTACCGCCTGCAACGCATGCATTCGGTTTAGGACACCCGCGACCTTACCCTTCTCCTCGACGATGTACCATGATGTCTTTCTGTCGTTCAGGGTCATAAGCGCGAACTCCTTTAGTTTCATATCGGAAGAGACGCTCTTTAGTTTGATGTTCATTACGTCGCGCGCCTTTCTGAGCTGCGTGAAATCCACCTTAAGCGCCTCAGGCACGTGGTGACCGCGCCTCACCAGCTTCTCGGTGTAGATACTTTCCCGCATCAGCAATTTCCTCATGCCGTAGCTGATGATAACCGTTATGACCATAGGTACCATGACGGTGTAGTCGAGCGTCATCTCGAATATCATAATAATCGCCATAATGGACGCCCCGGTGACGCCGCCGACCATGCCCGCCATCCCGGCTACGGCAAAGGCAGTAGGGGTTATCACAAGTCCTGGGAAAGCTTGTTTCAATAATAATCCCGTAAGCACATCCGATGGTTGCCCCGAGGAAGAGGGAAGGCGAGAATATGCCGCCGGAACCGCCGGAGCCGAGGGTCAGCGAAGTGGCGATGAGCTTCAGCGCGAAGAGCAGCAGCAGGACTCCGAGGCTTTGTGAAACGCCCTCAAGGATGTCCTGGATAGTCGCGTAGCCTACGCCCTCGATGTAATAATGTCCGTAATGGGCCTGGACGATATACATCATAACGCCGACTAATAGCATGCCAAGCATATGGCGCAGGTAATAGCTCTTTTTTATGAACTTGTCGAAAAAGTCTTCAGTCCAATATACGGATTTGATGAACAATACCGACGCGACTCCGAGGATTAACCCCAGTATGGCATAGAGGAGCATCTGTGCAGGACTTTCCAGGTTGAAGTAATTGTTCTGGAGAGCCGGGATAATGAAAGACGGGTGCGTGCCGAAGAAATACTGCCCGATATAGGTTGCGGTCACGGTCGAAACGACGACAGGCACGAGCGTCCGTACGCTGACCTCCTGCATCAGAAGTTCCACCGCGAAAAGTATACCGCCGAGAGGCGTATTGAATGTTGCCGCAATGCCTCCAGCACCGCCGGAAGCAATCAGGGTTACCGTCTGCCATGAAGGCAACTTCAGTATCTGTCCGAGTGTGGAGCCAAAGGATGCGCCTATCTGGACTATGGGGCCCTCGCGGCCCACGGAGCCTCCGGTGCCGATTGACAATGCGGAGGCAAGCGACTTTATCAGGGCTACGACAGGCCGGATTTTGCCTTTGTTGTAATAGGTGGCGTCTATCACTTCAGGCACGCCGTGTCCTTTTGCTTCCGGGGCGAAATGTACCACCAGAAACGAGACGCCCAATGCGCCGATTACCGGGACCAGGATTATATATGGTCCCCAGTGGCCGGTCAGGGTATGTACGTTGGCGTCGTAAAAGGTTGAAAATGAACCCAGGAAGAAGAAATTATGGAAAAGGCCTATCAGGCCGCGAAAGACGACAGCGCCAAGTCCGGCTATTATCCCGACCAGGATTGATAATAAGACGAAGAAAAGTGGGCCAAACTCCCGTTGCCCTGTTGATTCGTTTTTAAGTCCTGTTAAGGTCATTCAGTATCAGTCCGCTTTAAGGCCACAACAACCTCCGACGCTATCCCAAACGAATGGACTACAGAGTGATAATTTAGCTGCCACATGTTTTCTTCCAGATATTCTTTAAGCTGCAACGGGCGGCATCCGCCGACGGTTGCCGGGTTTTTCGATAAAAAAATATCGCCACGCCTTGGTAATGGCGCGGGAAAAAAGGGTACGGCCATATGTAAGGCTTATCAGGCAGAGACTGCCGCCCGGTTTTAAAATACGCCATGCTTCGCTTAGCGCCTGGCTTATTTCCTGTCCGGGGGCAGCAGGTCCATCACATAGTTGGCGACAAAACAATCGAAAGACCCTCCCGGGTATCCAAACTCCAGCGAGCCGTCGGTGAGCAATACCTTTGCCCTGTCACCGAAGCGCTCAAGCCTTTTGCCCGCAAGTCCAACCATCGTTTGGCTCAGGTCTACTCCTGTGTATGAAGCGGATTCGGAGAGCTGGTTTTTTAGAAGTTCGAGCGCAAACGCACCGGTACCGCAGCCGAGTTCAAAAACTGAGCTGGCAGAACCAAATCGCCCGTTGCGTAGAAGTTCCGAGATAGCCGGGCCTTCGTATATGCGTTGCCAGTCCTGTTTGGAGCCGAACTTATTATAGAATGAGCGTACCTCTTCTTTGCTCAGGCACCTATCCAACATCATTCACCTGTTTGGTTGATGTAGTTATTTGCTTGTAAACCAACCGTATAGCAGGTTGTAAAGCCACGCGAATATCGCTCCGCCGCCCAGCCCATCGAAGAACCCCCAAACCAGACCGATTATGCTGCCAAGAGGGCTGATATTATAACCTCGGTACAGGTGGCCTATAAACGTTGGGTCTCCTGTCGCGCCGTCAAGTGCTATTATCCACCATGTGAGAAGGAAAAGCCCTATACCCCACCATAACCCGCATGTGAGCGCAAACGCCTTAACATTCAGCTTCATCGAGATCACTTCCTTTATAATAACCCCTGACCAGTTCCATAGTAATGGGTTTATATCGATTATTTATTATAAATATAACACAAATACAGGTAGCGGGCGGTTCCGTATCCGGGCGTTTATCTTTGAAACGTGAAAAAGAAAAATTTCAAGGAATTTCACTATTTAATTAATTCAATAAATGTATTATAATTCGCTTTATGAAAAAACACATCGCCGAACACGGCACCATGTTCGTAAGCATCCTGAAGTGGTCCGCAGTCGCTTCAATCGTAGGGCTGATCGTCGGGTTATCGACGACGCTATTCCTGAAGTCGCTCGACTATGCGATGGCGTTGAACGCAGGGTTCAAGTATTACTACATAGTCATCCCCGCCAGCCTGCTGGTCGGAAACCTCGTCTCGCTTATCATAGACAAAGAAGCCGCCGGTGAAGGCCTCGACAAGGTAATCAGCGCAATCCACGAGAAGAGCGGCAAGATGCGGTTGACCGTTGCACCCGCCAAGTTCATCGCGTCTATATTGACTGTTGCCGGCGGCGGCTCCGCAGGCAAGGAGGCCCCGCCCGTTCAGGTGGGCGCCGCAATAGCATCCGCGCTGTCCGGGCTCCTTAAACTTGACAGGGAAGACCGCAAAAAGATCGTTATCTGCTCCATATCCGCCGGGTTTGCATCTGTGTTCGGCGCCCCGATAGCGGGGGCCATCTTTGGCATAGAATCCCTCTTCCTCGGACAGCTCACCTACGACGTGCTCTTCCCCTCTTTTGTAGCAGGCATAGTCGCCTACCAGGTATCGCTTGTCCATGGCATAACCTATTTCTCGCATGATATTTCGGTTGTTCCCGTCTTCGGCGGGGGTATGTTTCTGAAAATCGTGTTAGCAGGCATGGTATTCGGGCTAGTCTCGCTCGTTTTTATAGAGATGATGAAGCTGTCTGACCGCACTTTCCATAAACTTAAAATCCCGTTTCCATTGAAGGGGGTTGTGGCAGGATTGCTGCTGGTCCTTCTGACTTTTGCCCTTGGGGATACACGGTATCTGGGGCTCGGCTTACCCACTATCGAGTCTGCGGTGCAGGGCGTAGCGCTGCCTGCCGGGGCATTTTTCATGAAGATACTCTTTACCGCAATAACGCTTGGCTCGGGCGCGTCGGGTGGAATAATCACACCCATATTCTTCGTCGGGTCGACCGCAGGCAGCCTGTTCGGCGGTCTTTTCGGGTTTGACCCTGCCACCTTTGCCGCCATAGGTATGGTTGCCGTGCTTGCCGGTACTGCGAATACGCCTATTGCCGCCAGCATACTTGCCATGGAGCTTTTCGGCGTAAAGGTCGGGCCATGGGCTGCCACCGCATCCATAGTGAGTTATCTCATGGTGGGGAACAGGAGTATTCATGCCAGCCAGGTAGTTGCGGCCCTGAAGTCGTCATCGGTCATAGTGCCCCTAAGGGGCCGTGTCGGAGATTCTGAGGCAAGGGTCAGCCCGCGTAATAAAGGGGTCATCGGGCTTGTCAGTCGCATATACGCCAAAAACTCCAAGAAACCGTTAAAATGATTAAGTTTTTATCCTGGCCCTGAAGTCCCGGCCCAGGTAAAATAACTTGACTCTTGCCTCGATTTCCTGCAAACTAACATGCTGTATTTAATAGAAGAATCATAGTCTGTAGCCCCGCCTTCAAGGAGAGAGAAATTGGCCAAACTTGGCGTGAACATAGACCATGTCGCCACCGTGCGTCAGGCGCGCATGGGTGTGGAGCCGGACCCTGTCCATGCCGCGGTGCTTGCGGAGCTTGGCGGGGCCGACGGGATAACGATACACCTGCGCGAGGACAGGCGTCATATACAGGACAGGGACGTAAGGCTCCTGCGTGAGATGGTCAAGACCCCGCTGAACCTGGAGATGGCCGCATCCGACGAGATAATAATGATTGCGCTGGACATTCGCCCCGAGATGGCGACCCTCGTGCCCGAGAAACGCGAGGAGCTTACCACCGAGGGCGGCCTGAACGTGAAGCTGAACCACGACAAGGTGCGTGACGCCGTCCGCAGGCTCCGGGATGGCGGGATATTCGTCAGCCTGTTCATCGACCCGGACCTGGACCAGGTGAAGGAGGCCAAGAAGGTCGGGGCCGACGCCGTCGAGATACATACCGGCACCTATGCCGACGCCAGGACATATGAGGCGAGCCAGAAGGAGTTCGAGAAGATCTACGAGGCCTGCAAGCTGTCGCATAAGCTTGGCATGGCTGTAAACGCCGGGCACGGCCTGAACTACCACAACGTCCGGCAGATAGCGCAGGATAAAAGAGATATACGAGCTGAACATCGGCCACAGCATAATCTCAAAGGCCGTCCTCGTGGGCATGGAAAGGGCGGTCAGGGAGATGAAGGCCCTGGTTGGTTGATGGTAATGGGCATTGGCATAGACCTGGTCAAGGTGGACAGGATAGAGAAGGCCATCGCAAGATGGGCCGGGGCATTTACCGCCCGCGTCTTTACCGAGCGTGAGATATTGTACTGCCAGAAGCAGAAACGGCCCGCAGAGGCATTTGCGGCAAGGTTTTCCGCCAAGGAGGCCGTGACAAAGGCCTTCGGCACCGGCCTTTCCGGAGGCGTTAGCTGGAAGGACGTGGAGATAGTGCGCAGCGACAGCGGCAAGCCTGACGTTGTGCTTGGCGGCAGGCTGAAAGAGCTGGCCTCCGAGATGGGCGTCTCAAGGGTCTTGATAAGTTTCAGCCACGACAGCGGCTTTGCCGTTGCCCAGGCTGTTTTAACAGGTGATAAATGAAACTCGCCACCGCCGCTGAGATGCGGGAACTCGACAGGCAGGCCATCAAAGACTACGGGATACCCGGGATGGTCCTGATGGAGAACGCCGGGCGTGGCGTGGTATCGAGCTTGAGAGAGAAGTGGGGCCCGGTCCAAGGCAGGCGCTACCTTATACTCTGCGGCAAAGGTAACAACGGCGGAGACGGGCTTGTAATCGCAAGGCACCTGCACAACATGGGCGCAAATGTTTCGGTGAGGCTGTTCTCAGAGGAGATGAAGGGCGACGCCGGAGCAAACCTCAAAGCCGTCCAGAAGATGGGCATTGATATCAAGCCGGTCTCAAAGAACCTGAAAGTTGAAACGTCCGAGGCGAAACACGCGGACGCAGTGATAGATGCGATATTCGGGACAGGGCTTGCGGACGAGGTGCTAAAGCCGTACAGGGCCGTAATAGATATGGTGAACGCCTCCGCAAGGAGGGTGGTCGCCGTCGATATACCTTCGGGGGTGAATTCCGACAACGGCAGGATAATGGGCGCATCCATCCGTGCAGACCTCACCGTAACGTTCGGGCTTCCTAAAAGAGGGCATTACCTGTACCCAGGCGCACAGATGGCGGGCGAGATAAGGGTCGTGGACATCAGCATACCAGCTGAGGCGGTTGACAGGTCCCCAATCCAGGCAAACCTGATAACGGAATCATCTTTGAGTGGAATAATCCCGCCGCGAAAAACTGATTCAAACAAGGGAACGTTCGGCCATCTTTTCATCCTTGCAGGCTCGGTGGGAAAAACGGGCGCGGCCGTCATGGCTGCTCAAGCCGCATCGCGGTCCGGGGTCGGGCTTGTAACTGTCGGCGTGCCGGAGAGCCTGAACAATATCTTTGAAGAAAAGCTTACCGAGGAGATGACCATCCCGCTTCCGGAGTCAGCGAACAGGACGCTTTCCGTAAAGGCGCTGGATAAGATACTTGAAAACTTGAACGGGAAGACTGCCCTGGCAATAGGTCCGGGCATTTCAACCGATCCCGATACAATAAAATTGATTTCAGAGCTGTTGCCCAGGGTGAAGATACCCACGCTTATCGATGCGGACGGGCTAAACATCCTCTCGCTGGATGACGAGCCCTTGAGGAATATGAAGGCACCAGTAATGCTAACCCCTCACCCCGGTGAGATGGGACGGCTCCTTGGGGTACTTGCAAGGGAGGTCCAGGCTGACAGGCCGGCAGCCGCCATTGAACTGGCCGGTGAGTATAAGGCGATTGTTGTACTTAAAGGGGCGCGGACGCTTGTTGCCTCCCCGACGGGCGAGTTTTATATTAATACTACAGGAAACCCGGGCATGGCCACCGGCGGCACCGGTGACGTCCTGACAGGTGTTATAGGTTCATTTATGGCACAGGGAATCGAGATGATGGACGCTGCAAAAGCTGGCGTATATATACACGGACTCGCGGGGGACCTCGCAGCCCTTGAGAAGAGCCAGGCAGGGATGGTGGCTGGTGATATCACGGATTTTCTGCCTGCGAGTTTTATGGCGCTGAATGCATCGATGGAGGTTTTACTGTGAGCCGTTTAGTTCCTGTTATTATGTTGGTCATCCTGCTTGCTGGTTGTACTGCCAGGGTAGAAAAGGCGGACAAGGCGGCCCAACAGGGCGATTACGTTAAGGCTGTAGAGTTGTACCGCGAAGCCTTGGAAAAGGACAAGATGAAAGCGCCCGAGATGGCAGAAACCAGATACAGCCTTGGCAAGGTACTGGACAAGATGTCAAGGCAGGACGAAGCCGTGGAGGAATACAGGCTCGCTGTCGAGCTTAAGCCCGATAACATTAAGTACTATCTGGCAATGGCCGATGACCTTGATGCCATGGGGCTAATCGAGCAGGAGGTTATAATCCTAAGGAACGCCGCTATCCTTGACAGCGCTAACCCGCACGTAAAGTCTATGCTGGGCACGGCTTATGCCAAACTGGGACAATATACGAACGCAAGGACGGAGTTCGAGTCTGCATTGAAGCTGAATAGCCGCGACCCTCAAAGCCAATTCAACATGGGACTTCTCTATGACAAGGAAGGCAACAGGACAAAGGCCATAGAGAGTCTGGAAACCGCTTTGAAGCTCAACCCTGATTTTGAGCCCGCACTGTTAACCTTGGGTGCCATGTACACCCGGGCTGGAAAGTATCAGGAATCGGTAAAGATATATAAAAGGCTCGCATCGATAAAACCTGACAACATCAAATACCGCAACAGTCTGGGTATTGCTTATTACAACAATGCCCAATATAGCGATGCATTGAAAGAGTTCAAGGGGGTTTTCGGGCAAGACCCGAAATTCCCCGGCATACAGGATTACCTGAAGCTTGCAGAAGTAGGGACAAAGCAATCAAGCGGAAATGCGAAAAAATAGTTTATGATGGCACGCCATTATAATGCAAAATAAATGGGGGCGGCTTGCCGTCCCCCGTTTATTTTTTGTTATAATGTATAAATGCCGATAAAAACAGACATTAGCCCTTCAGCCGCGCTTCTATCTGAATACCTTGTCAATAACCATGGGGCCGACGCCGGAAGCATAAAGGTCAAAAAAATCGGCAAAGGCAGCCACGGACAAGGTTTTTCCTTTTCATTCACCAAAGACGGCGAAGCAAAAAGGCTTATAATAAAGAACCTGGGTAGTGGGACTGGCCTTGGGCACGACTACCCATCGGACAGGGCAGCTGTTTTTCTGCAGGCATTTGAAACATACGGACGTCTGCCGCTCCACGTCAAGGCAGTGGACGTCCTGTCTGTCAAAAAGGGAGGAGAGGTCATTCCCTTTGGCGGGGGCAATGAATATTATCTTGTGATGGAGGAGGCATCCGGTACCAATTATTTCAGCGACCTCCGTGAGATGGCGGATAAAGCTTCACTTAGTAGAACTGACAAAGGCCGAATAAAAGCGCTGGCGGCCTACCTTGCCCGTATCCATGCTAAAAAGAAAAATTCAGTTCAGATTTATCGCAGGAAAGTCAGAGACACGATCGGGCATGGTGAATGCCTGATGGGCGTATTGGACACGTATCAAAACGGGGCGGGTTTTACTACACCCGAGGAGATGGCCTCGATAGAGAAGGCCTGCATAGACTGGAGGACGAGGCTCAAACCTCTTCACGCAAGACTTTCGATCACGCACGGAGATTTTCACCCGGGCAACATCCTGTTCCTCGGAGACGGCTCTTTCCAGCTTCTTGACAGAAGCCGGGGGGAGTATGGCGAGCCTGCGGACGACGTGACCGCGCTTACCATAAACTACATCTTTTTTTCGCTCCTGAACTATGGGAAGTTGGCAGGGGCATATGACGAGGCCATCAGGCTGTTCTTCGACGAGTATGCGGCCAAAACAGGGGACTGTGGCTTGCCCGGAGTGGTAGCGCTTTATTACGCATTCAGGGGCGTCGTGGTAGCAAACCCACTTTTTTACCCGGATGTGGCGGACGACGTCAGGGGGAAGATATTCGCATTTATCCACGGTGTACTCATGCGGGATGAGTTTGATCCATCAAACATAAACAGATACATTGCCGCAGGCTTGAAATACAGGGAAAGGTTTCATTAATGGAGAACTTCAGTTGGTTGAGCGCGTTCAAGGAGATGGGCCTGAAAGTGCGCGAGGTGATGGATGAGCTTTCCAGAGGCACCGGCGGTGGGCAGACTCTTGGCCGCGGCGCAGGGGGTGATACTACACTTGTCCTTGATAAAAAAGCTCGCCGGGCAACCTGACCGCGCTGCGCGAGCTGGCGCTGCGCCGGACCGCCGGGGCGGGTGACGAGCAGTTGTTGACCCACATGCAGGGCAACGCCATCGCCGGCCCCTGGGCGGCGGGTGAACGCGCCTGGTCTGCGTCAGCGAGGGGACCCACGGGCGGCAGGGCTCGTGCGCTACACCGAGCCGGGGCGCTGGCGGACCGGCTGCACGCACCTCCTGGACCGCCATCAGGCATCGAGACGCGGCGCGCCCTGCCAATTGACCGACGAGCAGCGCGACCGGTTGGCCGATACGCTGCGGCTCGCCGAAGCGCTGGGCGGCGAGACGCTCGCCGTTCCCGCCGTCGAGCGCCGTATCGCCGATGATGGATCCGTTTCGCGCAGGCCAACAACGTCACCCAGATCGTGATCGGGAAGTCGACGCTCCTGGTGGTTCGAGCTCATGCGCGGCTCGGTGGTGCACGACCTGGTGCGCCGCGCCGGCAATATCAGCGTGCAGTCCGATTCCGGCGACGACAGCGCCGAGAAGTCCACGGCCAAGACCGCGGTGCAGACGGCGGCGCGCTCCGAACCGTTCGATCCCGAGCCCTATTTGTTCGCGCTTCTGATCGTGGCCGTCGGCCTCGGCGCCGCCGAGTTGATCAAGCCGTATTTCGGCATCGAAAATGTCGATCTGGTGTTCCTGACGGCGGTAGTAAGCGTGGCGGTGCGGTACGGGTTGTGGCCGTCGCTGCTGGCAAGCGTCGCCGCCTCGCTGTGCTACAATTTCTTCTTCCTGCCGCCGGTCTATACCTTCACCATCACCGATCCGACCAATGTCGCGGCGTTCTTCTTCTTCATGCTGATCGCGATCCTGGTTTCCAATGTCGCGGCGCGCGTGCGCACCCAGGCGATCACGGCGATCGGCAGGGTGCGGACCACGGAGTCGCTCTACGCCTTCAGCCGCAAGCTTGCGGGCACCGCGACGCTGGACGACGTCTTGTGGGCGACGGCGTACCAGACGGCGCTGATGCTCAAGGTGCGGGTGGTGCTGCTGTTCCCGGAGCAGGGCGTGCTCACCGTCAAGGCGGGCTATCCCCCCGAGGACGAGCTCGACAAGGCCGATCTCGCCGCCGCCAACTGGGCGTGGAGCAACGACCGCCCCGCCGGCCGCGGCTCCGATACGCTGCCGGGGGCCAAGCGTCTGTTCCTGCCGATGCGCACCGGGCGCGGGCCAATCGGCGTGATCGGCATCGACAATGACAGGACCGGGCCGCTGCTGACCCCGGCCAGCGCCGGCTGCTCGATGCGCTGGTCGATCAGGGGGCGCTGGCGATCGAGCGGGTGCTGCTGGTCGAGGACATGGACCGCGTCAAGCGCACCGTGGAATCCGATCGCCTGCGCTCGGCGCTGTTGACCTCGATCTCGCACGACCTCAAGACGCCGCTGGCGTCGGTCTCGGCGCCGCCTCCACCATGCGCGATCTGGAAAGCGGAACTCAGCGATACGCAGAAGCGCGATCTGCTGGCGACCGTGATCGATAAATCCGAACGGCTCAATCGCTTCATCGCCAATCTCCTCGACATGACCAAGCTGGAATCCGGCGCCATCGTGCCGAATACCGCGCCCCACGATATCGGCGAGATCGTCGGCAGCGCCCTGCGGCGCGCCAGCAAGATCCTGGTCCACCACAAGGTTTCGCTCGAGCTCGCCGCCGATTTGCCGATGCTGGAGCTCGACGCGGTGCTGTTCGAGCAGGTGCTTTTCAACCTGCTGGACAACGCGGCGAAATATGCGCCCGCCGACACCACGATATCGATCCGGAGCCATCGGGACAGGGATCAGGTCATCTTGCAGATCGTTGACGAAGGCGAGGGCATTCCACCGGCGGAACTGGACAGTGTCTTCGACGAGTTCTATCGCGCGCAAAAGGGCGACCATGTCCGCCCCGGCACCGGCCTCGGGCTTGCGATCTCCCGCGGCTTCGTCGAGGCGATGCACGGCAGGATCTTCGCGGCCAACCGCACCGACCGCAGCGGCGCGGTGCTGACCATCCGCCTGCCGATCCCGGCGGCCTCCAATGCGCTGGATACCGCCGCATGACCGCCGCACCGATCAAGGTCCTGGTCATCGATGACGAGCCGTCGATCCGCAAATTGCTGCGGATGGGGCTGAGCACGCAGGGCTATGAGATCCTCGAAGCCTCCAACGGCAAGCTCGCGCTGGAATTGCTGGCGCAAAATCCGGCGCTGATCATTCTCGATCTCGGCCTGCCGGACATCCAGGGCCACGAATTGCTGCGCATGATCCGCGGCCGCAACGACAGCGTGCCGATCGTGGTGCTGTCGAGCCGCGGCGACGAGGCCGGCAAGGTCCAGGCGCTGGATCTCGGCGCCGACGATCTTTACCTGACCAAGCCGTTCGGGATGGATGAATTGCTCGCCCGCATGCGCGCGGCGCTGCGGCATCAATTGCAGGTTCACGGCGAGCGCCCGGTATTCCGGACCGGCGATCTGACCGTCGACCTGGTGCGGCGCATCGTCAAGGTCGGCGACCGCGAAGTCAAGCTGTCGCCCAAGGAATACGAATTGCTCCGCGTGCTGGTGCAGCACGCCGGCAAGGTGCTGACCCACCGGTTCCTGCTCAAGGAATTATGGGACGAACTGACGGATGCGCAATATTTGCGGGTCTACGTGCGGCAGCTCCGACAGAAGATCGAGGCCGACCCGGAGCGGCCGCAATTCGTGCTGACCGAAACCGGCATCGGCTACCGGCTGCGCGCGCCGGATTAGCGCGTAAAATCTCTTGCCATCCGAGGCCGATCAATGCTCATAGCGATGCGTCCTTGCGGAGCGACCATGAAAATCTCCGATCTGCTGTCGCCAACAGACGTCATGATCGACGTGCGGGCTTCCGGCAAGCGGCTGCTGCTGCAGGAATTCGCGGCCAGGGCCGCAACCGGCCTCGGCCTGCCCGCCGATCAGGTCGCGTCCTATCTGCTCAAGCGGGAAGAACTGGGATCGACGGGGATCGGCAAGGCCGTCGCAATTCCGCATGCCCGACTGCCGGAACTGCAACGGCCCTGCGGCCTGCTCGCGAAATTGAAGCCCGCGATCGAGTTCGACGCCATCGACGGCCAGAAGGTGGACATCGTGTTCGTTCTCTTGTTGCCCGCTGCAGCCGAAAATGAAGCGCTTGGCGCGCTGGCACTGGTGGCTCGGACTTTGCGATCGCCGGAGACCCTTGCTCAG